>NZ_JBQUZM010000004.1:0-1785485 GCF_056313845.1 Xanthobacter sp. DMC47 | reverse complement strand
CGCCGATTAAAGTGGTACGTGAGCTGGGTTCAGAACGTCGTGAGACAGTTCGGTCCCTATCTGCCGTGGGTGTAGGACTATTGAGAGGATCTGTCCCTAGTACGAGAGGACCGGGATGGACGTACCTCTGGTGGAGCTGTTGTGGCGCCAGCCGCAGTGCAGCGTAGCTATGTACGGTCGGGATAACCGCTGAAAGCATCTAAGCGGGAAACCCACCTCAAAACGAGTAGTCCCTTGAGAGGCGTGGAAGACCACCACGTTGATAGGCCGGGTGTGTAAGCGTGGCGACACGTTCAGCTTACCGGTACTAATCCCTCGATTGGCTTGATCGTTCTCATCCTCAATGCTCATCCGCTCACAAAGAGCCAGATGACGCCTTCTTCTTCAAAATCCAGCTTCGCCCGTCTTCCCAAAGACGGTTGCCCATGTGCTTCGCCGGCCTGGTGGCTATGGCGAGGAGCCTGAACCCGATCCCATCCCGAACTCGGCCGTTAAACTCCTCAGCGCCAATGGTACTTCGTCTCAAGACGCGGGAGAGTAGGTCGCTGCCAGGCCTGCAAAGCACATGCGCATAATGCCCTATCCACATCCCAAAAGCCCCCGACCCTAAACAGGCGGGGGCTTTTGTGTGTCAAAACAACCCCATCACCGCCCGCTCCGCACAGCAGAACTGACCTAAACGCCGCACGCCCGTCGGAAGGCCGCGGAAAGCCCCGCCAGCGCATCCCGCGCGGGGCCCTCCTTGGCCCGGCTATGCAGCATGATCGGCTGGCGGGGAAGAGCAGGCAGGCCGAGCCGTGGGCCGACATCGGCGGCGCCGAACGGCACCATGCGCGGCGAGAGCGCGGCCACGCCGAGCCCGGCCATCACGGCGGCCGAGACCGCCATCACACCTCCGCCGACGAAAATCTCCGTCCACGGCACGCCCGCGCGATCGAGCAGTTGAGACGCAAGCGCGCGGACACCGCATGGCTCGGCCATGGTTGCGATCGGCAGGGGCTCATCCGGGCGGTGTTGCCAGCCTGGCGCCGCGAACCAGCCGAACTGCTCCTCGGCGATCAGCCTGCCGTCCTCTCGGTCGGACCTCAGGCGCACCAGGACGCTGTCGAGTTCCCGGCGATCAAATCGCTGCAGAAGATCTGCGGAGGAGCCGATCCGGACTTCGATCACGAGCTGAGGATCCTGGCCGTTCATGCGGGCGATCAGGGCCGGAAGCTCGGGGCCAGCTACATGATCGCTGATGCCGATGGTCAGGCGTTGGCGCTGACTGGACAAGGAGGCCAGCGCCCGGTCGTGGACTTCCAGCAGGGCGCGTGCCTGATCGAGAAAGGCGGCGCCCCGGGCGGACAATTGAACGAAGCGGGGTGTGCGTTCGAACAGGCGGCAATCCAGCCTTCCCTCAAGCCGTTTCAGCTTGAGGCTTACCGCCGCCTGCGTCGTCCCCATGGCCTCCGCCGCGCGTGTGAAGCTTTCCAATTCCGCGATGCGGACGAAGGTGCGCACGGCGTCGAGGTCGAGGGGTGGTTCAGTCATTGCATCATGATATTACAGTAAGAATGCATGATAGCATATCGAAATGATGCCTCAGGTCGTATGGTTCCTCCATCTGCAATCGGGACGGAGCTGACCATGCCCCTCACGCACATTTCTCTCAGGGCCGGCAAGACAGAGGCGTATCGCCAGGCGATTTTCGACAGCCTCGCGCGCGCCATGCACGAGACGTTCAACGTGCCCAGAGACAACCAGTTCATGATCATGACCGAGCATTCGGCAGAAAACTTCAGGTTCGACCCCTCCTACATGGGCATCTCGCGCACGCAGGATCTGGTGTTCATCCAGATCACCGCCAACGACACGCGAACGATCGAGCAGAAGAAGGACATGTTTCGGCGTATCGCCCTCAATCTCGGCGAAAGCCCCGGGCTTCGCCGGGAGGACGTCTTCATCAACCTGATTGAAGTGAAGAAGGAGAACTGGTCTCTCGGCAACGGTCTCGCGCAATACGCCTGACCGTCCGCGCCAGCCGGACACGCTTCCGGCATAGGGCAATGCCCCGATGGTCCGGGCCCCGAGCGCTAACCTAGGGGGCTTATTTACCCGGATGAAAAATCAATATATCATCCGGGTAAAATGGGAGACTTTATGGATCGTCAGGAGCGAAAGGCTGCAGTCGCGGCCTACAGGCAACGCAAGCCCGCGTTCGGAACCTATGCGGTCATCTGCACCGCCACAGGGGAGGTGTGGGTGGGCACCAGCCGCGCCGTCGACACTCACAAGAACAGGATCTGGTTTGAGCTCGGCGTCGGCACCCACGCCAATGGCGCGCTGCAATCCGCCTGGACGGCGCAGGGCGCCGCGGGGTTCCGGTACGAGGAGTTGGATCGGCTGCAGGAGGATTTTCCCGATTTCGAGCGCGACGACGAGTTGAAGAAACGTCGGGCCTTATGGCAGGCAAGATTGGGCGCCGCGCCGCTCTAGCTCAGGCAGCCTTCAATCCGGCAACGAGACGCGCGCGCAATCACCGAGGCTGGCGAGATCATCCAGCTCGGCGGCGTGCCTGCGCCCCCACTCGCACAGAGCGAGGAGCACCGGCCGCAGGCTTTGGCCGAGCGCCGTCGCCTCATAGTCCACGCGCGGCGGAACCTCGGCATGGATTGTCCGGCTGACGATGCCGTGCGCTTCCATCTCGCGCAATTGCTGGATCAGCACTTTCTGGCTGATGTCCGGCATGAGCCGGTTCAGTTCCGACAGCCGTCGGGAGCCGGTCATGAGATGATAGAGGATCACCGGCTTCCAGCGGCCCGAAATGATCCGCAGGGTTCGCTCCGCCGGCAGCGGCGGGAGGTTCTTCAGGACCGCAGCCATACTTACCTCGAGGTCTGTATGGGAGAAGTTTGTCTGTAGTTCATCGCGCCATCCATATGTCACCAAAGCGCTCCGAGGGGCAATCGCGCGCCGGCCCCCCGCGGTCCGGCGATGGAGCGGAGACAGATATGAAAGCGGTGCTGCTTGCCGCCTTTGGTGGCCCGGAGACACTCAAGCTGGCCGATGTTCCCATGCCGTCCGCCGGTCCCGGGGAGGTGCTGGTCCGGGTCAAGGCATCGGGGGTGAACTTCGCCGAGACGGCCATGCGCCAGGACCGCTATGCCGTTACACCACCGCTCCCCAGCATCCTGGGCGGCGAGGTGGCTGGCATCGTCGAAGCGGTCGGCGCCGGTGTCGAGGGGCCCGGACCCGGCGACCGGGTGGCCGCATCGGGCTTTGCCGCCGGACGTTTCTTCGGTGGCTATGCCGAATACTATAGCTGTCCGGCTGAATGCGTGACTCCGCTGCCGCACGATCTTTCCTTCGAGCAGGCCGTGGCGCTGATGGTTCAGGGCCTGACCGCGCTGCTGCTGCTGGAACGGACGTCGCCTGCCGGCAAGTGCGTTCTGGTGAGCGCCGCGGCCGGAGGCGTCGGCAGCCTCATTGTCCAGCTTGCGCGGCGCGCCGGCGCGAAGCGCGTGATCGCGGCGGCGAGTTCGCGGGAGAAGCGCGAATTTGCCTGTTCCCTCGGCGCAGATGCAGCAGTCGACTATACCGTCGCGGGCTGGTCGCAGGCCGTCAGAGACCTGACAGACGGGCAGGGGGCGGATGTCATCTACGAATCCGTGGGCGGTGCTGTCATGCAGGAAAGTCTCAAGGCGCTCGCGCACATGGGGCAGATCTTCATCTACGGATCGCTCAATATTCTCGACTTCCATCTCGGCGTCCCGGACCTGCTTCAGCTGATCTTTCAGAACCAGAGTGTCACCGGCTTCGCCACCGTGCCGCTGCTCACGCCCGCGCGCCTGCACCAGGGGCTCTCCAGCCTGTTTGCTCTGGCGACCTCAGGCGGTATCGAGGCGGTCATCGGCGGCGTCTATCCGCTCTCCGCGGCCGGGGAGGCACACCGGGCGCTTGAAGCGCGACAGACGCGCGGAAAGCTGGTGCTTGTTCCATGATCGGCGCGCGCGATGGAGAGGCGTTCCATCTGCGGCCTGAGCGGGCGAGCGAGTTTGAACGCATCCACGAACTGGTCCGATTGGCTTTTCAGTTGGCCCATCACGCCGAGGGGGACGAGCACGATTTCGTCGACCGCCAGCGGAGAGGCAGCGCCTACTTGCCGGAGCTGGCGCTGGTCCTCCTCAGGGGGGGATCGCCTGATCGGGCACCTCATGCTCACGCAGACAGCCATATCGACGGCAGGTGGCGGCATGCCCATCCTGCTTCTTGCCTGCGTGGCGGTCGCGGCGGAGCATCGCAATCGCGGCCTCGGAAGCGCCTTCATCGAAGCCGCGCTGCGCAAGGCGCAGGCCGTCGGCCACACCGCCGTGATCCTGCTTGGCGATCCAGCCTACTATCGGCGGCTGCAGTTCGTGCCGTCGGAGAGGTTCGGCATCGCCAATGGCAATGGGATCGAGCCCGCATATGTGCAGGTTCGTGAACTGGTGCCGAGGGCGCTCGCCCGGGCCGCGGGAACCATCATGTTGCCGAGTTGAACGAGCGCGCGAGCTAGCCGCCCGGGGGCGGCCTTCGCGCTGTGATGATGGCGACCGGGCCGCCGCCGTCCGGTCCCTGATGTTCGGCGCCGCCGGACACATAGATCTCCGTGTGGCCGACCACGCCAGCCAAAGCGCCGGCGACGAAGGCGCGGGCGTGGCGGGTGGAGGAGATGTCGCTGTCATCCAGCATGATGTGGCGCTTGCCGCGGATGAGGCCGCTGCGGCTCGCCTCGGCTTTCGCGAGCACGATGGTCTCTTCCCCCGGCGCGCCGCCCAGCCTAGCGATGGCCTCGCGCACCGGCGCGACATCGATGGCGTCCGCCATCACGGCATGGTCGATGCCGAGCGGGCCGCTCCAACTGTTCGACATGCCGAGCACGACGATCTCGTGGCCCAGAAGCTCGATGCCGCTGGAACAGCTCGCGCTTGCAGACCACAGGCCGTAGTCCGCGCAGATGGCGGCATCGGCAAGCTCGTCCTCCGCAATCTCCCCCAGCGCCAGCGCGATGCCGAGCGCGCTGGCACCGCGCGAGAGGCCCATGGATTTCAGCGTGTCGGACGTGACCGTGCGTGCGCCCCGTGCCTCGGCTTCGCGCACCCGGGCGGCGGTGAGCAGCGGGCACTTCACCTGCACGAAATGCACGTCGCCGGCGTCGCTGATGCCGGCTGCTTCCATGGCCCGTCGCACGCCTTCTGCCACCGAATGAACCTGTCCCATCCGGCCGAGATGCTCGGAGGGGAGGTTGCTCGTGTGCGCGCGGCCGACCGCGAGCGCGGGGGATGCCCCGCCCGGCGGGGCTTCGGCCACCTCGAAAACCAGAAGATGCGGCGACATCCCGCCCTCGGTGCCGCCCGACATGACGAGACACACCTCATCCGCCGCATCGCCGAGATGCGCGCGCAGCAGCGTCTGCAAGGCGGTGACCGCGAAGCCGCGGGAGAAGTCGTTCACGCAGCCGTTGCCCTCGGTCTTTCCAAAGATGGCAAGGATGCCCTGGGGCAGGATGGCGCCGGAGGCGATGGCGGCGGCGAGGCCCGACACGTCGTCGGGGCTCGCCGTGGGGATGCGATGGACCTTGGCAGTGGGCATGGCGTGTCTCAGGCGAATTCCGCCCCGTCCTTGCGCCGCGCCCAGCCGATCACCCGCCCCTCGATGAGGGAGAAGATGGCGTAGAGGCCGACGCCCAGCAGCGCCAGCACGAGCAGCCCGGCGAAGACGAGGGGCACGTCGAAGGAGGAGGAGGCGATCATCATGAGGTTGCCGATGCCCTGGTTCGAGGCCACCGTCTCGGCGATCACCGTGCCGACGAAGGCGAGCGTCACGGACACCTTCAGCGAGGCGAAGAAATAGGGCATGGCGCGGGGCAGGCCGACATTGAAGAGGATGTCGAGCTTGGTGGCGCGGAGCGCCTTCATCACGTCCTCCAGTTCCGGCTCCGTGGTGGCAAGGCCGGTGGCGACATTCACCACGATGGGGAAGAGGCTCATGATCATAGCGGTGAGCACCGCCGGGACCGTGCCTGCGCCGAACCAGAGGACGAAGATGGGCACCACGGCCACCTTGGGGATGGAGGAGAAGCCGATCAGCAGCGGATAGCCCGTGTCATAGGCGAGGCGCGAGGAGCCGATGAGCACCCCGAGCAGCACGCCGGAGACGATGCCGAGGGCGAAGCCCACCAGTGTCGTGTAGAGCGTCTGCACCGTATGCGGCCAGATGGCGGGAGCCTGCAGCCACAGGGTGGCGAATACCTGGCTGGGGCGCGGCAGCACGATCTCCTTGATGTGGAAGACCACGCAGGCGAGTTCCCAGACGACGAAGAAGCCGATGATGACGGCAGCGGAATTCAGGCGGCGGCGCACGGCGTAGGTCATGCGGCGCTCTCCACTGCGGCATCGGGTGTGGCGTCGGGCGCGCGGGCCGAGACGATGAGTTCGCGCAGGCGCTGGGTGAGGGAGACGAAGCCCGGCTCGTAGGTCATCTCGATGGTGCGGGGGCGGGCGAAGTCCACCGCGCAATCTTCGACGATGCGACCCGGCCGGGCGCGCATCACGCACACACGGTTGGCGAGGTAGCCGGCTTCCTTCAGATCATGGGTGACGAGCAGCACGGTCGGCCGCCGCGTCAGCCAGAGATCCTGGAGGATGGCCCACAATTCCTCGCGCGTGAACTGGTCGAGCGCGCCGAAGGGCTCGTCGAGCATCAAAAGCTGCGGATCGTGAATGAGCGCGCGGCACAAAGAGGCGCGCTGGAGCATGCCGCCCGAGAGCTGCCAGGGAAACTTGTCGCCGAAGCCGGAAAGGCCGACCTGCGCGAGCAAAGCGTCTGCGCGGTCGCGGAACTCGGTCTTCTTCTTCGCGCGATACTGTTGGCGGAAGGGCGGCACGATCTTCAAGGGCAGCATCACGTTCTGCCGGATGGTGAGCCACGGCAGCAGCGTCGGGTTCTGGAAGGCCATGCCCACCCGCACCGGCTCGGCGCCGACCTCGCGCTGCGCCACGAACACCCAGCCGGCCGAGGCGGGGATGAGTCCCGTCACCAGCTTCAGAATGGTGGACTTGCCGCAGCCGGAGGGGCCCACGAGGGCGACGAAATCGCCCTTGCCGACCTTGAGGTTGGTCGTGCCGAGCGCCTCCACGGTACGCTCGCCATGGCCGTAGGTCAGGCGAACGTCCTGGAGATGGACGAAGGGCGGGGCGTCCTCGTTCATGCCGCCGCCTCCGGCCGGTGGGCGACGACCGCCGCCATGGTCTCGTCCGCGTGCAGCGGCTTCGCCTCCGGCATCTGCTGGATGGCATGGACGGAACGGCCATGGCCCTTCGTGTCCGCCACCAGCGCGCGATCCTTCATCACGAAGCGGCCACGCACCATGGTGTGGCGCGGCAAGCCCACCACCTTCCGACCGTCCCACGGGGAAATCTTGGAGCGGGACTGGAGGTCCGCATCGCGCAGGGTCCAGGCGTGGTCGAGGTCCACGAACGCGAAATCCGCGTCCGCGCCGGGCAGGATGGCGCCCTTCTTCGGGTAGAGGCCCCACACCTTGGCTGGGTTCACCGCGCTCCAGCGCACATAATCGCGGATGTCGTAGCGGCCGGACGCGACCTCGGTGAGCATCAGTGGCATCTGCGTCTCTACGCCGGGGAAGCCGCAATCCACGCTCCAGATATCGGCTCGGGTCTTTTCCTCGGGCGTGTGCGGGGCATGGTCGGTGGCGATCATGTCGATGGTGCCGTCGATGAGACCGGCCCAGAGCGGTTCGTTGTTCACGCTCTCCCGCACCGGCGGGTTGACGCGGATGATGCCGCGGCAGCGGGCATAGTCGTCCTCGCCCAGCATGAGGTAATGCGGGCAGGTCTCGCCGGTGATGTCCACGCCGCGCGCCTTGGCGTCGCGCAGCGGGCCGAGTTCGGCGGCGGAGGAGATGTGCAGGATGTGGATGCGCGCCCCAGTCCATTCAGCGAGGATGGCGGCGCGGGCCACCGCCTCCACCGCCACCACGGCGGGGCGGGAGGCGAGATGGGCGAGGGGATCGCTACGCCCGCTCTCGGTAAGCCGCTTCTGGCGCCGCTCCATCACGGAATTGGTCTCGGCATGCAGCGAGATGCGCTTGCCGGTGGGGGCCACCACCTCGAACGCCTCCAGCATCGCCCCCGTGGAGGGCGTAGGGATGCGGCCGAAGGTGTTGCCCATGTAGCACTTGAAGCCGATGATTCCGGCCTCGACCAGCTCCGGCACCTTGTCGATGGTGTCTTCGCCCAGCACCGCATAGAGGCCGTAGTCCACATGCGCCTTGGAGGAGGCGATGGCGTGCTTGGCCTTCAGCGTCTCGCCGTCCGCGACGGTGGGGATGGTGTTGGGCATGTCGAACACGGTGGTCACGCCGCCGAAGGCCGCGGCGGCAGTGCCGCTCTCGAAGTCTTCCTTGTGGGTGTAGCCGGGATCGCGGAAGTGCACATGCACGTCGATGGCGCCGGGCAGGATGTGGAGGCCCGTCGCGTCGAAGGTCTCCTTCGCCTCCGGCATGGCATCGGGCGCGCCAACGGCGACGATGGTCTCGCCGCGGATGGCGATGGAGGCTGCGATGACCGTCTCAGGAGAGACGATGCGCCCGCCATGGATGACGAGATCGACCGGTTCGTTCATGTCATCCTCCTCAGAGCATTGCCCAGCCGCCGTCGACCGGCATGTCGATGCCGGTGAGCTGGCGGGATACGTCGCTGGCGAGGAACAGGCAGGCGTTGGCCACGTCCTCGTCGGTGGTTACGCGGCGCAAGGCATAGTCCGCCGCGTGGCGGGCCATGGCTTCCTCCAGCGTGATGGAAAGCTTCTTCGCCATGTCGGCGCAGACCTTCTCGCGGAAGCGCGGCCCGTCGACCATGCCCGGCTCCACGCAGTTCACGTTGATGTTGTGCGGCCCCACCTCCAGCGCGAAGCTCTTGGTGATGCCGCGCAGGCCCCATTTGGAGGCCGAATAGGCCATGCGGCCGGCCCGTCCGCGCATGCCGAAGGTGCCGCCCACATTGACGATCTTGCCATAGCGGCGCGCGATCATGGTGGGCAGCACGGCGCGCATGGTGTGGAAGCAGCCGTTCATGTTGAGGGTGACGATCTCGTCGAACTCTTCAGGCGTCGTCTCCACCCCGGTCTTGCCGATGGGGCCGGAGCCGCCGGCCACATTGACGAGGATGTCCACCGTCCCGAAGGCCTCGACCGTGCGCGCGGCGGCGGCGTCGCAGGCGTCGGCCTTGGTGAGGTCGCAGGCAATCACGATGGCCTCCGCGCCGGCGGCGCGCACCTCGTCGGCGACCGGCGCGATGGCCGCCGTGTCCCGGCCGATGAGGGCGAGGCGGCAGCCTTCGGCTGCAAACGCGCGGGTGATGGCGGCGCCCATGCCCTTGGCGGGGCCGGTGATGAGCGCGACGCGATCCTTGAGCTTGAGATCCATGGGAAGTCCGTTGGGTGCGGGGCGGGCGCCGCTCCGTTCGGGGAGCGGCGCCGGATCGGGACGCCGAAGCGTCCAGTTCAGAACAGTTTCTTGGGCAGGTCCGCGACCGGGGGCAGGAAGGCGGGATCGAAGATCTGCGACGCCTTCGGCGTGGTGGGCAGCTTGTTGGCCTCCACCAGGATGTCGATGGAGTCCTGCAGGCGCTTCATGTCCACGTTGCCGAGGCCGATCTTGGCGATCTCGGGGTGGTTCATCTCCGCCTTCAGGGTGGCGTCGAGGCGCTCCTTCTCGAGCGGAACCTTGATGAGCGGCTCGCGCTTCGCCACGGCCGCCACCGCAGCGTCCGGATCCTTCAGCGTGTCGATGACGCCCTTGTTGAGGGCGCGCAGGAAGCCCTTGATGGCCTCGGGGTTGTTCTTGATGAGATCGGCCGAGACGATGATGCCGTTGGAATAAAGATCCATCCCGTAATCACCGAAATTGATGTAGCGCAGCTTGTCGTCGTCGGCACCGATCAGCTTGGCGGAGAAACGGATGGTGTTCACATAGCCGAACACGCCGTCCACCTGGCCCTGCATCAGCATCTGCTCGCGCAGGTTTGGCTGCATGTTGGTGATCTTGATGCCGGAACAGTCGATCTTCGCCACCTTGCAGAAGGCGGGGAAGAGCTTCAGCGCGCCATCATTGGCGGCGCCGCCCAGCGTCTTGCCTTCCAGATCCTTGGGCGTCTTGATCGGGCTGTCCGCCTTCACGGCGATGGTGAAGGGCGGCTGGTTGAACATGATGTAGACGGCGACCGGGGCGCCTTCCGGCTTCTTGGCGGCGAGCTCGATGAGCGCGTTCACGTCGCCGAAGCCCATGTCATAGGTGCCGTTCGCCACCAGCGGCACGGCGGCGCCGGAGCCGTTGCCCTGGTCGAAGGTGACGTCAAGGCCTTCCGCCTTAAAGTATCCGCGGTCCTGCGCCAGGAAGAACATGCCCTGCGGGCCCTGATACTTCCAGTTCAGCACCATCTTCAGCTTGGTGTCCGCCAGCGCCGGAAGGCCGGCGGCAGCGGTGGAGGCGATGCCGAGGGCGAGGGCAAGCGCAAATCGTCGGGAGAGTGTCCGGAGTGTCATTCTGAAGGTCCCGTCTGGCTCTGGTTATTGTTGAGGCTGGTCGGCGAGGGCGGACATGAGGTCGCCGCTCGAAAGCGTGACGCCGTAGAGCTGGCGCACGAGGAAGAGGATGGCGTCCGACACATAGGCCGGGGAGACGGTGGCGCAGGCGTCTTCCACCAGCAGGCAGCCGTAGCCGCGGAAGCTCGCATCGCAGAGGGTGGAGAACACGCAGCGGTCGATGTTCACGCCCGAGAACACGAGCGTGTCGATGCCCCGGTTGCGCAGGATGGAGTCCAGCTCGTTGTCGTGAAAGCCGGACAGTCGATGCTTGTGGACTACGAGGTCGCCCGGCTCCGGCGCCAGCGCGTCGATGGTCGCGGCGCCCCAATCGCCCTCCACGAGAATGCGTCCGCGCCCCTCCACCGAGGGATCGGCATAGACCGGCCGCGTGCCCGCGCCAGACGCCTTGGCGAGCAGCGGGGCCGAAAGCTCCGCGCGGTCCGCCCGCACCCCCCAGTTCACGAAGATCACCGGCAGGCCCGCCGCCCGCGCGGCCGTCATCAGCGCCTGAAGGCGCGGCACGATGGCGAGGAGCGGCGAGGGGTCGACGCCGAGGCGGGGAAACCAGCCGTCGGGTTCGAGAAAGTCGTTCTGCATGTCCACGATGACCAGCGCCGTGCGGGCGAGATCGATCTCGGCGGGCTGTGGTGCCCCGGGGATCGTCACCGTCCGGGGCGCCGGCACGGGACGGGCGAAGCGCAGCGGAGGAGGGCTGGACACGGACATGGGGCGCTCGCGGCAGGCTGGAGAGGGCTCTCCAAACGAATGGAGACTGGCATGGGCCACTGGTGCGATCCATTGCCGATTGTTCCACATGCTGTAGCCTAAAAAGCTACAAGCGGTGGAGACGTCATGCGGCACCTCAGATTCCTGCGCTACATGGACGAGGTGGCCCGCACCGGCTCCATTCGCGGCGCCGCCGACCGGCTCAACGTGACCCCCTCCGCCCTCAATCGCCGGATCATGGATCTTGAGGAGGAACTGGGGCTGAAGCTGCTGGAGCGTCGCGCCCGGGGCGTGCGGCTCACCTCGGCCGGCGAAGTCTTCCTTACCTATGTGCGCGAGCAGCTGAACGATGCCGACCGGATGCGTTCGCAGCTGGAGGATCTGCGCGGGCTGCGGCGGGGCACCGTGCGCATCGCCTGCAGCCAGGCGCTGGCCCACGATTTCTTGCCCCGGCAGATGGGCGCCTTTCGCCAGCGCTATCCGCTGATGACGTTCGAGGTGATGGTGGTGGATCACGAGCGGGCCATGGGCCTGCTGGTGGACTATGTGGTGGACCTGATCCTCGTCTTCCGGCCGCCCTTCCTCGGGCGCCTCAGGCCGATCATGACCCTCCCGCAGCGGCTCGTGGCGCTGATGAACGCGGACCACCCGCTCGCCCGCAAGGCGAAGCTGCGCCTCGCCGATTGCACCGGCCATCCCATCGCCTTGCCGGAACTCTCCACCGGCGGGCGGCAGATGATCGAGGAACGGCTCTCCCGCGCGGGACTCAAGCTGTCGGTGGCGGCGGAGACCAATTCCTTCGAGCTGCTGCGGGGGCTCGTCGCCCACACCGGCATGATCTCCTTCCAGATCGAGATCGGCGCCGAGCCGGACGCCATGCCGCCCGGCATCATCGTGCGCCCGGTGGACGAGCGCGACCTGCCGAGCGCCGACCTCGTGCTCGGCCAGCTCCGCGACCGCAACCTGCCCCTTCCCAGCGCACAGTTCGCCGAACATCTGGCGGGCGTTCTGCGGGCAAGAGTGGAGACGGCGACGGGGTAGGACATCGCGGTCCGCGGTAGGTTCCTCGCCGCGGCTTCTCAAGCCACCCCATGGCCGATCCGCGAGGCGGCTGTACGCCACCCGCGCAATCTCGCCGCCGGTGGCGAAATCGAGCGTCTTTAAATACACCTCACCGCAACCAGCGCCGGCCGACGACTGGGTGTCCTGGTATTCTCAGCTACCGGTGCGCCGGACGAGGGAAAATCATTCCCACTCGATGGTGCCCGGCGGCTTCGACGTCACGTCGTAGACCACGCGGTTGACGCCCTTTACCTCGTTGATGATGCGGGTGGCGGTGCGGCCGAGGAAGGTCATGTCGAACGGGTAGAAATCGGCGGTCATGCCGTCGACGGAGGTGACGGCGCGCAGGGCCAGAACGTGGTCGTAGGTGCGGCCGTCGCCCATCACGCCCACGGTGCGCACGGGCAGCAGCACGGCGAAGGCCTGCCAGATCACGTCATAGAGGCCGGCGTAGCGGATTTCTTCCAGATAGATGGCGTCGGCCTTGCGCAGGATGTCGAGCTTCTCCTGCGTCACCGCGCCGGGGCAGCGGATGGCGAGGCCGGGGCCGGGGAAGGGATGGCGGCCGACGAAGCTTTCCGGGAGGCCCAGCTCGCGGCCAAGCGCGCGCACCTCGTCCTTGAACAGGTCGCGCAGGGGCTCCACCAGCTTCATGTTCATGCGGTCGGGCAGGCCGCCCACATTGTGGTGGCTCTTGATGGTCACGGACGGGCCGCCAGCGAAGGAGACGCTCTCGATCACGTCCGGATAGAGCGTGCCCTGGGCGAGGAAATCGGCACCGCCGACCTTTTTGGCCTCGGCCTCGAACACGTCGATGAAGAGCCGGCCGATGGTCTTGCGCTTCACCTCCGGGTCCTCGACGCCCTCCAGCTCCTTCAGGAACAGGTCGGCAGCATCCACATGGACGAGCGGGATGTTGTAGTGGCCGCGGAAGAGGGAGACCACCTCGTCGGCCTCGGCCTGGCGCATCAGGCCATGGTCCACGAACACGCAGGTCAGCTGGTCGCCGATGGCCTCGTGGATGAGCACCGCCGCGACGGAGGAGTCCACTCCACCGGAGAGGCCGCAGATGACCCGGCCGGTGCCCACCTGCTCGCGGATGCGGGCGATGGCGCGCTCGCGGAAGGCGCCCATGGTCCAGGTGCCTTCGAGGCCCGCCACCTTGCGCACGAAATTGGAAAGCAGGCGCGCGCCATCGGGCGTATGCACCACCTCGGGATGGAACTGCACGCCGTAATAATTGCGCGAGACGTCGGCGATGGCCGCGAAGGGCGCATTCTCGGAGGTCGCCACCACCTCGAAGCCCTCGGGCAGGCGCGTCACGCGATCGCCGTGGCTCATCCACACGGTGTGGCGCTCGCCGGGGCGCCACACGCCGTCGAACAGGGGCACGGACTTCTGGACCGTCACCTCGGCGCGGCCGAACTCGCGATGATGGCCCGCCTCCACCGCCCCGCCCAGCTGCGCCGCCATGCACTGCTCGCCATAGCAGATGCCCAGCACCGGCACGCCCGCCCCGAACGCCGCGTCCGGCGCCTTGGGGCTCTGCCCCTCGATCACCGAGGCCGGGCCGCCGGAGAGGATGATGGCCTTGGGCTTGAGGCGGGCGACGGCCTCCTCCGCCTTCTGAAACGGCACCACCTCGGAATAGACCCCATCCTCGCGCACCCGGCGGGCGATGAGTTGCGTCACCTGGCTGCCGAAATCGATGATGAGGACGGTGTCCTGGGAGGCGGCGGGCGCGGCGGTCATGGTGAAGCCTTGGGCGAGAGGGCGAATTTCGCCCCTCCTTTAACCGCAAAGCGCCGATTCCAAAAGTCAAGCGCCGCGCGGGGCTCGTATGAGCGCGCGGCGCGGGTCAAATGCGCGTCCAGAACGGCTCGCAGCCGGCGGGCGCGTTCACGGCGCCGGAATGCCGGCGCTTCAGCTCGGCGCAGCCGAATTCACGGGCTTTCTCCGGGAGGCGGGAATTGATGGCGGTGCCGATCTCGTCATAGGGCTCGCCGGAGGCATAGACATAATAGGCCCAGTAGCCGCCGACGAGGACGACCACGAGGAGCAGCAGGCGGATGAGACCCATGGCGAGACGCCTTCTCCTTCACCCGTGCGCGTCACGGGCAAGGCGGGAACGCCGGAGCTGCGGTGAAGGTTCACGCCGGGCCGCTGGGCAGGGGTGGCGCGCCAGAGGGGGGCGAGAGGGGAGCACAGGGCGAGCATGAAGAAGAGGGGAATGGTACAGACCAAGGTCGAGGCTATCGCGCCCACGCAGATGGCTTGATCAAACGCCAAGGTCCGGAACTCCTCCGGTGTCGTTAGAACGATATCCTCCCCCATGGGATAGGGCGGCCCCTTTTGGTATTTGGCCTTCACTTCCTTCAGGATTTTCCACTCGGTCATGACTGCGGCGCGCCAGCACCAGTAGACCGTGGGAGCGAGGCCGAAGCAAAACACCACCATCCAGATGGTGTTGTCTGTGTCGATTTCCCACCCGGGGCAGTAGGTCCGGCTGGAATCGACCGATGTCAGAATGCCGATCTCGGTGCCGAGGACCAGGAGGCAGCCCAGAGCCGCCAGCCGCGTGACCTTCAGCTGGAATTTCGGCGTCAGCTTGGGAAACGGGTTCCAGTCTTCGCTGTAGCTCGGCATGGCATGCCTCCGCGGGGCTCAGACGCTCGCCTCACCCCGCCCGCTTCATCACGCTCACGAAGAAGCCGTCCGTGCCGGTGCGGCGCGGGGTCATCAAGAGGCCCTCGCGGCTGGTCAGTGCCGCTTCCGCCAGCGCGGAGCCGGAGCCGCCGAGCGCGAGGACGGCCTCGGTGGGCGAGACGGGGGAGAAATCCTCGCGCTTGTTGAGGAGGGCGCGCACCTGGGCACCGTTCTCCTCGTCCAAGAGCGAGCAGGTGACATAGGCGAGCCGGCCGCCGGGGCGGACATAGTGGGCGGCCTGTTCCAGGATCTTCGCCTGCTCGGCAGTGCGCTGGGCCAGCGCACCGGGGCGCACGCGCCATTTGGCGTCGGGGTTGCGCCGCCAGGTGCCCGTGCCGGTGCAGGGGGCGTCCACGAGGACGAGATCCATCCTGCCTTCGAGGTCGTTCAGCACATCCTCGGCGCCGCGCGGGCTGCGCACCTGCACGTTGCGCACGCCGGCGCGGGCGAGGCGCTCGTGCATGGGCTTCAGGCGGCGGATGTCGCTGTCGTGGGCATAGATCTGGCCCTTGTTGTCCATCAGCGCGGCGAATTCCAGCGTCTTGCCGCCGGCACCGGCGCACAAATCCAGCACCTGCCCGCCGGGTACGGGGCGGGCGAGGATGGCGGCGAGCTGGGAGCCTTCGTCCTGCACCTCCACCTCGCCGCGCAGGAAGGCGGGCTCGGCGGACACCGGCGGCGCCTTGCCCTCGGAATCGAGCTTGATGCGCAGGGCGAGCGGCGAGAAGCGGCAGGGCTCGGGGTGAAGGTGGGAGAGTTCCGCCTTCACCGCCTCGGGCTCGCCCTTGAGTGTGTTGATGCGCAGGTCCAGCGGCGCGCGGGCGGCCAGCGCCGCGCCTTCCTCGACCACGCTGTCGCCGAACACGTGCCGCAGCGAGGCATGCAGCCATTGGGGATAGTCGCCGCGCACGAAGGGCGGTGCGCCCTCCAGGCTGGGCTCGGCGAGGCGGGTGCGCTCGGCTTCGGAGAGGGGTGCCGGGGCGAAGCGCGCTCCATCGGCGAGCGCGGCGATGGCGTCCACCGAAAGGCCGCGCATGAGCGCCAGCATCCCCAGCACCAGGGCGCGCGGCTCCTCCGATCCCATCACATGGGCGGCGGAGGCGCGCCGGCGCAGGGTGTCGTAGAGGATGCCGGCGATGGCCGCGCGGTCGCCCGATCCGGCGAAGCGGTGGGAGAGGCCCCAGTCCTTCAGCGCGTCGGCGGCGGGGCGGCGGCGCGCGGCGAGGTCGGCGAGGATCTCGATGGCGGCGGAAAGGCGGGCGGCAGGGGTCACGGCGGCTCTTCTGGTTGTCGGATCAGGCCTGCGGCGCGGCGGGGGCAAGCCCTTCCGTGCTCAACTGGCGGGCGAACTGGTCCAGCGCGCGGGCCAGCTTCTCGTCGATGATGTGGAGATATTCGGTCCAGTCGGCATAGCCGGTCAGCTCGGCCTTGCCGTCGCTGATGCCGCGCAGGCCAAGGAGCGGCACGCCGTGGCGGCGGGCGGCGCGCAGCACGGCGAAGGTCTCCATGTCCACCATGTCTTCGGCAATCGCGTCATAGGCCGCGCCGGAGATGATTGCGCCGCCCGTCGAGAGGGAAGCCTCGGGCACCCCTGCGATGCGGTGGGGCAGCTCCACCACCACCGGCTCGTCGAGGAAGGGCGTCTTGCCGCGCTCGAAGCCCAGCGCCGAGGCATCCATGTCGCGATAGGCGACGCGGGCGACCTGATAGACTTCCGCGTGGTCGAGCCGCCGCGAGCCGGCCGACCCCAGCGTCACCACCAGATCCGGGTGGCGGCCCTGATGGTGCAGGATGGCGAGGGCGCGGGCCGTCTCCACCGCCGCCTCCACCGGCCCGACGCCGGTGATGAGCGGGTCGATGCGGGCCTTCAGGTGCTCTCCGTACTCCTGGCTGGTCGCCATGACGAACAGGACGTCATGGCCTCCGAAGGCGAGGACGTGGCGGGCGGGATCGGTCATCGCAAGTTCCACTGAGGCGCCCGGCCGGGCGCCCGGTCTGCAAAGACCTCAACTCCTCTTCTGCCACGGCCCGCCTGTCAACCGCCCCGCTTTCAGATGTTGAGGAGGATCGCGACGGCGAACAGAACCCACATCAAGGTCAGCACGGCAAGGCTCGCCAGATCGAGGCTGACCCCGCCGATGCCGCCGCGCGCCCGCGTCGAGAGCAATTGGGGGAAGCCGGCGGCGATGCGAAGCAGCACGAAGATCCAGGCCAGAACCACAAAGGCGACGTCCGCCTTGCGGGTGAACAGGGCGAGGCAGGTGAGCGTGTAGAAGAGCAGGGCGGCGAGGCCGGCGCGGAGCCCGTCGGCCGTGACCTCGGTGGAGCGCACGGCGCGCAGCAGCACGGCGAGCACCAGCGCCACGTGAACGAAAAGCGGCAGCAGGATCATCTGAACGGTCATGGAAGCCTCCGTGGCGGGCTGTGCCTGTGTCCATCAAGCGCCAGCGCGGCCACGAGCGGAACCGCCGGCGCGGCCGTTCGTTCCCTCGCTGCGGTCTTTCAATGACCAACGCATCTGTGCGCGGTGCCCGTCTTTGCGCGGCCCCGCGGAGGCATCATACATGAGCACTCAGCAGGACATCCGGGAGCTGCGGCGCCAGGTCGAAGCCGGACGCGCGCGCCGCCCCTTCTTCACCCGCGTGTCGCAGGCCGTTTCGCGGTGGGCGGGCAAGCCCGTCACCTTCATCATCGCGGTGCTGGTTCTGGTAGTGTGGGGGCTCACCGGGCCGATCTTCGCCTTCAACGACACCTGGCAGCTGGTCATCAACACCTCCACCAGCATCGTCACCTTCCTCATGGTGTTCCTGATCCAGAACAGCCAGAACCGGGATACGGCCGCGCTCCAGATCAAGCTGGACGAGCTGATCGCCCGCCTCGAGGGCCCGCGCGAGAGCCTGCTCGACCTTGAGGATCTGGACGAGGAAGTTCTGGAACGCCTGAGGCTGGAATATGCCCTGCTCGCCGACAAGGCGCGCGAGAACGGCGACAGCCGGGGGCGGGTGCCGCTCTCCGAGGCTCCGGAGTGCAATCCGGGGCAGGGGAAACCGGAGGATGGCCCGGTCGCCGGCTGAGCGCCCTCTCAGGCGGGGACGGCAAACGCCTCGGGTGCTGCCCCTGCGCGCATCCGCGCCGCCATGGTCTCGTAGGCGCTTTCGATGTGACGCGCGTAGAGGTCCACGGCGAACAGCGGCGAGGCGGGCAGGGCCGCCTGAAGGCGGGAGCGCACCTCGGCAAGCGCCGCGGGATCATTGGCAAGGCCGATGGCGCGGGCCTCGAATGCCTCGGGCGTCGTGGTCGCAAGATCGCCGAGGCCCACCTGCCGCATGAGGCTGTCGGCCACCCGGGACGCGAAGGAGCGTCCGGTGCGGGTCACGATGGGCACCCCCCGCCGCAGGGCATCGCTGGCGGTGGTGTGGGCCGTGTAGGGGAAGGTGTCGAGGAAGAGGTCCGCATGACCGATGCGGGCGAGATGCTCCTTCAGCGGCACCCGCGGCGCGAACACGAGGCGGGCCGGATCGATGCCACGCCGCGCGGCCTCGCGGCGCAGATTGTCTGTGGTCCCGGGCCTGCCCTCCAGCAGCCAGAGGACCGAGCCGGGAACGGCGGCGAGGATGCGGGCGAAGCTGGAGAAGGTGTCCGGATCGAGCTTCCACGCGGCATTGAAGGAGACGAAGACGAAGGCGTCTTCCGGCAGCCCGCAGGCGGCGCGTCCGGGCGGCTCGGCGACGGGAAGGTCCGGATCGTTCGGCTGATAGCAATGCGGCAGCTGGACGATCTTTTCGCTGTAGAAGGGCGCATCGGTGAAGGGCAGAACCACCGGATCGCCGATCACGTAGTCGAAGAAGCCCGCTCCGCTGGTGCCGGGATAGCCGAGGAAGCCCACCTGCACCGGCGCCGGGCGATGGGCGAACAGGCTCATGCGCTCGCCTTCGGTATGGCCCATGAGGTCGACGGCGATGTCGATGCCGAGCCCAGCGATCTGCCGGGCGATGTCCTCCGGGCCCGCCTTCTCCACGTCGAGGAAACGGTCCACCGCGCCCTTCACCCGTGCCCGCTCCGGCGAGCCGTCGTCGGGGCCGATGGAGACGGCGGTGATCTCAAACCGGCTGCGATCGTGCCGTTCCAGCAGGCCGGCGATGAGATGCGTGGTGGGATGGATGCGGAAGTCGGCGGAGACGTAGGCGACGCGGATCGGCCCCGTGGCCGCGCGCCGGGCCGCATGATCGAACACGAGCGGCCGTGCCGGCAGCTTCTCCGCCTCCACCCAGCGCCGTGCCCCGGCGAGGTGCAGCGCGGGGTCGTCGATATAGAGGGTGAGGAAGGGGATGGAAGGCGCGCTCTGGCCGATGGCGCCCAGCCGCAGGTTCTCCAGAAGCCGGTCGTGGCCGCGCCAGTCGCAGGTGGCGCGGCGGGCGGGAAACAGCACGTTGGCCGCCAGCGGAAGGGCGGGGTCTCGCGCGAAGGCCTCGCCCATGGCGGCGATTTCCTCGGCCTTGCGCTTCAGCGCACCGTAGGCGAGGGCGAGGTTGTAGTGGCACTTGGCATCGTCCGGCCGGCGCGCCAGCGCCTTGCGGTAAAGCTCGATGGCCTCCAGCTCGCGGCCCTGCCGGGCGCGGCAGATGCCGAGCAGCTGGATCACGTCCGCATGGTCCGGCGCCGTCTTCAGGATCTTGCGATAGGCCCGCGCCGCATCCTCGTACTGCCCGCGCAGCTGGTGCTGGTAGCCGTCGTAGAGCAGCTTCGCGAGGGGCGGCGGGAGCGGAGGGGGCTGGGACATGGTCTCGACGGGCTGGTCTCTGCAGGGCGGCCGGGCGCAATCCACGTGAAGAGAAGGCGCCGCGCGCCTCTAGCATGCGGGCGCCGATGGCGATAGGCAGGGGCTGGCGCGCCCGGCCGCCACGCCGGCCAACGCCCGACCTTCTGGAGGAAACTCATGCCGCTTTACGCCCTCGACGGCATCGCCCCGGAGCTGCCCGCCTCCGGCAATTTCTGGATCGCTCCCACCGCCGTGCTCATCGGCCGGGTGATCGTGAAGGAGGGGGCCAGCATCTGGTTCGGCGCCGTGCTGCGCGGCGACAACGAGCCCATCGTGGTCGGCGAAGGCACCAACATTCAGGAGAACTGCGTTCTCCACACCGATCCCGGCTATCCCATGACGCTCGGCCCCAGGGCCACCATCGGCCACAGCGTGACGCTGCATGGCTGCACGGTGGGGGAGGGGGCGCTCGTGGGCATGGGCGCGACCGTGCTCAACGGCGCCGTCATCGGCGATCACTGTCTGGTCGGCTCCATGGCGCTCGTCACCGAGGGCAAGACCTTCGAGCCCTATTCGCTCATCGTCGGCGCCCCGGCCAAGGTCGCCCGCACCCTCGACGAGGCGGCCGCCGAGCGGCTGATCGCGACGGCGGCGGGCTATCAGCACCGCTGGCCCCAGTATGCCAAGGGCCTCAAGCGCATCGACTGAGCCGGCAGGAAGGGATACGGAACGCAAAACGGGCCGGAACCGCGGCGTCGGTTCCGGCCCGATTTCGTCTCGCTGAGGCTGAAGCCGGCGAGGCGACTGGAAACAAGGTCAGCGGCCGGTGCCCACCACCGGCGGCACCCGGGTTTCGCCGAGCGACACCCACTGGGAGGGGTCTTCCTTGGACTGGCGCTTGACGAAGCGATAGCCCGTGTCGGTCCAGGTGTGGATCTCGGCTTCCTGGTTGTCGAGGATGAGGTCGCCCTTGTCGGTCACCACCGTCAGCACGGCGTGGCCATCGCCCTCGTGGTCGCGCACCACCGTGATGAGCAGAACCGAAGTCGGCCAGCCGGCGTTGATGAGGCGGCGGCGCTTTTCGAGCACATAGTCCTCGCAATCGCCGCGGCCGTCGTCGGGATAGGCCCAGCGCTCGGTCTCGCCGTAATGGTCGAGATCGGTCTCGGGCTGCACGACCTCGTTGACGGTGCGATTGACGCGCTCGAGTTCGGCCTTGTGCTCGGCATCGAGCCGGATCGCGGGAATGATCGACCCCGCCGCGCGGCAGTCGGCGCCGTTCTCGGCGCAGAAGCGGACGTAGCCGGAGGGAGCGGACGTATAGCGTCCGTCGGCGAGATGGCGTGGCGCGAAAGCCGCGGCGAGGTTGGCGAGACGGATCTGCCCGCGGGCGTCCTGCGCGGTGGCGGGGACGCTTGCGCCCAGAAGCGCGACCCATGCGGCCAGCGCCAGAGGAAGGCTGAGGAGCGAAACGCGCTTCGACATTGCCGAGGGTCCGAGCGGAGTTAACAAAAAGATAATGCCTCAAGCCGCCGCGCTTGGCTCCGTCAACCTTCTGTTAACCTTAATTGCCCGGTTTTTAAATACCTCCCGTTTTGGCGATCTTTCGTCCCTGTTGCGCCGCCGCCACCCCGTGGCACGCCCTGCGACCGCACGGACCTTGGCGGTTCCGCATAGTGATGCTAATGACTGACGCGTCAGTCATAATCGGTCGCTGCCATGGCGCGAGGTCCTTCCGATGCCCGCGAAACGCCGCCGGAGCCCAAGGCCCCGGCGCGGCGGCGGCGTGCGCGGGCCATGGACAAGGGGGAGCGGCGGCGCTCCATCCTCGATGCGGCGCTGGCGGAGTTCTCGGCCCACGGCTTCGCCGGCGCGCGGCTGGACGACGTGGCGCGGCGGGCCGGCGTCGCCAAGGGCACGCTCTATCTCTACTTCTCCGACAAGGAGGCGCTGTTCCGGGGACTGGTGGAAGAGACCCTCTCTCCCGTCCTCGTCGACGCCGGCGGCATGGTGGCGCTGTTCCCCGGCGACACCCGCGACCTTCTGGACCTGCTCATCGAGCTTCTCGCCCAACGGGTGCTGGAAACACCGGCACAGGCGCTGGTGCGCCTGATGATCGCCGAAGGCCCTCACTTCCCGGAACTCGCCGCTTATTACCATCGGGAAGTGGTGGTGCGCGGCCTTGCCCTCATTCGTGCCATCGTCGCGCGCGGCATCGCCCGCGGCGAGATCGACAGCGATATTCCCGCCCGCTTCCCCCAGCTCGTCATCGCCCCGGCCATCGTCGCGGTGGTGTGGAACGGCATGTTCGGCGCCTTCGATCCCCTCGACGTGCGCCAGTTCCTCGCCGCCCATCGCGACATGATCCTGCGCGGCCTTGGATGGAGAGAGACGTGACACGCGCCCCAGCTTTGTGCGCCATGCTCGCCCGTGCCTTCGCCCTCGCCGCCGCGATCGGCCTCGCCGGCTGCAACGGCGACGGGACAGCTGGCTTCTCCGGCTATGTGGAGGGGGATCTGGTGTTCATCGGCCCCACCGAAGCTGGCCGCGTCACCGCGCTTCTGGTCGAGGAGGGGGCGCAGGTGAAGGCCGGGCAGGTGCTGGCAAAGGTGGAGGACGATCTCCAGACCGCCGACCGCAACGCCGCCGCCGCCCAGCTCAGGGAAGCCGAGGCGCGTCTCGCCAATGCCCGCTCGCCCCTCCAGCGGCCGGAGGAGGTCGCGGTGCTGGAAGCCTCCGAGCGCCGCGCCGCCGCCGCCCTCGACCTCTCCCGCATCGAGCTCGACCGCCAGAAGACGCTGGTGCCCAAGGGCGCGTCTTCCCAGGCCAATCTTGATTCCGCCCAGCACCAGTACGACCAGAATCAGGCCGCCTTGGACGAGGCCAAGCGCCGCATTGCCGCCGCTCGCATCGCCTCGCGCAACCAGGATATCGAAGCGGCCGAGCAGGCCGCCGAGGCGGCGAAGGCGAACCTTGCGGCCGCGCAGATCCGGCTCGACCGCCGCAGCGTGAAGGCCCCGGCCGACGGCCCGGTGCAGACCGTCTATTACCGGCCCGGCGAGATGGTGCCGGAAGGACGGCCCATCGTCTCCGTGCTGCCGCCGGGGCTGGTGAAGGTGCGCTTCTTCGTGCCGGAGGCCCAATTGCCGAAGGTCAAGGCCGGCGCCCCCGTCACCGTCACCTGCGACGGCTGCGCGCCGTTCACCGCGAAAGTGTCCTTCATCGCGGCGCAGGCGGAATACACCCCGCCGGTGATCTACAGCCGCGAGGAGCGCTCCAAGCTCGTCTATATGGTGGAGGCACGGCCCGACGATCCGGCCAGGGCGAAGCCGGGACAGCCGGTGAATGTGAGTCTCGGAGCCTCGCCGTGAGCATGGCGTCGGCACCGGCTGCCCCCGACCCGGATGTGGTGATCGAGGTGGAGGGGCTCTCCAAGAGCTTCGGCGGGCATCGCGTGGTGGACAATCTCACCATGCGGGTGCGGCGCGGGCAGATCTACGGCTTCCTCGGCCCCAACGGCTCCGGCAAGACCACCACCATCCGCATGCTGTGCGGGCTGCTGACCCCGGACGCGGGGCGGGGCACCTGCCTCGGCATGGACATCCTCACCGAGTCCCGCGCCATCCGCGAGCACGTGGGCTACATGACCCAGCGTTTCTCGCTCTATCAGGACCTCTCGGTGCGGGAGAATCTGGAGTTCGTCGCACGCCTCTATGGCGTGCCGCAGCCCGAGGCGGCGGCGGGCGCCGCGCTCCAGCGGCTGGGGCTGGAGGGGCGCGGCAAGCAATTGGCGGGCGCGCTCTCCGGCGGCTGGAAGCAGCGGCTGGCGCTGGGCGCCTGCATCCTGCCGGGTCCCGACCTTCTGCTGCTGGACGAGCCCACCGCCGGCGTCGACCCGCAGGCGCGGCGCGAGTTCTGGGAGCAGATCCACGACCTCGCCGCCGAGGGGCTGACCGTGCTCGTCTCCACCCATTACATGGACGAGGCGGAGCGCTGCCATGAGATCGCGTACATCGCCTATGGCAAGCTCCTCGCCCAGGGCACCGTGCAGAGCGTCATCGCCGCCGCCGGCCTCACCACCGTGACGGTGGAGGTGAAGGGGGAGGGGCAGGAGGCCGGGCGCATCGCCCGCGACCTCGCCCGCGACCTCTCCCAGCGCGCAGGCGTGGACATGGTGGCCCCCTTCGGCACCGCCCTTCACATCTCCGGCCGTGATGCCGCGGCGCTGGAGGCGGCGCTCGCGCCCTTCCGCGCGGACACGCGCCTCGCCTTCCGTGCCGACGCGCCGACGCTGGAGGACGTGTTCATCGACCTGATGCGCCGCTCCAAGGACGAACTGCGATGAGCGCCCGCGCCGCGCGGGGCGGCTTTTTCACGCGCGTCGGCGCCATGATCGTGAAGGAGTTCATCCAGCTCCGCCGCGACCGCGTGACGTTCGCGACCATGATCATGATCCCGCTGCTGCAGCTGATCCTGTTCGGATACGCCATCAACACCACGCCGCGGAATCTGCCCACGGCCGTCTTCACCCACGAGAACAACGAGGTCAGCCGGGCGATCCTCGCCGCGCTGCGCAACACCGCCTTCTTCGCCTTCGTGCGTGAGGTGAAGAGCGCGGAGGATGCCGAGCACATGATCCGCTCGGGCGAGGTGCTGTTCTTCGTGGAGATCCCGGCTGGCTTCGAGCGGTCGCTGCGGCGGGGGGAGACGCCCCAGCTGCTGGTCGCGGCGGACGCCACCGACCCGGTGGGCTCGGCCAATGCGCTCGCCGCGCTTGCCGGCGTGGTCAATTCGGCGCTTTCCCGGGAGCGCTTCGTGGACGCGCCGGGCAGCGCGGCCTTCGAGATCGTGCAGCACCGACGCTACAATCCGGCCGGCACCAGCCAGCTCAATATTGTGCCGGGCCTGCTCGGCACCATCCTCACCATGACGATGCTGATCTTCACCGCGTTGTCGGTGACGCGCGAGATCGAGCGCGGGACGATGGAGAGCCTTCTCTCCATGCCCATCCATCCGGTGGAGATCATGCTGGGCAAGATCACGCCCTACGTGCTGGTGGGCATCCTGCAGGCCCTCCTCATCATGGGCGCCGGGATGATTCTCTTCGGCGTCCCGCTTGAAGGGAGCGCGATTCTGCTGGCGGTGGCGACGCTGCTGTTCATCGTCGTCAACCTGTCCATCGGCTACACCTTCTCTACCCTGGCGCAGAACCAACTCCAGGCGGTGCAGATGTCGTTCATGTTCTTCCTGCCCTCCATCCTGCTGTCAGGCTTCATGTTTCCGTTCTCGGGCATGCCGCTGTGGGCGCAGTGGATTGGCGAGGGGCTGCCGCTCACCCACTATCTCAGGATGGTGCGCGGCATTCTCCTGAAGGGCTCGGGCATGTCCGACCTCACCACGGATGCGGGCGCGCTGGTGGTGCTGATGCTGGTGGCGATGGCCATCGCCGTGGCGAGATTCCGGCAAACTCTGGACTAAAAGCCGTGCGGCATGTGGCCGCGAAGCATTGTCGCTTGCCCGAATTCGTCCTGTGGAAAATAGTGGTCGATGTGGTGGAGCCTGGAGGCGTTCCAGGCTCGCGCGTCCAGCGTTTGCTTGAAGGCTATGCGACCTGATGTCCGCTGCGCTGCGGCATTTGGCTTGGCAACTTGCGACGGCCCGCCACAGCGCACATCCGTATTTCGCCGGGCATAGCCTTTGACATGCGTCAAGGTGAAAAACGGTCCTAGGGCGTTGATCTGCGTCCTAGTCCCCCGGGTGTAGTTCTGCGCTCCGGCGTGAAGGGTCCACAGATGACAACATTGCAAGCTCCAATCCAGCCCCCGGCGAAGTCGTTGAGGTGGGGTGAGGGCGCTCTCATCGGGGTGTTCTCCCTCTTCGCCCTTTTCTCGATCGTCGTGGCGGCGAAGGCCTACACGCCGGAATACGCTTTTCACGCGTACCTGTTCGCGGCGGCGAGCATCGCGGCGGTGTTCGCCATCGGCAACCGCTACATGAACCGCCCGGCCGGCGACGTGCCGCAGTTCATCGACGGCAAGCCCAACTACAACATGGGCGTCGTGAAGTTTGCGACCATCGCCGCCGTGGTGTGGGGCATCGCCGGCTTCCTGGTGGGTGTCATCGCTGCATTGCAGCTGGCCTTCCCGGTGGTGAACCTGGACCTGCCCTGGATCTCGTTCGGCCGGCTTCGGCCGCTGCACACCTCGGCGGTGATCTTCGCCTTCGGTGGCAACGTGCTGCTCGCCACCTCCTTCTACGTGGTGCAGCGGACCTCGCGCGCCCGCCTCGCCGGCGATCTCGCCCCGTGGTTCGTGATCCTCGGCTACAACTTCTTCATCGTCATCGCCGGTACGGGCTACCTTCTGGGCATCACCCAGGGCAAGGAATACGCCGAGCCCGAGTGGTATTCGGACCTGTGGCTCACCGTGGTCTGGGTCACCTACCTGCTGGTGTTCCTGGTGACGCTGCTGAAGCGTAACGAGCCGCACATCTATGTGGCGAACTGGTTCTATCTCGCCTTCATCATCACCATCGCGGTTCTGCACCTCGGCAACAACGCCACCATCCCGGTGTCGGTCTTCTCGCCGAAGTCCTACATCCTGTGGTCCGGCGTGCAGGACGCCATGTTCCAGTGGTGGTACGGCCACAACGCGGTGGGCTTCTTCCTGACCGCCGGCTTCCTCGCCCTGATGTACTACTTCATCCCGAAGCGCGCCGAGCGTCCGGTCTATTCCTACCGGCTCTCCATCGTGCACTTCTGGGCGCTGATCTTCATCTACATCTGGGCCGGCCCGCATCACCTGCACTACACGGCACTGCCGGACTGGGCGCAGACGCTGGGCATGACCTTCTCGGTGATCCTGTGGATGCCCTCCTGGGGCGGCATGATCAACGGCCTCATGACGCTCTCGGGCGCCTGGGACAAGCTGCGCACCGATCCCGTCATCCGCATGATGGTGGTGGCGGTCGCCTTCTACGGCATGTCCACCTTCGAAGGCCCGATGATGTCGGTGAAGGCGGTGAACTCGCTCAGCCACTACACCGAATGGACCATCGGCCACGTGCATTCCGGCGCGCTCGGCTGGGTCGCCTACATCTCCTTCGGCGCCATCTACTGCCTGGTGCCCTGGCTCTGGAACAAGCGCGAAATGTATTCGGTCAAGGCCATCAACTGGCACTTCTGGGTCTCGACCCTCGGCATCGTGCTCTACATCTCCTCCATGTGGGTGGCGGGCATCCTGCAGGGCCTCATGTGGCGCGCCTACACGCAGCTCGGCTTCCTCGAATACTCGTTCATCGAGACGGTCGAGGCGATGCACCCGCTCTACGTGATCCGTGCCCTGGGCGGCATCCTCTTCCTGGCCGGCGCCCTCGTCATGGCGTGGAACGTCTGGAAGACCATCACCACCCCCCAGACCGCAGCCGAGCGCGAGCTCGCCCTGCAGGCGGCCGAGTGAGGAGGCGAGCATGGCGACCCAAGGCACCTCCATCTGGTCCAAGCACCAGATCTTCGAGAAGCACTCCTACTGGCTGATGCTCGGCATCCTGGTGATGATCGCCATCGGCGGTCTCGTCGAGATTGCCCCGCTCTTCTACCTGAAGAGCACCATCGAGAAGGTGGAGGGCATGCGTCCCTACTCGCCGCTCGAGCTGGCGGGACGCAACATCTACATCCGCGAGGGCTGCTACAACTGCCACTCGCAGATGATCCGCCCGCTGCGTGACGAGGTGGAGCGCTACGGCCACTATTCGCTGGCGGCCGAGAGCATGTACGACCGTCCGTTCCAGTGGGGCTCCAAGCGTACTGGTCCTGATCTCGCCCGCGTCGGCGGCAAGTATTCGGACCTGTGGCAGGTGGAGCACCTGAACAACCCGCGCTCCGTGGTGCCGGCCTCCATCATGCCGAGCTACCCGTGGCTGGCGAAGACCAAGCTCAACGCCAAGCACATCGGCGAAGAGATGCGGGTCCAGCAGATTCTCGGCGTGCCCTACACCGACGAGATGATCGCCAAGGCTCAGGACGACCTGAAGACCCAGTCGACCACCGACGCCGCCGACGCCGATGGCCTGCAGAAGCGCTATCCCAAGGCGCAGGGCCGCGACTACGACGGCAATCCGGGCGAACTCACCGAGGCCGACGCGCTGATCGCCTATCTTCAGATGCTGGGCACGCTCGTCGACTTCAAGCTCTACGACAACCAGGCGAATGTGAGGTGATCGATGCACGACACCTATCTCGGCCTCGCGGCCTTCGCCCAGACGGGGGGCCTGGTCCTCTTCGTCGTCGCCTTCCTGCTGGTGGTCGCTTACGCCTTCTGGCCCTCTAAGAAGAGGAAGAAGGAATTCGAGGACGCCGCCAACATTCCGCTCAAAGAGGATTGATCCCGTGAGCACGACCAACGACACCCACGGCAAGGTCGACCAGGCAACCGGCGTCTCGACCACCGGCCATGAATGGGATGGCATCTCCGAACTGAACAACCCGCTGCCGCGCTGGTGGCTGTGGGTGTGGTACGCCTGCATCGTCTGGGCCATCGGCTACTGGATTCTGTATCCGGCCTGGCCGCTGGTCTCGTCCGCGACGCCGGGCATTCTCGGCTGGCATTCGCGCTCGGCGGTGGCGGTGCAGATCGCCGACCTTAAGGCCGTCCGGTCCGAAAGCGCGGCCAAGCTCGCCAACGCCTCGCTTGAGCAGATCGAGCAGACGCCGGCGCTGCTCTCCCTCGCCCGAGCCCAGGGCCGCGTGGCCTTCGCCGACAATTGCGCGCCCTGCCACGGCGCGGGCGGCGGCGGTGCCACCGGCTTCCCCAACCTCAATGACGACGATTGGCTGTGGGGCGGTTCGCTGGAGCAGATCCAGACGACCATCGAGCACGGCATCCGCGCCAACGATCCGGATACCCGCCAGGGCAACATGCCGGCCTTCGGCAAGGACGGCATCCTGCAGAAGCCGGAAATTTCGGCGGTGGCGGACTATGTGCGCACCCTCTCCGGCATCGCCAAGCCGGGTGCGGACTTCGACAAGGGCAAGGAGGTGTTCGCCTCCAATTGCGCCGCCTGCCATGGCGAAGACGGCAAGGGCAACCAGGAAATGGGTGCTCCGAACCTCACCGACGGCATCTGGCTGTACGGCTCCGACAAGGCCACCATCGAGTATGGTGTCATCAATGGACGTGGCAACGTGATGCCGGCCTGGCACGCGCGCCTCGACCCGACCACGATCAAGGCTCTCACCGTCTACGTCCATTCGCTGGGCGGCGGACGCTGAGCCTGAGGTCCGGGGCGTTCCGCCCCGGACGCGCCCACCGGCCAGCCTTCCGGGCGGACACGCGCAGCGTCCGGAACAGCCATCTGGGTGGAGATGCCAAAAGGTCGCGCGACCAAACGTCGGCGCGACCTTTTGTTTTGGGGATCACGGCTACATTCTAAGATATGAATGTAGTGCAGCAGAGCGGAGACGGGGGTCTCCGCATTTGCGCCCGAGGGGCAAGGCCCCGACGTATGGCCGGTCCGTCTTGACCGGCGAACCGCGGTGAAGATGATGACTGCCCTGTCCACCAAGTCCGAGGACAAGAAGGCCCCCGTGGTCGTGAGCGGCGACGACGACATCCCGCTCTACGAGGCCCGGCGCCAGATCTATCCCCAGAGCGTCCACGGCCGCTTCCGCACCATCAAGTGGGTCCTGCTCGGGATCACCCTCGGCATCTACTATCTGCTGCCGTTCGTGCGCTGGGACCGTGGTCCGGACGCGCCGAACCAGGCCGTGCTCATCGATTTCCCGGCCCGCCGCTTCTATTTCTTCTTCCTCGAGATCTGGCCGCAGGAATTCTACTACGTCGCCGGCCTGCTCATCCTGGCGTCGCTCGTCCTGTTCCTGATGAATGCCGTGGCCGGCCGTGTGTGGTGCGGCTACCTCTGCCCGCAGACGGTGTGGACCGACCTGTTCATGGCGGTGGAGCGCCTGATCGAGGGCGACCGCCGCGAGCGGATGATCGCCGACGCCCAGCCCTGGTCCATCGACAAGTTCGCGCACAAGACGCTGAAGCATTCCATCTGGCTGCTGATCGCCTGGTGGACCGGCGGCGCCTGGGTGCTCTACTTCGCCGATGCGCCGACCCTGGTGGTGGAGCTGGCCACCTTCCAGGCGCCCGCCGTGGCCTACATGTCCATCGCGGTGCTGACCTTCACCACGTATGCCCTCGCCGGCCACATGCGCGAGCAGGTCTGCACCTACATGTGCCCGTGGCCGCGCATCCAGGCGGCGCTGACCGACGAATATGCGCTCAACGTCACCTATCTCTACGATCGCGGCGAGCCCCGCGGCTCGGTGAAGAAGGCGGCCGTGCTGCGCGAGAAGGGGCTGCCCGCGGGCGACTGCGTGGATTGCGGCCAGTGCGTCGCGGTGTGTCCCACGGGCGTCGACATCCGCCAGGGGCTCCAACTGCCCTGCATCCAGTGCGGCCTGTGCATCGATGCCTGCAACACGGTGATGCACAAGATCGGCCGTCCGGGGAACCTCATCACCTACGAGAGCGAGGCGAACCTTGAGGCGCGCGCCGCCGGCAAGCCTTTCGTCCAGCGCATCCTGCGCCCGCGCACCATCCTCTACGGGGTGCTGATCGCCCTCGTCTCGGGCCTCATGCTCACCGCGCTGATCGGGCGCTCGACGGAAGGCGTCGCCGCCATCCACGACCGCAATCCGCTGTTCGTGCGGCTGTCCAGCGGCGCCATCCGCAATGCCTACACCATCCGCCTCATCAACAAGAAGCTGGAGGAGCGGACGTTCATCCTCTCCGTCGAGGGCGTTCCCGATGCCAGCATCGAGGTGATCGGCGACAATGCGGACGGCCTCACCATCGGCCCGGACCAGACGCGGGAGGTGCGCGTGCTCGTCACCACCAGCGACAAGCTCCCGCCCTCGGCGTCCCTGCCCGTGACCTTCCGCATCCGCGACAAGGCTTCCGGCCTCGCCGCCTCCGTCACCGACCATTTCATCGGCCCCTGATCGGGCCGCAGGGAAGGGAAACACGCCATGGCTAGAGCCTCTGCCCCGGCCGCCAGCACCCCGAAAGCACCGCGCGAACTGACCGGCCGCGCGGTGCTCGCCATCCTCCTCGCCTTCTTCGGCGTGGTCATCGGCGTCAACGTCATCATGGCGCGCTTCGCCGTGACCACCTTCGCGGGGGTGGAGACCGAAAGCTCCTACAAGGCCGGCCTTGCCTTCACCGCCGAGCATCAGGCGGCGGAGCGGCAGGCGGCCATGCACTGGAAGGTGGACGTGGCCCTCGCTTCACCCGGCGGCGGTGCCCGCGAGGTGAACATCGTGGTGCGCGATGGCACCGGAAAGCCCATCACCAACCTCGTCGCCGATGGCGAGCTCGCCCACCCCACCGACGCGCGCCGCGACGTGGTGCTGGACCTCGAGCCGCTGGGCGAGGGCCGCTACCGCGCCCGCACCCAGGCCGGCGCCGGCCAGTGGGATCTGGTGATTGATTTTGCGCAAGGCGGCGAACGGGTCTTCCGGTCCAAGAATCGGGTGCAGCTTCCGTAAGCCGCTTGAACGGGCATCCGGCATCCTCCGGGCCTCCCGAGGCGGCATCGAGACTGCCGGGCGGCTACCGTCCAGTGCCGCCCGTGCCTTGAGTACGAGAGGCTGGGCGGTTCGTCGCGCCGCCGGCCTGTCGTACTCATTTTATTTCATGGCATGGTGCTGAACCGTGCCGCGGGCTCAGCCCGCACCCTCCCTGCAGCCCCCGGGGACCTGAAGATGTCTGAGGCGATCGACTATTCCATCTTCGTCGGCACGTCCGAGGACGGCCTGGCGCAGATGAGTCTCGCCATCGACGGCATCGACTGCGCCGCCTGCATCGGCGAGATCGAGAACGGGGTGAAGGCGCTGCCCGGCGTGGTGCGCGCCCGCCTCAACTACTCGACCCACCGCCTCACCGTCGCCTGGTCGGAAGGCACCTCGCCGGATCGCGTGGTGGGGCAGCTGGAAGCGCTCGGCTATCGCGCCCATCCCTTCGCCGGTCGGGCGGAGGAGAGCGAGGCGCGGCATGCCCGCTGGCTGCTGCGCTGCCTCGGCGTCGCCGGCTTCGCGGCCATGAACATCATGCTGCTGTCGGTCTCGGTGTGGTCGGGCAACGTCACCGACATCATCCCCGAGACGCGCGACTTCTTCCACTGGATCTCCGCGCTCATCGCGCTGCCGGCCGCAGCCTATGCCGGCCAGCCCTTCTTCCAGAGCGCGGTGCGGGCCATCCGCTCCGGCCGGCTGAACATGGACGTGCCGATCACCATCGGCGTCACGCTGGCGCTGGGCATGAGCGTGCTTGAAACGGCCATGAGCCAGCCGCACGCTTATTTCGACAGCGCCATCATGCTGCTGTTCTTCCTCCTCGCCGGCCGCTACCTCGACCATGAGGCGCGCAGGCGCACCCGCGCCACGGCCGGCAACATCGCGGCGCTCCGGGGCGAGATGGCCCATCGCCTGGGAGCCGACGGGGTGCCCGTGCTGGTGCCCGTGCAGGCGCTCCAGCCGGGCGACACCATCCTCGTCCATCCCGGCGAGCGGGTGGCGGCGGACGGCGTGGTCGCCTCCGGCCTCTCGGCGGTGGATGAAAGCCTCGTCACCGGCGAGACGCTGCCGCGCGCGCTGAAGGCCGGGGACCACGTCTATGCCGGCAGCCTGAACGGGGAGGGCGCGCTGCACCTTACCGTCACCGCCGGCGGCGAGAACACCCTGGTGGACGACGTGCAGCGCCTGCTCGACGGCGCGCTGGCGGAAAAGGGCGCCTATGTGCGCCTCGCCGACCGGGTGGCCCGGCTCTACGCGCCCATGGTGCACCTCACCGCCCTCGTCTCGGCCATCGGCTGGCTGCTGGCGGGCGCCGGGCTACACGATGCGGTGATGATCGCGGTGGCGGTCCTCATCATCACCTGCCCCTGCGCGCTGGCGCTCGCCGTGCCGGCGGTGCAGGTGACGGCGACCGGCCGGCTGTTCCGCGCCGGCCTCCTCATCAATGCCGGCGACATGCTGGAGCGCCTCGCCGCTGTGGATACGGTGGTCTTCGACAAGACCGGCACCCTGACCCTGCCCGAGCCGGCGCTGGCTCTGCCGCGCGGGGCCGATCCTGAACTGGTGGCGCTGGCCGGCCGGCTGGCCCTGTCGAGCCGCCATCCGCTGGCCGGCGTCATCGTCGCGCGAGCGAAGGGGCCGGCGCTGGAGCACGTCACCGAGGTGAGCGGTCAGGGCATCGAGGCGATCATCGACGGCCGTCGCGCCCGCCTGGGCAGCCTGTCTTTCTGCGAGGCCACGGCCCCCGCCGATCTGCCCGCCGATGCCTCCCTCATCGCCTTCCGCCACGGTGAGAGGGTTCTCGTCATGGGCGTCGCCCAGGCGCTGCGGCCGGATGCGCGCGAAGTGGTGGCCGAGCTGAAGGCGCGCGGCCTTGACGTGCGCATCCTCTCCGGTGATCGGCCGGCGGCGGTGGCGCCGGTGGCGGAAGCCCTCGGCATCGTCGCGGCGGAGGCTGGCCTCAAGCCCGCTGACAAGATCGCCGCGCTGGACGCCCTCAAGGCCCAGGGCCGCCGTGTGCTGATGGTCGGCGACGGCCTCAACGACGCGCCGGCCTTGGCGGCTGCCACCGTCTCCCTTTCGCCGGCGAGCGGCGCTGCCGTCACGCAGGCCCATGCGGATGCGGTGTTCCTCGGCCGCCGCCTGTGGCCAGTGCTGGCCGCGGTGGACGGTGCCCGTACAGCAGCACGGCTGATGCGGCAGAACCTTGCCATTGCGGTGGGCTACAACATCATCGCCGTGCCGCTGGCCATCGCCGGCTTCGTGACGCCGCTGGTGGCGGCGCTCGCCATGTCCGGCTCTTCCATCCTTGTGACCGTGAACGCCTTGCGCGCGGCGCGTCCCGGGCGCAAGGAAGAGGCGGTGGGGGACGACAGCGCGACGGGCGAAACCGGCGCGCTCACGGAGGTGGCGGCGTGAACGTCCTCGTCTATCTCGTGCCCCTCGCGCTGCTGCTCGGCCTCGGCGGCCTGTTCGCCTTCCTGTGGAGCCTCAAGAGCGGGCAATATGACGACCTCGACGGCGCGGCCGTCCGGGTGTTGTCCGACGACGACCTGCCGGAGAGCGCAAGACCCCCTTCCCACGCCGCACCGGAAAGGCGCCGGCCGTGAGGCGCGCCGCGCCAGCGCCCGAGCCCCGCGCGGGGATGCTGGTCTGCGTCTGCGACCCGCAGCTCGACGCCCCGGCCAATGACAACGGCCCCCGCGCCGTCTCCACTTTTGGCCTCGCGGTGGGCTTCGCCTTCGCCGTGCTGGCGCAGACGGTGGCGTCTGCGGCGCTCCCGCTGGCCGGCGCGCAACTGGCGCCGCGGCCGGAGCTCGTCACCTGGCCTTTCGCCGCTCTGCTGCTCGGCGCGGCGCTCGCCTCCTTCCCCGCCTCCTTCCTGCGCGATGCGTTCGGCCGGCGCACCGGTTTTGCGCTCGGCGCCTCGGTGGGCATTGCCGGCGGGGCGCTGCTGGTGGCGGCGCTGATCCAGCGGCAGTTCGCCTGGGCCTGCCTCGGCGCCCTGTGGCTCGGCATGGCGCAGGGCTTCTCCTTCTTCTACCGGCACGAGGCCGCCGCCGCGAGCGGCCGCCCCGCCGCCGCAACGGCCGGCGTGCTGGCCGGCGGCCTCCTTGCCGCCGTGGCCGGGCCGACGCTCGCGAGCTTCGCCGAAAGCCTCGCCGCGCCCTTCTTCCTCGTCGGCGCCGCCGGATTGGCAGCGCTGGCGCATACCTGCTCGCTGGGCGTCGCGGTGATGCTGGCGGATGACCCCAATTCCACCTTTCGGCCCAAGGTGACGGCGCCCCTCTCGGCCATCGTCTGGCCGACGCTGGTGGCGGGCACCGCTTGGTACGGCATGAATGCCGTCATGTCCGGCGCGCCGCTGGCGCTGGTCGGCTGCGGCATCGGCGGGGCGGCGGTGTTCGGCTTCATCGCCTTGCACGTGGCGGCCATGTATGCGCCGGCCGTGCCACTGGCGCTTGCGGGGGATCGCCTGCCGCCGCTGGCCATCGCGCTGACGGGCGTCGTGCTGGTCGCCATCGGCGTGCCGCTGCAGCGGCTCGCGACGCCGGAGAGCATCACGGCGGCGCTGATCTGCGTCGGCGCCGGCTGGTCGGTGGCCACGGTGGGCGCGACGGCGTGGATCTACCAGTCCGGCCAGCCGAGCCGCCTCGCGCTGGCGCTGCATGACGGCGGCCTGTTCGCCCTCGCGATCTGCGGCGCGCTCACCGGCTATCTGCTGGCCTGAATCCGCCGGGAGCGGTAGGCAGGGGGGACAAACCCCGGAGCCCCGCCGTGACCCACCCTTTCGCCCTTGATGGACAGACCGCCCTCGTCACCGGCTCTGCCTCTGGCCTCGGCTTCGAGATGGCGCTGGCGCTGGCCCAGGCCGGCGCCCATGTGCTGGTGAACGGGCGCCATGCGGACCGGCTCGGCGCGGCCGTCACCGCCATCATCCGCAAGGGCGGCAAGGCCGAGCCCTTCCTGCTCGATGTGTTCGACGCGGAGGCGGCGGATGCGGCCATGGCCAAGGCGCCGCCCATCCACATCCTCGTCAACAATGCCGGCGCCCGCGATCGCCGCGCCTTCCTCGACATGGAAGATGCGGATTTCCGCCGTCTGGTGGAGGTGGACCTCCTCGCCCCGGCCCATCTCACCCGGCAGGTGGCGCGGGGCATGGTGGCGCGCAAGGCGGGCGGGCGCATCATCAACATCACCTCCATCGCCGGTCCGCTCTCCCGCGCCGGGGATGCGGCCTACACCACGGCGAAGGGCGGGCTGGAGGCGCTGACCCGCGCGCTCGCCGCCGATCTCGGCCCGCACGGCATCACGGTGAACGCCATCGCCCCCGGCTACATGCTCACCGCGGCCAACGAGGCGCAGTCGCGCGACCAGACGCTGCGCGAATGGCTCTCCCGCCGCACCTCTCTCGGGCGCTGGGGCCATCCGGAGGAGGTGGCGGGCGCGGCGGTGTTCCTCGCCTCGCCGGCGGCGTCCTACATCACCGGCCAGATCCTGGCGGTGGACGGCGGCTACATGGCGCATTTCTGAGGGGGGATCGCGCCCGTCAGCGGACCCAGAAGCGTGGCATGAACAGCACCAGCACGGTGAGGATTTCCAGCCGCCCCAGCATCATGGTGCCGGTGAGCAGCCACAGCGCGGGATCGGGCAGGCCGCCGAAATTGGAGGCCGGCCCCACCACCGGCCCGAGGCCGGGCCCCACGTTGGCGAGGCAGGCTATGGCCGCTGAGAAGGCGGTGCGCAGGTCCAGGCCCATCACGTTCAGCGCCACGCCCACCAGGAAGAAGGTGAGCAGGAACAGGAAGACGAAGGACAGCACCGAGCCCACCACATCGTCCGCGACCGGCGCCCCGCCATAGCGGATGGGGAAGATGCCGGTCCGGAACGAGATGCGCTTGAGGTGCTGGCGGATGGCCTTGCCGGTGATGGCGAGACGCAGCGCCTTCAGCCCGCCCGAGGTGGAGCCGGTGCAGCCGCCGAGGAACATCAGCACGAAGAAGAGGGAATCCGAGAGCGGTCCCCAGTTCGTGTAGTCCACCGACATGAATCCGGTGGTGGAGATGAGCGAGCTGACCGTAAACAGGGCGTTCCTGAGCGCCGTTTCACCGCTGGCGATGCCCTGCAGGCTCTGCTGGGCGAAAGACAGCAGCGTGAAGGTCGCGACGATGGCGAGGAAGACCCGCACCTCGGGATTGGTGAACAGGCGGCTCGCATCCCCCGACAGTGCCCGCACATAGAGCGGGAAGGGCAGGGCGGCGGCGAGCATGAAGACGATGGCCACATAGTCCACCGCCGGATTCGCGAATATCGAGAGCGAGGAATCCGAATTGGCGAAGCCGCCGCTCGACAGGGTGGACATGGCGAGCGTCACCGCATCGAACGGCTTGAGGCCCGCCGCCAGGAAGCACCCCGCGCAGATGACGGTGAGCAGCACATAGGCCTGCAGCAGGCGCTTGGCGATGCTGCCAGCGCGCGGCAGGAACTTGTCGGACTTGTCCGAGGATTCCGTGCGGAACAGCTGCATGCCGCCGATGGAGAGCACCGGCATGACGGCGATGGCGATGGCGATGATGCCGATGCCGCCGAACCAGTGCAGCAGCGCCCGCCACAGGAGGATGCCCGGCGACATGACATCGAGCCCCGACATGACGCTGGCGCCGGTGGTGGTGAGGCCGGACATGCTCTCGAACATGGCCCGCGTGAAGGAGAGGCGGGACGGCCCCCACATCAGCGGCAGGGCGGCGAACACGGAAAGCACCACCCAGACCGACGTGGTGAGCAGGAAGGCCTGGCGCAGGTCGAGCTTGCGGGTGAGCTGGCCGCGGCCGGTCATCCACAGAAGGACGCCGACGAAGATGGTGACGGCGGCCGAGCCGACGAAGGCGGCGCCCGCGAAGGTCTCCCGGCTGTTGGCGCGGGCGGCGAAATCGACCACGGCCGGCGCCAGCATGGCGGCGCCGAGGATGGCGAGCAGGATGCCGAGCGTGGCCGCGACCGGGCGCAGGCTGAGGACCGATACGGCCTCGGCCTCCACGGTGGGAATGCCCGCGTGCATGATCTCCCCTCTCGCCCGGTTCGCAGCAACTTCAATAAAGGACAGGGGCCAAAAAAAGTTAAAGCTGAAAGGCTAAAGCTGAAATCGTCCCGCCCGGCCTTCGCCGGGCGGATGGATGCGGTCAGTTGAGGACGCGGCGCACGTCCGGCACGTCCAGCGAGAAGGCCGGGATCTCGATGGAGAAAGCCTCCCCCGTGTCGGTGACCATCTCGTAGCGTCCACGGATGATGCCGGTGGCCGTGTTGAGCGGCACCCCGCTCGTGTATTCGAACCGGCCGCCGGGCGGCAGGGTCGGCTCCTCGCCGACGACGCCGGCACCATGCACCTCCTCGGTGCGGCCGTTGGCATCGGTGATGATCCAGTGGCGCGCCTTGAGCTGCACCGTCTCCTGGCCCAAATTGGCCACCTCGATCGTATAGGCCCAAAAATGACGGCCCTGGTCGGGCTCAGACCGCTCGGCCACATAACGCGGCGTCGCGGTCACCTGAATATTCCGAGTGATGGCGCGGTACATACCCGCTCGACCTCCCCACACCGCGGGAGAAAATGCTCCCGCGGGCGCATAGTGAACCTGCGTTGCCGCCCGCGCGCAACAGGACATGGTGCGGCGCGGCAAGGTGCGCGCCGCGACGTCAGCAATCACAAGGCTTCGGCGGCACCGGCAAGGTCGGCGATGAGGTCGTCGGCATGCTCGAGGCCCACCGAGAGGCGCAGCAGGCCGTCGGAAATGCCCATTTCCGCCCGCGTCTCCGGCGTGAATCGCTGGTGCGTGGTGGTGGCCGGGTGTGTGATGAGGCTCTTCGCATCGCCGAGATTGTTGGAGATGCGGATGAGCCGCAGGGCGTTGGCGAAGCGGAAGGCACCTTCCTTGCCGTCCTTCACCACGAAGGTGACGAGGGTGCCGCCGCCCTTCATCTGCCGCTTGGCCAGCTCGGCCTGTGGATGATCGGCACGGCCGGGATAGATCACCTTTTCCACGCCCGGCAGGCTGGCGAGGGCATCGGCCACCTTGCCCGCGCTCGCCTGCATGCGCTCCACGCGCAGGGCCAGCGTCTCCAGCCCCTTCAGCATGATCCAGGCGTTGAAGGGGGAGATGGAGGGGCCGGTCTGGCGCAGGTAGGTCTGCAGGTGGTCGGTGACGAACTGCTTGGAGGAGAGGATCACCCCGCCCAGGCAGCGGCCCTGTCCGTCCACATGTTTGGTGGTGGAATAGACCACCACGTCCGCCCCCAGCTCGAACGGATGCTGGAGGAGCGGAGTGGCGAACACATTGTCCACCACCAGCGTCGCGCCGGCCGCGTGGGCGATCTCCGCCACCGCCGCGATGTCGATGAGGTCTAGCGTCGGGTTGGTGGGGCTTTCCAGGAACAGAATCTTGGTGTTGGGCTTCACCCCCGCCTTCCAGGCGTCGAGGTCGCCGCCGTCGATGAGCGTGGTCTCGACGCCGAAGCGCGGGAGGAAGTCCTCCAGGATCCAGCGGCAGGAACCGAACAGGGCGCGGGCGGCGAGCACATGGTCGCCGGCGGAAAGCTGGCAGAGCAGCGCGGCATTCACCGCCGCCATGCCCGACGCCGTGGCGCGGGCCGCTTCCGCCCCTTCGAGCAGCGCCATGCGCTCCTCGAACATGGCAGTGGTGGGGTTGGAATAGCGCGAATAGACGAAGCCGGGATCTTCGCCCTTGAACCGCGCCTCGCAGCTTTCGGCGTCGTCATAGACGAAGCCCTGCGTCAGAAAGAGCGCCTCGGAGGTTTCGCCGAAGGGGGAGCGCGTCGTCCCGCCATGGACTAGCCGTGTTTCCGGGTGGAGTGTAAGGGGATCGCGGGGGACGAACCGGGGGGTGGGCTTGGGCGCCACGGACATGACGGTCTCCGAGGGAGGCCGAGGGGACCGGACCGGGCGCACGCCATCGGACACGCCGATGAGGCTTCCCTTGTCGTCTCCCCGGCCTTTTAGCATGGTTGTTTAACGTGGCTGCAAGCCGGCCGGCTCAAATTCTCCACGGCCGCACTAAAGAGCGGGGCCCCCTTGGCGTCAAGGGCTTCGTCCGGTAAATCGAACAAAAAGGACGGGAAAGCGGATATGACGGTGCGTGCCACGGAGCATCTGAAGCCCGGCATCCTGCCCGCAGAGGCGATCGGGGCGCTGAAGGCGTCCGGCGCCATCGCCTGCCGCAAGGCGCTGGACGACGACCAGATCCAGCCGGCGAGCCTGGACCTGCGCCTCGGCCGCACCGCATGGCGGGTGCGCGCGAGCTTCCTGCCGGGCGCCGGCGTCTCGGTGAAGGAACGGCTCGGCGACCTCGCTTTGCATGATTTCGATCTTACCAAGGGCGCTGTGCTGGAAACCGGCTGCGTCTATCTGGTGGAACTGTTCGAGCGGCTGAAGCTGCCGGCGGACCTTGCCGCCGCGGCCAATCCGAAAAGCTCCACCGGGCGGCTCGACGTGTTCGTGCGCGTCATCACCGACGGCGCCCGCGCGTTCGACACCATCCCGGCCGGCTATAACGGCCCGCTTTATCTGGAAATCTCCCCGCGCACCTTTCCCATCCTGGTGCGCACCGGCTCCCGCCTGTCGCAGGTGCGGTTCCGGCGTGGCGTCTCGCGCCTGTCCGATCTGGAACTGCTGAACCTCCAGTCCGCCGAATGCCTCGTGGATGCGGCGAGCCCGGACGTGGCGGCGGGCGGCATCGCGCTGGGCGTGGACCTTGCCGGCGATGCGCTGGGCGGGCTCATGGGCTTCCGCGCCAAGAAGCATACGGGCGTCATCGACGTGGATCAGGCCGGCGTGCTGGACGTGGCGGACTTCTGGGAGCCCATCCATGTGCGGCCGGACCGGCCGGCCAACCTCGTGCTCGATCCCGACGCCTTCTACATCCTCGCCTCCCGCGAGGCGGTGCATGTGCCGCCGGACTATGCGGCGGAGATGGTGCCGTTCGATCCGCTGGTGGGCGAGTTCCGGGTGCATTATGCCGGCTTCTTCGACCCCGGCTTCGGCAATCCGGCGGCCGGCGGGCGCGGTGCCCGCGCAGTGCTGGAGGTGCGCTCCCGCGAGGTGCCGTTCATCCTCGAGCACGGCCAGACGGTGGGCCGCCTCGTCTACGAGCGCATGGCCGCGCGCCCGCACACCCTCTACGGCGCCGACATGCGCTCCCATTATCAGGGGCAGGGGCTGAAGCTCTCCAAGCACTTCAAGCCGGTCGCGCTATAGAGCGCGACCCGAGCGGATTAAACTCAACCCGCTCAGTGAGTCGCCCTCGAACCCAGCGTGGAGAACGCGCCGGCTCGCCTGGGAGCGCTCCGTTGCGACTGTCGACGGGGATTCCGCTGATGTGAACGTTGGGGCCGCCGTTACAGAAAGCCGCAGCCGGGCGCCAGGCACGGCTAGCGTCTGGATGGTCAACGCGAAATGGTCGCCTTCCACTTTCCAGCAGCTTTCGACCAGGCGCAATTGTAATCGCCCGCGATCGTGTTGCCCTTTACGGTTCCGGTATATGCGCAGCCGGCCTTGCCAACGCCTGGCCCGGCCGTGTCATCCCGCGTGATCGAAACGACATTTCCACTCACGGTCATCTGAAGAGTGGCGCGGACAACGCGATTGTCTTTGGTCCAGACGGCCTGAAATGTGTTGGACCGCCCGACGCGCGTCCACACGCCCTGCCATCCCGCTTCCTGCTCGTTCCAGATTGTGCCCAGATCGACGGGCGTCTGGGCGTTCGCCAGATTTATCCCCGCAGTCGCAAGCGCCATCACGGCGACCAAATTGCAAACGCCAGCCCGCGTCATCGTCTTCCCCCTGCATGGGTGATGGTCGTGGCACCCCGATTCGGCCATCACCTCGATTGGACACTAAAGCCACATGGACTGTGATCAAGCCTGGATCTAAGGCGCCGGCGTCGCGGGAGCCGCGCCGGCGGCGATCATGTCTTCCTTGCGCCAGGGCTTGTCGCGCAGGCCGGCATTGAGTTCGCGCAAGGGGCGCAGCAGCGCCTCCGAGTAGGCGAGATAGTCCGCCACCAGCGGCAGCGTTTCCCTGAGCTTCGCATCGTCGGCGAGGCCCAGCACGGTTGAGACGGCCGCCGCCACGGCGGGATTGGCGGCATCGGCGCTGCCGGCGCCGGCCTCCCCCAGCACTACCTCGAAGGCTGTCAGCGTGCGCGACCGGGCCGCTTCCACCACGGTCACCAGTTGCTCCGAGGGGTTCGCGGCGGCGAGGCGGTGGGCCACGTCCTCCATCAGGGCGAGATAGGTGATGAGCACGTCCAGCGTGGAGACGATGTTGGCCACGTCGCCCGCCGAATGGCCGAACACCTGCTCGGCGCCGAGATTGGGCAGGCGCAGGCCAAGGCCACGCACATCCTGCACCAAGGCCGCGACGCTGGTGGTCTCGCCCGGATGCGGCCACCAGGAGGCGAAGGCCGTCCGGCAGCGTCGGAGCAGCGCCCGAACCTCGGGCCGCACCTGATCGGTGAGATAGACCGGCAGCACGATGAACGACACGGCCAGCGCCACCGCCGCGCCGATGGCGGTCTCGTAGACGCGGGCGATCATGCCCTCCGGCCCGAGCCCGGAGATGATGTGGAGCCCCAGCACCACCGAGAGGCCGACGGCGGCGGAGGCGATGTCGTAGCGGTCCTTCTGGGTCACCACGGCGACCATCTGCGCCAGCATGCAGAAGCCGGCCATGACCCAGATCTGCCCTTCCAGCGCGAGGAACAGGCCGAAGCCGAGCGCCACACCGATGAGCGTGCCGACCGTGCGGTAGCGGACCCGCATGTAGGTCTCGCCGACGCTGTTGCCGATGACGAACATGACAGTCATCGTCGCCCAATAGGCATGATCGAGATGGACGAGGAGGTCGAAGGCGGTGGTGATGGCCGTCGCCATCGCCCCCTGGCAGGCGACCCGGTAGGGCGCGGAAAGGATCTGGCGGCCGTCCGGACCCTTGACGAAGAGCGGGATCGCCTTGGGCGGCGGAGGCAGGTCGTCCGGCGTCGCATCCGGGTGGGGCGGCGGGAAAGGCGCCATCTCGGCCGCCGCGATGCCGGTGACCACCATGGAGAGGCGATCGAAGGCGGTCAGCGCCCGCAGCAGCGCGAAGCGCGCCTCGCCGGGCAGCTCCGGCGAGAAGGCCACGAGGCGCAATTGCGCCACGGCCCGCTCGAACCGCTCTTCCGCATGCACGTCGGAGACATCCACCGCCTCCAGCCGGCGGGCGATGTGGTCGGCTGCCGCCGCGAAAGGGTGGCGCCATTCCACGGTGTCGGGCGTGTTCTTGGGCACGCAGCCGGCGAGAAGCTGCACCGCCACGCGCAGCCGGTAGAAGCGCACGCGCAACTGCTCGAAATCGGGCTGCGCGGCGGGGTCTTCCGCGATGGCATTGGCGAGGGCGTTCCAGACGCGCCCACGCAGATGCTCCAGCACCTCGGACGCATCCGGCGGGAAGGGATGGTTTTCACGCACCGCCGCCGACAGCTCGCGCAGATAGCTGGCGACCGCCCCCTGCATGTCCAGGGTGGTGTCCACGAAGGCGTTCACGGCGGACGGCCGCCACGGCGAGAGCCGCACCGCAGCCGCCACCAGCGCCCCCTGGCAGAAGGCGAGGAGAAGCATGGCCGCCTCCATCCGTGTCGGGCGGATAATGGTGCCCACCGTCGCCACCACGATGAGCGCGAGGCCGAGGCGCTGGCCGTCCATGCCGCCGCGCCGCAAGGCCAGCGCGATGAACGACAGCGGGATCAGCAGCAGCTTCTGCAGCATGTCGTTGGCCGCGCCGTTGCCGGGGCCGATGGCCGTGAGCAGCGTGAGGAAGGCAACGGAAACGGTGAACAGGCGCAGCATGGTGCGCCCCTCGGCGGCGACGCTGGCGCCGGGATTGAACGAGATCATCACCAGCGCGGCGCAGCCCGCCATCATCGGGAAGGTGGTGTCCATGCCCAAGCGGAAGGCCACCGAGGTGGCATAGCCGGTGACGATGACGATGACGAAGGAGATGCCCAGCGCCAGCGCGCGCGTGGTGTCGATGCCGCCGGGATCGTGGTCCGCGAGCCAGCGCTTCACGCTGCGGGCGAACGGCTCGCGCGTGTGGACGGGGCTTGCGGGCGGCGGGGAGGGGGACTCCATCGTGCGGGCTCGGCTGTTTCCTGTCGGGCGGGACGGTGGATGAACGCGGAATTTGGCCTTAGCGCGGTCGGGTGCGCGGGATGTGCCCCAACCTCTACTGCTTCGCTCCATCGGGCAATGGCAGGGTGCGGCGAGTTCCGGTTTGCCGGCTAGCGCTTCAACTTTGGTCCGATCTGCTCTAAGCGGATGCGGCAATGCACAAGCGCCGTCAGGCGCGGCAACGGTGAAGGCGCCGGGAACGGCGCGTGAACGGGAACACGTTCATGGCGGGCGAGACGACGGCGCGGGTCACGGAGCTGTATGCGGCGAAGCTTGCCGCCGGCGATATCTCGGAAGACCCGGCCCAGGCGGAAGTAGTCGAGGAGTTCGCCCGGCTGGAGCTGGAACTGCGGCAGCGGGCGCTGGCGCAGAAATCCTCCGCGCTCGGCTGGCTGTTCCAGCGCCGCGCCCCGGTGCAGCCCAAGGGCATGTATGTCTATGGCAAGGTCGGCCGCGGCAAGACCATGCTCATGGACCTGTTCTTCGATGCCCTGCCGGCCAAGGGCAAGCGCCGGGCCCATTTCCACGAATTCATGGGCGACGTCCATGAGCGCATCTTCCGCGAGCGGCAGGCGCAGAAGCAGGGCGAGCGCAAGAGCGCCGACCCCATCGCCCCGGTGGCGCAGGCCCTCGCCGACGAGGCCAAGGTGCTGTGCTTTGACGAATTCCACGTCACCGACATCGCCGACGCCATGATCCTTGGCCGGCTGTTCGAGAAGCTGTTCGCCGACGGCGTGGTGGTGGTGGCCACCTCCAACGTCGCGCCGCAGGATCTTTACGCCGGCGGCCTCAACCGCGCGTTGTTCCTGCCCTTCATCGGCGAGATCGAGCAGCGCATGCGCGTCATGTCCCTCGATTCCCGCACCGATTACCGCATGGAGAAGCTGGAGGGTGTGAGCACCTGGCACACGCCGCTCGGCCCGGCCGCCGACGCGGCGGTGGCGGCGGCCTGGCGGCGGCTCGCCGGGCCCACGGGCGGCCGACCGGGGGAGATGCTTTTGAAGGGCCGCAAGCTCGCCATTCCCGCCATGGGGCAGGGCGCGGCGCGCTTCTCCTTCGCCAATCTGTGCGAGGCGGCGCTGGGGCCGAACCCCGACTATCTCAGCCTCGCCCGCCTGTTCCACACCATCGTGCTGGAGCACATCCCCATTCTCGGGCCGGACCAGCGCAACGAGGCGAAGCGCTTCATCTCGCTGATCGACACGCTCTACGACGCCAATGTGAAGCTCATTGCCTCGGCCGCCGCCGAGCCCGAGCAGCTCTATCTCGGCACCGAGGGGGCAGAGGCGTTCGAATTCGCCCGCACCATCTCGCGCCTGCACGAGATGCGGTCCAGCGAATATCTCGCCAAGCCCCATGGCCGGTCGGATTCGGCGGCTTCCGGCAACACCACGGGCCTCGTCGAGACGTGATGCCTGTCTTCGGGACGCCTGCCGCCAGGGTCCCTACCGCCAGGACCCCTACCGCCAGGACCCCTACCGCTCGGTGAAGAAGGTCATCACCACCTTGTCCTTCTCGCCCACGAGGCAGAGGAAACGGTGGGCCTTGTCCGAGCGATCGCGCTTGATATAGGCCTCGCCCATCAGCACGGCGGTGATCTTCTCCTGCCCCACGGCCACGTCCGCCTTGGCGATGGTGAGGCCGTCCATGTCGATGAAGATGTCGTCGACCGAGGGTGAGTGGGCCTTCAGCCGCACCATCGCATGGGCCTTGCAGGCGGCAGCGCGCTCGGCGTCCTCCGGCGCCTCGGCCTCGGCAGCCTTCAGGGCTTCTTCGGTGACGGTCTGTTCCGCCCGCGCCTTCAGCGCGTCCTCGGGCTTGGGGGCGGCGAGCGGTGGCGCCACCTTCGGCGAGACCACGGGCGGCGTCGCCGGTGTGGCGGGTGCTCCGGCGGGCGCGGGGCGTGGCGGAACGGGATCGGCCGGCGCGGCCTGCTGGGCCAGCGCGGCGCCGCTCAGCAGCGTACCGGCGAGGAACACCCCCGCTATCGCAGGGAGAAAGAAGCGGGTCGGGCGGGCAGACGGCATCATGTCCTCCGGATGGTTTGGGAGGACAACGCAGGCGCGGCCATATGGTGCCGCCGCGCCTCGGCTTTCGGTTAACCTTATCTGACGTGCCGTCCCGTCAGGGCATAGCAGAAGGCGTCGAGCATTTCGGCCTCAGCGTCCTTCAGCGAGCCATCGGCGCTGATGACGCGCATGCCGGCCTTGAGCAAGGTGGCGATGGCTTCGGTGCCGCTCTCGAACAGGGTGTCGAGGGAGCTTTCCACGGACTCGGGCGTCGGCCGCAGGCGGGCGACCCAGGCGGCGAGGCGCTCGCGCTCGGCGCCGGTCAGGTCGATCTCCTCGACGGCGCAGGCGCGCTCGCAGAAGAACACCATCTCCTCCACTTCCGCCGCGCCGATCTCGCGATCCGCGCGTGCCAGCGCGGCAAGGAGCGTGATGCCGGCCTTGCGGATGACCATGCGGATGCGATCCCAGCGCTGGTCCTCGGGCTCTTCGGGGGCGACGACCTCCGCGTCCTTCGGCCAGATGAAGCCGAAGGTTTCGTAGAAGAAGCGCGACAGCGGTTCACGCTTCGCGCCGTCGAGGTCCGTCACCGCGGTGATGCGGTCCACCCGGAACGCGCGCGCCGCCTGCCGCTCGTGGCACTTGGCGATGAGGATGGGCACGCCCTCCACATTGCGCTGCACCGCCCACACCGAAATGCGGCGGTGGCTCACATTGCCGGCGTGGTCCACATAGTCGATGGCGAAGGACTGCCCGTCGGCCGGGTCATGGTCGTCCGCGGCGCCGGCGGCGAGGGTATCGTGGGGGTCGTCCTCGGGCACCGAGAGGCGGTGGGCGTCGGTATAGAAGGGGGCGCCGATCATCTCGACCCGGTCGAGGATGAAGGACTTCAGCGAGGTGATGGCGTTCATGGGGGCGCTCACACTGAGGCCGACGATGTCCCCATCGGGCCGACGACTATTCCCCATAGATAGCTGGCGCAGCGTCGCCGATAAAGCTTTTCCCCGTGGTCACTATCCCTGTGCCTCAATCCCGGTCCAGCGCATCCCGGATCAGCAGCGCGATGTGGCGGGCCTTGCGGCCCGATCCGTGCTCGATCTGGTGGCGGCAGGAGAAGCCGTTGGCGATCAGGGGCGCGTCCTCCGGCGCGGCGCGCATGGCCGGGAGAAGGGCGATCTCGGCCATCTGCATGGAGGCATCATAATGCTCCGCCTCCAGCCCGAAGCTGCCGGCCATGCCGCAGCAACTCGTCTCCACGATGTCGTAGGAGAAGCCGGGGATGAAGGAGAGCACCTTGCGCGTCGCTTTCATCACGCCGAACGCCTTCTGGTGGCAGTGGCCGTGCAGCACCGCCTTCGCGCCGGGAAGCGCCTTGAGCTTCAGCCGCAGCCCCCGGTTCTGGTGCTCGCGGGCGAGGAATTCCTCGAACAGATAGAGCTGCTTGCCGAGCGCCCCGATCTTCGGGCCGAGGCCGAGGCTGTAGAGCTCGTCCCGAAGCGAGAGCAAGCAGGAGGGCTCGAGGCCGATGATCGGCGTTCCGGCGGCGATCTCGCTCTCGAAGGCGGCGAGCACGCGCTGTCCCTCGCTGCGCGCCTTCTCCACCATGCCGGTGGTGAGATAGGTGCGGCCGCAGCACAGGGGCCGGTCCGGCTCGGCGTCGGAGGGGTCGGGCTTGGCGATGCGCACGCGGTAGCCGGCGAAGGTCAGCACCTCGCGGGCGGCCTCCGCCACCTCCGGCTCGAAATGGTGGCAGAAGGTATCCACGAACAGGATCACGTCGCCCCGTTCCGCCAGATGCGGCGCGGCGGGCGGCGGGATATAGGCAATAGGCGCCGGCTCCGGAATGGGACGGCGGGCGGTAATGCCGAGGAAGCGCTCGGCGAGGCGGGCCATCAGCGGCACGCGGTTGCGCACGAGAATGGCGAGGCGCAGCAGGCGGCGGTGGCGGCCGGTCCATTCCGGCACGCCGCCGAAGAGACGGGTGCGCAGGGGCACGCCCTTGATCTCGTGCCGTTGCGCCAGGTACTCGGTCTTGATGAGCGTCATGTCCACGGCGCTCGGGCATTCCTTCTTGCAGGCTTTGCACGACACGCACAGGTCCATGGCTTCGTCGAGCCGCGGATCGGCGAAGGCGGCGGCGTCGCTGCCATCGTTCAGGGCCGCCTTGAAGGCGGCGACGCGGGCCTCGGTGGAATGGGCGCGGTCGCCGGTGATGCGGTAGCTCGGGCACATCACGCCCTTGCCGGTATTCTGACAATCGCGGCTGTGCATGCACACGGCCACGGCCTTGGCGTAGTTCCCGCCGGTCGCTGGAATGCCGGAATAGGCGTCGCCGATGCCGTAGGTGTCGTAAGCCGACCAATCCAGGAAGGTTTTCATGCCGCGCGGGTCCTTTTCACCCGCGCCCATGCAAGAGGCATACCCCATGGCGGCCGGAACAAGACCCGCGCGCCGGCGCTTGCAGGGCGCAGGAGGTGCGCCCCGGCCATGCAGATCGGTCCCCTGTTCATCGATCCCGGCGACATCGACAGCGCCCTGCGGCTGGTGGCGGCGACGGCGGCTGGCCTGGCGCTGGGGCTCAACCGGGATCTCAGCGACAAGCCGACCGGCATGCGCACCCTCGGCCTCGTGGCCCTCGGGGCGGCGTTGGCAGCCCTTGCCGGGCTCCGGGCGCAGGGTGTGGCGGGCGATCCGGACGCGACGAGCCGCGTCATCCAGGGGGTGATCCAGGGCGTGCTCACCGGCATCGGCTTTCTCGGTGCGGGCGTGGTGCTGCGCGATCGCAGCGCCGGGCGCATCCGCGGGCTCACCACGGCGGCGTTGGTGTGGGTCACCGCCGCCGTCGGCATCGCCTGCGCGCTGGCGTCATGGGTGCTGATCGCGCTCGGCGTCGGGCTCGCTTTGTTTCTGCTGGTGGTGTTGCACCCGCTTGAGAAGAAACTGGAGCGCAGGGCGGGCGGGGGCCAGCCGTAAATGGGCCCGGCGGCGCACGTGGGATGGGCGTGCGCCACCGGGGGCCGGCCACAGCCTGCGGGACGTGCAGGACTCATGCGGCCGGAGGGAGACGGCGCCGGTTCGGCCCGTCTCTGGATCGAAGCGGAGACGCCTCGCGGGAGGTCAGAACCGCGTCGTCAGCGTTGTCAGCCAGGCCGGGGAGACCTGGACCAGGGCCGCTTCGATCCGCTTGTCGGCGCCGGTGGCGATCAGCAGGCCGACCACCACCAGCACCAGACCCATGAGGGCCTTTGCGCCCTTGCCGCCGGAAATCATGCGCGAGCGCCAGCGCATCAGCGTGGGGCGGGAGAGGGTTCCGGCGAGCGCCAGCGGCAGGCCGGCGCCGAGGCCGAACAGGGCCATCACCGCCGCCACCTCGCCGAGGTTTCGCCCCTGCGCCGCGAGCACCGAGGCCGCGCCGAGGGTGGGGCCGACGCACGGGCTCCACACCGCGCCGAGCAGAAGCCCCACGGCGAACTGACCGCCCACGCCCTCCGTCGCGAAGCCGGAAAAATGCCGGCTGGCGAGGTCGCTCACCGGCCCGCCCGCGGTGGCGAGCCGGGTCTGCAGCGGTGGCACGGCGAGCACTGCGCCGATGCCGATCATCAGCACCGCGCCCACCATGCGGAAGGCGTCGCCCTCCAGCCCGATGGCGTAGCCGATGGTGGCCACGAACAGGCCGATGACGGTGAAGGAGAGCGTCACCCCCACCGCCAGCGCCAGCGGGGCGAGGCGGTGCTCGGCCGCGGCCGCGCCGAGCACCAGGGGCAGCAGCGGCACGACGCAGGGCGACAGGATGGAAAGCACGCCCGCGAGAAACGCGAGGCCGAGGCTGCCGAGGGCCATGGTCGCCTCAGACGCCCTTGGCCAGCAGCGCCTCGATGGACGGCTTCGCGGTGTCGCCCACGGAACGGCCTTCCTCGGTCTTGCCCTTGTAGACGATGAGGGTGCTCTGGGCGCGGGCGCCGAACGCCTTCACCGCATCCTTCTGGCTGTCGAAATCCACGCGGAACACCACCATGTCCTTGAATTTCGGCGTCGACAGCAGCTCGCCGAGGATGGGGGCCTGGGCCGCGCACACGGGGCACCAGCTGGCGTGGATTTCCACCAGGATGGGCTTGCCCGCCTTCTGCGCGTCAGCGAAGGCGGCGGGGGTATAGGCGGCATGGTCGGTGGCGGCCAGGGCCGACGCGCCGGCGAAGGCGGCCGCGGCCAGGGGGAGGGCGACGGCAAAGGCGAGCGTGACACGGCGGGTGAACATGATGGCGTCCTTCTTCCCTTGATCGGCGGCGCTTGGCCGACATGGGGCTTTTCGGAAGGCGGCTTCGGGCGGTTACAAGGGGGTGGAGCCATCACGGGCAGTTGAAGGCGTTCACAGGCCCGGCCAATTCCGCTAGACCACGGACCAGACAGGGGCCGGCGCGGGTCGGCCTGGGAGGATTTTGCTCCGTGAACGATCAGGTGAAGCTCGTCCTTGCCTCCGGCTCTCCCCGCCGCCTCGCGCTGCTGAACCAGGCCGGCATCGAGCCGGACCTTCTCATGCCCGCCGATGTGGACGAGACGCCAGAGCGCGGCGAGCTGCCCCGCCGCCTCGCCCAGCGCCTGTCGCAGGAGAAGGCGAAGCTGGTGGCCGGCCGGGCCAAGGACGCCGAGATGAATGCGCTGGTGCTCGCCGCCGACACGGTGGTGGCGGTGGGCCGGCGCATCCTGCCCAAGCCCGATCTCGTGGACGAGGCGGACGCGTGCCTGCGGCTGCTCTCCGGCCGCACCCATCGCGTCTATACCGGCGTCTGCCTCATCGATCCGCGCGGCCGCTCCGCCACCCGCCTCGTGGAGACGCGGGTGCGCTTCAAGCGGCTGTCGCGCGACGAGATCAACGATTACCTCGCCTGCGGCGAGTGGCGGGGCAAGGCAGGCGGCTACGCCATCCAGGGCATCGCCGGGGGCTTCGTGGTGAAGCTCGTGGGCTCGTACACCAACGTGGTCGGGCTGCCGCTCTCGGAGACCCTCGGCCTCCTCACCGGCCAGGGCTACGACGTGCGCGCAGGCTGGGTGGAGCGCGCGGCGTGAGCGCGGATACACCTGCCAAGCCCATCCCCGCCGCCCGGCCATGCCCCATCTGCGGCAAGCCGCCGGTGGAGCGCTACAAGCCGTTCTGCTCCAAGCGCTGCGCCGACGTGGACCTCAACCGCTGGCTGTCCGGCAGCTACGCCATCCCCGGCCGTCCCGAGGAGGACGAGGACGGGGAGAGCGGCCCGCCCGAGCGGGGATGAACCACCTTCGGGCTTTCGCGTAAAAATATGCCTTTTCAGTGAACGCAACTTTAAATAGAGTTGCGTTGGGGAGGGCATCCTATGCATGCAGCGATCTTGTCCGTGCTGCCGGCGGTCGTGCTTGCCGCCGGGCTTCTGGTTCCGACCGCTGGGGCGCAGGCACAATCCGCATGTCCGGTAGCATCCGGGCAGCTTATGCCTGGCCAGCTTTATCTGCGTTCGCCGGACGGACGACAGTGGATCGACGCCACCGGACCGGGAGTGAAGTCCGTGATGGCCACGTCAGACCGCGTCCGCGCCATCTATGCCCTGCCACCGGACCGCGGCGGCGTGGTCGCGATCAAGCTGCGCAACGAGGCGCCGCGCACCGAGCGGGACAACGCGGACGTGCAGGAAGTCCATATCGAGCGCCCGGCCCTCAATGAAAGCTGCTTTGCGGGCAGGCGGGGTCCCATGGATCGTCGGGTGGCGGCCCGGGAATACGACGATTACCACGCGGCGGGTCTCAAGGAATCCCAGCTACTGCATGCCTTCCATTTCCGCTACCGCTCCACGGAGCAGCCGGAGTGCCACCGGACCGACGACGCCAACGTCGGCGGGCGGAGACATTATTCGTTCACCCAGCCGAGCGAGTCCGGCGAGCCTACCCTTCGGGTCGCCGTGATTTCCGACGATGGCATTCCCCCGATCCTCGTCCCCATACGCGATGCGCTCGCCGCGATCTCCGGGCTGAAGCCGGCCCAGGCCAGCACCGGCGGCGGGCCTGGCACGCGCTATGTCTATCTGCGCACCATGCTGCGGCGTTACCAGCCGGTGCCGCAGGGCGCGGCGAATTGCGTCTCTTTCAGCTTCGACGCCGCTGCCAACGTGACGACCACCTATGTGACGGTCGCCGACCTTGACTCCGGCAAGCAGTCCGCCGTGCAGCAAACGACCTGGACCCTGCGCTGGGCACGCCCGGAGCGATAGGCATGGCCGGAAAGCTGGTCGATACCCTCAAGCGCAACATCCAGGTCTTTTTCGACGCCTTCTATTCCACCCGTGTTCCGCCGCTGGGCCAGGACGCTCCGGGCGAGAAAAAGGATGCGGTCGCGCTCTCGCAACTGCTTCTGGTGACGGTGCTGGTGCTCGTCTCCCGCAGCTTTCTGGCGGGCGGCGGCATCTCCCTGTCGGTGCCGGCGATGCTCGCCGGTGTCGCCCTGGCGGCCGTGATCCTCGTGTCCCTGCTCGCCTACATCTTCTACCCCAAGGCCGATCCGAAGACGCAGAGCCTGCGCGGGTCGGTTTTCGTGATGTGCTATCTGATCCTGACGATCATGCTGTTCATCCTCATCGACGGCGTCGGGCTGTTCGCGCTCGGTCAGGCGCCTTCGACGCTGCTGGCCGACGCGATGTTCGCGGTCGGTCTCGATCCCGTCCGCTTCGGAGATTTTCTCACGGCTTTGGTCTTCAGCCTGCTGGCCTGGATCCTCCTGACGGTGCGCACCGTATTGCAGTTTCCGCCGACCTCTTGGACAGACGCCTTCTGGACCCCGCAATTCCCCACCTTCGTGCTGATGAATGCAGGGCTGTTCTACGTGGTCATTCTCGCCTGATCGGCCGCATGGCCCCACCTTGACGGCTCCCGCTGCGGCGCGCGAGGGTGCGGCGGGTCTGGCAGCGGAGCGAGCATCATGGCGGCGGTGGAACGGGCAGCGGCGGACATTCCTTCCTTCCGAACCCACGCCTTCATCGATGGGGCCTTCCATCCGGCAGCATCGGGCCGCACCTTCAGCGCCGTCAATCCGGCCACCGGCCACGCCATCGCCGAGGTCGCGGCCTGCGATGGGGAGGATGTGGACCGCGCCGTGAAGGCCGCGCGCCGCGCCTTCGAGGATCGCCGCTGGGCTGGCCAGCGGCCGCTGGAGAGGAAGCGCGCCCTGCTGCGCTTCGCCGATCTCATCCGCGCCCACCGGGACGAACTCGCGCTGACCGAGACGCTGAACATGGGCAAGCCCATCTCGGACGCCCGCGCCATCGACGTGCGCGCGGCGGCCGACTGCTTCGCCTATTACGGGGAGTGCTGCGACAAGGTCTATGGCGAGGTGGCGCCCACCACCGACGACAATCTCGCCTTGGTGCTGCGGGAGCCGCTCGGCGTGGTCGGCTGCGTGACGCCGTGGAACTTCCCGATGATCATGGCCGCCTGGAAGGTGGCGCCGGCGCTGGCCATGGGTAATTCCGTGGTGCTGAAGCCGGCCGAGGAAAGCCCGCTCACTGCGCTCCGCCTCGCCGAGCTGGCGGCGGAGGCCGGAATCCCCGACGGCGTGTTCAACGTGGTGCCGGGGCTCGGCGTCGAGGCCGGCAAGGCGCTGGGGCTCCACATGGATGTGGACGCCATCGCCTTCACCGGCTCCACAGAGGTCGGCCGCTACTTCCTGCGCTATTCCGCCGAGAGCAACATCAAGCGCGTGGCGCTGGAGCTGGGCGGCAAGACCGCCTTCGTGGTGGCCCACGATGTGAAGGACCTCGGCGCCGTGGCCGAAGCGGTGGCCGGAGGCATCTTCTTCAACCAGGGTGAGATGTGCACGGCGGCTTCGCGCCTCCTCGTGGACAACCGCATCCGTGCCGAGCTGGTGGAGCGCGTCGCCGCCCTCGCCCCGCGCTGGATGCCGGGCGATCCGCTCGATCCCGATGCGCCCGCCGGGGCGGTGGTGAGCCGCGAGCACCAGGGCCGCATCCTCTCGGCGATCCAGGCCGGCGGCGAGAGTGGGGCGCGGCTGGTGACGGGCGGCATGGCGGTGCGCACCGAAACCGGCGGGGCCTTCGTGGCGCCGACGGTGTTCGACGACGTGGCGCCCTCTTCCACGCTGGCGCAGAACGAGATCTTCGGCCCGGTGCTGTCGGTGATCGGCTTCGACGGGCTGGACGAGGCGGTGGAGATCGCCAATGGCACCGTCTACGGCCTTGGCGCCTCGATCTGGAGCGCCGACCTTGCCGCCGCCCACAAGGTGGCCCGGCGCTTCAAGGCCGGCATCGTCTATGTGAACTGCTTCGACGCCGACGACATCACCACGCCCTTCGGCGGGGTGAAGCAATCCGGCTTCGGGCGCGACAAGTCCCTGCACGCGCTGGAGAAGTATTCCGACCTGAAGACGGTGTGGACGCGGCTTTAGGGCTTTAGCGGCTCGCTCCCCGGACAAGCGACACCGCAGGTGGAGCACCGAGCCGGGGTCCAGCGCAACACTCCCGCGCAGCGGGCCATGCCTCAGAGCGGCAGGGTTCGGAAGCGCCTGCGGCGGTCTTTCGCGCTTGGCCCCGGCTCGCATTCCGCTGTCGCTGCATGCGTCCGGGGCGCCAGGCCTCACCGCCGCGCCAGCAGATGCACCTCTTCGGTCGCTTCCCACTGCCCTTTGAGCGCGTTCGGCCGGGTGACGGCGTCGATCTGCGTCACCACATAGGCTCCGCCATGCAGCGCATGGACCTCCGTCGACGGCACCGAGAAGGGCGGGCCGCCGACGAGGGACTGGTCGTAGACGATCGTCACCACCAGTTGCGGCGCGGGGCCGGCGAGGGCGGTGACGTGGCCGGCATAGCGCGGGCGCATGTCCGGCGGCAAAGCGATGAGGGCGGCGCGGTCATAGACGGCATCCACCGGCCCGAGGGTTTCGGTTTCGAGCGCGAAGATGTCGCCCTGGAAGATGTCGAGGCCCGGCGCGCGGAAGCGCAGGAGGTCGCCGGCTTCGGTGATCTCGGGAACCACTTCCAGCTCGGCGAACAGCTCCTCCACCGCGATGCGGCTCAGTTCCGCCCCGGCCACCGTGAAGCCCTGCGCGAGCAGATAGGCGATGTCCCGCGTCTTGCCGCACAGGGGCAAAAAGATGCGCGCGCCGGGCGCGAGGTCGAGGCGCGGCAGGTGCTTGACCAGATAGGCATTGGGCTTGCCCTCGTGGAAGCCGATCTGCTTCGTCTCCCAGCGTGCGCGCCAGAAATCCGGTTCCATACCCTCGCCTCCGCTGGCTCTGTGATGGGCCGCAGCTTTAGCAGATCAGGCGGGCCGCGCGAGCGCGGGGGTGGCCCACGGTCCCGCTTTCGCGCTAGAACCGCAGAGGTTCAACACGGAGCATCGCCATCGTGACGTCCGCCCCCCTGTCCAACTCCACCGCCCACTGGCGCGCGCTGGATGCGGCGCACCACCTGCACCCCTTCTCCGACACCAAGGCGCTGAACGCCGAGGGGGTGCGGGTCATCACGCGGGCCGAGGGGGTCTATGTCTTCGACAGCGACGGCAACAGGATCCTCGACGGCATGTCGGGCCTGTGGTGCTCGCAGGTGGGGCACGGGCGGCATGCCATCGTGGATGCCATCGCCCAGCAGCTCCATCAGCTCGACTATTACAACACCTTCTTCAAGACCACCCATCCCGCCGCGGCGGAGCTGGCGGCGGCCATCTCCGAGGTGGCGCCGGCCCACATGAACCACGTGTTCTTCACCTCCGGCGGCTCGGAGGCGGTGGACACGGTGCTGCGCATGGTGCGGCACTATTGGGCTTCGCTGGGCAAGCCCGAGAAGCACATCTTCATCTCCCGCCGCAACGGCTATCACGGCTCCACCATGGGCGGCGCCTCGCTCGGTGGGATGAAGCCCATGCATGCCCAGGGCGGGCTGCCCATTCCCGGCATCATCCACGTGGCCCAGCCCTATTGGTGGGCCGAGGGCGGCGAGATGAGCCGCGAGGAGTTCGGCCTCTTCGCTGCCCGCGAGGTGGCCCGCGCCATCGACGAGGCGGGGCCGGAGAATGTCGCGGCCTTCATCGGCGAGCCCATCCAGGGCGCCGGCGGCGTCATCATCCCGCCCGCCAATTACTGGCCCGAGGTGGAGAAGATCTGCCGCGAGCGCGACGTGCTGCTGATCTGCGACGAGGTGATCTGCGGCTTCGGGCGCACCGGCCGCTGGTTCGGCTCCGAATTCATGGGCGTGAAGCCCGACCTCATCACGTTTGCCAAGGGCGTGACCTCCGGATACTTCCCGCTGGGCGGGGTGATCGTCGGCGATCATTTCGCCGAAGGCTTCATCGAGCACGGCGGCGACTTCAACCACGGCTACACCTATTCCGGCCATCCCGGCGGCTGCGCCGCGGCGCTCGCCAACCTGAAGATCATGCACGAGGAGAAACTGGTGGACCGGGTGCGGACCGATATCGGCCCCTACCTGCAGGAACGCTGGCTGAAGCTTGCCGAGCACCCGCTGGTGGGCGAGGCCCGCATGGTGGGCCTCATCGGCGCCATCGAGCTGACGCCGCAGAAGGCGACCCGCGCCGCCTTCGCGGCCGAGGAGGGGACGGTGGGCCTCATCTGCCGCGATTTCTCCTTCAAGGAGGGGCTGGTGATGCGCGCGGTGCGCGACGGCATGATCCTCGCCCCGCCCTTCACGCTGTCATACGAGGAGGCGGACGAACTGGTCGCCACCGCCTGGCGGGTGCTGGACCTCACCCATGCGGAGCTCCTCAAGCGTGGGCTTATGGTTCCGGTTCCGCGAGTGCCCGCGAAGGCCGCCTGAGCGCGGGAACGGCAAAGCCGAAGTCTAGGATGGCGCAGGCGGGGCAATGGTCAAGGTTTCGCCCCGCGCCATCTGAAATCCGGAGCGCGCTTCAGAGGCTCTTGCGTGCTCTCGGGAACGTTTTTGCATCGAGGACTGTTTCTGCTGCGATCTTAACGCAGCAGGAGAGGTAAGATGCGAAAGACGTTGCTGATGAGTACCGTGATCGCCGCCCTTGCGGCTCCCGTGATTGTTCCCGCCGCGGCGTTCGCGCAGGCCTCCACCGCCACCGGCGCGGTGGGCGGCGCGGCTGTCGGCGCCGTGGTTGGCGGCCCTGTGGGTGCGGTGGTCGGCGGCGTGGTCGGCGCCGGCGTCGGCGCGGCGGGCGAACCGCCCCAGGAAGTGCGCACCTACGTGATGAAGGAGCGCCGCCCCTCCGTCCGGATGGAGCAGGAAGTGGTGGTGGGCCGCCAGCTGCCGCCCAACGTGACGCTCTACGACATCCCGCAGAACAGCGAGTATGAATACACGGTCGTCAACGACCGCCGCGTCATCGTCGAGCCCAAGACCCGCAAGGTGGTCTACATCGTCGAGTGACGAAAGCTCTGGTACCTCGTCGAAGGCGCCGCCCGAAAGGGCGGCGCCTTTGGCGTGTCAGGCAACCGGAGCGGACTCCGCAAACGTCGGATGCGCGGCGCTGAAGGCCTCGAACCACGCGACGAGCTTGGGATGGTCGGCCCGCCAGTCCCCCCCGAAGCGGAAATCGAACCAGCCCAGCGCACAGGCCAGCGCGATGTCGCCCACGTCCGGGGTGCCCGAATAGGGCGTGACTTCCGCCTCCAGCGCATCGATCGCGCGGAGGCGCTTGCCGGCCTGATGTTCCAGCCAGCGCTCTTCGTGCTTCTCCTGCGGGCGGAAGCGCGCCTCATAGAGGATCAGGATGCCTGCATCCATCATCCCGTCCACGAGGGCCTCCCGGCGCAGGACCTTGATGCGCGCGGCCGGCTCGGTGGGCAGGATGCGCCCGTCGCCCGCCAGATGGTCCAGATAGGCGAGGATCACCGACGAATCGAACAGGACCTCTCCATCCCCGGTCAGCAGGGCGGGAATCTTCCCGAGCGGGTTCTGCTGGCGCAGCGTGTCGTTGGGGTCGAGCGTGTCGGCGGCCTCCAGCTCGAGCGGAATGCCGAGAATGCCGGCGGCGACGCGCACCTTGCGCACGAAGGGAGAGGTCGGGGAGTGGCGGAGCAGCATGGGAGGGGGCATCCGGATGAGAATGCCCTTCCCTAGATCGTTTGAGCCCGTTGTGAAAAGAGCAAATCGCGCGGGCTCAGGGCGCGGGAGTGACGGTGACGAGGCTGATTTTGGTGCGCGTCACGGCCCGGCCGCGGATACTCGCACGGATGGTCTGATCCGTAAGCGCGCGGCGCGCGATGCCGCCCTCCACGTCGATCCGCTGTGTCTGCCGGATATCCAGCCCGACCCGGGCGAGCATCTGTTCCGTATCCTTCGGGCTGACGCCGTCCGCATGTCCCGGTGGGGCGCCGAACTGGCCAACCACGTCCTGCGTGGCGGCTTTTATGGCATCGGGGTCGAGCGTGTCGGTGTAGATGAGGGTGAAGCGATCGGGCCGAGCGTCAGGCGCGAGCTGCATCACCGTTTGAGTGGCGACGCTTCCACCCAATGGGTTCGGCATGGCGCCGGCGAGGCGATCCACCTGACCCGGTTTCAGGACCGTGTTCTGCGCCGAGGCGAAGATGGGAAGAGGATCGAGCCAGGCTGCTGCTGCCTCCGCACCACGCGGCTCCAGCATCACGGCAAGCGCCAGCCGGACCAGCGGCACCATCTGCGGCTTGTTGGCGACGTCAGCCATCATGCGTTCGCCGTAGCCGGAGACAGTGGCGCGCACCTCCGCTTCATTCACCACGCGCACCGGCAAGCCGGTCGCGTCGGTGACGCCATCCACGGTGAGGTTCCGGAACGGGGCGAGGGCCGTAGCCGCGAGTTGCAGGGACCCGATGTTGCCTTCCAGAGCGGTTTCGCGCAGCACCAGCATGACGCGATATCCCGCGCCTTCACGCGCCGCATAGGTGAGGTCGTAGCGCTGGGTCAGGCGCCCCTTCTGCGGTGCGGGACCGCCGTCGTCGCTGGCGGTGGTGGTCACGTCCACCCGCCACCGGCTGCCGATCGCCGGTGCGAACGGCTGGGCCCATTGCGTAGCGGCGGGGGTCGTCTGGGGCGCGGGCTTCTGCGCCCCCTGCGAAGCTGGCTCGGCGATGGCGGGGCCGGCGAGAAGCAATGCTGCGACGAGGCCAAAGGCCCTCACGCGCACGGGCCTCCCCTGCAGCCGCCGTCCCTCTGCCCCGAGCGCTCCGTGCCGCGCGACGATCCCCGTCATGCCCTGACCCCCCAAGCCGGGCTCAACCCCCGGCGGTAAGCCAGGATACACGCACGCGGCCGGCCCCGTCGCGCGCCAGCAGGGGCGCGAGGGCGTTGAGCACCGTTTTCATCTCATCCGCCAGCGTGAAGGGCGGATTGACGATGATGAGGCCGGAGCCGGAAAGCGTGTCGAGCGCGCGCACCTGCGCGAAGTCCAGCTCCACCCGGAGAGTCTTCGGCAGCCTGAGGTGGGCTACGTCGCGGCGAAAGGCGTCCACCGCGCGCAGGTCCTTGATGGGATACCAGAGCATGAAGATGCCGGTGGCGAACCGCCGGTGCGCCGCCTCCAGTCCCGCCACCATGCGCTGGAACTCGCCGGGCTCCTCGAACGGCGGGTCTACCAGCACCACGCCCCGCCGTTCGCGCGGGGGAAGGTGGGCGGCGAGCGCCTGCCAGCCGTCCTGGGCGAGGATCTTCACCCGACCCTCGGCGCGCGGGTCCTCGCCCACACGCTTCTCCAGCTTCGCCCGCTCCTCCTTGTTCAGCTCGCAGAACAGGAACTTGTCCTGCGACCGCGACAAAGCGAGGGCGAGGGCCGGCGAGCCGGGATAGAGCTTGCGGCCGCCTTCACGCAGAGCGCGCACGCAATCGAGATAGGGCGCGAGCAGCGCCGCGGCGGGGGCGGGGAGGGTGCCGGCGTCCTGCGCGGCCAGCACCGCCTCGATGCCCGCATCCGCCTCGCCGGTCTTGCGGGCGTTGATGCCGTCAAGGTCGTATAGCCCGGTGCCGGCGTGGGTGTCGAGCACGCGATAGGGCGCGTCCTTCTTGCCGAGATAGGCGAGCACGCGCGCCAGCGCGGCGTGCTTCATGACATCGGCGGGATTTCCGGCGTGGAAGGCGTGGCGATAGTTCATCTCGGCTCGGCGGTGCGCGGAAGGGAATGTGGATGGTGCGGGCAGCTATGACGTAACGGTATTGTGGCCCTCGTGACGCCGTGCGACCGTCCCGGCGTGACGCATGGACGCCGGCGCGTCAAGCGGCAGGGCTCTGCGCGCGGCCCCGCGTCCGCAGGAGGGAACCATGAAGCCTCTCGTTTTCGCGCTGTCCCTTTTCGCCACGCTCGCCGTCGCCGTGCCGGCCTCGGCCCAGCAGATTCCTTCCCTCGTCGGCACCTGGAAGGGGCCGAGCGACGGGGTGGGCATGGAAATGGGCTATGTCACCGCCGATTACGGCCTGGTGGTCGAGGAGCAGCGCGGCCGCTCGTTCAAGGGCAAGGTGATCTATCCGGTGCCCGGCGGCACCAAGTCCGAGCCCATTCACGGCACCATCACGCCGGACCTGAAGACCGTCTATGTGGTGGGCGACGACGGCTTCCACATCGGCACGCTCCAGCCCGACGGCGCGTTCGACCTCTGCTATCTGGAGGTGGACGACGACGACGCGCTGGCCTTGTGCGCGCGCCTCACCAAGCAGCCGTAAGGCAACCGCGCAATCCGGCCGGCGGGCCTCTCAGCGCCCGCCGCGCACCGGCGGCATCACCATGCGCGAAAGGCGGCAGGCGCGGCGGTCCACCTCTGGGCAGGGCTGGAAGGCGAGGTCGCGGCTGAGGCACACCCGCACTTCCCGGAGCCGGCGCCGGTCGCAGTCCACCGAGATCATGCCGGCGTCGAGGCCGGGATTGGCGGCGCGGAAGGCGTCCTCCACCTCCTGCGGCGATACCATCCGGTAGTCGTCGAGGCGGGTGAAGTCGGCGGGGATGACGACCTTCGCCTTCGCCGCGCGCACCTGATCGAAATAGGCTTGCGGCGTCAGGCCCGAGCAGGTGCCGTGCTTCTTCCACTCATAGATGACGAGACGCCGGCTCGGCATCACGTCCAGCATGGAATTGACCAGCGGACCCGGCACGTAAGGCGGCGGGTTCTGGCAATATTGCGGGAAGCCGCGCGCATATTGCGGCCACAGGCCGTGCACCACGAAGGCGTAGGGGCGGGTGAGCGAGCATTGGGGCTCGCTGTCCGCGCGCTTGCCCTGGTCCTCGCAATAGGTGGGCGACCAGGACAGGGAGAGCACGTAGAAATCGAACGCGCCGGGCTGGCCCTCGGCCCGCGCCGGCTCGATCGCGGCAAGCGCCAGAAGCAGTGCGAGGCCAGCGGCAAGCCGGCCTGCAAAAGCTGCGAGGGCTCGCGTCACGGACCCGCCATCTTGCAGGACGGGGCGTAGGCGTAGTTGCGGTCGAGACCCACCACGCACCATTCCACGCCCCAGCTGGCGCCGATGAAGCCGCCGTCCTCGATGATGGAATAGTAGATGGCGCGCTTCTTGAGATCGTTGGTGAAGACCGTGCCGCGGCAATAGCGGCGCGGCTGGTATTCCGGTCCCCACGGGCGATAGGCGATCTCGTGCACCTTCTCGAAATCGGTGATGGAGAGCGTGGAGGCCCAGAAGCGCCGCTCGGTCTCGGCGAAGCGGGTGGCGATGAGGTCGAGCGCCTCCTGGCTGTCGCAGGCCGGGATGACGCCGGAATAGTTGGGGCCGGAAAGCCAGAAATTCAGCTCGGCCAGATTCGCCGCCTTGGCCGGGGCGACGGAGGCCGGCGCAAACGCCAGCGCAGCCACGGCCGCCGCGGCGGCGATCCGGCCGATCGAGGCGCCCACGGCTGCGCGCACGCGCTTCATCTTGCCGCCAGCCTGTTCGCCAACGGCCTTCGCGCCCAGCGCCCGCTCACCCATGGTCGTCTCCACTTCGGCCTTCCGCCCCTCCGGGCGTACCTCGGCGGGACGATGCGACCGGCTTTTGCCGCGGTCAAGGACGCGGCGGCAACACCTTAAGAGAAAATGAACGATCGGTTCGGTGGAGGGTGTCGTGCTCTCGCCGGAAAAGATGGGCAAGCTCACGCAATCCGACTCGCGCCGGAGGAGCCCCATGCCGCAAACGACGCCCCATCTCGTGGCCGCCGGCCGGAGCAACCCTGAGCCCTCCCGCCTGCCGCGCTTCGCCACCGGGCGGGAGGCGGCGCTGGAGATGCGGCCCGACCAGCCGGTCTATTGCTTCCGGTCGGACGTGCTGGCGGGGGACGCCGCGGCCTTCGTCAAGGCCTTCCCCGGCAAGACCGCCTATGCGGTGAAGACCAATGGCGAGCCCATGGTGCTCGACGTTCTGGCGCGCTCGGGCATCAATGCCTTCGATGTGGCGTCCCCCGCCGAGTTCGCGGCCGCCCGTGCGGCGGCACCGGGGGCGGAGCTGTTCTACATGCACCCGGTGAAGGCGCAGTCGGATATCCGACTCGCGCTGGAGCACTACCGCATCCGCGCCACCGCCCTCGACCATGAGGACGAGGTGGCGAAGATATTGCGCATCGTCCGCGCGCTCGATCTCGATCCGGAAGACCTCACCTTGTTCGTGCGCATCGCCTCCAAGGGGGAGGCGGCCTATGAGCTGTCGCGCAAGTTCGGCGCGGCGCCGGGCCATGCGGCGGAACTGCTCCAGCGCATCCATGGCCTCGGCATCCGCTGCGGCCTGTGCTTCCACGTGGGCAGCCAGGTGGAGGACGTGGACACCTACGCCCGCGCCGTCGCCACCGCGGCCGAGGTGCGCGACGCGGCGAAGGTGCCCATCTCGGTGCTGGACGTGGGCGGCGGCTTTCCGGCCACCTATGCGGTGGACCCGCGCCGGCCGGTGCCGCCCATGCCGCCGCTCAATGAGATCGTCGGCGGGCTGATGGGGGCGGTGGAGCGGCATGGCTTTGCCGGCGTCCCGCTGGCGGCGGAGCCGGGGCGGGTCATCGTCGCCCGCGCCTTTTCGGTCATCGTGCGGGTGCTGCTGAAGAAGGGCCAGCGGCTCTATATCAATGACGGCGTGTGGTCGTCCTTGTCGGATTCGTGGACGGGGAAAATCCTGCTGCCGGTGCGTCATATCCCCGATCCCGCCCGCCGCCGCCGGCCGGGGCGGCCGGACGTGATGGCGCCGTTCCGCATCTATGGCGCCACCTGCGACAGCGTGGATGTGCTCTCACGCCCCTTCTATCTGCCGGAGAGCGTGGACACCGGAGACTGGATCGAGATCGGCCACATCGGCGCCTATTCCCTCTCCCTGCGCACCCGCTTCAACGGCTTTTATCCCGACACCTTCGTGGAAGTGACGACGCCGTTCGACGCCGGCGAGGCGCCGGACGGCTTCGCCGAGCCCGAGCGGCGGGGTGGGGTGGAGGGGTAGCGGAAGGCCGAGCCTTCAACCTGAGCTGTCATGCCCCGGCTTGTCCGGGGCATCCACTGTGCCGACAGCGCGATGTCTGAACCATGAGCGGCCCCGGCCGCCGGGTGGATCCCCCGGACAAGCCGGGGGATGACTGCCGAAAGGGATGGCGAAGGTCCTCTAGAACCAGATCTTCTGGGTCTCGCGGCCCTTGTAGAGGTCGGCGACGTATTCGCCGTAGCCGTTGAAGAGCACCGTGGGGATGCGCTGGCCGGTGGCGATGTCCTCTTCTGTGGCCTGGCTCCAGCGGGGATGCGGCACCTTGGGGTTCACGTTCGCCCAGAAGCCGTATTCGGAGCCCTGGAGCTGCTCCCAGAAGCTCACCGGCTGCTTGTCGGTGAAGGTGAAGCGCACGATGCCCTTGATGGACTTGAAGCCGTATTTCCACGGCAGCACCAGCCGGAGCGGCGCGCCGAACTGGTTGGGCGCGGGCTTGCCGTAGACGCCGGTGACGAGGAAGGCGAGCTCGTTGGTCGCCTCTTCCAGCGTCAGGCCCTCCACATAGGGCCACGTGTAGCGGAAGTCCCGCTGGTTGGGCGCAACCTTCGGATCGAGGAAGGTCTCCATCTTGATGTATTTCGCGCCCGAGGTGGGGGCGGCCAGCGCCACGAGGTCCTTCATGGGAAAGCCGGTCCACGGCACCGCCATGGACCACGCCTCGACGCAGCGGTGGCGATAGAGGCGCTCCTCGAACTTGACCTTCTTGAAGAGGTCGTCGATGCCCATCTCCTGGGGCTTCTCCACGAGACCGTCGATCTTCACGAGCCACGGTCGGCGCTGGAAGCGCGTCATGGAGGGGCCGACGACCTTGCCGTAGCTGAACTCGTAATAATTGTTCACGAGGCTGGAGCGCGCCTCCGGCGTCACCGGCCGCTCGAGCGTGTAGCGCGGATTCTGCGGCGCGGGATAAAGGCTGGCCGAGGGATCGGGCACGTCGCTGACGCGCTGGGCCGCGGCGGGGCTCGCGAGGGTCCCGGCACCCAGGCCGGCGAGGAGCATGGCGCCCGCACCCATGGCCTGCCGCCGGTTGAGATAGACGTCCTCGGGCGTTGCCGCCGATTCGGGAAGTTCCCAGCCGCGCCTTGATCTGATGAGCATTCAGTGTCCTCCGTCGCGGCGCCAAGATCGTGGGGGGCCGACGAAGGGGCAAGTCACAGCGACGTGTCTCACACGGGCGTGTCTCACACGGGCGTGTAGGCGCTCACTGGGGGGCGGCGGCGGAGGGTTCAAGCGTCAGCGTCGCGCCGGCGATGGAGAGGCTGAGGCCGCTGTCAGAGGAGACGCTGAGCGGCTGAAGCGTCACCTGCTTGGTGGCATCATCGGAGGCGAGCATGTTGGCGGAAAAGCCCGGGCCGAGAGAGAAGCCCGTGGAGAGGCCGACATATCGCCCCGCCAGCGCGCCGGGCGCCACGGCCGGGGAGGTGGCGATCACCGCCCACAGCATGCTGGCCTGGTCGGACACGCCGAAGTCGAGCCCGACCCGTTCCATGGTGCCGCTGTAATAATGGTTGACCCCCATGGAGGGCCGGTATTCGCACTTCACGGGACGGGTGGAGCCGAAGCCGTAGCCGGTGGCGAAGGCGCTGCGGCATTCCAGCAGCCCGGCCGCCATCTGGGGCATGGCCGGGCCGGCGCCAAAGGCCGGGGGCAGCGCCAGCGTCGCGGCGAGGCCGGCGCCGGCGAGCGCGACCGCCACGGAACGAGACAGGAAACTGGACATGCCGAACCCCTCCGCACAGGGATGGCGCCATGGCCGGAACACGCCCGTCCCGGCTGAGGCAAAGCTCACTCTGCCACGAAGGCTGCGGCCCTTTTGTGGTGGGCCGCGAAAAGCGTTCAGTTCGGCAGCAGAACCAGGGTGAGGTCGGCGATGCCGGCCGCCACGTCCGCGCCCACCATACCTTCCACCGAGACGGTCTGCAGGGCGATCTGGTTGCTGGAGCCGCCGAGCAGCACGTTGGCGCCAGCGCCGATGGTCCAGGCGGCATCGGCCGAGACGCCGATATAGCTGCCGGCGATGTCGCTCGGGCTGGGCCGGGCGGTGGGGGCGAACACGGCCCAGGCCAGCGTGTCGGCCGCGAGCACGCCCAGGTCGATGCCGAAGCGGGAGATGGTGCCCTTGTAGCGCGACAGCACCACGTAGGGCTGCGCCGCGTTGTCCCGGAATTCGCAGGCCGCCTCGCGCATGGAGCCGAGCACGAAGCCGATGGACGGCGCCACCTTGCACACCAGCATGCCCGACTGCACCAGCGGACCCGTCGGCGGCGGCGGCAACTGAACCGGCGGGAGGGGCTGGGCGGCGGCCGGCATCGCGGCGGCGAGGACGGTCGTGGCGGCAAGAAGGGCGGCGGCGATGGTGGCGCGCATGGAAGATCCCCCGGATGGCGACGAGAGAGACCTACGTGGCGGCGGAGTCTCGCGCAATCCCGCCGTTCCGATGGCGTGGCGCGTGCGGACTCATCGCGCGGGGCCGGGAGAATCAGGGGCTTGAAAATGCTCGCGCCCCCGGTTGGGCCGGGGGCGCGGGGCAAGGTTGCGAATGGGCAGATTCCGCTGCGGCAGGCGGCCCGAGGGCCCGGCCTGCCGCAGGGCGGGCCGAATCAGCGCAGGGTGAGGTCCGACACGCCGAGGGCGAGGTTGAGACCAGTCTGGCCTTCGAGCGACAGCGGCTGCAGCGCGAAGGTGTTCTGCGAACCGCCCACCAGCACGTTGGCGCCGAGGCCCACGCCGATGGAGGCCGAGCCGGTGGCGCCCACGTAGGTGCCGCGGAGCGCGCCGGCGGGAACCTTGGCGGACGGAGCGAACACGCCCCACACCAGCGTGCCGCGGCCGTTCACGCCGACGTCGAGGCCGAAGCGGCGCACAGTGCCCTGATAGGTGGCGCGCTTGACGCCGTGCACGGCGGGACGGAACGCGCAGCTCATCTCGCGCACCGAGCCGATCACGAACGCAACGTTGGGCGCCATGTTGCAGGTCAGCGTGCCCACCTGGACGCGGGACTGGGCCGAAGCGGGAAGCGCGCCGGCGACGAGCACGGCGGCAGCAGCAAGGCCGGCCTTGAGAACAGTCTTCATGATGTCGTTCCTCCTGTGGGAAGCGGGCGGGTCGAATCCGGCGCCCGACGACCGCGCAGCCTTAGCCCAGACTTCACCGCTGCGCCAACGCTCCAGTTGGCGCGAGGTTCCGTTTTCCCGCTGCTGTTGCAATTCGCACCCTGCCGAAAGGTCACTTTCGCGGGAGGTGGGGCGGGCCGGTGCGCCGGCCGGGTCGAACGCGAGCGGCGGGTGCCGCTCGCGATGCGTGGGTCAGACCAGGGAGCCGCAGAAGCGCTGGATGCGCCGGCAGGCTTCCTCGAGGTCCGAGGTGGCGGTGGCGTAGGAAATGCGGAAGGCCGGGCCGAGGCCGAAGGCCGAGCCGTGCACCACCGCGACGCCCTCGGCGTTGAGCAGCTCCGTGGCGAACACCTCGTCGTCGGTGATCTTCACGCCCGAAGGCGTGGTCTTGCCAATGGTGCCGGCGCAGGACGGGAAGACGTAGAAGGCGCCTTCCGGCTTCGGGCAGGTGAGGCCCTTGGTCTGGTTGAGCATGGAGACCACGAGATCGCGGCGCTCCTTGAACACCTTGTTGTTGGCGGCGATGAAGTCCTGCGGCCCGTCCAGCGCCTCGAGCGCCGCCCACTGGGCGATGGAGGAGGGGTTGGAGGTGGACTGGGACTGCAGCGTCCCCATCGCCTTGATGAGCGCCTCCGGCCCGGCGGCGTAGCCGATGCGCCAGCCGGTCATGCAATAGGCCTTGGACACGCCGTTCATGGTCAGCGTGCGGTCGTAGAGCGCGGGCTCCACCTGCGCCGGGGTGACGAACTTGAAGTCGTCATAGACGAGGTGCTCGTACATGTCGTCGGTGAGGATCCACACATGGGGATGCTTCACCAGCACGTCGGTGAGCGCCTTCAGCTCGTCGAAGCTGTAGGCCGCGCCGGAGGGGTTGGACGGCGAGTTGAAGATCAGCCACTTGGTCTTGGGCGTGATGGCGGCTTCCAGCACCTCGGGACGCAGCTTGAAATTGTCTTCCAGCGTCGTCATCGCCGGCACCGGGGTGCCGCCGCAGAAATTCACGATGTCCGGGTAGCTCACCCAGTAGGGGGCCGGGATGATGACCTCGTCGCCGGCATCCACGGTGGCGAGAAGGGCGTTGAACAGCACCTGCTTGCCGCCGGTGCCCACCGACACCTGCGAGGGCTTGTAGTCGAGCCCGTTCTCGCGCTTGAACTTGCGGCAGATGGCGGCCTTCAGCTCGGGAATGCCGTCCACGGCCGTGTACTTGGTCTCGCCGCGACGGATGGCCGCGATGGCGGCTTCCTTGATGTTTTCGGGCGTGTCGAAGTCCGGCTCGCCGGCCGAGAGCGCGATGATGTCCCGCCCCGCCGCCTTCAGCTCCCGCGCCTTGTTCGAGATGGCGATGGTGGGGGAGGGATTGATGCGCTTGAGGGCGGACGAAAGGAGGCTCATGGCCTTTGGGCTCCGGGACGCGCGATCGTGGGCGGAGCGGATGCCGCGGCACGGGCGCAACGATGACAGGTCGAGGGCCGGCCGGATGCCGGCGCGCGGACACTAGTTCAGAGCCTTGCCGCGAACAAGCAAGGATCGTGAATGTCGCGCCACGCCGGATTGATGGATCGCCACGCGGTGCAGGTCATCGCCATCGGGGCTTGCGGCGGCCCGGGCCTGCCGCCACATGCTGGAGCGTCGGGGGTGGGAGGACGGTTGAGGTGCTGACGCTCTATTCCACGCAGTCGTCGGGTAATTCCTACAAGGTCCGCCTGATGCTGGCGAAGCTCGGCCGGCCGTTCCGTCTCATGGAGGTGGACATCTTCGCCGGCGAGCACCGCACGCCGGAATTCCTCGCCATGAATCTGGAGGGGCGGGTGCCGCTCCTCGATGTGGACGGGCGGTTCCTCGCCGAGTCGAACGCCATCCTGTTCTATCTCGCCGAAGGCACGCCGCTTCTGCCGGCCGATGCCTTCGCCCGCGCCGAGGTGCTGCGCTGGATGTTCTTCGAGCAGAACAGCCACGAGCCGGGCATCGCCACCGCCCGCTTCTGGCTGCGGCAGGTGCGCGGCGGGCGCGAACTGCGCGCCCATGACGTGGACCGCTGGATGGAGGAGGGCTACGCGGCGCTCAAGGTGATGGAGCGGCACCTCTCAACGCGCCGCTATTTCGTCGGCGATGCGCTCACCATCGCCGACATCGCTTTGTTCGCCCACACCCACGTGGCGGAGGAGGGCGACTTTTCGCTTTCCGCCTTTCCCGCCGTGCGCGACTGGCTCGCCCGCGTCGCGGCGGAGCCGGGGCATGTGGACATGGGCTGGCGGCCCGAGACCCAGGTGGCCGATTCTGCCCTCGCCTGAGCGACGCGATGGCGCGGCAGAACAGCGGGGATGGCTCGCGCGTCCGTGAGCGTCCGACATCATCTTGCCATCATCCGTGAAGGCTAAGCCGCGGTGGCGCCACGATTCTTTTCCACCTTGCCTTGCGTCGGCGGAACTGATTCGCCCTGAGACACGTTGCTTGAGAGCGCGCGGAACCAAGGGGATGAGGAGGCTGCCCCAATGAGCGAGACCATCATGTCCGGACGTTGTGACGTCGGCGGTCCCATGGAAGCAGGGCACTTCTCCCTGACCCGCCGCGCCGTGCGCCAGTCGCCGGCGGATCCCGAGCTTCTGGCCCGTGCCGTGCGCGCCCACAAGGAAGGCGACGCGCTGGCGCAGGCCGTTTTGACCTTCGCCCTTATGGTCGCCATCGGCGCCGTGGCGCTGGTGCTGGGCGGCCGTGCGGCGATGGCAGGGGATCTCATCGTCGGCAGCGTGAGCGATTCTTCCGGTTTCCTCCTGTCCCTCGGCGCGGTGGGCGGTGCGATTTTCCTGTCGGCCGTCGCGGCCCGGCGTTTTGCCACCTCTCGTGTCGCGACCTCCCGCAGCGAAGTCCGGACGCGTGCGCGGCGTTGATCCGGCGTCTCGACACACGCCGTCCCCGCTGAACGCTGCGTTGCCGCAGACGCAGCTTGCCGCCGGGCCGCGCACCAAACGACGGCACGGCAAAGGCGGTGCGGCCCTCGGCTCCATCCTTCTCCTCATCCTGATTGCGGCGGCGACCTACGCCTTCGCCCAGCCCGTGGACGCCCGGCTGGGTGGCGAGCAGGTGCGCGTGGTGCCCTTCGCCAGCGGCCTGCAGACCCCATGGAGCATCGCCTTCCTCCCCGATGGCCATCTCCTCGTCACCGAGCGCGACGGACGGCTGCGCCCCATCGATGAGACGGGCAAGGTGGGTGCGCCCATCTCCGGCGTGCCACAAGTGGCCGCCCGCGGCCAGGGCGGCCTGCTGGACGTCGCGCTGGACCCCAAGTTCGCGCAGAACCGCTTGATCTATCTCAGTTACGCCGAGCCGCGGCCGGAAGGCGCCGCCACCGCCGTTGCGCGGGGCAAGCTCTCCGACGATCTCACCCGCCTCACCGATGTGGACGTGATCTTGCGCCAGCAGCCGGCGGTGTCTGGCGGCAACCATTTCGGCTCCCGCCTGGTGTTCGCGCCGGATGGCATGCTGTTCGTCACCCTCGGCGAGCGCTTCAACTATATGGACAAGGCGCAGGACCTCTCCACGACGCTGGGCAAGGTCGTGCGCATCGCGCCGGATGGGTCCATTCCTCCCGACAATCCGTTCGTGGACAAGGATGGCGCGCGCCCGGAAATCTGGAGCTATGGCCACCGCAACGTGCAGGCCGGCGTCATCGAGCCCGCGACCGGCCGGCTGTGGACCGTCGAGCACGGCCCGCGCGGCGGCGACGAGGTGAACAAGCCGGAGGCGGGCAAGAATTACGGCTGGCCAGTCATTGGCTATGGCCGGCACTATTCCGGCGCCCAGATCGGCGTCGGCACCGCCAAGGAGGGCATGGAGCAGCCGCTGTTCTACTGGGACCCCTCCATCGCCCCCTCGGGAGCCGCCTTCTACACCGGCGATGCGCTGCCGGGCTGGCGCGGCCAGCTCTTCGTCGGCGCGCTGGCGGGACAGGCGCTGGTCATGGTGAAGGTGCGCGACGGCGCCGTCCTCGGCGAGGAGCGGCTGCCCCTCGGCAAGCGCATCCGCGACGTGCGCATGGGGCCGGACGGCGCGCTCTGGCTCGCGGCTGAGAGCACGGGCGAGATCCTGCGCGTGGTGCCGGTGGGTCGCTGACCGGATTCCCTCCTTACCCTAAAGCGACCTAAGATCGGGCGGCCGCAGCCGTGCGGCGCCCGATCCGGAGTTCCCATGGCCTCGACCCTGCTCGCCCGCAACGCCCTCGTGCTCGTGACCATGGATGGCGAACGGCGGGAGTTCGCGGGCGGCGGGCTTTATGTGGAGGATGGCCGCATCGTCGCCGTGGGCCGCCCGCAGGATTTGCCGGCGAGCGCCGACGAGGTGATCGACCTGTCCGGCCATGTGGTGATGCCCGGCATGGTCAACACCCACCACCACATGGTGCAGAGCCTGACCCGCGCGGTGCCCCGGGCGCAGGATGGCGAACTCTTCACCTGGCTGAAATCGCTCTATCCGCTGTGGGCGGGCCTCACCGGCGAGATGGTGGAGGCGGCGACGGAAACCGCCATGGCGGAGCTGATCCTCTCCGGCTGCACCACCTCATCGGACCATCTCTACATCTATCCCAACGGCGCGCGGCTCGATGATTCCATCCGCGCGGCGCGGCGGATCGGCATGCGCTTCCATGCGGCGCGGGGCGCCATGACCATCGGCGAGAGCAAGGGCGGCCTGCCGCCTGACCGGGTGGTGGAGGACGAGGGCTTCGTGATGAAGGACGCCGAGCGGCTGATCGGCGCCTATCACGACCCCGATCGCTACTCCATGCTGCGCATCGTGCTCGCGCCCTGCTCGCCCTTCACGGTGAGCCGCGACTTCATGCTGGAGACGCTGAAGCTCGGCCGCGACAATAACCTGACGCTCCACACCCACCTCGCCGAGAACGACAGCGACGTCGCCTTCTCCGAGAAGACCTTCGGCATGGGCCCCACCGAATATGTGCGCTCGCTGGGCTGGGTGGGGCCGGATGTCTGGCACGCCCACTGCGTGAAGCTGGACGACGACGGCATCGCCCTGTTCGCCAAGACCGGCACCGGCATCGCCCATTGCCCCTGCTCCAACATGCGCCTCGCCTCGGGCATTGCGCCGGTGAAGCGCTTCCTCGCCGAGGGCATCCGCGTGGGGCTCGGGGTGGACGGCTCGGCCTCCAACGACAGCGGCCACATGCTGGGCGAGGCCCGGCAGGCCATGCTGCTGCAGCGCGTCGCCTCCGGCCCCGACGCCATGAGCGCGCGCACGGCGCTGGAGATGGCGACGCTGGGGGGCGCGCGGGTGCTGTGCCGCGACGACATCGGCGCGCTGGCGCCGGGGATGGCGGCGGACTTCATCGCCTTCGACATGGCGCGCCTCGCCTATGCGGGGGCGCTGCACGATCCGGTGGCGGCGCTCGTCTTCTGCCAGCCGCAGGATGTGTCGCTCAGCGTCATCAACGGGCGGGTGGTGGTGCGCGACGGGCGGCTCCTCACCGTCGACCTCGGTGCCGTGGTGGCGCGGCACAACGCCATGGCCGCCGAACTGGCGCGTCTCGCCTCAGCTTGATAAGACGACCCGCGGCGGCTGGCGGCCCGCCGCCCCGGTGCCGGAAACGGCGCCGCCCTGTGCAGACGACCGTCCGGAGTTGACGATGGGCAAACGCATCGTCGCGGTGCGCTACAGTCCCGACTGGCTCGCCCTGACCGACGACGACACCCGCCGCTTCCTGCGCCGCCACCATATCGACGAGAATCTGCTCGTGGATTTCATGGCGCTGTGGGACAGCAACCTGAAGGTGGACTACCGCAGCTTCCGCGACGAGATCGCCAAGCTCTCCCGCGCGAGCTTCGCCGCCGTGCGGGGGGCCGAGGTGATCTCCCACGAGGTGCTGCGCGAGACCAGGCGCGCTCCCGACGATCTCATCGCCTTCGTGGACGACGACGATTGGCTCGCCCCCGGCCTGTTCGAAGAACTGGAGAAGGCCTGCCCGCGCCCGCTGAACGGCATCTGGTGGGGCTCGATCCTGGTCGGCCCGCAGCTCACCACCTATGAGGAATCCCAGACCGTTCCGCTGATCGAGCTGCGGCCGCTGAAGCGGGTGATCTACACCAACAACTACGCCGTCACCGGCCGCGCGCTGAACCACCATGGCTATCCGCGCCTGTTCGAGCACTATCACGCGGACCGGCGCTTCGGGAAATTCTGGTGGCCGCCCAAGAAGGTGCCGCTCTATCTCTCGGCCGCCTCCAAGCACCCCTGCTCCACGGTCTCGGTGCAGTTCTTCATGGCCCAGCCGCAGTTCCGCGCAGACCCGCGCCGCCATGTGGAGCGGTTCGCGGATCAACTGGCCGAGGCTGAGATCCCCGCCGAATACGGCTGGCTGAAAGAGCCCGTGAATGCCGTCGAGGCACTGGTGCGCCGCGCGCTGGGCTAGGTGTTTTCGGGAGGCTGGGCGCCGGGGCGGGGGCTGTGTCCTCCCGCCCTGGCGCCGCGGTCAGAACTTGTGGAAGATGAAGAAGGCGCCGGCCGAGATGAAGGCGAAGCCGAGCAGGTGGTTCCAGCCCAGCGGCTCCTTAAGGTAAAGCACCGAAAAGCCGGCGAAGACGACCAGGGTGATGACCTCCTGCATCGTCTTGAGCTGTGCCGTGGAATACACCTCCGAGCCGAAGCGGTTGGCCGGCACGGCGAGGCAATATTCAAAAAAGGCGATGCCCCAGCTCGCGACGATGGCGAGAACGAGCGGCGCCGACTTGTGCTTGAGGTGTCCGTACCAGGCGAACGTCATGAAGACGTTCGAGGCCACGAGCATGACGATGGGCAGGATCTGGGGCGGGATCAGGCTGGTCAGGGCAGGCATGCGGGTCGGGTCCTCGGTGAGACCTGACCCTTTAGAGCATTTCAGGCCGTGTTGAACCCTACCGCGGGGAGAGGCGTCATGGAGCGCCGCGACCTCAGCTGAGCAGCAGCTCCCGCGACATCACCACTTCCTGCCCGGGCACTGCGAGATCGAACACGAGTTCGCGGACATCGCCTGAGATGCGCACCACCAGTTCCTGATAGCCGCCCGCGCCGGCTGCGTGCCCCTGCGCCGCCACGCGCCGGCTCGAGACGACGGTAGCGCCCGGCGTCGGCCGGGCGCTCCAGTAGTGCGGGCTCAGGCCCGGATAGAGCAGGGCGACGACCAGGTCGTTACTTGCTGGCGGCCGCGGTGCGCTTGCGCTTGGGGTGGTGAGCCACAAGGCCTGCGGCGGCAGGTTCGGCGGCCGAGGGAGCTGCTGTGACATAGGCGTCCCAGAAGACGTTTTCGGTATCGATCGCACACTCATTATAGCCGATGCGGCAGAAGCCGTCCTCACCCCAGCCTGTCCCCCAGCTGTTCTTGATGATCCAGTACCCCTGATCGTCATCGTATCCGACGACGGCGACGGCATGGAGGCCGACAAACTCGCCCGCCACGTGACGATAGATGCCCCGGCCGTAGTGCAGGAAATCCTCGAAGACCGAGAGCACGGCGATCACCGGGCCGCGATAGGCCAGGGCCTTGCGGCGCTGTTCCGTGGTGCCCGCACTTTCCCAGCCGGTAACCCAGGCGACCGGCGCAATGTCCCGTCCGGGCGCGTCGGCTCCCGGATAGGGAAAGTCGCCTTCGCGGCCGAGACCGTGCGTGCGCGCATAGCCCAGCGCCGCCTCGGGAGACCAGCCTTGGGTGCAGAGTCGGCCGCCGCCGAAGAACAGGGCTGCCTCGGACAGGTCATCGGTCGGATTGGCTTTGTCCTGCGCGATGGCGAGGCGGCTTTCGATGGCCGCCACGGTGGCGAAGGCGACGCACGCGCCACACATGCCCTGGTCGCGGATGGGAGTCACGAAGTTCGCGCCCTGGCGGGCATGCCGCCAGTCCACGCTGCGGGGTGCCGGCGGCAGCGCTGCGAAGGCGGCGGATTCGACGCGGAGGGCCAGCGTAAGCTGAGCCTTCACCACCTGCGGGTCAACGACGACCCCGAGAAAGGCCTGGCCGCCGCCGCTTTCCGCCACCGAGAAGATGGGCTTCTCGGAGGGCGTCCAGTCGTATTTGCGCAGGGCGATCTCGGTCTTGAGCTTGGCGAGATCCAGCATGGGTCAGCCCCTGCAGGTTTCGGCGAAGATCTGGTCGCCGATCTTGATGAGGCCATTGAGGACCGGGCCGGCGATGGCGCCGGCACCGGGAATGAGGACCAGCACGGTGGCGGCCAGTTCCAGCAGCGGCTTGGCCTTGGGCCAGAGGCCGCAGAAATCGCTGCTGACGCCGGCGCCGACGCCGGCTGTTGCGGCCTGCGGCTCGTTCGCGGCCGCAACCGCGTCGGTGATGATCTTGGCTCCCGCCTGGGCTGACAAAGACATGGTTGAGCTCCCCCTCCAAGTAGAAGCGCAACCTTAGGGCGAGTGATCTCGCGATACAATCAAAAGGATGTTATCTGCGGTATATGCAACTTAAACGCGCATCTTTCGGGTCGGCCCCTCATGCCCCATATTCCCCCCATGGCCAAAGCATCCCGTCCCGGAAAGCTCGGTGAGCGTTCCCAGCGTCATTTCGAGCCGGCGCCCCAGCAGGCGCTCGATCCAGCCCTTGCGCAGTCGCTCGGTCTGAACCCGGGCGACCTGTCGGTGGATTTCGAATCCGCCGGCGCCTCCGCCACCGTGCAGGCGCTGGCCAAGCTGATCGAGACCGGGCGGCCCGAGGTCAACGGCCAGACCTGGGTGCCGCACCGTCCGCCCCGGCCGGAGAAATCCGAGGGCGGCGTCGCCTTCACCATGAAGAGCGACTTCGAGCCCGCCGGCGACCAGCCGCAGGCCATCAAGGAGCTGTGCGCGCAGGCCGAGGCGGGGGAGCGCGATCAGGTGCTGCTCGGCGTCACCGGCTCAGGCAAGACCTTCACCATGGCCAAGGTGATCGAGCAGCTGCAGCGCCCGGCCATCGTGCTGGCGCCCAACAAGACGCTCGCGGCGCAGCTTTACGGGGAGTTCAAGAGCTTCTTCCCCGACAATGCGGTGGAATATTTCGTTTCCTACTACGATTACTACCAGCCGGAAGCCTATGTGCCCCGGACGGACACCTACATCGAGAAAGAGTCTTCCATCAACGAGCAGATCGACCGCATGCGCCATGCGGCGACCCGCGCGCTGCTGGAGCGGGACGACGTGATCATCGTCGCCTCGGTGTCGTGCATCTACGGCATCGGCTCGGTCGAGACCTATTCGGCCATGACCTTCGACATCAAGGTGGGCGAGCGCATCGACCAGCGCTCGCTCCTCGCCGATCTGGTGGCCCTGCAATACAAGCGCATCCAGTCGGATTTCGCCCGCGGCACCTTCCGGGTGCGCGGCGACAGCGTGGAAATCTTCCCCGCCCACTATGAGGACCGCGCGTGGCGGGTGAGCCTGTTCGGCGACGAGGTGGAGAGCATCGCCGAGTTCGATCCGCTCACCGGCCAGAAGAGCGGCGACATGAAGAGCGTGCGCGTCTACGCCGCCTCGCACTATGTGACGCCGCGCCCGACGCTGATCCAGGCCATCTCCGGCATCAAGGCCGAGCTGAAGATGCGGCTCGACGAATTGTACAAGATGGGGCGCCTGCTGGAGGCCCAGAGGCTGGAGCAGCGCACCCGCTACGATCTGGAGATGATGGAGGCGACCGGCTCCTGCGCCGGCATCGAGAACTATTCGCGCTGGCTCACCGGCCGCAAGCCCGGCGAGCCGCCGCCGACGTTGTTTGAATACGTGCCGGACAACGCCCTCGTCTTCATCGACGAGAGCCATGTGACCGTGCCGCAGATCGGCGCCATGTATCGCGGTGACTTCCGCCGCAAGGCGACGCTGGCGGAATACGGCTTCCGCCTGCCGTCCTGCATGGACAACCGCCCGCTCCGCTTCGAGGAATGGGAGGCCATGCGGCCGCAGACGGTCCACGTCTCCGCCACCCCCGGCCCGTGGGAAATGAACCAGACCGGCGGCGTGTTCGTGGAGCAGGTCATCCGCCCCACCGGCCTCATCGATCCGCCGGTGGAGGTGCGCCCGGCGCGCACCCAGGTGGACGACCTCCTCGGCGAGGTGCGCGCGGTGGCCGCCAAGGGCTATCGGACGCTGGTCACCGTGCTCACCAAGCGCATGGCCGAAGACCTGACCGAATATCTGCACGAGAACGGCATCCGCGTGCGCTACATGCACTCGGACATCGACACCATCGAGCGCATCGAGATCATCCGCGACCTGCGCCTCGGGGCGTTCGACGTGCTCATCGGCATCAACCTGCTGCGCGAGGGCCTCGACATTCCCGAGTGCGGGCTCGTCGCCATTCTCGACGCGGACAAGGAAGGCTTCCTGCGCTCGGAAACCTCGCTGGTGCAGACCATCGGCCGCGCCGCGCGCAACGTGGACGGACGGGTGGTGCTCTATGCGGACCACATCACCGGCTCCATGGAGCGGGCCATGGCGGAGACCTCCCGCCGCCGCGAGAAGCAGGTGGCCTACAACACCGAGCACGGCATCACGCCCGAGAGCGTGAAGAAGGCCATCGGCGACATCCTCAATTCCGTCTACGAGCGCGATCACGTGCAGGTGGACGCGGGCCTCGCGGAAGAGGGGGCGGCCTTCGGGCACAATCTCAAGGCGGTCATGGCGGATCTGGAAAAGCGCATGCGCGCCGCCGCCGCCGACCTCGACTTCGAGACCGCGGCCCGCCTGCGCGACGAGATCCGACGGCTGGAGGCCACGGAACTCGCCGTCTCCGACGATCCTCTGGCGCGGCAGGAGGCGGTGGACGACCGCACCGGCGGCTTCAAGGGCGCCCGCAAATACGGCAAGGCCGCGAACCTCCCGCCGAAGGAGGAGGCCGGCCGCCTGCTCCCGCGCGGCCGGGGCAAATCGTCCGCCAAGGGTCGGGCGGCGCCGTCCGACGACGAGGGCATGGGGGAGACGCAGGCGCCCTATGCGCCGCCGGAGATGCCCATGTATGCGCCAAGGTCCGGGACCGCTCGGGCGCACAAGCCGTCCCTCGACGACATGGGGCCGGGCACCGACCGCGCCGTGCCCCTCTCGGAAGACAGCTTCCGCCCCGGCCCGAGGCCTGATCCCGGCACCAAGGGCTATCGCAAGGGCGGGAGACGGAAGGGGTAGGGCGGCAGCCCGCGCGACCAACGCGCCGGCTTCAGGCGGTGCGTTCGCCGATGAAGGCCATGCGCTGCTGGTTGTGGCCCACGTTCGGCTGGACCCGCCGCGCCGCGAGGCCGGCGTCCTCGATCAACTCGAGCATATCGGCCTCCTCATAAGTGGTGAGGCCGAGCTGGGAGCGCAGCTTGCGGTAGGGCGAGACGGCGGTGCGGGCGAGGCCGGCCACCGCCGCCAGAAAGAACTTCTCCCGCACGGCGAGCTTGAGCAGCGCCTCGGCATCGGCCAGCGCGCTCACATGGGGCGGGATGACGTCGGCGACGAGCAACTGCCCGCCCGGCGCCAGCAGGCGCCGCCATTCCCGGGCGAAGCCGGCGAGCTGCTCGCGCGAAAGATACTGCGCCACCGAATTGCAGATGATGAGATCGAAGCTGCCATCCGGCAGGGCCGAGACCTCCTCGGGGGCCATCACGTCGATGCTGGGGGCGGCGACGAAGCGCCCCTTCAGGCGGCGCCGCACTTCGGGCGCGGCATCGGTGAGCACGAGGTGGGCGCAGCGCAGCGCCAGCTCGGCCGAGGCGAGGGCGTCGCCGCAGCCGAAGTCCAGCACCCGGGCATGCGGCCCGGGCAGGAAGCCGACCAGATCCGCGGCGACGGCGGCGTAATGCACCGCCTTGTGCCGGTCATTCACATAGATCGCGTGGCTACCGTTCCAGAACGAAATCCAATCGGCCATCAGGGACTTCCGAAAGCAGGGCGGCGACGCGGTCAGCGCGCAAACTGGATGCCGGCCTCGGTCTCGCCGATGGCCCGGTCCACGAGGTCGATGGCGCGCTCGCGATGGCCACCCTTGTTGGGCTCTGCCTGCTGCAGAAAGGCGCGGGCGGTGCGCAGCGCTTCCAGCGCGCGCTGCATGTTGGGCTGGTCGGCGAAGGCCGACTGGACGAGCCCGGCGGTGGCAAGGCCCGCGGCGAAGGTCAGGGCGAGCGTCAGCGGGCGCAGGGTGGGGCGGATCATGGGGTCTCTCACGGTTGCGAGAAGCGACGGCCGGTGGCAGCGAAGTCGTACCACACGCTGGGGAAACGGCGCCATCAAGACGGCGCCATCATGGCGGCGGCCCCCTCCAACGCGAACGCCCCGCCGTGGGTTCCCGGCGGGGCGTTCGTTACAGGTTCGGACGTGAACTCACCAGCGGCAGTGCAGGCCGCCGTACGGGCCGCGCCAGCAGCCGCCGCCGCCCCAGCGGCCGGGTCCGGGGCCCCACCAGCGGTGATAGTGCCACCAGTCGATGAACAGGCTCGCATTGGCGCCGGCGAGGGGCTTGTCCTCGCTGAGGAGCTTGTAGTCGTAGGTCAGCGTGTCGCCGGTGAGCACCGGGTTGGAAAGCTCGACCACCGACAGGTTCGGCTGGCCGTCCACCGTCACCGAGAGGGTGGCGTTGGGCGGGTCCTTCTGGAAGCTGTCCTTGCCCTCGTTCCAGATCTTGATGAAGGTCGCCGTGGAGGCGTCGCCGGTGATCCGCTCGGGACGGTCGGCGAACATGATGACCTGCGGCGCGACGCCCTTCAGCGTGATGGTCTTGTCGGTGACGGTGATGGAATCCGCCACCTGCACGAACAGCCACTGGACGCCCTTCAGCTCTTCGATGTTGACGGGCGGGCCGCTCATGCCGCCGGCGGGTCCGCCGGCCAAGGGGGCGTTGGCAGCGGGGGCGTTGGCGGGCGCCCCCTGTGCGAAGGCCCCGCTGACGGCACAGACGGCCCCCAGCAGCGCTCCTAGGATCAGGCGTTTCATTGGAAGTGTCTCCCGCGGGCGGTGGGGTCCGCGACGCGCAGGGGGACTCTACAACCGTTGCGCCCCTTGAAAAGGCGGCGGCGCAAGCTTGGCGGTATTTAGAGAGTGTTAATCTTAATGCCGGCGCTGGTTTCGCAAATCGCAACGGCCGACGCCCGTTCCCCTAGCGGTAGTTGACCCAGAACACGCCCACGCTCGGGTTGGCGGCGCGGATGCCGGCATCGTTCGAGGTATAGACCTTGGGGCCGGAGATGCGCGCCTGCGCGCTGTCGGATGCGGTGGCCGAAAGCGCAAGCTGCACCCCGAGCACGCAGCCGCCACCCAGGTTGCCGAGCCGTCCGCCCCGCCAGTCCGCTACCACGCCGCCGGCGTTGCCGCCGAAGCCCTGGATGCGGAACGGCTTGCCGTTGGCCCGCTCGAGGTCGGCGAGGCTGGCGCCGATGCCGATGCCGTTCACCGTCCAGGCCGAGCTTTCGGTGAAGGCGACGCGGCGCGGCGCGGCCATGTTGGCCGGGTCTTTCCAGGCGATCTCCAGGCTCAGGGCGGGATCGTTGGGCAGAAGGATGATGCCCGGGGCCGTGCTGCCGTCCGGCGACATGATGTTGCCGGTGATGACGTTCGCCTGCCCGAAGTCGGCGGCGATGTTGGTGGCGGTGGTATTGGGGGCGAAGGGCCCCGTGCACTCGAACTGGCGCGGCCCGGCGGTGGGCTTGGGGATGGAGACCACCGTCTCCGAATAGTCGCCGAAGGCGTCGGTCTGCTTCACCACGCCGGTGCCCCAGCTGTCCGGATTGCCCTGGCAGGCGGCGAGGGCGAGGCAGAGGGCCGCGAGGGGCAGGGCAGAGACGCGGGAAAAGACCATGGGAACCTGCGGCGCCGGACGGGAGGGGGCGCGCCTTGCGCTGAGAGGCCGCGAACGGCCGGGCAGCACGCCGGTGAACATCTTTCTTAGCCGGTCCCCCTTCGGCCCGCCAGCCCCTGCGGCGGTAGCCGTCTGCGGGGCCGTCATCGGCAATTCACGCGCCGTCCGCTTTCTGTCACGCTGTTGCCGGGGGAGACGTCGATGAACGAGATGCGGGACCTGCGCGGGCTCGACCACAAGCGCTCGGTGCAGGACTATATCGATGAAACGCCCGTCTGGCGGGACGGCACGCGGGTGGCCGCCACCCCCATGACGGCCATGCAGTGGCGCATCTGGTGGCTGGCCGCGGCGGGCAAGTTCTTCGAGGGGCTGGTGGTGTTCATGACGGGCGTGACGCTGCCCCTCATGGCCCGCGAGTTTGGCATGAACGCCTTCCAGCACGGCCTCGTGGGCGCGGCGAGCCTCGCCGGCATCCTAGTCGGGGCGCTGCTGCTCGGCGGCCTCGCCGACCAGTTCGGCCGCAAGCTGATGTTCGTGTCCGAGATGGTGATCTTCATCATCTTCCTCGCGCTTCTGGCGGTCAGCCCCTCCTTTGTCTGGACCGTGGTGTTCCTGTTCGGCATCGGCATCGCGCTCGGCTGCGACTATCCCACCGCCCATCTCGTGATCTCCGAGAGCATCCCGTCCGCGGCGCGTGGGCGCCTCGTACTCAGCGCCTTCGGCTTCCAGGCGGTCGGCGCGCTCACGGGCACGCTGCTCGGCTACCTGGTGCTGTCCAACATGGAAGAGGTCTCCGCCTGGCGCCTGATGTATGCGGTCGCCATCCTTCCGGCTGTGGCGGTCGCGGTGGCCCGCCTCTTCGTGCCGGAAAGCGCGAGCTGGCTGCTCGCCCACGGCCGGGTCGAGGAGGCCCAGCAGGCGGCGCAGCGCCTGCTCGCGCGCTCGCCGCAATATCCGAAATCCATCGAGCTGACGCATCGCCACCACGGCCATGCCGGCGCCGCCGCCCACGATCACGAGCGCACCCCGGCCGCGCTTTTCAAGACACCGCACATCCGGCGCGCCACCATCCTCGCCGCGGTGCCGTGGTTCCTGCAGGACCTGTCCACCTACGGCATCGGCATCTTTACCCCGACCATCCTCGCCGCCGCATTCGGCCATCAGGCTGCTGCGGGCCGCAACCTGAGCGATCTGGTCTCGGCGGACCTGCTCGCATCGGAGGGGGCGGCGCTCATCGACCTGCTGCTGCTCGTGGGCATCGGGGTGGCGGTGGCGCTGTCCGACCGCATCGGCCGCATCCCGCTGCAGATCGCCGGCTTCGTCGGCTGCGCGGCGGGGTTGCTGGTGGCCGCGCTCTCCACCTATTACAGCGGCGACCGCGCCGTCACGATGGTGGTCATCGGCTTCATGCTGTTCAACTTCATGACCAATCTCGGCCCCAATGCGCAGACCTACCTGATCGCCGGCGAGGTCTTCCCCACCCGCATCCGCGGCATGGGGGCGGGCTTCGCCGCCGCCTTCGCCAAGATCGGGGCGGTGCTCACCGCCTTCCTGTTCCCGATCCTGCTCGCGGACCTCGGCACCCGCACGCTGCTGCTTATGCTGATCGGCGCCTCGCTGCTGGGCGCGGTGGTGACGTGGCACTATCGCATCGAGACGCGCGGGCGCAGCCTCGACGATATCGGGAATTGATTATTCCGCCGGCTCGGGCACGGCCGCGTTCCACCACGCATCGATGGAGGCCAGCACCGCCGGCCGCAGCTCGGCGAGGTCGCCGGCGAAGCCCGCCCATTCGGCGGTGATGCTGGGCGAAACCGAGGTGATGACGGAGAGTTCCGCCGCCACCGCGGCATGGAAGGCGGCGGTGAGGCCGCGGCCCTCGGCCTCCTGCCGGCCGAACTTGGAGAGTACCACCACCGTGTCGGACAGGTCGCCGCCCTCGGCGAGGCGATCGGCGATGGCCCGCTCCACCCCGGCCGAGGCGGCGGCAAGGCCCGCCGGATCGAGGCTGCACCCGGCCGCGCCGGGGCCGAGATCCTGATGCAGCCGATTGGTCTCGCCGGACACGAGATCGAGCATCAGCACGTCCTCATGGGCGCAGCCGGGGGTGAGGTGCTCCACCACGCCGAGCACGCGCACGCCCTGCGCGGCAAGGCGCCGCGCCGCCTCCGCCAGCAAGGACTGGATCGCTTCCCGGTCGCCGCCCTGAAGGGCGAGGATCATCGGCCGTTCGTCCCCCGTCATCGCGAAAATCCGTCTGCTCCGCCGTTTCCGGCCGTTCACCGTGCGCGCCCCCGCAGCCGAAGCTGTATCGTGCGCACCATAACACGTCCGCCCGGCGCGGGGCGAGGCCTCCGCTCCCTACCGCGCCACCATCTCGTCCCATCGTGGCCACAGATTCGGCCTATGGGCGGCCGCTTCCCCATTCGCGGAGATGCCCCCGCCGTGATTCGCCCCGTCTTGCGCCCGTTCATTCTGCCCCTGCTCCTCGCCGCCGCCGCACCCCTCACGCCGGCATTCGCCGGCCCCAGCCGGCACGACGACATGATGCTCCACGTGGACCCCGGCACCCGCATCGAGCAGCGCTGCAACGCCCGGGCCATGGGCGAGGTGGGGCGCGAGCACAAGGACATGCGGCCGGAGGAGGTGGTGGCCTACGCCTTCGCCGATCCCAAGCTCGGCGACTTCCGGCATGGCGACGCCGCCATCTCCGCTCCCGGCGCGGCCATCCGCAGCCGCCAGCACTGGTACCACCTCGCCTACCGCTGCAAGACCAGCCCGGACGGCATGGATGTGGTAGCCTTCAGCTACACGCTGGGGTCCGAGGTGCCGCGGCAGGACTGGGACGCCCACAGCCTGGTGCCGTGACCCGAGACATTGGGTGCAAGAAATCTGATCCGAGGCCATCGATGACCGCCGATCCGCAGGATGAGGCTTCCGCCGCCGCGCCACCCGTCCGCAGGCGGCGAATCCGCAAGGCCGCGGTGGGGGCCGGGGCGGTGGGCGCGGGCACCGTGGGCGCCGGGTCCATGGGGGCGGGCTCCATCGGTGCCATCGCCATCGGCGCGCTGGCCTTCGGCGCGCTCGCGGTGGGGGCCGTCGCCATCGGGCGCCTCGCCATCGGCCGCGCCCGCATCCGCCGGCTGGAGATCGATGAACTGGTGGTCGGGCGCATCCACCGGAAATAGGGGCCGCCGGCCGGCCCCCTCAGCCGCCAGCCGCGCTCCGGTGGGCGAAGGCCCAGACGCGGTAGCCGGTGAAGGTCCACATCATGGTGATGCCGGTGGTGAGGAACTGGGCCAGCAGATAGAACAGCCCAGCCTTGTCCACGAACAGCCACATCAGGGTTCCGTTCAGCACGAAGGCCACCCCCGCCACCACGATGAAGCGCGGCACCGCCCCGGCGTGGGAGCGCGTGGCGTCGAAGGTGAAGCGGCGGTTGAGGACGTAGGACACGATACCGCCCACCACGAACCCCACCGCCGAGCCGAGCACGGCGCCGACGGCATAAATCTCCACCAGGATGGCGAGGGTGGAGAAATGGGCAAAGGCGGCGGTAAGGCCCACGCCGACGAATCGGGCGAACTGGCCGATCAGGTCGCCATGGCGCGCGCGGTATTCATTGACCGTCCGGGCGAGGGAAGGCGGCAGCACAGGCGTCTCCGGCAGGAAGGCTTATCCGAATCCTCAAGGCCGAGGCGGCGCGGGGCGGGCGCCGGACACCCCGCGGGGATGTGTATTCCCGGCGCGGCGTCATCTCGGTGACATGGCTTCCGTCGCCGCAAATTATGGTCTAAGGAAGCCCATCAGCGCCAAGGGCCCGGGAAATTGCGCAGGTGTGACATCCGTGAGGTGTGACATCCGCGCTGCCTCCCGCCCGCGCGCAAGTCTGGGAGCAGGCCCCGGCCAAGCTCGTACCTTTCTGGGGCGCGTGACCCGCGGCCCTTTTTTTGCGCCCGGCGGGCGCTAGGAAGGCGCGGGCGCCGCGACGGGGCGGCTCCTGATGGAAACGGATCCCATTGTCCTCGCCGGCTGAGCGGCGCGGGTGGCGGCGGTCGAGGGCTCAAAGACGGATATGCCGAAACGCACCGATATCGAAACCATCCTCATCATCGGCGCCGGTCCCATCGTGATCGGGCAGGCCTGCGAATTCGACTATTCCGGAACGCAGGCGGTCAAGGCGCTCAAGGAGGAGGGATACCGGGTCGTCCTCGTGAACTCGAATCCCGCGACCATCATGACCGACCCGGACATGGCGGACGCGACCTATATCGAGCCCATCACCGCCGAGATCGTCACAAAGATCATCGAGAAGGAGCGCGGCGACCGCTCCAAGGGCTTCGCGCTCCTGCCCACCATGGGCGGCCAGACCGCGCTCAACTGCGCGCTGTCGCTCAAGAAGATGGGTACGCTGGAAAAGTATGACGTCGAGATGATCGGCGCCACCGCCGAGGCCATCGACAAGGCCGAGGACCGCGAGCTGTTCCGCGAGGCCATGACCAAGATCGGCCTCTCGACGCCCAAGTCCCGCCAGATCAAGACCCTGCCCCAGGCGCTCGAGGCGCTGGACGAGGTGGGCCTGCCCGCCATCATCCGCCCATCCTTCACCATGGGCGGCACCGGCGGCGGCATCGCCTACAACAAGGCCGAGTTCATCGAGATCATCGAGCGCGGCATCGATGCCTCCCCCACCAACGAGGTGCTGGTGGAGGAGAGCGTGCTGGGCTGGAAGGAGTATGAGATGGAGGTTGTCCGCGACAAGGCGGACAATTGCATCATCATCTGCTCCATCGAGAACATCGACCCGATGGGCGTCCACACCGGCGATTCCATCACGGTGGCGCCGGCGCTGACGCTGACCGACAAGGAATACCAGATCATGCGCGACGCATCGCTTGCGGTGCTGCGCGAGATCGGGGTGGAGACCGGCGGCTCCAACGTGCAGTTCGCGGTGAACCCCGAGGACGGCCGGCTCATCGTCATCGAGATGAACCCGCGCGTGTCGCGCTCCTCGGCGCTGGCGTCGAAGGCCACCGGCTTTCCCATCGCCAAGGTCGCCGCGCGCCTCGCCGTCGGCTACACGCTGGACGAGATCGAGAACGACATCACCGGCGGCGCGACCCCGGCCTCCTTCGAGCCCACCATCGACTACGTGGTCACGAAGATCCCGCGCTTCGCCTTCGAGAAGTTCCCCGGAGCCGAGCCGACGCTGACCACCGCCATGAAGTCGGTGGGCGAGGCCATGGCCATCGGCCGCACCTTCCAGGAATCGCTCCAGAAGGCGCTGCGCTCGCTGGAGACGGGCCTCAGCGGCCTCGACGACATCGAGATCGAGGGCCTCGGCCAGGGCGACGACAAGAATGCCGTGCGCGCGGCGCTCGGCACGCCGACCCCGGACCGCCTGCTCTATGTCGCCCAGGCCATGCGCCTCGGCCTCTCCGACGAGCAGATCCACGCCGCCTGCAAGATCGATCCGTGGTTTCTCGCGGAGATCCGCGGCATCGTCGAGATGGAGCAGAAGGTGCGCCGGCTCGGCCTGCCGGAGACGGCCGGCCAGTTCCGCCGCCTCAAGGCCATGGGCTTCTCCGACGCCCGCCTCGCCACCCTCGCCGGCCTCCACGAGGGCGAGGTGCGCGCGCGGCGCCACGCGCTCGACGTGCGCCCGGCTTACAAGCGCATCGACACCTGCGCGGCCGAGTTCGCCTCGCCCACCGCCTATATGTACTCGACCTACGAGACGCCCTTCGCCGGCAAGCTCGCCGACGAGGCGCAGCCCTCGGAGCGGGAGAAGGTCATCATCCTCGGCGGCGGTCCCAACCGCATAGGCCAGGGCATCGAGTTCGACTATTGCTGCTGCCATGCTGCCTTCGCGCTGAAGGATGCCGGCTATGAAGCCATCATGGTCAACTGCAACCCGGAGACCGTCTCCACCGACTACGACACCTCGGACCGGCTCTATTTCGAGCCGCTGACCGCCGAGGACGTGCTGGAGCTGATCGCCCGCGAGAAGACCAAGGGCACGCTGAAGGGCGTCATCGTGCAGTTCGGCGGCCAGACGCCGCTCAAGCTCGCCAAGGCGCTGGAGGATGCGGACGTGCCGATCCTCGGCACCTCGCCCGACGCCATCGACCTCGCCGAGGACCGCGACCGGTTCAAGACGCTGCTCGACCGGCTCAAGATCCGCCAGCCGGCCAACGGCATCTCCTACAGCGTGGAGCAGGCCCGCCTCGTCGCGGCCGAGCTCGGCTATCCCATGGTGGTGCGCCCCTCCTACGTGTTGGGCGGCCGGGCCATGCAGATCATCCGCGAGGAGAGCCAGCTCGGCGACTACCTGCTGGAGACCCTGCCGGGCCTCGTGCCGCAGGAGATCAAGGCGCGCTATCCAAACGACAAGACGGGCCAGATCAACACCGTCCTCGGCAAGAACCCGCTTTTGTTCGACCGCTACCTGTCCGACGCCATCGAGGTGGACGTGGACGCGCTGTGTGACGGCAAGGACGTGTTCATCGCCGGCATCATGGAGCACATCGAGGAGGCGGGCATCCATTCGGGTGACAGCGCCTGCTCGCTGCCGCCCTATTCGCTCTCGCCCGACACCCTCGCGGCGCTGGAGAAGCAGACGGCGGCCATGGCGCTGGCGCTGGGCGTCGGCGGCCTGATGAACGTGCAGTACGCCATCAAGGGCGACGAGATCTACGTGCTGGAAGTGAACCCGCGCGCCTCGCGCACGGTGCCCTTCGTGGCCAAGGTCATCGGCCTGCCGATCGCCAAGATCGCGGCTCGGGTGATGGCCGGCGAGAAGCTGGCGAGCTTCAACCTCGTGCAGCCCAAGCTCGGCCACATCGCGGTGAAGGAGGCGGTGTTCCCCTTCGCCCGCTTCCCGGGCGTCGACACGGTGCTCGGCCCGGAGATGCGCTCCACCGGCGAGGTGATGGGCCTCGACACCGATTTCGGCGTCGCCTTCGCCAAGAGCCAGCTGGGCGGCGGCACCAAGGTGCCCAAGTCCGGCACGGTGTTCGTCTCGCTGAAGGACGGCGACAAGATCCGCATCCTGCCCACCATGAAGATGCTGGTGGACCTCGGCTTCAAGATCATCGCCACCTCGGGCACCCAGCGCTTCCTGGAGGAGCACGGCGTGCCGGCGGCGAAGATCAACAAGGTGCTGGAGGGCCGGCCGCATATCGTGGACGCCATCAAGAACGGCGGGGTCCAGCTGGTGTTCAACACCACCGAGGGCGCGCAGGCGCTGGCGGACAGCCGCTCGCTGCGCCGTGCCGCCCTCTTGCAGAAAGTGCCGTATTACACCACGCTGTCCGGAGCCATCGCTGCGGCGCAGGGGATCAAGGCCTATGTGGGCGGCGACCTGACGGTGCGTCCGCTGCAGGGCTATTTCGGTGCCGAGGGCGGCAGCGCCCGCGTCAGCCCGCGGGGCGAGGCCTCCGTCGCCTGACCCCGCAAGGGAACACCGGATCGCGCGGGCCGTTGGGCCTCGACGCGTTCGTCGCGGCCGTCCGGCGTCTCAAGGCGCGGGACGGGAGCATCGCCCGGGGGCCGTCATGCGCCCGAGCCGGGACAGTCGCCGCAGCCGGGGGCCGAAAGGCTCCACGGGGCGGCTTTCTTTTCGACGCCGGCACCACCTGTGGGCCTCCGGCGCACCGAGCAGTTTCAGGAGGTCTGACAAGGACCCATGGAGAAGATTCCGATGACGGCGGGCGGCTTTGTCGCCCTCGAGCAAGAGTTGAAGCAGCGTCAGCAGGTGGAGCGTCCGCGCATCATCAACGCCATCTCGGAGGCGCGCGCCCATGGCGACCTGTCCGAGAACGCGGAATATCACGCCGCCAAGGAGCAGCAGTCGCTGAACGAGGGCCGCATCGCCGAGCTGGAGGACAAGATCTCCCGCGCCGAGGTGATCGACGTCTCGAAACTCTCCGGCGACATCGTCAAGTTCGGCGCCACGGTGACGCTGGTGGACGAGGACACCGAGGAAGAGAAGGTCTGGCAGATCGTCGGCGACAGCGAGGCTGACGCCAAGGCCGGCCGCATCTCCATCTCCTCGCCGGTGGCCCGCGCGCTCATCGGCAAGAAGAAGGGCGCTTCCGTGGAAGTCGTCACCCCCAAGGGTGCCCGCTCGTTCGAGATCGCGGACGTGCGCTGGGCCTGAGGGTTTCGAGGGGCAAGCGGGGCGCAGGCATGGCCGCCGAACGCTGCCAATGTTCGATGCCCGTTCGCCTTATCCTCTCCGCCGTCATGCCCCGGCTCGTCCGGGGCATCCACCCCGCCGCAGGCGCGGTGCGCCAAGCCCGGGAGCCCGCCCGGTCGCGCCGTGGATCCCCCTGACAAGCCGGGGGATGACGTCTCTCATGTTCAATAAAGCCCTCTGAACTTCAGCGGCCGCCGCGCCCGCCCATGAGGCGACGCCTCACGCCCCCTTCGGCAGCCCGGCTTCCAGCGGCACGATCGGCGCGTCCTTGGACTGCTTGAGGGTCAGTGCGGTCTTCACGTTGCGCACGTTGGGCGCGGCGGTGATGTCCAGCACGAAGGTCTGGAAGGTGCGCAGGTCCGGCGCCACGCATAGCATCAGAAAATCCACGTCACCCGAGAGCATCCAGGCGCTGCGCACCAGCGGCCAGCCGGCGATGCGCTCCTGGAAGGCGGCAAGGTCCGCCTCCGCCTGGCTGATGAGATGAACCATGGCGAAGGCCATGAGGTCGTAGCCGAGACGCTTCTCGTCGAGCAGGGCCCGATAGCCCTCGATGATGCCTTCCTCCTCCAGCGCGCGCACGCGCCTGAGGCAGGGCGGGGCGGAGATGCCCACGCGCCGCGACAATTCCACATTGGTCATGCGACCGTCCCGCTGCAGCTCGTCGAGGATTTTCCAGTCGACAGCATCGAGGCGAACGGTCAAGGCACGGCTCCTTCGGGACGGGGGCGCAGACGCGGCGGACAGGGGCGTAACGTCCGCGCACCTTAGTCGCCGTATGCGGCAACGCAACGAAATAATATTGCGTCGTTTGCGCTGCGAAGAGACAGAAGCTGCCGCCTTGTGGGGGAACAAGGGAGCCCCTACATTCGGGCATAGCTCGCGCTGCGGCCATCGGACGGCCGCCCCACGGCCCGTCCCCTCTCTTGTCGCGGTTTTTCCATTTCGAGCTTCTGGTTTTCGAGGACGTCATGACCACCCACAGCGCCAAGGTTGTCATCATCGGGTCGGGTCCGGCCGGCTATACCGCGGCCATCTATGCGGCTCGCGCAATGCTGGAGCCGGTCCTGTTCGAGGGCATCCAGCCCGGAGGCCAGCTCACCATCACCACGGATGTGGAGAATTATCCCGGCTTCGCCGATCCCATCCAGGGCCCCTGGCTGATGGAGCAGATGCGCGCCCAGGCCGAGCATGTGGGCACCAAGATCATCGCCGACCACGTGAACAGCCTCGATCTCTCCAAGCGGCCGTTCCGCATGGAGACCGAATCGGGCGACACGTGGCTCGCCGACGTGGTGATCCTCGCCACCGGCGCCCAGGCGCGCTGGCTGGGGCTCGAATCGGAAGCGGCGTTCCGCGGCTTCGGCGTTTCGGCCTGCGCCACCTGCGACGGCTTCTTCTACCGCGGCAAGGAGGTCGTGGTGGTGGGCGGCGGCAACACGGCGGTGGAGGAGGCCCTGTTCCTCACCAATTTCGCCTCCAAGGTCACGCTGGTGCATCGCCGCGACGCCTTCCGCGCCGAGCGCATCCTGCAGGACCGCCTGTTCGCCAACCCCAAGGTGAATGTGGTGTGGCACTCCGAGGTGGCCGACGTGGTGGGTCAAACCGGCGACATTTCCAAGGTCACCGGCGCGCGCCTGCGCGACGTTCGGACCGGAACCCTCACCGAGCTACCCGCTGACGGCATATTCATCGCCATCGGTCATGCGCCTGCCACAGAGCTGGTCAAAGACCAGTTGAAGCTCAAGGAGAGCGGATACGTGTGGACGGCGCCCGATTCGACGGCGACGTCCGTGCCGGGCGTGTTCGCCGCCGGCGACGTGGCCGACGATGTGTATCGCCAGGCGGTCACGGCCGCCGGGCGGGGCTGCATGGCGGCGTTGGAGGCGGAGCGGTTCCTCGCCCATCACAGCGTGGCGCAGGCGGCGGAATAGGACGTCCGGGCGCGGGAACGCCCGGTACGGATTTAAATGGGTTCAAGGAAGGCCGCGGGGCGGGGGGCCCGCAGCTTCTCCCGAGACAAGCGAAAGAACAGCGCCACCTCGCCGGCCGGATGCCGGTGATGCTCAAGGGGCTCGGGCCGGATGGATTGGGACAAGCTTAAGGTCTTCCACGTGGCCGCGGAAGCGGGCTCCTTTACCCATGCCGGCGAGACGCTGGGGCTCTCCCAGTCGGCGGTGAGCCGGCAGGTCTCGGCGCTGGAGGCGGAACTGAAGGTTCCGCTGTTCCACCGCCATGCCCGCGGGCTCATCCTCACCGAGCAGGGCGAGCTGCTCTACCGCACCGCCCATGAGGTGTTCCTCAAGCTGGAATCGGCGCGCGCCCAGCTCACCGACAGCCGCGAGAAGCCCAACGGCGACCTGCGCGTCACCACCACCATGGGCCTCGGCACCCATTGGCTCACCGCGCGGGTGGGCGAGTTCGTGGAGCTGTTCCCGGACATCCGCATCCAGCTCATCCTCACCGACGAGGAGCTGGACCTTGCCATGCGCGAGGCGGACGTGGCCATCCGCATGCGCCAGCCGGTGCAGCCGGACCTGGTGCAGCGCAAGCTCTTCACCGTCCATTTCCATGCCTACGCCTCGGCCGACTATCTCAAGCGCCACGGCCATCCGCGCACGCTGGACGAATTGGACAAGCACCGCATCCTGCTGCTCGGCGGGCCGATCCCCTCCTATTTCCAGGGGCTGAACTGGCTGGAGCATGCCGGCCGCGACGGCTCGACCCCGCGCATTCCCGCCTTCGAGGTCAACAACGTGCTCGGCCTCAAGCGCGCGGTGGAGCGCGGCGTGGGCATCGGCACCCTGCCGGATTATCTCTCGGACGATTCCACGTCCCTGGTGCAGCTCTTCACCGATCGCGAGACGCCCAAGCTGGAGGCATACTTCACATATGCTCAGGAAATGCGCTCGGTGGCCCGGATTCAGGTCTTCCGCGACTTCCTGATTTCCAAGGCGCAGCGCTGGAATTACTGATTTATGACATGTACCGGTGCTCTGGTAGGGCGAAGATTGCCCAGCCAAGCGCTGGGCACATGCCTGATATGCGATCAGTATACGTTGCATTCTGCCTATTCGGGGAGCATCTTTGGCTTGCGCTGATCGCATCCTGTGCGGTGCATCAGCTGTTCCCCTCTGGAAGGTTCGCTGCTCTGCAGCGATACTTGCCGGGTCCCCTCCAGGACCCGGCATTTTTCTTTTGTGCGGTTGATTTTTGAGGGTGCCGCAGCGGCGCTTTTCCCCCAATGTCAGGCGCCGGCCCTCAGGCCGGGGCAAAACGACCGGGGTGTGTCATGGCACTTCTCAAGCGTGGGCTTGCGGGCGAGCCGGTGAAGATCCTTCAGGCGAAGCTCGGCGTGGCTGCGGACGGCCAGTTCGGCCCCGCCACCGAGGCCGCCCTCAAGGCCTACCAGACCCAGCACGGCCTTGCCGCGGACGGCATCGCCGGGCCGGACACCTTCACGGCCCTCGGCCTGCCCGAACTGGTGCTGCTCACCGTGGGCACCAAGGGCGAGGCGGTGAAGAAGCTGCAGACGGCGCTGGGCATCGCCGCCGATGGCGCCTTCGGCCCCGGCACCGCCAAGGCGGTGAAGGAATTCCAGGAGAAGAACGGGCTCGACGCGGACGGCATGGCCGGCCCCGACACCCTCGCCAAGATCCCGGCCTTCGCCGGCGTCTTCTCGCCGGAAGCGGTGGCCAAATCGCAGGCGGCGCCCGGCACCATCTCCACCGACGCCAAGCCCGCCGAGGCCGGCGCCACTGCCGCGCCCAAGAAGAGCATCTGGCAGACCATCACGTCCTTCTTCTCCTGAGCGCAGGCGGGGCGCGGGAACAGCGGGGAAGCCCGGGCGTTGGCCCGGGATGAACCTTTTCGCCCGCGTCTCTCCGCTGCGCTCCGGCGCTGAAACCCATACGGCCGCCCGGATGGGCGGCCGGTCCTCCTCTTCAGGCTTGGCCGCCCTGATCGGCGGCCCGTTCCCCCCGCCCGAGCCCGGCCGTCCCCCGGAGCCGCCCATCCTGCCCCCCGATCCTGTGGAGGACCCGCCGGAGTTTCCGGAGCCGGGGCCGGACCTGCCCCCGCTCCCCGAGGGAGACCCCTCCCGCGAGCCGCGCCAGGACCCGATCCCGGAGCCGCCGCCGCTGCGCGATCCCGTCGATGTGCCGGAACCGCCCTCGCGCATGAGGTGAGGCGGCGCTGGCGGGCGCCCGACCCGCGCCTTATGCTCCAGCCATGCAACGCAGCATGGCCAAAGCCCTGATGGATCGCCTGGTGAAGCCCGCCGCCCTCGCCCTCACCATCGCGGGGCTCCCGCTCGCGGCTGACGCCCGCACCGACCGGCCAGACCTGTTCGTGGATGTGGCCGGCGTGGTGCCGGACGCCGTGTTCGACGTGCGCTATTTCTCGAGCGACAATTTCGTGGGATCGCGGGTGGATGGCTACGGCGCCGCCCGCTGCTTCCTCACCCGCCCGGCGGCCGAGGCGCTGGCCAAGGTGGCGGCGGAGGCGAAGAGGAAGGGCCTCGGCCTCAGGATCTTCGATTGCTACCGCCCGGCCCGCGCCGTCGCCCATTTCGCCCGCTGGGCAAGCGATCTCGCCGACGAGAAGACCAAGCCCACCTATTATCCCGATGTCGCCAAGAAGGACCTGTTCGCGGAAGGCTATATCGCCGCCCGCTCCGGCCATTCGCGCGGCTCGACGCTGGACCTGACCCTGTTCGATCTCGCGACGCGGCGCGACCTCGACATGGGCACGCCCTTCGACCTGTTCAGCCCGCGCTCCTGGCCCGATTCCGCCGCCGTCACCGCCGCCCAGCGCGCCAACCGCCGCCTGCTGGCCGAGCTGATGTCGCAGAACGGCTTCAAGCCGTTCGACAAGGAATGGTGGCACTTCACCCTGAAGGACGAGCCCTTCCCCGACACCTATTTCGATTTTCCCATCGAGTAGGGGAGGGGGGAGGCGACCCCGCCGGAAAGCGGCGGCCGATTGTAATGCGCCAGCTTTTCCTCCTGTCATCCCCCGCCTTGTGCGGGGGATCCACCCCTCCGCCGGCGCGGCGTATGGCGGCATCGAGCAGGCGGCGACGTGGATGCCCCGGACAAGCCGGGGCATGACGGTTCCAAACCCTGCAGCCGGCCCGCCCCTCAGTTCGGCGCGATCTCCTCCACCTTGAGCCGCCGGCCGAAGGTGTCGAAGAAATCGCCTTCGTTCAGCACCAGCCGGTTCTCGCGGATGCGCTGTTCCAGCGCGCGCAGGCGGCCGCGGGCCTCGGCGTTTTCCAGCGGCCCGCCGTCTTCCACCTGCGCGAAGAAGGCGGCGCCGTCCCAGGCCTGACGGGAGCCGGCGAACAGGGCGATCATGCCGGCCCAGTCCACCTCGTCGCCGATGATGTTGAGGAAGGTGGAGGCGAGGGGCTTCACCTCCGGCTCGGCGATGCGCACCAGCACCACCAGCGCGGTGAAGCTGCCGTGGTCGGCGAAGGTGCGGGTGAGCCAGTCGTCGAAATCGGTGGCCATCGGCTTTCAGAAATCCACGAGGGGCGTGTCGGGGAGGTAGTGCTCGAACAGGTACCAGAAGGCGCTCTGCCGCGTCGTGGCGTACCACTCCTCGAACGCGGCGAGCGCCGCCTCGGGCGCGGCCTCGCTTTCCATCTCGAACAGCGCCACGGCGACCGGGGCAAAGCGGGCAAGCACCTCGGCGCGGGCCTCGCTGTCGTCGGACCAGCCGAGCCGGGCGCGCAGCAGCGCCTGACCGGCGGCAACCGCCATCTCGGCATCGCCGATGCCGTCGAGCGTTCCGGCGAGGGACCGCATCAGGTCGGCCCGGCGCCAGGCATGGGCCCGCTCGCGCGCCAGTTCCTCGGTGCGGCGCGCGGCCTCGGCGCGATAGGCCGTCTCGGCCACGTCGGCCGCGACCTTCGCCGCGTCGAGGCGGGCGAGGACGGCGGCGCGCGCTTCGATGGCGGGATCGGGGGCGGCCTCGGCGTGGGGGGCGGGCCGTGTGGTCTCGGGGATCATGATCCCTTCCCGTAGCTGCGGGGGCGCGCATCGGGCGCGGGGGGCTTCGGATTTGGCGCAGTGGAATTTGGTGCAAGGGAATTTGGCGGAAGAGAGTGGGAGTCGAACCCACCAAGGACCGGCTCGCGGCCCCTCCCGGATTTGAAGTCCGGACGCCCCACCAGGGACGCTTCTCTTCCCCGCGACGGCGCCGCCGCGGTGATATCAGGCGCATCGTCCGCCGCTCCGGCGAACAGGTCCAGCCGGAACGGATTGATGCGCCTCAGATCGCCACGGCGCAAGGTGAGGCCGTGACGGTCGAAGAATTCGAGGATCTGGATTGCCACCTTGCGGCCGTTCTGCACTTCGTCGCGGAAGGCGGCGGCGGTGAATTCGTCCTTCATGCGCTCGCCGGAGAGGCGGGTGATGATCTCCACCATCTCCGACACCACCGGGCGCAGGAAGAAGTGGTCGTGGGCCACCTCGTCCACCCGGCCCATGCGGCCGAGGAGCTTCATGAGCCGCCGCACCTCCGGCTCGGGCACGGCGAGGAGGCCGGCGATGTCGCGCACGCGGGGCGGGCGGAAGCGCTCCTCGCCGGTGAGCAGCGGCTTGATGCGCGCCCACAGCGCCTCGTCGGCGGCGGCGAGCTTCACCGAGAAGTCCGCCCGCCGCACCCACGCGCCCTCCTGCCGGATGGTGCCGGCGGGCAATGCGGCGAGCGCAGCGAGGAAGGCGGCGGCCGGCAGGCGCGGCTCCAGCATCATGCGCAGCCGCTCCCGGCCGAGGCCCGGCAGGTCCGGATTCTCCCCGTGGAAGGCGTCGAGGGCGGCCATGACGCTGGCGGAGAAGCTCGCGAGCGTCGCTTGCGTCAGCGCCAGCGTGGTGGCGCCCGCGGCGAGCCGGGCGAGATCGAGCCGGGCCACCAGCGCCTCCACCTCATCGGCAGAGAGCGCCCGGTCGCGGGCGAAGGCGTCGAGGTCGGCGAAGTGCGGCGGCACGGCCAGAAGCCCGGCCAAAGCCTCGGCGGGATCGCGCTGCGCCAGTGCATCGAGCTGGGCGATGCGCTCGGGCGTGCGGCGCTTGCGGCGCGGGCCGCGCAGATCGAGGAAGCGGCCACCGCCAATGGTGCGCTGGGCGGAGGTGTCGCGGATGACGAAGCGGTCCCCCGCCGCCGCCGCGATGGGCGCCTCCAGCACCAGTTGCACCTTGCCGGTGCCGCCGGGGGCGATGGCATCGCCGAGCAGCACGAGGCGCGCGCCCACCTCGCGCGCGGCATGGTGCAGGCGCACCGGCAGCCACTGGGCGATGGAGCGGGGCTCGCTGGCCAGAACCTTCAGCTCGGCGTCGATATGGTCGGCGGGGGCGTGAAGCGCCGGGTCCAGCACCACGTCGCCACGGGAAATGGCATCCTTGGAAATGGCCTCGCCGGCGAGGTTGATGCCGCAGCGGTCGCCGGCGACGCCGGTTTCGGCCACGCGATCCTGCGCGCGGATGGAGCGCACGCGGGCGGAGAGGCCGGAGGGGCTCACCGTCACCCGGTCCCCCACCTTCACCGCGCCGGAAAGCACGGTTCCCGTCACCACCGTGCCGGCACCGGACAGGGTGAAGCTGCGGTCCACGGCGAGGCGGAAGCGCCCGCCACCCGCCCGCTGGCCGAGGGCGCGCGCCGCGTCCACCAGCGCCTCGCGCAGCGCCTCCACCCCATCGCCCCGCGCCGCCGCGACGGGCAGGATGGACGCGCCGGCAAGGCCGGTGGGGGCGAGCAGAGCGGTGATCTCGGCTTCCACCGCGGCGAGGCGGTCGGCATCGGCGAGGTCGGCCTTGGTGAGGGCGACGATGCCCTTATCGATGCCGAGCAGATCGAGGATCGCGAGGTGCTCGCGCGTCTGCGGCATCACCCCGTCGTCGGCAGCCACCACCAGCAGCGCGAAATCGATGCCGCCCGCGCCGGACAGCATGGTGTGCACGAACTTCTCGTGCCCGGGCACATCCACGAACCCCAACACCTCTTCCCCCACCGGGAGATAGGCGAAGCCGAGGTCGATGGAGATGCCGCGGGCCTTCTCCTCCTTCAGGCGGTCGGTATCGACACCGGTGAGCGCACGCACCAGCGTGGTCTTGCCATGGTCGATGTGTCCGGCCGTGCCGATGATCACCTAGGGCAGCTCCCCCAGCGGAATGGCGGCGCGGCGCTGGGCGGCGGCGGTCTCTTCCGGGTTCAGCGTGGCCTGCACCGCATCGAAGAAGCGATCGGCGAGGGCGCTGTGGCCCGCGCGGGCGCGCAGCAGCCAGGCGAAGGCGGCGATCTTGTCGTGCGGCACGCCGGCGCCGAGATGGTAGGCGGCGCCGAGCATGGCCTGCCCGTCGGCGTCGCCCGCCTCGGCGCCCTTGCGCCACCAGCGGGCGGCTTCCACCGGATCGCGATCGGTGCCCAGCGCATTGTGGGCGATCATGCCGAGCCGCGTCATGGAGGAGCCGATGCCCTGCTCGGCCGCGGCCAGCGCCCAGCGGCGGGCCTCGGTGGCGTCGGGGGGCATCACCTCGCCCTCCAGCAGCATCCAGCTCAGCATGTCCTGCGCGGGGGCATCGCCATCCTCGGCGGCGGCGCGATAGAGGTTGGCGGCGCGGGCATAGTCCTGCGCCACGCCCTGGCCCTTGAAAAACAGGGTCGCGAGGTTGCGCCGGCCCACCGGATCGCCGCCCTCGGCGGCCAGTTCCAGCCAGCGGCGGGCGAGGTCGAGGTCCTGGTCGACACCGAGGCCGTCCACGAAGCAGGCGCCGATATTGTTCTGGGCGCGGGCATTGCCGGCGCGGGCCAGCGGCTCCCAGATGTTGAGCGCGGCCTCATACTGGCCGGCAGTGGCCGCCGCCAGCGCCTCGGCCATCAGTTCCTCGGGCGTGCGGAGATCGGCGACCGGCTCTTCCGGCGGCGCCTCGGTGAAGGCGGGCTCGGTGTAGGAGACCGCGGCATAGCTTGCCTCGGCGGCGTAGGTCTCGACGAAGTCGGGTGCCGAAACCTCGGGTGCCGCGACCTGAGGTGCCGCGACATGCGGCGCAGGTTCGGGCGCGGGGACCTCGAAGGCGGGCGGCGCCGGCTCTTCCGCCGGCGTGCTCGGCGCGCGGGCGAACACGATCTCCTCGAAATTCAGCTCCACCGCCGGGGCCTCCGGCTCGCGCGCGGGTGGCGGGACGACGGGCGGCGCTACGGCGGGTGCGGCCGGCTCCGGCTCGGAGACGGGGGCGAAGGGGTTCTCCTCCCAGATGCGCTCGCCGAGGCGGGGGCGGCGCGGCGCGGGGGCGGCGGGGCGCTCCTCCGGGGCTACGGGGCGCGTGGGCGCAAGGCCGCTCGCGATGTCGCCGAGCAGGGCGTCGAGGTCCACCTCGGCCTCGCTTGCCGGGCGGCGCTCGCTGGCCCGTTGCAGCCGGGGCATGGGCGGATGGGCGTGCGGGGGGCGGGGCGGCGTGCGATCCTGAACCGGGCGATCCTGCGGCGCGTCGGTCGGGCCTTCCGGTTCGTCCGGTCCCCCGCCCTTGCCCTTCAGTCGGTCAAGCCAGCTCATGTGCCCCCTCCAAAGCGGTCACGGACGCGACAAGCGCCGCTTCGTCCTCAAGGCATCTCACATCCAGCACCAGCGCCTGATCGTCAATCCGTCCGATGACCGGAACCGGCAGGCGGCGCAGCGCATCGGCGAGCCGGCCGATGGCCCCGCCGCTGCCGTCGCGGGCGCGGATGGCAAGGCCCACGCCCTCCAGCGTCTCCAGCGGCAGCGCGCCGGAGCCGATCTGGCTGCGGCAGGGCACGCTCTCCACGGTGAAGCGATCACCGAGGGTGCGCGCGAAGTGCGGCACCAGCCGGGCAGCTTGGGCGGCGAGATCATCGCGCGAGCGGGTGAGGTAGCGAAGTGTGGGAAGGCGGGAGGCGAGGCGGTCCGGATCACGGTAGAGCCGCAGCGTCGCCTCGATGGCGGCGAGGCGCACCTTGTCCACCCGCAGCGCCCGCTTCATGGGGTTCTTGTTGATGCGGGCGATGAGATCGCGCCGCCCGACGATGAAGCCGGCCTGCGGGCCGCCGAGCAGCTTGTCGCCGGAGAAGGTCACGATGTCCGCCCCCTCCGCCAGCGCCTCCCGCACGGTGGGCTCATGGACGAGGCCGTAGCGGGAGAGGTCGGCGAGCGTGCCGGAGCCGAGGTCGTTCACCAGCGGCACGCCGCCGGCGCGGGCGATCTCCGCGAGGTCGCGGGGCGGCACCTCGGCGGTGAAGCCCTCGATGCGGTAGTTGGAGGTGTGGACCTTCAGGATCACCCCCGTCTCGGGGGCGATGGCGTCGCGATAGTCGCGCGGGTGGGTGCGGTTGGTGGTGCCCACCTCGGCTAGTTCCGCGCCGGCGCGGCGCATGATCTCCGGCATGCGGAAGGCGCCGCCGATCTCGATCAGCTCGCCGCGCGAGACCAGAGCCGGCTTGCCCGGCGACAGGGTGTTCAGCACAATCAGGACGGCGGCGGCGTTGTTGTTCACCAGCGTCGCGTCCTCGGCGCCGGTCAGCTCGCAGATGAGGCCGCGCACATGGTCGTCGCGCTCGCCGCGGCGGCCGCCGTCGAGGTCGTATTCCAGCGACACGGCGTTGCGCATGGCCCGGGTGGCGGCCTCGATGGCCTCCTCCGCGAAGATGGCGCGGCCGAGATTGGTGTGCAGCACCGTGCCGGTGAGGTTGAACACCGGCTTCAGGCTGGGCGCGGCGGCGGCATCGAGCCGGGCGAGGGCGGCGGCGGCGATCTCCTCGGGCGTCGCGGGCGCACCCGCGCCGGCCTTGAGCGCGGCGCGGCGCTCGTCGAGGGCGTCGCGCACCGCCTGCGTCGCCGCCTGCCGGCCGTGCCGCTCCACCGCGGCGCGGGCGGCCTCGGCCTTCAGCACCTGATCCACGGAGGGGAGCAGGCGCATAGGCGGAGCGGGGGCGAGGGCCGCCGGGGCGTTCGTCATCCCGCGCCTCAATAGCCGAGGAGGAAGGGATTGAAGGCGGCGCGCCGGTAGGGGCCTTCCTTCTGCTTGATGTCGAGGGCGAGGCTCGCCACGTCGTCGGCGACGGGATCGAGGCCGTCGTCCTGCGCGAGATAGAACACCTTGGAATAGGCGTGGCAGGTGTCGCAGGTCTCGGCCTTCACCGCGCCATTGCCGCCCTCCACCTCCTGATAGCCGATGCCGGCCGTGGAGCCGCAGGCGGTGCAGCGCACCCGCACGAAATTCCACAGCGTGCCGCACAAGGCGCAGGCGCAGTAGCGGGCGCCATGGGAGGTCGGCCAGTTGACGATGAGGCTGCCCACCGGCGGCCCGCCGCAGGTGGGGCATACGCCATCGCCCACCGGCACGAGCCTTGTGGCGTCAAGCTCCGACGCGAGGCGGGCGAAATGGGCTTCCAGCGCCGCCGCCACATAGAGGTGCTCGGCCAGCGCTTCCTCCGGGATGGAGGAGGCGAGCACGTTGCGGATCATCTCGCCGCGCGCCACGTCGGAGGCCATGCGCACCCGCTCCAGCGCGGTGCGGGCGGCTTCCGGCTGCTCGATCTTGGTCGCCTCGGCCAGCGCCCGCTCGAACAGCGTGTCGAAGGCGGCGTCGGGGGTGAAATGGCTGCGGTCGAGGGGCGGCATCTCGTTGGCGCGGGCGCGCTCGACCTGGGCGGCCTCCACCGGCTCGGGCGCGGGCGTCGCGGCAACGGCGGCGTGCTGCGCCTCGCTGAGGCCGGCGAGGAAGGTGAGATAGGGCGACAGGGGATGGTTCTGCGCCAGATGCCGGAACCGCGCCGCGCGGCGCGCGAACAGGGTCGAGGGGTCCGGCAGATAGGCGAAGGTCGGGGCGGTCACGCCCTCCAGCACGGAGGGATCGGGAATGGGCGCCGACGCGGGGCCGAAGGTACGCGACATGATGGACCTCACGAACCTCACGGGTCACGTGGACGGGCATGAACCTCCCGGTCGCACGCGGCGGCCGGGAGGCCATTATAGAGCCAAGACCTATTCCGCGGGAGTCCCGCGGGTGCCCGACTTGCGGGAGCCGACCAGCTCGCGGAACCACTTCCTGTGGTGCCGCCACGCCCAGCCACCCGTCACCTGTCCACGGGTCATGGCGCTGATGGTGCCCTTGACCCAGATGGCAGCGTATACGTGGACGATCCACACGCAGATGATCGCCACCGCCGCCAGCGCATGCACCAGAAGCGCGATGCGCTGCTGCTCGATGGTAGTATAGGAGGCGAAATAGACCTGCCAGATCACCACGCCCGAGGTGATGAGCACCGCGATGAGCAGGCTCATGCCCCAGAACACCATCTTCTGCCCGGCATTGTACTTGCCGAGCTCCGGCAGCTTTTCCTCATGGCCGGCGATGACATCGCGGATGCGGCGCATCCAGGTGCCGTCTTCGCTCTTCCAGAGGTTGGCCTTCCAGAAGCGCAGGAACATGCCGGCGAAGGAGAAGAAGAGCACGACGCCGATCCAGGGATGGATGGTGCGCGTCATCTGCCCGCCGCCGAACAGGCCGGTGAGGAAATAGAGGCTGGGGTGGAACAGGGCGAGGCCGGAAATCGCCAGCAGGATCAGGCTGATGGCCGTCACCCAGTGGTTGATGCGGGCGCCCACCGTGTAGCGGTCCACCTGCACCGGGCGACCCGGATGAACCGCGTCGCCTTTTTCCAGATCGTAGGGTGCGCTCATGAGCGGCCTCCGGACGACAGCTTCTCAGCCGCCAGCTTCTCGGCGTTCGCCTCGTCTTCCGGCGACACCTTGTTGGCGCCGTTGACGAGGTAATGCAGCGCGCCGGCGAGGGCGGCGAAGCCCATGACGCCGAGGCCCACATACTTGGTCACGCCCTTCCACGCCTCGACGATGGGGCTGATGCGCGGATTGTCCGGCAGGCCCGCATAGATCGAGGGCTTGTCGGCGTGCTGCAGCACGTACATCACGTGCGTGCCGCCCACGCCGGGCGGATCGTAGAGGCCCGCATTCTTGTAGCCGCGGGACTTCAGATCCTTGATGCGGCCCTCGGCCCACTGCTTCATCTGCGTCTTGGTGCCGAAGACGATGGCCTGGGTGGGGCACGCCTTCTGGCAGGCGGGACCCTGGCCGACCGCCACGCGGTCCGAGCACAGCGTGCACTTGTAGGCCTTGTGATCGACCTGCGAGATGCGCGGGATGTTGAAGGGGCAGCCCTTCACGCAATAGCCGCAGCCGATGCACTTGGCGTGGTCGAAGTCCACGATGCCGTTGGAATACTGCACGATGGCGCCGGGCGCCGGGCAGGCCTTCAGGCAGCCCGGATCGGCGCAATGCATGCAGCCGTCCTTGCGGATGAGCCATTCGAGATTGTCGGTCTCGGGGTTCACCCACTCGGTGAAGCGCATGAGCGTGAACGAAGCGGGCGTCAGGTCCGGCGGGTTGGTGTAGGTGCCGTTGAAGGTGCCGATCTCCTCATGGAGCTCGTTCCATTCGAGGCACGCCGCCTGGCAGGCCTTGCAGCCGATGCACTTCGACACGTCGATGAGCTTGGCCACCGGCTCCTTGAACTCGACCTGCGAGGGGGAACCGGAGGCCGAGCGGCGGACGAGGTCCGCATCGCTCAGCTTGGGCGCCACGGGGGCGGTGGTGGGGTTCGGAATCGGAGGAAACATGGCTGGTTCTCCTTTTCCTTACGCCACCGGCCCGGTGGAGGGCTCGATGTTGACGAGGAACGCCTTGAACTCCGGCGTCTCGATGTTCGCGTCACCCACGAACGGGGTGAGCACGTTGGCCGGGAAGCCCTTCTTGGCGGCACCGACGAAGCCCCAGTGGATGGGGATGCCGACGACGTGGATGGGCTTGCCGTCCACCATCAGGGGACGGATGCGCTTGGTCACGTAGGCCTTGGCGAAGACGGAGCCCCGCTTCGACCACACGCGGACCCAGCCGGCGTTCTGGATCGACTTCTCCTTCGCCAGTTGCTCGGAGATTTCCACGAAGAACTCGGGCTGGAGCACCGAATTCACGTGGTTGTTCTTCGTCCAGTAGTGGAAGTGCTCGGTGAGCCGGTAGGAGGTCGCCGCATAGGGGAACTCCTTCGACGCCACGTCGGCGAACTGGGCGAAGTCGTCCTTGAACACGCGCGCCACCGGGTTGCCCCGCACCTTGGGGGCGATCAGGTTGGCGACCGGGCTCTCGAACGGCTCGTAATGCACCGGGAACGGTCCGTCCCGCATCATGCCCCGGGTGAACAGGCGGGAGACGCCTTCCGGGTTCATGATGAACGGGCCCACATCCTGCGGCTTGGCGGTGGGGGCGATGTCGGGCACGTCGTAGCCCGTCCACTTGGCCCCGTCCCACCAGATCAGCTTGCGGGTGTCGTCCCACGGCTTGCCGTCGATGTTGGCGGACGCGCGGTTGTAGATGATGCGGCGGTTCGCCGGCCAGGCGAACGACCACTTCAGGTAGGCGCCGGTGTCGTCCGGATCGGAATTGTCCCGGCGCGCCATCATGTTGCCCGCCTCGGTGTAGCAGCCGGAATAGATCCAGCAGCCCGCCGCGGTGGTGCCGTCGTCGCGCAGCACGCCGAACGTCGGAACCTGCTTGCCCGCCTCAAGGACCTTCTTGGTGGGGTCGTTGGGGTCGAGCACGTCCGAAACCACGTAGCCGTTGAGCTCTTTCGCAAGCTCTTCGGGCGAGGGCTCGTGCGGGTCCTTGTAGTTCCACGTCAGGTTGACGATGGGATCGGGGAACGCGCCGCCGTCCTTCTTGTACATCTCCTTCAGGCGCAGATGGAGCTGCGCCATGATGTAGATGTCCGTCTTGGCCTCGCCCGGAGGGGTCCCGGCGGCCCAGTGCCATTGCAGCCAGCGGCCCGAATTCACCAGCGAGCCGTTGTCCTCGGCGAAGCAGGTGGTGGGCAACTGGATGACCTCCGTCTGGATCTTCGACGGATCGGCCTGGTTGTAGACGCCGTGGTTCTCCCAGAAGCGCGCGGTCTCGGTCTCCAGCGGATCCATGATCACGAGGAGCTTGAGCTTGCCGAGCGCTTCCGCGAGCTTGGCCTTGTTGGGGAAGGCCTGCAGCGGGTTGAAGCCCTGGCAGAAGTAGATGTTCATCTTCCCCTGCTTCATCATCTCGAACGCGCGCAGGATGTCGTAAGACGGCACGTCGAGCTTCGGCAGGTAGTCGTAGGCCCAGTTGTTGTCCGCCGTCGCCGACGCACCCCACATGGCCTTCTGGAACGACACGAAGAACTTCTTGTAGTTCTGCCAGTAGCTCATCTGGTTGGGACGCAACGGCTTGAAACCGCGCGTCGACATATAGGCGTTGAAGTCCGGCTCCTTCTCCGTCGGGATCGTGAGATAGCCCGGGATCAGGTTGGACATCAGGCCGATGTCGGTGAGGCCCTGGATGTTGGAATGCCCGCGCAGGGCGTTCATGCCGCCGCCGCGCACGCCGATATTGCCCAGGAGCAGCTGGATCATCGCCATGCAGCGGATGTTCTGCGAGCCCTTGGAATGCTGGGTCCAGCCGAGCGCGTACATGGAGGTCATCGTCTTGGTGGGCGACGAACACTCCGCCATCATGGACGCCACCTTCAGGAACTTGTCCTTGGGCGTGCCAGTGATGCGTTCGACCATCTCCGGCGTGTAGACGGAGACGTGCTGCTTCAGAAGGTTGAAGACGCAGCGGGGATGCTGGAGCGTGTCGTCCACGACCGCATAGCCGTCCGGGCCGATCTCGTAGTCCCAGGTGGAGCGGTTGTAGTCCCGCTTCATCTCGTCATAGCCCGTGAACAGGCCGTCCTGGTACCCGAAGCCTTCCTTGACGATGTAGCCGACGTTGGTGAACGCCTTCACATAGTCCCACTGAATCTTGTCGTTCTGGATCAGGTAGTTGATGACGCCCAGCAGGAAGGCGATGTCGGTGCCTTGCCGGATCGGGGCGTAATAGTCCGCCACCGCGGCCGAGCGCGTGAAGCGCGGGTCCACGACAACGAGCTTGGCGCCACGGGTGGCCTTCGCCTCCGTGACCCACTTAAATCCGCACGGGTGCGCTTCGGCGGCATTGCCGCCCATGATGACGACCAGATCCGTGTTCTTGATGTCGGTCCACGAATTGGTCATCGCGCCACGGCCAAAAGTTGGGCCCAAACTGGACACCGTGGGGCCGTGTCAGACGCGCGCCTGATTGTCGAAAGTCAGAATTCCGGTTGAGCGCACCACCTTGTAGGTGGCGAACGCGGTTTCATTGGTGGTGGCGGAGGCGGCGAGGAAGCCGGTGGTGAGCCAGCGGTTCACCGTCACGCCGTCCTGGTTCTTGGCGATGAAGTTGGCGTCGCGGTCCGCCTTCATGGCCTTGGCGATCTTGTCGAGCGCCTCGTCCCAGGAAATCTTCTCGAACTTGTCGGAGCCCGCGCGCCGGATCATGGGCTGCTTGAGGCGCTGCTCGGACTTCACGATGTCGAGCAGGGCCGCGCCCTTCGGGCAGAGCGTGCCGCGGTTGGTGGGGTGGTCGGTGTCACCCTCGATATGGGTGATGTCCGCCTTCTCGCCCTTGGCGAGATTGCCCTTGGAGAAGATGAGGATGCCGCAGGCCACCGAGCAGTAGGTGCAGGTGTTGCGCACCTCGGTGGTGTTGACGAGGCGGAAGGGCTTGATGGTGGAGGCCAGGGCCTCCTCGATGGGACCGAATCCCAACGCGCCCAGCGTCGTTCCCGCCACGCCCGCGCCCGCCGTTTTCAAAAACTGGCGCCGCGAGAGCTCCATGTTCATCGAAGGAAACCTCCGACCTTTCGTGCCCCGACCGGGGACGGTTTCGGGCGGCCTTCGGGCCGCTCCGGGGGCTGGATCACCCAGCGTGAGCGGACGGTATTTTGGAACTGGAATGATGTCAATTTAGGCCCGCGCAACTCCGCGTGTTTGAACGAAAATCGCCTTGTTGTCGCATGTTGCGATGCCGAAGGCGCCGTTTCCATGCTACCGCTTATTCCGTAACGGAATATGGTTTTGCGGCTCAGCTTGATTGTGCGCTGCCGAAGCGTGGCGGACATCACGGAAAGGAGCGTTGACCGCGCTCGTGACCCTGACGCAGAGTGCCCGCGTGAAGGTCGGATCGGCTCCCGCGGGACGGGGCGCACAATCTATCCATCCGGGTACAGGACTTCCCGCGCCGCTGCATCGCCTGCGGCGCCTCGGGTCCGTCGTGCCACGCCCGGCGCGCGGGGCGCTGGCGCTCGCCCTCGTTCTGGTGGCCACCCCCCTGTGCGCCGCACCTGCGGCGGAGGAGGAGCGCGCCCCGCCGGGGCTGCTGGCGACCGTCGAGGGCTGGCCGCCCGCCCCCGCGCTCACCCTCGATTCGCTCGACGGCCGGGTGGTGAGCCTCGCCGCGGACGCGCCGCCCACCGTCGTGCATTTCTTCGCCACCTGGTGCGCGCCCTGCCGCACCGAGCTTCCCGCCCTCGCCGATTTCGCCCGCTTGAGCGGCGTGCGCGTGCTGCTGGTGGACGTGGCCGAGCCCGCCGACCGCATCCGCCGCTTCTTCGCCGAGGGAAGCGCCGGCGCCGCGCCCGGCCCGGTCCTGCTCGACCAGAACCGCGCAGCGGCGCGGGGCTGGGGCGTCAGCCTCCTGCCGGCGAGCTTCGTCGTGATCTCCGGCCGTCTCGCGCTCGCCCGGGAGGGCGAAGTGGACTGGGCCGATCCCGAAACCCCCGCCGCGATCACGGCCGCGGCGGGGGCCTCCACAAGAACCCAGCCGAAAGAGTTCCAGGGAGAACAGACCCGATGACCACCCGTCGCGATCTTCTGAAGGCCGGCGCGCTCGCCGGCGCTGCAGCCATCCTGCCCCGCGTGGCCTTCGCGCAGGCGGCCCCGGAGGCGCGCGTGTTCGCCCCCACGGTGGGCAACTGGCGCAGCTTCCAGATCACCACCACGGTGGAGATCCTGAAGCCGGCCGGCACGGTGCAGGCCTGGCTGCCGGTGGCCTCCTTCTCCAATCCGGACTGGTTCAAGCCCGGCGAGAACAGCTGGACCACCAACGCCAAGAGCGCCAAGATCGTGCGCGACGCCCGGTCCGGCGCCGACATGCTGCATGTCGCCTGGGCCGAGGGCGAACCGGCGCCGAAGGTGGAGCTCATCAGCCGCGCCACCACCCGCGACTTCGCCGTGGACCTGACGAAGCCCGGCAAGCCCACCCCGCTTTCCGCCGATGATCGTCGCCGCAACACCGAGGCCACCGACCTCATCCCCACCGACGGCATCGTGAAGGCGACGTCCGACAAGATCGTCGCCGGCAAGGCCACCGAGCTGGACAAGGTGGGCGCGATCTTCCAGTGGATCGTCGAGAACACCTATCGCAACCCCGCCACCCGCGGCTGCGGCATCGGCGATATCGCGGCGCTGCTGAAGAGCGGCGATCTCGGCGGCAAGTGCGCCGATCTCAACGCATTGTTCGTCGGCCTCGTGCGGGCGCAGGGCATCCCGGCGCGCGATGTCTACGGCCTGCGCGTGGTGCCCTCGCGCTTCGGCTACAAGAGCCTCGGCGCCAATTCCGAGATCGTCACCAAGGCGCAGCACTGCCGGGCCGAGGTGTTCCTCTCCGAGTTCGGCTGGACCCCCATGGACCCCGCCGACGTGCGCAAGGTGGTGCTGGAGGAGCCCCCGGGCAAGCTCGCCATCGACGATCCCAAGGTGGTCGCCGCGCGCAAGGCGCTGTTCGGATCGTGGGAGGGCAACTGGTTCGCCTACAACACGGCGCACGACGTGGCGCTGCCCGGCTTCGACGGGCCGCACCTCGGCTTCCTGATGTATCCGCAGGCCGTCAGCGCCGGCGGCCTCCTCGACTGCCTCGACCCGGACAATTTCAAATACACCATTCGCGCCGCTGAAATCGCGGTGTGACCCAGACGCCGGTCAGGGCGTGGTCCTCGCCGTGGCGGCGCTCAGCGTCGCCCGGCGGGGACATTGTTTCCGGCCCCGCGGCCGACCTCCTTTCGGGAACCCATCCCATGCTCGACGTGCCCCACGCTTCTCCCGCCCAGCCCGCGCCGGTGCGCCTCACCAGCCTCGCCCATGGCGGCGGCTGCGGCTGCAAGCTCGCGCCGTCCGTGCTGCAGGAGCTGCTGGCGGGGCAGGCGCCGGGCGGGCCGTTCGAGCGGCTGCTGGTGGGCACCGAGACGGGGGACGACGCGGCGGCCTACGATCTCGACGGCGAGACCGCCATCATCGCCACCACCGACTTCTTCATGCCCATGGTGGACGACCCCGACCATTTCGGCCGCATCGCCGCCACCAACGCCATCTCGGATGTCTACGCCATGGGCGGCGAGCCGCTGATGGCCCTTGCCATCCTCGGCATGCCGCTGGGCAAGATCGACACCGCAACCGTGCGCGCCATCCTCGCCGGCGGGCAGGCCATCTGCGCCGAGGCCGGCATTCCGGTGGCCGGCGGCCATTCCATCGATTGCCCGGAGCCGGTCTATGGCCTCGCCGTCATCGGCCGGGCGCCCAAGGCGCGGTTGCGCCGCAATTCCACGGCGCGCGTGGGCGATGCGCTCATCCTCACCAAGGCGCTGGGTGTCGGCGTCTACTCCGCCGCCTTCAAGAAGGAGGCGCTCTCCGCCGTCGCCTATGACGAGATGATCGCCTCCGTGACGAAGCTGAACCGCGTCGGCGCGACCCTCGGCAAGGAAGAGGCAGTGAGCGCCATGACCGACGTGACAGGCTTCGGCATCCTCGGTCACGGGCTGGAGATGGCGCGCGGCTCGGGCGCCACGCTGGTGATCGAGCGCGCCGCGCTGCCCTGGCTCTCGGAGGCGGAGGCGCTGGTGCAGCAGGGCTTCGTCACCGGCGCCTCGCATCGCAATTGGGCGAGCTACGGCGCCGATGTGGATCTGCCCGAAGGCACGCCCGACTGGCAGCGCCATCTGTTTACCGATCCGCAGACCTCTGGCGGCCTGCTGGTGGCGTGCGCGCGGGAAGAGGCCGACCGGCTTCTCGCCGACATCCGCGCGGCGGGCTATCCGGCGGCGGCGCGTATCGGCCGCGTGGAGGCTGGTCCGGGGCGGGTGCGCATCGCCGACTGAGGCGACAAGCGGAGCCGCGACGGGAAGCCGGCGCAGGAATCGAGGAACCATGCGGCGTGGCAGGTCGTTCTCCCGGCGGAAGGAGAACGGACATGCCCTATTCCGACGCCTTGAACGCCTTTGTGGCGGCGCCCCGGCGCCCGTCTCCCGTCGTGCTGCCGTCCCCCCGCACGGCGCGCATCTGCGCCACGGCCATCGTCGGTGGCATCATGTTTCTTCTGGCCTCCGGCGTCCCCGCCCCGGCCTCGGCACAGACCGCCGCGCCCGCGGCGCAGACCGGCGCCTGTGAGGAGCCGCCCCACACCGCCGCGACGCCCCCCGCGCACGGGCCGGATTCCGGCACCAAGCCCGGCAGCGAAGGCTCCACCGCCTGGAGCGGCGGCACCGGCGGCTCCTATACCGGCCTCACGCCCCACGCCGGCACGCCGGCATCTCCCACCCGCCAGCCCGATACGGTCTCCGGCGTCAATCCGAAGCCTGAGCCGCAGGGGAAGTGCTGAGGGCGCGTCCGCTTCTTATCCAGCGGATCTTGCCAAGGTCATAGCCGAGCTGCTGGCGCACAACGCTCGCATCCGCGTCTGACGCATCGCCCGTGCGGGCGGTCACCCGCCGCACCAGTTCTTCCGCCGGTACGTCGAGCCAGATGCCGGCGAAGGGCACGCCCGTATCCCTTGCCACCTGTTCGATGGCGTCCCGCTCCTCCGGGCGCGCATGAACCGCATCCACGATGACCGAATATCCGCTGGCGAGCACCCGCCGCGCCAGAGTCCGCAGCCGCTCATAGACGCGCGGGCTCACTTCGGCCGCATAGGCTTCCGGAGGCAGCTTTTCCGTTTCCGCCACCTTGAACAGGCGCTTGCGCTCGATATCTGACCGCACGATGACCGCGCCGGGCGCCCGCGTGCCGAGGCCCGCCGCCATCCTCGCCGCCCAGCTACTCTTGCCGCTGCCTGACAGACCCCCCACGGCCCAAAGCAGGGGAGCGGAGGGATCAGCCACCCGCTGGATCACATTGCCGAACTGAGACTGTTTGGGCCGCGTGCCGCCGAGGAGGGCCAGCGTCTCCCGGAAGAAATGGGCGACCCGCCCCTCCGCCTCCGTCCGCTCGTCTCCCTTGAGATGCGCAAGCCCCGCCGCCTCCACCTTCGCCCGGATGCCCGCGCGCAGGCTGAGGAAGAGGGGGAGGGCGGCGAGGCCTTCGATGTGGGCGTCGTCGCTGGCCCAGAGGTAGCGGTTGAAGATGGCGTTGGCCTCATCCCGCAGGCCGCGCTGCCAGAGGTCCATGAGCAGGAAGGCGAGGTCGTAAAGGACATCGCAGGTGGCGATGGCGTCGTTGAACTCGATGGCGTCGAACAGCACCGGCCTGCCGTCGAGGAGCACGATGTTGCGCAGGTGCATGTCGCCATGGCAGCGGCGGACGAAGCCGGCCTGCGCACGCGCCGCCAGCAGCGGCCGCACCCGCGCCAGCGCCGCGCGGGACGTTTCCGCGAGTGCGGCCACTTCTTCGGCCGGGAAGAGGTCCGGCCGGGCGGAGAATTCGGCGATGTTGTCTTCGAGATAGGTGGAGAGCGCGCCGGCCGTGTCGAAGCCCCGGCGCACGGGCGCGGCGGCGTGGGCGCACCCCACCATGGCCGCCACGGCCTTGACCAGATCGGGCGTGAGATCGCCCCGTTCGGCGATGCGGTCGAGGGTGAGGTCGGTGTCGAAGCGGCGCATCTTCACCGCATAGTCCGCCGCCTCGCCATCCCCGCCGAGTGCGAGGCCATGGGCGGTGCGCACGATGGGCACCACGTCGAGATAGAGGCCGGGTGCCCCCGCGCCGGATATCTCCACCTCGGCGCCGCAGGCGGCGCGGCGCTTCTCCAGCGTGGAGAAATCCATGAAGGGGAAGAAGACCGCCCGCTTCACCTTGTAGGCGAACGGCCCCGCGAGGAAGACGGCGGCGCCGTGGGTGTCGATGCGGACGATTTCCTCCGCCAGCCCATGGGTCGCGGGATCGGCGAGGAGGGCGAACACGGCGCCCTGATCGGCGACCACATGGTCGCCGGCGGTCTTCTGGGGCGGTTGCGGTGCCGTCATGATCGCCTCGCAGAGGGGCCAGTTCGAGCGAATGGGCCGCCACTTATATCCCGACTATGGTCTTCCTCTCCTGCCCCGTTGGCTTGTCATCGCCCGGCTCGTCCGGGCGATCCACCCGGCCGCCTGCGCGATCTCCCAAGATCCGTCCCGGCCCATCCGTGGATCGCCCGGACGAGCCGGGCGATGACGGTCGGCTGAGGGCACCTTCTCCCGCGAGGGGAGAAGGGAGACCGCCCCCTACGGCGTGATGGCCACCTTGAGAACGCCGTCGCGCTGGTTGGCGAAGAGGTCGTAGGCGGCCTCGATCTCATCCAGCTTGAAGCGGTGGGTGACGAGGGCGCGGGCGTCCACCCGGCCGGAGGCGACCACGTCCATCAGCCGCCGCATGCGCTCCTTCCCGCCCGGGCAGAGCGAGGTGATGATGGCGTTGTCACCGAGCCCCGCCGCGAAGGCGTCGAGCGGGATCCTGAGGTCGCCCGAATAGACGCCGAGGGAGGAGAGCGTGCCGCCGGGCCGCAGCACGCGCAGCGCCGCCTCGAACGTCTCCTGCCGGCCGAGCGCCTCGATGGCGACATCCACGCCGCGCCCGTCGGTGAGGCGCAGGATTTCCTCCACCGGATCCACCTTGGAGAAGTCCACCACGAGATCGGCACCCATGGCGCGGGACATCTCCAGCCGCGCGGCCACCCGATCCACCGCGATGATGCGCGTTGCGCCCATGAGCTTGGCGCCCGCCGTGGCGCACAGGCCGATGGGCCCCTGCGCGAACACCGCCACCGTGTCGCCGATCTTCACCTTCCCGCTCTCGGCGCCGGCAAAGCCGGTGGACATGATGTCCGGGCACATGAGGACCTGTTCGTCGGAAAGCGTCTCCGGCACGGGGGACAGATTGGTCATGGCGTCGGGCACCACGAGATATTCCGCCTGCGCGCCGTCGATGGTGTTGCCGAAGCGCCAGCCGCCCATGGCCTTGAAGCCGTGCTTCGTGCGCGGGCCGTCCTGCGAGCACTGACCACACAGGCAGGCGTTGGAATAGCCGGACGGCGTGATGGCGCCGGCGATGACGCGCTGACCTTCGCTAAAGCCCTCCACCGCAGAGCCCAGCTTCTCGATGATGCCCACCGGCTCGTGGCCGATGGTGAGGCCCTTCTGCACCGGATACTCACCCTTGAGGATGTGCACGTCGGTGCCGCAGATGGTGGTGGTGGTGATGCGGATCAGGGCGTCCAGCGGGCCGACATCGGGGATGGGCTTCTCATCCAGCACGATGCGGTTCTTCTCGACGAAGACGGCCGCCTTCATCTTGGCGCGGCCGGGGCGCTGGCGTTCCACGTAGGCGGCGGGGGAGAGGGGATCGGTGAGGGTATCGGCCATGGCGTTCCTGCCTTTCCGTCGGGCCGCATGCGCGGCTGCCCAATGGTATTTTAATATTGGTCCGGTGACGGCGGGGCATTGATGCCCGTCAACGCGGGCGACACGGTTTCGGCACCGGAGGACCAGAGTGTAGACTGACGGAAGCGGCCCTTTTCGGGCCGGCCGACGATTTCAGACGGGGATTTTCATGACCGATCACAGCGAGCCGGCGCAGCTTGCGCCCGAGGCCATTGCGCGCTGGACAGGGCTGCCCGAGGACGCGCCGCTGCGGCTCACCCTCACGCGGGCCGATCTCGACAATCTGCTGCTGGGCCTGCGCACCCTCGCCATCGGCCAGAGCGAGCTGGCGGCGGCGCTGGTGGCGCACCTCAATCAGGACCCCGGCGCCTGCCACGAGGCGGTGATGCGGGCGGGAGACCTCTCCCGCGCCGCCTTCGGCCGCATCAACGGTTTCGCCGGCGCCATCATGGCCGGGGCCGTGCCGGAGGGGTGAGGCCGCGCGGCTGAGCCCGCGCGGCGTCTGACCGCGCCTTTCTCAGCCTCAGGCGAGGGCGCGCTCCCCCTCGACCGTCGCGCCGCTGCGCGCCTTCTCCACCAGATGGCCGGCGAGGCGGTGGGCCAGCGCCATGATGGTGAGGGTCAGGTGCTTGTCCGGCAGCACGGGAATGACGCCGCCGTCGCAGACATAGACGTTGTCGAGGTCGTGCAGCTTCAGGTCCGCGTCCACCACGCCCCGCTCGGGGTCGGCGGTGGTCGCCGTGGTGCCGGCATAGTGGATGCCGGTGCCGGTGTTGTCGCGCGAGGGATAGATGGAGGTCGCCCCGGCGTGGCGCAGCACCTGACGGCCCCAGCCGTTCATGGCCTCCATCATGGCTTCCGCGCGCGGCGTGGCGGAGAAGTCCACGGCCACATGGCGCACGCCGAAGCGGTCGCGCGTCGCGCCCGGCCGCACCCTATTGGCGGGGGTCGGCTCGCCGGCGCAGAACAGGCCGAGCGTCACGTAGGAATGGAACATGAAGCGGGCGAGCCGCTCCTTCATGAAGGGCGGAAAGCGCTTCATGCCGGCGAGATAGTGCGGCACGTCCGGCACGCCGTGGATGGCATGGCCGATGAAGGGGAATTCCTCCCCGTCCGGCAGCCGGCCGCGCGACATGAGGATGAGCAGGTCGCCATAGCCGATGTCGAAGTCCCGGCCCTTGCCCCACAGCTTCCAGAGCGAGGTGGAGAGCACGGCCTTGGGATTGTCCTGCAGGCGCAGGCCGAGCTGGCCGGTGGTGTTGCCCATGCCCTCGGGGGCGGCATCATCGGCGGAATTGAACAGGATGCGCGGGCTCTCGATGGCGCCCGCCGCCAGCACCACATGATCGGCGGTGAGGACGCGCGCCTCGCCGGTGGCCATGTCGCGATATTCGACGCCCATGACCCGCTTGGTGCCGGGCTCGCGCAGCAGCCGCACAACCTTGGCGCCGGGCCGCAGCTCGTAGTTCGGCAGCTTCTCGATCTCCGGCAGCAGCCGGGCGGTGAATTTGTAGACCGCGCCGGTGGGGCAGCCGGAGGTGCAGATGCCGGTGGAGACGCAGGCGTTGGGGCTGTCCGGCCGGGTGTCGATGGCCTTGCGGTTGGGGATGGCGTGCGAATAGGGCTCGTCCATCGCGTTCACCGCATCGACGATCATCACGTCGGCGGGGCGCAGCGGCTTGGGCGGCACATAAACGCCGTCCGGCAGCTCCTCCAGTTGCTCCTCGGTGCCGCAGACGACGATGCGCCGCTCCACCGCCTCGTAATGGGGGGCGAGGTCCGAATAGGAGATCGGCCAGTCCCGGAAATCGCGCGCGGAGAAGCGCACGCTCACCCCGTTCCAGAGGTTCTGCAGGCCGTTGACGGCGAGGATCTGGTAGTGGTGGAAGTTGTTGTCCGGCCAGCCGGTGGAGCCGTCCGCGCCCTTCTCGAACAGGGGATGGACGAACAGGCTGTCGTGCGGCTCCGCCGGCCACACCGTGTTGGAGCGGATGCCGAAATCGAGCTGGGTGCCCGGCGGGTCCACGCGCTTGAAATGGTCGTCGGCGAGGCGCCCGCCCTGTTCCAGCGAGACCACGTTGAGGCCCGCCTTCGCCAGCTCATAGGCCAGCATGCCGCCGCCGGCGCCGGTGCCGACGACGATCACGTCGCAGTGCGATGCCTTAGCCATGCGCGTCTCCCGAAGCCTTTCCGGCCAGCGGCCGCCCGCCGACCAGCGGCCATTCCCCCACCGAGCCCAGGAAGCTGGGCGAGGCGAAATGCACATATTCAAAGAAGGTGGCCACCGCCTCCCCATCCTCGGCGAGGTGCTCGCGACGCACGTCGCCCCCGGGGAAGCCGGCACGTCCGGCGATGCGGCGGAAGGCGGCGTTGAGCTGGGTGTTTAGTGCCGCGATGCGGGCGAGGTCGCCCACCATCGGTTCCAGCGCCGCGTGGTAGGGACCAAGCGGCAGGAGGGCGACGACGAGCGCCTCGAAATCGAGGGGGACGTCGGGAGGGGTCTCGCTCATGGGGTCTCCTCAGGCCGCGCGCAGGCGGCCGAGCTCGCGCAGGGGCCGCCCGCTCCTCAGGTGGCGCTCGATCTCTTCCAGGCTCACGCCGTTGGTCTCCGGCACCAGCCACTGGGTGAAGGCAAGGCCGGCGACGCACACCACGGCATAGAGGCCGAACACCCCGGCCAGGCCAAAATCGGCCACCAGCACCGGGAAGCTGAACACCACGATGAAGTTGAAGCCCCAGTTGACCAGCGAGGCGATGCTCATGCCCAGCGCCCGGCAGTCCAGCGGGAACACCTCGGACATCATCACCCACGGCAGCGGGCCGATGGCGATGGCGAAGGAGGCGATGTAGAGCACGAGGCCGGCGAGGGCGAGCACGCCCAGCGACGGGCTGCCGGTGGCGGCGGCGATGGCGATGGCGCCCAGCGACACCGCCGTTCCCGCAAAGCCGATGAGCAGCAGCAGGCGCCGGCCGAGCCGGTCGATGAGCATCATGCCCACCACCGTCATCAGCACGTTGACCACGCCGATGCCGGCGGTGGCGAGGATCTGGGTGGTGGTGGAGCTGAAGCCCGACAGCTCGAACACGGTGGGCGCGTAATAGATCACCGCGTTGATGCCGGAGAGCTGCTGCAGCAGGAACAGGCCCATGGCGACGATGAGCGCAGGGCGCACGCGCGGGGAGACGAGATCGGCGAAGGTCGCCTTGCGGCCCTCGTCGGCGGCCGCGGCGGCGCGGATCTCCTCATATTCGGCGGCGACGGTGGGGTCGGTCTCCGGCTTCTCGCGCATGCGGGCCAGCGCCGCCTTCGCCTCGGCGCTGCGGCCGCGCATGGCGAGCCAGCGGGGCGTGTCGGACAGGGAGAAGATGCCGGCGAACAGCAGCACCGCCGGGACAGCGCCCATGGCGAACATCCAGCGCCAGTTCTCGTCGAAGGCGTAGCCCACCACATAGGCGCCGAGGATGCCGAGCGTGATGGCGAGCTGGTAGATGGAGACCAGCATGCCGCGCTCCTTGGCCGGCGCACTCTCCGAGATGTAGAGCGGCGCCATCATGGCGGCGACGCCGACCGCGAGGCCGATGACGAGACGGGCGAGGGTCAGGGTCCACAGCCCGTGCGCCAGCGCGCTCAGGAGCGCCCCGCCGATGAACAGGATGGCGGACCACAGCAGCAGCTTGCGGCGTCCCGCGGCGGCGGCGAGCCGCCCGCCGACGATGGCACCGATGAAGGCGCCGAAGGGCACCGCCGCCGTCATCATCCCTTCCGCAACGGGATCGATGCCGAGGTCCCGGCGCAGCGGCGCGAGCGCGCCCGCGATGACGCCCTCGTCGAAGCCGAACAGCGCCCCGGCGAGGCCGGCGATGGCGGCGATCAGATAGATCATGGCGCTTCCCTTCGCGCTTTACCGTCCGCCGGACAGCCCGGCGGCGCGGCCCCTGTGTCGTGAAGGCCCGGTGTCCGGGCGTCAGGCCAGCACCACGCGCGCCACCTTGCGGACGGCGGCGATGATGTCGTCCTCGTCCTCGGGCGTGAGCGTGGAGGCGATGGTGAGCAGCGCGCCGCGCGCGTGCAGGTCGTCACAGTTCGGCAGGGCGCCAGCGGCGTAGCTGTAGCTCTGGCCGAAGGCGTTGGACGGGTGCGTCCAGGGGAAGCCGTCGCGGCTGTCCGATCGCTTGTTCACGAGGCTCGGGATGTTGGAATACCAGTGCATCCCCCACTCGCGCATGGCGAGGCAGGCGAGCGAGCCGGCCGGCCCGGCGATGCCCTCGGCGCGCAGGGCGTCCACGAAGCGGCGGGCGGTCGCCTCGTCCTTCAGGGTCATCAGCATGAACGGGCCGGTGTCGCCGGAGGGATCGGGCACGGTACGGAAGCCGAGGCCGGGGATGTCGGCGAGGGCATTGCGGATGCGCCACTTGGACGAGCGCATGTTGCCGGTGATCTGCGGCAGCTTGCGCATCTGGGCGAGGCACATGGCGCCCGTCAGCTCCGACATGCGGGCGCCGACGCCCCAGAGCTGGCAGCTCTCGTCCGAGGTGTCGAGCCGGCCCTTCTCGTTGCGCGGATAGCCGAGGTCATGCAGGGCGACGATGCGGCGGAACAGGTCGTCCCGCTCCGTCACCACCATGCCGCCGTCGCCGGAGGTCATGTTCTTGTTGAGCTGGAAGGAGAAGATGCCGATGTCGCCGAAGGTGCCCACGGCCTTGCCGTTCTGGCTGGCGCCGGCGGTCTGCGCGCAATCCTCGATGAGGGCGATGCCGCGCTCTCGGCAGATGCGGGCGACGTCGGCGACGCGGCCGGGCGCGCCGCTCATGTGGACCATCAAAGCGGCGCGGGTGTTGGGGCCGATCTTGCGCTCCACATCCGCCGGATCGAGGGTGAAGCAGTCGTCCACGTCCACCAGCTTCGGGATGGCGCCGGCGCGCACCACGGCGGCGACGCAGCTCACCCAGAGATAGCCGGGCACCAGCACCTCGTCGCCGGGGCCGATGTCGAGGGCCGACATGGCGATGGTCAGCGCGGCGGTGCCGGAAGAGACGCCCAGCGCATGCTTGTGGCCGAAGGCGGCGCACCATTCCTTCTCCAGCGTGTCCACCATGTGCTGGAGGTCGGGGCCGTAGAAGCGGAACGGGCTCTGGGCGCGCACCACGCGGGAGACGAGCTCAAGCTCCTCCGCGCCGATCCAGTGGGCGCCGGGCAGTTCCCACGGCAGGGGCTTGGTGCGGACCGGTTCGCCGCCCTCGATGGCGAGGCGATTGGCGTGTTCGTGGGTTGCCACGGAAACGGTCACTGGGCGCCCTCCCTTGCGGCCGCTCCGGCAAGATGCCGGGCCTATCGCCGCTCGTTTTTTGTACTTATGCTCCACCGAAGGTCACGCTTACAAGCCCTGCATACAAGCCCCGGCGCGCTGCCCTGAAGCGTGCTCTACCCAGCTACCCGTCGGATGAAATGACGACCCTCTTCCTCACGGCGGGCCTCGTGCTCCTCAACGGCATGCTGTTCGGCTTCAGCACGGCGTCCATCGCCGGCGTGGTCGGCACCATTTCCGAAGCGTTCGCCCTCTCCACGCGCGCCACCGAGATGATGGTGACCTCGCTGCTGGCGGGCTGCTTCGTGGGCGCGGTGCTCGCCGCCCCCATCTCCCAGCGCATCGGCCGTCGCCCCTCCTGCCTGCTCGCCGCGGCTTTGGCCTGTGCGGGTTACGCGCTGGTGCCGCTCGGGCAGGCGATGGCGCCGGGGGTGGGGATGCTGGTGGTGGCGCGCATCCTCATCGGCCTCGGGGTCGGGCTCTCCTCCATGGTGGTGCCCATGTATGCGGCGGAGGTGACGCCCGCCCGCCATCGCGGCGCGGTGGTGTCCCTGTTCCAGCTGGCCGTCACCATCGGCATCCTGCTGGGCTATGCGGTGCCTCTCGCGCTCACTGGCCGCGCCGCGTGGGATCAGATGCTGGGCGGCGGCGCGCTGATCGCGGTGGCCTGCGCGTGCGCGGTGCTGCTGCTGCCGGAAAGCCCGCGCTGGCTGCTCTCCCGCGGCCGCATCGCGGAGGGGGAGGCAGCGGCGGTGCGGCTGGGCCTTGCCGGCGAGATCTCGTCCGCCGATGCGGAAGGCGCGGTGCCGGCCGGCGACTGGCGGGCCGTGCTCGGCACCGGCAGCACCAAGGCGGTGCTGGTGCTGTGCAGCGTGCTGTTCGTGCTGCAGAACTTCTCCGGCATCGACGGCATCCTCTATTACGCCCCGCACATCTTCACCGAACTCGGCTTCCCGGCTGGCGTCGCCGCGCTGGCCGCCACCTTCGGCCTTGGCCTCGTGAACGTGCTGGCGACGCTGGCGGCGATGATGCTGGTGGACCGCCTTGGTCGCCGTCCGCTGCTCATCGCCGGCTCGGCGGCCATGGCGGTGAGCCTGGCCGTGGTGATCGTCGCGGCGCTGGCGGACTGGCCCTATGTGGCGCTCGCCGGGCTGTGCGCCTACATCGTCGCCTTCGCGCTGAGCCTCGGGCCGCTGCCCTATGTGCTGATGTCCGAGCTGTTCCCCTCGGCCATCCGCGAGCGGGGCATCGCCGCCGCCTCGGCGACGAGCTGGCTGTTCAACGCCATCGTGGCGGCGAGCTTCCTCTCGGTGGTGGAGGGCATCGGCCTTGCCGCCACCATCGGCATCTTCCTCGTGGTGTGCGTCGCCTCCCTCTTCATCTCCCTCGCCTACGTGCCGGAGACCCGGCAGAAGGAGCTGGAGGACATCGAAACGGACGTGCTCGCCGGAAAAGCCCTGCGGCGGCTCGGCGCCTGACCGTTTCAGCCCCGCCCGGAATGGGCTACAGGTGGGGCGAGACAGGGCCGCGCAGGGGGAAGCCAGATGCCAGCGACGTTCGAGGTTTCGGGGCTGCTGAGCTTCACCATCGCCATCCTCGTCTACTTCCTCGGCGCCGGCCTCAACGAGATCATCACCCCGCTCAAGCGCTGGAACATCCCCGAGGCCGTCACCGGCGGCATCATCGCGGCGCTGGCCACGCTCTTCGCCTACAAGGTGCTGGGCCTCGCGGTGACGTTCGATCTCGACGCCCGCGACCTGCTGCTGCTCTATTTCTTCACCGGCATCGGTCTCAATGCCCGCGTCTCGGACCTCGCCACCGGCGGCAGGCCGCTGGTGATCCTGCTGCTGCTCACGGTGGTCTATCTGGTGCTGCAGAACGTGGTGGCCGTCGGCGGCGCGGCGGCCCTCGGCCTGCCCTATGGCGTGGGGCCGCTGCTCGGCTCGGTGTCGCTGGTGGGCGGCCACGGCACCACCATCGCCTGGGCGCCGCTGATCGCGCAGCGGTTCGATCTGCCCAACGCGCTGGAGATCGGCATCGCCAGCGCCACCCTCGGCCTCGTCATCGCCAGCCTCGTGGGCGGTCCGGTGGCAGGCCTGCTCATCTCCCGCTTCAACCTGCGCGGCAGCGGCGACGACGCCCCCATGGTGGGCCTGCCGGACACCCCGGCCGAGCCGGAGGGCGGTTCGGTCAACTACAAGAACATTCTCGTCACCATCCTGGCGCTCAACCTCGTCATCATCATCGCCTATGCCCTGGAAGGCGTGGTGGAGAAGACCGGCCTGAAGCTGCCCATGTTCGTGGTGTGCATGCTGGTGGCCATCGTCATCACCAACATCCTGCCCAGGGTCGCCCCCCGCCTGCCGTGGCCGGCCCGCACCCCGGCGCTGGCGCTGGTGTCCGACCTGTCGCTCAAGATCTTCCTCGCCATGTCGCTGATGAGCATGCAGCTCTGGACCCTCGGTGGCCTCGGCCCGGCGCTCGGCATGGTGCTGGCGCTGCAGACGCTGGTGGCGGTGGCCTACATCCTGTTCGTGGTGTTTCCCGCCATGGGCCGGAACTATCAGGCGGCGGTGCTCGCCGCCGGCTTCACCGGCATCAGCCTCGGCGCCACCCCCACCGCCATCGCCAACATGACCGCCGTGACCCGCACCCACGGCCCGGCGCCCATCGCCTTCATCATCCTGCCCTTGGTCTCCGCCTTCTTCATCGACATCGCGAACGCGCTGGCGATCGGCTTCATGCTGAGGTGAGAGAGCGGGGACGCGGCGTAGCGCGTGCGTTCGTCATCATCGTTAAGGCGCTTGCGCGGAGACCCCACTCAACCTGTCCGCTGTCATCGCCCGGCTCGTCCGGGCGATCCACCCATCGGCCTGCGCACTGTCGCAAAAACCCGAACCATCCCACCTGTGGATCGCCCGGACGAGCCGGGCGATGACGGTTGCGAGAGTTCAGCCCGGCTTTCACGGCGCCGCCGCCGCCATCCCAACCGCCCGACTTCCGGGACCAGCCCGGCCATGACGGCGGTGAAGGCCGGATGGGGTGCGCGTCACTCTTCGAGGTCGTTGCCCCGCTCGTCATGCCCGGTCGGTCTCCGACGACGGTGGTCAGCGCCCACCATCGAGACATTCCAATGTCTCCGATCCCCATTGTCTTGAACGAAACCTTGATGCCATGATGTTCATGCGATGCATTTGCATCGCGAACAATTGCCGTTTCCCAGGTCGTCGGCTTGCGTCATTTGCGAAGTCTGCGGCGACTGCTTTTGAATCATTCCATAAAGAGACGAGGACATGATTGTTAACGTGATCTTCGGCTCCGACGGCGGAGCCACCAAGGGCGTTGCGTCCCGGATTTCCAAGAAGTGCCAGGGCCGCGCGGTGGACATCAAGACGGCGAGCGCGGCCGATTTCGAGAATTGCGAGCTGCTCATCCTGGGGTCGCCCACCTATGGCGACGGCACGCTCCAGACCGACTGGGAGGAGCATATCGACAAGCTCCGCGGCGCCCGGCTGAAGGGCAAGAAGGTGGCCCTGTTCGGCACCGGCGACCAGGAAAGCTATCCCGGCTCCTTCGTGGACGCCATGGGCATTCTCTACGACGAGGTGACGGCGCTGGAGGCGGTGGTGGTCGGCTTCACCGATACCAAAGGCTACGACTTTCTCAATTCCACCGCCGAGCGCGACGGCAAGTTCGTCGGCCTCGCCCTCGACCAGGACACCCAGTCCGGTCTCACCGACAAGCGAGTGACCGCATGGCTCAGCACCATTCTCTAGAGGCCGCCTGCGAACTGCCGGGCGTGGCGGAGCCCGGCTGGCCGCCGGCCCCGGTGCGCCTTGCGGCAGGCGAGGAGGCAGGCGCCACGCAGCGTCTGTTTCACCATCATCTCTACGAGCTGGGGCGGGGCGTGCGGCCCCTGTTCCTGATGACGCTGGGGACGCGGGACCTGCCGCCTCTTCTGGCGCGGCTGGAGCGGGCGGGCATCGACCATTTTGTCCAGCAGGTGAGCCCGGCCAAGGCCAATCTCTTCTTCGGCCGCGATGCCTTCGTGGCGGTGGCGCGGGCGCTGGTCACAAGGCCGCTCAACGCCCTGACGGCGGAAGAGGACTTCATGCTGGGGACCATGCTCGGCTACGACCGCGAGCAGCAATGCCGCCGCTACCTTACCCGCTCCGGCCGCGGCCTCGACCGGCCGGCGCTGGCGGCGGAATAGGCTTCAGGGGGGCGGCTTCGGCCCGCAGTCCCTCAGACCGCACCCTCGGCATGGCGGGTCGCCAGCGGCAGGGAGGCGGTGGCGAGGAAGGAGCGGTAGCGCCGCCGGGCATCCATGGCGGTGCCGTTGTCGGAGATGGCGGCTTCCTGCAGCTCCGCCAGCGCCCAGGGCGCCGGGTCCACCGGCACGGCCACGATGGCCGGCGCGGCGCGGGAGGTGATCTCGATCACGTCGTGAGGGGTGAGGGCCTGGAGCGCATGGGCGGCGAGCTGGCGCTGGTAGGCCCGCCGTTCGGGAGACAGTTCCTCCCACGGCTCCAGCAGCGGATAACGCTGCTGCGAATAGGCGTGCATCGCCCGCGCCATCCGCTCCACCATGTCCGTCGAGACCATGCCCGCCTCTTGATGCCCTGATCTTCCAGTTGGACGGTAATCAGGTGCGCGAACCGCACGCCTCCGCCCCTACTGCCGCACCGAGGATGACCCGCCGGTTCTTTCCCGGAGGTTGCCGCCGGTCCAGCTGACACCGGCTCGTTCGACTCATGGTGAACACCCCCTTAATGCCACCGATATCCCACCCGGAAACCTGGGCTGACACCCGGTTCGAATTCTCGATCCGGGCGGTGTCCAATTTGCCGCAAACCGCCTATAGGATGGCCGAAATCGTCAAGGGAGCCGAAGAGATGTCCGTGAAGCTGAGCGACCTGAAGGTGAAGCTGTTCACCGACGGCGCCGACAAGGCGCAGATCGTGGAAATGGCGAAGCAGCCCCACATCGCCGGCTTCACCACCAACCCCTCCTTGCTGCGCAAGGCCGGCGTAACCGATTATGAAGCCTACGCAAAAGATCTCGTCGCAGCGGTGCCGGACCGGCATATCTCGTTCGAGGTCTTCTCCGACGACATCCCCGAAATCCGCGCCCAGGCCCGCGTCATCGCCACCTGGGGCGAGCATGTGCATGTGAAGCTCCCGGTCTCCACCACCCGCGGCGAAACCTTGTACGAACTGGTGCGCGACCTCGTGCAGGACGGCGTGAAGGTGAACCTCACCGCCATCTTCGACGTCCCCCAGGTGGACGAGGGCGTGAAGGCCCTGGCCGGCGGAGCGCCTTCAATTATCTCGGTTTTCGCCGGCCGGCTGGCGGATCTGGGCATCGATTACAAGCCGGCCATTTCCCGCGCGGTCGAGCTCTCCCGCGCCACGCCGAACGTCGAGGTCATCTGGGCCTCCACCCGCGAGGTGTGGAACGTGATCGAGGCGGACGAGATGGGCTGCCACATCATCACCGCCCCCGCCGACGTGCTGAAGAAGCTGCCCGCCATAGGCTCCCGCACCGCCGCCGAGCTGTCCCTGGACGCAGTGAAGGCCTTCCGCGCCGACGCCCTCGCCGCCGGCCTGACCCTCGATCTCAAGGGCCGCGCCGCCGCCGAGTGAGTCCCATCGCCTCGTGACCACGAACAAGGCACGCCGCGGCATTGCGCAGCGGCGTCGCGCTGTTACACTGGCCGCAAGGCGCAGCCGGCCGTGGACCTTCGCGGCGGCCTGAGCGCACGGGACCGCCTTGCGGCGAGGGACAGGACATGAGGGACGAGACGCACGGGCCCGGTGGGGGTCCGGAGCAGTCTTGCCGCAGCGGAACCGTTGCCGAGGCAACGGTATCTCCGTCGCGTGCGGAGACGGGTGGTGGTCCGGAGGACCAGCCTCCTGCCGCCCCGTGTGCCGCGTCTGCACCGTCCCAGGATCGCCGGACCGAGCCGCGGGTGCCGAGCCCGCACGGCATCTACGCCGCCATCGACCTCGGAACCAACAATTGCCGCCTCCTGATCGCACGGCCAACCGCCCGCAGCTTCCGCGTGGTGGACGCCTTCTCGCGCATCGTTCGCCTCGGCGAAGGGCTTGGCGCGTCCGGCCGCCTGTGCGACGGCGCGATGGAACGGGCCTTGGGCGCGCTTGAAATCTGCGCTGCCAAAATGGACCTGCGCGGCGTCACCCGCGCCCGGATGGTGGCGACCGAGGCCTGCCGCTCCGCCGTCAACGGCGAGGACTTCTGCTCGCAGGTCGAGGCCCGCACCGGGCTGACGCTGGAGGTGGTTGACCGCCGCACCGAGGCGGGGCTTGCCGCGACCGGGTGCGCACCACTGGTCGACCCCTCCTGCGAGGGCGCGGTGCTGTTCGACATTGGCGGCGGTTCGACCGAAGTGGTTTGGCTCGGCCGCCGCTCGGCCGGCGACGATGGCCCGCCGCGGGCCCGCATCCGCTCCTGGGTCTCGCTGCCCGTGGGGGTCGTCTCCCTCTCGGAGCGCCACGGCGGCGTGAAGGTGTCGCCGGACGTGTTCCACACCATGGTGGACGAGGTGTGTGGCATGCTCGACGGCGTGCGCCAGAGTTGGGGCGTGCGCGCCCCCGCCCGGCTGCACCTTCTGGGTACGTCGGGAACGGTGACGACCGTCGCCGGCATCCATCTCGGCCTCGACCGCTACGACCGCGCGCGCGTCGACGGGGCCTGGCTCGGGGCCAGCCACATCGAGCAGGTGGTGGACCGTCTGATGACCATGAGCTTCGAGGAGCGCGTGGCAAATCCGTGCATCGGCGCCCAGCGGGCGGATCTCGTCCTCGCCGGCTGCGCCATCATGGAAGCGGTGCGCCGCGTATTTCCCGCCGACCGACTGCGGGTCGCCGATCGCGGGCTGAGGGAGGGGATGCTGGTGCAGATGATGCGGGCGGACGGCGTGTGGCGGAACGGCCGCTCAGCCGACGGCTTCCACGCGACCGCGCCGAACGGAAGCCGCCCAGCGTGACCACACCACCCCGTGGGCCGGACGGCCGGCCGCTGAAGGTTCGCGTGAAGACCTCGCGCGGCCGCACCACCTCCCAGCAGAAATGGCTTCAGCGCCAGCTGAACGACCCTTACGTGGCGCGGGCCAAGCGCGAGGGTTGGCGCTCCCGCGCGGCGTTCAAGCTCATCGAGATGGACGAAAAGGCGAAGCTTCTGAAGCGTGGACTGCGCATCGTCGATCTCGGCGCTGCGCCCGGCGGCTGGAGCCAGGTGGCGGCGCAGAAGATCGGCCTCGAGCAGGGGCAGGGTAAGATCGTCGCCATCGACCTTCTCGAGATGGACCCGATTCCCGGTGTCGTCTTCGCCCAGATGGACTTCCTCGCTCCCGACGCGCCGGGGCGGCTGATGGAGATGCTCGGCGGGCAGGCGGATTTTGTGATGTCCGACATGGCGGCGAACGCCACGGGTCACAAGAAGACCGACCACTTGCGCATCGTTGGCCTCGTGGAACTCGCGGCTGATTTCGCCAGGCAGGTGCTTGCGCCGGGCGGCGCCTTCCTCGCCAAAGTCATCCAGGGGGGCACCGAGGGCACGCTCCTCGCCAATCTCAAGCGCGATTTCGCGCTGGTGCGTCATATCAAGCCCGCCGCCAGCCGGGCCGATTCGGCCGAGCTTTATGTGCTCGCAACCGGTTTCCGGGGGAAGGTCGAAGCAGCGGAGCACGAGACGGACGAGACCGACGAAGCGGAAGCCTAGTCCGGCGGCACTTCGCTGCGCGGATCGTCCAGGTCCGGCTTGCGGGCCGTGAGCGAGGCGCCGGCATCCTTCGGCAGGGGAATGAAGAAGAAGATGCTGAGTGCGCTCACCGCCGCCACCACGAGGAAGGCGGCGGAGAAGTCGCCCTGGGTCACCGCCACCTCGCCCCGTGAGGCCCGCATGGTTTCCAGCACCAGGCCCGCCACGGCGACGCCGAACGAGAGCGAGACCTGCTGTGCCACGCTCGCAAACGAAGTGGCCCGGCTCATCTCGGCCGGCTCCACGTCGGCATAGCTCAGCGCGTTCAGGGCCGTGAACTGCAGCGAGCGCAGGAAGCCGCCCACCAACAGCAGCGATGCGATGAGCCAGTGGGGGGTCAGCGGCGTGAAGGCCGCATTGATCGCGATGAAGCCGCTGCACAGGAAGACATTGGCGATAAGCACATGCTTGTAGCCGATGCGCCGCAGCAGCTTTGCGGCGGTGAACTTCATGGCCATCGCCCCAGCGGAAGCGGTGAAGGTGAGGAGGCCGGAGGCGAAGGGCGAGAGGCCGAAAGAGAGCTGCAGCATCAGCGGCAGCAGGAACGGCATGGCGCCGATGCCCACGCGGAACAGGGAGCCTCCCACGACGCCCGCGCGGAACGTGCCATGGCGCAACAGCCGCAGATCGAGCACGGCGTGCGGGGTGACTCGGGCGTGGCGCACGTAGAGGAACAGGAAGAATGCCCCGGTGACGCCGATGGCGATCGCCGCCCATTGCGGCACGAGCACCTCCTGTCCTAGCACGGCAAAGCCGAAGACGAGGCCGGCCAACCCCACGCCCGACAGGATCAGGCCCTTGAGATCGAGGGGCGGGACGTCCTCCTCGCGCACGTTCTCGATGAAGCGGGTGGCGAGGAACACGCCCAGCACGCCGATCGGCACATTGATGAAGAAGATGAGGCGCCAGTCGAAATAGGTGGTGATGAAGCCGCCCAGCGGCGGACCGAACACCGGGCCCAGCAGCGCGGGAATGGTGAGCCAGGCGAGCGAGGAGACCAGCTCGGATTTCGGCACCGAGCGCAGAATGACGAGGCGCCCCACTGGCACCATCATGGCTCCGCCCATGCCCTGGATGATGCGGTAGAGCACGAAGTCCGCCAGCGAAGAGGACAGGCCGCACAAGATCGAGCCGATAGTGAAGATGACGATCGCCGATCGGAAGACCGTTCGCGCGCCGTAGCGGTCGGCGGCCCAGCCGCTGGCGGGGATGAAGACGGCGAGCGAGAGCAGGTAGGAGGTCAGCGCCAACTTCAGCGCCACCGGGTCCTCGCCGAGGTCGGCGGCAATAGCGGGCAGGGAGGTGGCGATGACGGTCGAGTCCACCTGCTCCATGAAGAGCGCGCAGGCGACAATGAGCGGAATGAGGACTTGAGGCGGGAGCGCCTTGAGCTGCATCAGCTTACCTTTGGGCCGGTCCGTTCGGGCCTCGCCGTTTCCCCTTCTCCGCAATAGGCGGAGGCGGCGCCCCGATCAACCGGCGTTCGGCGCATGGTCCGGCCCCGATCCTTGCAGCACGGGCAGGGCACACCATATGGACGTTGGGCCTCAAAGGAGGGCCCGGGAAGACCATGATCTACATTCTCGCCGCTCTGCTGCCGCCCGTCGGCCTGCTGGTGAACGGGCAGCCTATCTCGGCCATCATCAATTTGGTGATGATCGTGCCGTGCATCCTGCTCGGCTTGATCTTCCCGTTGATGTTCCTGGTGCCCTCCGCCCATGCGGTCATCGCGGTGCACATGAAGCGCACCGACCGCCGCCAGCGGGAGGTCATCGAGGCCATCCAGCGCTCGGGCGGCGTGCCCCCGCGCGACTGGCGCCCGTGAAGGCAGAGGCGGGGCAATCCCCCGCCTCGTCCGGAGTTAGACCACCACAAGCACGATCTTGCCCACGTGCGCGCTCGCATCCATGCGGGCGTGCGCGCCGGACGCGTCGGTGAGCGGGAAGGTCTCGTCCATCACCGGGCGGTACTTTCCGGCGGCGATCAGCGGCAGGACGTGCTCCACGATAGCGGCGGCTATTGCTGCCTTTTCCGCGACCGGGCGCGAGCGCAAGGTGGAGCCGGTGTGCGTGAGGCGCTTCAGCATGAGGCGCATGAAGTCCACCTCGGCCTTGGCGCCCTGCTGGAAGGCGATCTGGACGATGCGGCCGTCCTGGGCCGCCGCCTCGTAATTCTTCTGGATGTAAGGACCGCCGATCATGTCGAGGATGACGTTGGCGCCCTTGCCGGCGGTGAAGCTTTTCACCTCCGCGACGAAGTCCTGCGTCCTGTAGTTCACCGCAAGGTCCGCGCCGAGCTTCACGCAGGCGGCGCACTTTTCATCCGATCCGGCGGTGACCACCACGCGGGCGCCGAACGCCTTGGCCAGCTGGATCGCCGTGGTGCCGATGCCGCTCGCTCCGCCATGAACCAGCAGGGTCTCTCCGGCCTTCAGTCCGCCGCGGTCGAAGATGTTGCTCCATACGGTGAAGACGGTCTCGGGCATGGCCGCGGCCTCGGCCATGGAGAGGCCTTCGGGCACGGGCAGGGTGGTGGCCTCGTGGGCGGGGCAATATTCGGCATAGCCACCGCCGGTGACGAGGGCGCACACCTTGTCGCCGATCTTGTAGGTGCTCGCGCCCTCTCCCAGCGCCACCACGGTGCCGGCAATCTCGAGCCCGGGAATATCGGACGCGCCAGGGGGCGGCGGGTAGAGCCCCTTGCGCTGCATCACGTCCGGCCGGTTGATGCCGGCCGCCTCCACCTTCACCAGAACCTCGCCCGGCGCGGGCTTGGGCACCGGCCGGGGGCCGGGCACCAACTTCTCGGGGCCGCCTGGGGCGCTGACGGTGATAGCGGTCATGGTCTCGGGCAGGGCGGCGGCGCTGGACATGGAAGGCTCCGGCAAGGGCGGCGGCACGAGGCTCTTCCCAGCCCGGCCGCGGCGCGCAAAATAGGGGGATCCGACTGGAGGCAACCGCGCCTGAGGCTGCGGCGGTCGCCGCGGAGAATAGGGAAGGGGAGGAGCAAAGCCAATGGATGAGGAGATCAAGCCGAGGCCTGCCGATCCGTTGGCTGGCGCGGACGTGTCGCGCCTGTCTGTGGACGAGATTGAGGCGCGCATAGCCGCGCTGAAGGCGGAGATCGCGCGGCTGGAGGCGGCGCTCGTCTCCAAGCGCGCCTCCCGCGCGGCGGCCGACGCAGCCTTCAAGCTTTAGGACGGCGGCCCGGCTGCTGGACTGCGATCGTGCCGGCTCTGTTCGCGCGGGATGGGCGGCTAGCGGGTTCGTGTTAACGCCGCGTCAATAACCCGCGCGCATCTTGGAGTTGTCCGTCGGAAAAGATCCTCCCCGGACTTCTGGCAACTCTCCCTGTCGGACTTCGAGCCGCCGTAAGGCGGCTCTTCTTTGGCCAGCCCCCGATATCCCCAGTCTGATCGGAGCCGCTCCTCTTTACGGGGGCACCGGCTCCGCGCTTGATGCCGGTTCCTTCGACGGAGCGGGCAGTGGATCAGGAGCAGGGTAGGGGAGGCGGGATCGCTCGCGGCTTTGAACGCCTCGCGGCGGCCGAAGCGCGTCTGGCGCCCTCGACGCTTCTGCCAGCCGATGCGGAAGCGCTGGCGCGCCTCCGCTCCGACATCGCGGCGGGACTGGTGCTGCTGCTAAGCCGGGACGAAGCGTCCATGTCCTGCTCGGAAGTGGCAGCTGCCGCGGCGCCGCTGGCGCTGATACTTCCCGCACATGTGATGGTGCGTCTGCCGGCGGTCGCGCGCCTTGCCGCGCTCGATCTGGCCGCCCTCGCCGATGGTGTCGCCGCCCAGCTGGCGGTGATCCCGGAGGGGGACGCTGGAGCCGCCCAAAAGCAAAAGCCGCGACGGCGGCAGGGCCGCCCGCGGCTTGAACTTGTCATTCCCTGACGGGTCTCCGACCTCGGAGGAGGGCGGTTGTGCGTTTGCGTCGCTGCGGCGGAGGCGCGCAGCACCGCAGCGGCAGCAGGGGCCCGAACGCCCCGGCGGCATCAGCCCTTGAGCAGCGCGCCGAACTTGTTCTTGAAGCGGGACACGCGGCCGCCGCGGTCCATCAGCTGCTGGCTGCCGCCGGTCCACGCCGGATGGGTGCGCGGATCGATGTCGAGCTGAAGGGTGTCGCCCTCCTTGCCGTAGGTCGACCGGGTCGTGTACTCGGAACCGTCCGTCATCACCACCTTGATGAAGTGGTAATCGGGGTGAATGTCGCTCTTCATTGGTTCAATCCTTTATCGCCACGCCCGCCCCGCTAGGGAGGGCAGCGTCAATTTCGGTTCCTGACGGAAGTGGCGGGTCTATAGCCGAGTGGATGCCTTGACACAAGCCGACACCTCATCTGCCCCTGTCGACAGCTCCGACACCCGCGCCGACGCTCAAAAGCGCAGGCGAGACCTGAAGCCGCTCGCCGGTCTGGCGCCATATCTCAAGCGGTATCGAGGTCGGGTCGCGGCTGCGCTCTGCGCCCTTCTTGCCGCTGCGCTCGCGACGCTCGCGCTGCCCATCGCCGTGCGGCGCATGATCGATTTTGGTTTTGCCGAGGATCATGCCGGCCTTGTGGACCAATATTTCGGGGTGCTCGTGGCGGTGGCCGCGGTGCTCGCCCTCGCCTCGGCCTGCCGCTATTATCTTGTTACCACTCTCGGTGAGCGGATCGTATCGGACCTGCGTACGGCGGTGTTCGCCCGCCTCGTGACGCTGGACGGCACCTTCTACGATTCGGCCCGCTCCGGCGAACTTACCTCCCGCCTCACCGCCGACACCACGCAGCTGAAATCCGCCGTGGGCGCTTCCGCTTCGACGGCCCTGCGCAATCTCATGATGTGCATCGGCTCGGTGGCGATGATGGTGGTCACAAGCCCCCGCCTGTCCGGTCTCGTGCTGGTCGCCATCCCGATCATCGTGCTGCCGTTGATGGCCTCGGGCCGCAAGGTGCGACGCCTGACACGTCAGGCGCAGGACACTCTTGCGGATGCCTCAGCCTATGCCGCCGAGGCGCTGAACAGCATGCGAGCCCTGCAGGCGGCCAGCGCCGAGGGCGCGGCGCGGCAGCGGTTTGACGGGGCGGTGGAGCAGGCGTTCGATGCCGCCCGGCAGGCCACGCAGGCCCGCGGCTGGCTGACCGGCATTGCCATCTTCCTGGTGTTCGGCTCGGTGGTGGCGGTGCTGTGGGCGGGCGCGCAGTCGGTGCTGGCGGGCACCATGACGTCGGGCGCGCTGGGCCAGTTCGTGCTCTATGCGGTGCTCGCAGCAGCCTCCCTCGGCAACCTCTCCGAGACCTGGGGCGAGATGTCCGCCGCTGCCGGAGCTGCCGAGCGCATCGGCGAACTGCTCAGGGTGGAGCCGCAGGTGCGTGCGCCGGCGAAGCCCGTGGCGCTGCCGGCGCGGGTCAGCGGCGCCATCCGCTTCGACGAAGTGTCTTTCTCCTATCCGACGCGGCCCGACCATTCGGCACTCACCTCCGTTTCGTTTTCCATACGGCCGGGAGAGCGGGTGGCTCTCGTCGGGCCGTCCGGAGCCGGCAAGAGCACCGTCTTCCAGCTGCTCGAACGCTTCTACGACCCGCAGGCCGGGCGCATCGTCCTTGACGACATCGACATTCGCGAGACGGATCCCATTGCCGTGCGGCGGCAGATGGCGCTGGTCCCGCAGGAGGTGGCCATCTTCGCCGATAGCGTGCGGGCCAATATCCGGCTGGGCCGGCCGGAGGCCACCGACGCCGAGGTGGAAGAGGCGGGGCGTGCGGCGCTGGTGGACGAGTTCGTCGCCCGGTTGCCGCAGGGCTGGGACACGATGGTGGGCGAGCGCGGCGTGACGCTCTCCGGCGGGCAGCGCCAGCGCATCGTGATCGCCCGCGCCATCCTGCGCGGCGCACCCATCCTGTTGCTCGACGAGGCCACGAGCGCACTCGACGCAGAAAGCGAAACCCTGGTGCAGACGGCGCTGGAGCATTCCATGCAGGGGCGCACCACGCTGGTCATCGCCCATCGCCTCGCCACCGTGCTCTCCGCCGATCGCATCCTGGTCATGGAGGCCGGGCGCATCGTCGACGAAGGCACCCATGCGGAACTGGTTGCGAAGGGCGGCCTCTATGCCCGCCTCGCCCAGCTCCAGTTCCACGCGGCAGCCTAGGTTTCAGGCGCCGCGCCACTCCATGCGGTAGGTCCGGCGGCCGGACATTGGATTGGCACCTTCCGAGACGATGGCCAGCCCCATTTTCTCGTAGAAGCGCACCGCTCGAGGATTGTCCTGGTTCACATCCAGTGCGACGAGGGCAGGGGAGAGGCGGCGCGCCTCCGCCATCAGCGCCTCCGCTGCGCCCTTGCCCCAGAAGGGCGGCGCGACAGCCAATTGATCGAGATAGCCGGTGCGCGGATGGATGACGACGAAACCGGCCACGCGCCCTTCACGCGTTCCTTCCCGCGCCACCTGGATCAGTGCGCCGTCGGCTGTCAGGGCATCCAGATGGCTTTCCAGCCACGGAAGGCGTGCGACGAAATCGATGTCGGACATGGTCTTCGCCCAGGTCTCCACCCACAGCTGCGCCATGGCCGGCCGATCCTCGGGCACGGCCATCGCGAGGATATAGGTGGAGGCTGGCGCTTGGTGTGTCGGGTCGGACATGGTGGCTCCGGCTGTTGCCCCACACTGCGCCCGCCCGGTTGCCGTGGCTTTAATGCAGGTTGGACGCCGCGGATCGGCGTTCAGCCTGCGCCGTCACCTTCCGTGCCAAAGGCGAGGCGCAAGGCGTGTGTGCGGACGTCGGGCGGCCAGCCGACGGTCATCTGCTCCAGCCCGGCACGGTCGTCGGCAAACAGGGCGCGGGTGGCTTCCTCATAGCCCGGCAGGTCTCCGGCAAGCGCCTGCATGAAGTGATAGGCCGCGGACTGGGCGGCGCGCCGCTGCTGCTGCGGGGCATCACGGCGGCGTGCCTCGTCCACCAGCCGGCGCAGGGTCGCAGAGGCGCCGCTCGGCTGGGCGGCGAGCCAGTCCCAGTGCCGCGGCAGCAGCGTCACTTCGCGGGCGACGACGCCGAGCTTCGGGCGGCCGCGGCCCTTGGCGGGCGCGTCTGGCTCGGGGGCAGCCGGCGCGCCAGCAGCATCGAGGCGGGCGAGGATTTCGGCGTCGTCACCACGCAGGTCGAGATCGATGAGCCGCCCCGTGACATCGTCGAAGACGAGCACGGTGCCGAAGTCTGCGGAGGCCGTAGCAGCCTTCACCGCCAGCGCCACATCGGACAAGGCGCCGGTGCGCAGAAGACGCGTTCCGGCGAAGGCGGTGCAAATTCGGGTAAGGGACAGAGACACGCGACAATTCCAGTTGCTCGCTAAAAATACCCGGATAAAAACGCATGTCCAGCGCCTGCGCAGGCGGCCGGGCCTATTCGCAGGTGGTTAACGTCACCGGATCGGCACCGGGCGGGACGAACTCGGCCATCGGGCGACAGGTGTCGGCGATGCAGACCTGCCAGTCGGCCGTCGCTCCCGAGCGGCGCAGGATCACCTCCCGCTGTGGCGCCAGAGCGGGATGGGAGACATAGAAGCCACCCACCAGGACCGCACCTTCCGGCGGCTCCATGCCGGCGCCCGACCCCTGGACGCGCACCTCGTCTAGCACAAGGCCGGCCGGAGTGGCGCGCCAGTCCTCCTGCCAGGTGCTCTTCTGCACGGAATGGGTCCAGGCAAGGGTGATGGCAGCGGCAAGCCGCACCACCGTCGCCCCCGCCACGAGGCAAGCGAGGGCCACTCAGGCCGCGCCCGGACGCGCCCGGCTCTTCCAGTAGTGCCAGCCGATGAAGGCGGCGGAGGCGGCGAAGCCGATCTCGTCGGTCATGGGCAGGGCCAGGATGAGCAGCGCCGCGGCGACAAAGGCGACGATGCGCTCCACGACATTGAGCGGCGCCAGCAGGTAGCCCGTCGCCGTGGCAGCCCACAGGATGATGGCGATGACCGCCTTGACGAACACGTAGGCCACCGCCGGCCAGAAGCCGATGATGTCGGCCATGGGATCGCCGTTCTGCAGCATCAACGCCGGAGCATAGACCGCCATGAACGGCACCACATAGCCCGCGACCGCGATGCGCGTTGCGATCCAGCCGATGGTTTGACCCGAGGCGCCCGCAATGGGCGCCGCTGCGAAGGCAGCGAGCGCCACCGGCGGTGTCAGGTCGGCCATGATACCGAAATAGAAGACGAACATGTGTGAAACGATGAGCGGCACCCCGAGCGCTAGCAGCGCCGGGCCGGCGATGGAGGCGGTGATGATGTAGTTCGGGATGGTTGGCAGCCCCATGCCGAGGATGAGGCAGGCGATCATCGTCAGCACCAGCGACAGGAACAGCGAGTTCTTGCCCACTTCCACCACGAAGGTGGCGAAGGTTGTGGCGACGCCGGTCAGGGTGAATACGCCGATCATGGTGCCCACCAGCGCGCAGGCGATGCCCACGGGCAGCGCGTTGCGCGCGCCGTCCGCCATGCTCTCGATGCTGATGCGCAGCGTCTCGCGACCGCCTTTCACAAAAAACAGGATGGCCACCAGCACGGCGATGACGGTGGCGACGCCGTTGATGCCGTATTCCAGGAAGCTCGCCGCCGACAGGCCGAGCACAATCCAGAACACCACCCGGAGTCCGTAAGGCCCGATCAGGCGTGCCACCGGGGCGCCGAGCACGATGAGCGCAGTAAGCGCAAGGCCGACAGTGCCTGCAAACAGAGGCGTATAGCCGGAGAACAGCAGCCAAACGAGGGCCGCCAGCGGCAGGATGAGGTACCAGTTGTTCCTCAGTGCCAGCCAGGCGTTCGGGCACTTGTCTTTGGGCAGGCCGGAGAGGCCATCCTTGCCGGCCTCCAGATGCACCATGGCGAAGACGGTGAAGAAATAGAGGAAGGCCGGGATCACCGCCGCTGTGGCGATGGTGGCGTAGGGCACGTCGATGGTCTCGGCCATGATGAAGGCGACCGCGCCCATCACCGGCGGCATGATCTGGCCGCCCATGGAGGCGGTTGCCTCTACCGCCCCGGCAAAAGCCGGCTTGTAGCCGAACCGCTTCATCAGCGGGATGGTGAACTGGCCGGTGGTAACGACGTTGGCGACGCCCGAGCCGTTGATGGTGCCCATCAGCGCCGAGGAGATCACGGCCACCTTGGCCGGGCCGCCTTTTGCATGGCCAACCGTGCCCATGGCGAGGTCGTTGAACAGCTGGATCATCCCCGCCCGCTCGAGGAAGGCGCCGAACAGGATGAACAGGAAGATGAAGGAGGAGGAGACGTAGGTGGGTGTGCCGTAGATGCCCTCCGTGCCGAGGAACATCTGGTCCACCACCTGCACATAATCGAACGGGCGGTGGTCGAGGGGCGCGGGCAGGTATTCACCGAACAGTCCGTAGAGGATGAAGCCGCCGCACATGATCGGCAGGGATGCGCCCATCAGCCGTCGAGAGCCCTCGAACACCAGCGCCACCGCGATGGTGCCGACCACGATGTCCATGGTGGAGGGGTCGCCCGCCCGCTGGATCAGCGCGGCGTAGAACACCCAGTGATAAAGGCCGACGATGAACGAGAAGATGCCGAGGCCCCACAACACCAGGCGCTCGGTTCCTGTCTTGTGGTTCGCGGCGATGGCGAACACCACCAGGAGCAGAAAGCCCACATGGACGGAGCGGACGATCTGGCTCGCCAGTGGGCTCCAGGCGGCCGTGACGACCTGGAAGGTCGAGAAGGCCACGGCAATCCAGAACACCGTCCGACCCCATGCGCCCGGCCCCCAGGTGAGGTCGAGCAGCGCGTCGTCCACCACCACCGGTGCGCCGTGGCTGGGGTTGTTCACGTCGTGGCTCACCGGCGGGACGGTCTGCGGCGTGTGGAGCGAGGAGGTCATGGATCAGGGCTCGCGGCGTCTGGCGCGGTCTGGAATGGGAAACGGCGGCGCTGAAGCGCGCCGCCGGCAAGGCGAGGAAGCCGGACGGCTCGTCGGCTCAGGGCGTCACGCCCTTTTCCTTGAAGAACTTCTCCGCTCCCGGATGGAAGGCGACCGGTGAGCCCTTCATCGCATTGGCAAGCGTGATGGACTTGGCCGCCGAATGGGCCGCCGCCAGTTCCGGCAGGTTCTCGTAGATGGCCTTGGTAATGGCGTAGACCTCGTCGTCCTTCAGGTCGGAGCGGGTGACGAGGAAGTTCGGGACCGCCGCAGTCGCCACGTCCGCGCTCTGGCCTTCATAGGTGCCGGCGGGGATAGTGGTCTTGAGATAGGGCGCGCCGATCTTGTCGATGACCGCGCCTGGCACCTCCACCACCACGATGGGCACTGAATTCGCGAGGTCCTTGATGGACGCGACGCCGAGGCCGGCGGACTGCAACGTGGCGTCGAGCTGGCGGTTCTTCATCAGCTCCACGGATTCGGCGAAGGGCAGGTACTCGATCTTGCCGAGGTCGTCATACTTCAGCCCAGCCGCATTGAGGATGGCGCGGGCGTTGAGTTCCGTGCCGGACTTGGGCGCGCCCACGGAGAGGCGCTTGCCCTTGAGATCCGCGATGGTCTTGATGCCGGAATCCTTGGAGGCGACGATCTGGATATAGTTGGGATAGATGCCGCCCAGCGCCCGCACCTTGGTCAGCGGGGCCTTGAAACCGGCCTCTTCCTTGCCGGCCGCACCGTCGGCCAGGCTGTCCGCGAGGGTGAAGGCGACTTCGCCCTTGCCCTGCTGGATGAGGTTCAGATTTTCCACCGACGCCTTGGTGGCCTGCACCGAGGGGCGGGTCCCGGGCACCTTTTCGCCGATCACCTTCGAGATGGCCACGCCGAGCGGATAATAAACGCCAGACGTTCCGCCGGTGAGGACGTTCACGAACTCGGCCCGGGCGGCCGCCGGGGTGAAAGCGAGCGCGCACGTCAGGGCGGCTGCCGCGAGGCGGGCAGGCCGAAACGGGTTGGCTGCGGCGGACAGGCGCTGCATGGGCGTTCTCCCTTTTGGTTAAATCGTTAAAGGGAGGCTACCGTCTCGTACCGTAAAGGCCAGCGCCTTTCTGTCTCTTGCGACTAAAGTCGTATTCGCGGTTGCGGGGTAAGGCCAAGCTTGGTGCAGGTCATCCTCGCCGCGCGAGCATGGGCCAGTAGATGGCGACGAACCCGGCAAAGGCGGCGCACCAGCAGGCTGCCGCGACCAGCATCAACGGAGTCGTCCATTGCGGGAGGCAGGCCATGGCCACACGCGCCACAAGTGCTGCGGCGACAAGGAGATAGACCGCGACAGTGCCAGGCGTCGCGGCGAGGGCCTGGCCGGAATGGCCGAGGGTCGCCCGTGTCATCATGGCCAAGGTCATGCCACCGATGCCGCCGATGGCCCAGACATGGAGCCCGGCGGCGGCCGGCACATGATCCGGCGCCAGCGCCGATGCCCCGGCCGCGAGGAAGCCCAGCGCCACCAGCAGAAAAGCGCCGTGCAGCACAAGAACCAGCGGATCGGAGACAGTCCGCCAGCCGCGCCAGCGGGCGAGCCGGGCCAGGGTCGTAAGGCCGGCGGCGATCAGGGCAAGGCCAGTCAACCCCTTGTCCGGAAAGGCGATCCAGGCGACGAGGGCCAGGGCGGAGGCGGCGAGCGCACAGGCGTCCCAACGGTCGAACGGCGCCGGGCGGCGCTCATTCGGGCGCCGGGCCAGCCAGTTGCCGGTGAAGCTCGGCACGACGCGGCCGCCGAACAGGAGGATGAGGAAGACGATCAGCGCCAGCGCCGCCCGCCCGGCAAGGTCGGCATCGCCGGTAAAATGGGCTTCGAGATGGAAGGCGAGATTGGCGAGGCCGAGCAGCCCCACAACTCCTACCACCTTGAGATTGCGCCAGTTTTTTCCGGCCGCGATCTCCCGTGCCACCACCAGCGCGAAGACGGCAAGGAAGGCCACGTCGATCACCGCCGCCGCTGCCCAGCCGATGCGGGCAGAGACGAGCACGGCGACGCGGCCGGAAAACCAAAGCAGGACAAGGCTTCCGAGGGCATTGCCCGCGACCGGCAGGCGGCCGGTCCAGTTGGGGATGGCGGTGAGGAGGAAGCCGGCGATGACGGCCGCGCCATAGCCGAACAGCATCTCGTGGGCGTGCCATTCGACGGGGGAAAATGCAGTCGGCAGAATGACTTCGCCGAGGAAAACCGCCGGCCAGACGGCGATGGCGGCAAGGGCGAACAGGCCGGCGCCGAGGAAGAAGGGGCGGAAGCCCCGGCTCAGCAGGGCGGCGCCGGTGAAGGCGCGGAATGTTGCGGCGGTGCGCATGGCTATAATCCTGAAATAAAACGGATTTCCGGTTCAGCCGCCGAGTGCTGACATGTGCCGGGACAGGGTGGGCGCGCCGCCCCGGGTGATGACGAAATCATGCCCGCGGGGCTTCGCGCGGATGGCCTCGGCGATGGCCTCCGTCAGTGCCGCTTCGCCGCCGGTGCGCAAGCAAGTCTTTAGATCCACTGCATTTTCCTGACCAAGGCAGGTGTAGAGGACGCCCGTCGCGCTTACCCGGATACGGTTACAGCTCTCGCAAAAGGAGTGAGACATGGGGGTGATGAAGCCGATGCGCCCCCCGGTCTCGGCCACTCGGGCATAGCGTGCCGGACCGCCGGTGCGCTCCGGCGTGTCGGTGAGCGAAAAATGCTGTTCAATCAAGCCTCTGAGACGGTCGAGCGGCAGATATTGATCGACCCGGTCCACCCCCACGTCGCCGAGCGGCATGGTCTCGATGAAGGTGATGTCCATGCCATGCCGGTGCGCGAATTCGATGAGTTCAACCACGTTGCCGGGTGTGGAATCGGCGAGTGCCACCACGTTTAGTTTCACAGTCAGCCCGGCATTCAGTGCGGCGCGGATTCCATCCATCACCACGGGCAGCGATCCGCGCCGCGTGACTCGCCGAAAGGTATCGGGGTCCAGTGTGTCGAGGGACACATTCACCCGCCGCACCCCGAGCCGCGCGAGGTCGTCCGCATGGCGGGCGAGCTGGGTGCCGTTGGTGGTCAGCGTCAGCTCCTTCAGTGCACCGGAGGCGAGGTGGCGGGAGAGCGAGGCGACGAGGTCCATGATGCCCCGCCGTACCAGCGGCTCGCCGCCGGTGAGACGCAGCTTGGTGACGCCATGGCCGATGAAGGCGGTGGCGAGGCGGTCCAGTTCCTCGATGGAGAGCACCTCGTTGCGCGGCAGGAAGGTCATGTCCTCCGCCATGCAATAGACGCAGCGCAGATCGCAGCGGTCGGTCACCGAGAGGCGCAGATAGGTGATGCGGCGGCCGAACAGGTCGATCAGCGTGCAGGGAGACGCCGGGACGGGGCAGGGGGCGATCTGGGTGGGCATGTCAGGCCTCCTCCGCCGCGCGGGCGGATGGCGGGGGGAAGGCGCCGCAGCTACAGGCGCCGGGACCGCAGGCCGCAAGCTCGGGGAAGGCCTCCGCATCCAGCTCCAGGAAGGCGGCGATGGCGTGCCGGCGGGCGGCGGTCATGGGCTCGGCCGGGGCGGCGATGAGGGCGTCGAGCGCCGGCAAAGCGGCGAAGTCTTCGGGCGAGGAGATGGTGGTGCCGAGGTCGCGCAGCAGGCCGTCGCCGATGCCGTAGATCCAGCCATGCACGGTGATGCGATGGCCGCGCGCCCAGGCGGATTGCATGACCGGGGTCGCGGCGAGGCGGCGCATCTGCAAGGCGACGTTCAGCTCGCACATGCGGTCGATCTGCCGGGCGGTGTCGCCCGCCGCCGCGATCTCCCGGCGGTGGCGGCAGTAGAGATCGACGATGGGGGCGAGCCAGTGGTCCACCAGCGCGCCGCCGCCCGCGCCGGCGGCATTCTCCAGCGCCCGCCGCACGCCGCCGCAGCCATAATGGCCGCAGACGATGACATGGCGCACGCCCAGAACCTCCACGGCGAATTCCAGCACCGCCAGCATGTTCATGTCGCTGGAATGGACGACGTTGGCGATGTTGCGGTGGACGAACAGCTCGCCCGGGTCGAGGCCCACCACGTCGTTCGCCGGCACCCGGCTGTCGGAGCAGCCGACCCACAGGAAGCGCGGCGCCTGCTGCTCCGCGAGGCGGCGGAAGAAGGTGGGGTCTTCTTCCGTCTTGGCGCGGGCCCAGGCGAGATTGTTGTCGAACAATTCGTCAAGGATGCCGTCCGGGCGGGGGCGCTCAGCCGTGCCCATGGTGGCCTCCACTGTGCCTCCCACCATGGCCTCCGCCGCCCCCGCAGCCGCCGCCCCCGCCGCAGCCACAGCCGCCGCCGTCACGGGCGGCGTCTTCGGCCTCCCGCGCTGCCGCCGCCGCATCGTCCTTCAGCGCCCATTCGGTCATGGTCCGAAGGCAGGTGGCAGCCGGGTCGGTGCTGCGCTCCAGCGCGGTCATCAGCGCCAGCCAGTCCTCGTCGCCGGCCTGGTCCCCGAAGCGGGCGCAGGCGGAGGCGGCATAGTCCGCCGCGCTCTCGCCATAGGGCGCGCCAGCCGCATCGGCGCGGGCGACGAGGGAGAGATCGCCGAGGCCAAGGAGGGTTTCCTGCGCAAAGCGTTCATCGCGCAGGCGCCGCAGCAGGCTTCCGAGCAGCATGGCGGCCCCCTATTGCACGAGGGGCGATTGCGCCCCTTCCATGGAGATCCCCCGGATGTCGGCCCGGCCGATGAGCAGGCTCACATACTGGCGCATGGCCGCGTGCCAGGAGGACAGTTCCAGATGGCCGGCGATGGCCTCCCGCACCATCTCGAACGGCAAAGCGCGGCCCTCCACGCGGTGGGCGAGGCGGACGATGTGGAAGCCGTAGCGCGTCTCCACCGGCTCCGGATGGATGGCGCCCGGCGCCATGTCCGCCAGCGCCGTCTCGAACTCCGGCACGGTCTGGCCCCGGCCGATCTGGCCGAGGCTGCCGCCCACCTCGCGGGAGGGGCAGGCGGAGGTCTCCCGCGCCGCGATCTCGAACGCCACGGCGCCGGAGAGAAGGGCGGGGAGCATGGCTTCCGCCTTCTCCCGCGCCGCTTGTCGGGCTTCCGCGTCAGCCGGATCGGCGGCGATGAGGATGTGCGCCACCTCATAGAGGTCGCCGGTGCGGAACAGAGCCGGGTTGCGGGCGAAATAGCGCCGGCAGGTCGCCTCGTCCGCCGTGGGCACCTTCACCTCTTCCTCGAGCAGGGCGCGGATGACCGCCTCTTCCTCGGTCTCGCGGCGATCCTCGTCGTCCTCTTCCGGCGCGGCGGCGATGCCGAGGCGGTCGGCCTCGGCGAGGAGCAGCTGGCGCACCACGAGGGCATGGGCGGCCGCCTGCCATGCGGCGGCGGGATCGGCCGCCGCATGGTTCTGCGCCTCGCGGGCGATATCGGCGCGGGAGATGGCGACGCCATCCACGCGGATCTCCTGCGGCCGGCGGCCGATGGGGCGGGGGCTGGAGAGGCTGACGATCTCGACCATGGCCCTCACTCCGCCGGATTGCCGATGGGACGGGCGGCGGGGCGCACCGCCGCCGTCGCCGGCTGCGGGCGCGCGGCGACGGGCTTGTGCGCGGGCCGGCGGGAACGCACCACCTGATAGCCGGGCCGGCCGAGATACCAGACCGGCGCGCTCCACACATGCACGAGGCGGGTGAAGGGGAAGACGAGGAAGATCGTCATGCCCAGCACGAGGTGCGCCTTGAAGATGGGGCTCACGTCCGCCACATAGGCCGCCGCCGCCGGCTGGAGGGTGAGGATGCCCTGCGCCCAGTTCATGAACTTCACCATCTCGTGCCCATCCATGTGATGCAGCGAGACGAAGATGGTGGAGAGGCCGAGCGTGAGCTGCACCCAGAGCAGCAGCAGGATGGCGGTGTCGCCGAAGCTGGAATTCGCCCGGATGCGCGGATCGAACAGCCGGCGATGGGCCAGAAGCGCGATGCCGATGAAGCACATCACCCCGGCGATGCCGCCCACCGTGATGGCGAGGCCCTGCTTGAAGCTGTGCGAGATGCCCAGCGCGTCGAACACCCAGATGGGCGTCAGCAGGCCGCCGGCATGGCCGATGAAGATGACGAGGATGCCCACGTGGAAGAGGTTCGACCCCCAGCGCAATTGCCGCTTGCGCAAGATCTGCGAGGAGCCGGTCTTCCAGGTGTATTGCTCGCGGTCGAACCGGATGAGGCTGGCGACGAGGAACACCGTGAGGCAGAGGTAGGGATACCAGCCGAACAGGGCTGAATTGATGGCCTGCGACATGGTCGTCTCCTTCAGGCGGCAGGTTGGGGCGCGGGCTGGCGCGCCGGGTCGCGCGCATCGCGCTGGGCGGCGCGCAGCTGGGTGCGGAAGCGATCGACGCCGCAGGACGCGGCATCGCCGGGGCCGAAGGTGACGGCGGTCTCCTCCCACTCCCTGTCCAGCGCATTCAGGTCGAGGGCGGAGTGGTCTTCGGCCTCTCGCGCGGGCGCCGCTGCGGGCACGGCCTCAGCCTGCGCGCCGGCAAGTCGGCGCACGGCGGTGAGCACGGGGGCATAGAGCGAGCCGCGCTCGGCAAGGCGCTCCTCCAGCGTGGCGAGGATGTGGTCCACGTCGGCGAGCAGTCCCTCGGCCTCCGCCTGCGGGCGGGTGGCGGCGAACTCCAGGAACAGCGGCAGGAAGTCCGGCAGCTCGTTGGCGGTGATGGCGAGGCCGCCTTTCTCGTAGAGCGCCGCGAGGTCCACCATGGCCTGCCCGCGGTCGCGGCTCTCCCCGTGCACATGCTCGAACAGGTGCAGGGACAGGCGCCGCGTGCGGTCGAAGAGGCTCACATAGGCCTCCTGCAGGTCGTAAAGGTCTTCACCGGCCAGCGACCGCAGAAGCGGCATCAGGGCGAGGCGGGTTGCGGCATCGAGCCGGCCGTCTTGGATGAGCGCGTCGGCGATGTGGGGCGCCGCATCCTGCAATGCCGCCTCGGGATAGAGGAGGAGGCGGGAGAGGGCCTTGAGGGTGAGGTTGTCGTCCATCACTCCACCTCCATCGGGGTCTTGGTGCGCCGGCCGGGCGTGTGGGTGGGGCTGCCGAACAGGTTCACATCGCTGTCCCCGCCCGAGCAGCCGTTGCCGAAGGAGAAGCCGCACGAGCCGCGCAGATCGAACGGGTCTTCGCCTGCCTCGCGATGGGCGGTGGGGATGACGAAGCGGTCCTCGTAATTGGCGATGGCCATGGTCTGGTACATGTCCTCGATGTCCGCGCCGGTGAGGCCGACCTTCGTCGCGACGCGGGCATCGATGCGCCCGTCCACCGTCTTCGCCCGCATGTAGGCGCGCATGGCGAGCATGCGTTCCAGCGCCAGGGCGACCGGCTCCTCGTTTCCGGCGGTGAGCAAATTGGCGAGGTAGCGCAAGGGGATGCGCAGGGAGCGCACATCCGGCATCTCGCCATCCATGCCCATCTTGCCGGCGGTGGCGGCGGACTGGATGGGGGAGAGCGGCGGCACGTACCAGACCATGGGCAGGGTGCGGTATTCGGGATGGAGCGGGAAGGCGACCTTCCACTCCATGGCCATCTTCCAGATGGGCGAGACCTTCGCCGCCTCGATCCACGCATCCGGCACGCCATCCGCGCGGGCCTGGGCGATGACGGCGGGGTCCTTCGGATCGAGGAAGAGGTCGAGCTGGGCCTGGTAGAGCTTCTTCTCGTCCTTCACGCTCGCCGCCGCCTCGATGCGGTCGGCGTCATAGAGCAGCACGCCGAGATAGCGGATGCGACCGACGCAGGTCTCCGAGCAGACGGTCGGCTGGCCCGCCTCGATGCGCGGATAGCAGAAGATGCACTTTTCCGACTTTCCCGAAGACCAGTTGTAATAGATCTTCTTGTAGGGGCAGCCCGAGACGCACATGCGCCAGCCCCGGCACTTGTCCTGGTCGATGAGGACGATGCCGTCCTCCTCGCGCTTGTAGATGGCGCCGGAGGGGCACGCTGCCGCGCAGGTGGGGTTCAGGCAGTGCTCGCACAGGCGCGGCAGGTACATCATGAAGGTGTTTTCGAACTGGCCGTAGATCTCGGCCTCGACACCCTCGAAATTCACATCCTTCCGCCGCTTGGCGAACTCGCCGCCCAGGATCTCCTCCCAGTTCGGCCCCCACTCGATCTTCTCCATCCGCTCGCCGGAGACGAGGGAGCGCGGGCGGGCGGTGGGGAAGGCCTTCGATTCCTTCGCATTGTGCAAATGCTCGTAGTCGAAGGTGAAGGGCTCGTAGTAATCGTCGATCTCCGGCAGGTCGGGATTGGCGAAGATGTTGGAGAGCACCCGCCATTTCGCGCCGATGCGCGGCTCGATCTTGCCGTTCTCCTTGCGGCGCCAGCCGCCCTTCCACTTGGTCTGGTTCTCCCACTCGCGGGGGTAGCCGACGCCGGGCTTGGTCTCCACATTGTTGAACCAGGCGTATTCCACGCCCTGGCGGCTCGTCCACACGTTCTTGCAGGTGACGGAGCAGGTGTGACACCCGATGCACTTGTCGAGGTTCAGCACCATGGCGATCTGGGCGCGGATCTTCATTGGGCCATCTCCTTTTGGGAAGCGGCCGGCAGCTCATCCTCGAGCCAGTCGACCTTGTTCATCTTGCGCACCACCACGAACTCGTCGCGGTTAGCGCCGACCGTGCCGTAATAGTTGAAGCCGTAGGATTGCTGGGCGTAGCCGCCGATCATGTGGGTCGGCTTCAGCACCGTGCGCGTCACGGAATTATGGATGCCGCCGCGCTTGCCGGTCATTTCGGAGCCGGGGGTGTTAATGATCTTCTCCTGCGCGTGATACATCATGGCCATGCCGGGCATGACGCGCTGGGAGACCACGGCGCGGGCAGTCAATGCGCCGTTGGCGTTGAACACCTCCACCCAGTCATTGTCGGCAAGGCCGGCCGCGCGGGCGTCGTCCTCGCTGATCCAGATCACCGGCCCGCCCCGGTTCAAGGTGAGCATCAGGAGATTGTCAGTATAAGTGGAGTGGATGCCCCACTTCTGGTGCGGGGTGAGGAAGTTGAGCACGATTTCCCGGTTGCCGTTGGGCTTGGCATTGCGATGGCCGGGGATGGTCTTCAGGTCCACCGGCGGCTTCCAGGTCACCAGCTCCTCGCCGAAGGCCCGCATCCACAGATGATCCTGATAAAGCTGCTGGCGGCCGGTGAGCGTGCGCCAGGGGATCAGTTCGTGGACGTTGGTGTAGCCGGCGTTGTAGCAGACCTTCTCGCTCTCGATGCCCGACCAGGTGGGCGAGGAGATGATCTTGCGCGGCTGCGCCTGCACATCGCGGAAGCGGATCTTCTCGTCTTCCTTGGGCAGAGCGAGGTGGGCGTGGTCGCGGCCGGTGTTGTGGGACAGGGCCTCCCACGCCTTCACCGCCACCTCGCCATTGGTCTCCGGCGCCAGCATGAGGATGACCTCGGCGGCGTCGATGTCGCTCTCGATCTTGGCGAGGCCCTTGGCCGGGCCGTCGCGATGGGTGCCGTTGAGGGCTTTCAGCGCCTCCACCTCATGCCCGGTCTTCCAGGCGATACCCTTGCCGCCATTGCCGATTTTCTCCATCAGCGGGCCGAGCGCGGTGAAGCGGGCGTAGGTCGCCGGATAGTCGCGCTCCACCACGGTCACGGTGGGCATGGTCTTGCCGGGGATGGGCTCCACCTCGCCCTTGCGCCAGTCCTTCACATCCAGCGCCTGCGCGATCTCGGCGGGCGTGTCGTGCAGGATGGGCGTGAGCACCGTGTCCGTCTCCACCCCCAGCACTTCGGGCGCGACGGCGGAGAAGGTGCGCGCGAGGCCCTTGTAGATCTCCCAGTCGGAACGCGCCTCCCACGCCGGGTCCACGGCTGCGGACAGGGGATGGATGAAGGGGTGCATGTCCGAAGTATTCAGATCATTCTTCTCGTACCACGTGGCGGTGGGCAGCACGATGTCCGAGTAGACGCAGGTGGTGGACATGCGGAAGTCCAGCGTCACCAGAAGATCGAGCTTGCCGGTGGGCGCTTCCTCGTGCCACGCGACTTCCGTGTTTCGCACCGCGCCCTCGGCGCCGAGGTCCTTGCCCATCACGCCGTGCTGTGTGCCCAGCAGGTGCTTGAGGAAGTATTCGTGCCCCTTGCCCGAGGAGCCGAGCAGGTTCGAGCGCCAGACGAAGAGGTTGCGCGGCCAGTTGTCCGGGTGGTCCGGATCGTGGCAGGACAGCTCCAGCTCGCCGCTCTTCAGAGCGGAGGCCACATAGTCCTTCACCTCCTGGCCGGCGGCCTTGGCCTTGGCGGCGATGGCGAGGGGGTTCTGCTTCAGCTGCGGCGCAGAGGGCAGCCAGCCCATGCGCTCGGCGCGGACATTGTAGTCGATGAAGCTCTTGTCCCACTCGCCCTTGGGCGCGGTGGGGGAGAGGATTTCGCCGGCGGTCAGCGTCTCGTAGCGCCACTGGTCCGTGTGGGCATACCAGAAGGAGGTGGCGTTCTGGTGCCGGGGCGGGCGCGACCAGTCGAGGCCGAAGGCGAGCGGCTGCCAGCCGGTCTGCGGGCGCAGCTTTTCCTGCCCCACATAGTGCGACCAGCCGCCGCCCGACTGGCCGATGGCGCCGCAGAACACCAGAAGGTTGATGACCCCCCGGTAGTTCATGTCCATGTGATACCAGTGGTTCATGGCCGCGCCGATGATGATCATCGAGCGCCCGTTGGTCTTCTCCGCATTGGTGGCGAATTCGCGCGCCACCGTGATGATGGCGTCGCGCTTCACGCCCGTGATGCGCTCGGCCCACGCGGGGGTGAAGGGCACGTCCTCGTCATAGGAGACGGCGACATTGCCGCCGCCGAAGCCCCGGTCGAGGCCGTAGTTCGCCATCATGAGATCGTAGACGGTGGCGACCTTCATCACGCTGCCGTCCGCGCCCTGGATGAGGCGGACGGGCAGGTTGCGCGTCAGCACCTCGCCATGGTTCGTGGCCACGAAATGCTCGGTGGCGCGGCCGCCGAAATAGGGGAAGTCCACGGCCGCGATCTCGTCCGCGTGCTCTTCCAGCGAGAGGCGCAGGCGCAGGGCGCGGCCGGTGCCGTCCTTCTCCTCCAGGTTCCATTTCGCCTGTTCGCCCCAGCGGTGGCCGATGGAGCCGACGGGGGCGACGAGATCGCCGCTGGCGTCATCGAAGGCGACGGTCTTCCACTCGGGATTGTTCCCTTCGCCGAGCCCGCCGGGCAGGTCGGAGGCGCGCAGCATCCGCTCGGCCACGAGCCGCCCGTCGCGTTCCACGAGGCGCACGAGGAAGGGCATGTCCGAATAGCGGCGCAGGTAATCGTCGAAGTAGGGAACCTGCCGGTCAAGATGATATTCGCGCAGGATCACGTGGCCCATGGCGAGGGCCAGCGCGGCGTCGGTGCCCTGCTTGGGGTTCAGCCAGATATCGGCGAACTTGGTGGCCTCGGCATAGTCCGGCGTCACCACCGCGCTCTTGGTGCCCTTGTAGCGCACCTCGGTGTAGAAATGGGCGTCCGGCGTGCGCGTCTGCGGCACGTTGGAGCCCCACACGATGATGAAGCCGGCATTGTACCAGTCGGCGCTTTCCGGCACGTCGGTCTGCTCGCCCCAGGTCTGCGGCGAGGCCGGCGGCAGGTCGCAATACCAGTCGTAGAAGGAGAGGCACACGCCGCCGAGCAGCGAGAGATAGCGCGCGCCGGCCGCATAGGAGACCATGGACATGGCCGGGATGGGCGAGAAGCCCGCCACCCGGTCCGGGCCGTGCTTGCGGATGGTGTAGGCGTTGGCGGCGGCGATGATCTCGTTCACCTCGTCCCAGCTGGCGCGCACGAGGCCGCCATGGCCACGGATCGAGGTGTAGGACGCGCGCTTTTCCGCGTTGCCGACGATGGAGGCCCAGGCGGCCACCGGCGGCAGCTTCGCCCGTGCCTCGCGCCAGAGCTTCAGCAGGCGCCCGCGCACCATGGGATGCTTCACCCGGGCGCCGGAATAAAGATACCAGCTGTAGGAGGCGCCACGGGCGCAGCCGCGCGGCTCATGGTTCGGCAGGTCCGGCCGGGTGCGGGGATAGTCCGTCTGCTGGGTTTCCCAGGTGACGATGCCGCCCTTCACATAGATCTTCCACGAGCAGGAGCCGGTGCAGTTCACGCCGTGGGTGGAGCGCACGATCTTGTCGTGCTGCCAGCGCTTGCGGTAGCCGTCCTCCCACGAGCGATCCTCGTGGGTGACGATGCCGTGGCCGTTGGAGAAGGGCTCGGTCTCGCGGCGGAAGAAGGTGAGCCGGTCGAGGAAATGGGACATGATCGTGCCTTCCGTTACGCGGCCGCAGCCGGACGGGGGGTGGCGCGCGGGGCGATCCCGCGCTCGATGTCGTGGAGGAGGCCGCCCTTGCGGGTGTAGACGGCCCAGGTGATGAGCAGGCAGCTCACATAGAAGCCGAGGAAGGCCCAGAGCGCCGCCTCCGGCCCTCCGGTGAGCGCGATGGAGGTGCCGTAGCCCTTGGGGATGAAGAAGGCCCCGAAGGCGGCAATCGCCGAGGTGAAGCCGGTGATGGCCGCCGCCTCCTTCTCCGCCTGCTTGCGGCGCGCCTCCGCGTCGGCGGCGGGCATCAGGCGGTCTATCTCCTTCGCCATGATCGCGGGGATCATCTGGAAGGTGGACGCATTGCCGACGCCGGTGGCGAAGAACAACACGAGGAAGGCCGCGAAGAAGGCCGAGAAGGCCCAGGGCTCCGCCCGCATGCCGATGGCCCACAGCACGCCCGACACGCCCGCCATCATCAGCACGAAGACGAAGAGCGTCACCCGCCCGCCGCCGTAGCGGTCCGCCAGCCAGCCCGTGCCGGAGCGGGCGAGCGCGCCGACGAGGGGGCCGAGAAAGGCGTAGGAGAGCGCGTTCACCTCCGGGAAGAGGATGTTGGTGAGGAGAGGAAAGCCCGCGGAATAGCCGATGAAGGAGCCGAACGTGCCCGTGTAGAGCCAGCACATGATCCAGTTGTGCTTGCGCTGGAAGATCACCGACTGCTCACGGAAGGAGGCGCGGGCGTCGGCGATGTCGTTCATGCCGAACCACGCGCCGAAGGCCGAGAGCACGATGAAGGGCACGAAGACGAAGCCGGCATTCTGCAGCCACAGGGGCGCCGGCCCCGCAGCCGTCTTCACCGTCGCCGGATCACCGCCGAAGGTGCCGAAGATGCCCATGGTGATGACGAGCGGCACCACGAACTGCACCACGCTGACCCCGAGATTGCCGAGGCCGGCATTCAGCGCCAGCGCGTTGCCCTTCTCCGCCTTGGGGAAGAAGAAGGAGATGTTGGCCATGGAGGAGGCGAAGTTGCCGCCGCCGAAGCCGCAGAGCAGCGCGAGGATGAGCAGGACGATGTAGGGCGTGTCCGGGTTCTGCACCGCATAGCCGATGCCGAGCGCGGGGATGATGAGAGACCAGGTGGTGAGCGTCGTCCACAGCCGCCCGCCGAAGATCGGGACCATGAAGGAGTAGAAGATGCGCAGCGTCGCGCCGGTCAGGCCCGGCAAGGCGGCGAGCCAGAAGAGCTGGTCGGTGGTGAATTTGAAGCCCACCAGCGGCAGCTTCGCCACCACCACCGACCACACCTGCCAGATGGCGAAGGACAGGAGCAGCGCCGGGATGGAGAGCCACAGATTGCGCCGGGCGATGGCGCTGCCGGTCGTGGCCCAGAACGTCTTGTCCTCGGGCCGCCAGTCGGTCAGCACCGCGCCGGCCTTGCGGGCGGGAAGGGCGGGGGTGGGCATGCCCTGCATTTCCGGCAGCTCGGGCAAGGTGGCCAGCGCCGGAGCGGAGGCCTCCTTTTCCATGTGGCGGATGGCGAGGTGCATCCAGGCGAGCGCGCCGACCGCGATGACGAACAGCAGCATGAAGCAGCTGGTCCACAGGCCGGTCAGGTCGTTGAGCACGCCGAAGGCGAGGGGCAGCACGAAGCCGCCGAGGCCGCCGATCATCCCCACGAGGCCGCCCACGGCGCCCACATTGTTGGGGTAATAGACCGGGATGTGCTTGTAGACCGCGGCCTTGCCCAGCGCCATGAAGAAGCCGAGCACGAACACCGTGACGGTGAAGCCCGCGACGCCCATCTCCATGTGGAAGGTGATCGGCCCGTTGATGCCGCGCACCACATAGTCCGTGGGCGGATAGGACAGCACGAAGGTGGCGAGGACGGAGACGAGGAAGGTCCAGTACATCACCCGCCGCGCGCCGTAGACATCCGAGAGATGCCCGCCATAGGCGCGGAACAGGCTCGCCGGCACGGAGAAGGCGGCGGCGATCATGCCGGCCTGCTTGATGTCGAGGCCGTAGACCTTCACCAGATACTGGGGCAGCCACAGCGCCAGCGCGACGAAGGCGCCGAAGACGAAGAAATAATAGAGCGAGAAGCGCCACACCTGGACGTTCTTCAGCGGCTCCAGCTCCAGCCAAGCGCTCTTCGGCTTGATGCCGAGGCGGCGGCGCTCGACCAGCACCGGATCATCCTTGGTGGTGACGAAGAAGAGCACCGCCATCACTACGAGGGCGGCGGCCCACACCTGCGCCACCATCTGCCAGCCGAAGGCAACCAGCACGAAGGGTGCGAGGAACTTGGTGACGGCCGCGCCCACGTTGCCGGCGCCGAAGATGCCGAGCGCGGTGCCCTGCTTGCCCGCCGGATACCAGCGCGACACATAGGCGACGCCCACCGAGAAGGAGCCGCCGGCGATGCCGACGCCCAGCGCGGCCAGCAGGAACTGCGGATAGGTCGCGGCATAGGTGAGGAGGAAGGTGGCGAGCGCCGCCGCCAGCATGGTGAGGGCGAACACCACGCGCCCGCCATACACATCCGCCCACACGCCCAGCGCCACGCGGATGAGCGAGCCGGTGAGGATGGGCGTGCCGATAAGGAGGCCGAACTCGGTGTCCGAGAGGCCGAGATCCTGCCTTATGCGGATGCCGATGATGGAGAAGATCGTCCACACCGCGAAGCACACGGTGAAGGCGAGGGTGCTCATGGAAAGGGCGCGCCGCTGGTCGCTTTGGCTCGCCTCGAGAGGGGTGTGCATGGCTTCAACCCGCCAGTTGCAAAGTCGCGGCCGGGCCGCGCGTCGCAAACCTGCGGCGGGGGCGCCGTGGCTTCTTTGATCTGTATCAGTAATAGACTTCGGTCATCAGAAAACAGGAGGTACTTACTGGATGAATCGGAGATAAATATCTTTATTCTGTTCTATGTTTTACAAGTTTTGACGTTGCGATTGACATTTGTCAATCCGTGCGCGATGCCTTGGCAGGGGTGCCGATAAGAGGTGCGCATGAGGCCCGACGACGCCGCCGTGATCCGAAGCCTGCCGCTGTTCGCAGACGCCCGCGAGGAGACCTTCGCGGAGCTGGTGCGCACGGCCTTTCTCCAGCGGTTCCCGCCGGGGGTGACGCTCATCAATGAGAGCGACGAGGCGGATTTCCTGCACGTGGTGGTGGAAGGGCAGGTGGAGCTTTACGCCACCTCCGGCGAGCGCGAGACCACCATGAGCATCGTCGAGCCGGTGGGCACCTTCATCCTCGCCGCGGTGCTCAACGCGCGCATCTATCTCCAGTCCGCCCGCACCCTCAAGAAATCCCAGGTGCTGATGATCCCGGCCGAGAAGGTGCGCGATGCGCTGGGCACCGACCCGGCCTTCACCCGCGCCGTGGTCACCGAGCTTGCCCGCGGCTATCGCCGGGCGGTGAAGGAGGTGAAGGGCCAGAAGCTGCGCACGGGGGCCGAGCGCCTCGCCAATTGGCTGCTCCAGCGCGCCGACGCGGAAGGGGCGGGGCGGATCACTCTGCCGTTCGAGAAAAGGGTGCTCTCCTCGCTCCTGGGCATGACGCCGGAGAACCTCTCCCGCGCCTTCGCCGTGCTGAAGACCCATGGCGTGACGAGTCGCGGCGCCGTCATCACCCTCGCCGATCGCTCGGCCCTCGCCGCCTTCGCGCGGCCCGATCCGCTCATCGACGGGCCGGAGTGAGGGCGGCCGCCCCCGCGTCCTTCCGCCTCGCGCCCGGCGCTTCGTGCCGGCGGCCCCATGCCCTCACCGCCGTCGTGCTCCGGCTCGACCGGAGCACCCATCCGGCCGTTTGTCCCGGCGCAGACATGGGCCCTCCGGTCAAGCCGGAGGGCGACGGCGGGAATGGAGGGCGCTGGTCTGCGAAGCGAAGTCCGCGCTGCTCGTGCTTGGCCCTTGATTAAGACCGCCCAGCTTGGCCATGGTGCGCCCGGCCGGTGATTCACAGCGCGCGGCAGGGGGGCGATCCATGGCGGCGACGCGGTTCCACAGGGTGGTGATCTTCCTTCTGTTCGCCATCACGGTGGTGAACTACATCGACCGCGCCGCCATCTCCTATGCCATCCCGGCCATGGAGCAGCAGCTGGGGCTGTCCAAGGCGGCCGCCGGCACCATTCTCGGCGCCTTCGGCCTCGGCTATGCGGTGACGACGCTGATCGGTGGCTTCGCGGTGGACCGCTACGGCGCGCGCATCGTGCTGAGCATCGCGGCCGTGCTGTGGAGCCTGTCCATCGGCCTCACCGGCCTCGCCTCCGGCTTTCTCACTCTCTATCTCGCCCGCACGCTGCTGGGCATGGCGGAAGGTCCGAACTTCTCCGCCGTCACCGGCGCCGTGGAGCGCTGGCTGCCGCCGGCCCGGCAGGCGAGCGCGCTCTCCTATGCCCTCGTGGCGGTGCCGGTGGCGCTCGCCTGCGGCGGGCCGATCGTGACGCAGCTTCTGGCGGCGCTGGATTGGCGCGGCACCTTCGCCGTGCTGTTCGTGGTGTCGCTGCTGTGGGTGCCGCTCTGGTACGTCCTGTTCCGCGACGACCCGGCCCAGTCGCGCCATGTGAATGCGCAGGAACTGGCCTTCATCCGCGCGGGCCAGATGGCGGAGGCTGCGCCGGTCCGCCGCTGGCCGCGCATGAGCGAGGTGCGGGTGCTGCTCACCAACCGCACGCTGCTGGTGAACTACTGGGCCTTCTTCGTCTTCGGCTACTTCCTGTTCTTCTTCATGGCGTGGCTGCCGAGCTATCTCCAGCAATCCTACGGGCTGAACCTTGCCGCCGTGGGCGCCTTCACCGTGCTGCCGTGGCTCTGTGCCGCCGTGGCGCTGTGGGCGCTGGGGCGCTGGTCGGATCACCTCCTGAAGACCACCGGCCGCCTGCGCGTCTCGCGCTCCTATCTCATCGCCGGGACGCAACTGGTGGCGGCGCTCGCGGTGGTGCCGGTGGCGTTCAGCGCCAGCCTGCCGGTGGCCATCGCCTGCATCTCGCTGGCGGTCGCCGCCTCCATGGGCGCGAATGCGGCGTATTTTGCGGTGAATGTGGACATCGTGCCGGAGAAGGCAGCCACTGCGCTCGGCATCATGGACTTCTGCTTCGCGCTGGCCGGCTTCGTCGCGCCCGTCATCACCGGCTTCGTGCTGTCTCTGCGCGGCTCGTTCGCTGACGGGTTCGGCCTGATGGCGGTGCTGGCGCTCTCCTCCGTCGTCTTCGTCCTCGCCTTCCACCGCCCCGACGAGGACCGCGCGATCCCCTGAGCCTCAGCGGCCGGCGTTCATGGCGTTGAGCACCGCTTCGCTCGGCCAGCAATCCACCTTGAGTCCGGCGGACTTCTGGTAGGCGCCAAGTGCCGCGCGGGTCTGCATGCCCGCCTTGCCGTCGATCTTGTCCGAATAGAGCCCGAGCTGCGCCAGGTGCTTCTGCATGGCCTCCACTGATTTCGTCTTGAGCTGGGAGGAGGCCGACCACGGCGTGCGGAAGGGCGATGGGTCGGTCATGCGGTCGGAGAGGTGGCCGACGAACAGCACGTAGAGGTCCGAGAAATTATACTGCTTGATGACGAAGTAGTTCGCCGTGGTGAGAAAGGCCGGGCCGTAGGTGCCTTCCGGCTGTAGCAGCGAGGCGGGCTGCGCCACCTCGGTGGCGGAGAGGCGGCGGACGGGGGCGTAGCGGGCGCGGATCCACTCGCCGATGGGCTGTTTGAACTCCGGCACGCCCATGGTGCAGTCGGCATTCACCGGCGCCAAGACCTCATAGGCCCAGCGCACGCCAGGCTGCCACCCCTTGTCGGCGAGCTGTTTGGCGGCTGAGGCGAGGGCGTCCGGCACGGAATGCCAGATGTCCGCATGGCCGGTGCCGTCGAGATCGACGCCGTGCTTCACGTAATCGGAAGGCAGGAACTGGGTGAGGCCGGTCGCCCCGGCCCAGGAGGCGCGAAAATCCTTCCGGCTCACGTCGCCGTCGTGCAGCATCTTGAGGGCGAGAATGAACTCGGTGCGGTACTGGTCCTTGCGGCGGCCCGCATAGGCCTGCGTCGCCAGCACCTTGAGCGCGTCGTGGGGCGAGGTATAGCGGCCGAAATCCGTCTCGCGGCCCCAGATGGCCAGCACCACGGGCGCGGGTACGCCGAACATGGCCTCGATGCGGTCGAGGGGCGCCTTGTATTTCTGCATCAGCCGCTGCCCCTCGGCGGCGAGGCGGGCGATGGTGGCCTCCTTCACATAGGCCGCCGGCACCTGCACGAATTCGGCCTGTCCGCCGGCACCGGTGGAGGGGCGGCCGGGCAGGGCGAGGTCGGGCAGCTTGTAGTCGGGCTCGAGGCCGGCCGTCTCCCGCTCGAACGTGGCGCGCGAGACGCCGGCCGCCTGCGCTTCCGGCCACAAGGATGCGATGAACCGCGTGAAGGCGGCATCCGCCGCGCGGGCGGGCGCCGAAGCGGCGATGGAAAGCGCCAGAGTCCAGGCGATCAGCCCGGCAAGGAGGCAACGGTAACCGGCAGGCAAGGGACGGCTCATGGATCGGGGGAGGGCTGCGCCTGAGGGTAACATGGCCCGCCGCCGCCGCCAAAGCGGGCCGCGCCCGCCTGGTCCCGATGTGCCGCCCTCAGACGGTCAGCACGTCCGCATAGATCTTCTCGGCGAAGCGCTGCGAGTTGGTGGCGGGCTTGATGACCTGCACCAGCTTAAGTTCGTCCGTATAGGCCGCAAGCTGGGTCTTGAGGTCGGCGCCGACCGGGGCGTGGTGGTGGTCCTGGCTGTTCAGCATGGCCACGAGGTCGTCGACGGAGCCCTTGCCGCCATAGCCGGAGAAGGTGCGGGCGGCGAGCTCGGGGTCGGCGCCCACCTTGTGCGCGCCTTCCAGGATGGCCCGGGTGAGGGCGGTGGCGACGGGCCGCTCGTCGCGGATCAGGCTGCCGCGCACGCCGATGATGCAGCACGCGCGATCGACATACTTCTCCGAGAGGTTGGTGGCGATCTCGGTGAGCTTGCCCTTGGAGTCCTTGATCCAGATCCAGGTGCGCGGATCGGCGTCGGCCAAAGCCTGCGCCTCGCCCTTGTCGATGGCGAGGGGCAGCGCCTCCACCGGATACTGGCGCCACTCCACGTCCTTGAACGGATCGACGCCATGCTCGGCGAGGTAGATGGAGAAGAAGTTCTTGCCGGGCGAAGCCTGGTCGGAGATGGCGATGGTCTTGCCCTTGAGGTCCGACACCTTGGTGACGCCGGCGCTGGCATCGCCGAGCAGGCGCAGGCAGCCGCCATGGACACCGGCGGTGATCTTCACGTCGAAGCCCTGTTCCAGAGGCTTCAGCCAGCGCAGCGCCATGCCGATGCCGGCATCGGCCTTGCCGGTGGCGATGGCTTCCAGAAGCTGCTCGGTGGAACTGCCGAAATTGACGAAGTCCACATCGAGGCCGTGGCGCGCGAAGATGCCCGTTTCCTTCGCCACGGGGGCGGCGGCGGTGCAGATGGCGCTGGCATTCCACGCGAGCTTGAGCGGCCGCAGCGGACCGGTGGGCGCGGCACCCTCCGCGGCGGTGAGGCAGAGCGGGAAATCGGGCACGCTGCTCGCCGGCGGGCGCATCAGGTTGGCCGCGAGCACCCGTCCGCCGGCGGCACCGGCGATGGTGGCGGCCCCGGCGGCGAGGCCGTAGCGCAGCAGGCTGCGGCGGGAGGTGGCGCGGGGGGCATCAAGGCCGTTTGTCTGCGTATCGTCGGTCATGGCGGACTCCTGAAATCGGGCTGATGAATGGGGTTCGGGAAAAGGGCTCACCATGTCGCGTCGAGGCCGAGGAGGCCGAGCAGATGGTGGCGCAATTCGGCGAGGCGCGGATCGCCGCGATGGCGCGGATAGGGCACGTCCACGCTCACGTCGGCCTTGATGCGGGCCGGCCGCTCGGAGAAGACGATCACCCGCTCGGCGAGGAACAGGGCCTCCTCCACGTCATGGGTGACGAGGAGGGCGGTGAAGCGGGCGTCCTGCCACAGCTTCAGGATCTCGCCCTGCATGGTGATGCGCGTGAGGCTGTCGAGCTTGCCCAGGGGCTCGTCGAGCAGCAGCAGCCGCGGCTCGTTCACCAGCGCGCGCGCCAGCGCCACGCGCTGGGCCATGCCGCCGGAGAGCTGGCGCGGATAGGCGCTGGCGAAGCCCGACAGGCCGACGAGGGACAGCGCCTCGCCCACCCGCCGCCGCTGGGCCTTGAGGAGGCCGCGTGCCTCCAGTCCCAGAGAGACGTTGGCCTCCACCGTGCGCCACGGATAGAGGGTCGGGTCCTGGAACACGAGGATGCGGGAGGGGTCGGGCGCGGTGATGGATGTTCCGTCCACCGCGAGCTGGCCGGAGACCGGCTGGTCGAGCCCGGCGAGGAGCCGCAGCAGGGTGGACTTGCCGCAGCCGGACGGCCCGAGCAGCGCGACGAACGAGCCGGGCTCGGCGGAGAAGCTCACATCGTCCAGCACGGGGAGGGGGGCGCCCTCCAGCTGGAAGGCGTGGCTCACGTGATCCACGTCGAGGCGCAGGCCGGACGCCGGGGCGGGCGCGCCGGCGGGGGAGGAGAGGGCCACGCTCACCACCGCACCAGCTCCTTCTGCCAGGCGAGGGTGCGGTCGCGCAGCCGGAATAGCAGGGTGACGAGGCTGGAGCACATCAGCGCCATCACCAGCAGCGCCGCATACATGTTGGCATAGGCCGCCCAGCCCTGCGCCCATTGCAGGTACCAGCCGAGGCCCGCCTTCACCCCCAGCATCTCGGCCACCACCAGCACCGCGAACGAGGTGCCGAGGCCCATGAACAGGCCGACGAAGACATGCGGCAGCGCGGCGGGAATGGCCACCTTCAGCACCAGGAAGCGCTGGCTGGCCCCGAGCGTGCGGGCGATGTCGTAATAATCCTTGTTGACCGAGGCGATGCCCGACCAGGTGAGGATGGTGACGGGAAAGCCGGTGGCCAGCGCGAGCAGGAACACGCTGGCGCTCCACGAGGAGGGAAACAGGAAGAAGGCCACTGGCAGCCACGCGGTCGCCGGCAGCGGGCCGATGAAGCGCAGCACCGGATGCGCCCAGTAGCCGGCGATGCGCCACCAGCCGATGGAGACCCCGAGCGTGACACCCACGGCAGCGCCGATGGCATAGCCCCAGGCCAGGAGCTTCAGGGAGGCGACGACGCTGAGGCCGAGCTTCGGCCAGTCGTCGAGATAGACTTCCAGCAGCGCTTGCGGCGGCACGAAGAAGGGGCGTGGCAGCAATTCAAGTTTTGCCGTCACCGCCTCCCAGGCGATGAGGCCAAGGGGCAGGACGAGAAGCCACGGCCCCCAGTGCCGCAATCCCTTCAGCCGCAGCCCCGCCACCGGGCCGGCGAGCGCGGCGAGGAGGATGAGCCCGCCGATGCCGGCGAGGCCGAAGGCAAATTCCCGCGTATAGGCGAAGTCGTCCGCATCCGACACGAGGCCGGCATAGCCGGCGGCTCCGAGCCAGACGATGCCGGCCGCCAGCCCCGTGTGCCAGAGCGGCACCCGCTCCGCATGATCGCGGGAGCGCCGGCGCGGAACGCCGGCGATGGCGGGCGTCTCGATCAGCTGATCTGTCATCGGTTGGTCTCGCCTGCGGCTGGGAATCGGGAAGAACATGGACGCACGCGAGAGCCGCGCACGGACAGCTAGGAGTTGAATCAATCTATTAATTTTATGGAAATTATAAAAATTGAGTCAAGCGCCAATCTGCGCCTGTCTTGGTCGTGCTGCAGGGGGCGCGCCGGCAGGTCCGATGGGAATGGCACGGCCGGTGCTTGCCTTGTCCGGAGGGCCGGTTCTGGCGCCTTCCCGACACAGGCGGCCCGCAGAGGCAGAGGCGCATCCATGGCCATAGAAGCGGTGCTGATGGACATCGAGGGCGTTCTCGGGCCCCTGTCCTTTCTCGACGAGACGCTGCTGCCCCATGCGCGCGAACGGCTCGGCGCCTTCATCGCCGAGCATGGGGAGGAGGACGAGGAGATCGAGGCGGCGCTGGACGAGGCCGGCCGGCTCATGGGCGGCTTCTCCCTCACGCCCCGCGAGGCGGAGGCCCTGCTGCTGCGCTGGATGAAGCAGGGGCGCAATCCGACGCCGCTCAAGATCATCCAGGGCCGCATCTGGCAGGAAGGCTATGCGGCGGGCGCCTTCACGGCTGAGGTGCATGGCGATGCCGGGCCGAGCCTCGCCGCCTGGAAGGCACAGGGGCTCCGGCTCTTCACCTTCTCCTCCTCGTCGGAACTGGCGCAGCGGCTGTGGCTGTCCTCGGCCGGCTCGGAGGCGGCAGGGCTGCTCGACGGCTTCTTCGACACCCGCATGGGCCAGAAGCTGGAGGAGGAGGCCTACAAGGCCATCGCCCAGGAGATCGGCGTCGCTCCGGCGCAGATTCTCGTGCTGTCCAGCAATATGGACGAACTCGACGCCGCCGCATCCGCCGGCCTCGCCACGGTGCGGATCGCGCGCGACGGCGGCGACAGCGGAAAGCATCCGGCGGTGGCGGACCTCGCATCCCTGATCCTGCCATGAAACCCGCCACGAGCCGGCCGAAGGGCGCCTGATCCATGCCCCGCTTCACCGTGGAAACCCGCAGCGGCGACCGGCAGGACGTGACGGGCCGCGACGGCGCGACGCTGCTCAAGGCCATCCGCAAGGCCGGCATCGAGGAACTCACCGCCCAGTGCGGCGGCGGCTGCGCCTGCGCCACCTGCCATGTCTTCGTTACCCCGCCGGATGGCGTGACGGCGCCTCCGATCAGCCCCGGCGAAAGCCGGATGCTCGCCATCAGCCAGAACCGCACCCTCGCCTCCCGCCTCGCCTGCCAGCTGAAGCTGGAACCGGCGCTGGACGGCATGGTGGTGGTGATCGCGCCGGAGGAGGCCGGGGACTTCTGACGGTCAGCCGAGGGTGAAGGCCGGCAGGTCCGGGCGGGCGATCATCAGCCAGAAGATGCCGAGCACCGCCGCGAAGGCGGGACAGCCGAAGGCGAACCAGGTCCAGAACAGGCGGTGGTAGGCGACAGGCAGCGCCGTGCCCGCCGCGGCGGCGGCCTCGGCGAGCGTCCGCATGCGCATCTGCATCCCCACCACCGGCAGCCAGAAGGCGCCGGTGAGGAGATAGAGGGTGATGGAGAGCACGATCCACCCTTCGGTGAGCGGATAGCCCGCCGCCTGCGCCAGCAGCGCCCCCGTGACGGGCTGCAGCACCACGGCGGTGGCGGTGAAGAGGAAATCCGCCAGCACCACGATGCGCGCCACCGCCGCCACCGTCGCCGCTCGGCCGGTGGCATGGGCCACCACCATGAAAAAGGCGATGCCGGCGCCGGTGCCGAGCAGCACCGTGGCGCCCATGACATGCAGGAACTTCAGGACGAGATAGGCCATCACCGGTCCCTCAGGATGGCGAGGGCGACGAGGTTCAGCATCATCACGGGCGCGATCTTCACCAGCGGGCCGAGCGGATCGGTCCACAGGGACGGCAGGAGCGCCGTTCCGGCGACCACATAGAGCAGCGAGACGCCGAGTGCCGCCCACAGGGCCGTGCGTGTGGTCCGCCGCACGGCGATGCCGAGGCCGATGGAGAGGTCCGCCAGCGCGCCGCCGATGGCCAGCGGAGCGGCGAGGGGCCCGGCGCCCGCCGCCGTCAGGAGAGCGACGCCCGCATCATAGGCGGGGCCGAGGGAGAGAAGCCCGGTGACGATCCAGAACAGGGCGAACACCACGAAGATCGCCGGTTTCAGCACGTAGAGGGCGGCGAACCAGCGCTCCTGCACGCCGGCCGGCTCGGCGGCGAGGGCATCGGCTAGCGATTGCGGACGGATGCCGGTCATCTCCATCCACGGGCCGGGATCGCCGGTGGCGCCGCGGGCGATCTCCCGCGCCACCGTGCTGCGCAGGGGCGGACGCCAGCCGAGGCGGCCGAGCGCGTCGCCGATGCGGTACATGAGATGGGCGATCCCGCCGGGGACGCTGACGGTGCGCGCCGGCGCAAAGCCCAGCCACCGGCGATAGGTGGCGATCACCGCTTTGAGGGGCAGCCGGTCCGGCCCGGCGAGGTCCAGCTCCACGCCCGCCGGCGCGTCTGGGCTGACGAAATGGGCCACCGTCGCCGCCACATCGTCGAGCTGCACGATCTGCAGATCGGCAGTGTCCGGAAACAGCGGAAAGACGGGCAAGGCGGCGAGCCCGCGGAACATGGCGCTGCCGCCATAGGCCCTGCGGCCGACCACGACCGATGGGCGCAGGGTGACATGATCGAGCCCGCTCGCCGCCAGCAGGGCATCGCCCTCCTGTTTGGTGCGGGAGAAATCGGACGGCGCGCCCGTATCGACGCCGATGGCGGAGATATGGATCACGCGCCGCACACCGGCGAGCCGGCAGGCCGCGATCAGCGTCGCCATCCCCGCCACATGCACGCCCGCGACGCTTTCGCCCGGCCCGTCCTGAAGCAGGCCTGCGGCGTTCACCACCGCGTCCGCCCCCTCCAGCTCACGGGCGAGCTGCTCAGGGGGCGCGGTGCCGAGGTCGAGCGCCACGAAGCGGGCCTGTGGCAGGGTGCGGGCCGCCGTGCCGATGTTCCGCGCAAGGCCGACGACCTCATGCCCGGCCGATGCCAGCCGCGCCAGAACGGCGGAGCCGATGAGGCCGGTGGCGCCAAGGACGATGATCCACATGGTCATGAACTACCATGCCGGCACCGGACCTGACATGCGGCATTGCCGCAGCGCCAGTGCCTCGCGCCACCCTCACTCCGTCGCGAGGCGTTCGGCGAGTTCGCGCACGTCGTCCCAGCTCAGGCGATGGGGCGCGCCGCCGGTGTCCACGTCCACGCCCTCCGCATGGACGGCGGCTGAGAAGTCGCCATCCATGCCCACGGGGCTGAGATAGAGGAAGTCCGTGCGCCGCCAGTCGTGGGCGACGGCGGTGAAGGCGCGCGACAGGGTGCGCCCCTCCTCCAGCGTGAGGTCATAGTGCAGCGCCGCGCTCAGCGTCATGCGCAGCATGTCGCCGAGCAGGCGGTGGGACACGCGCCGGACGAAGGGATAGGGGACGCCGGGGTCGGTCATTTCTGAAAGCTCATGGCGAAGTCCTCGCCGCTCAGAGCGACCGGACCTCTTCTGCCTTGGCGACGAAGTCCAGCCTGTCCGCCGCGTCGAAATCCGCCACGGGCACCGCGAAGGCGAAGCGGTTCGCGTACCAGAAATTGCCGAAGGGCAGGAACAGGCTGCCGGAGGTGAAGGTGGCGAGCGTCGTGTCGCCCGCCTTCAGCACGGCCTCGAAACCGGGGCCGGCCTCGGCGGCGGCGGTGTTGTCGCCGAACACCTCGAACTGCACGACGAGCCGCACCAGCGGCGCGCCGGCCTCCTCCGTCTTGATGGCGATGACCTTCAGGTCCTGGAAGCGCCGGCCGATGGTGCCGTCCGCCAGCAATTGCGGGAATTCATGCACGCGCCCCTTCTTCACCGCGAGGCCATCGGCGGGCAGCACGCCGAGGTCGGCGAGCCCGGTGGGCTTGGCGGGGGCCAGTGTCACGCTGGTGCGGGTTTCCTGCAATGCCGGCAAAATACGCTCCTGTCGGGCTGGTCGTTGGAAATGCGACAAAAATCGACATTGCCCGCCCAGAAGCACATTGCGCGCCAGATCGTCCTCAGCTGCCGCGATAGGTGGTGTAGGAGCCGGGCGAAAGGAGGAGCGGCACGTGGAAATGCTCCTCGGGATTCCACACGGTGAAGGCCACGCGCACCTTCCCGAGATAGGCGCGTGCGGTGGTGGAATAGCCGTGGCGGGCGAAATAGGTGGGCGTGTCGTAACGCCACTCGTAGGTGCCGGCGGCAAGATCGCCGTTGCCGAGGAGATGGTGGTCGCAGGCGCCGTCGTCATTGGTGACGAAGGAGGTGAGCCGCGTCATGCCGCCGTCGCTCTCCCGCCGCCACAGCTCCACGCCGAGGCCGCCGGCCGGCGCGGCGCGCACGGTGTCGAGCACATGGGTGGAAACGCTGCCCGTGGGCGCGGCGCGCACGCGGTCGAGCAGCCGCATCCAGGAGATGGCCGCGACCTCCGCCAGTGCCTCGGTGCGCTCCGCCTCGGGGCTCGCCGCGAGCCGCCGCTCGAAGGTGGCGAACAGGGTCTCCAGCGAGGCCTTGCGCACGGCGAGGATGAAGGGATAGCCGAACCGCGCCTCATAGGCGGCGTTGAGCCGGTCCAGCCGGGCGCTGATGTCGGCGTCGATCGCATCGAGGCCGAGGGCGGTCTGCTCGGCGGTGGACTCCGCCGTGGTGCCGCGCCGCAGGGTTTCGGGGGAGAGGCGCGGATGGCCGTTGAGGAAGTCCGCCAGCGCCGGGCCGGGCAGCGCCTCGATGCCGGCGAGCATGGCCCGGTGCAAAGCGGTGAGGGTGGCGAAGGGACGGGCGGCGGCGGCGCCCTGCGCCACCCAGGGGGCATTCTCGAACACCGGGCCGAGGGCGGCGGCGAAGTCCGGCGCGGACATGGCGTTCAGGGCGTCGAGGCTCAGGAGGTGGCCGGTCATGTCTCTCTCCCGGTCATTTCATGAAGCGTGAGAAGCCGGCCATGCGCTCCATCAGCACCATCATCAGCACGGTGGCGATGATGATGACGCCGCAGGCGGAGGCGGCCCGGCTGTCGAGCTGGTTCTGGATGATGTCCCAGAGATAGATGGGCAGCACCTGCGTGCGGGCATCCTGGAGGAACAGTGACACCGGCACGTTGTCGAACGAGGCCATGAAGGCGATGAAGGCGCCGGAGGCGACGCCCGGGCTGATGAGCGGCAGCGTCACCGTGCGGAACGTATGCACGCGCGAGGCGCCGAGGCTGCGCGAGGCGTCGAGCAGGGCCGGATCGAGCTGGGCGAGGCTCGCGAGCGTGGTGCGCAGCACGAAGGGCACGCACACCACGATATGGCCGATGGCCAACGTCAGCGTCGAAGGCCGCATCCCCAGGATCGAGAACAGCATCAGCGCGGCGAAGCCGAAGGCCAGCGCCGGCAGGATGAGCGGCGACAGAAACAGCGTCTCAAGCCCCCGCGCAAGCGGGCCGCTGCTGCGGGCGATGCCGAGCGCGGCGGCCACCCCCAGCACCACGCAGGCTGTGACGCTGATGACGGCGACCTTCAGGCTCACCCACAGGGCGGCCTGCAATTCGTTGGCGTCGATGAGCGCCGCATACCAGCGCAGCGAATAGCTGGCGGGCGGGAAGTGCAGCGCCTCCTCGCCGGTGAAGGAGAGGATGAGGATGACCAGCGTCGGCCCCGCCAGCACGATGACGGAGATGAGGGAGAGGAGGCCGAAAACGGCGTTGAAGGAGAGGGTCTGCCAGTCGCGCATCATGGCGTCCTCCTAGCTGTAGAGCCGGGCCGCGCGGCTGCGCGAGAGCGCCACCAGCATGGCGACGATGAGCAGCACGGAAATCATGAAGATGACCGAGACGGCTGCGGCGAAGGGCCAGTTCTGCAAATCCATGGCCTGCTGGAAGATCATCATGGGCATGAAGAGCAGCCGCGAGCCGCCGATGAGGGACTGGGTGACGAAGGCCGTCACGCAGGCGGTGTAGGTGAGGATCGTTCCGGCGATGATGCCGGGCAGGGACAAGGGCAGCGTGACCTTGAAGAAGGTGCGCCAGGCCCCCGCCCCCAGCGCCTGCGAGGCGCTTTCCAGATTGGGATCGATGCGCTGGAGCGTGGTGATGAGGGGCAGCACCATGAGCGGCATCTGCACCTGCGCCAGCACGATGACGACGCCAGTTTCGCTGAACAGCAACTTCAGCGGCTGCGCCGAGAGGCCGAGGGCGAGGATCGCCTCGTTGACGATGCCGTGGCGGCCGAGGATGACGATCCAGGCGAAGGTGCGCACCACCACGCTGGTGACGATGGGCAGCACCACGAGAAAGATCAGCACGGCCTGCCAGCGGGCCGCGACCCGCGTCGAGAGCCATGCCAGCGGATAGCCGAACAGCAGGCACAGGAGTGTTGCTTTCGCCCCCACCAGCAGCGTGTCGCGCAGCACCGCGAGGTTCAGTCCGTCGGTGAGGAAGGCGGCATATTGGGCAAGGCCCAGCGTGCCGGTCATCTGCCGCTCGGTCTCGAAGCTGATGGCGACGAGCAGGCCGAGCGGCGCGACGAAGAACAGCGCGAAGAAGGCCGCAAGCGGCAGCGCGAGCGCCCAGTCCCTGGGTTTCGGATCGAGGGCGCCCGCCATGGTCACACCCGGATGTCGCGGTTGAACTGCTGGGTCCAGGCGGCGCGGTTCTGGTTCACCTTGGCCCAGTCGAAGAACACCATCTTGTCGAGGTCGGCGGGGCTTGAGGCGATCTGCTGGGCGACGAGGCCCGCATAGGGCACCTTGCTGGAGGTGGGGATCACGTTCCAGGGCGACTTCTGCATCTCGCTCTGCACGTCGGGCGAGATCTGGCTGTCCACATAGGCATAGGCCAGCTCCGGCTTCAGCGCGCCGGCGACGATGTGCATGGTGGTCTTCCAGGCCGGCGTGCCGGTGCTGACGCGGACGAACTCGATGGGCACGCCCTTCGCCTTCAGTTCTTCGGCGAAATTGAAGTTCTGCACGCCGATGTCGATCTCGCCCTGCTGGAACAGCGCGCCGTGGGCGCCGAAATTGGCGGAGACCGCGGCAAGGTTGGGCAGCAGCGTCTTCAGCTTCTTGAAGCCGGGCTCCATGTTCGCCTCGGTGCCGCCGGCGAGGCGGTTGATGTCGAGCAGGAAGGCGAGGCCGAGGGTGGAAGCGAGCGAGGTGATGCCGACCCGGCCCTTGTATTCCGGCTTCCAGAGATCCTCCCACGAAGTGGGCGGGGTCTTAACCGTCTTCGGATTGTAGGCGATGCCGATGGCCTGCATGGTGATGGCCGGGCCGAACGCGCCCTGGAACTTCGGGTTCAGCGCCGCGAAGTTGGGCGACTTGGCCGGGTCGTATTTGGCGATGAGGCCGGCATCGATGGCTTCCAGCGCCGGGCCTTCGTCCAGCATGGCCACGTCGAACGGCGGCTGGTTGCCCTTGGCGGCGGTGAGCTTGGCGATCTGCTCGGTCGCCAGCATGGGCGACTGCACCACGCTCGCCCCGGTGCGCTTGACGAAATAGGGCGCGAGGATCTGCTTCTGCACATTGGCCCAGGTGCCGCCGAAGGTGGCGGCCACCAGCTCGTCCGCGGCGAAGGCGCCGCGCGGGGTGAGGGCGAGGCCGGCGGCCGCCGTCGCGGAGGCGAGGAACCCTCGCCGGGACATCTCGAACGTCATGCTCAATTCCCCTTCTTGTGGGTGTCGCCCGAATGGTCCGGGAACAGGCCGGTGATGCGATTTGGCTTGAGGTGGAGGAAGACCGGGCCAGCCAGCGGGGCATCCGCCGCGCGCTCCTGCACCACCTTCACCGACGAGCCGTCGATGAGCGCCACCTCGTAGATGAGGGCGGGACCGATGGGCATGACGGCGGTGATCTCGGCGCCAAGCGCCCCCGCGCCGCCCGCGTCGCCCGTGGCGCTCACGCGCATCCCCTCGGGCCGCACCGCGACGAGAACGGCCGCGCCGACTGGCAGCGATGTCTCGCGTCCGGTCTCGATGACCATGCCATCGGCGAGCCGCACCGCCGCGCCCGTGGCCGAGGTGCCGGCCACCGTGGCTTTGAGCAGGTTGGCTGTGCCGACGAAGGTGTTCACGAACAGGGAGGCCGGCCGGTCGTAGATGTCCGAAGGCGGGGCGAACTGCTCGAGGTTGCCGCGCGAGAGCACGGCAATGCGGTCGGACATGCCGAGCGCCTCCTCCTGGTCGTGGGTCACCATGACAGTGGTGATGCCCGACTGACGCTGGAGGCGCTTGATCTCGATCTGCATGTCGAGGCGCAGATTCTTGTCGAGGGCGCTGAACGGCTCGTCCAGCAGCAGGATCTTCGGCCTTATGGCGAGGCAGCGGGCGAGGGCCACGCGCTGCTGCTGGCCGCCGGAGAGTTCGCGCGGGAGGCGGTCGCGGAAGGCGGCCATCTGCACCACGTCCAGCATCTCGGTGACGACGGCGTCCGTCTCGGCCTTGGGCCGGCCGGCGGCGATGGGGCCGTAGGCGATGTTCTGCGCGACGCTCATGTGCGGGAACAGGGCATAGTTCTGGAACACGATGCCGATGCGCCGCCGGTTGGTCGGCAGGTGGGAAATGGAGGCGCCATCCACCAGCACGTCGCCGGAGGTCTGGCGCAGGAAGCCGGCGATGATCTTGAGCAGGGTGGTCTTGCCGCAGCCCGATGGGCCGAGCAGCGAGACGAGTTCGCCGGGGCGGATATCGAGATCGATGGCATTCGCGGCCACCACCTGCCCGAACGCATGGGAAATGCCCCTCAGCGTCAGCGCGTGCCCGGCGGACTGGCTCATGGTGAAAGCCTCAAGGGTGCATCGGATCGGGCGCCCCATCGCCCCCGCGCTGAAGATAGTCGCCCCGGCGCCCATTGCCGTCCATCGCAGATTTGATACTTTTCCATACGCAAAATGCGTATGGAGGCAGCGGTGCCCGCATCCCTCGTTCCCGCGGCCCTGCGCTATGCCGAGCAGGTGGCGCGCTCCGGCTCCATCCAGCGCGCCGCCAAGGATCTCAACGTCGCCGCCTCCGCCATCAACCGGCAGGTGCTGCAGCTGGAGGAGACGCTGGGCGTGCCGCTGTTCGAGCGGGTGGCGAAGGGCATGCGCCTGACCCCCGCCGGGGACGCCCTCGTCACCCTCGCGCGCCGCTGGATGGCGGATGAACGGCGGACCGCCGCCGAGCTGCGCCAGCTTCAGGGGGTGGATCAAGGCCATGTGCGGGTGGTGGCCATGGACAGCCACGTCAACGGCATCCTGCCCGCGCTGATCGCCGACCTCGACGCCCGCCATCCGCGCATCTCGCTGGACGTGGAGGTGGCCAGCACGGACGCCGCCGTCGCCGCCCTCATGGCCGGGGATGCGGACATCGCCGCCATCTTCAATCTCTCCCCCCGGCGCGACATCCATGTGCTGTGGTCGGCGGAACTGCCCTTCGGCTGCGTCATCGCCCCGGACCATCCGCTGGCGCGGCGCGGTTCCATCAGCCTGCAGGAGGCGGTGGCCCATCCCATCGTGCTCCAGAGCCGCGCCCTGATGATCCGCCGCTATCTGGAGGCGCGGCACGGCTGGCTGTTCACGCAGGAGCGCAAGACGCTGGAGACCAATTCGCTCCAGCTGGTGAAGATCCTCGCCCGCGAGAAGGGCTATGTGGCCTTCACCTCCGAACTCGACGCAGCGGCCGAGCTGATCGCCGGCACGCTGGTGTTCCGCCCGGTGCGCGACAAGGGCGCCGAGCCGCAGATGGTCTCCATCGCCATCGACGGGCGCAAGCCCCTGACACGGGTCGGTCGCATCGTGGCCGAGGCGCTGGAGCGCCTCACCGGCCGGATGATCGACGATGTCCGCCGCGCCGGCGGCGGATCGGAGTGAGCGGGGGTTGCGGCAAAATTCGCCTGTCGGATGGTGCCGCGATCGCTATGTTGACATGGGGCGGTTGCGTCGCTGCCGGTCGGCAAGGCGGAGGGGGGAATGTTGCGCTTCGCGCTGCGGGCAATGGCGGTCCTGCTGGCGCTGGCCTGCGCCGCGGTCCTCGCGCTGGCGCTCGCAGTAAACCTGCCGCAGGCGGAAGGGCTGCGCCGCTCGCTCGCGGAGCAGGCGCTGACCCATCTGTGGGGCGAGCCGGTGAGCGTGCGCGGGGCGGTGGTCGTCACCCTGTGGCCTCGCGCCGCCGTCGACATGGACGGCGTGGAGGCGCACGGCGCCGACGGCGCCAATGCCCGCACCGCGCGTCTCCGCGTCGCCATCCCGCCCTATGCCGAACTGGTGAGCGATGGGCTGCGCTACAGCCTCGCGGTGGAGGGCGGCGACTTCGACGTGCCGCTCGACAGCGGCGAGGCGGCCAGCCCCGGATCGCTGCTCGAATCCCCCATCTACGTGCTGTCCCTGCTGCCGCACCTCGCGATCCGCGACACCGTGGTCCGCTTCACCGACACCATGAACGGCTGGCTGTTCGAGCTTAAGGTGAAGGATCTCAGGAGCGCGGCCGAGGCTGGGCGCAACGTGCTCGTGGCCGACGCCGCACTGAACGGCCAGCCCCTCACCCTCGGTTTCGCCTTCGACCTCGAGGTGGAGAAGGGCGAGCGGGAACACCCGTACGGCGCCCAGATCACCCTTGTCGCTGCCGACGGACCCGATGCCCCCGGCCTTTCGGCGCGCCTCGACGTGCGCGCGCGGACAAGGCGGTTCGACCACGGCCTGGTGATGAAGCTCGAGGCCGACGTCAAAAGCCTCGCCAAGGGGCTGACCCTCGCCGGCATCGCGCCGTCCATCGACGGCACCGGCAAGGTGAGTGCGCGTCTCAAGGCCGAGCCGGACCGGTTGAGCTTCCACGATCTCGACCTCGGCCTCACGCTCGCGGACGGGGAGCACATCTCCGTCACCGGCCATGCGGACGATCTCGCGACCCTCGCCGGAGCCGACCTGAAGGTGGTTGCCGATCTCGAAACCGCAGCCCCCGCAGCGGTCTCCGTGCGCGAGATCGTGGTGACCCGCCTGACGGGCGACTTCCGCAGCCGCGCCGATGGCATGATGCTGGACGAGGTCCTCATCTCGACCAACGCTTTCGACCAGAGCCTGCGGGAGATCGGCCCCATCAACGTGCGCTCGGTCGCGCGCGATGCCGAGGGGCATGTGGCGTTCCGTGGCATCTCGGTGATCGCCGGCCCCGCCGACCGGCCCATTGCCCGGCTTCAGGGCAATGTGGACGACATTCTCGCCTTCCGCGGCGTGGAGCTTGCGGGCGGAGTCGATATCCCGGTGGCCAGCGTTTTCGCGCTGCCGCCCGAGGCCCAGGACAAGCTCGGCCGCATCGTCGGCAGCCTCTCCATGTCGGATGCCGGGGCCGGCCTCGGGGTGGATTCCTTCGCCGCCCGCATCGAGGGCAGTGACCTGATCTCGGCGAGCCTCGCCCTCGTGCTCGACGACCTCGGCAAGCCCGGCGTTGCGGTGACCACCCAGGTGGACGCGCGCCTTAAGGTCCCCAATTATTCCGCCTTCGCCGCCGCCTTTGGCGACACCTCCGATTTCCGCGGGCAGGTGACGTTCGAGGGCCGCCTGAGCGGCACCACCGATGCGCTGACCATGGAGGGGCGCACGGACATCGGCCGCACCCGCATCAACGGCACCCTCTCCAGCCTGGCCGCCCCCGGCGGCCGCTCCCTGGTGAAGGGCACCATAAGCTCGCCGCTGGTCTATGCCGACGAACTGCTCGCCTTCATGCGCCCGGAAGGCCAGCGGCGGCGCAGAGCGGTGCGCGTGGTCGGCAGCCGGGAGCCGGAAGGCGGCAGCCAGATCGACCTGATCGGCACCACCGATGCGGACGTGACCATCTCCGCCACGCGCCTCCAGGGTGGTGGCGACAGCGCCACCGGCGTCCAGGCACGCCTCGTGGTCAAGGAAGGCGCCCTGCGGGTGGACCCGCTGCGCATCGGCTATCGCGGCGGCGTCATCTCCGCCGTCATGGCGAGCGAAGGGCGCTCCGTGCTGCGCACCAAGGGGTCGGGGACGGGCTGGCCGCTGGCGACCCTGTTCGGTCGCGGCGCGCCCATCTCGGTGTCCGGCACTCTGAGCGTGGTCTTCGATCTCACCACACGGATGGATGCGGACAACCCGCTCGCCACCCTAGGCGGCACCCTCACCGGGCGCGTCGGCCGCGGCCGCATCGGCACAGGGCTTCTGGACCTCGCTGGCGTGGGCATCCTCGCCGGCATCTTCACCTCGTCGGTGCAGAAGGGCGAAAGCGTGCTGCGCTGTGCCAAGGTGCCCCTCCAGTTCCACAAGGGCGTCGGCCGCACCAATCCGGTGATCGTGGTGAACACCGAGCATGTGCAGGCCCTCGCCCGCGGCACGGTGGACCTCATGCGCAACCGGATCGACCTGCGCGTGGCACCGCGGCCCCTTAATGCGCCCGATGGCCCGGCCGGCCACAGCTTCACCGTGAAGGGCTCCCTGAGCAGCCCCTCCATCGCCCTGGCCTCGGCCGGCAACGACCCCCACGGCCGCTATGGCTGCGACTGAAGGGCCAGCCGCTCGCGATGACCTAGCGTTGCGATGACTTGGAAATAATAGTTCGATCGATTAGTCTTTGAATTGCCGCCGCGGCGTCGCTGCGGCCATCGCACGCCATTCCTCTGGAGCACTCCATGACCAACCACCCGCCCGCGGCCCCGCGCGGCGCGCCCCCGCATGCTGAAGGCGTTCCCGTGACGATCACCCGTCATGGTTCTGTTGCGGTGGTTCACATCGACCATGCGCCGGTGAACGCGTTGTCCCGCGGCGTGCGTCAGGGGCTGCTGGATGCGGTGCGGGGGCTGGAGGCCGATGCGTCGGTGTCGGCGCTCGTGCTGAGCGGCGGGGCGGGACGGTTCATCGCCGGGGCGGACCTCAAGGAGATGGCGCTGCCGCCCGATGCGCCCTTCCTGCCCGAGGTGGTGGGCGCGATCGATGCCTGCAGCAAGCCCGTGGTTGCGGCGCTGGATGGCGCGGCGCTGGGCGGGGGATGCGAGATCGCGCTGGCGTGCGACCTCAGGCTCGGGTCGGCGAAGGCGCTGGTGGGGCTGACTGAGACCCGGCTCGGCATCATCCCCGGCGCGGGCGGCACCCAGCGGCTGGTGCGGCTGGTCGGGGTCGCGCAGGCCATCGCTCTGGTGTGCGAGGGGCGGGTGCTGAAGGCCGGCGAGGCGCTGGCCCTGGGCCTCCTCGATGCCGTGGTGGAGGGCGACCTCCTCGCCGAAGCCATCGCCCACGCGCCGACGGTGGCGAAGCGCCGGCTGTCGGGGATGCCGGTGCCGGCTGGCGATCCGGCCGAGGAGGAGGCTGCGGCTTCCAAGGCCCTGAAGGGCGCGAAGGGCGTGCCGGCCATCGCCGAAGCCATCCGCGTCATCAAGGCATCACGGGAGGGCGACTTCGCGTCTGGACTTGCTTTGGAGCGCGCCGCCTTCCTCGCCCTGCGCGAGAGCGCGGAAGCGAAAGCCCTGCGCCACCTCTTCCTCGCCGAGCGCGAGGCGGTGAAGGTGCCGGGGCTGGAGGGGGCGAAGGCGCGCTCCGTCTCCTCCACCGCCGTCATCGGCGCCGGCACCATGGGCGCGGGCATTGCCGTGGCTCTGCTCGATGCCGGATATCCGGTGATCCTGGTGGAGCGCGATGATGCCGCCGCTGCGGCCGGCGTGGCGCGCATCGACGCGCTCTATGCCCGCCAGGTGAAGAGCAGCCGGATCACCGAGGCACAGAAGGCCGAGCGCCTCGCCCGCCTTACCCCGGCCTCCGACTACGCCGCGCTGGCACCGGCCGACCTGATTGTCGAAGCCGCCTTCGAGGACATGGCCGTGAAGACCGACATCTTCCGCCGCCTCGACCAAGTCGCGAAGCCAGGCGCGGTGCTGGCCACCAACACCTCCTATCTCGACCTCGACGCCATCGCCGCCGCGACCTCCCGGCCGCAGGACGTGGTCGGCCTGCACTTCTTCGCTCCGGCCAACATCATGAAGCTGCTGGAGGTGGTCAAAGCCACCCATACCGCGCCGGACGTGCTGGCGACCGCCCTCGCCCTCGCCAAGAAGATGGGCAAGCAGCCGGTCGTTGCAGGCAATTGCGACGGCTTCATCGGCAACCGCATCTATGCGGTCTACCGCCGCCATGCGGAATATCTGGTGGAGGACGGCGCCACGCCCGAGCAGGTGGATGCGGCGCTGGAGGCGTTCGGCTTCGCCATGGGCATCTTCGCGGTGTCGGACATGTCGGGCCTCGACATCGCCTATGCCATGCGCAAGCGCCGGGCGGCGACGCGGGACCCGAACGAGCGCTACGTGTCCATCGCCGATGCTCTGGTGGAGGCGGGGCGGCTCGGTCGCAAGACCAGTGGCGGCTGGTACGCCTACGACGCGGCGGGCAACCGCACCACCGATCCGGCCGTCACGCAGATCATCGAGCAGGCCCGCGCGGCCAAGGGCATCCAGCCGAAATCCTTCACCCCGGAAGAGATCCAGCTCCGGCTTCTGGCGGTGATGGCCAACGAGGGCGCGAAGGAACTCGCCGAGGGCATCGCCCTGCGGCCCTCCGACATCGACCTCGCCTTCGTCAACGGCTACGGCTTCCCGCGCCTGAAGGGCGGCCCCATGCACGCCGCAGACGCCCTTGGCCTTCCCACCATCCTCGCCGAAGTCGAAGCCGCCCACGCCACCGGCGGCGCCGGCTCCGAACCCGCTCCACTCCTCGCCCAGCTCGCGGCCGAGGGGAAGACATTCGCAGACTGGCAGAAGGGCTAAGCCTCTCGCCTTTAATAAAAAACCCCGCCGCCGGCAGGTGCCGGGCGGCGGGGCAGTCAGCGGGCCGCCACGGTCGGATCAGGCGGCACCGACAATGGTGATGGAGCACACGTTCTGCGCCGGGGCGCCGCCCAGATTGTGGGTGAGGGCGAGGCCGGGGCTCGCGAGCTGGCGCGCGCCGGCCTGCCCGGTCAGCTGCAGCCAGCATTCGTAGAGCATGCGCAGGCCCGAAGCGCCGACAGGGTGGCCGAAGCATTTCAGCCCGCCGTCCACCTGGCAGGGCAGGGCGCCATCGATGTCGAAAGCCCCGTCCAGCATACGTTTCCAGGCGGTGCCCTCGTCGGCGAGGCCGATGTCTTCCAGCGTCACCAGTTCGGTGATGGAGAAGCAATCGTGCAGTTCGGTGAAGCTCAATTGCGCGCGGGGATCGGCAATGCCCGCCTCCGCATAGGCGCGGCGGGCGGCGATGCGGGCAGTGTGGACATAGGAGCCGTTCCAGCCGCTGCTCTGCACCTCCCAGCCGTTGGAGGCGACGAGCTGGATGGCCTTGACCAGAACCGGCGTCTTTCCAAGGCTTTGGGCGATTTCCGGCGTGGTGACGATGGCGCAGGCGGCGCCGTCGGACACCGGGCAGCAATCGAACAAGCCCAGCGGGTCGGCCACCAGCAGCGCATTCACCGCCTGCTCGACGGTTATCGCCTTGCGCAGATGGGCGTTTTTGTTCTTCACCGCATTGGCGTGGCTCTTCATGGAGGTGTGCCCCATGGCCCGCTTGAGGTCGCCGGCGGAGATGTTGTGGCGGGTGCCATAGGCCCGCGCGAGCTGGGCGAAATTTCCGGGATTCGTGTGTGTTGGCAGATACATGGGCGCGAAGGTGCCGCGCGAGGCCGGGGGCAGGCCGGCAAAGCCGGTGTCCTTCAGCTTCTCGACGCCCACCGCCAGCGCGATGTCCACCGCCCCTGAGGCCACCGCATAGACGGCGCCGCGAAAGGCTTCCGTGCCGCCGGCGCAGAAGTTCTCCACGCGGGTGACGCCGATATTGGGCAGCCGCAAAGCCTGGGCCATGGGGGTGCCGGCCTTGCCGGCGCCGATGTCGTCATAATGCGAGGAATACCAAGCCGCGCCAATCTGTTCGGGGGCGATGCCGGCATGGCCGAGCGCCTCCAGATAGGCTTCCGCCATCAGCTCTTCCTGCCCCACGTCCCAGCGCTCGCCGAAGCGCGAGCAGCCCATGGCGAGGATGGCGACCTTGTCCTTGATTCCGTTGGCCATTTTGTCGCCCTCCGGTCAGGCTGCGGCGGACGGCGCGGGGGCCGCGACCGCCTTCCAGAAATAGCGGCGGAAGCCGGTGCGCTCGTCCATGTCCTTGATGCGGAATACGAAACGCACCGCATCGCCGGTTGCGAGGCGCTCGGCGTCGGGGTCGGTGAAGTCCATCATCAGGCGGCCGCCGCCGGGGAGGTCGATGAGGCCGTAGCAATTGGGCGGGCTGCGGGAGAAGGCGAGGCGGTCTGCGGTGGCGGTCGCGACCGTGCCGCCGAGGTCCGCAAGGGGCCATGGTTGCTGGGTTTCCGCGAACAGGCCCGCCTCCGCCACGGCGAGGCGGGAGGGGGGAAACTGCACCTGTCCGGTTTCGGGGCTGCGGCTGCCGACGAAGCCCAGCAGGGCCTCGGCATTGCGGTAGGCCGTGGTCAGCGCCTCGTTGACCGGGAAGCGCCCGCGTAGGCCGCGCTCCCACGGCATAAGACCGCGAAAGATGGGGAGTTTCACATAGTTGACCTCGGCGATGCCAGCCGCCAGAGCGGCCGAGGCGGCGGCCGGAAACCGGGAGATGGCGTCGGTCGCCTCCAGCACCAGTGCGGTGGCGCCCTGGCCGAACTGGGCGACGAGCACCCGCTCGCCGGGGCGCATGTCTTCCATGGCCCGCGCCAGCATCACGAGGGCATGGGCGGAGCCGGTGTCTCCACATTCCAGATCAAGGGGTTGCGCCAGCTTTGCCCCACCGAGACCGGCTGCCTGCGCCACCGCCTTTGCCGCTCCGGGAATGACGCACGGCAGGACGAAATGGTCGATCGCGGACGCGGAAAGCCCCGCCTTTCCAAGGGCTTTCGCGATGGCGCGGGGCACAAGGTCGAGGAAGCCTTCCTCCCGCACCCAGCGCTCCTCCCAATCGGTGGCGAGCGAGCGGTCGGGGGCGCGGTAGCGCTCGATGAAGGGGGCGGAGAGGCTGGCGCCGCCGCGATAGGCGAGGAGGTCCGGCCCGCACCCGACAAGGGCACTGACACCCCCGTCTGAATAGCGCATTTCGGCGGTTCCACCCGGGGTGTTCAGTGGCAGTTCGGCAGCAATCAGCAATGCCGGGTCCGACGATTCGAGAGCGGCATGCAGCGCGAGCAGTCCGCACCTCATGGTACCTCCGACATCCTGCGTCCGGGTCGCCTCGGGGAGGCGAAGGGCGGCATGGACGAGGGCGGCCTGCTGCGGCTCGGCGAACACCGGGGTGGTGGTGGCGAAGGTGAGGGCGCGGACGGTGGTGCGGGCCTCGGGGACCCCGTTGCGCTCGGCTTGCGCCAGACACGCCCGGGCGGCGGCGACGCCCATGGTGATGGGGTCTTCGTCCCAATAGGCCAAAGTGCGGGCGCCGCGGGTGTCGCCTCGGGGGCAGAGCCAGCCCATGGCGGCGGCCATGGCGGCGCGCTGGAGGCGCAGGCGCGGCAGGTGGATCGCGAGTGCTGTGATGCCCGTCATGTGGTGCCCGTCTGTGCGGCCGGGGGAGGGGGCCTCATCGCCTGCCACGCGCCGAACGTCGGGGCCGACGGCGCGCGGGAAAGCCGATTGCCGCCCGCATTTCGGCAGTATAATAATCAGAACGTTCGGTCAATAAATATCCAAAACGGGGGGCGCCATGGGAGACGTGGGGACGGATCAGGAGCACATCGCCATCGTCGGAGCCGGGCAGGCGGCTGCCTCCCTCGCGCTGCGCCTGCGGCATGGCGGCTATTCCGGCGCGCTGACGATCTTTGGCGACGAGCCGCACCCGCCCTATCAGCGGCCGCCGCTCTCCAAGGCCTATCTCAAGCGGGAGTGGACCGTGGACCGGCTTTATCTGCGCCCGGCCGAGTTCTGGAGCGGCCTCGGCGTCGATGCGGTGACGGACGCGCCCGTCACCGCGCTCGATCCGGTTGCCCGCACTTTGGAGGTGGGCGGACGCAGCGTCGCGTGGACCAAGCTGGCGCTCGCCACCGGCACCCGCCCGCGTCCGCTGCCGCCCGAATTTGCGGGTCTCTCAGGCGTCTATGAGCTGCGCAGCCTTGCCGATGCGGACCGGCTGGCGGGCGAAATCCGCCCCGGCCGGCGGCTGCTCGTGCTCGGCGGCGGCTATGTGGGGCTGGAGACGGCGGCGGTGGCGGCGAAGGCCGGGCTCGCCGTCACCGTGGTGGAGCGGGCCGCGCGCATTCTGGAGCGCGTCGCCTGCGCCGAGACCTCCGACGCCATCCGGACGCTCCATGCGGGCCACGGCGTGGGCATCCTCGAAGGCCGCAGCGTCGCCGCGGTCGAGGCACAGGACGGCGCCGTCGCGGCGGTGACGCTGGACGACGGCACGCGCCTGGAGGTGGATGCGGTTCTGGTGGGCATCGGTGTCCTGCCGCGCGACGATCTGGCCCGCGCGGCCGGCATCACCTGCGAGAACGGCATCGTTGTGGATGTGCACGGCCGCACTTCGGCGCCCGGCGTCTGGGCAGCGGGCGATTGCGCGGCCTTCCCCTTCCAGGGTCTGCCGACCCGGCTGGAAAGCGTGCAGAATGCGGTGGATCAGGCGGAATGCGCCGCCGACGACATGCTCGGCCACACCCGCGTCTATGCGCCGGTGCCATGGTTCTGGTCCGACCAGTATGACATGAAACTGCAGATCGTCGGCCTCAATCGCGGTTACGACGCGGTGCTGCGCCGGCGGTCCGAACGGGGCGAATCGCTCTGGTATTTCCGCGACGGGCGCATGATCGCGGTGGATGCCCTCAATGATGCGCGCACCTACATGGCGGCAAAGAAGCTGCTGGAGGCGGGGGCCGTTCTCACGCTCGACGAGGTGGCGGCGGAGGGGTTCGACCCGGTGGCGCGGATGAAGCGGCCGGCGGCGTGAAGGTGGCGGCTGCGGTCTGGCTGTTGGGAAGGGCAATGATTTAGAGCGCTGTCATGCCCCGGCTTGTCCGGGGCATCCACCCGACCGCGGGCTCGGTGCTCGATCGCCAAAGGGCCAGCCCGGCCGCAAAGTGGATCCCCCGGACAAGCCGGGGGATGACGGCGGGCAATGCGGGTCAAACCCTCTACCGGCCGCTGCGTCGGCCCCTTCAGCCGCCCTCACTCCTTCCCGCCGCGCCCCTCATGCCGTGCCGAATGCCGCCCGTCCGGCTTCGCATGCGCCGTGCCGCTCGCGGGCGAGGGGGCGCTGGCGTAGCCTTTCACGAAGAGGTCCACCGTGCGGTCGGCCAGCTCGTTGGGCGTCACGGCGCCATCGGCGTGGTACCACGTATAGGTCCAGTTGATCATGCCGAAGAACAGCATGGTGTCCACGTGGGCGGTGCTGGAATGGGCGAGATCCGGCCGCAATTGCAGGAGGATGTCCCTGACATAGGCGATCAGCTCGCGCTGCTTCGCCACCAGCACCTTGCGCGTCTCGGGGGCGAGGAATTCCGCGCAGGTGAGCAGCGCCACGTGCTGGTCGCGCGAGACGGAATAGACATCGAGGAACAGGCGGGTGAGCTGGCGGAAGCGCTCCTCCGGGTCCTGATAGCCATAGAGGGTCTGCCGGCACTTCATGAGGAGGCTTTCCACATGCGAGGTCAGCAGGTCGGAAAGGATCGCCTCCTTGGAGGTGAAATAGTGATAGAGCCGCGACTTGGAGCACTCGCACGCCTCGGCGATGTCGCCGATGGAGGTGGCCGCATAGCCGCGCTGCGCGAACACCGACGCCGCCCGTTCCAGGATGGTGTCGTGGATATTGTCGTATTCGGCTGAGCGCGTTCTCGCCACGGCGGCCACACCTGCAAGAATGTTCCGATCATTCGGTCTATAGGCGCATGGGGCGGCGGTGCCAAGGGCGGCGGGCGCGGGAGGGGCCTTCTTGAAGCCGTTCAAAGCGCGGGAAGGGCCGGGCGTGGCTCATCCTTCGGGTAGAATAGGCGTGCGGCCTCTTCCCGCCGTCATGGCCGGGCTTGTCCCGGCCATCCACGTCAAACCGATTTCACAGGTGTTTCAGACCTATTCCCGGCCAGACCACGTGGATGCCCGGGACAAGCCCGGGCATGACGACTGCACAGGATCTCCCGGCCTTTCCCCCAACCTCGCCGCGCGTGCCTTCCGCGCCTTCCCCATGGTAGCCTCGCCGCGTCAACGCGCCAGCAACGTTGATGCAGATCAAAATCGCCGTTTACATAGACCAGTCGTTCGGTCTATTAATTCGCCAACCGGGAGCGGCCACAAGAGCCGCGTGTTTCAACGGTCGGATGGGGGAGGAGCCACATGCAGCATCCTGAGGTGGAGTCGCTCGACCGCGACGGTATTCTGAAGCTCCAGCGCGAGGGCCTTGCCGGCCTCGGCGCGCGTCTCGCGCAGTGCGACACCTGGAAGGCGCATTTCGCGCAGGCCGGCATGAAGCCGGAGGATCTCGCCAGCGAGGACGGCCTCGCCAACGCGCCGTTCATGGACAAGTCGCTGCTGCGCGATCTTTATCCCTTCCCGTTCCTCACCGTCCCCATGGACAAGGTGGAGCGCTTCGTCGCCACCTCCGGCACCACCGGCCTGCCGGTGACCTTCGGCATGACGAAGAACGATTTGCACAGCCTGCTGCCCTCCCAGATGGCGCGCCTGCTCACCGCGGCGGGCGTGAAGCCCGGCTTCCGCGCCTATCAGGGCTATGGCTATGGCCTGTGGATCGGCGGGCCGGCGCTGGATGCCGGCTTTTCCGCCGTGGGGTGCACCAATTTCCCCATCGGCCCCGGCCGCGGCGAACTGGCCGCCCGCTGGCTGCGCGACCACGCCTATGACGTCGCCTCCATGTCGCCCCTGTGGCTGATGACGCTCGTGCAGGCGGCCAAGCACCAGGGCATCAACCCGCGCAACGACTGGACGCTGAAGGTCGCCATCCTCGGTGGCCAGTCGGTCTCGGCGGAGTTCCGCGCGCAGCTGGAAGCCGAGATGCCCGAGGGCTTCATGAGCCACAACATCTACGGCACCACGGAAGCCGGCGGGCCGATCCTCGCCATCTCCACGCCCTTCACCCACGCGGACGACGAACTCCAGCTCCTCAACGAGGATACGGTGATCGTCGAGATCCTCGATCCCAAGACCATGAAGCCGGTGTCCGAGGGCGAGGTGGGTGAGATCGTCATCACCACCCTGCGCAAGGAAGCGTCCCCCGTGGTCCGCTGGCGCACCCGCGACCTCGTGCGCCTTTCCCCGCGCCCCTATGACTGCCCCTCGGGCCGGCGCGGCATGCGCAAGATTGGCCGGATCATCGGGCGCACCGACGACATGATCAAGTTCAAGGGCGTCATCGTCTTCCCGTCGCAGATCGAGGACGTGATCGCCGGCATTCCCGGCCTCGCCAAGGAAGCCTGGCAGATTTACGTGGACAAGGAAGCCACCACCATCGGCAAGATGACCGTGGCGGTGGAGGCGGTCGCCGCCTCGCAGCGTCCGGGCGAGGATGCGGCGGCCGACGTGCGGCGCGAGATCAAGGCCCGGCTTGGCATCAACGTGAATGTGGAATGCCACGCGGAAGGCGTGCTGCCGCGCTATGAGGCCAAGGCCACGCGGGTGCTGCACCGGCCTGAAGCGACCCACTGAGGCGGCCTTGAGCGAGGCTCTTTCCTCCGACGCACCCGCCTTCGAGCGGGTGCGCGCGCGCATCGCGGCCGCGACCTCCGCCTGGGCGACGGGGATGACGCTGGCCGAGATCCGCGACAGCTTCGAGGCGTTTCTCGGCGCTGGCGAGGGCGCGCCGGAGGTGACGCGCACGCCCCTCACCCTCGCCGGCCTGCCCGCCTGCGCCTTCGATGCGCCGGGGGGCGATGCCGCCCGCGTGCTGCTCTATTGCCATGGCGGCGGCTTCCAGATCGGCTCCGTGCGCTCCCATGCGGGGCTGATGGCGCGGCTCGCGCGCGCGAGCGGGATGCGGGTGATCGGCTTCGACTACCGCCTCGCCCCCGAACACCGCTTTCCGGCGGCGCATGACGATGCCTTCGCCGTCTATCGCGCGCTGGTGGAGGCGGGGGAAACGCCGCTCGCGCTGGTGGGGGATTCCGCCGGTGGGGCGCTGGCGCTGGGCACCGTCCAGCGGGCGCGGGACGCGGGTCTGGCGCTGCCCAAGGCGCTGGTGCTGCTCTCGCCCTGGCTCGATCTCACCATGGGCGGGGAGAGCTATGTGGCGCTGGCGGAGAAGGACATCTTCTCCCGCCCCGAGCAGTTGAAGGCGATGGCGCGCACCTATCTGGGCCGGAACCACACGCCGGACGATCCCGCCGCCTCGCCGGTTCTGGGCGATCTTGCCGGCCTGCCGCCGATGCTGGTGCATGCGGGCGGGCACGACATCACGCTGGACGACAGCCACCTCCTCGCCCGCCGCGCCGCGGAGCAGGGCGGGCGGGTGGAGGTCGAGGTGTTCCCCGGCATGTGCCACCATTTCCAGGTGTTCGAGGAATTGCCCGAGGCGGCGCAGTCGCTCTCCTGCATCGGCGCCTTCCTGCGCGGGCTCTGAAACCCGGCCCTCCTCCCGACGCCTTTCGACGTCGCATGTGCCGGGCGCACTCGCCGGCCTCCCGCCACCGCCGGGAGGCCGGTTTTTTCGTGGGCTACACGGGTTTGCCTTTGTCTTTCCAACCCGCACCGGCCGTCATGGCCGGGCTTGTCCCGGAAGTCGGCTGTTGCCGACTTCCGCCTCAGAGAACGGAACCCGCAAACATGCGGGTTCCGGCCATCCACGTAGTTCGGCCGAGAATACCTGCCGGGCATCGTCCCGTCGGCCCGACGTGGATGCCCGGCACAAGGCCGGGCATGACGGCGGGTGTGTGGGGGAGCGCGTCAGCTCTCCGCCTCACCCCATTCAGCTCACCCCAGCCGCGCGGGATCGAACCCCCAGTCGGCGAGGATGGCCGGCCCGTCCGCGCCTGGTGCTGAAGCGCCGTGGGCGACTTCCGATGGCGTCGCGGAGAAGCGGGGGGCGGGGGCGGGCTGGGTCACACCGTCCACCTCCACGAACGCGCCGCGCGCCTGCGCATGGGGATGAGCGGCGGCTTCATCCCAGTCGAGGATGGGGGTGACGCAGGCGTCCGTGCCCTCGAACAGCGCGGCCCAATGGTCGCGGGGCTCGGTGAGGAACAGCGCGGCGAGGCGCACCCGCAGTGCGCCCCAGCGGGCGGGATCGGCAGCGTGGGTGAAGTCGGCGGCGTCCAGCCCCAGCCGCTCGATGAGGATGCGGTGAAAGCGCCCCTCCACCGGCGCGACGGCGAGGAACTTCCCGTCCGCGCAGGCATAGGTGCCGTAGAAATAGGCCCCGCCATCCAGCAAATTCGCCCCGCGCGCATCGCTCCACATCCCGCCCGCGCGGAAGCCCCAGAACATGGCGGCGAGGAGGGAGGCGCCGTCCGTCATGGCCGCATCCACCACCTGGCCCTGCCCGGTGGTTTTCGCCGCCAGCAGCGCGGCCACCATGCCGAAGGCCATCAGCATGCCGCCGCCGCCGAAATCGGCCACGAGGTTCAGCGGCACGGGGGGCGGCGCATCGGCCGGCCCCATGGCGGCGAGCGCCCCGGTCATGCCGAGATAATTGAGGTCGTGCCCGGCCGCGTCCTTGAGCGGCCCCTCCTGCCCCCAGCCGGTCATGCGGCCGTAGACAAGGCGCGGATGGGCGGAAAGGCACGGCTCCGGCCCGAGGCCGAGCCGCTCCATCACCCCCGGCCGGAAGCCCTCGATGAGGCCGTCGGCGCGGGTGATGAGATCGCGCATAACGCCGAGGTCGGCCTCATTCTTGAGGTCGAGGGCGAGGGACCGGCGGCCGCGCGCCAGCACGTCGAAGCGCGTGTTCATGAGCGGGATATCCGCCCGCGCGCCCTTCTGGTGGATGCGGATAACCTCCGCCCCCGCATCCGCCAGCATCATGGCGGCGAACGGCGCGGGGCCGAGGCCCACCATCTCGACGATGCGCAGTCCCGAAAGCGGACCCGGCATCGCCCTCAGCCCTGGCCGGCGGGCAGATGGACGACGAGGCCCTCCAGCGCCGGCGCCACCTTTATCTGGCAGGAGAGGCGGGAGGTGTCGCGCACGTCCTCGGCGAATTCGAGCATGTCGCGCTCCATGCCGGAGGCCTCGCCCACCTGCGCGGACCAGGCGGGGTCCACATGCACGTGGCAGGTGGCGCAGGAGCAGGCGCCGCCGCACTCGGCGACGATGCCGGGCACATTGGCGCGGCGGGCGCATTCCATGACGGAGAGCCCGTCATCCGCATCGATCTCGATGCGCTCGGCGGCAGGCGTGACGAAGACGATGCGGGTCATGGGGGGCTTCCAGTCTATTGGTCTTGCTTGAATAATCAGGCGCCGCAGCCCATGCCGCCGGAGACGCCCAGCACCTCGCCGGTGACGAAGGAGGCACCGTCCGAGGCGAGGAAGGCCACCGCCGCCGCCACCTCCTCCGGCTCGCCCATGCGGCGCAGGAGGGTGAGGGCGGCCATGTCGGCGAGGATCTTCTCGCCCACCTCGGCCACCGCGCGCTCCACCATGGGGGTGCGGATGGGGCCGGGGGCGACGGCGTTGGCGGTGATGCCGTAGCGGGCATTCTCGCGGGCGATGGAACGGGTGAAGCCGATGAGCCCGGCCTTGGCGGCGGCATAGACCGCGCCGCCCTTGGAGCCGAGCCGCCCCGCCTCCGAGGCCACGTTCACCAGCCGCCCGTAGCGTGCCGCCTGCATGGCGGGCAAAGCGAGGCGGGTGAAGAGGAAAGCGGTTTCCAGATTCACCGAGAGCAGGAAGCGCCAGTCGTCCACCGTGGTGTCGGTGAAGAAGGCGTGCTGGTCGGCGCCGATATTGTTCACCAGCACGTCGAACCCGCCGTGTGTGGCGAACAGCGCCTGCGCGGCCGCCGCATCCGTGCCGTCCATGTGGACGAAGGTGGCCCCGGTTTCCGCCGCGAGCGCGGTGCCGGCCGTGGCATCGCGATCGCAGAAAGTCACGGCCATCCCGTCGGCGCCCAGCTTGCGGACGATGGCGGCGCCGATGCCGGCACCGCCTCCGGTCACGAGCGCGCGGCGCTTCGTTGCAGGCGCGGTCATCGGCCGGTGAAGACGGGCTTGCGCTTCTCGATCACCGCCGCGAGGCCTTCCCGGCTGTCGGCGGTGAAGGAGAGTTCGGAGACGGTGCGCGCCTCCTCCGGCAAGGCGCGCTCCACATCCAGCGCGTTCCACAGCAGGCGCTTGGTGGCGGCCATGGCCAGCGGCGCGCCGGCAGCATAGAAGCGCGCGGCCTTGCCGGCTTCCTCGACCAGCGCCTCGTCCGGCACGCACTTGGTGATGAGGCCGATGGCCTGTGCCTCCTCGGCGGTGACGACGCGGTTGGAGAGCATGATCTCCGCCGCGCGGCGGAAGCCCACGAGATGGGGCAGGACGACGGAAGCGCCGGCATCGGGCGCCATGCCCACCCGCGTCGCACCGGCCATGAATTTCGCGCCCGCGCCGGCGATCACGATGTCGGAGGCGCAGACGAGGCCGAGCCCGCCGCCGCCCGCCGCATAGCCGTGGACCTCGGTGACGACGATGGCCTTGAGGCGGATGAGCGCGCCGATGGCGACCTGGAGATAGGCCGTCACCTCGCGCAGGAAATCGCCCAGCGCCTCACCCTTGGAGGCGAACTCGCGCACGTCGCCGCCGGCGCAGAAATTCGCGCCCGCGCCGCGCAGGTGGACCACCCGCACATCGGGGGCGCGATGCACCACCATGATGGCCTTGTAGAGCGCCTGCATCAGCTCGATGTTCATGCCGTTGGCCGAGCCGGGGCGGTTGAGCGTGAGGGTGGCGACGCCATCGGCATAATCGAGCAGGACGGGGCCTTCGGAGATCCAGCTTTCGGAGGGGGTGCTGTGTGTCATGGGTGCCTCTGGGGGCGGGAGGGGGAGGGCGCCGCTTGAGCGGCCTTCGCCGACCGTCATGGCCGGGCTTGTCCCGGAAGTCGGCTGTTGCCGACTTCCGACCTTGCGAACGGAACCCGCAAACATGCGGATTCCAGCCATCCACGTGGCTCGGCCGGAAATAGTTCTGCGGACAATCGCGCTATCGGTCCGACGTGGATGCCCGGCACAAGGCCGGGCATGACGGCGCGAGGGGGCCGCCCTCACACCAGAAACGACAGCGTAAAGATCGGCTTGTTGTTGTTCACGAGGCAGATCTTCTTGCGCACCAGCCGGAAGCCCTGTTCCGTCATGCGCAGGCGGTAGGTGTTGCGCGCCGCCCAGAGGGTGTCGCCGCGCAGATTGTCCTCGTAGATGAGGACGTTGGCGCGCACGTCCACCTCCGGCCCGCGCACCTCGGCGATCTCGATGTTGGAGATCACGCGGGCCAGCTCCGAACGCGGCGTCTGCGTATGGCGACGGCCGGTCTTGAGCTGGCGGATGCGCACGCCGATGCGCGAGCGGTTGTCGTAGAGCACCGACATTTCCTTCTCGGGATCGGTGTCGTCGCCATTGGCGGGGACCCAGTAGATGGCATCATCGGTCCACAGCGCCTCCCACCCGTCGTAATCGTGGGTGTCGGCGAGGCGGGCCTCCAGATAGAGGAACTGCGCCACCTGATGGTGCAGCGTCGCCGGCTCCAGCTTGGCGAGGTCGGGGGCGGCGGCGTCCGTGAAGGAGTGAGCGAGGGCGGTCATCAACGGGCCTCCGTCATCAGGTTCAGATAGTGGCGCCAGATGCCGCGCTGGGGCGTCTCGTCGGTGGAATGGGCGATGCGGAAGCCGTTCTCGTCGAGACGCTCGCGGTGCAGGCCGCGCGAAAGCACCAGCCATTCGGGATCGAGGATCTGCGCGCCGCGATGGTTGCGCTCGTACATCTCGGTATCGTCGGCGAGCAGCAGGCCGGCGGGGCCGACAGAGCCCATGGTCTGCTGGCGCAGGCGGCGGTTGATGTCCGGCGCGCCCTTGAACTGCACGGCGGTGACATGCTGGATGGTCTCGTCCACCGCCACCGGCTGGAGCACGAAGATCTGGATCTCGGCGATGAAGAGGTTCGGGAAGATCATGACGTGGGGCGAGCCGTCGATCATGATCTCGCGGGCGCGCTCCTCGCCATAGGCCGCGTTCATGCTCTTCACGTAGTCGGGCAGGCGCTCCGGCGTGGTGCCGAACCACTGCAGCGGCTTGTCATGCTTGCGCCATTCGGGGCGCAGGTCGAACTCGGTGTGGCCGTTGCCATAGTCGCGGGTCAGCGCCGTGGAATCCGCGCCATAGAGGCTGCCGATGCCGGAGGAGGTGACCTGGAAGACCGAGCCGTGGACGAAGCCGGGGTGGTAGCCGTCCGTCTCGTTCTCCAGCATGAACTTCCAGTTGGCCTTGGTGCGGTGCTGCAGGAAGCCCGCGGTCAGCTCCAGCTCGCCGGTGGGCGAGTTGTCCAGCAGCTGGTCGAGGGCCGCCTTTGCGCCGCCGAGGTGCTCTTCCAGCGAGATGCCCTCGGCCGCCATGGAGCCGAAGACGAAGCCGCGATAGATGGCGATGCGCGGCACCTTGCCGAGGTTCAGCCCCGCCTTGCTCTGGCCCTCATAGCCCTCCGGCAGGGCATAGCCCATGAGGTCGCCGGTGTTGGAGAAGGTCCAGGAGTGATAGGGGCAGGTGAAGGACGTGCGGTTGCCCTTCTGGTAGGCGCACAGCTGGTTGCCGCGATGGGGGCACTTGTTGAGAAGGAGGCGGACCTCGCCTTCCCGGTCCCGCACCATCAGCACCGGCATGGGGCCGATGGACTTGGTGACGTAATCGTTCTTGTTGGGAATCTCGCTGGTGTGGCCCACATAGACCCAGGTCTTGTACCAGATCTTCTCCAGCTCTTCCTGGAAGATGGCCGGATCATAGTAAAGACGGCTGTTGATGCGCGCGGGCTCGATGAGCGCGCGATAGTCGCGGGCCTGTGCGGCCTCGGACACGGCGGCGTGCGGCATGGCGGTCCACCCCTGATGTGGCGTTGAATCTGTGGCGTTGGATTGTCGGATAATTCATCGAACGATCGATCTAACTATTCTCGCGTTCCTTGAGCCATGTCAAGCGGGGCCCTGCGGCCTTCGGGCGCAAATTCGTTGGGGCGGGACAGCGAAGGGGCGTGGAAATGTGCGGGCTACCTCCCTCAAGGCAGACGAAAAATTGGCCCGGATGACGCTGGGTTCAAGCGCTGCAGATTCTGGTGGCAATGCGAATGGATCTGAATTAAAAAGACCGAACGATCTAACGATAATAGATCGAAGCGTGATGCCCCCTCGCTTATCCCCGCAGGCTTGCCGGCGGTGGCGACGGCGCGGCGGCGTCAGCCATCAATCCTGGGGAGGACACATGAAGAGGATTGTCACGGGCGCTCTCGCGCTGGCCCTGCTCGCCACCGCCGCCACTGCCCCCGCCCTTGCCGACATCAAGATCGGCGCCGTGGTCTCGGAAACCGGGCCGGCTTCCTCCCTCGGCGATCCCGAGGCCAAGACCATCCGCATGATGGTCGAGGAGCTGAACGCCAAGGGCGGCATCAAGGGCGAGAAGGCGAAGCTCGTCCTCTATGACGATGGCGGCGATCCCTCCAAGGCCAAGACCTTCGCCACCCGCCTGGTGGAAGACGATGGCGTGGTCGCCGTGGTGGGCGGCACCACCACGGGCACCTCCCTCGCCATCCTCGCCGTGGCGGAAGAGAGCAAGGTGCCCTTCATCTCGCTCGCCGGCGCCATCGAGATCATCGATCCGGTGAAGCCCTATACCTTCAAGACCCCGCACACCGACCGCATGGCGTGCCAGAAGATCTTCGACGACATGAAGGCTCGCGGCCTCACGAAGATCGGCCTCATCTCCGGCACCGACGGCTTCGGCGCCTCCATGCGCGCCCAGTGCATCGCGGTGGCCAAGACCTCCGGCATCGAGATCGTCGCCGACGAGACCTACGGCCCGAAAGATGCGGACATGACCCCGCAGCTCACCAACATCCGCAACAAGCCGGGCATCCAGGCGGTGCTCAACACCGGCTTCGGGCAGGGGCCGGCCACCATCACGCGGAACTATGCGCAGCTCGGCATCGCCCTGCCGCTCTACCAGTCCCACGGCGTCGCCTCCAACGCCTTCATCGAATTGTCCGGCGCGAAGAATGCCGAGGGCGTGCGGCTGCCGGGCACCGCGCTGCTGGTGGGCGAATTGCTCGACCCGAAGGACCCGCAGAAGCCCGTTGTGCTGGCCTACAAGGCGAGCTTCGAGAAGGCGGCGAACGCGCCGGTCTCCACCTTCGGCGGCTATGCCCATGACGCCATGCGCATCCTCACCGAGGCGCTGGCGAAGGCGCCCTCCGCCAAGCCCGCCGCCATCCGCGACGCCATCGAGAGCACCAATGGCCTCGTCGGCACCACCGGCACCTACAATTACTCCAAGACCGACCATCTCGGCCTCGATCTTTCCGCCTTCCGCATGCTGGAAATCAGCAACGGCGGCTGGAAGCTGGTGAAGTAGCCACCCTTTTACTGAACATCTTCCGCCGCGCGGGTCACGGCGGACCATAAAGCCGCCCCCGCCGGGCTTCGCGCCCGGCGGCAAGGCGCGGACCCCTTCCACACAGCGTGAGACGGCCTGCCGGCCCATCCGGCCCGCCGCCTCGAACCGCCCGCGGGGAGCGAGCGTATGTCCGATCTGCTGCAATTCCTGGTGTCCGGGGTCACGGTGGGCGCGGTCTATGCCCTCGTCGCCCTCGGCTTCACCATCATCTACAACGCCTCCGACGTGGTGAACTTCGCCCAGGGCGAGTTCGTGATGCTGGGCGGCATGATCTCGGTCGCCGGCGTCGCCGCAGGATTGCCTTTGCCGCTCGCGGCGCTCATCGCCATCGCGCTCACGGCGGCCATCGGCGTGGCGCTGAACACCTTCGCCATCGAGCCGGCGCGCGGGGCGCCCGTGGTGTCGCTCATCATCATCACCATCGGCGCCTCCATCTTCATCCGGGGCGTCACCCAGATCGTCCTCGACAAGGGCACCCACCGCCTGCCGTCCTTCTCCGGCGACGATCCCATCCATGTGCTGGGCGCCACCGTGCTGCCGCAGAGCCTGTGGGTGGTGGCGGGGGCGGTGGCCATCTTCGTGGCGCTGTGGCTGTTCTTCACCCGCACGCTCACCGGCCGCGCGGTGCTCGCCACCTCCAACAATCGCCTCGCGGCGCAGCTGGTGGGTATCAACACGCGCTTCGTGATGACGCTCTCCTTCGCCCTCTCCGCCGCCATCGGCGCGCTGGCGGGCGTGCTCATCACCCCGATTTTGCCCACCAGCTTCGAGATCGGCATCTCGCTGGCGCTGAAGGGCTTTGCCGCCGCCATGCTGGGCGGCATGGGCAACCCCAAGGGGGCGCTGGCGGGCGGGTTGCTGCTCGGCCTCATGGAGGCACTGACAGCGGGCTACATCTCCTCCCATTACAAGGATGCGGTGGCCTTTTTCGTCATCCTCGCCGTGCTGTTCGCCTTCCCGCGTGGCCTCTACGGCAGCAATCCGGTGGAGCGCGTGTGACCATGCGGCTCTCCCCCAAGCAGTCCACTTTGCTGGTGCTGGCGGTTCTGATGATCGCCAGTCCCTTCTTCTTTCCGTCGAACTATTACTACCGCGTGGGGTCGCTGGTCTTCGTCAATGCCATCGCGGTGGTGGGCATCGTCATCCTCACCGGCTATGCCGGCCAGATCAGCCTCGGCCATGCGGGCTTCCTCGGCATCGGCGGCTATGCGTGCGCGCTCCTGCCGGCGCATTTCGGCCTGCCGCCGGCGCTCGCGGTGGTGGCCGGCGCGGCGATTTCGGGCGCCATCGCATACGTCGTGGGTCGGCCGATCCTGAAGCTGAAGGGCTATTATCTCGCGGTGGCGACGCTGGGCTTCGGCGTGCTGGTGTCCATGGTGCTCGCCAACGAAGGCTGGCTCACCGGTGGGCCGGACGGCATCAAGGTGCCGGACCCCGGCCTGCGTGCGCTGCTGGAACAAGAGGGCATCGAACTCACCAACCCGCAATTCTGGTACGCCCTCTGCGGCCTCGTGCTGTTCATCGGCGCCTGGCTCGCGCTGAACCTCCACGACAGCCCCACCGGCCGGGCGCTGCGGGCGCTGCACGGCTCGGAGGTGGCGGCGCGCACGGCCGGCATCGATGTGGCGAAGGCGAAGCTCAATGCCTTCGTCATCTCCGCCGTCTACGCCTCCGTCGCCGGCTCCTTGCTGGCGTTGCAGAACCGGCTCATCACGCCTGATGTGGCGGGCTTCATGCACTCCATCGAGCTTGTCACCATGGCGGTGCTGGGCGGGGCGGGCTCGGTGCTGGGCGGCATCTTCGGCGCGGCTCTGCTCACTTTGCTGCCGCAGGTGCTCACCGTGCTGCAGGACTATGAGCACGTGGTGCTCGGCCTCGTGATGATGCTGGTGATGATCTTCCTGCCGGCGGGGCTCATCCCCAGCGCCCGGCGCCTTTTGCGGGGGAGGGGGGAATGAGCCTTTTGCAAGTGGAAGGCCTCGGCATCTCCTTCGGCGGGGTTACGGCGGTGAACGACGTGTCGTTCGCGCTGGACCAGGGCAAGATCGTCTCGGTTATCGGCCCGAACGGGGCAGGCAAGACCACGCTGTTCAACATGATCTCCGGCGTCTACCTGCCGAAATCCGGCCGGGTGCGCCTCGACGGCGCGGACGTCACCGGCCTCCGCCCGGATCTGCTCGCCGGGCGGGGCATGTCGCGGACCTTTCAGAACCTCCAGATCTTCCACGAGATGAGCGTGCTGGAGAACGTCATCGTCGGCTTCCACATGCACGAGCGCGGGCCGGTGCTCGCCGATCTGTTCGGCCTGCCGGGCTCGCGCAGGCGGGCACGGGCGGCGGCGGACGGCGCCCGCGTGCTGCTGGAGCGCGTGGGGCTGGAGCGGGCGGCCGAGCGCGAGGCCGGCGCCCTCTCCTACGGCGCGCTGAAGCGCCTCGAGATCGCCCGGGCGCTCGCCGCCCGTCCCCGCGTGCTGCTGCTGGACGAGCCGGCGGCCGGCTGCAACGCGGTGGAGACGGAGGAGATCGACCGCCTCATCTGCGAGGTGGCGAAGACCGGCGTCGCCATCCTGCTGGTGGAGCACGACATGAAGCTGGTGATGCGCCTCTCCGACACCATCGTGGTGCTGGACCACGGCGAGAAGATCGCCGAGGGCGATCCGGCCGTGGTCAGCCGCGACCCGAAGGTGATCGAGGCCTATCTCGGTGCCGGCACGACGGAGGCGCTTCATGCTCACGGTTGAGGGGCTGCGCTCGCGCTACGGGCGCATCGAGGTGCTGCACGGGGTGGACCTCTTCGTCGGCTCCGGCGAGATCGTCACCGTGGTGGGGGCGAACGGGGCGGGCAAGACCACGCTCCTGCGCTGCCTCTCCGGCGTGCAGCCGGTGTCGGGCGGCTCCATCACCTTTCGCGGCGAGGCTTTGACGGCTGTGCCGGCCTATCGCCGGGTGGCGCGGGGGCTGGCGCAATCGCCGGAGGGGCGGCAGATCTTCACCAATCTCAGCGTGGAGGAAAACCTGCGCCTCGGCGCCTTCGTCTTCGCCGACGAGCGGGTGGAGCGCGACATGGCGGATGCCTTCGCCATGTTCCCCATCCTCAAGGAAAAGCGCAACCAGCTGGCGGGCGGCCTCTCTGGCGGGCAACAGCAGATGCTGGCCATCGCCCGCGCCCTCATGGGCCGTCCCGCGTGCCTGCTGCTCGACGAGCCCTCCATGGGCCTCGCGCCCATCCTGGTGGCGCAGATCTTCGAGGTGGTGAAGAGCCTGAAGGCGCTGGATGTCACTGTTCTGCTGGTGGAGCAGAACGCCTTCGGGGCGCTGTCGGTGGCCGACCGGGGCTATGTGATGGAGACCGGCCGCGTCACCATGGTCGGCCCGGCGGCGGAACTGATCGCCGATCCGCGCGTGCGGGAGGCCTATCTGGGGATTTGAGGCGCGTTGCCTCCACGCCCCAAATCTGCTCTTGGAGGGCCGTTGCTCCCAGCCCGCCGGAGAGACGGACCCATGCCGCGCCTCGAGATCGATTTGCCGCTCTCCCTCACGACTGCGCTGGAGCAGGAAGCCGCCCGCGCCGGCAAGGATCTCGGCGCGCATGTCCGCGCCATCCTCGCCGACCACCTCAAGGCCGAGGTCCACACCGTGTTCCAGATTTCCACCTCCGGCGCGCTGGTGGCGGGGGTGTATGACCGGGAGGTCAGCGTCGGCACGTTGCTGGAGCATGGTGATTTCGGGCTCGGCACCTTCGCCGGGCTCGACGGGGAGATGGTGGTGCTGGACGGTAAGGCCTTCCAGGCCCGCTCCGATGGCGAGGTGCATGAGGCGCCGGCCGACGCGGGCTCGCCCTTCGCGGTGGTGACGCGCTTTTCCGCCGACCGGGTGGGGGAGACCGGGGACGTCACCAGCTTCGATGGCCTCGGCGCCGCCTGCGACTGCTTCCGTTCCTCCAACAACATCTTTCACGCCGTGCGCCTCGATGGGCGGTTCAGGAAGGTGAAGGCCCGCGCCGTGTGCCCGCCCAAGCCCGGCACCCCGCTCGCCGAGGCGGCCAAGACCCAGAGCGAATTCACCTTCGAGGATGTGGACGGCACGCTGGTGGGCATCTGGTCGCCCTCATACTCCGCCGAGTTCAGCGTGGAGGGCTACCACTTCCACTTCCTCTCCGACGACCGCAGCCAGGGCGGCCATGTGCTGGAGGTGGAGGCGGGCCCGCTGAGGATCGCGGTGGAGAACCTCACCGACTTCCACCTCATCCTGCCCGAGACCGAGCACTTCCTGAAGGCGAACCTCGACCAGGACGTGGCGGCGACGCTGAGCAGCGTGGAGCGCTCGCACGCCTGAGCGAGGCCGGAGGGGGACCGCCTGCGGCGCCCCGCTCAGGCCTTCGCCTTGGCCGGCTTTTCCGGCACGTGCCAGACCTTGGACATGGCCCACGACACCAGCGCGCCGACGAGGCAGCCGAGGATGATCTCGCCCACCCGCCGAACCCCGATCTCCATGCCCGAGAGGTTGGAGTGCGCGGAGACGGCGGAGGCGACCACCAGCGCGGCGGTGATCGGGCACTGGCGCCACATGGTGGGAATGCGCACCAGATAGGTCGAAGCGAGCGCTGCCAGCGCCATGGCGAACGGCAGCTTCCATTCGTCCACCCCGCCGAACAGCAGGAACAGGATGCCCACGGCGCAGCCGAGCAGGGCATTGACGAAGCGGGCGCGGAAATTGGCGAACGCCTGCTTCACCTGCGGGTCGCTCGCCGCCACCATGGAGGCGATGGCCCAGATGGGGTTGAGCCCCGCCAGCACCTTCAGGAGCAGCCACAGGAGCGTGCTGCCCACGAAGATGTTCACCGCCAGATGGACGCCGAGGAATTCGTCCCCGCGCATCCGCTCCAGCAACGGCCGCTTCGCCATCTTCAGGCTCACTCGTGCGCCTGGGGCGGGTTGCCCTTGAGGCGATAGACGAGGCCGGTCTTGGTGGTGCCGAGGGACAGCCAGTCGCGGGTCGTCTGCTGCAGCTCGATGAAGAACAGGCGGCAGCGCTGGAGCGCCTTGTCGTGCAATTCGTTGCGGCGCTCGAACTTGGCCTGGAAGGCGAATTCGCCGCACATGGGACGGTGGGTGCCGCGCTCGCGCCAGATGGCGATGTTGGCATTGGCAGTGACGCCCTTGCCGAAGTCGAGCACGCCGAGGTCCTGCAGCACCTCCTCGACGATGGTCTGGTTCACCAGCTCCACCCGCTGGTCGGCAAGGGTCTTCAACTGGCCGAGGACGGGGAACACCTGCGCCAGGGTGGACATGGCGGTGTTGTCGCCTTGCGGCGCCTGGCTGATGCCGAACTGCACATTGTGCGAATAGAGCATCCGGTAGCCGCCCACCTGGTCCTTGAGGGGCAGGGCCTCGGCCTTGAACTTGATGCGGTACTGTCCGGCGATCAGCGGGCGCACGTCCAGCTCCGCCGCCGTCTTGAGGTCCGGATGGCGGAACTTGAAGACGATCTCCGGGTCTTCCGCGGGAAAGCCGTTCTCGTAGCGGATGCGGCGGCGCAGGATGAAGGCGTTGTTGTAGAGCCCGAAGTCGGCGGTATCGAGGAACAGAACCTCGCGCACTTCGGGCTTCAGCACGATGCCCTTGTCGGAGAAGTCGATGCCGAACTTCTTGGCGGTCTTGGCCATGATCTTCCCGTATTCCAGGAAGGCCTTGGCCGAGGTGAAGCGTTCGGGCTTGAGGATGAGCTTGCACTCGAGATAATGGATCTCGTCATGCGGGCTGCCGTCGCTGTAGACGCGGCGCTCGGCGTCGGTCTCGGTGCCGCTCGATACGGCCGCAACTGCCTTGGTCATCGCTTCTCCCCCTTCTGGTCAGTTCAGGCGCGCCCCCCGGTGCGCCCGCCGTCAAAAATGTGGCTCGACGCGCGTGGGCTCGTCTTCGGTTCGCCGGTGGAAGAGAAGCTGCCGCATCCGGTCCGCGCCGATGGCGCGCGTGACGTTCTTGAAGGCGAAGAAGGGCAGCAGCGACACGAACAGGATCACCGACACGAGCAGTGCCCCCATCAGCCCGCCGCCGCCGACCTCGATCTCGCTGGCGGTAATGGCGTGGCCGGTAAATTTCGCCACCACCGACCGCTCGATGACGTGGAAGACGAGGAAGAACAGGGTGCAGATCACCGCCTCGTAGAGGATGACGAGGATGAGCGGCCGGCCCTTCAGCCAGCGCGCGACCTCGAGATCCTCGATCACCAGCATCACCTTGGCGAGCACCAGCGCGTTGAGGAAGGCGAAGCCCTGGAAGGTCATGGTACCGCCATGGGCGCGCTCCACCACCGCCTGGTTCAGCACGAACAGGCCGAGCAGCACCCACAGATAGAGGAACAGGAACAGGAAGCTGCGAATCTCCCGGATGGCCAGTTCCTTCAGGGCCGCGGCGCGGCCGCCTCCGGTCGCATTGCCCTCAGGGCGCCCCTCGCTCATGTCCGATCTCCCCCGGTTCCGGCCTGCCGCACGTCCGCGCCGTGGCGCGGGATGGCACGGTGCGTGGCCGACGCGCCGGGCGCGACGCCAACCTTCAGCACACCGGCGATCTCCGCGACCTCGGCCCCGGCGCGCGCGTGCCGGATGCTGCGCTGCGTGCCGGGCGCATAGATGTGCGGGAAGGCGCCTGCAAAGGCAATAAGGACAGGTTCAAGCTTTCTCGCCGTGACAGGGCCGCCGCGCAGGGTGCCGGCGCGGCAGGCGGACGCGGCGCGGGGCCGGGGCAGCGCGCCGGAACGGCACGAAGGAATCGACATCACGGTGGGCGTCTTGATGGCTGCGCGTCCGATGAGGGTGAGACTTTCCCCCCGCGTCGCGCCGACGGCGCGTATGTGGCGCGGGAAAGCCACGGTCCATCGGGCATATAGCAGGAGGCGCCTGCGCTCACTTGCGATTTTGCGACTGAAATGGAAATGTTCCGCCCTCGTACAGCCTTGCGCTGGCACGCGTTTCGCAGGATCGGGACATGCCGGAGGGATCGCAGCGGGTGGGGGCGCTGGTTCATGTGCCCGACGTCTTGCGCGGTCTCGGCGTGGAGCCTGGCGAGGTTCTTGACGCCTGCGGCCTCGCGCCCGACGCCATCGCCGATCCCGAAGGCCAGATCCCGTTCACGATGGCGAGCCGCCTCTTCCATGTGGCGGCCGGGCGCTCCGGCTGCCCGCATTTCGGCCTGCTGGTGGGCCAGAGGAACGCCAGCGAGAGCCTGGGCCTCGTCGGCCTGCTGATGCGCAACGCGCCCACCTGGGGCCGCGCCATCCTCGACCTCGCGGAGAATCAGCGCCGCTATGTGCGCGGTGCGGTCCCCTACGTCATGGAGCGGGAGGGCGTCGCCTGGAGCGGCTATTGCGTCTACCAGCGCAATGCCGAGGGCGCCGAGCACATGGAAGACGGCGCCATCGCCATCGGCTTCAACCTGATGCGCGAACTGTGCGGCGCCCGCCCCTCCGAGGTCTGGCTGGCGCGCCGCGCGCCGGCCGATCCGCGCCCCTATCATGCATTCTTCGGCGTGCGCGTGCGGTTCGACAGCAGCCATTCGGCGCTGGTGTTCCCGAGCGAGGTGCTCCGGCACAAGGTGAGGACGGCCGATCCCGCCCTGCGCGCCGCGCTGGAGGAGCGGGTCCGCACCTACTGGGCGGTGGACACGCCGAAGATGTCGGATCGCGTCGTGCGGCTGCTGCGCTCGCGCATCCTGTTCCACGATGTCCAGGTGCAGACCATCGCCGACGCCCTGTCGATCCATCCGCGCTTTCTTGAGCGGGCGCTGAAGGAGGAGGGGACCACCTATCGCGACCTTCTCCTGCAGAGCCGGGTGGAGGTGGCCCAGCGGCTGCTCACCGGCACGCGCCTCAGCGTGACGGAGATCGGCACCGCGCTCGGCTACAGCGACACCAGCGCCTTCAGCAACGCCTTCCGCCGTGTCGCCGGCGTGCCGCCCTCCGCCTGGCGCGCGCGCATCCCGGCCGAGCGTTCGGCCCAGGCCGGGTGAGGCCGGCGCGGCCCGGCTTTCATCCCGCTTCACGTGCCCGGCGCGCCGGGATGCGTCGTCGGCTTGGACCGTTTGTCCAATCGTGCCGTGCGGGCGCCTCACCATAGTGGGGCCATCCGCGATCACAGCACGACGGACCCAAGATGACCGCCCACGCTCTTTCCAGGCTGGGGGCCTGGCTTGCCGCCCGGCCCGACCGGCTCGCGGTGGTGAATGCCCTGCTGCTCACCGCCATCCTGATCCTGCTCGGCAGCGCGGACCTGTTCCGCTTTGTCGGCGGCGCCGCCATCCTCCTCTGCGCGGCGGCGGTGCTGGCCCGCGCGGTGCGGCGCCTCGCGCGGAACCCGCTTCCCCTTCATCCCTACGATCTGGCGCTGCTGCTGGCGCCGACGGGGATCGCCGCCGCGCTCGCCGCCGGGGCGCTCGCGCTGGTCGCCGCCCATCCGCCGGGCAGCTTCGCCCACACGCTCGGCCTCGTTCTCTTCACCATCGAGTTTGCGCTGCTCGCGCTGGCGGCGAGCGATGCCGAAGGCGCGGCCTTCGGCGGTCCGGCGAGGGCGTGATGGACTTTCCCGTCTTCCATCTCGACGTCCTCGGCAACCGCGGCCTCATCGCCACCATCGCCATCCTGCACGTGCTCATCAATCACGGCCTCGCGGTGGGGCTCATGCCGCTCGTCGCGGCCATGGAATGGTACGGCCACCGGCGCGGCGATGCGCGCTGGGACGCTCTGGCCTACCGCATCCTGTTCGTCGCCTTCCTCATCACCACCACGGTCGGAGCGCTGACGGGCGTCGGCATCTGGCTGTCGGTGTCGCTGGTGAACCCCTATTCCATCGCCAGCCTCATCCGCGTCTTCTTCTGGGCGTGGTTCGTGGAATGGCTGGTGTTCATCACCGAGGTCTGCCTGATCCTCGCCTATACGCTCACCTGGAAGACATGGGCGACGGGCGCCGCCAAGGTTCGCCACATCCGCCTCGGCTTCGCGCTGGCCTTCTTCTCCTGGGTGACGATGGCGATCATCGTCTCCATCCTCGGCTTCATGATGGACCCGGGGAACTGGCTCTCCCGTCACACCCTGTGGAGCGGCTTCACCAATCCCGTCTACCTGCCGCAGCTCGCCTTCCGCACGCCGCTCGCGGCTGCCATGGCGGGGGTCATCGCCATGTTCCTCGTGCCCTTCTTCGTGAAGCGGGACGATCCCTTCCGGGCGACGGCTCTCCGGGCCATCGCGGTCTGGACGCTGGTGGCGGCGCCGCTCGTCCTGGCCGGCGGGCTCTGGTACTACGCCGTCGTGCCGGAGGCGATGCGCGAGAATTTCGGCGTGGCGCTGGCCAGCCTGCAATTCGCCGAGTGGCAGCAGAGGTTTCTGGAGATCGCGGTGGTGACCGTGGTCGCCATCCTGGCGGTGGTGCAATGGGCCATCGCCCGGCCGCAGCTGATGCCGCGTGTTGTGCTCGTCGTGCCGTTCGTCGCCATCCTGTGGATGACCGGGCATTTCGAGCGGGTGCGCGAATTCGTCCGCAAGCCCTATGTCATCGGCAGCTACATGTATGCCAACGGCTTCCGGGTGGACGACTACGCCCTGCTCCAGCGCGACGGCGTGCTCGCCTATGCCACCTATTCCAACCCGCTGACTCCGGCCGAGAAAACCGGCCTGCCCGAGGGCCTTGCCGAGCCGGAGCGCGCGGCGCTGCTGACGCGCCTCCAGGCGGGCAAGGACGTGTTCATGAACACCTGCTCGCGCTGCCACACCGGGCACGGGGTGAATTCCATCACCGGCCATCTCCAGCGCATGTTCGGCGACCAGCCGTGGAAGAGCGAGCTGACCGCCGGCTACATCGAGAACATGCACGAGGCCCAGCCCTTCATGCCGCCGTTTCCGGGCAACGGGCGGGAGCTGGAGCTGATGGGCGCCTATCTCGAGCACCTCCAGCACAACAGCGCGCCCATTCCCGGCGCGCAGCAGGCGGGCGTCGTCGTCATCACCCCGACGCTGCGCGCCGCCCTCACCGGCGCCTTGCCCCTCACCCAGGCCTCCGCAACGCCCCCCACGGGGGAGACCGGCACGCGATGAACCCCAACATTCCCGTTCCCCACGACATTCCTTTGCCCATGCCGGCGCCGGAACCGGTGCTCGTCCTGGTGCTGATCGTCTTCTTCCTCATGCACATCGCCTTCGTGAACTTCATGGTGGGCGGGGCATTGCTGTCCTTCATCTATGAAGCGCGCGGGCTCAGGCAGAAGCGCTACGACCGGCTCGCCTATGAGATCGCCTCCACCATCACGGCCAACAAGAGCATCGCGGTGGTGCTGGGGGTGGGGCCGCTGCTGGCGATCAACACGCTCTATACGGTCTATTTCTACAGCGCGAACGCGCTCACCGGCGCGCTGTGGGTGTCCATCATCCCGCTGGTGGTGATCGCCTTCGTGCTCACCTACATCCACAAATATCTCTGGCACCGCATGGAGCGGATGAAGGCCCTGCACCTCGCCATTTCCGGCGTGGCGTGCCTGCTCTTCCTGTTCATCCCGCTGATCTTCCTCGCCAACGTCAACCTGATGCTGTTCCCCGAGAAATGGGGCGAGGTGCACGGCTTCCTCTCCGCCCTCGCCTTGCCCAACGTGCTGCCGCGCTATGCCCATTTCGTGCTGGCGTGCCCGGCCATGGCGGGGCTGTTCCTCGTCTGGCTGTTCCGCCGGCGGAGCGAGGCGGCCATCGCCGACACCGGCTTCAGCCGGGCGGAACTCATCCGCCTCGGCTACCGCTGGGCGTTCTGGCCCACCATGGCCCAGTTCCTCGTCGGCCCCGTGGCGCTCTTCACCCTGCCGCAGACGAGCGGGCCGCAGGCCGGCGCCTTCGGCCTGTTCGGCCTCTCCATCCTCGTGTCGCTGGCGCTGTGCGTGGTGATGATCCGCGAAATCCGTGGGCCGGATGGCGCCATCGGCCGCATGTTCGGTCTTGCCGCGTCTCTGATGCTGGTGGTGGTGGTGCTGATGGGCGCCGGGCGGCATCTCTATCGCGAGGCGGCGGTGGGTGCGCATCGCGAGATGGTCCGCGCCAAGACGCTCGACTACATGCGCAAGGCCGAGGAGGCGCGCCGGCAGGCGGCGGCAGCCACCGCCGGGGCGGGGAGATGATCGCAGTCCCCGGGGCCGGGCCTTCCCCCACGGCGGAAAGGTCGCGTTGCCGGACCGGCCGCCGGGGCGCTAGTGGTCGCGGTCAAGCTGCCGCAACCGGGGAGTGATGTCGGCATGAGCGTGACGGCCATCGAGAGCGACGCCACGCGCGACAATCTGCGGCTGCTGATCTCGCTGCGCTGGCTCGCGGTGGCGGGGCAGATCGTGGCCATCGCCGTCGTGCATCTGTGGCTGGGCATCGCCCTGCCGCTGGCGGAGATGGGGCTTGTCGTCCTGTTCCTGATCGGCCTCAACCTCGTCAGCCTCCACCGCGCGCTCGGGGCGGGGGAGGTCAGCGAGACCGAACTCGGCATCGAGCTGCTGCTGGACGTGGCCGCGCTGACCCTCCAGCTCTACCTCAGCGGCGGCGCCACCAACCCCTTCATCTCGCTGTTCCTGCTGCAGGTGATCCTGGGTGCGGTGCTGCTCGCGCCGCCCATGGCCTGGATCATCGTGCTGGTCACCAGCCTGTCCTTCATCTGGCTGACCCACTTCTACCGGCCGATCGATTTCGGCAGTCACGGCGGCGCCCATCATCATGGCGAGCGCACTTTCTTCGACCTGCACGTGCAGGGCATGTTCCTCTGCTTCCTTCTCGCCTCGGTTCTCGCGGTGGCGTTCTTGACCCGCATCACCTCCAATCTGCGGCGGCGCGATGCCCACCTCGCCGAGGCCCGGCGGCGCGCGGCGGAGGAGGAGCACATCGTGCGCATCGGCCTCCTCGCCTCCGGCGCCGCCCATGAACTCGGCACGCCGCTGGCGACGCTCTCGGTGATCCTGAACGACTGGCAGCACATGCCGCGCTTCCGCGACGACCCGGTCTTTGCCGGGGAGCTTCAGGAGATGCAGGCGGAGATCGGCCGCTGCAAAAGCATCGTCTCCCATATCCTGATGGTCGCCGGCGAGGCGCGGGCGGAAGCGGCGCAGCGCGGCCCGCTGTCCGACTTCCTGGACGGGATGGTGGAGAACTGGGCGAAGAGCCGCCGGCCCGCCGCGCTGGATTATGCCAACGCGACGTCGAAGGGCGCGGCCATCACCGGCGACGGCGTGATCCAGCAGGCGCTGTTCAACGTGCTCGACAACGCGCTGGAGGCCTCGCCCGCCGGCATCGGCATCCGCGCGGCGGAGGAGGGCGATGACCTCGTGATCCGCGTCACCGACAAGGGGCCGGGCTTCGCCCCCGATGCCCTGACGCAGCTGGGCAAGCCCTTCCAGTCCAGCAAGGGAGAGGCGGGGCGGGGGCTGGGCCTGTTCCTCACCATCAATGTCCTGCGCAAGCTGGGCGGGGATATCGAGGCCGGCAACCTGCAGGGCGGCGGCGCCTTCGTGGAACTGCGCGTGCCGCTGGAGGCGCTTGCCGTGGACCATGCCGATGTCGCCTGACACCAACCTGCTCCTGGTGGAGGACGATGCGGCCTTTGCCCGCGCCCTCCAGCGCTCGTTCGAGCGCAGGGGCTACAGCGTCCGCCACTGCGGTCGCATCGGCGACCTGCCCGAGGTGCTCGGCGATTTCTGCCCCGGCCGCGCCGTGGTCGACCTGAAGCTGTTCGACGCCTCGGGCCTCGAATGCGTGCAGCACCTGCACGCCTTCGATCCGCAGATGAAGATCGTGGTGCTGACCGGCTTCGCCAGCATCGCGACGGCGGTGGAGGCGATCAAGCTCGGCGCCTGCCACTATCTCGCCAAGCCCTCCAACGCCGACGACATCGAGGCCGCTTTCGCCCGGCAGGGGGGCAATCCGGACGTGCCGCTCGGCGTGCGGCCCAGCTCCATCAAGACGCTGGAATGGGAGCGCATCCACGAAACCCTGGCGGAGACGGACTTCAACGTCTCCGAGACCGCCCGGCGTCTCGGCATGCACCGCCGCACCCTGGCCCGAAAGCTCGCCAAGCGCCGCGTCACCTAGGGCAGGGGCTGCAATTGTGCGATGCAGCATGCGCGATGTTGCGCCGCATTTGGCGGCCGAAGGCGCTGGGTATATGATTGGTCTTCAAAACCAAGCTCGTGACCCAGATGAACACCGAAGACGAATTGCGAAAGGTCCTGATGCCGCTGGTGCTTGTGGCGGCGCTGTTCGCGGCCGCGGCGCCGCGCGCGGTCGGGCAGCCGATTTCGCTCTCGGCCGTCTCGAAGACGCTCGCCCAGTGGGGCGAGGCTTACGCAGCGTCCGAATCCATGCTCCAGCTGGGCAACTGAGCAGCCTCAGCGCGCCCGCGTCTCACCGAGATCGCCGGACGCCCGTGATGTTTGCCACACGCCGCCGGCCTTCTCCGTCGCGGCGGCGGGGATCGACCGGGCGGCCTGAGCGCAGGTGAGCGCGATCATGTGGAACACGTCTTCCTCAGAGCAGCCGCGCGAGAGGTCGTTGGCGGGCTTGGCGAGCCCCTGAAGCACCGGCCCGATGGCCTTCGCCCCGCCCATCCTCTGGGCGATCTTGTAGCCGATGTTCGCGGCGTCGAGATTGGGGAAGACGAACACGTTCGCATCCCCGCGGATCGCCGAGCCCGGCGCCTTGGCCGCGCCCACGGCCGCGACGAAGGCGGCATCGAACTGCAATTCCCCCTCGATCACCAGATCCGGCTCCGCCTGCCGCACCAGGCGCACCGCCTCCACCACCTTGTCCACACGCTGGTGCCGCGCGCTGCCGTTGGTGGAGAAGGAGAGCATGGCCACCTTCGGCATCAGGCCGGTCATCGCCGTGTAAGAGTGCGCGGCGGCGCGCGCGATGTCGGCCAGCTCCGCCGCGTCCGGGTCGATCACCAGCCCGCAGTCGGAGAACACATAGGCCCCCTTCTGCTGGTGGTAATCCTCGCACAGGATCATGAGGAAGAAGCTGGAGACGATCTTCGCCCCCGGTTCGAGACCGATGATCTGGAGCGCGGCGCGCACCGTCTCGGCGGTGGTCGCCACCGCGCCGCCCACCGTGCCGTCGGCGTCGCCCTGCCGCACCATCATGGCGGCGAAGGCGAGGGGCTCGCGCATGCGCCGCCACGCCGCCGCAAGGTCCATGCCCTTGGCGTGGCGCAAGAGGTGCAGGGCCTCGGCATAGGCCTGGAGGCGCGGGGATGTGGCGGGATCCTCGATGGCGATGCCCCGCGCGTCACCATCGAGGGCCGCCATCACCTCCTCGTGGGGGCCGAGGAGGATCGGCCGGGCAATCCCTTCCTCAACGGCGCGGCGGGCGCCGGCCGCGATGCGCGGGTCGCTCCCCTCGGGCAGGACGATGCTGCGGGGGGCGGCACGCGCGGCGTCGATGATGCGGTCGAGGGCGAGCATGGCCTGCATCTCGGGGCTGGAGCTGGGGCAGGAAAAGGCCGGGCGGAGCGTGCGGAGGGGCGGCCCCGCCCGGTTCTCAGTCAGCGCGCGATCTGCTCGCGCATGTCGGCGCGCACGATGCCGGCCACCGGCACCGGCTTCTTCATGGCATCCCGGCGGAAGGGTTCGCCGAGTTCCTGGTTCAGCACCACCTCGATGAAGGTGGTGATGCCCTTCTTCTGTTCCTCGGCGGCGGTGTGGATGGCCTCCTTCAGGCTCTCCGGCGTATCCACCCGCACCCCCTTGAAGCCGCAGCCCTCGGCGATCTTCGCGTAGGAGAGCTTGGGGTCCAGTTCGGTTCCGACGAAGTTGTTGTCGTACCAGAGCGTGGTGTTGCGCTTCTCGGCGCCCCACTGGAAGTTGCGGAACACCACCATGGTCACCGGCGGCCATTCCTCGCGGCCGATGGAGGTCATCTCGTTGATGGAGATGCCGAAGGCGCCGTCGCCGGCAAAGCCGAACACCGGCACGTCGGGGCAGCCGATCTTGGCGCCGATGATGGCCGGGAAGGCGTAGCCGCAGGGGCCGAACATGCCCGGCGCGAGATATTTCCGGCCGATCTCGAAGCTCGGATAGGCATTGCCGATGGCGCAGTTGTTGCCGATGTCCGTGGACATGATGACATCCTTCGGCAGCGCCGACTGGATCGCCCGCCACGCCTGACGGGGGGACATGCGGCCGGCGTCGCGGGCGCGGGCGTCCTCGTTCCAGCGGGTGCCGGGATCGTCGTCCTCGTGGTCCATGGAGGCGAGTTGCTGGAGCCAGCGCGAGCGGGTCTGGTGGATCAGCGCGCGGCGCTCCGCCCGGCCCGCGTCACCGGCGCCGGGTGCGAGCTGGCCGAGCAGCTGGCCGGCGACTTCCTTGGCATCGCCGCAGATGCCCACGGTGATCTTCTTGGTGAGGCCGATGCGGTCCGGGTTGATGTCCACCTGGATGATCTTCGCCTGCTTCGGCCAGTAGTCGATGCCGTAGCCGGGCAAAGTGGAGAAGGGGTTGAGGCGGGTGCCGAGCGCCAGCACCACGTCGGCCTGCGCGATCAGCTCCATGGCGGCCTTGGAGCCGTTGTAGCCGAGCGGGCCGACGGCGAGCGGATGGCTGCCGGGGGCGGCGTCGTTGTGCTGGTAGCCGGCGCAGACGGGGGCATCCAGCCGCTCGGCGAGCGCCATGGCCTCGCCGATGGCGTTGCCGATGACCACGCCCGCGCCGTTGAGGATCACCGGGAACTTCGCCTGGGAGAGGATTTCGGCCGCCTCGGCGATGGCGTTGCGGCCGCCGGCGGGACGCTCGAGGCGCACGATCTGCGGCAGCTCGATGTCGATCACCTGGGTCCAGAAATCACGGGGCACGTTGATCTGCGCGGGGGCGCAGGCGCGCCAGGCCTTCTCGATGACGCGGTTGAGCACCTCGGCCACGCGGGAGGGGTCGCGCACCTCTTCCTGGTAGCAGACCATGTCCTGGAACATGGCCATCTGGGAGACTTCCTGGAAGCCGCCCTGGCCGATGGTCTTGTTGGCCGCCTGGGGGGTGACCAGCAGCATGGGCGTGTGGTTCCAGTAGGCGGTCTTCATGGCGGTGACGAAGCCCGTTACGCCCGGCCCGTTCTGGGCGATGGCCATGGCCATGCGGCCGGTGGCGCGGGTGTAGCCGTCGCAGATCAGGCCCGCATTGGTCTCGTGGGCGCAATCCCAGAAGCGGATGCCGGCCTTGGGGAAGAGGTCGGACACCGGCATCATGGCCGAGCCGATGATGCCGAAGGCCTCGTTGATGCCGTGCGCCTGCAGGACTTTGATGAACGCCTCTTCGGTGGTCATCTTCATGACGGAAAAATCCTCTTGGAACCTTGGAAGTCTTTGGGGAGAGGGAGGCGGCGGCCGCGCGCCGCCTCCGGAGGGGGCCGGTCAGCGCGCGGGCTGCCGGACCGTTTCGGTCGCGGGGCGCGCGGCCGGCGATAAGCGGGTGCCGGGGGCCGGCACCTTGATCGCCAGCGCCGAGAGCATGGACACCAGCGCCGCGAACACCACGTAGGCGCACACCTGCCAGGGCTGTCCGTCGCCGCGGGCGAGCAGATAGGTGGCGATGATGGGGGTGATGCCGCTCGCGACGATGCCGGAGAACTGGTAGACGAACGAGATGCCGGTGTAGCGCACCCGGGCGTCGAACAGGTCCGAGAACAGCGCGGCTTCAGGCCCGTAGCACATGGCGTAGAGCACGCCGAACGGGAACACGATGCCGAGCGCGATCAGCGGCAGCGAGCCGGTGGAGAACAGCCAGAAGGCCGGGAACGCCACCAGGGCCAGCAGGGCGGAGCCGATGGCATAGGTGCGCGGGCGCCCCCATCTGTCGGACAGCTTGCCGAACATGGGAATGGTGAACACCATCACGAACGCCGCGAGCGTCACCAGCCACAGGGCCGTCGTGCGGGGGATCTTCACGTAGTTCGCCAGATAGACGATGGAGAACACCGCGAAGACGTTGAAGAACACGCCGTCGATGTAGCGCACCCCCATGCCAAGCAGCACGTTGCGCGGATACTCCCGCAACATGGTGAAGAAGGGGATGGCCTCCGCCTTGTTGGCGGCCTTCACCTGCTCGAATTCCGGCGTCTCGTGCACCTTCAGGCGGATGTACATGCCCACGATGATGAGCACGACGGAGCCGATGAAGCCCACGCGCCAGCCCCAGCTCATGAACTGCTCGTCCGGCAGCATGGAGACGATGGCGGTGACGCCCGAGGCGAGGCACAGGCCGAGCGCCAGGCCGATCTGCGGGATGGAGGCGAAGAAGCCGCGCTTGTCCTCCGGCGCGTATTCATACGCCATCAGGACCGCGCCGCCCCATTCGCCGCCGATGCCGATGCCCTGCGCGATGCGCAGCAGCAGCAGCAGGATGGGCGCGGCAACGCCGATCTGCGCATAGGTGGGCAGGAGGCCGATGGCCACCGTCGCCACGCCCATGATCATCAGCGTGATGATGAGCATGCTCTTGCGGCCCAGCTTGTCGCCGAAATGGCCGAAGATGAGCCCGCCCACCGGCCGCGCCACGAAGCCCACCGCGAAGGTGGTGTAGGCGAGCAGGATGGACACCACCGGATCATCGCCCGGAAAGAACAGCTTGTTGAAGACGATGCCGGCGACGATGCCGTACAGGAAGAAGTCATACCACTCGATGGTCGCGCCGATGACGCTGGCGCCGACCACGCGCCTCAGCTCGCGACTTGAAGCTCCTGCTTGCCCAGCCATTGTTGTTTCCTCCCGTCATTGATTTGATTTGGGGCGTTGTCTCGCCCGTTTCCGTTGTTCATCACGTCCTCCCGGATCATGTCGGCGGCTTTTTCTCCGATCATGATCGCGGGAATGTTTGTGTTGCCGGACACGAGGCTCGGCATCACGGAGCAATCCACCACCCACAGGCCATCGACGCCGCGGACCCGTAGGCGCGGGTCCACCACCGCATCGCGGTCGGCGTCGGGGCCCATCCGGCAGGTGCCGGCGGGGTGGAAGATGGTGGCGCCGTATTCGCGCGCGAAGGCGAGGAGGCCCTCGTCGTCGGTGACGCCCGGACCGGGCAGCTTCTCTTCCGCCACATAGCTCTTCAGCGGCTCGGTGGCGGCGAGCTTGCGGGCGAACTTCATGCCGCCGATGGCGCAGCGGCGGTCTGTGTCGGTGGCAAGATAGTTGGCGGTGATCTTCGGCGGCGTGAGCGGATCGCCCGAGCCGAGCCGCACCCACCCCGTGCTTTCCGGCCGCAGCTGGCACACCGAGAGGGTGAAGCCGGAATAGTCATGCACCTTGCCGCCGGCCATGTCCGCCGAGAGGGTGCCGATATGGAACTGGATGTCCGGGGTCTTCGATTCCGGCAGCACGCGGGTGAACAGGCCACCCTGGTTGATGCCGATGGCGAGCGGTCCGCCGCGGAACACGAGATATTCGAGTCCCATCTTGATGCGCCCGAACAGGGAGTTCAGCGCGTCGTTGGTGGTGATGGGCTTGGTGCAGCGATAGAGCAGGCGCAGCTGGAGGTGGTCCTGCAGATTGCCGCCGACGCCGGGGCTGTCCACATGGACGCCGATGCCGTTGGCCTTCAGGTGCTCGGCCGGCCCGATGCCCGAGAGCATGAGCAGATGCGGCGACTGCACCGCGCCTGCCGAAAGGACCACGCCGCGGCGCGCGCGGATGACCTTCACCTGCCCGCCGCCGCTCACCTCCACGCCCACCGCGCGGCCATTCTCGAACAGCACGCGGCGCGCCTGCGTCTCGGTGAGGATGGAGAGGTTGGCGCGGCCCTTGGCGGGGGTGAGATAGGCCTTGGCGGCGCTGACGCGGAAGCCGTTGCGGGTGGTGAGCTGATAATAGCCGACGCCCTCCTGCCGGGCGCCATTGAAATCCGCCGTCTCCGGCACGCCCAATTTGCGGCCGGCTTCCTTGATGACTTCGATGAGCGGGTGCTTGCGCGGGATCGAACTCACCGTGACCGGCCCGCCGGTGCCGTGCAGCGGGTCGTCCCCGAAGCGGGTGTTGTCCTCGAGCTTGCGGAAATAGGGCAGCACGTCGTCGAAGCCCCAGCCGGTGGCGCCGCGCGCCGCCCAGCCGTCGTAATCCTCCTTCTGGCCGCGGATGACGATGAGGCCATTGATGGAAGAACAGCCGCCGAGCACACGGCCACGGGGCCAGTAAATCCGCCGGTCGCCCATGGTCGGCTCGGGTTCCGTATGGAAGCGCCAGTTGAGGCGGTCGTTCCACATGGTCTTCCCGTAGCCCATGGGCACGTGAATCCAGGGATTGCTGTCTTTCGGCCCGGCCTCCACCAGAGCGACGCGGCTTCTGCCGTCTTCACTCAGGCGATTGGCCAGAACACAACCCGACGACCCGGCGCCGATGACGACGAAGTCGAAGTTTTCCTCGCCTTGCATGGCAGTTTCCTCTCTGCGGACCTGACGATGCGACGAAGGGATGAGATGAGTCAATCCAAATTTTGAAATGAAACGTCTCATTCAATGAGATTTATGTTGTGCGCTGCGAAGGGGCGCCTGTGCGGGTGCGTTGTGTTTGACAGCCGGGTGCCAGCCGCTAAGGCTGCACGTAGCGAGAGGCTGGCGATTCAGATGGCCAAGGCAAAACAGCAGCTGGAGAGCGTGGAGAAGCCGGAGCGGCCAGAGGAGCGCGACAACGCCTCGGCCATGCTCCGGGCGCTCGACCTCCTCGGCGAGATCGCCCGCTCCGAGACCCCGCTCGGCGTGCCCGAGCTGTGCGTGCGCCTGTCTTTGCCCAAGCCCACGGTCCACCGCCTGTGCCAGAAGCTGGAGGCCGAATCCTATCTGCTGCGCGAGCCGGACGGCCGGCGCTTCGCGGTCGGGCCGCGCTTCCTGCGCATGGGCTTCGACATGCTGCGCAATTCGGTGAGCGCGGAGCGGCGCAGCATTCTGGAAGGGCTCGTGGACGTGGCGGGGGAGACCTGCAATTTCGTCACCCGCGTCGGGTCCGAGGCGATCTATCTCGACCGTGTGGAGGCCGCCTGGCCGCTGCGGATGCACCTGGAGGTGGGCTCGCGGGTGCCCATGCACTGCACCGCATCCGGCAAGCTGTTCCTCTCCGCCATGCGCCCCGTGCAGCGCCGGAGGATTCTGGACTCCCTGCACCTCAAGGCCCAGACGCCGAACACCATCACCACCGTCGAGGAGCTGGAGGCGGAGCTGGAGCGCATCGCGCAGCGCGGCTACAGCACGGACGATCAGGAGTTTCTGGAAGGCCTGGTGGCCATCGCCGTCCCGGTGAAAGACCGGCGCGGCATGGTGGTGGCCGCGGTGGCCTGCCACGGCCCCTTGCCCCGTTTCTCGCTGGAGAAGGCGAAGGCCCTGGTGCCCAACCTCAAGGACGCAGCGGAACGGCTGGCTGCCACCCTTCCCGATTCCGGCGACGACGACACGGACGCCTGACGCGCGGCGGACGGTCGATCCGGGCGGACCTCCCCCGGCGGGGAATGGTCGCCATGTGCGGCGGCCTCTAGCATCCGGGCCATCCACGGCGTCCGGCGCCGGCATCGATTCGAGAAGGTCCCGCATCATGACGCAGGCCCCGCGCGCGCCACTCCGCGTGCTTCTGGTTGTTCTGGCCTCGGCCGGTCTTGCGTCTGCCGCCTGCGCGCAGGAGAGGATGCGGCCCGGCCTCTGGGAGGTGACGACGGAGATGGCGCCGGCCCGTCCCGGAATGGCCGGCCTGCCGGGCATGGGCGCCCCGCAGCAGCGCTGCATCTCGGATGCTGAAGCGGCCCAGGCCAACGGCACCGCTGCGCAGGTGCGCGCGGCCCTCGCGGCCGAGGCGAAGGACTGCACCTTCGACGACGTGAAGGTGGAGGCGGATCGCGTCTCCTACCGCCAGACCTGCGGCGATTTCGGGCAGGTCTTCGATGTCCGCTACGGGGCCGACACCATGGACGGCACCATCACCATGAAGGGTCCCGGCGGCGCCCGCACCATGCGCACCAAAGGCAGGCGCATCGGACCCTGCCGCTGACGGGTGCGTGGCCCATGGACAGCTTCAATGCCTCACGCACGAAGGTCGGCGACATGAAGGCGAGGCTCAGGCGGGGCGTTCTCGCTCTCTTCACGGTTCTGCTGCTGCCCCACGCCGCGGAAGCGCGGGACGCGGCGCCCGGCGAGGACGAGGTGAACGCGGCCATGGCGCGAAGCGCCGATTATCGCGGAACGAAAGTCACCCGCATCAAGGGCTGCTTCCCCGCCGTCTCCGAAGATGGCGTCTCCGACCCGCGCCATGAGGACTGGTATTGCGGGGCGGAGGGGACGCCGCTGCCTTCGGATGCGCCGTTCCTCGAATTCGCCATCCGCCGCAAGCGTGGCCCGCGCGGGTTCGAGATGCTGGTCGGGGAACTGGGCGGCGGCTGCCCGAAGGCGAAGACCCTCGCCCGCGACCTCGGCCCGCTCGTGACGCGCAAGGGCGTGGTCGGCCTGTTCGATGACGACCGCGCGACCATGGGATCGCTGAACATCGCAGGTCCGGACGGCCGCCTCGTCCTCGCCTGCACCTATCTCGGCCGGCTGGGCAAGAACCATTACCAGATCACGGTCGGCTTCACCTATGACGCGCAAGGCTACCATCTGCGCCCGGGTGCGCAGGAAGAAGTCTTCGACGCCGACGGCAAGGTGGTGGACGCGCCAAAATAAAGGCCCGCAGACCGATGCCCGGCGCGCGCACGGGCGACGGCCTCCGGCTCCACGGCCTTCCCTACAGCCGCCGCGCCGCATTGCCTGCCGGGTCGCGCCGTCCTAGCCTTGCCGCATCCACGAACGGCCGCGGCCGACGCGCGGCGCGGGGCAGGGGACGGATGCGGAAGGCGGCGCGCAAGGCGTTAGAGGACATCGCGGTCACCGCCCGTTCCGGCGGGGAGATCGCCACCCTCGCCCCGCTTCTGTGCCGGCTCACGCGCAGCTATGTCGGCGCAGCGGCGGTGGCCCTGTTCTGGATGGATGAGGAGGGCCGGCCGGTCGGCTTTCACCACGAGGACAGCCCGGCCGACGCGCGCGACCTGTTCGCCAACGAGTTCCACCGGCTGTTCGTCGGTCCGGAAGAGATCAACGTCGCCTCCCTGTCGCGCAGGGGCGGGCAGAATGTCGGGCATCTCATCGACCCGCCGGCGAGCTACTACCGCTCCAACACCTACAATCTGCTGGTGCGTGCGAGCGGCCATCACCACGCGCTGGACCTGCGCGTGGATATCGCGGGCCGCGCCCGCATCGTCATCCTCGCCTTTCGCGAGCACGGGCGGCCGTTCGGCATGGAGGAGGCAGTGTTGATCCAGCGGCTGGAGGCCGTCCTCGCAAGGGCCCCGCAGGCCGCCGTGGCCGAGCGCTGGGTGGCACGGGCCCCCCAGGGGCACTTGGTGGTGGATGCCGATGCCCGGACCCTCCGCTTCCTCGATGACGCGGGAGCCGGAATGCTGTCGCACTGCTCCCTGGTGGGGCAGGGCGTGCGCCTGGCCGGGACACCCGGCGTGGCTCCGCACTTCGTCGCCGACCTGTGCCGTGCCGCGCGGAACACGCGCCTGCCTTCCAGCGGCTTCGCCCTGGTGCCGGCAGGGCGGCTCGCCATGTGCGCGCAAGAGATGCGCGCGCCCTCGGAAGCCGGCACGGGGGCCTTCATCGTGACCCTGGAGCAGCAGGTGCCCCTGTCGCGCGCGGCGCTGGACATGGTGATGGAGACGCGGCTCTCCCCGACCCAGAAGCAACTCGTCGTCGCTGCGGCGCGCGGCCAGCGGCGGGGCGAAGCGGCGGCGGACCTGGGGGTGAGCCCGGAGGCCCTCAAGAAGCATCTTGCCGCCGTCTATTCCACGCTCGACCTCCACGGCTGGGAGGACATCGCCGATCGCGTCCGCCGCCATGCCGCCCCCTGATGGAGCGTCACCGCGTGGATGGCGGACGCTGAGGGGGCTCCCCGGCCCCCACTCCGTGGCGAGATCCTGCTGTGCCACGGGGGCATTCCGTTTCGCCGGCGGGCGCGATATGAGCGTCAGCAATACCAATGCACAACGAAACGCCCATGCCCGAAACGCGAATGCCCGAAACATCCACCTCCCCTGATCAGAAGGTCGCCCTCGTCACCGGTGCGGCGCGGGGCATCGGCCTTGCCGTGGCCCGCAAATTCCTCGCCGACGGCTGGCGGGTGGCGCTGCTCGATATCGAGTCCGCGCTGCTGCACGAGGCGGTCGCCACTTTGGCGGAACCCGAACGCACCCTTGCCCTCGTGTGCGACGTGGCCGATGCGGCGGCGGTCGCGGCCGCGGTGCAGGCGATCGACGCCCGGTTCGGCCGGCTCGACGCGCTGGTCAACAATGCCGGCGTCGCCGTGTTCAAGCCGATCCTCGAGACCTCGGACGCGGAGTGGAGCCGGGTGCTCGACGTCAATTTGTCCGGCCCGTTCCACTGCACCAAGGCCGCCGCGCCGCTGATCGCCCGGCAGGGCGGCGGGGCCGTCGTCAACATCACCTCCATCTCGGGGCTCAGGGCCTCGACCCTGCGGGCGGCCTACGGCACCAGCAAGGCCGCGCTCGCCCACCTCACCAAGCAACTCGCGGTGGAACTCGCGGGCATCGGCATCCGCGTCAACGCGGTGGCACCGGGGCCGGTGGACACTGCCATGGCCAAGGCGGTGCATTCGCCCGCGATCCGCGCCGATTATCACGACGCCATCCCGCTCGCCCGCTACGGTCTGGAGGAGGAACTGGCCGAGGCGGTGCTTTTCCTGTGCGGCGACAAGGCGAGCTACATCACCGGACAGGAGCTTGCCGTGGATGGCGGCTTCGATGCCGCGGGCATCGGCCTGCCAACCCTGCGCGGCGCCGCCCGCCGCGGCTGAGCGTTCGCTCGACGGACGCGGGGGGCGGGGCGCGCCATCAGGAGCGCCTTGGCGGCTTTCCCTTCGGCCTTCCTTCGGAGGAGGTCGGGCGCCGGCTTTTCTGCGGGCGCTCGCTCTTGCCGTGACCCGGCGGCCGGGCCTCGCGCGGCTTCTCGAACGCGGCTTTCCCCTCGAACCCGGTCTTGCTCCGCTCCGCCCTGCCCTCGGCCACCTTCCCCGGCGGGGGGCCATTGCGGAATTTCCGGCCGCGGGCCGGCTTCTCGGAAGCCGGCGGAGCGCCGGACGGCCGCCCGCGGGCGGGACGCTGGGACTGGCCCGCGGGCTGGCCCTGCGCCGGCTCGATGACCACATCGTCGCCCTCCGCCCTGCGGGCCGCCTTGCTGAAGCGGTCGGCGGCGGCGAGGCTGACCTCGAAGGCGGTCTCCTCATCGAAGATGCGGATGACGCCGATTTCCTTGCGCGTCACGTTCCCGCGCCGGCAGATCAGGGGCAGCAGCCATTTGGGGTCGGCATTGTTGCGGCGCCCCACATTGAGGCGGAACCAGACGCTGCCGGCGCCCGACGACCCGCCGAAATCCCGGTCGGCCGCCCGGTCGCGCGCGGCGCGCGGCTCCCCCGGGTCGGCGACTTCCTCCGGGGCCGGCAGGCCGGTCCGGTAGAGGCGCACCAGCGCGGCGGCCAGATGCTCCGGCGAGTGCGCGGCGAGCAGCGCAAGGCCGGCGCCGGCATCCTCTTCGTTCGGCTCATCGGTGACCACGGGATCGCGCAGCATGCGCTCGTGGTCGAGCTTGCGGATCTCCTCGGAGGTCGGCGGGCCGGACCATGCGGGCCTGATGCCCAACCCCCGCATCAGATCCTCGGTCTTGCGCCGGCGGAACGGCGGCACCAGCAGCACGCTCACGCCCTTGCGGCCCGCCCGGCCGGTGCGGCCGCTGCGGTGCTGCAGGCTCTCGGCGTCGTTCGGCAGCTCGGCATGGATGACGAGGCCGAGGTTCGGCAGATCGATGCCGCGCGCCGCGACGTCGGTGGCGACACAGACCCGCGCCCGTCCGTCCCGCAGCGCCTGCAAGGCGTGGTTGCGTTCGTTCTGGCTCAGCTCGCCGGACAGGGCCACGGCGGAGAATTGCCGCTCCTGGAGCATGGCGTGCAGGCGCCGCACGGTCTCCCGCGTGTTGCAGAACACGATGGCGCTGGGCGTGTCGTAGTAACGCAGCACGTTGACCACCGCATGCTCCACCTCGGTCGGCGCGACGCGCATGGTGCGGTACTCGATGTCGGCGTGGCCGCCTTCCGCGCTTGCCACCTCGATCCGCAGCGCGTCGCGCTGGTAGCGCTTGGCGAGGGCCGTGATGCCGCGCGGCATGGTGGCCGAGAACAAGAGGCTCTGCCGCTCCGGCGGGGTGGCGTCGAGAATGAATTCGAGATCCTCGCGAAAGCCGAGGTCGAGCATCTCGTCGGCCTCGTCGAGGACGGCCACGCGCAGCGCCGAGAGGTCGAGGCGGCCGCGTTCCAGATGATCGCGCAGGCGGCCGGGGGTGCCGACCACGATATGGGCGCCCCGCGCCAGCAGGCGCTGTTCCTGGCGCGGGTCCATGCCGCCGACGCAGGAGACGATGCGGGCGCCGGTCGCCGCATAGAGCCAGGCGAACTCGCGCTGGACCTGCAGCGCCAGCTCCCGCGTCGGCGCCACCACCAGCGCCTGCGGCGCGCCCGCGAACTCGAAGTGCTCCGCGGTGCCCAGCAGCGTCTCGGCCATGGCGAGGCCATAGGCGACGGTCTTGCCGGAGCCGGTCTGGGCGGACACCAGAAGGTCGCGGCCGGAGGCCTCGGGCGCCAGCACGGCGCTCTGCACCGGCGTCGGGTTGGTGTAGTCCCGTTCGGCGAGGGCGCGGGCGAGCGCCGGATTTGTCGTCAGGAAGGGCACGGCTGGGTCCGCCTATCTCGCGGTATCGTCAGGCGTCGGAGGGGAGCCGTCTGACAGGAAGTGTTCCCCCCTTCCTAATAGGCTGGACGCCCGGAAGCCACAGCCGCCGGGGTGCGCTTCTCCGGCGCATGGCTCGTTTCTCGTGAAGCTGCGGCATAATGGTGCCGGTGGCCAGGGCCTGCCGCCATCCGAATCCCCACGGGCTTCGGCCTTCGCCCCTCAATTGCCGCGCGGCGGGCGGCGGATGTCTTCATAGAGCACGTGCAGGCGCTCCAGCGACCGCAGCGAGCGTTCCGGCTCCGCCGCGGCGAGGCCGAACACGATCATCTCCAGGCAGGCCAGCACCACCCCGTGGAGCGGAACGGTCTCCGACTTGCCCCGCGGCACCTTCACCACCACCTGCGCCTGCTTGCCGAAGGCGGGCGAGGCGGCGCCGGTGAGCAGGATCATCGGCACATCCAGCCGCCGCGCCTCCTCGAGCGCCGCCACGCCCTCGCGATGGGCGCTCGCCTGTCCCATCATGATGAGCACGTCGCCGCGCCGCATGGCGAGCAATTGCTCGCCGAGCGCGATGCCGGTGCGGTTCAGCGCATAGGCATGACGGCCGTTCCGGACGAGGAGGCGGGCCACATAGTCGGCGAGGATGGCGGAGGCGCCGATCCCGAAGATGCCGATCCCCTCCCGCGTCCGCATCAGCTCGATGGCCGCGGCGATGGCCCGGCGGTTCTCGGGGCGGGTGACCTCCTCGATGCCGGCCATGTGTCCGGCGCGGACGAAATCGATAGAGGCGTCCAGGTCGCGGGCCAGCTGCTCGGTGGTGGAGGTCATCTTGTCGGCCGAGGAGACGATGCCGCCGAGGAAGCCGGCGAGCGTACCCTTGAGGTCCTTCAGTCCATCGAAGCCGAGCGCCTGCACGGCGCGGATGACGGTGGCGTCCGAGGTGCCGGTCGCCGCCGCGATCTCCAGCGCCGACTGGCCGAGCACGGTGCGGCGGTTTTCGTTGATGTAGTCGGCCACGACCTTGAGCTGCGGCGAGAGGCTCGCCCCCCGGCTGCGCAGGCGCTCGCCGAACCGGTCCGTCCTGGCCTTGCGTGCCTGTGCCGTCATCCGCCTGCCGACCCTGCCCCGCCTGCGTCCCGAGGCCCGGGATGCTGGCACAGGCGAACGCGGTTTTCCATGCGTCAGCAAATGTTTGGAACGAGTCCGAAGAGACGGGGCCGTGTCAGCGGCGCGCAGCCCGGAGCCGGATCACCTCCGCCTCCACCACGGCCGCCACCAGATTGAGCGCGGCAAAGGTATTGGAAATGGTCTCATCCCTCGGCAACAGCACGTAGCGGCCCTCCCGGCACGCCTTCATCAGACGGCACCAGCCGGGCATCACCTTCTCCATGTCGGCCATTTCCGCCGCCGGCCCGTGGCCGAGGTCGGAGCGGAAGGTGCCGAAGGCGAGATCGGCCTCGAGGTCGGGCAGGCGCTCGGCGCTGACATCCATGCGGCCCCCCTCGGGGATGGCCTCGGCGATCTTCGGAAAGCGGAAGCCGGCATCGCGCAGCACCCGGCCGAGGGCACGGTCGGTATGAAAGACGGTGATCTTGCCCTGGTTCGCCTGGAAGCTGACCACCGTGAGGCTGGCGGTGTCGACGAGGCCGCGCAGCTGCGCGATCTGCGCCGCATAGCGGGCCTTGAGCGTAGCCAGCCGGCCCTCGGTTCCGGTCAGCGCGGCGAGCTTCCCATAGATGGCGTCCGGCCCGCCCTTCAGATGCTCGATGCTCACGGTGGGCGCAATGCGCTCCAGCTGCGAGACGGGCGTGTCGCGGGTAGGCGAGGTGATGATGAGGTCGGGCTTCGCCGCGGCCACCGCCTCGATGTCGATGGCGTTGGCGCCGATGAAGGCGATGGGCGCGGTGTCGAAATCCACGCCGGTCAGCAGCTTTCCCGCCCGCAGGAACCGCGTGCCGTCGGGCCGCACCCGGCCGTGGCTCGCCACGGGGACGACGCCGAGTTCGATCAGCGGCAATGTGATGTCGAGGTCGTGCAGGGAGACGATGCGCTGCGGGCGCACCGGCACCTCCACCGTGCGGCCGAGATCGTCGGTGAACGGGCGCGTCTGCGCGTGGGCGGTCCCCGAATGGAGGGCGAAGGCGAGCGCGAGGGTCGCGAGGCGGAGAAGGGGGGTGCGGGGTAGGGCGGTCATGGGTTCGATCCGGTCATATCTGGTCGCGCCGCCGCCACAGCAGGAACAGGAAGAGCGGCACGCCGGCCAGCGTCATCACGATGCCGGCGGGGATCTGCAGCGGGGCGAACAGGAGACGGCCGGCCGTGTCCGCGCCCAGCACCAGCGCCGCGCCGAGGAGCCCGCTGGCGGCGAGCACGGCAGCCTGCCCGCCCCCCACCACCAGCCGTGCCATGTGCGGGGCGATGAGGCCGACGAAGCCGAGGCTGCCGACGCAGGACACCGCCGCCGCCGTCATCAGAACCGGTGCCGCCAGCCCCAATGCGCCGGTGAGCCGCAGCCGCACGCCGAGCCCGATGGCCGCTGCATCGCCCAGCAGCGCCGCGTCGGCGGCTCGGGCGGTGGCGAACAGAGCGACCGCGCCCAGCGCGCCCCAGATGGCGAGGGCGGGGATGAGCGGCCACTCGGCGGCATGAAGGCTGCCGGCGAGCCAGACGAGGGCCGTCTCCACATCGTTGATGTCGGCCGTGGTGATGAAGACGAGCAGCGCCGAGGCGAGCAGCCACGACACGCCGATGCCCACCAGCACGAAGCGCACGCCCGACAGGTCGCGGGCGATGAGAACCACCGTAAGCGCCACCGCGAGCCCGCCCGCCATGCCCACCGGCAGCCGCCACACTGCCCCGAGGGCCGGAAAGACGAGGATGAGCACGAGGACGGCAAGGCTTGCCCCCTCCTTCACCCCCACGAGGCCCGGATCGGCGAGGCCGTTGCGCGTGAGGGCCTGCAAGGCGGCGCCGGAGAGGCCCAGCATGGCGCCCGCGAGCAGCGCCAGCACCACCCGCGGCAGCCGCACCCCGCTGACCACGTGGGCCACTTCCTGCGGTACATCGCCGGCCGTGAGGGCGGCGATGACCGTATGCAGGGGTATGTGCAGACTGCCCGAGGCAAGGGCAAAGGCGGCCCCGGCACAGATCAAGGCAACAAGCGCCGCCGCCACCCCCGCAGCGCGGGGGCGCAGGCGCAGGCTCAGGGGGCCGGTGCCGATCCGCCGGTAGCCCGCCGAGCGGGCAACCGTGCTCATGGTCGCCGCCGGGCCGCGAGGGCGATGAAGACGGGAACGCCGACAAGTGCCGTCACGATGCCCGTCGCCAGTTCCCGGGGCGCGAACAGGCTGCGCGCGGCGAGGTCCGCCGCCACCAGCAGCGCCGCGCCGGCCAGCGCGCTCAGGGGCAGCACGACCCGCATGTCGCGCACGCCCAGCGCCTTGACCGCATGGGGCACCACCAGCCCCACGAAGCCGATGGGACCCGCCAGCGAGACGGCCGCCCCGCACAGCAGCCCGGCGGCGACGAGCGCCAGGAGACGGGTGCGCGCCACGGGAATTCCCAGCCCCGCCGCCACCTGATCGCCCATGGCCAGGGCATCGAGCCGACCCGCGAGCACCAGCGCGAGCGCGAGGCCGGCAATGGCGGGCGGCACGGCGGCCCACAGCGCGCCATAGCTGAGGCCGGAGAGGTCTCCGGCGAGCCACAGGCGCACGGTGGCCAGCGTCTGGTCGTCCAGCAGCAGCTGGGCCGAGGTGAGTGCCGCGGCGAAGGCGGAAAAGGCGACCCCGCACAGCGTCACCTTCAGCGGCGTCATGCCCGTGCGCCCCAGCGTGGCCGCGCCGAGCACCAGCGCACACAGGAGCATCGCGCCAAAGCCCGCCACCAGCGGCCGCGCGGCGGCGAGCGCCGGAGCCGGCAGGAGCGGCCCGAGGACCGAGGAGAGCGTGAGCGTCGTGACCACCGCCAGCGCCGCTCCGGCGTTCAGCCCCAGCACATGGGGCTCGCCCAGCGGGTTGCGGGTGACGGACTGGATGAGCGCGCCGGTGAGGCCGAGCCCCGCCCCCACCACCAGCGCCGCGAGGAGCCGCAGCAGGCGCAGCTCGACGATGACGTTGTGGTCGAAGCTGTCGGCATCGAAGGCGATCAGCGCACGCACCACCACCTCCGGCGCGATGGCCCGCGCGCCGAAGCCGAGATGGGCGACGGCCAGCGCTGCGAGCAGCAGCGCCAGGCCTGAGGCAGCGAGGATGGGGCGCGCGATCCGGCTTCGGGGCCGGGGGAGGGGATGGCCGGCCACCGCGAGGCTCACGCGCCCACTCCCGGCGCTGCGCCGAGGGGCACGAACACCGGCTTGCCGGTGCGCGGATGGACGAGCGCCTCCACCGCCACGCCGAAGATGTCCGCCACGTCCGCCGCATCAAGGCTCCGGCCCTCCCCGGCGACGGCGCGGATGCGCCCGTCCTTCAGGCAGAGCACGGTGTCGGCATAGGCGAGGGCCATGTTGAGGTCGTGCAGCACCACCACCACGGTGCGCCCGTGATCGCGCGCGAGGCGGGCGAGCAGGTCCAGCACCTCCACCTGATAGCGCAGGTCGAGGAAGGTGGTGGGCTCGTCCAGCAGGATCACCGAGGTCTCCTGCGCCATGGCCATGGCGATCCAGCAGCGCTGGCGCTGCCCGCCCGAGAGCGCGGCCACCGGCGTCCCGGCGAAGTCGCGCGTGCCGGTGAGGCGCATCGCCTCCTCCACGGCGGCTTCGTCGGTGTGGCTCCACGGGCTCAGGAAACCCTGGTGCGGGTGGCGTCCGCGCGAGACCAGCTCGTAGGCGGTGAGTCCCTCGGGCACCAATGGGCTCTGGGGCAGGAGGCCCAGCTCCCGCGCCAGCGCCCGCGTCGGCAGTCCATGCACCGCGCGACCATCGAGCAGCACCGTTCCGCCCATGGGCTGGAGCAGCCGCGCCATGGTCGCGAGCAGGGTGGACTTGCCGGAGCCGTTGGGGCCGATGAGCGCCGTCATGCGGCCGGCCGCGACGGTGAAGCTCACCCCGTCCACCACCAGTCGCTGGCCGTAGCCGGCCTTGAGCGTGTCGATGCGCAGGCGGACGGTGTCCATGCCGGTGAGATGTTCCGCCCGCGCCGTGTTCCGCACACTGTCCTCGCAATCGCTGATCGCCGCAGGCCCCGCGGCAACCAAGCCCCGGCCTCGTCGCCCCCTTCCGAGTGCCGCGCGCTCCTGTAGTAGTCAAAGGGTCACGGGGTGCGCATATTTGAGAAAATCCGAACTCGCCAACAATAGGTGGTCGAGTGGACCCCCTCATATTTATATTGGAATAATTTGAATGTAGTTTGTCCGCTCCGCGACAAACACTGATGTGGGGCCGTTCCCGGGATCCTCTGTCGCGAAGCTGACGCGGTTTGCATTGGAGTGCGGATTCGGCTTGGATGCGCGCAAGCTTTCATTCCGGCCCCTTTGATGGGTTCCAGAATTTACTACTACATCTGGGTTTGAAGAACTCGGCCCGACACGAACGCGGATCGGCTCATGCCGCCGCGCGGCTCGGACCGGGATTTCGGGACTGATGACTTCTCCTTTGCCATTAGGCGTACGCCTTTCCTTTTCGGTCTCGCTGCTTGTGCTGGCTCAGCTCGGCGCCGGCCGTGCCGCGGCCCAGACGCCGCCGCCCGCCCAGTCCGCCGCGCCCCCCGCCTGGGATGTCCCCGGTTCCGACGCCGACCTTCCGACCATCGTGGTGAATGCCGAGCGCAGCGACGCCGTCGTGGTGGGCTACCAGGCCATCACCACCTCCACCGCCACCCTCACCCAGATGCCCGTGCTGGACATTCCGGCGGCCATCAACACGGTGACGCAGGAGGTCATCCAGGACCAGAATGCCACCACGCTCGAGCAGGTGTTGCAGAACATCTCGAACGTGACGGTGGCCAACACCCTCGGCGGCACCCAGGACGCCTTCATCCGCCGCGGCTTCGGCGACAATCGCGACGGCGGCGTGCTCACCAACGGCCTGCGCACCGTGCTGCCGCGCAGCTTCAACGCAACCACCGACCGGGTGGAAGTGCTCAAGGGACCGGCCTCCACCCTCTATGGCATCCAGGAGCCGGGCGGCATCATCAACGTCATCACCAAGAAGCCTCAGGAAACCTTCAACGCTTACCTCAACGGCTCGCTGTCGAGCTTCGGCGGGGGATATGGCGATTTCGACGTCACCGGTCCGATCAACGGCACAGGCCTCGCCTTCCGCTTCATCGGCGAGTGGCAGGACCAGAACTACTGGCGCAATTTCGGCGATATCGAGCAGGGCATCCTGGCGCCCTCGCTGGCCTGGTATGGCGAGAACACCACGGCCACCCTCGCTTATACCCACCGCGAATATTCCGTGCCGTTCGACCGCGGCACGATCTTCGACCTGACGACTGGCAAAGCCGTGCCGGTGGACCGGCGCATCCGCTTCGACGAGCCCTACAACGTCACCAACGGCACGTCGGACCTTATGCTCGCCGGTGTCGAACATGCCTTCAACGATGCCTGGAAGCTGAAGGTGAACTACGCCTGGAGCCAGGACGTCTACGCGGACAACCAGGCCCGCGTGATCGCTTACGATCCCTCGACCGGCATCCTCACGCGGCGGGCGGACGCGACTCAGGATTCCACCCAGCACGATAACAATCTGCGCGCGGACCTCACCGGCACCGTGATGATCGCGGGCATGAAGAACGAGCTTCTGTTCGGGGCCAACGTGAACGACTACGACGTGCTGCGCACGGACATGATCCGCTGCAAGAACGTGAAGGGCTTCAACATCTACCACCCGGTGTACGGCACCCTTCCGGCCTGCACCACCGTCTCCGCCGCCGACAGCGACCAGCAGGCCAACCAGACCCTCTACAGCGGCTATGCGCAGGATGCGATCTACCTGACCGACCAGTGGATCGTCGTCGCCGGCGGCAGCTATGCCTGGTACACCCAGACCGCAGGCAAGGGCCGCCCTTTCAACCTGAACACGGATGCCGAGGGCGGCGAATTCATGCCGCGGGGGGGCCTCGTCTACAAGGCCACCGACAAGCTTTCCTTCTATGCGAACTACGCGACATCCTTCGTGCCGCAGATCTCCATCGCCAGCGAGATCGGCTCGCTGCCGCCGGAGACCGGGGTGTCCTACGAGGCGGGCATGAAGTTCGAGGTGATGAAGGGCCTCACCGGCACCGTCGCGATCTTCAATATCGAGAAGGAGAACGTGCTCTACAACGAGGTCATCAACGGCGAGACCTTCGCCCGCACCGCCGGCAAGGTGCGCTCGCGCGGCTTCGAGTTCGACATTTCCGGCGCGGTGACGGACCAGATCAACCTCATCGCCAGCTACGGCTACACCGACGCGAAAATCGTCGAGGATCCCCAATACGTTGGCAACGTCCCGGCGAACGTGGCCGCGCACACCTTCTCGCTGTTCGCGACCTATGATTTCGGCAAGGTGTGGGGGGAGAACTCCCTGAAGGTGGGTGGCGGCTTCCACGGCCAGAGCGAGGCGCCGGGCTCGGCCGCCAACGACTTCTGGCTGCCGGGCTACGTGGTGTTCGACGCCATGGTCGCCTACACCATCGAAAGGCCGACGCCGTGGGCGGTGACCCCGCTCACGGTCCAGCTCAACGTGAAAAACCTGTTCGACACGACCTATTACGTGTCGTCCATCGGGACCAACAACCTCGGCGTTGCCGTGGGCGCGCCGTTCGAGGCGGTGCTGTCCGCCCGGATGAAGTTCTGACGCGTGTCTTCCGGTCCAACTCAGTCGATGATGGGCTGGCGTCCATCCACCGCGAGCCGCGCCAGCCCCTCTTTCATCCGTTCCACCTGCTCGGCGGGGTGCCCCTCCCACCTCGTGACTTCCGCAATGACCCTGAGCGGGTCGCGGGACCTGAACGACAGCGTGGGATTGCCGGGGAATTTCTTGTCGGTGAGGTTGGGGTCGTCGAAGATCGGCCCGGTCGGCTCCACGACATAGATCCGCCCGGGCTTGTCGCCTGCCGCGAGTTCGGCGCCCCAGATGGCTGCATCAAGGGTGCTCGAAAAGTAGACCCATGAGAGCGGCTGGGGCGTGGCGAAGTTCGATGCGTAGCCCACGACGATCAGGTCTCCGGGCCGCAGATCGGCGCGCGTGCCGTGAAAATACGCCTGCGAAAAAACTGTCGCCGATCCGGACATGGTCTCTCCTTCCCGACAGAATGACGATGGGTGATGAAACCGGCCGACAGCGCCCGCAAGGTCGGCAAGAGGTCACGCCGGCCAACCATCGCCGTGCGCCAATCGCCGGATGGCGACCGCACAGTGCGGGCGAACGCACGGGGATGGCGCCTTGTTCCGGCTTGCCGCGCCCCTTATGAGGAACTGATCGGACCCCAGCGTCACCTCGCGGATGGCGGCTTTTGGGACACCTTATCGGGGCGTCTCCTGGGCGGCCTGCTCGGCGAACATGGCGTGGATCTGCGCCACCACCGCGGCGCCTTCGCCCACGGCCGCCGCGACGCGCTTGACGGAACCCGCCCGCACGTCGCCGATGGCGAACACGCCGGGCGTGCTCGTCTCCAGCGCGCGGCGGCCGGCGCCCGTGGTGATGAAGCCCTTCCCGTCCGTCTCGACGCAGGAGGCCGCCCAGTCGGCGTTGGGGTCGGCACCGATGAACAGGAACATGTGCCGAAGCGCCCGCCGGTGCAGGCTCCCGTCGCGCCGGTCGCGGAAGGTGGCGGCGGTGAGCCCCGTGGTGCGGTCCCCCTCCAGGCTCGCGACCTCGCTGCCCACGTGCAGCTCCACGTTGGGCAGCGCGTCGATGCGGTCGATGAGGTAGCGCGACATGGTGTCGGCGAGCGGCCGGCGCACCACCACGTGCAGCTTTTTCACGTGGGGCGCGAGATAGACGATGGCCTGCCCGGCGGAATTTCCGCCGCCGACGAGGGCCACCTCCTCCCCGCCGCACAGGCGCGCCTCCACGGCCGAAACCCAGTAGGAGATGCCTGCGCCCTCGAACGCGGCGAGGCCGGGAACGTCAGGGCGGCGATACCGGGCGCCCGACGCGATCACCACCGATCGCGCCTGGATGCGGCGGTCCCCGGCGCAGGCCAGCGTCAGCGTGCCGCCGTCGCAGTCCAGCCGTTCCACCGCCACCGGGATGGCGATCTCGGCACCGAACTTCAGGGCCTGGTTGAAGGCGCGCCCGGCCAGCGCCTGGCCGGAGATGCCGGTGGGAAAGCCGAGATAGTTCTCGATCCGGGCGGAGGCGCCCGCCTGGCCGCCCGTGGCGTGCGCATCGAGGACGACGACGGACAGACCTTCCGACGCGCCATAGACCGCCGCTGCGAGGCCCGCCGGCCCGGCGCCGACGATGGCGACATCGTAGAGCTTTTCGGGATCGAGCTCAGGAACGAGGCCGAGGCAGGCGGCCATCTCCTCGACGGTGGGCCGCTTCAGGATCGGCCCGGCGGGGCAGACCACCAGCGGCAGGTCCTCCGGCTGCACGCCCGTGCGGGCGACAAGGGCCCGTCCTTCCTCGTCGCTCCGGACATCCAGGACGAGGTTCGGCAGGCCGGCGCGGTTGAGGAAGACCTGCAGGTCCCGGATCTCCGGGCTGTCCGGCACGCCGATCAGGATGGTGCCCGCGCCCCCTTCGGCGATGAGATTCACGCGGCGCAGGATCAGGGCGCGCATGATGATCTCGCCCAGCTCCGCCGAGCCGATGACGAGCGCGCGCAGATGGGCGGCGTCGAAGGGAAGGGCGGTGCAGCCCTCGGGGCCGGCCCTGCCTCCGGCGATGGCGGGGCGGCCGTCGAGCTGGCTCACCTCGCCGGAGAACTGGCCCGCGTGATGGACGGTCACGGCCGCCTCGCCGGACAGCCCGTCGCGCCGGACCACCTCGATGGTCCCCGCGATCACCAGCCAGGCCGGCGCACCGACGGCGCCGATCTCGTAGAGGCTTTCCCCGGGCGCGAAGCGCTGCTCCGGTCCGCCCGCAAACCGCCGGGCGACGGCGATCTGCGGCGCGCTGAACGCGGGATACATCTGGGGCTCGCGCGCGTTGGGCATCGTCACGATGTGCTCCTGTCCGGCGTTGTTGGTGCTCCGCTCCCGCTCGGCCGCGGCTGCCGCGGGGCTCCGGGCGGCGGGCCGGCGATGGCGCGGGCCTTCCTTCCTTATCGCCGGGCCGGCCTCCCGCGTCAGCTATACTCAGGTTTGCGCGTCCGGTTCCGTCTCGGCGGCCTCATCGAGGGCCTTCAGGCTGAAATGGAAGATGCTTCCCTCTCCTAGGGTCGAGCGCGCCCGCAGCACGCCGCCGTGCGCCTCGATGATCGAGCGGCAGATGGACAGACCGATGCCCATGCCGGCGTGCTTGGTGGTGAAGAAGGGCTCGAAAATGCGGGCGAGCACGTCTTCGCCCATGCCGCTCCCGGTGTCGGCGATGCTTAGGCGCACCTCACCCTCTTCCCGCACGGTCTCGATGGTCAGGCGCCGCCGGCCGGGGGCGACCGCCTCCATGGCGTGAATGGCGTTGGTGATGAGGTTGAACACCACCTGCTGCAACTGGACCGGATCCGCCTTCACCGCGCGCCGGTCCACCGCGAGCAGATCGACGAGTTCGACGCCGTTCGCCTGAAGGTCCTTCACCACCAGCCGCAGCACGTCCTCGGTGAGGTCCTCCAGGCGGATCGGCTCCAGCACCGGCGCGGTGCGCTTGGCGAGCGCGCGCAGGGACTTCACGATGCCCGCCGCGCGCATGCCCGAGGCGCGGATCTGCTCGACGCCCTGCAGGGCTTCATCGAGGTCCGGCTCGGCGCGGCGCAGCCAGCGCATGGCCGCATCGGCGCTCGCGACGATGCTGGTGAGCGGCTGGTTGATCTCGTGGGCGATGGAGGCCGCATAATTGCCCATGGCCATCATGCGCGAGGCCCGTCCCAACTCCGCCCGGGTCTCGCGGAGGTCGAACTCCGCGCTGGCCCGTCGCGTGTTCTCCTCCATGAGATCGTTGTAGAGGCGGGCGGCATCGAGCGAGATGGCCGCCTGCGTCGCCAGCAGTTCCAGCAGCGCCGTGCGGTTCGGCGTGAACACGTCGGCCGCGAGGCTGTTCTCCAGATAGAGGATGCCGACGAGGCTGCCGCGCTTGATGAGCGGCATGAACAGGAGCGAGCGCGCCGGCGCGCCTCCGTGTCCGGTCGGGCGCAGGCCCGGTTCTTCGCTGGCGGCATCGGCGAAGACCGCCGTCCGGCGCGTGCGCATCACCGTATTGAGCATGGCCAGCGGCAGATCCCGTGGCGTGGGAACGGCCGAGTGGACATCCACCTCCACCTGCTGGTTCTCGATGTGCGCCGAGGCCTCGATCACCGGCTCGTCGCCGCGCATGAGGATCAGGAGGCCGTACTGGGCGCCGGCATGGACGATCATCTCCCGCATGAGGGTGCGGATGACCTGATCGAGCCCGACCGTCTCGGCCAGCGTCTGGGCAGCCCTCGTCATGACCTCGAGGTTGAGGCCGCCCTGTCCCGCTGCATCGCCCGCCGGATCGCTCGCCCGGTGCTGGCGCGCGCCGGCACCGCCGTCGGCCAGGAGTGGGAAGCTGCGCAGCAGCCGGTCCGCCTTGCCCGCGGCGCCCCAGTGCCGGTAGTGGCTGATCGCCGCCTGCATGTATCCGCTGGTGGGAATGTCGAGCCCGGCCTCCCGGCAGCAATAGGCCGCCAATTCGTAGGCCAGCGCCTGCTCATGCACGAAGCCGCTGACCGCGGCCGCGTCCGCCGCTTGCTCATACAGCCGCTGCGCGTCCGCCGGCATGCCGGACAGCCGCGCCGCCTCGGCCTCCAGCAGCAGGTGCTTGCACTCGAAGGTGGCGGGATTGAGCGCCGCAAGATCCGCAAAGCGCTGCCGCAGGGGGCCGATCCGTCCGAGCGCCGCCTTCCGGGCGGGTCCGCCCGCACCGGTCCGGGCCAGCGCAAGGGCGAGGAAGAGCGCCGAGGCCGCCGTGTCGATATGCGCCGGCGCCGCCCAGCTCAGCGCCGCCGCCTGCTCCAGCTCGAGGACGGCGCGCTCGATATCGCCGAACAGGAAGGCGGTGACGCCTGCGTAATGCCGGACCCAGAAGAGCGTCGCCAGCGATGTGGCTTCCGCGTCCGGAACGGCCTTCGCGCCGTCATAGTCGCCGGATGCGAGCACTTCCACGAGGCTGGACTGCGCCGCCAGGATAAGCTCGATGTCGCGATACCGGTACTGGCGGGTCCACGCCAGGCCCTCCGCGATGTCGTCCCGCACGGCGGAGAGGGGCGCGCCCAGCATCAGCATGTTGGACGCGATGTGGTTGCGGGCGTAGCAGGCCCAGCCGAGATCCCCAGCCGTCAGGCCGATCTGCGCGGCCTCGCGCGCCCGGTCGAGGGCGTAGCGCAGCGGCCGCGTCCAGACCCCCACCTGGTCGAGGGCCAGCAGCGTCGCCGTCCGCTGCGCCTCGTAGCCGTCCCTCTGGACGATCTCCTGCGCCATCATGGCGTAGTTCAACCCGTCCTCGTAGGCGCCGTAGAGTTCCGCGCTGAACACGCCGAACCACGCAAACCCGTAGGCCGCCTCCGGCGTCATGCCATGATCGAGGGTAAGCTCGACGATCTTGATGAGATGCAGCACACGCAGGCCGCCGCGCACGAAGAACGCCGCGCTCAAGGCGGTGAGCAGGGCGAGCGCGGACCGCAGCGCTGGATCGGTGATCTCCGGCAGGTCGCGCAGGTGGGATACGTCGAGGGCGTTGAGGCGGGCGCTGCACGCCTGATAGGCCTGCTCGAGCTGTTCGTCCGTCACGGAGCGCTCGAGCTCGACACCGAGGAGGGCGAGCCCCGCCAGGGCCTCGTCGATGGCCCCCTCGTAGTCGGACCGGAGGGTCCGCGCGATGGCCTTCAGGCGGTAGAGGTCCGCCTGGTCGACCCGATTGACGGCGATGGCGAGCAGCCTGTCGATGGCCGGCAGGGCGTCATCCGTTCGCCCCAGGGTGAGAAGACTGTCGCAATGAAGCCATTTCACCTCAACGAACAGCGCGTGGTGGCTCACCTGCCAGTCGGCGGGCATCAGGCTGCGGGCGGTCTCGATGTGGCCTGCCGCCTGTTGGGCGGCGCCGGCATTGCGGGCGCGGCGGGCGGCGGTCCTCAAGGCCTTCACGAAGGCCAGGCGCTCCGCCTCGTTGAGCGCGGTTCGGTCCGCGCGCTCGATCTGCGCGGCCATGGCGAAGGCCCAGTCCGCATCGCCATCGCGCCCGATGGCCATCAGGCGGCGGGCGATGGCGAGATGCTCGGCCGGGCGGTCCTGCTCCGGAATCGAGGCATAGGCGGCTTCGAGAACGCGATCATGGGCGATGAGGTAGTCGGCGTCCCGCCGCAGGAGCAGGCCGGCTTCCGCAAGTCCGGCCGCCAGACGCTCCACTTCGGTCTCCGACTGGCCGACGAGGGGCGCAAATTTCTCCCCTGAAAGGCGCCCGCCCACGCTCGCCAGCCGCTGCAGGAAGCTGCGCTGGCTCGGGGGCAAGGCGTCGAGCCGCTGAAGCATGAAGTCGGACACCGAGCTGTAGGCGCCGAAGCGCAACGGGTCCCAACGCCAGCGCTGCGCCTCCGGATCGAACGCGATCACCTTGTCATCGAAGAGCTTCTGCAGAAGCTGCCGGACGTAGAAGGCGTTGCCTCCCGTCTTGCGGTGAATGCTGCGTGCGAGTTCGTCGAGTTCGCCCGGCGCGCCGTTCAGCGCGCTCGCAACGAATTCCAGGGTCTGTGCGTCGGTGAGCGGGCCGACGCGGATCTCGGTCGTCGGCAGCGGGCCGGTGCGCGCGTCCTCCACCAGGCTCGCCAGTTCCGGATGCCGCGCGATCTCCTCCTCGCGATAGCTGGCGATCACCAGCAGGTGCGGCGGCATTTCGCGCGAGAGGGCCTGAAGCGCGCCGAGGCTCGCCGCATCCATCCATTGCAGGTCGTCGAGGAACAGGACGAGCGGCCGGGAGGGCGTCGCGAAGGCCTTCAAGGACTGGAGCACGACCCGCACCACGCGGGCCTGCGCGAGGCTCGCGGCGACGTCCGGCAGCGCGCCGCCGTCGGAGAGAATGAATTCGGCCTCGGGGACGAGATCGATCAACAGGCGGCTGTAGCCCGCCAGATGGGTCGCGAGGCGCGCCCTGATGCCGTCCAGCTCCTCCGCGCTCTCGCCCAGCGCCCGCATGACCAGGGTGCGCAGCGCCTGGGCAAACGGGGCGTAGGGCATGCGCTCCTGCAGCAGCTCGCTCTTGCCTGCCGCGAACTGGGCGCCTACCGGCAGCCAGGCCTTCGACCATTGCTCGACCAGAGCGGATTTGCCGACCCCCGCCTCGCCGCGGAGGAAGATCAGTTCGCTCCGGCCGGTCGCCGACACGCGCCCCAAGGTCGCCACGAGGTCGGAAAGTTCGGTGGCCCGGCCGAACAGTCCACGCGCCTCGATTCCCATGCGCGCAAGCTCGCCCCGGCCCAGGGCGAAGGTCTCTGCGCCGTCGCCGGCCGCCAGCGCGGCGCGTGCGAGGCGCAGGTCGATCTGGAGCGCGTCTGCGCTCTGGTAGCGCTGCTCCGGATCCTTGTCGATGAGCTTCATCAGGATGGAGTCGACCATGGGCGGAACGTCATCGCGGGCGGCTCCCGGACGCGCGGGCGCGACCGCCACATGGGCGTGCAGCCACTCCGCCATGCTGGTGGCCTGGAGCGGCAGCCGGCCGACCAGCAAGCGGTAGAGCACGACGCCCAGCGCATAGAGATCGCTGCGCGCGTCGCATGTCGGCAGATGGATCCGCGCCTGCTCCGGCGCGGCGTAGGCGATGGCGTCGGCCGCCGCGAGCTGCGTTGCGCCCGGCGCCTGGGTGGCGATGGACGCGGCCGGGTGGGGGCCGACGAGATGCCGGAACCGGACCCGGCCGTTCTCCTCCAGCAGCACGCAGGGCGGCCTGAGGCCGCCATGTACGGCCCCGAGCGCGTGCAGGCGCGCGAGCGCGCCGGCGACGGACATGCCGAGATCGAGGAAGGCATCAAGGGCGAGTGTGCCCGGCGCCAGGTCGCCGAGGGTCGACGCCGGGCGATCCGGGTAGAGGAGGATCACGCGGTTGCGATACTCCAGGCGCTGGGGCGGGTCGGCGATGTCGGCGGGCAGGCCGTCCGCGAGGGCCGCCTCACGATCGAGAAGGCCCGCCGCCGGGCTGCCACGAAGCGCGGACTTCACCTGCCAGCGTTCGCCCGTCAGGTCGTCCCGGGCGAGGAAGGATTCGAATCCGTCGCGGACGCCCTCGGGCGTCAGGACGAGGCGGTCGAAGGATGCAGCGTCTATCCCATTGCGGAGCATGGGCCTGTAGCCGTCGAAGTCTCGCGCGCTGTCCACTTTGCAGTCTTTCACCTCGTTCTTGCAAATATCAGCGCAAGAAACATGAAGGGCCTAAATTTGATGCGGTCCTGCAGCAGTATCCAGCCCTCGGTCTGCTTTCCGCCGCTGCCGGTCAACCGGCTGGACAGTCCCGCAGAACGTGTTATTTATCGTTCGATCAAAATGGCCGCGGTGGCCGGTGGAGTCAAGCTGCCTGCATTCCACGCCCAGCGTCAACCGTCGCCATATTGCCAATGGTCCGGGTCGCTCTCTTGTCGATTATGCCTGCGGCTTTGGATGATTTCGTCATGGACGGGCCATGGCGCCTCCCGGGCTTCTGTTCTATGCCTTCGGGGCAGGGATCAGGGGCGCGGCGCGGGACCGAAAGCCAACGCCGGCGCGAGCGGCCAAGCCCCCACGCCGCCTTCCCGCCGGCAATCTGTCACAAGACCTGAGGGAGTTTGCCGATGGCACGAAAGGTAGCGGATCTGATCGTCGACATCCTCGCCGAGGCTGGCGTGGAGCGAATCTACGGCGTGGTCGGCGACAGCCTCAACGGCATCACCGACGCCCTGAGGCGCCATGGCGGCATCGATTGGTTCCATGTCCGCCACGAGGAGGCGGCGGCCTTCGCGGCGGCGGGGGCATCGCAGGTCACCGGCCAGCTCGCGGTCTGCGCCGGCTCCTGCGGACCCGGGAACCTCCATCTCATCAATGGCCTCTTCGACGCCCAGCGGAGCCGGACGCCGGTTCTGGCCATCGCCGCGCAGATCCCCTCGGCGGAGATCGGCGGCGGCTATTTCCAGGAGACGCATCCGCAGTCCCTGTTCGCGGAATGCAGCGTCTATTGCGAGCTGGTCTCCGACCCGCGCCAGCTGCCCTATGTGCTTGAGAATGCGATCCGCGCGGCAGTCGGGCAGCGCGGCGTGGCGGTGGTGGTGATCCCTGGGGATGTCGCGCTGCGCCCGGCGCCCGAGCGCGCGCCCGCGCCGCGGGCCGGCCTTCTGCCGCCGGCGCCCGTGGTGACACCCGCCGCTGCCGAGCTCGATGCGCTGGCCGACCTGATGAACGGGGCGAAGCGCGTCACGCTGTTCTGCGGACGCGGATGCGCGGGCGCGCACGCCGAACTGATCGCCTTGGCCGAGGCGCTGAAGAGCCCCATGGTCCACGCGTTGGGCGGCAAGGAGTGGGTTGAGTACGACAACCCCTATGACGTGGGCATGACCGGCTTCATCGGCTTCCGGTCCGGCTACGATGCCATGCATGCCTGCGACCTGCTGGTGCTGCTCGGCACGGATTTTCCCTACAAGCAGTTCCTGCCCACCGGCGCCCGCATCGCCCAGATCGACATACGCCCCGAACAGCTCGGCCGGCGCTGCAAGCTCGACCTTGGCGTGGTGGGTGACGTCAAGGCGACGCTCGCGGCGCTGCTGCCGCGCCTGACCGTCAAGGACGACCGCAGCCACCTCGACACCGCGCTCGCCACCTACAAGTCCTCCCGCGAGGGTCTCGACAGCCTCGCCACCGGCACGCCGGGCAAGAAGCCGATCCACCCGCAATATCTGGCCAAACTCCTGAGCGACAAGGCGGACGAGGACGCCGTATTCACCTTCGACGTGGGCACGCCCACCATCTGGGCCGCGCGCTACCTGAAGATGAACGGCCAGCGTCGGCTGGTCGGCTCCCTCGTCCACGGCTCGATGGCCAATGCCTTGCCGCAGGCCATGGGCATCCAGGCGGCCCAGCCGGGCCGGCAGGTGATCTCCTTCTCCGGAGATGGCGGCCTGACCATGCTGATGGGCGAACTCGTCACGCTGGTGCAGACGAAGACGCCGGTGAAGGTCGTCGTGGTCAACAACGGCGTGCTCGGCTTCGTGGCGCTGGAAATGAAGACCGGTGGCTTCCTGGAGACGGGCGTGGACCTCGAAAATCCCGACTTCGCCGCCATGGCGCGGGCCATCGGCATCCACGCCATCCGGGTCGAGGATCCCGGCGACCTTCCGGGGGCGCTGGACGACATTCTCGCCCACGACGGCCCCGCGCTGCTCGACGTGGTGACCGCGCGGCAGGAACTCTCCATGCCGCCCACCATCGAGGCCGAGGAGGTGAAGGGCTTCAGCCTCTGGATGATCCGCGCGGTGATGAGCGGGCGCGGCGACGAGGTGATCGATCTCGCCAAGACAAATCTGCTGCCCCGTTGAGGCGCCATCCTCCCGCCTGTCCGGCGTGAAACACGCCGGACGCACGGCGACCCGCCATCCCCCGGAGACCGCCCATGCCCACCCTGTTCGATCCCATCCAGCTCGGCGCCATCGCGGCGCCGAACCGCATGTTCATGGCGCCGCTCACCCGTGGCCGCGGCACGCGCGAGCATGTGCCTACCGCGCTCATGGCGGAGTATTACGCCCAGCGCGCCAGCGCCGGGCTCATCATCTCCGAGGCCACCGGCATCAGCCGCCAGGGCACCGGCTGGCCCTTCGCGCCGGGCATCTGGAGCGATGAGCAGGTCGCCGCGTGGCGGCCGGTCACCGAGGCAGTGAAGCAGGCTGGCGGCCGCATGGTCTGCCAGCTCTGGCACATGGGGCGGATCGTGCACCCGAGCTTCCTCGACGGCGCGAAGGCCGTCTCCGCCTCGGCCACCACGGCGCCGGCCTATGCCCACACCTATGACGGCAAGCAGCCCCACGCCGAGGCGCGCGCCCTCGACGCGAGCGAGATTCCCGGCCTGCTCGACGACTATCGCCGGGCGGCGCGCAACGCCCTGCTCGCCGGCTTCGAGGGCGTCGAGATCCACGCCGCGAACGGCTATCTCGTCGACCAGTTCCTGCGCGCCTCGGCCAATCACCGCACGGACGCCTACGGCGGCTCCATCGAGAACCGCGCGCGCCTGCTGCGCGAGGTGACCGAGGCGGTGGCCGGCGAGATCGGCGCCGACCGTACCGGCGTGCGCCTCTCGCCCAACGGCGAGAGCCAGGGCGTCAACGATCCCGATCCGGTGCCGCTGTTCCGGCACGCGGCGAAGCTCCTCTCGGAGATCGGCATCGCCTTCCTCGAACTGCGCGAGCCGCCTCCGGACGGCACCCGCGGCAAGCCCGACCATCCGCCGGTCCATCCCGAGATCCGCGCGGTGTTCGACGGGCCTCTGGTGCTGAATTCCGATTTCGACGGCGCCCGCGCCGCCGCGGCGCTGGAGACGGGGGAGGCCGACGCCATCGCCTTCGGGCGGGGCTTCCTCGCCAATCCCGATCTGCCCTCCCGCATCCAGCATGGCATTCCGCTGGCGCCCGACCACATGGAGACCTGGTACACTCAGGGGCCGGAAGGCTACATCGATTACCCCACCGCCGACGCGGCGCTGCTGGACGAGGCTCTGGAGGAGACCTTCCCCGCCTCCGACCCCATCGCCACCGGCGATTTCCGCTAGCTGCGTAAAGCGAAGGCGCGCGGTCGCGCAGAGCCCTTCGTCTGAATTCGCCCCTCACAAAAACACCCCGCGCGATGGGCTCATCGCGCGGGGTGTCCTGTTTCGGAAGGGTCGATGGCGCGGGCGGAGGGGATCAGCCGTAGCCGCCGTGGGCTCCGTCCGCCTCGTGCTGCACCTTGCCCCGGAAGATCCAGTAGGCATGGGCCTGATAGGCCAGCACCACCGGGATGATGACCATGACGCCCACCCCGAGGAAGGCGAGGGAGCGGGGATCGGACAGCCCGTCCCAGACGGAGACCTCACGCGGCACCACATAGGGCCACAGGCTCACCACGAGGCCGAACAGGCCCAGGGCGTACAGCACGAGGGCGAGCACGAAGGTCTGCGCCTCGCGCCCGTTCCAGATCGCCCACCAGATCCAGGCGATCACCACCACGGTGAGGAGCGGCACCGGTGCGAGCCAGAACAGGTTCGGCACGGCAAACCAGCGCGCCGCGACTTCGGGCACGCTCCAGGCGCTCCACAGGCTCACCAGCAGCATCATCGCGGCGGTGAGGATCAGCGCCGCGCGGGCGATCTCCCGGCCGAACACCTGCGTCGGCCCCTCCGCCTTCCAGATCAGCCAGCCGGCGCCGAGGAGCGCGTAGCCGCCCACGAGACCGATGCCGCACAGCACGCCGAGCACGCTGAGAAAGCTGAAGGCGCCGCCCGCGAACATGCCGTTCTCCACCGGCACCCCGTCGATGAGCCCACCGAGGATGAGCCCCTGGCAGAAGGTGGCGAGGAAGGAGCCGGCGAAGAAGGCCGCATCCCACACCGGCCGGAAGCGCGTCGCCTGCAGGCGGAAGCCGAAGGCGACACCCCGGAAGATCAGGGCGAACAGCATGAACATGATGGGCAGATAGAAGGCCGGCAGCAGGATGTAGTAGCCGGCGGGAAAGGCGGCGAAGAGCAGCGTGCCGCCCATCACCAGCCACGTCTCGTTGCCATCCCAGACGGGCTCGATGGAGGCCATCATCACGTCGCGATCCGCATCGCGCGGGGCGGCGAGGAAGAGGATGCCGACGCCGAGGTCGAGCCCGTCCGCGAGCACGTAGACGGTGACGCAGAAGAGGGCGGCGGCGGCGAAGAGGAGCGGCACATGGTCCGCCTGCATCAGCTCGGTCATGGTCAGGCCTTCGCGTGTCCGACGCCGGGCACGGGCGACGGAGGGGTGGGGGAATTGGTGAAGAGGCCGACGCTGGCGCGCTCCATGCCGGGGCGCTCGGCCATCTCGGGTGCCGTGTCGGTCGGGCCCTTGAACGCCACCCGTCCGGCGAACCAGAGGAAGGCGAGGAGGAGCAGATTGTAGACGGCGAAGAAGATGAGGAGGCTGGTGGTGACCGCCCCTGCGGCCACCGGGGCGACCGCATCGGCGGTGCGCAGCACCCCGTAGATGATCCAGGGCTGCCGGCCGGCCTCCGTCACCGTCCATCCGGCCAGCACGGCGAAGAGGCCGAGGGGGGTGGTGGCCATGGCGAGGTATTGGAACCAGCGGGTGTCGTAGAGCCGTCCGCGCATCCGCAGCACCAGCCCCGTCAGCGCCGTCGCCAGCAGCAGCATGCCGATGCCGGCCATGATGCGGAAGGCGAAGAACACGATGGGCACGTTGGGCTGGTCGGCGGGCGGCACCGCCTTCAGGCCCTGAACCTCCCCGTCCCAGCTGTGGGTGAGGTAGAGGCTCGCGAGGTGGGGGATTTCCAGCGCGTAGAGGTTCTTCTGCGCCGCCATGTCGGGCCAGGCGATCACCGTCATGGCCGGTCCGCGCGTGGTGTCCCACAGGCCCTCCATGGCGGCGAGCTTGGTGGGCTGCTCCACCAGCGTGTTGCGGCCGTGCAGGTCGCCGATGAAGATCTGGAGCGGCGCCAGCACCAGCGCCAGCCACAGCGCCATGGAGAAGGCGGTGCGCGAGGCGGCCACATGCTGGCCGCGCCACAGATGGAAGGCGGAGACACCGGCGATCATGAAGGCGCAGGTGAGGAAGCTGGCGCACACCATGTGGGCGAGGCGATAGGGGAAGGAGGCGGTGAAGATCACCTGCCACCAGTCCACCACATGGAAAATACCCCCGGCATCCGCGATGGCGCCGGCCGGCGTCTGCATCCAGCTGTTGGCGGCGATAATCCAGGTGGTGCTGATGAGCGCGCCGCCCGCCACCATGAGGCAGGCGAAGAAGTGCGTCCCCCTCGACACGCGGGATTCGCCGAACAGCATGATGCCGATGAAGCCCGCCTCCAGGAAGAAGGCGGTCATGGTCTCATAGGCGAGGAGCGGGCCGAGCACGTTGGCGACGGAGCGCGAGAAGCCGGCCCAGTTGGTGCCGATCTGGTAGCTCAGCACGATGCCGGTCACCACCCCCATGCCGAACACGAGGGCGAACAGGCGCATCCAGAAGCGCATGAGATCGCGATAGACCGTCCTGCCCGTGCGCCACCACAGGAAGCTGAGGAGGGTGACGAACCAGGCGGTGCCGATGGTGAGTGTCGGCCACAGGATGTGAAAGCCGACGGTGAAGGCGAATTGCAGGCGCGAGAGCGCAAGGGCGTCCATGGTCATTTCGCTCCGGTGGCGGGGGCGGACTTCACGAGGCGCACGGGGACGCCCTTCGAGGCCGGGGTGAAGCTCTGCGGATCGTGCGCGTAGAGCGGCACGAGGGGGTTCGTTTCCGGGTAGTAGGCCGCGCAGCTCGCCTCCGGGAACGGATGGAGGACGACGCGGAAGCCACGCACTGCGCGCTCGATGCCGTCGGTGGAAAGGGTCAGGATGTCCACGCGGTCGTCCGGTTTCAGGCCGCGCTTTTCCATCTCCTTGGCGCCAAGGAAGATCACATCGCGCGCGCCATGGACGCCGCGATACCGGTCGGAGAGCGAATAGAGGGTGGTGTTGTATTGGTCGTGGCTGCGGATGGTGGTGAGCCAGAGCGGGTGGCCGGTGACGCCGGGATCCTCGCACAGGCCCTCGCAGACGATGAAGTTCGCCTTGCCGGACGCCGTCGCCCAGATGCGCTCGCGGGCAGTGGAGGTGAGGTGGAAGCCGCCCGGCTGCTTGATGCGGGCGTTGTAGCCCTGGAAGATGGGAAACACCGCCTCGATGTCCTCGCGGATGCGCGCGTAATCGGCGGTCAGCGCCTCCCAGGCGACCTTCGAGCCGCTGCCGAGCGTCGCCCGCGCCATGCCGGCGACGATCGCCGGCTCGCTCTTCAGATGCTCGGAGGCCGGCGGATTGTGGCCGGTGGAGGCGTGGACCATGGACATGGAATCCTCCACCGTCACCGACTGCGGCCCGCTCGCCTGCATGTCGATCTCGGTCCGGCCGAGGCAGGGCAGGATCAGCGCGTCGCACCCGTGGACGAGGTGGCTGCGGTTGAGCTTGGTGGCGATGTGGACGGTGAGGTTAAGCTTCCGCATGGCCGCCTGGGTCAGCTGCCAGTCCGGGATGGCGGCGGCGAAATTGCCGCCGAGGCCGATGAACACCTTCGTCTCGCCGCGCAGCATGGCCTCCAGCGCGGTGACCACGTTGTGGCCGAACGCCCGCGGCGGGGTGAAGCCGAAGTGGGCCTCTATGGCCGCGAGCAGCGCGTCGGAGGGCGCCTCGGTGATGCCCACCGTGCGGTCGCCCTGCACGTTGGAATGGCCGCGCACCGGGCAGATGCCGGCGCCCTCGCGCCCCACATTCCCCTTGAGCAGCGCAAGGTTGGCGATCTGCTGTACGTTCTTCGTGCCGTGGCGATGCTGGGTGATGCCCATGCCGTAGACCAGGATGGCGCGCTCCGCCCGCATATAGGCCTCGGCCGCCATCTCGATGTCGGCGCGGGCGATGCCGCTCTTGCGCTCGATGTCCTCCCACGCTGTCGCGGCGAGGTCGGAGACGAGGGCGTCAATGCCGGCGGTGTGGCCGCGGATGAAATCCCAGTCGAGCACCGGGGCCAGTTCGAGCGCGCGGGCCGCGTCGTCCGCCGCCACGAGATGCTTCATCATGCCCTTGAGGAGCGCAACGTCGCCGCCCACGCGCACCTGAAAGATGCGCGAGGAGATGGGCGTGGAGGTCAGCGTCGCCATCTCCACCGGGTTCTGCGGCGCCTGGAAGCGCTCCAGCGCGCGTTCGCGGAACGGGTTGAACGACATGATGGTGGCGCCGCGCCGCGAGGCGTTGCGCAGCTCGGTCATCATGCGCGGGGAATTGGTGCCGGGGTTCTGGCCGAAGATGAAGATGCAGTCCGCCCGCGCGAAATCCTCCAGCAGCACCGTGCCCTTGCCGACGCCGATGGACTGGGGCAGCCCGACGCTGGTGGCCTCGTGGCACATGTTGGAGCAGTCGGGGAAGTTGTTGGTGCCGTATTCGCGGGCGAAAAGCTGATAGAGAAAGGCCGCTTCATTGGAGGCGCGGCCCGATGTGTAGAAATCCGCCATGTTCGGGTCGGGCAAAGCATTGAGATGCTGCGCCACCAGCGCGAAGGCGTCCTCCCAGCGCACCGGCACGTAGCGGTCGCTTGCCGCATCGTAGCGCATGGGGTGGGTGAGGCGGCCCTCCATCTCCAGCTCGTAGTCGCCGAGGGCGGCGAGTTCCGTGACGGTGTGGGCGGCGAAGAATTCGGGCGTGCAGCGCTTCGTCGTTGCTTCCCAGGCGACGGCCTTGCCGCCGTTCTCGCAATATTCAAAGGGAGAGGTGTGCTTCGGATCGCCCCATCCACAGCCGGGGCAGTCGAAGCCGCCGGGCTGGTTCATGCGGGCGAGGGTCGCCATGCCGGACACGGCGACGTGCTGCTCCACCAGCGCGCTGCCCATGGCCTTCAGGGCACCCCAGCCGCCGGCGGGCTCGTGATAGGGACGGATGGTTTTGGCGATGCCCATGGGCGGCTCCCGCAGCAGGGGTGAGAGACTCTTGCGCCCGTCTTGCGCGACGGCGCGCGTTCCCGGTTCGGAAGTAACCGGAAGACGAGTCGATGATGACCTGCGGGATCGGCTGCAATAAATGGGCTTCACATATGTGGGGCGCATACGTTGGTATGGCGCGGCACAGTCATTCCGGAGGAAGATACGGCGACGGGAAATGGACGCGGCCTGCCCGTTGCGCGGCAGGCCGTCAATGCGCGCCGGCGATCATTTGCCGATGATGGTGACCGTCGCGGTGAGGCCGGCGGACAGCGTGACCGACGACGGCACCGGATCGAGCGCGATGCGCACCGGCACGCGCTGGGCGAGGCGCACCCAGGTGAACACCGGATTCACCGTGGCGAGGCCGGACACGTCCGGCGCCACATTGGGGATGGCGATGCCCCGGCCGATGCCGGTGACGTGCCCGGTGAGCGGCGCGCCATAGGCCATCAGCGCCACTTTCGCCTTGTCACCCATGTGGATGCCGGAAAGGACCGTTTCCTCGAAGTAGCCGTCCACCCAAAAGCTGTCGCTGTCCACCACGGAGAGCGCGCGCTGGCCGCTGATGCCATAGTCGCCGACCTGGGTGAGCAGGTTCGTGACATAGCCGTTCACCGGCGAGACGATGCGCGTGCGGCTGAGATTCAGCTTCGCCTGGTCGCGGTCGGCGAGGGCCTGCTGATAGGCCGCCACCGCCATGTCCGCCGAGGCCGCGAAGCTCTCCTTTTCCTCCTGCGAGGCGGCGATGGCGCTCAGCTTCGTCCGCCGCTCGGCTTCCGCTTTTTTGTTCTCCAGATCGGCCTTTGCGCGGGCCACGGTAGCCTCGGCGTTGGCGAGGGCGATCTGGTAGTCGGAAGGCTCGATGACCATCAGCAGGTCGCCCTTATGGACGAACTGGTCGGCCTTAACAGGCAGTTCCACGATGCGGCCCGAGATCTGCGGCGCGACGGTGACCACATAGGCCCGCACGGTGCCGTCGCGGGTCCAGGGCGTGGTCATGTAGGTCTCCCACATGCGCCATCCCAGAACGCCGGCGACGCCGACGGCGGCGAGGGTCACAAGCACCCGCGCGAGGCGGGGCAGAAGGGAAGCGCGCTTCCCGGCGGGCATTTCGATGGCGCTCATGAACCGGCTCCCATGGTCAGCACGGTGAGGGACAGCACGATCACGTAGATCGCGAGGTTGAAGAGGGCCGGGTGCCACACCGCCCGCGACAGGCCGATGCGGTTGCCGAGCAGGGTGAGCGGCATGGTGATGACCCATGCCACCGCCATCATCGCCACGAAGGGCGAAACCAGCACGCCGAGGAGATCGAGTTCCGAGAACATGGGGCGACCCCGTCCTTGATGATCTAGCCGAGGTGGGTGCGCCGACGGCCCGTTGCGTGCAAAAGGTCCGAGCACGCAACGAGCGCGTCCGTGATGATGGCCACCTGCGCGCGCGCCGGAGCGCAGGCCGGCGCCTCTGTGGCCGGCGGCGCTGGCCGCCCAGCCAGCACGCGCGCCAGGTCGCCGAAGGTGATGCGCGCCGCGCTCGGGAAACCCGCCGCTAGCTCGGCACTGGCGCGGGTGAAAAGCCGGGACTCGATTTCGCCCGCCACCGCGTCGCGCAGGGCGATCACGGCACGCCCCAAGGCGAACAGCCGCACCAAAGCCGCCGCCTGCTCGTCCGTCGCCTGGGGCGGCAGGTCTTCGACACGGCGGGTCATCACCGCCGTCCAGCGCGCGCCAGCACGGGGCTCGGGCTCCGCCGCGAGCCTGCGCAGGTCGCGGACCGAGAGCGCAAGGAGCCGCCGCGCCTGCACCTCTGGCGACAGGCCCGGGATGACGATGAAGGAGAGAAGTCCGATGATATTGCCCAGGATGATCGTCAGCGCGATGTTGAAGAATGAAGACGCATCATAGGAAATCGGATTGCCGACCCCGAGCAGGGGAAGGCAATTGACGGACATGGCCAGGAACACCGGCGTGTGCCAGCCACCCGCCTGCATGAAGCCGACCGGCACTATGACGAGCGCCAGCATCCCCGCGAGCTGCGGAAAGGTTGAGATGGCGGGCATCACACCGAAATAGAGCACGCCGCCGATGACCGTCATGAGCATGGAGCCGATGGTGAAGTCCGCGGCGAGCACGCGCGCCTGAGCGCCGGCCGGAGCGAAGATCAGGGCGGCGATCGCGACGAAGGCGATGGCCAGCGGGCCGTTCGGCCAGGCGGTGACGATGGCGAACCCAGCCGCCGCAGCGACCGCCGCGAAAACGCGAAAGCCGCTCAGAAGGGGCGGAAGCGGATCGCCGATCACCACCGCCCATGCCGGAGACGTCCGGCGCGGGGCGCCCGCGCCGATGAGCAGGGCGACGCTCACGGCGATCGCTTCCAGGCAAAGGACGACGTCGCGGGTCGCGTCCATCAGGATGCTTGCCCTGGCGTCGCCCTCGGGGACGGCCTTGAGGGCCAGAAGCGCTTCTGCGCAAGCGTCGCGGAGGCGTGCCGGGTTTCGCCGGAGATCGGCCGGGTCCAGATGCGACAGCACCATGTCGAGGCGAGAGCGAACCTCGTCCGGCCCTCGGCGGGCCGCGTCGTGCTCCAGCGCGATCGTCTGCCAGCCGACCACCGCAGTCATGAGGCGCGCGCCGGCCTCGCGCAGATGGCCGCTTCTCGACCGCAGGTAAGGGAAATCCGCCATTGCGGCGTCCGCCGCGGCCTGAAGCTGACCCAGTTTCTGCGCGATGACCCGAGGGCCGACGCGCGGTTCGTGCCGATCCTCAGGCATGGGGAGCGTCGCGCGGAACCCCTGGACCAACTGGCCGGCGAGATCTTCGAGAAGAACCGCAAACGCCCGGCGCGCGGTGCCGAAGTCGGTGAGACCGACGATGAAGAGGGTCGATCCGATGCCGATGCCGATTTCGCTGACCCGGACCAGGGAGAGGAAGAAGGCCGACGTCGGATCGTTGATCGTGTCCGCGAAGATAACCGCTGCGGTAAAGCCGGCCAGCGCAGCCGCGTAGGATGCGAAGTTCCGGAGCACGACGACAGCAATGCCACACAGGCCGCACCAGGCGGCGAGGCCGAAGGCGAGGCCGTAGCGGTTCTGCGCAAGCAGGCCCAGCATCGTGACCATGGCCAGCGCACCGACGATGGTCCCGATGATCCGCCAGCGCCCCTTCTGAAGCGACGTGCCGAGGCTCGGCTGGCAGACAATGGCGGCGGTGGTCGCCGCCCAGAAGGAGTTCTGAAGCTCCAGAGCATAGGTGATGTAGAGCGCAAGACAAACCGACGCGGCGAGTCGCAGCCCGAACACCAGCCGGGGCGTGGAGGCGCGAGCGAGCGCACGCAGGTCTGCGAAGAGCGCCGCCGCTTGGGTGTCGAGACTGTCGTGGGAGAGGGAGCTCATCGCTGTCGCGCCTGCCGAGCCGAGAGGGGCTGTGTTCAGCATAGGCATGGGCAGGACGCGGAAAATTATACGCGCGGAAACCGGGACCTACCTTCGTTTGCCCCAGTCCACCTTAATCCAGCGAACGCCCCAGCCGCTGGCCGTATTGGACGATGGCGGCGCCCACCGGCAGGCGGGCAGCGGCGTAGGCGGCGAGGGCGGCGTCCATGTCAGGCGTCGCGGCGAGCGCGTCGCGGAGCGCGAAAGCATCGCCAGCGGCTTTCGCCACGCCCATGGCGGTGTGCGGGCGGGCGACGAATGCGGCATCGCCCATCAGCGCGATACGGCCGGCTACCATCTGCGGCGGCGCATAGTCGAAGATGGCGTGGAGGAAAGGGAGGGGCTCCGCCGCCACCATGGCGGAGAACGATGGCGGCAGCAGGCGCGCGGCATCGGCCTTCATCGCGTCGGCGACCTCAGGCCGCACGCGGCCCGGCGCGAGGGAGAAGGGGCGGCGCGCGCCGTCCACGTCGGTCAGCACGCCGTCGAGCTCCGCCGGCGTGTAGCGCCGGTACCAGACCCAGTTGTAGCGCCGCCGGCCGGGGGCGGTGGAGCCGTCCGGGCCGGGCACGAGATAGCCAAGGATGTGCGACCCGGGCATCTCGTAGAAGGCGAAGCGATCGAACAGCTGTTCGGCCGCCGCCTCGGGCACCTCGGCCTCTGGAATGAGCCCGCGCCAGGTGGCGTAGCCCACGTAGGTGGGCCGCGACTTCGGGCCGTTGACGGCGCTGCGCAGGGTCGAGCCTACCCCGTCTGCGCCGATCACGAGATCCGCCCGCTCCTCCCGGCCATCCGCATAGGTCACGCGAGCGCCGCCCGGCTCCTGCGCCGCGGAAACGGCGGGCCGGTCAATGTGGTAGCGGGCGTCCGGCAGCAGTTGGCGAAAGGTGCGGAAAAGAACGTCCCAGGAGAGCTGGGTCTGGGGCGTGCTCTGGCGGTGGATGATGGCGCCGGCCCGGTCGAGATAGATGCGCTCATGGGCCGTCACGCCCACATGCGCGAGGTGCTCCACGCCGATTTCGCGCAGGATGTCGAACACCTCGCGCTGGGCGACGAGGCCGGCGCCGCGCCCCTCAAGGCCATGCACCGAGCGTTCGCTCACGTGCACGTCGAAGCCGGCGCGGTGGAGCAGCACAGCGGCGAACAGGCCACCGACGGAGCCGCCGACGATGAGGATGCGCGGCGCCATGGCCAGTCTCTCCTGAGGTCAGACGATGAAATCGATGACGCCGCCGTCGACCCGCAGGGCGGCGCCGGTGGTGGCGGAGGCGAGTGGCGACGCGATGTAGACGGCCATGTTGGCCACCTCCTCCACGCTCGCCGGCCGCTGGATGATGGAACTCGGCCGGTGCGCCATAACGAAGTCCGCGCCCGCCTGCTCCAGCGTCTTTCCGGCCGCCACCTCATCCTGCAGCATGGCCGCGACGCCCTCGGAAAGGGTAGGGCCGGGCAGGATGGAATTCACCGTCACGCCCGTTCCCGCCATGCGCTTGGCAAGGCCGCGCGCGAGGGAGACGTCGGCCGTCTTGCTGACGCCGTAATGGATCATGTCCGCCGGGATGTTGAAGGCGGATTCCGAGCCGAGGAACAGCATGCGCCCCCAGCCGCGCGCCGCCATGCCCGGCAGATAGGCGCGGGCGAGGCGCACGCCCGACATGACGTTTACCGCCCAGTGGCGGTCCCACACGTCGTCGTCGGTCTCGAAGAAGTCGGACGGCTGGAAGATGCCGAGATTGTTGACGACGATGTCGAACGCCGGCTCCGCCGCCACCAGCGCGGCGGCGCCTTCGGCGGTGCCGAGGTCGATGGCCCGGCCCCGCGTGGTGCCGCCGATGCGCGCCACGGCCTCGGCCACCTTCGCCTCGGATCGCCCGTTGACGACCACCGCCGCGCCGGCCAGCGAAAGCCCTCTGGCGATGGCAAAGCCGATGCCTTCGCTCGACCCCGTGACGAGGGCGGTCTTGCCGGAAAGATCGATGATCATGGCCGTCTCCTGTGGGTGCGCGATCAAGCGGGCGCGCGTCGTCATCATCCGCACCCTTCGGGGGCAAGATGTGGCGGGCCCGGCGCCTCATCTTCCGGAAATGCACGCGGCGCGCCGGACAAACGGAAGTATGAGGCGGCCAAGCCTATGGCCGATTTCGCCCGGCGCGGACCCTCGACACTCTCGCAGCCGACATTGGACATCCGCGACGCAGAGGGATGAGGCCATGGCCGATCCGCACGACGCTTCCGCACCCGCCCTGCTCCAGCCGGGGCAGGCCGCGCCCGACTTCACCTTGCCGGCGACGCCGGACCAGATGCTCTCCCTCTCGGACCTCAGGGGCGCGCCGGTGATCCTCGCCTTCTATCCGGCGGACTGGAGCCCGGTCTGCGGCGACCAGATGGGCCTCTACAACCAGATGCTGCCGGAGTTTCATCGCGGCGGTGCCCAGCTTGTCGGCATCTCCGTCGACGGCGTGTGGTGTCACGCGGCCTTCGCCGAGGCGCGCAAGCTGCATTTTCCGCTACTCGCCGATTTCGAGCCCAAGGGCGGGGTGGCGCGTCGCTACGGAGCCTATCGCACGGCGGAGGGCGTCGCCCAGCGGGCGCTGTTCGTGCTCGATGGCGGCGGCATCATCCGCTGGAGCTATCTCTCGCCGCTCGGCCTGAACCCCGGCGCGGACGGCATTCTCGATGCGCTCCACGCGCTCGCCCCCACCCAGAAGCCCCAAGGAGCGCAGGCATGACCCGCCGTCTTCCCCCCGTGAGCGCCGCCGACAATGTGACCGGCCCTGCCGATGCACCGGTGACCCTGATCGAGTATGGCGACTACGAATGCCCCTATTGCGGCGAGGCTTACCCGGTGCTCAAGGCCGTTCAGGCGGCGTTGGGCGCGCGGCTGCGCTTCGTGTTCCGCAATTTCCCGCTGACGGAGATGCACCCCCACGCGCTCAGGGCCGCGCAGTTTGCCGCTGCGGCCGCCGCCTCCGGCGTCTTCTGGGCGGCCCATGACATGCTCTACGAGCACCAGGACGCCCTCGATATGGCGAGCCTTACGGCCTATGGCGACGCGCTCGGCATCGAACGCCGCGTGCTGCAGGCAGCCTTCCAGGGCCGGTACGACGCCATCATCCAGCAGGACTTCGTGGGCGGCGCGCGGGCCGGCGTGAACGGCACCCCGTGCCTGTTCATCAACGGCATCCGCTACGATGGCCCGCGGGACACACAGAGCCTGATCCATGTGCTCGAGCAGGCCGCCGCCGCCGAGATGAACGCGCCAGCCTGAGCCCGCATGCGCCCGCCAGAGGAGGCCCCCATGATCTTCAAGCAGACGTCCACCCTGGGACGCCCCGGAGCGCCCGATCTCGCGGCCGCGCCGCAGCCCGGCACGCTGGGCTTCGGCGCGACGCTGGCCATGGCCACGGCCGCCGGCCTCGCGGTGGCGAACATCTATTACAATCAGCCCATGCTCGAACTGATCGAGCAGGATCTCCCCGGCGCGCTCACAGGGGCCATCCCCACCGCGACCCAGCTCGGCTATGCCATCGGCCTCGTGCTGCTGGTGCCGCTCGGCGATCTCGTGGAGCGGCGGCGGCTGATCGTGGTGCAGTTCGTGCTGCTCGCGGCCGCGCTAGTGCTGGCGGCGGTGGCGCCCACGGCGCTGCTGCTGGTGGCCGCCTCGCTGGTGGTGGGGCTCGCCTCGACGGTCGCTCAGCAGATCGTGCCCCTCGCCGCGCATTTCGCCGCGCCGGAGAAAAGGGGCGCGACGGTGGGCACGGTGATGGCCGGCCTTCTCACCGGCATCCTCCTCAGCCGCACCGTCGCCGGCTTCGTCGCCTCCCACGGCGGCTGGCGCGAGATGCTGTGGCTCGCGGCGCCCATGGCGCTGGCCGGCGCTGCGCTGATGGCCGTGACGCTGCCCGCCAGCCGGCCGGAGTCGCGGCTCAGCTACCACCGGCTGCTGCATTCCGTGTGGCAGCAGTGGCTGGATTTTCCGGCGCTGCGGCTCGCGGCGATCACGCAGGCGGCGCTGTTCGCGGCCTTCACCGTGTTCTGGACCATTCTCGCCTTCCGCCTCGCCGAGCCGCGCTTCGGCTTCGGCGCTGAGGTGGCGGGCCTGTTCGGCCTCGTGGGCGCGGTGGGCATCCTCGCCGCGCCGCTGGCCGGCCGGTTCGCCGACAAGCGCGGCCCTCAGCTGGCGGTGCTGGTGGGCGCCATCGTCACCCTCGCCGCGTGGGTCGTGTTCGGCGCGTGGGGCTCGCTCGCGGGGCTGATCGTCGGCGTGATGCTGCTGGATTTCGGCATGCAGAGCGCTCTCGTGTCCAACCAGCACATCGTCTTCGCCTTGCGGCCGGAGGCACGGTCGCGGATCAACACGGTGCTCATGAGCGCCATGTTCCTCGGCGGCTCCTTCGGCTCGGCCACGGCGACGCTCGCATGGGGTGCGGGCGGCTGGTTTCTGGTGTGCGTGCTGGGGACGGCGTTCGCCGCCTTCGCCGTCGCCCTCCAGCTTCTGGCAGCCCGCAGCCGCCGGTCTGATCCGGCGCACTGAACCAGCTCCGACCGCACCAAGGAGGACGAGGCTCCGCCACGTGCGGGGTCTTGTCGCGCCTCCTCGCGCGCCGCTGCCGTGTGGCCGGCGCGGCCCGTGCGCCACAGACTTCCGCGCGTCCGCCCCCGTGTCTGGCGCTCGCCGCCGCAGCGCTCCTTATCCTCCTGCGGGGGATCGACCTGCCGCCGATGCGGCGGACGCGGCGCGGGAGCGCGAGGCCCGGGCGGGGTCCTGAAGGCGGCCGTCGACGCCCTCGCCGAAACGGCCGGGACGCAGAAGGCCGATGCCGACGCGCCGCTGGTGGCATGATCGTCGCCGACCAATACCGGCACGGACTGAATCAGCTGCGGTCCGCGGGCGTCGATGTCGGAGCGGTCGCCCGGCCGGAGGGGCGCATGGATCTCCTCGCCATCCAGGCCGAGCGCCGGGCCATCCTCCGCCTCGTCCGACACAGGCGCCTTCCCATCGATCTGTCGCTCAAGCTGCTACGGGAGGCCGACGCCGAGGGGGCGCCCTCCCAGTTGGCTTGGCATGGCCAGCGGCTGGGATTGAGGCGGAGAAGTAAACGCACGTATAAGCGGACAAGATATTGATACTATTAAGCTGAATTTGAGTTCGATATCGAGACATGTCTGGCAATAGTAAAACATAATCATCAACAACCGAGGAGTTTCCCATGTCCATCAATTCGAAGTTCATCATGGCGTTCGGTGCTCTCGCCTTCATGGTGGCCGGTGCTGCCGGCACCGCCCGCGCGGACACCAGCTTCCCCACCGAGACGCGGGGTGAGACTGCCTTCTTCGATGCTCGGCCCGGCGCCGTCGTCCAGCCGCTCGACATCTTCCAGGTGCCCCCCGCGGCCAGGCTGCGGGCCCTGAACTCCGCCCGCCCGTTCATCGGCCAGCCGGCGCAGCCCGACGCCCACTGGGGTCCTGCCCAGGATGCCACGTCGCCGGGGGCGTGAACCTTCCGCCACGCACCGGAATGACGAGGCCGGCGCCCTCAGGGTCGCCGGCCTTTTCACGTTGGGGCGCTGCGGTTCCGAAAGCGTTTCGCTTGATCGGTCGCGGGGCGCAGCGCGCGCAAAAAAAGCCCGCCGGGCGTGGCCGGCGGGCTTAGGCGGGGAGGAAGGGGATTTCAGTTCGAACGGGTCGCTTCGAAGAGGAACCACACGCGGCGCTCGGCCTCGTCGATCCAGACCTCGATGAGGCTGGTGGTGGCGACGTCATTGTAGTTCTCGCAGACCACGTGCGCCTCGCGCAGGAAGGTGACGAGGCGCTTGTTGTCATCGGCCAGCTCGGCCAGCATGTCCTCGGCGGTCACGAAGGCCGCATCGTTGTCGGCGAGGCGCTGGAGGCGTGCGATGTGGCCCACGGAGCGCAGCGTTGTGCCGCCCACCTTGCGGGCGCGCTCGGCGATGGCGTCGGTGGTGGCGAAGATCTGATCGCCGTGCTCGTCCAGCAGCAGATGGTAGTCGCGGAAGTGCGGGCCGGACATGTGCCAGTGAAAATTCTTCGTCTTCAGATAAAGCGCGAACATGTCCGCCAGAAGAACGGTGAGGGCGCCAGCAATGTCCCTGGTGGCGTCTTCGCCCAGATCGGTTGGGGTCCGCAGGGGCGCCTGCTGGCGCAGCTTCGCAATGGTCTTGTCCATGAGAGTCGTCCTTTTTGAAAGGCGCGGGAGGCGGTCGCCGGGTCGCGATGCCCGGGCGACGTCTCGGGTCACGAGGGGCACCATAGGACCGGGGGACGGGCGAAAGAATTGGGCGCTCGTTTGTCCGCATCATACGTGGGTATGGGGCGCTGCGGGCGTGCGTGCCGGCGCGTGCGCGCGATCCCGCGCGGGGCCGCGGCCGCGTGGATCCAGGGGCAAAACGAAGGGGAGAACGACAGGGGTGGCGCGGGGGCGCGCCAGCGCTTCAGCGCCGCGCAGAGGCCTGCAGCGCGCGATCGATGCAATCGATCATTTCGTTGCCGTCGAAGGGCTTGGCCAGGAAGCCGAACGCGCCGGCCTCGTCCACCTGCCGGCGGATGCGCTCTTCGGGGAAGGCGGTGATGAAGATAACCGGGACCGGATCGCCTTCGGCGCGCAGCCGGGTTTGAAGCTCGACGCCGCTCATGCCCGGCATCTGGACATCGGTAATGACGCACGCGGTCCGGCTGCGCTCCGTGGACCCAAGGAAATCCTCGGCGGACGCGAAGGACCGCGCGCCGAATCCAAGGGAGCGGACGAGACTTTCTGTGGCAATGCGAACGGACTCATCATCATCGATGATGGTTATGGTTGGAGCGCGTGACACGCGGGGCACCTCAACGTGCAATCATTCGGCACGGATGACGTGCCGGTTCGACCCTGTATAGCCTGCCGCCTGCCCAAGCCGTAATCATACAGACGTTTGCAAATTTAGCTTTTTGCACTCGGCCCCAGCGCCTCCGCCATGCGGACGAGGTCGGCGAGGGAATGGGCCTCCATTTTCCGCATGACGTTACCGCGATGAATTTTCACGGTAATCTCGCTCAGGCCCACCTCGGCGGCCACCTGCTTGTTCATGAGGCCGGAGGTGACGAGGGCCATGATCTGCCGCTCGCGCTCGGTCAATGTATCGTAAAGGGCGCGCAGCTTCGAGGAGGAGGCGCGCTCGGCGCGGCGGCCGCGGTCGATCTCAATGGCGGCCGAGACTGCGTCCAGCATGTCCTGATCGCGGAACGGCTTGGTGAGGAAGTCCACCGCGCCGGCCTTCATCGCCCGCACGCTCATGGGAATGTCGCCGTGACCGGTCATGAAGATGATCGGCAGGTCGAGATCAGAGCGCGCCAGCTGCGCCTGGAAGTCCAGCCCGCTCACGCCCGGCAGGCGGATGTCCAGAACGAGACAGCGCGGCGCATCCGGCAGCTTGGCGGCCAGAAGCTCGGCGGCGGAGGCAAACAGCGCCACCTCAAGCCCGATGGAGCGGAACAGGCTGGACAGCGCCTCACGCAGGCTGGCGTCATCGTCCACGACGATCACGACGGGGGCGCTCGGGGGCGGCGTCGGGCGGGTCAGCGGTCGACTGGTCACGGGCGGGTGTCCCTGGGGTTGGAAGCGGCTGCGGGGCCGGGAAGCGGCAGCGTGAGGGTGAAGCACATGCCGCCCCCGGCGTTGGGCGCGGCGGTGATCCGGCCGCCATGGGCCTGCGCGATGGAGCGGGAGATGGAGAGGCCGAGGCCCATCCCATCCGCCTTGGTGGATACGAAGGGCGAGAACAGCGTGGCGAACATGTCCGGCGCGATGCCCGGCCCCGTGTCGCGCACGCAGATGGTCAGCTCCGTGTCGCCTTCCGTGGGCCAGGGCGGTATGGCGAGTGCGGTAGCTATGTGCAGCACGCGCCGGTCCTCGGCAACCTCGTCCATGGCCTGGATCGCGTTGAGCACCAGATTGATGAGCACCTGCTGCAGCTGGATGCGGTCGCCTTCCACCGGCGGCAGGTCGGGGTTGAGGGCGAGATCAAGCCGGATGCGGTGGCTCGACAGCTCCCGCTCCAGCAGCAGCATGCAATCCTGCACCAGCTCGGCGCTGTCGAGAGCCTGGCGCACCGGCTTGCCGCGCCGGGCGAAGGCGCGCAGCCGGTCGATCACGTCGCTGGCTCGGCGGGCGTTGGCGATCATGCGGGTGACGGAGGCTTCCGCCTCGTCGAGGTCGGGCGGCGCGCGGCGCAGCCACCTCAGGCCGGCCTCGCCGTTGGTCACCACGGCCGCGAGCGGCTGGTTGACCTCGTGGGCGATGGAGGCGGTGAGTTCGCCCATGGTGCTGACACGGGTGACATGGGCAAGGTCGCTGCGGACCTGGTGCAACTCCTGCTCTGCCTTCTGCCGCTCGGTGATGTCGTGATTGGTCTCCATGGTGCCCATCGGCCGCCCGCGCGCGTCGCGCTGGAGCGACCAGCGGCTGGTGCACACCAACTGGCGCCCGTCGCGCGCGGTCTGGACGATCTCGCCTTCCCATTGCCCGGTGTCCAGCAGGGTGCGCATGATGTCCGCGCGCGGGGTCTGGAAGGTGGTCTTCAGCAGTGCGCCAGCCTGCTGGCCCACGGCCTCGGCGCGGTTCCAGCCGTAAAGCCGTTCGGCGCCGCGGTTCCAGTAGACGATTGTGTCGGCGAGGTTCCGCACGAAGATGGCGTCGTGGGAGAGGTCCAGCAGCGCCGCCTGTTCCTTCAGCACGCCCGTCGCCTCCTGGTTGCGCAGCGACAGAAAGGTGGTGACGGTGATGGCGGCGACGCTGACGAAGCATCGCATCGTTGAGGAGATGTTGTAGTCCGTGGCGTGGATGATGACGAAGCTCAGCATCGTGAGCATGACGCAGGCCGCGGCCACGACCAGTAGCCCCGTGCGCTCGAACAGGCTCGCGCTCAGGGTCACCACGACCACGTAGAGCACGGCGATGGCCATGTCGAGCGGCGAGAGCGTATCCGCCAGGAAGATCGCGAGGCAAAGTAGCCCCACGAGGAAATAGCCGGTCCGCCCCCGGGCGGGGGGATCCGCGCTGTTGCTGGACACGGGACCGGCCAGACCAGACATCATGTCCTCGAGAGTTCGGCCTGCGCGCGGCGATCCGCCGTAACGCAGGGGCCGGATGCCCGGTGTAGGGCCACCGGTCGCCCGGCATCGTGCTTCGGTATCACCGACACATACCTCGATCTTGCCAGTTCAAACGGCGCCTTTGCCGGCTCGCGAGGCGGTAGTGCAGCAAAAATGGGCGGCCATCTCAAGCCCACCAAACGCAAAGTCTAGGCGCCTATACCAAGGTATGCCCGCGGCGACCCGATCATATGAGCCGCGAACCCCAAGTAGAATGGAGCTAGAGACCAGGGTGGCCGATGCTGATCTCCAGTCGGCGAGACGCAAGTCTTTCCGCCGAACGGCACTTCAGCACTCGGGGTCTTCAGCATGTCGTTCCATGCCGCGCCGTCCGCCGCAGCCACCGCGATCCCGGCGGAGAACCATGCAGGCCTCGACGCCGAGGTCCGCCGCCTCGGGCTTCTCGCCCCGCTTCCCGCCCCGAACGGTCCGGCCACGCCACACCATCCGCCGCACGCGGCACCGAAGCCCGCGCGGGTGGGATGCGGACTGGTGGCGTGGCGCCTCAAGCGCGTGCTCGCCTTCATGGAGGAGCAGTATGGCGAGACCGTCACGCTCGCCGACATGGCCCGCGTCGCCGGCCTCAGCCGGATGCACTTCGCCGCGCAGTTCCGCATCTCGACGGGCGTCAAACCCCACGAATACCTGCTGCGGCTGCGGGTGGAGCGCGCCCAGAAGATCATGCTGGAGAGCGACGAGCCGCTGGCGCAGGTCGCTTTAAGCGTCGGCTTCCAGACCCAGGCCCATTTCACGACCGTGTTCCGGCGCTTCGCCTCCACCACGCCGCATCGCTGGAGGTCGGAGCGGATGGCCCGTGCCCCGCGCGCTGGTGCCGTGGCCCCGCATACCCTCGGGCCGGCGCACGAGGCCTAGGACCGCGTTTCCGGCGCTGCGATTTCCGGCTCCGCGCGCGCTTAACGATCCGATTTTGAACGAGCAGAGGCCGGTGCGGGTACGCACCGGCCTCTGCTCGTTTGCCCGCTGCCTCCTGTTCGGCAGGGGTCCCCCGCCCGGATCGCGGTTTATACCCTCGTATACTGATCTATAAAAGCAGATGAGAAGAATAAATCACAGGATAGTTTTCGTCTTGGCGGACGCCTTCTAAATTCATCTCATCAACAACGGAGTGCTTGCAATGTCCATCAAGTCTGCTGTCCTCGCCGCTGGTGTCGCCGTGGTGCTCGTCTCGTCCATGGGTTCGGCTTTCGCCGACCCGACCGTCCAGAAGGAGAACATGGAGCAGTATGCGGTTTCCGCGCAGGGGAGCCTGACCCCCACCTCCCCGGCGGCCGTGGCCCGCGAGCAGCGCCGGCTCGAGCGTCCCAGCGCCTTCGGCACCCCCGGTCCCTATTATGTCTCCGAGCGCCCCTTCGAGATCGGCAGCGCCCAGTCCGGCCCCGCCCACGACGCCGACGACAATTGATCGGCGTCGTCCTGAAACCAAAAAGGGGTCGCCTCGGCGACCCCTTTTCTTTTGCGCGGACGGGTGTGACCCCGGTCTCAGTCGACCTTCAGCGGCGCGTTGTCGCTGTCCAGGAACTCGACGGTGGTGAACACCAGTTCGGTGTCCCCGATGTTGGTGAGGTCATGCATCATGAACTCGCCCGGGCCGAAATGGTGATGCTTGGTGTCGCCGGCCTCATAGGTCACCTCGGCGACCCGTCCGTCGGCATAGTGGGAGCGGGCGCGCCCGCCGGTCACCGCCGTCCAGAAATAGTCGAGCACATGGGTATGGAAGCCGATGCGCTCGCCGGGCTTCAGGGCGAGGTGCCACACCCGCACGCGGTCGCTCTGCGAGACGAGGCGGCTGCCGACGCGGCCGTTGCCACGGCTGGCGTGCAGGTCGGCCCGCTGGGCCTCCGGCCAGTCGCGCGGGGCCTCGATGGTGGCGAAGGTGGCGTTGGTGGCGATGTTCATGTCGTTTCTCCCTGTCTGTCTGGTATTTCAGTCCACCGCGAAGCCGGTCTGCGCCCGCACGTTCTGGGCGGCGAAGGCGGCGCGCACGCGCTCGGCCGCCGTGCTGCGATCCGCCAGCGAGACGAGGATCGACACGAGGAAGGCGAGCGGAACGGAGAACAGTGCGGGGTTGTCATAGGGGAACGGCGCGGGGCCGAGCTTCAGCGTGGTCGTCCACACGCTCGGGCTCAGCGCCACGAGCACGAGGGCGACCACGAGACCCGTCACCGAGCCGGTCACGGCGCCGCGCGTGGTCAGGCCCGGCCAGGAAACCGACAGCACGATGACGGGAAAGTTCGCGCTCGCCGCGATGGCGAAGACGAGGCCCACCATGAAGGCGATGTTCTGGTTCTCGAACAGAAGCCCGAGCGCCATGGCGAGCAGGCTGATGACCACTGCCGCCGCCTTGGAGACCCGCACTTCCTCCTGTTCCGAGGCCTTGCCGCGCCGGATGACGCGGGCATAGAGATCGTGGCTCGCCGCCGACGCCCCGGCGATGGTGAGGCCCGACACCACCGCGAGGATGGTGGCGAACGCCACCGCCGAGATGAAGCCGAGCAGCACCGACCCGCCGAGCGCGTTGGCGAGGTGCAGGGCCACCATGTTGGTGCCGCCCACCACCGCCCCGGTCGCGTCCTTGAAGCTCGGGTCCGACATGACGAAGGCGATGGCGCCGAAGCCGAGCACGAACAGCAGCGTATAGAAGATGCTGATGAAGCCCGTCGCCACCAGCACGGAGGTGCGCGCCTGCCGGGCATCGGCCACGGTGAAGAAGCGCATCAGGATGTGCGGCAGCCCGGCGGTGCCGAACACCAGGGCGACGCCCAGCGAGATGGCGGAGATGGGGTCCTTCACCAGCCCGCCTGGCGCCATGATGGCCATGCCCTTGGGGTGCAGCGCGGCGGCGCGAGCGAACAGCGCCTCCAGGCTGAAGCCGAAATGGCCGAGGATGAGCAGCGACATCACCACCGAGCCGGTGAGCAGCAGCACGGCCTTGATGATCTGCACCCAGGTGGTGGCCAGCATGCCGCCGAAGGTCACATAGGCCATCATCAGCAGGCCCACGAGGCCCACCGCCACCCAATAGGGCAGGCCGAACAGCAGCTCGATGAGCTTTCCGGCCCCCACCATCTGGGCGATGAGATAGAGCAGTACGATGACCAGGGTGTTGGTGGCCGCCACCACCCGCACCGGTACTTCCGAAAGGCGATACGCGGCCACATCGGCGAAGGTGTAGCGCCCGAGATTGCGCAGCGGCTCGGCGATGAGGAACAGGATCATCGGGAAGCCCACCAGGAACCCGATGGCGTAGATCATGCCGTCATAGCCGGAGGAATAGACCAGCGCCGTCACGCCGAGGAAGGTCGCGGCGGAGGTGTAGTCGCCGGCGATGGCGAGGCCGTTCTTGAAGCCGCTGAGGCCGCCGCCGGCCGCGTAGTAGTCCTGCGCGCCGCCGGTGCCTTTGCGGGCCGCCCACCAGGTGACGCCGAGGCTCACCGCCACGAACAACAGGAAGAGGGTGATCGCCACCGGATTGATGGGCTGGCGGGCGCCGCCTTCGATGGCGCCGGCCGCAGCGGCGGGCGTCGCTGCGAAGGCCAGCGTGACGGCGGCGAGCGCCGCGCGGTTGAGCTGAGGCCGTTTCATTGCACGTCCTCCCTGAGGTTCTGGGTGAGGCGGTCGAAGGTGCGGTTGGCGACGGCGACATAGATTGCCGTCAGCACGAAGCCGAGGCCGAGCAGGCCGACGCCTGCGACGATGCCCCAGGTGGAGACCGCATCCGGCAGCACCGGCGTGCCGAGGGCGGCGGGCTTCAGCGCCACGGTGAGGATGTAGGCGAAATAGAGCGTCGCCATCAGCGCGGCCATGGAGAGGCCGAGCCGCGCGCGGATGGCGGCGAGGCGGCGGAAATTGGGGTTCTGCCGGATCGCCTCGATGCGCGCGGCGGCATCGAGCGGCCGCGCGTGAGGGCGCGGGGGGAAGGCGCCGTCGGGCTTCATGCGGCAATCCCCGTGGCGACGGCGGTTTCGCTCATCACCGCCTCGGGATGGCGGTGGCGCTCGGCGCGAGCTCGTTGCTCCTCGTCGAGGATCTGCGCCTGCATGTAGGCGCCGAGATGCCGGGCCCGCTGCACCACCGCGCGGCCGAAGGCGAGGCGCTTCGCCTCGAAGGCGGCAAGCGCGGCTTCCACATCGTTCCCGTCCGCGAGCGCGTCAGCGAGGGCGGCGGCATCGGCGGCGGCCTTGGTCACGCCCATGCCCACATGGGGGCGCGCGACGAAGGCGGCATCGCCCAGGATCACCACATGGGGCGAGAGGCGCAGGCGCGGGCTTTCCAGATCCTGGATCGCCTGGAGGAAGGGCTGCTGCGTGCGCTCCACCACCTCGGCGAACTGGGGCGCGAGCAGGCGGTGCGCATCGGAGCGCATGCCCGCCACCACCTCGGGCCGGATGAGGTGCGGGGGAATGGAGAGGGGATGGCGCGTGCCATCCACATCGGTCAGCAGCTCGGCAAGCTGCCCGTCGCTGGCGGCGGGGCGATACCAGACGAAATTGTAGCGGCGGTGACCTTCGTCCAGCTGCTCGTCCGCGCCGGCGACGGGATAGCCGAGCATCTGCTCGCCCGGCGGCAGGCTGAAGGAGAAGTGGCCGCAGAGCGCGGCGCGGGTTTCCGGCGAGAGCGCGCTCTCGTCCACCAGCCCGCGCCAGGCCACATAGCCCGCATAGGTGGGCTTGGCCTCCGGCAGGAAGGCGGCGCGCACGGTGGAGAACAGGCCGTCCGTGCCCACCAGCAGGTCTGCCTCCTCCACCGCGCCATCGGCGAAGGTGGCGCGCACGCGCTCGGCGCCGTCCTCGACGCGCACGAGGTTGCGGCCGTGGTGGTAGCTATCGTCCGGCAGGGCGGAGCGCAGCAGGCGGTAGAGGTGACCCCAGGAGGTGAGCACCTGCGGCAGGTCGAGCTGGCCGGTGATGCGCCCATCCGGCCCGAACACCCGCCGCCCGCTGACGCCCACACCCACGCGGGCCTCGGTGACGTCGATGCCGGCCTTGCCGATGACGTCGAACAGCTCGGGATGGGTGACGATGCCGGCCCCGCGCCCGGCGAGCTCGCTGCCGATGCGCTCGAAGACGGCCACGTCCCAGCCCGCCTTGCGCAGCAGCAGCGCGGCGAAGAGGCCGCAGATTGAGCCGCCGATGATGACGGCGCGCTTGGGGCGCGCGGGGGGCGCGGCGGTGCGCGCCTGCGGCCCGGCGTTTGTGTGCGTTGGCATGGTGTCCTCCCTCGGCTCCTGAGGGCGGCAGCGTCTCGCCTGTGCGAGGGCCGGCCCGCGCGAGCCTTCGTGTGGTCGCGTCGCATCGCCGGTGGCCGGTCTGTGCGAAAGCGTCCGATTATTTATCGGATGATAGATAGTGGCGCGGAATTTGACCGGCGTCAAATTAATTTATCAAATGATTATTTCCGGGCGGCGACCTTCTTGCGCGCGGGCTTGGCCCGGTCGATCACCGAGGCGAAGGCCGCCGGGGCGCCGTTGAGGAAGGCATTGACCTTCACGTCGATGTCCGCTTCGGGATCGGCGGGGATGGGCATGCCGTAGATGAACTTGCGCACGCCGATGTAGAAGATGCCGGCGTGCAGCGACCAGATCAGCTCGATCTCTTCCTCGCTCACCGGGGCTTTCTCGTCGAGGCCGTTGGCGGCGCGGATCTCGATCACCATGCGCTCGAACAGGCGGGCGCGCAGGAAGGCGAGATAGCGGCTGTTGAAGTCCAGCCCCTTGAGGCCGGCGAACATGAACAGCCGCACCCATTCATAGGTCTGGATGACGGCGGCATAGGCCCGGTAGAAGCGCTTCAGCCGCTCCTCGATGGGGATGGAGCGGTCGGCGATGGCGGTTTCCCACTCGGCCTGCCAGCGGCTCTGGTAAACCTCCTGATAGACCCGGTCGAGCAGCGCATCCTTGCCGGGAAAATAGCGGTAGAGCAGCGGCTGGGTGATGCCGAGCCGCTGGGCCAGATCCCGCGTCGCGCCGTCGAAGCCGAATTCGGCGAAGAAGGCCACCGCCCCCGCCACGATATCCCGCTCCCGGTCCGCGGGGGACAGGCGACGACGCTGGGGGGAGGGGGCTTTTGAGGACGGCAAGGGGCACCCGGTCTTTATCGGACGATCAATCCTAGCACGGCTCGCGTGCGATTCATCACCCTGCGACGAGATGCCGGGAGGTCAGGTGCCGTGTCCTGCCGCCGTCAGTGGACGCCGAGATGCTCCTCCAGCCGGGCCGGATCGGCCTGGAAGGCGGCCGCCGGGGCCTTGTCCACCACCCGCCCGGTGCTGATGACCACCACCTCGTCGGCGAGCTTCAGGGCGAAGGCCATGTGCTGCTCCACCAGGATCACCGACAGCCCGGCGGCCCGCAGCCGGCCGACAATGGCGCCCACCTCGGCGACGATCTGCGGGGCGAGGCCTTCTGTCGGCTCGTCCATCAGCAGCACGCGCGGCGCGGTCACCAGCGCCCGGCCGATGGCCAGCATCTGCTGCTCGCCGCCGGACATGAGCCCGGCCGGGTGCCGGCGCCGCTCCTTCAGGCGGGGGAAGAGGCCGAAGATGTCGTCGTCGGTCCATGCCACCCGCCCGTCCGGCGGGCGGGCGCAGCGGGCGACGGCGAGATTCTCCTCCACGCTGAGGCTGCGGAAGATGCGCCGCCCCTGCGGCACCAGCGCGAGCCCTGCCCGGCAGATGGCCTCGGGCGAGAAGGCCGAGATGTCCCGCCCGTTGAGCACGATCCGCCCGGTGCGGGTGGGCAGCAGCCCGGCGAGGGCGTTCATGCAGGTGGTCTTGCCCGCGCCGTTGCGGCCGAGCAGAGCGAGGATGCGCCCCGGCGCCACCTCCAGCGACACGTCGTGCAGGATGTGGCTGTCGCCATAGAAGGCGTTCAGACCGGAGAGCGAGAGCGCGGCATCACTGGGCAAGATAGGCCTCCCGTGTCCTCGGGTCCGCGATCACCTCCTCGCGCGTGCCGTCCACGATCAGGCGGCCGTAATGCAGGAGGGCGATCTTCTCGGCGAAGGCGAGCGCGACATCCATGTCGTGCTCGATCATCAGGATGGTGAGGTCGCGCGGCAGCTCGGCCAAAAGCGCGCTCACCGTGCCGCGCTCTTCCTTGGAGAGGCCGGCGAGCGGCTCGTCCAGTAGAAGAATACGCGGCGCCTGCGCCAGCGCCATGGCGATCTCCAGCCGGCGCTTTTCGCCGTAGGAGGTCTCCGAGACCGGCCGGTCGGCCAGCGTGTCGAGCCGCACCCGCGCCAGCACCTCCAGCGCCTCGCGCCGCAGGGCCGGGTCGCTCGCCACCGCGCCATAGGGCTTCCAGCGCTGCGGACGTCCGCCGAGGAGGGCCATGATGACGTTGCCGATCACGCTCTCGCGCGCGAACAGGGTGAGGATCTGGAAGGTGCGGCCGATGCCCCGCGCCGCGCGCCGGAAGGTCGGGAGGGCCGACACGTCCTCCTCCGCGATGCGGATCTGACCCGCCGTGGGCCTGAGATCGCCGGCGATGAGGTTGAACAGCGTGGTCTTGCCCGCGCCGTTGGGGCCGAGCAGCAGGCGCCGCTCGCCGGGCGCCACGGTGAAGTTCACGCCCTGGATGACGTGAAGGCCGCCGAAGCTCTTGTGCAGATCGTCGATGCGGAGTGCGGCAGTGGGCGCGGTCACGGGCGAGCCTCCTTGACGGGGGTGGCGGGAATCGCCGTCGGCCCGCGCCGCGTGGCGAGGCGCGCGCCAAGCGTGCGCATCAGCCGCCGCGCGCCGGGCAGCAGCCCTTCCGGCACCACCACGATGATGAACAGGAAGATGAGGCCGAGCAGCGTCGGCCAGCGATCCGTATAGGCGCTCGCGACATTCTTCAGCAGCACCACCAGCGCCGCGCCGACGATGGGCCCGAAGGTGGTGCCGAGTCCACCGGCGATCACCATCAGCACCGCTTCCGACGAGACGGTGAGCGACAGCGTGTGCGGGCTGATGAAGCGGAACAGCAGCATGTAGAGCACGCCCGCGATGCCGGCGAGGCAGGCCGAGAGCACATAGGCCGCATAGCGGATGCGCCACACGTCATAGCCCAGCGTACTCATGCGGCGCGGCTGGTCGCGCACGCCCTGCATGGAGGCGCCGAGCGGCGAGCCGGCGAGGATGGTGACGAGCGCAAGGCAGCCCCCCGTCACCACGAGGCACAGATAATAGAGCCCCGTGCCGTTGGCGAGCAGCCCCTGGAAACGGGGCATGGAGATGCCGTTCTCGCCATTCGTGAGGTCCACGTAGCGGAATGCGATGCCCCACACGATCTGGCCCAGCGCGAGGGTGATCATCAGGAAGCTCAGGCCCGAGGTGCGCAGCGCCACAAGGCCGAACAGCGCACCCGCCACCACCGAGAGCGCCACCGCCGCCGGGATCGCCGCCCAGAGCGGCCAGCCGGTGCTGGTCGTCAGCAGCGCGAACGCATAGCCGGCGATGCCGAGGAAGGCGGCGTGGCCCAGCGAGACCATGCCGCAATAGCCGGCGATGAGGTTCACGCTCACCGCGAACAGGCCGTAGACGAGAACCTGTGTGGCGATGGAGAGATAGAACGGCCCGGGCAGCACGAGGGGAACCGCCGCCGCGCAGATAAGGAGGATGCCGAGGGTCTTGAGGCCGGGGTTTTTCATGCGGCTTGCCTCCCGAAGAAGCCCTGGGGCCGCACGGCGAGTACCACCACCATGGGCAGGAAGAGGATGACGTAGGCGAGATCGGGCAGCAGCATCTGGCCGAAGGTGTAGACGAGCCCGATGACGAGGCTGCCCGCCAGCGCCCCCGTGAGCGAGCCGATGCCGCCGAGGATGACCACCAGCAGCGCCAGCGGCAGCATTTCGGAATCAAGGCCCGGATAGACCGACATGATGGGCGCCGCGAGCGCCCCGCCGATGCCGGCGAGGCCGGCGCCGAGGCAGAACACCATGGTAAACAGGCGCGACACCGGAATGCCCATGGCCCTCGCCATCTCCCGGTCGTCCACCGCCGCGCGGATGCGGGCACCCAGCGTCGTGCGCTCCACCAGCGCCCAGATGCCCACGAACGCCACCAGCGCCAGCGCCACCAGCGCCAGCCGATAGGCGGGAAAGACGATGCCGCCGAATCCCACCGCGCCGCGCAGCGCCTCCGGCGCCGGCTGGGCGATGGGATCGCCCGACCAGATGAGCAGGCACTGGTCGGCGATGATGAAGGCGAGGCCGAGCGTGCCCAGCACCTGAGCCAGCTCGCGCCCCGCGAGGCGGCGGATGAGCGTGCGCTCCAGGATGCCGCCGAAGACGGCGCACGCCGCCCCCGCCGCCAGCACCGCCCCCGCGAACCCGAGCCCCACCGCCGATGTGGCGATGTAGCCCCCCAGCATGAACAGGGCGCCGTGGGCGAGGTTCGCGACCCGCATGAGGCCGAAGATCAGGGAAAACCCGACCGCCAGCAGGAACAGGATCGCGCCGAATGCGAAGCTGTTCAGGAAACCGTTGATCCAGAACATGGAGCCCATCTCCAGGGGCCGCCGCGGGGGCGGTCGGTTTCAGTTCAGCCGTTGGGTGGGGGCGCTCATGTCGAACCAGTCGAACGGCTGGTCGCCGACGTTCACCATCACCGCCTTCACGTCGAAATAGGCGTCGAACGCCTCTTTCCCGAACTCGCGGCCGATGCCGGAGAGCTTGAAGCCGCCCCAGGGCGAGGCCGCGTCCACCCGGTGGTGGTCGTTGATCCAGACGATGCCGGCCTCGATGCGGTCGGCCACGCGGTGGGCGCGGGCGATGTCGCGGGTGCGGATGGCGGCGGCGAGGCCATAGGGGCTGTCGTTGGCGATGCGCACCGCATCGTCCTCGGTGTCGAACGGCGTCACCACCGTGAACGGGCCGAACACCTCCTCCTGGAAGATGCGCATGCGCGGGTCCACGTCGGCGAAGACGGTGGGCTCCACATAGAAGCCGTGGCTGCCGTCGAGCGCCGGCGGCACGCGCCCGCCCGCCACCAGCCGCGCGCCCTCCTCAAGGCCGATGCGGGCAAAATCCAGCACGCGGGCGCGCTGTCGCTCGGAGATCACCGGCCCCATCTGGGTGGCGGCATCGAAGGGGTCGCCGACGGTGATGGCCTTCGCCTTGGCGGCGAGCTTTTCAACGAACGCATCGTAGATGGATCGCTGCACGATGTGCCGCGCGGCGCAGACGCAGGTCTGCCCCGCGCCTACGAAGGCCCCGAACGCGGCATAGTTCACCGCCTGGTCGAGGTCGAAATCGTCAAAAACCACCACCGGCGTCTTGCCGCCGAGTTCGAGCGTCTGGCGGGCGAAATTGCCGGCGGCGGCGGCGCCCGCCCGGCGGCCGGCTTCGGTGCCGCCGGTGAGCACCAGCTTGCGGATGCCGGGATGCTCCGACAGCGCACGCCCCGTGACGGCGCCGGGACCGGTCACCACATTGAACACGCCCGGCGGCAGGCCGGCTTCCGAGAAGATCTCGGCGAGGCGCAGCGTGGTTAGCGGCGTGTATTCGGAGGGTTTCACCACCGTGGTGCAGCCCGAGGCGAAGGTGGGCGCAAGGTTCCGGCAGGCAATCAGCAGCGGATGGTTGAAGGGCGTGACATTGGCCACCACGCCCACCGGCAGGCGGCGGGCGTAGGTGAGATAATCGCCCTCCACCGGGATCACGTCGTCGCGCCGCGCCATGGCCAGGCCGGCATTGTAGCGGAACAGGTCCGGCACGCGGGCGAGCTGGGCGCGGGTCTCCCGCACGGGCCGGCCGTTGTTCAGCGTCTCCAGCTCGAACAATTCGTCGAGATGGGCCTCCATCACATCGGCGAGCTTGTTGACGAGGCGCGCGCGGGTGCGCACCGACATGCCGCGCCACTCCTTGGAGCGAAACGCCGCATCGGCGCTGGCCACCGCGCGGTCCACATCCTCGGCCGTCGCCTCAATGACTTGCGCGATGGTGGTGCCGTCGCGCGGCGCGGTGATGTTCATGAGCGCGCGCGGGCCGGGATCGACCATGCGGCCGTCGATGAACAGGCCCTTGATCAGGTCGTGACGGGGCGTTCCGGCCGAAGCCGGTTCCAGGGTGAGTGCCATGTGTGTCTCCGTTGCGTCGGGATGCGGCGGTCAGCCGCCGGTCAGAGCCCAGGCGTTGCCGCCGGCGATGCGCGCGCGTGCATCGGCGGAGAGGCCGGGCACGGCATCGAGCGTGTCGAGCGCGGTCTCGTCCGCCATGTCGAAGGGGATGTCGGTTCCGAGCAGCACATGCTCCGGACCGACGAGATCGATGAGATAGGCGAGCGCCCCGGCATCATGGGTGATGGTGTCGAAATAGAAGCGCCGGAACAGCTCTTTCGGGGATGTCGGAATGGTCTGCGCCTCGCGCCGCACCTTCCAGCCGTGGACGAGGCGGCCGATCTGATAGGGCAGGAAGCCGCCGCCGTGGGAGAGCGCGACCTTCAGGTCGGGAAGCTCGTCCATCACCCCGCCGAAGATCAGGTCCGCCGCCATGATGGCCGTGTCGAGCGGATTTCCGGCAAGGTTCGTGAGGTAGTATTTCTCGAAACCGGCCTTGGTTCCGAAGTAATAGGGGTGGGTGAGGATGAGCACCCCCAGTTCCGCCGCGCGCCGCAGGACGGGGCGGAACTTCGGCTCGGAGAGGGCGGCGCCGTCGATGTGGCAGCCGATCATCACCGCGCGCATGCCGAGATCGGCGACGATGCGCTCCAGCTCTGCCACCGCCGCATCGGGCGACTGCATGGGCAGGGTGCCCATGGGCCGCAGCCGCTGGGGCGCGGCGGCGGCGAAGGTCGCGATCTCGTCGTTCAGGCGCCTTACGAAGTCCGCCTCAGCCTGCGGCGGCACGCGGTAGAAGAAGAGGGTGGGCGAGGGCGAGATGATCGCGGCATCGAGGCCCCGGCGGTCCAGTGCCTCGATCTTCGCTGAGGGGGTGAGAAATTCCTCGAACAGGGGATAGGCGAAGCCCTCCCGATGGGCGAGGCGCGTCGCGCCCTCCGCGCGGTCCACCCGGACGCCGAAGACATCCGCCTGGGTTTCGAGGTGCCGGATGATGGCCTCCGGCATGACGTGATTATGGGCGTCGACGATCATGGAACGGTGCTCGCAAGGGTGGGGCAGGGGGCGCGGGGCGGCGCGCTCAGAGCCTGGTCGGCTCGCTGCGCGAGTAGACTGGCGCGGCGAGGAAGGCTTCCGGCTTGTAGGTCCAGAACTGCGAGACGTTCTCGTAGGTCTTGATGACCGTGTTCATCAGCCGTCCGTCGCGACGTTCCGTCCTGCGGATGTAGATATTCTCGATGGGGTTGCCGTAAGCATCGAGCCGCCACGGGCCGCGCGGATCGTCCTTGATGTCCACCTTGCGCAGGGCGTTCATGAACGCCTGCTTGTCCTCGATCCTGCCGTCCACCGCCTTGAGGGCGGCCTCAAGGGCAAGGCCCGCCGAATAGGCGCCTTCGGAATAGAAGCCAGGATCGACGCCCGTCTGCTTGCGCAGCGCATCGACGAAGCGCGCATTGGCCTCGCCAGGCAGAGCGGCCGAATACCAGCCGGCGGAGATGATGCCGATGGCCTCGTCACCCATGCTGTGCAGCACGCCCTCGTCCACGGTCGTCATGGAGCCGATGAGGGGGATTTTTCCCTTCAGGCCATATTCCGAATACTGCCGCAGGAAGCGCAGTCCGTTCGCTCCGGCGAAGGCCGCGAAGACGGCGTCGGGCTCGCCGATCTGCGAGATGTAGGAGCCGTAGTCCGCCACATTCAGCGGCGCCCACAATTTCTTGACGAGGGTGCCGCCGGCCGCCTCGAACGTGCGCTGGAAACCTGACGTCTGCTCCTGGCCGAAGGCGAAATCGTCGGCGATGGCGACGATCTTCTTGTACTTCAGCTCCCGCGCCACATAGTCGCCGAGCGGGTGGCACGGCTGGGCGGAGGTGGAGGAGGTGCGCACGAACCACGGGTTCAGGCGGCGCTGGGTCAGATCTTCCGCGGCGGCCGAGCAGCACAGAAAGGGAACTTCGGCTTCCTGCAAGTAATCGTTGATTGCCAGGGCCTCGAAGGCCGCCACCGGCCCCACCACGACCTGGACGCCGGAGCGCTGCACCAGTTCCTGCGCCCGCGTCTTGGCGAGCGCCGGCTGGCCGCCCGTATCGGCCACGATGAATTCCACCGGACGCCCGGCGACGCGCTCGGCGCGCTCGCGCAGGAAGAGGCGGAAGCCGTCCTCCATCTGCCGGCCGCCTGCGGCCAGCGCGCCGGATTTGATCGTGAGCATGCCGACGCGAATGGGCTGTTGCTGGGCCATCGCGGGCAGCGCGCCATAGGAGACGGCAGCCGCCGTCGCTCCCAGGAATCCTCTCCTTGAGATCATATTATCCTCCCGGACGATTTTTATTTATCGTTCGATCACTATTTGCATGGGAGGTGATCTGCGTCAAGGCGGTTCGCTGCGAGATGTGACGGGGGAGCTAAGGCGCCCGGGGTGGTGTGCCTCCCGCAGGCGTTGCTGGGAACGTGCAAGTCATCAGGAAACAATGCGGAGAACAACGCGGGATGAAGCGTATGATTTTTGAGCGGGGTGCAGTGTAAAACGCGTAAGGGTTCGCGCTGGCAGGTCGCCTCCGCCGGGCTGTGAGGTGCAACACGTGCCGCCCGCAGAAGGTCTTCAGCGGTCCACGTTCCACGGATTGATGACCGCCACACCGGCGGCGTCGAACGCGCTGGTGTGGCGCGTGGCCACAGTAAAGCCCCGGCAGGCCGCGATCGCAGCGATATAGCCGTCGGGCGCCGGAAAGACCTTCCCGGCCGCGCCCGTCTTCACCGCAATGTCACTGCGTTTTGCAGCAGCGACATCGAACGGCAAGATGCGGCCGGCGAACAGCTCCATCACCCCATCCAGAGCCTCGATGAGCCTGTCCTTGCGCTTGCCAGCGGTCAGCGCACCGATCCCGAACAATAGTTCGTCAATGGTGACGCTGGAGAGGCAGAGCGTTTCGGCCGCCTGCTCGTCGAGTCACGCCCGCACGGTGTCGTCGGGCGCGGGCCTCATCGCTTCCGAGATGACATTGTCGAGAAGGACCATTCGAAGCTCATGGGCTCGGCGGGCGTTCTTTCGCATGCCGGACTGAGGGCATCGATGTCCTCATTGGTCAGGCCAAGCCGGCGGCTACGCTCCGCGAGCGGCGTGCCGGAGACGCGTGTCAGGGCGAACGGCCGCCTCCAGGATGTCGCGCATCTCGGCTTCCCTGCTGCGGCCATGCTGGGCCGCGCGTACCTTCAGGGCGCGATGCGTCGCCTCGGCGAGGTCGCGGATTGTCACTGCGGGGATGATGGCGCCTCCAGTAAGGCTGATCGCGTTAATAGCAAAATTGAGGAGTTGCCATCAGATTCAAGATGCAGGGTTGCGGCGGCGCTTATGCTCCGCCGGAGTCGCCTGTAGGCGAGCCGCCATGCGGGAGAGGTGGTCTGCCGAACAGCCGCAGCAGTTTTCCGAGCTTTCGCTTGCCGTTCGGGGAGGGAGATCGCCTACGCTGGAGTGCGCCACGGCTTTCCTTGCCGTGCTTGCCGGCTGCTTACCGAGATGGCCCAAGCGCCGTCGGTAAGCACAAATGCCCCGCAGGGCGTCTGCCAACAATCCGATTTTCTTGAGAGAAACTGGAGCGGGCGAAGGGATTCGAACCCTCGACCCCAACCTTGGCAAAATTGGAGACAGCGTTATCCGGGGTTTTCCTCAGTTGTACCGACTTGTAATAATCAATATTATTCAGTGAGTTATTGATATTCGCCTTTCTGACATGGTATGAGATTTTCCGTCAAGGTGGTCACCAGGTGGTCACCAATTTCGATGGTGTCGGCCGATCGAAAGGCAGGGAAATGACGAAGGAAAATGCCGTAAGGCTCACAAAAAAGGTAGTCGATGGCATCGTCTCGAACGATGAGCGTCGTTTCGTTTGGGATAGTGAGCTATCCGGGTTTGGTGTCCGAGCAGATCCCAGCGGATCAAAGACGTTCATCATCAGATACCGCGCCAATGGCGGCGGGCGGAACGCTCCCAAGCGGTTTCAGACGGTCGGCCGCTATGGAAACTTGACCGTCGACGAGGCACGCAAGAAGGCGAAGATTCTGCTCGGCGCAGCCGCGAAAGGTGAGGATCCTGCCGGCGAGCTTCAGACAAAGCGTCGCGAAATGCTGATGGCCGAGCTGATCGGTCTCTATGACGAAGAAGGCTGCGTCGTTCAGCGCGGCATTCGGCAGGGCGAGCCCATGAAGCCCCGCACCAAGGCTTACACGATCGCGCGTCTTCGACACCATGTCGTGCCGCTGCTCGGACGAAAGCGTGTGTCGGAGGTTGGTGCGGGCGAGATCGAACGCTTCGTGCGGGATGTGACCAACGGCAAGACCGCCAAGGATGAGAAAATCGGGTTCCGCAAACGCATCATCGTTCGCGGCGGCGAGGGAGCCGCGCGGAAGGTCGTAAAGGATCTCTCCGCCGTTTTTAGCTTTGCTGTGCGGCGCAAGATCGTGTCCTCCAATCCTTGCGACATTGCTGCTGTGAAAAAATCCGACAACAGGCGCGATAGGTATTTGACGCTCGAGGAGGTCAGTCGTCTCGGCAAGGCGTTCGACGCGCTGGAACTGGAGGGAGTCAACGCCAAAGCATTGAACATTGCACGCCTGTGGGCTTTGACCGGCTGTCGTCGCGACGAGATCGCCGCGCTGCGATGGAACGAGGTGAGTTTCGAGCACGGCCTTCTCGTTTTGGACGACAGCAAGACTGGAAAGTCCATTCGGCCGCTCGGCGCGGCTGCAATCGTGCTGCTGCGTGGCATTACAAGGAAGCCGGGTTCCGACTTCGTATTCCCGGCGGAACGGGGAGATGGCCATTTTCAGGGGACAAAGGGCGTTTGGACCAGGGTCGTCGCGAAAGCGGAACTACCTGGCGTTACCCCCCATACGCTGAGGCATACTATGGGGTCTACCGCCGTCTCCTATGGCGAAGGGTTACCCCTGACAGGAGCCATCCTTGGCCATGCGAATGCACGCTCAACGGCGATCTACGCGCATGTGCAACATGATCCTTCGCGTCGCGCGGCTAATCGGATTTCGGGAAAGATTGCTGAAGCACTGGCAGGCAGGAGTGAAATGTCAGATCAGAACGAACAATCGGATGCACATGAACACTAGGCTGCCAAAACTGAAGTTGAACTAATTATGGAAGCGCAGATTTATCTCAGGAAATTATCCCGACATCTTTCATATCTGTTGGCGTTCGCACGGAGAATCAACGAACTCGACTTTGCCGCTTCGCTCGGCGGAGAATTCCGCGGCATGCAGGACGCCGGCTGGGCTACTACGATCACAGCGCACGAAGTGTTCGAGGAAATCTCCGCTCACCCCGCACACAGCCGCCCACGGTCGAAGGCCGAAATTCGTATCCTGCTGTTTCTCTATTGTCAGCTCGCTGAGGCGGGCGGCGTCTATGAGACCCTCAAGAATATGATGGGGATTGTCACGCTAAAACCTTATTTGCTTTGGCCATTTCAAGAACTTGTTCGAGTAAGGCGGCAACCCTCTAGGGTCATTGGGCCGAATGCAAATGCGACGTTCAGAGATCTAGCTAGAACTGCGCATGCGATTGGCATGCCGGGTCTTGCATTGGTGCTGGAAGAGGCCTTTAGAGACGATATTCGTAATGGCATTTATCATGCCGATTACGTTATTTGGGAGGATGGCTTGCGTCTCAGGCGTCGTAACGGCGGTCATGCGACTCGGCTGACTTTCGATGAGGTCAATGTGGCTCTTACAAAAGGCGTTGGCTTTTTTGACATCCATAGATCCTATATGTCCGAAGCCACCCGCTCTTTTCATCCGGCACGTACAATCATCGGCCGCTTTAGTGCAAATTTTCCAGCACCCTGGACTATCCATGCCGATCCCGAGCGGCACACATTCTCAATATCCGGTTCAGCGCCAGCCCCGGTAACAACGCCCGAATTTCAACGACAGGAAGCGATCAATGGTCAGCTTGGCGGGAAGGTATTGGCGGTGTTTACGGCTCAAACCGCCGGACAGCCTGCGGAATTTCTTGCTTACATGTGGGATGCCGGGTTCGCGCCTAACGAGATTGTTTTGCCCGAGGATCGAATGCTCAAACTCTTGGAACAAGTCGAGCGTGACGGACTGTGGGATCCTCGTTTCGAGCAACCGGCTCGGAGAAGCCTGCTCCTTCTAAGCCCGTGGGGTTTCCGATATCTCACCGAACCCGTCGATTTTGATAGTTTGCTCGACATTCCATTTATGGAGATCAATGTCGGGACAGGTGATGCATCCGAAAGTTCGGTGAGCGAGCAACCGTGATCGTTTTTCCAATCGTGATATCTCGGAGACTTAACCCCCTAGGCACAATCACCGAACTAGCCGGAGAGACGAACCGCCGACGGATGGCGGTTTCACATCGCCGGTAAGCCCGAACAGCAGATTGTCGAGTTCTGCCTCGGGGATATCCAGTCGGGTCGCAACGTGCCGGCGTGTCACGCCTTCCCGCCAAAGCTCCGTGAGGACACGGTGCCATATTGCAGATCGCTCCGGCGGGAGACCGTCAGGTTCGTTCGTGCCAAACCGCTTGTTTATCTGGATGCAGAAGGTTCGGTAATTCCAATCGGAAATCCGGCCGATCCGGTGGAGCCGGTGCGCGAGTGCCGCTACGGACACGCCCCACCGCTTCTTTGCGAGCACCAATTGATCGAGGCCTCGGACGAATGGGATCGTCGCCACGACGTCGTCGTGAGGCATCAGGAACGACGATGCAAATGCATGTGCCTCGAGCTCGGCGGCGCGCCCTTGATTGGGACCGCCGTGCTTGTGCAGGACGAGGTGCGCCAGCTCATGAGCGGCGTCGAACCGGCTGCGCTCTGTGGTCTTGAAGGTGTTGAGGAAGACATACGGCTCGCCATCATGCCAACAGGAAAAGGCATCCACATTCTTCGTGTTCTCGGCCAGCGAGAAGACGCGAACGCCCTTCGTCTCAAGCAGCTTGATCATATGCGAGATCGGCCGCTCGCCGATCGCCCAATGCTGGCGCAGCGCACGCGCGGCGCCAGCGGGATCGCGTTCATGGCTGAGGTCGAGCAAGTCTGGCTCCGGCAGAACGAACCTTTCCCGCACCCAGGCTGACATCTCGAAGGCCAGTGAGCCGGCGGCGAGCGCCGCATCGCGCTCTCGCGCCGACATCGCCGTGAGGCTCCGGAAGCTGGCGGCATCAGCGCTGATCGGCGCCGCGTCGTCCCGGAAGAAGAACTCCCGCGGGAATCCTAGCGCGCGCACCAAGCCGTCGACCGTGTCTTCATCCGGAACCTGCTGCCCGTTGACGACACGCGACAGGGTGACCGGCGATATGCCGGCCCGCTCAGCGAGAGCCTTGGCGGTCAACCGCTGCCGCTTCCGCGCGAGCTCCATTCTGCCAATGTTGAACATGGCCTAGCGACGCAAAACAGCAGGCTCGAACTCGATGCCATCCGGACGATCGCTATCAAGGATGGCATCCGCCGGCCATTCACCACCACCGAGGATGAAGATGCGCTCGATAAAGCCCTCGAAATTGCCGCCGGAAATACGTGAAGGCAGCGACAGCTCGGCGCGAACATCGTCACCTTGAACCGACACGCAGAAGAACCATACGCCGGTCCGGAGCTCCGCCAGCCCCTGATCCCGCGCCGCTGACATCTCTTCCTCGGGGAACAGCCCGGCCTGTCCCACCGCAATGATACGGTCGGCGCCGGAGCCTTTCCCGGAAACCGCTTGCGGCTTGTGCAACTTGTCGGCGGCAAGGTCGACACTTTGATAGACCACCTTAAGGGGGCTATCCGGATGCTTGACGGATTCGACGTTGTTCTCGCGATAATTGACCCAGCCGATTGCCCGGAAAAGTTGCCGCACATATCGGGTGCCGTAGATGTAGGCGAGCAGCCCCTCTGCAGAAGCGGGATCATCGGCGATCGCGTCGGCACGCGCAGCGACCACGCCGCGCACGACCTCGAGCAGCGCCTGACGCGCGACACCGAACTCGGCGAGGCGAGCATCAACTTCAGGATGATCGGCAAGCACGCGAACCGCAGCCATCGAATCGCTCCCGCGATAATTTTCCTCTCCTCATTTGTGGAGGAAAAAATTATCGCGCGCAACCGTCTTAGTTGGGTGGTTGGACCCGGGGGATGGCCGAAAGAGGGAGGCCGCCAAGAATATAATAATACCGGGCAGTCCTGGCTGCCGCCGATGCCGATGCACGCATTGAGCTGGTCGTTCACGAAAGATAGTGGCTTCAGGTACCGGCCCTCGCTGCACCACCTGCCGATGGGGGTGCAGCGGAGCGCGTTCGATCGCGGAGATCATCCCCGCGAAGGAGGGGGCGGCCAACGATCGCGATGATCGCGCCGGTGAACGGCTTCCCGGTTTCAGCCGACGCCCTCATAAGCGACGAACGTCATCATGCCGGTCGCCATGTGGTACAGGTGGTGGCAGTGGAGTGGCCAGCGTCCGGGATTGTCCGCGTCGAAGGTAACGGTCACGCGAGCCATCGGCGGGAGGAGAATAGTGTCGCGCAGCGCGCCGCCGAGCGTCTTGCCGTTAACGCCGACCACCTGGAATGCGTGGCCGTGCAGATGCATCGGGTGAGCCATCATCGACATGTTCGCCAATGCGAGCTCAACGCGCTCTCCCCGCTTGATCCGCAGCGCGTCGCCCCCTCCGATACCCCAGCTATAGTCCGCCATATTGCCGGTGAGGGTGAGCGCGAAGCGGCGGTCGGCAGGACGCTGCGCGAGCGGTTCGACAGCGCGCAGCCTCTGCTCGAGGTCGAGCCCGAGCACCGGTCCCTTGGCCTCTCCGAGCACCGGAATCTTGGCGATCGTCGCGCCAGCGGATGCCAGGATGATCCCCGCGCGCTCGGCGCTTCCCTCGCGCAGGGCGAGGATCGGAAACGAGCCGCCCGCCTTCGGCAGCGCCAGCCGAATATCCAGGCGCTGGCCCATGGAAATCGGAAATGACCGACCCGCGACCGGCTGGACGGCTTGACCGTCGACCGCGATCAGTTCCCCGCTGAGGCTTCCGGTATCGATGGTGAAGGCGGTCGCCGTCGCGCCGTTGATGATCCGCAGCCGCACCCGGCCGCCCTTGTCGACGGCGACGACCTCGGGGTCACCCAGCGTGCGGTCATTGGCGAGGTAGGCGTCATAGTCGATGTCGTTGAGATCCATCGCCATGCCCGGCATGCCTTGCATCTGGCCCGTCGCGCCGGAGGCCATCATGCCGGCCATGCCCTTCATCGTATCGGTTTGGCCCATCGCGCCGTGATCCATCGGCATGGCGCCGGCGGCAAGGCTTCCTTTGAGCTTGGCGAGCAGTTCTTCCGCAGGCGTGAACGAGAAGTCGTGCAGCAGGATCACCACCTCTTGCTCGTCCCGCTGCCGGTCGGCGGCGGTCCGCACGATCAGCGGCGCCGCCAGCAGATTCTGCTCCTGCAGCGTATGAGCGTGCATCCAGTGCGTGCCTCCGGCGCCGACCGGGAAGGTGTAGCGGCGCGTTTCGGAGGCCCCCAGAAGCGCGGCGGGATTGTCCGGCACGCCGTCCATCGTCCAAGGCGGTGTCAGGCCATGCCAATGGATCAGCGTCGGCTCACCGATCCGGTTGGAGAGGGCGACGTCGAAGCTGCTCCCGGCATCCAGCGTCAGGCCCGATGTGCCGTCCGGCTGGGCAAGTCCGAACACGCGCGCGGCCTTGCCGTTGACCTCGATGGTCCGACCGACCACGCCAAGCGGGCGCGGTGTGGAGTTTGACATGGGCGGGGCGGCATCGGGTGCGGCCTGCGCCCAGGCGTTGATTGGATGAAAGGCAGCCGAGGTGCCGAATGCGGCCGCTCCGGCCATCATCCGGTTCAGAAAATGACGACGATTCATGGTGTGGGTCCTTGTTCCCTTGCCGGTAGCAGGCCGGCTGACTGATCATGCGAATGCGCATCGAGCGACCCGATGTCCGCGGAGCATCAGGTCAGGTCCGATCAGGTGCGGGTTCGAGGAGGACCGAGGGTGGGTGGAAAGGCCAGGCCGGCGACGATTTCATCACGCTGTGCGTAACGCGCAGGGAGCACGATGCGCTTCGGGACAGTCGGACCTGGTGCGGCAAGGGCCACGACACAGGATGCGCATGCGCTACTGCAACAGAGCGCATGGTCGACAGCGTGAGAATGACCTTGGAGGCCACCGCCGCTGATGGCGGCCTGAGGCTGGCCGCTTTCCACGACGGTTGCTTGCTCGTGCCGGACAAGGTCGTGACACGGCATGGCCTGCGCGCTGGCGACAGGCGCAACGAGCAGCGCGATCGCGACCAGAAAGGCCAGCAACGCTCTCATCCATCCCACCGTCTGCAACCTGACGCTCATGCCTGATCCCTGCCTCCTCAAGAAAGCACGCTCCGCACAATTCCACCTTGACCCACATCAATGGCCTCTCTGAGGCGTTCTCTCGTCACGAGAACTTGTCCCTTTGGGAGGGCTATTGGCCGGGGCCGCCGATCCCGCCCCCGTTGCACGTCTCATTCGGCGGCGAGCCGGCTGGCGACAGACTCTGGCCTCGCGGCGTCGGAGGCCGCAGCGGCTGACGGCAGCCCCCATCCCTTGACCAGGCCGTAGATGGCCGGGATCACGATCAGCGTCAGCAGTGTCGAGGAGACCATGCCGCCGATCATCGGGACGGCGATCCGCTGCATGATCTCGGAGCCGGCTCCGGTGCTCCACAGGATCGGGATCAGGCCCGCCATGATGGCGACCACCGTCATCATCTTGGGCCGCACGCGCTCGACGGCGCCCTCCATGATCGCGTGATGGAGGTCGGCGCGCGTCAGGCTCCGGCCTGTTGCCGCGACCTTCGTGCCGACCTCGCTCCAGGCGTGGTCGAGGTAGATCAGCATGATCACACCGGTCTCGGCGGCGACACCCGCGAGCGCGATGAAGCCGACCGCGACCGCGACCGATATGTTGAAGTCGAGCCACCACATCAGCCAGAGCCCCCCGACCAGGGCGAACGGCAGCGACAGCATCACGATCAGGGTCTCGGTGATCCGGCGGAAGTTCAGATAGAGCAGCAGGAAGATGATCAGCAGCGTGACCGGCACGACGATCTTCAGGCGCGCCTCCGCCCGTTCCAGATATTCGAATTGGCCGCTCCAGGAGACATAGGTCCCGGCCGGGAACACGACCTGGCCGGCGACCGCGCGCTGCGCATCGGCGACATATCCGCCAAGATCGCGGCCGAGGATGTCGACATAGATGTAGATAGCTAGCTGGCCGTTCTCCGTACGGATCGAGGTGGCGCCCCGGGTGAGCTCGACCTTGGCGACCTCGCCGAGCGGCACGGTCCCTCCGTTCGGCAACGGCACCAGCACATTGCTGGCGATCGAGGACGGATCGCTGCGGAAGTCGCGCGGATAGCGGATGTTGACGCTATAGCGCTCGCGCCCCTCGACCGCCGTGGTGACGGCATCGCCACCGAGCGCCGTCCCGATCACGTCCTGCACGTCGCCGATCATGAGCCCGTAGCGCGCGAGTGAACTCCGATCCGGGACGATATCGAGATAGTAGCCGCCGATCACCCGCTCGGCATAGGCGCTCGACGTGCCGGGAACCTTCTTGACCACGGCCTCGATCTGGCGCGCCACGGCTTGCATCTGCGTCAGGTCCGTGCCGAACACCTTGATGCCGACGGGGGTGCGGATCCCGGTCGAGAGCATGTCGATGCGGGCGCGGATCGGCATGGTCCAGGCATTGGAGACGCCGGGGAACTGGAGCGCGGCATCCATCTCGGCCTTTAGGCTGTCGATGGTTACGCCCGGCCGCCATTGATCCTTCGGCTTCAGGTTGATGATGGCCTCGAACATCTCGGTCGGCGCCGGATCGGTCGCCGTCAGTGCGCGCCCGGCCTTGCCAAAGACCGTCTCGACCTCGGGGAAGGACTTGATGATGCGGTCCTGCGTCTGGAGAAGGTCAGCGGCCTTGGTGACCGAGATGCCCGGTAAAGTCGTGGGCATGTACATCAGCGTGCCCTCGTTCAGATTCGGCATGAACTCCGAACCGAGCTGCGTGGCGGGCCACCAGGAGGCGCCGAGCGCCGCGAGCGCGACGAGGATCGTCAGCGTCTTGGCCTTGAGCACGCCGCGGATGACCGGCCGGTAGATAAAGATCAGGAAGCGGTTGATCGGATTCTTGTGCTCCGGGACGATCCGCCCCCGGACGAAGATCACCATCAGCGCCGGCACGAGCGTCAATGAGAGCAGCGCGGCCGCCGCCATCGAGAAGGTCTTGGTGAAGGCCAACGGCCCGAACAGGCGACCCTCCTGCGATTCGAGCGTGAAGATCGGCAGGAACGAGACGGTGATGATCAGCAGGCTGAAAAACAGCGCCGGGCCGACTTCCCTGGCCGCCTCAATCAGAACCTCGACGCGGGGCTTGTCGGGCGGCGCCCGCTCAAGATGCTTGTGAGCGTTTTCGATCATCACGATGGCGGCGTCGATCATGGCGCCGACGGCGATGGCGATGCCGCCAAGGCTCATGATGTTGGAGCCGAGGCCGAGCAGCTTCATCGCCACGAAGGCCATCAGCACGCCGACCGGCAACATCAGGATCGCCACCAGCGCGCTGCGGACGTGCAGGAGGAACACGATCGACACCAGCGCTACGATGACGCTCTCCTCAATGAGCGTTCCCTTCAGCGTTTCGATCGCGGCGTCGATGAGCTGCGAGCGGTCATAGACCGGGACGATCTCCGTGCCCTTGGGCAGGCTCGGCATGATCTCGGCGAGGCGGCCCTTGACGTTGTCGATGACGTCGAGCGCGTTCGCGCCGAAGCGCTGCAAGATGATGCCGCTCGCCACCTCGCCCTCGCCGTTGAGCTCGGTGATGCCGCGCCGCTCGTCGGGGCCGAGCTCGATATGGGCGACATCGCGCAGGAGCACGGGCGTCCCGCCGTCGCTCTTGAGCACGATCTGCTCGAGATCGCCGATGCCCCTGAGGTAGCCTCGGCCGCGGACCATGAACTCGAACTCCGAGAGCTCCACCGAGCGGCCGCCCGTGTCCATGTTGCTCGCCCGGACGGCCTCGCGGATCTTCTGAAGCGGGATGCCGAAGGAGCGCAGTCGCTGCGGGTCGACGACGATATTGTATTGCTTGACGAAGCCGCCGACGCTGGCGACCTCGGCGACGCCTTCCGCCTTGGCGACGCCGTAGCGGATGGTCCAGTCCTGAAGCGAGCGCAGCTCCGCCAGCGTGCGATCCTTGGCGAGGACGGCATATTGGTAGACCCAGCCGACGCCAGTCGCATCGGGGCCGAGGCTGGGCGTCACGCCCTGCGGTAGGCGTTGTGCCGTGGCATTCAAGAATTCCAGGACGCGGCTGCGCGCCCAATAGGGATCGGTGCCGTCCTGGAAGATCACATAGACGAAGGAGACGCCGAAGAAGGAGAAGCCGCGCACCACCTTCGACTTCGGCACCGTCAGCATCGCTGTTGTCAGCGGATAGGTGACCTGGTCCTCCACGACTTGCGGCCCTTGGCCGGGATACTCGGTATAGACGATGACCTGCACGTCCGAGAGGTCTGGGATGGCATCGAGCGGCGAGGTCCTGATGGCGTAGACGCCGGCCGCGACGGCGAAGACCGCACCGATCAGGACAAGCATCACATTTCGCGCGGACCAGGCGATGAGGCGACCGATCATTTGGGATCCCCGCCGTTGAGGCCGCTTAGTGCCGCCTTGAGGTTGCTTTCAGCATCGATGAGGAAGTTCGCCGCGACGACGACCTTGTCGCCCGCCGCGACGCCGTCCCGGATCTCGACGTAGTCCGTGTCCCGGCGGCCGAGCTTGACCGGACGAGGCTCGAAGCGGCCCTCCCCCTTGTCGATGATCACGACCTGGCGCATGCCGCTGTCGATCACGGCGCTCGCTGGCACGGTGACGACCGAGGCTGCGGCGCCGGTGGCGATGTCGGCATCGACATACATGTCGGGGCGCAGGATCCCGTCGGGATTGGCGAGTTCGACGCGCACGCGGGTGGTGCGCGTCTCCTTGTTGACCTGCGGATAGATCATCGCGACCTTGCCGGCGAATACCCGGTCGACGAAGCCGCGAGCGCGCACCGTGACGGGCTGCCCGAGCGCGATCATCGGCAGATCGCGCTCGGCGACATCGACCAGCGCCCAGACAATGGAAACATCCGCAAGTCGGAACAGGACGTCTCCGGGAGCGGCCTTCATGCCCTCGACGGCATTGCGCTCAAGCACGACACCGTCGCGCGGAGCAGTCCAGGTGATCAAGCGGGGAACCTTGCGCTGGCGTTCTATCTCGGCGATCGCGTCCGCCGGAACACCGAGGTTTTCAAGGCGAAGGCGCGCGCCGCCGGCGAGGGCGTCGCGCCCGGCGCCGTTGAGATCGGTCAGATAGAGCGCGCCGGCCGCGGTAACCTCGGGCGAATAGAGGCGCAGGAGGGCCTGGCCCTTTTTCACCCGGTCGCCCGTCGTCACTTCGGACACGTTCTCCACGAAGGCGTCGGAGCGCACGGCCACGACGACGATCCGCCGTTCATCGAGCTGGATCGTTCCGGAGCCCCGGATGGGAGCCGAAAGGACGCGCTGCTGCACGGGTTCCGAGCGCACGCCGGTGCGTTGCAGCTTACCGGGGCTGATCCTGACGGTGCTCCCGTCCTCGTCCTCGCCCGCGTAGACCGGGATGTAGTCCATCCCCATGGAATCTTTCTTCGGCACCGGCGAGGTGTCGGGCAGGCCCATCGGGTTGCGGTAGTAGAGGACGCGCTTAGGTGCTGCCGCTCCCGGGCCTGCGGACACGTCCGCCTGCGCGTCTTCGAAGCTGACATCCTCGCTGGCATGGACCGGCAGAAAGGCACGCCCATCCGCGGTCCTGCGCGGCTCGGCGGCGTAGAACGGTTTGCCGTCGGGGTCGCGGTAATAGATCACTGGTCCCGACACTGCCTGCGCGGCTCGGGCGGACGGAAGTGGAAGCGCCTCGAGGTCCGGCAATCGGAGCTCATGGCGACCGGCGTAATATCCCCCGGCCCCCGCCGCCGTCAGGGCGGCGAGGGTGAGGACCGCCGAAGCGATCCGGGGTCTCATGGGAGTGCCTTGAGAACCAGCTTGCTCTCGACCGTATCGGCCTCGCCCTGCACCTTGGCGCCGAGCGAGAGCTGCCAGCCGCCGGCCATGCTGAGATTGGCCTTGAGCTGGTAGGTCCCCGGCTCCGCGCCGGGTATCGGCGTCACCTTGGTCGCCATCTCCTGCATGCCCTCGGGTGCCATATCGAGCCGGGTGGCGAAGATGACGGCGTCCGGCACGAGCTTGCCAGTCTTCTTGTTGATCAGGCGGACAGCAATGAGGGCGTCGCCTTTCTTGATATCCGTCTGGACGAGCTGGAATTCATAGTCGCTCGCGGCAGCGAAGGCGGACGTCAGAGGTACGGCCAACGACAGGCCGAGGAGCGCGCCGCCAAGGGCGCGCGCGGAATTGAACGTGATCATGTGTCGTTCCTGGAGTCTCAGTGTGTCAGATCCACCGGAAAGGCGGAGTGGCGCGCGGCAGCGCATGGCTGCGCGCGAGATCGTCGCAGCGCCCAGGCTGCACGACGATCCACCGGCCCTTTAGGCCAGCGCTGAGACCTAGACTCGCGGAGGTCGCATCAGTGGTGGGGGCGCCAGGCTGGCGAGCTGGGTGTCGGCCTTCAGGCCGAACGGCTTGCCCGCGCGCATCGTCAATGACCGCACAACGGCTGGCAGCGGTCCGCTCGAGAAGCACTTGGCAAGGCAGAGCGCCATCGACGGGCAGGTCGCCTTGCCGCAATCTGGGGTCTGTTGCTGCTGTTGGGTGGGGCAGCACGGCATGTCGTCGGACATCGCTGTATCCGACAGGTCCATAGCCGACATCGCCATATCCGATGGCTCTGCCATCGATACAGCCTCCATCATGCCGGCACCCGCAGGTGCAGCCATGGGGGCGGCGACCATACCCACGATCGCCAGGATCGAGAGCAGTCGAAAAAGCCAGAGCCGGTTCATCACATCCTAAATCTCACATTGTCTTGATCGGCGGAAGATCAATGCGTTCACGTTCTCGGCAGAGGCCGCTGCAATGTCGGCTGTCCTCGTATCAGAATCGTGCAAATAGCTGGCGAGTCATCCTAAGCCGCCTAACACTTCGCCTTGCCAGTGCAGAGTTCAACAGCGGAAGCCTTGCGGGAAAATTGGTGTGACTGCCGAACACCAGCAACGGAGTTTTTTCATGTGACGCCAAAATGGTCCTTGCCAATCGCAGCGTCACCCGTATTTTGCGACGCAATATGATGCAGACGCTTCGCTCATTCGTGATTCTTTTGACCGTGCTCGCCTTTTCGGTGACAAGCACGGGCTGGGGCATTGCGAGCAGCTTGATGGTGTCGAGCGGCGGGAAAGGGCACCACGCGCCGATCGAGGCCAGCCATTCCAGCGGACCGCATGAGCACGGCGACAGCGACCTGGTCCAGAATTCCGCTTGTCTGGAAGCGGACGGTTCGGCCTGCGCAGCCAAACATCAGCCTGGCGACGCATCTACCTCGTGCTGTGCTATGGCGTGCCACACTGCAATTCCGGCCAGCGGATGCGCTATGGCGATCATCGCTTTTGTCCGGACCATCGATCATCCGTCGCTTGAGGCGGGTGTAAAGGGATCGTCCGCGACGCGCCTTGAGCGCCCGCCGAGATCCGCCGACGTCTGATCGTCGGCCGACTCCCTTCACGACCTCTGATCGCTGACGGACAAGATCCGTCTCCGTTTCCGTCTTCGGGTTTCTGCCGACGGCTTTCGCTGCTGCGCCTCCGCAGCCGCTGAAGATCGCTGTTCGATGCCGCGCGGCCATGCCGCTCGGACCGACTGGGCCGATTCCGAGGATCTCCATGAAACCTGTCTTCCTGACGGCTTTCGCCGTCGTCCTGTCCGCATGTTCCGGACCACCTGTGATTGAGGTGGGTCCCAGCCCGTCCGACGCGAGTTCGAGCGTGAAGCCATTGCGCTACGCGCCCGTCACCGCGGGAACGGTCGACTACCGTCCGGTCGATCCGAAACCCTGGATCGAGCGCAATGAGCGTGTCGCTCCCAAGGCAGGGGGCGAATGATGGTGCTCACAATCGACAGCCAGGCGAAGCCTCTTCCTGCAGTGCCTTGGAGGCGGCTCGTCGCGATCGGCGCCATCGCCGCGACGCTGGGTGGCTGCGTAACATTCACGCCGGATGGTGGCATGAGCCCGGTGTCGGCGAAGGTCTCGGCCGCGATCGGCAAGGACACCGTGAAGATCGCGTCATCGGCCGAGGCGTCCGCGGTCCAAAGCCGCGTCAAGGCGCTCTTGACCAAACCCTTGACCGCGGACGGCGCCGTCCAGCTCGCGCTCATCAACAACCGGGGTCTTCAGGCCGAGTACAATGCGCTCGGCATTTCCGAGGCCGCCTTCGTCGAGGCTAGCTTGCCGCCGAACCCGGTCATCGGGGTCGAGCGGCTCTCCACCGGCGGCTCACTGGATATCGAACGTCGCGTGGTCGCCAATATCCTGGCGCTCCTGACGCTACCGGCCCGCAGCGACATCGCCAGGACGCAGTTCGAAGCCGCCCGACAGAAGGCGATCGAGGCAACCTTCCGCACCGCCGCGGAGACACGCCGTGCCTACTACCGCGCCGTGGCTTCGCGGCAGACGGCGTCGTTCCTCGAACAGGCGCGGGTCTCGGCCGACGCAGCTGCCGACCTCACGCGCAAGCTGGGGGAGACCGGCGCCGCGAAGAAACTCGACCAGGCGCGCGCGAGCGCCTTCTACGCCGAGGTGTCGAATGAGCTTGCCCAGGCTCGTTTGAAGGTCGGCACGGACCGCGAGGGCCTGACCCGCATGCTCGGCCTGTGGGGGGCCGACGCCGACTACAGATTGCCAGGACAACTCCCGGGCATGCCCCGCATCCAGACGGCACAGCAGGTCGAGGCCGATGCCATTCGAAAGCGCGTCGATCTCATCGCGGCGCGCCTCGAGCTCGACGCCATGGCCAAGACCCTTGGGCTGACCGAGGCGACGCGGTTCATCTCCATGCTCGATGGTGCCTGGCGCGGCAACTACGAGCGATCAACCGTGGACGGTGTGCGGGAGAGCTCGTCGCCGCGCGGCTTCGAGCTCGAAATCCAGATCCCGATCTTCGATGGCGGCGAAGTCAATGTGCGCCGATCGCGGGAGACTTACATGCAGGCGGTCAACCGCCTGATGGAAAAAGCAGTGAACGTGCGCTCGGAAGCGCGCGCGGCCTATCTCACCTATCGCGGCAGCTACGACATTGCCCGCCAGTATCAGAACAGCATTCTGCCGCTGCGCCGGACGATCAACGAGCAGGCCCTGCTCGAATACAACGGCATGCTGATCGACGTCTTCGAGCTTCTAACGACGGCGCGGGAAAGCATCGCCACCAACGTCGCCGCGATCGCCGCCAAGCGGGACTTCTTCATCGCCACCGTGGACTTCGAGACCGCGATCATCGGCGGAGGCAGCTCAGCCGGTTCGGCCGAGGGCTCCGTCGTAACCGCGGCCGCCGAAGGCGGCGGGAACTGACCGGAAAAGGGAGAACATCATGACGATCTCACGTCGAAATTTCCTCGGCGCATCCGGTGGCATGGCGCTTGTGAGCGCAAGCGCGGTCTCGGGCCGCGCCCAAGCGGCTGCGATCCCCGAAGCCGCCACCATGAAGGAGTCGGTCATGCAGCCGCCGCTCATTCCGACGAGCGGGCCGGACTACCAGCCCGTCGTCACGCTCAATGGCTGGACCCTGCCCTGGCGCATGAACGGCGACTGGAAGGAGTTCCATCTCGTCGCCGAACCGGTCGTGCGCGAGTTCTCGCCCGGCATGGTCGGCCATCTGTGGGGCTATAACGGCCAATCGCCCGGACCGACCATTGAGGCGGTCGAGGGTGACAAGGTCCGCATCTTCGTCACCAACAAGCTACCGGAACACACCACAATCCATTGGCACGGGCAACTGCTGCCCTGCGGCATGGACGGGGTCGGCGGGCTAACCCAACCGCACATCAAGCCGGGCAAGACCTTCGTCTACGAGTTCCAGCTCCAGAAGAGCGGCACCTTCATGTACCACCCCCATGCAGACGAAATGGTCCAGATGGCCATGGGCATGATGGGTTTCTTCGTGGTGCATCCGAAGGACCCCGCCTTCCGGCGTGTCGACCGCGACTTCGTGTTCCTGATGGCGGCCTACGACATCGATCCAGGCACCTATGTGCCAAAGGTCGCTGAGATGACCAACTTCAATATGTGGACCTGGAACAGCCGCGTCTTCCCCGGCATCGACCACATCGTTGCCGGTAAAGGCGAGAAGGTCCGCATCCGGTTCGGCAATCTCACCATGACGAACCACCCGATCCACATGCACGGCTACGACTTCAAGGTGTCGTGCACCGATGGTGGCTGGGTTCCGGAGGGCGCTGCCTGGCCCGAGGTCACCATCGATTGCGCCGTCGGACAGATGCGCGCCTTCGATTTCGTCGCCGACAAGCCCGGCGATTGGGCGATCCACTGCCACAAGTCGCACCACACCATGAACGCCATGGGTCACGACGTGCGCAACTTCATCGGCGTCGACAAGAAGGAGTTCGCCAAGAAGGTCCGCAAGCTGGTGCCGGACTACATGCCGATGGGCACCGCCGGCATGGCCGACATGGGCGAGATGGAAATGCCGCTGCCCGACAACACCCTGCCGATGATGACGGGCTTCGCCCAGTTCGGGGCGGTCGAGATGGGCGGCATGTTCTCGGTCGTCAAGGTGCGCGAGGGGCTCGCATCCGGCGACTACAAGGATCCGGGCTGGTTCAAGCACCCGGAAGGGACGGTCGCCTTCGAGTGGAAGGGCGAACCGAAAAAAGCCGAACGCAAGCCTCCCGCCGCGTTCGACAAGACGAAAACTGCCGAGTTCACCGTCGTGAAACCCGGCAAACAATCCCCCCATGGCAATCACTGAGAAGGAGTTCTACGTGCAACCACGATTCCTGATCGCCGCGCTTGCGGCCCTCACTCTGTCGACCGCAGCGCTGGCCGACGCCGGTCATTCTCACGGGGATGACCGCGCCTATGGCGAGCCCGGAGATCCCAAGAAGCCGGCACGCACCGTCCAGATCACCATGCGTGAAGCGGACGGGAAGATGGTGTTCATCCCGAACAAGATCGACATCCGCAAGGGCGAGCAGGTCAAGTTCGCCATCCGCAACAATGGTGAGCTCGATCACGAGATCGTCGTCGGCACGCTCGACGAAAACCTCAAGCACATGGCCGAGATGATGAAAAACCCGGACATGGAGCATGACGATCCCAACGCCAAGCGCCTTGCGCCGAAGAAGACCGGCGACATCGTCTGGAAATTCACCAAGGCCGGGGAGTTCGACTTCTCCTGCCTCATCCCCGGTCACCGGGAAGCCGGGATGTCCGGCACCATCATCGTCAAGTAGTTGCACCGAACAGAGGAGCATAGACATGCGCAAACTGATGATAGCAGCAGCGATCTCCGCGTTCTCGACCGTCGCCTTGGCGCAAACCGCGCCGGTCGACGGGCAGATCACCAAGATCGACCAGGCCCAAGGCAAGGTCACGCTCAAGCACGGGCCGATCAAGAACCTCGACATGGATGGGATGACAATGGTGTTCGCCGTTGCCGACCCGGCCATGCTGAAAGCGGTCAAGGTGGGTGACAAGGTCAAGTTCGAGGCCGATCGGGTGAGCGGCCGACTGACGGTCACTAAGATCGACAAGGCGATGTAACATCTCATTGTCCCGGGGAGCGCCGCAGCGCTCCCCGTCCACCGGAGGATTACCCGATGAACACGGACCGCAGACGCATGCTCCTGCTGGCGGGCGCGACGCTGTTTGCGCCAGCGGCTGCCAGGGCCGCTGGCCAACCTCTGGTCACGGTCTACAAGGACCCGTCCTGCAGCTGCTGCAGCGCTTGGGCCGACCACATTGCGAAGGCCGGCTTTCCCACGAAGATCGTCGAGGAGCCGAGGATGAACGCAATCAAAGTTCGCTTTGGGATTCCGTCGGCGCTCTGGTCCTGCCACACGGCCGAGGTCGAAGACTACCTTCTCGAGGGCCACGTTCCGGCCACGGCTTTGGCCCGGCTCCTGGCTGTCCGGCCGTCCGTACGCGGAATTGCCGTTGCCGGCATGCCGGTGGGATCACCCGGCATGGACGTCGCCGGAATGGAACCCGAGACCTACGACGTGATGGCTTTTGGTTCCCAACCGCCGAGCCTGTTCATGCGCTTCCGCGGCGCCAGCCCGATTTCGACTTGAGCGCATAGGCATGGACGAACAATCGGGGAGCATTCGGACGGTAGACCGGCAAGCCGGCATGGTCCTGATCGCACGCCCTGCGCCAGGCTACTCCCTGGTCCAGCGGCTCCTGCATTGGGGTGTGGTCCTGCTGTGCCTGGTACAGATTCCCACGTCGTGGGCCATTGCCCGCACCCATATGACGCATGCCTTCATGCAGCCGGCTCCGTTCGACCTCTTCCTGCATCGCGTCCACGCTTGGAGCGGTTGGCTTATCCTGGCCTTCGCGGTGGCCCGTATCGGCCTCAGATATCTCCACGGTGTCCCGCCGCTGCCTGCGGCTTCCTCGCGAATCACGCGCTGGGGGTCGGCGGTTAGCCACGCGCTGCTGTACGGCCTGCTCTTCGCGCTGCCGATCACCGGCACCGCCGCCATGTATGTGAACAGCGCGACCTTTGCGCCGATCCACCGGTTGCTGACGTGGTCGCTGCTCGCTGTCGCGGTCGTTCACGCCGGTGCAGCGCTCTGGCACCATTTCGTCCGACGCGACGAGGTGCTTCGTCGAATGGTCGTCGGGCTTCGAACCTCGAAATAAATGCCATTGCCCAGCAGCGACAGATCCCTCGGTCCAATGCGCGATGTCGCCCAACCAACCCTCGGGTCATGCTGCAATGGGAGGAGGATCATGCGTAGAGCGGAAAAGTCCGATGGCGTTCTCGCGATCGTTGCCGCAACACCTGTCATGGCGGATCCCTATTTACCGACGTTGGCAGGGAGGGAACGCGCGCGCCACGGGTTCCGGGACGTCCAGCGTGAGGCTCATCCGAGGGGCCCGCGCCACAGCAGGCAGCACTTGTCCAACGACACGTCGTGCCGCAGCCGCAGAAGAGGCTGCTGGGTTCACCTGCCCGTGGCAAGTCCTATATGTGAAACGCAGATTTCTCTTGGAAAAGCGTTGAGACGAGCCCTTTGCCAGGGCGCGGCTCAACTGCTCCCGATCAAGCGCCGGAAAGCTGATTGCCTCTAACTACGAGGCCGCGGCCGCTTCGCGCAATGAAGCCTCACCGCATGAGCTTAGTGAGTTCTTTGGTGAAGGCCTCGCGCTGAGAGGAAATACGCAAAGCCAGCTCCTCATGCGCACGGGGCGGCGCGGCGACTCCCCGTCCGTCGGACAGGGTCATCGTCTCGACAATCGTCCGCCACGCGGGCCTCGCACGATCCAACACGTCAAGCCGCGACTGCTCGGTCGTCGGAGCAGGACGCCGGAATTGAGCTTCATCGATGACCTCGTTGCCCATCAATGAACTTAACCTCGATCAAAGACATGCCTTGGGGAACCAGCGACCAAGCAGGCTCGGCACGAAATAGCGCCCACGTTGCTAGCACGCGGGCCGAACTTTGTTGAGCATTCCACAAGGCGCATGGTCTCCCGAAGGCCGTAACAAACAGCAGGATCACGTAGAATGACCTCCGACCGGCCACATGCCCACGATCACAGCGGTCATGCCGATCACGCTGGTGGCCGGCAGCAGGACGATCATCACACCGATCCCAAGATCGTGGCGGCGGCCGGTTCCAGCCATTCCGAGCATGCCGGACATGATCATGGCGCGATGGTCGCCGACTTTCGGCGCCGTTTCTGGGTCACGCTGATTCTGACACCGCCCGTTCTTCTCCTTTCGCCAATGATCCAGCACTGGCTCGGCTTAGCCGAGACATTGGCGTTTCCTGGTGACGGGCTCGTGCTCTTCGGCCTGTCCACGGTCGTCTACGTCTATGGCGGCTGGCCGTTCCTCACCGGCTTCATATCCGAGCTGCGCAAGGGGCAGCCCGGAATGATGACCCTGATCGCGCTGGCGATCTCGGCCGCCTACTTCTTCTCGGCCGCCACCACGTTCGGTTTTCCAGGAGAGCCATTCTATTGGGAGCTCGTGACTTTGGTCGCGATCATGCTTCTCGGCCACTGGGTCGAGATGCGCTCCGTGATGGGTGCGTCGCGCGCGCTCGAAGAACTGGTCCGGCTGCTGCCCGACAGCGCAACGAAGATCGGCGCCGACGGCTCGATGCAAGAGGTTCCCATCTCCGCATTGCAGCCAGGGGATCGGGTTCTCGTCCGCCCGGGCGCCAAGGTGCCTGTGGACGGGAAGATCATCGAGGGGGCATCCGGCTTCAACGAAGCGATGCTGACCGGCGAATCCCGCCCGGTCTCCAAGGCGGTCGGCGCCACCGCCATCGGCGGCGCGATCAACGGCGCCAATGCCGTGACTATCGAGGTGACCGCCACGGGCGACGCTACCTATCTCGCACAGGTTATCGATCTCGTTAAGAAGGCACAGGCGACGCGCTCCAGGACGCAGGACATTGCCAACCGCGCCGCCTCATGGCTCACCTACATCGCTCTCGCCGTCGGCTTCGGCACGCTCTTCGTTTGGTGGCTCGTTCTCGGTGCGCCGCTCGAATTCGCGATCGAACGCATGGTGACGGTCATGGTCGTCGCCTGCCCACATGCGCTCGGGCTTGCCGTTCCGCTCGTCGTCGCCGTCAGCACCTCGCTCAGCGCCGGAAACGGACTTCTGATCCGTGACCGCGCGGCCTTCGAACGCGCGCGCAATCTGAACGCGGTGGTCTTCGACAAGACCGGCACGTTGACGGAAGGCCGGTTTGGCGTCAGCGATATCGTACTGCTCGCCGGAGATGACGAAGGTGAGGAACTTGCCCTGGCCGCAGCGGCCGAGAGCCAGTCCGAGCATCCGATCGCACACGGCATCGTCGCCGAGGCGAGAGCTCGCAACTTGGCCGTCGCGAAGGCGAGCGATGTCAGCAACATCACCGGCGAGGGCATCGTCGCAAAGGTCGACGGCGCCGACATCCGCATCGTGAGCCCCGGGCACCTCGCAAGGCAGGGCAAGGCGATCGCCCACGAGCGGCTCAAGCAATTGGAGGCTCAGGGCAAGACGGTTGTCGTCCTCGTCCGCGACGGAGAGCCGCGCGCACTGTTCGCGCTGGCCGATATCGTCCGGCCGGAATCAAAGGAGGCCATTGCCGAACTGAAGACGCTCGGGATCGACTCCATAATGCTCACCGGGGATGCCAAGGGCGTCGCGCAAGCGGTGTCGGAGGAACTGGGCATGGCAGAGTATTTCGCCGAGGTGCTGCCGAATCAGAAATCGGAGAAGATCGAGGAGTTGCAAGCGCGCGGACTACAGGTTGCCATGGTTGGTGACGGCGTGAATGACGCGCCTGCGCTGGTTGTGGCCGATCTCGGGATCGCCATCGGCGCCGGTACCGACGTCGCCGTGGAATCGGCCGACGTCGTCCTGGTCCGGAGCGACCCGCGGGATGTGGCCGCGATCCTCGGCCTGTCACGCGCCACTTACCGCAAGATGGTGCAGAACTTGATCTGGGCGACCGGCTACAATGCAATTGCCATCCCGATGGCGGCCGGCATCACCTTTGGAACGGGTTTCCTGATGACCCCGGCCGTCGCTGCCATCTTCATGTCGGCCAGCACCATCATCGTCGCCATCAACGCGCAGTTCCTGCGTTTCTACAGGCGGCACAAATAAGGGCGGGCACGCCCCGCGGATTGCCTGGGCGGTCGCTGGCCATCTCCCAGGCTAGGCGCTCCACCAAAGTCTTGCTGCGGACATAGTCGTTCTTGCCGGTCGCGCAGTCGAGGATGGTCCGATCGTCCTCGGTGATATGCTACTTGCTGCGCGGACAGCTGTAGGCTATTGCCGCCTGCCGAGGTAGAAGCTCGGTCGACAGAGGGGTGCAGCGTTGCTAGACGTGAACGCACGCCAAGTATGACGCGCTGAGCGAGCCTGCCGGCCAGGAAAAGAAGCAAGACTCTGCTATTCGCCAACGGCACGTCATGACTGCCGCACGAGCATCGACCTGAATCGCGATAGAGCCGCCGCGAGAAACACGGCGCCCAAGCCGGTCATGACCATCAAATCGATCCAGACGTCGTCAAACCCGGCGCCTCGATACAGGATCGACTGCGCAAATCTCACAAAGTGCGTCGAAGGCACCGCATACATGATGTCCTGCAGGATCGGAGGCATGCTCTCAAACGGCGTGAATGTGCCCGACAGCAGGAACATGACGATGAACACCGGGATCGCCAGCAGCGCGAACTGCGGCATCGAGTTAGCGATCGTCGCCAGCAAAATACCGAGCGACGTCACCGCGAAGAGATAGATCGCGGTTCCAGCGAGGAAAAGCTCGACCGAGCCGATGATGGGTATCTGGAGTACGAACTGTATGACAACATGCAAGGATAGACCGGCAGCCAGTAGGATGATCAGACCGTTTGCCCAGATCTTCGCTGCTGCAATTTCGCTTGGCCGAACCGGCATCACCAGTAAATGTTCGATGGTGCCGTGCTCTCGTTCGCGCATGACGGCCGCCCCGACGAGAACGATCCCGAGCATTGTCACGTTCATGATGATGTCCATGCTCGCGTTGAAGCGGATCGCCTCGAGGTTCTGGTTGAACAAGGCGCGGATGACGGGCTCGATTGGAACGGCTTCGTTCGTACCGTGATGGTGCAGGAAGTCTGCCGCCTCGCGGGAGATGATTTCCTGGATATAGGCTGTTCCCACGGCGGCTTGGCTCACGGCCGTCGCGTCGACGTTGATCTGGATCGAAGGACCACGATTTGCGAGGAGGTCCGCTTCGAGGCGGGGCGGTATCTCCAGGACAAATGTATATGACCCCTTGTCCAAGAGTTCGTCGACCTCCGAACGGTCGATGTCGCGCGGTGCGCTGAAGTAAGGCGGCTGCAGAGCGTCCTTGATGCGTGATGACAGCGTTGAGCGGTCGGCATCGACGACAGCCACGCTGGCATTATTCACTTCGGTCTTGAGACCGGTCGCCATGGTGTAAACAGCAACCGTAAAGACGTAAATGATCAGCCCGACCATCACCATGTCGCGCAAGAGGCTCGCGATCTCTTTGAGACCCAAATAAAATACGTTGATGACCCATTGGCGCATCGCTACGAACCTTGCTTGCGGATCGCGAGCCGCGCCCCCAGGAGAAAGACGACCCCGAAGCCGAACAGCATGGCGATTTCACGCACGAACGCTCCGGCATCGAGCCCTTTCGCGAAGACGCCCAGGCTCACCGTCTGAAACCAGAGGGCTGGAAACCCGACCCCCATCGCGCGCGCGAAGCCTTCCAACGTCGAGGCAGGATAGAGAAACCCCGAATAGTGCGCCGTGGGGATGACGGTTAGAATAGCCGTCGCGAAGATCGCCGCGACTTGCGTCGAAACGAATGCAGAAATCAGAAGTCCAAATGCCGTTGCCGCGAACACGTACATGAGCGCTGCGAGCGAAAGACCGATCAGCGAGCCCTTCGCCACAACTCCAAAGAGCCCCCCGGCCAGGAGCACGAGGGTGGCGAAGCTGGCAAACCCAACGGCGACATAGGGCAGTTGTTTGCCGATAAGATATTCGCCTACCGTGGCGGGCGAAGCATACACATTGGTGATCGATCCCATCTCCTTCTCACGCACGACGCCAACGGCTGTCAGCATGGCGGGGATGAGGATCAGGAGAAGCATGATCGCGCCGGGCGTGATCGCGAACACGCTACGGAAATCCTGATTGTAGCGGAATCGGGGTTCAACATTTATCGGGAGCATCTGTGGAGCGCGGCCATGCATCTGCCGGTAGCGATCGGCGGCATAGGTCAGGACGGCGCCTTGGATATAGGCCCGCGCCGTCTCCGCAGGGAACGTCGCGCCACCGTCGAGCCAGAAGCTTACTTGCGGCTGGCGATCCTGCAGAAGGTCGCGACCAAACCCGGGCGGGATATCGATGGCAAACCGCAACTCGCCGGATCGCAGACGCCGATCAATCTCAAATTCGTTGGCCAGCTGCGTTTGTTCGACGAAATAGCGGGATTGCGAGAACTGCTCGAGGAACAGCCGACTCTCGTAGGACTGATCGCGATCAAGGACCGCATACCTCAGATTCTCGATGTCGAACGAAATGCCGTAGCCGAACGTCACCATCAGAACGAGAGGGCCGAGGAGCGCGAAGGCGAGCCGAATGCGATCCCTCAGCAACTCGATTGCTTCTCGCCGCGCGAATGCCCAGCTCCGGCGCAAGGACGCAGCCACCGACCTGTGAGCTCGCTGGGATGAGAGCGAGGTCCCAGTTCCCGAGATGTCCGGAACATCGATTGGCTTTGCCTCGATCGCCAATGAAGGCGCTTCTTTGATCATATGGGATGCAGGCGGCGCTGATGCCTCCTCGAGATAGGCAACGAATGCGTCTTCGAGAGTAGCGGCGCCACGAGCGACGCGAAGCTCCTCCGGGCTTCCGACGGACAAGACACGGCCGGCATGCATCAAGGATACACGGTCGCACCGCTCGGCCTCGTTCATGAAGTGCGTCGATATGAAGATCGTCACGCCGTCGCGGCGCGACATCTCGACGAGGAAACGCCAGAATCTGTCGCGCGCTGCCGGATCGACCCCAGATGTGGGTTCATCAAGGATCAATATTTCGGGCCGATGCAAACAGGCGGCGGCAAGCTGGAGCCGCTGGCGCATCCCAAGCGGTAGCGACGCGGGCAACGCGTCGGCTATGCCATCGAGGTCGAAGCGGGTAAGCGCCGCGGCGACGCGCGGATCGAGTTCGTCCGTGGGAATTCGGAACAGACGCCCGTGCAGCACTAGATTCGCGCGGACGGAGATCTCCTCGTAGAGGGAGAACGCTTGCGACATGTAGCCGATGCGCATTCTTGTTGCGATATCACGGGCGTCGATCGGCTTCCCCAACAACTCAGCTCGCCCTTCGCTCGCCGGCAGCAGTCCGGTGAGCATCTTCATCGTCGTCGTCTTGCCGCAGCCGTTCGACCCGAGAAACCCAAATATCTCGCCGCGCCGGATGCGGAAGTTGACATGATCGACGGCGGTGAAATCGCCGAAGCGCATGGTCAGGGCCTCTGCGACGATGGCCGGAGGCCCGTCGCTCTCCCGAAGCGGCGAGATTATCAATGCCGCCTGGTCGCCGCGGCGTTCAGGACGCTGTAGCGCAACATAGGCCTCCTCCAGCGTGCGCATCGCGGTCCGATCAAGAAGCCCCGCCGCGTCGCCCGCAGCGATGATCTTGCCCTCATCGATCGCGACGATGTGCTCGAAGTGCGTAGCCTCTTCCATATAGGCGGTCGCCACCAGCACCGTCATGCCGGAGCGTTCGGTGCGGATCCGTTCGATCAGCTCCCAGAACTGGCGCCGCGACAGGGGATCAACGCCGGTCGTGGGCTCGTCGAGGATCAGAAGGTCCGGATCGTGGATCAACGCGCAACACAGGCCCAGCTTTTGCTTCATGCCACCCGAGAGCTTGCCGGCGGGGCGATCCGGGAACGGGTCGAGTCCCGTGGCGGTCAGCAGGCGCGCGATGCGTGCGCGACGTTCGCTCTCGCTCTGTCCATAGAGGCGGCCGAAGAAATCGATGTTCTCGACTACCGAGAGCGTCGGATAGAGGTTCCGGCCGAGGCCCTGCGGCATATAGGCGATGCGCGGCGCAACGATGTCACGGTGAGAGCTCGATGCCATGTTGCCGGAGAGGGCCGTTACGGTTCCGGACTGGATGCGTTTGACGCCGGCGATCAGGCCAAGGAGGGTCGACTTTCCGACGCCATCGGGGCCGATGAAGGCCGCCGTCGATCCGGAGGTGATCGACAGACTGACGCCATCGAGCGCAACTGTGCTGCCGTAACGGTGATGGACCGAATCGACTTTAACGGCCAACTCGGCATTAGCGGACATCCGGAAGCCTCGGCGTCAGATAGCCCGGCCAAGCCGCTCCGGCCTCGACCTTGACGTATGCGTCGCCGGTCATTCCCGCTTTCACATAAGCGCGATAGGTCTCGAGGAGCTTCGGATCAATGTGCAGCTTGATGCGGTACATCAGCTTCTCGCGCTCGTTCGCGGTCTCGACATATTTCGGCGTGAACTGCGCTTCCGAGGCAACGAAGGCGACCGTTGCCGGAACGACGTAGTCGGGGGCGCCATCGAGCTTGATACGGGCGTCCGCCCCGAGTTCAACGCCGCCGACTTGGCTCGTCGGCAGGAAGATCGTCATATGAACGTCGGACAGATCGAGAAGGGTGAGCACCCGCCCACCGGCAGCTACGACCTCCCCGGCCTGAGCGAGACGATACTCGACGCGACCCGATACCGGCGCTTTCAACGTCATGTCCGCAATCGCGGCTTCGATCTGACTGACCTGGGCCACAGCCGCCTCGACGGCCGCCTTGGCGTCCTCGATGGCCACTATTGCGCTGTCCAGCGAGGCCTTTGAAATGTCCCTTTGCGCCGTACGGCGGTCGAGTTCCGCTTGCGTCGCCGTATTCGTGCGCATCAGCTCGACGATACGTCTGAGTTCGACTTCAGCGAGCTTCAACTCTGCCGAGCGTAAAGCCACATTGGACTGGGCGGTGGCCACGCCCTGATGGCTGCGGTGCACGGCAGCTCGGGCTGCTGCAAGTTGCGCAAGAATTTCGGTCGTGTCGATGCGGGCGAGGATGCCATCCTTCTGAACATCGGCGCCCTCGTTGACGCGCACCTCGGCGAGGCGGCCTGCATACTTGGTTGCGATGTCGACACGCTCGACTTCGATCCGGCCGTTCGCCCGCGCCAGCCCTGCGGGGACGCGGGTCGCTTGCTGCCTCCACCAATATGCATAGCCGGCGGCCCCGACGGCCGCGAGAACGACGACGGCAATGATCGGAGCAATACGCACATTCTTATCCGTGTTAGGCGGGTATTCGGCGTCGTCGTGGAAACGACTTCAGCCAGCCCTGGGGAGAGCGATTTCTTGGATGCTCGATTGAGCCCCTTCGGCGTATCGCAGCGATGCAAATCGAAACGCCGCCGAGCGGCACGACCGGAATACTGAGTCTAGAGGGGCCGTCAGGTGCGAGAACGATGCGCACCCTAAGGATGCCAGTCCTTAATCGAGATTAAAGATGCCTGACCGAGCCATCGCCTAACTTCGAAAACCGCGAAGTGGGAGGGCATGGGTAGCATGAGACGAAAGCTCAAGCAATGCCGCCCTCTATCGCCATGCCCCAAGCAGGAGCTATCGGAATGAGCACCACCTCCGTCGACCAGACCAAGACGACCACTGAACATTCGACTTCGAATGCCTCATCCTGCTGCGAGGGCCATGCCGGCGCGGAAGCCGCAGAGAAGGCGAATGCTCATGGCTCCTGCGGACAACACGAAAGCGTGGTGGCGCCCGACACAGCCGTGCCTGCCAGCGATCAGCGCCACTCGGTCTCCAGCGCTGTTCATCACGCGAAGAAATCCGGTTGCTGCGGCGGTGGTTGACAGCACGATCCGGGTTCGAGGTGGATCGTGCTGTGTGAGTGCGGATGCTGCTCAGTCCAGAAATTGCCGCTCTCGCTATCTCCAGCCGTTCGGCATTGGTGGCGATCAACGCGCTGATGCTCAAGCGCGCGTGGGTGGCGAGAATGCGGCAAGTGACTTCCAGCGTTGCTGTCCTTTCCCCCACTGCGACGTACCGGATTTCGCTCAATTCCGATGAGCGGCAAGGGGTCGAATTAGGCAAACCGGCCATCGCAACAAGTTTCGGCCAAGCTGGCGGATCAACAGCCGGAGATCAGTTGTTTGGCCTCACCTTCTTGCCAAACGCGCCTTTTATGTTCGTGGCCGTCATCGTGCTGGGAGGTCTCGTCGCAAGCATCGGCATTCCGAGGCCCTGGTACACGGCTGCTGCTGCTAGCCGTTCGAAACGAAGCCGTGATCAATCGTTCGGTTCGTCTAGATCGCGTCAGCCAGGGGGCAGCGCCAAGCACGCCTATTAGCAGGAGTTCCAAATGAGCGGCAAAAAGACACGTGAGGCCACCAAGGAGGCACTTCATGAACTACAAATAGACTTGGCGCGTCTCCAGAAGCACCTCATCAGTTCTGATAAAAAGGTACTCGTGATTTTCGAGGGGCGCGACGCCTCCGGCAAGGATGGAACGATCAAGCGAATCATCGAGCATCTCAGCCCGCGGGAGACCCGCGTAGTCGCCTTGGGCAAACCGTCCGATCGCGACCAGAAGTCTTGGTATTTTCAGCGCTGGGTGCCGCACCTGCCCGCAAGCGGGGAAATCGTGTTGTTCAACCGCAGTTGGTACAATCGCGCCGGTGTCGAGCGGGTGATGGGATTTTGCACCAACGAGGAATATGACGAGTTCCTTATGACGGCTCCGTTGTTCGAGCAATTGCTCGCTCATTGTGGTGTCACCATCCTCAAATACTATTTGGATATCTCGCAAACCGAACAGAAGGTCCGGCTGAAGGATCGCCGCGACGATCCGCTCAAGCAGTGGAAGCTCAGTCCCATCGACGACGCGGCGACGAAGCACTGGGACGACTATAGTGCTGCGCGGAACGAGATGTTGGCGCGCACGCACACGCCATTTGCGCCGTGGACGGTTGTGCGTGCCGATGACAAGCCGAGCGCACGGCTCAATGTCATTCGAGATCTCCTAACCCGCTTTGATTTCGAGGGCAAAGATCGAGCTCACGACCTTCCGGATCCCAACATTGTATTCCTGTACGACAAAGCGGCGATCACAAATGGCTTGATTGCGGAGTAACCGCTCCAGAACCGTGGCCATACCTTGAATATGAGATGCCTGTACCCTTAGCCGTGCGGCACGAGCCGCATGTATGTTTCACTCTTCATCGCCGTAGTGCGCGGGATTTTCCGGACTTAAGTCTCAGGGGTTTCAGATGATGGACCAATAATACACTATGATGAACTATTTGTCGGCTTGGAACTGGATCATCTTCGTCCTGTTCATCACTATATTAGTGTATACCATTGGGCGAATTCCTGATCGGATTGGATTGTCGCCACTTTGGTCAGTCGTTGTGCTCGTGCCAGTGGCCAATCTGGTCGGTCTCTGGATTGTCGCGTTGTTCGACTGGCCACGGGATAGGAAGGATACGCGTTGAGGCGCTCTTTGCCTTGCCGACTCGCTATGTCGGCCTGTTCGACGATGTGCACGAGACGGCGCAGCCGGGCAGTGGTTCGTTCGGACCACCACAGTAGCTGCCCACAAGACCAATTCACAACGACGGTCCGCGGAGGAAACTTGATCTGCGTTAAAGAACGCGGGCGGGCACGGCTCTAGCTTAAAGTCGTGTCTAGTTCTGGATGGGACGTATCAAAAAAGAAGGCTCGGACATTGAAAGATCTGGCTGGATGATGACCAACAGGCGCGAGGCAGATGGCCGGCATTCTGGAGATGACGCGGAAGGACATGGTGCCGCAAAACCGGCGGATGCTGCTGTGCGGCGGGCACTTGTCGAGGCGCGTGAGGAATTTCTGGTCTTCTTGCATCATCGGGTGGGTGGCCGGGACGAGGCTGAGGAGCTATTGCAGCAGTTCTCGCTCCGGGCGCTTGAGCACGCTTGGCAATTGCGGGATGTCCGCACGGTCCGCGGTTGGCTCGGGCGCATACTGGCGACTACCCTCGTCGATCATCAGCGACGCGCCATCAGACGCCGTCGCCGGGAGATCGACATGGAGCAGTCGGACGTCGAGAACCTGGCGATCGAGCCGGATCGAGAAACCGACGAGGCCGTTTGCAACTGCCTCCATAAGTTGTTGCCGACGCTCAAGCCCGAATATGCTGATGTCGTCTGGCGGTCCGACATTCTTGGCGAACCGCGCGATCGGATCGCCGCCAGCCTCGGCACCACGCTCAACAACATCGCGGTCAGGCTTCATCGGGGGCGGCAGGCGCTCCGCATGAGACTCGAGGAAATGTGCGTGACCTGTCCGGTCCACGGCTTTCTCGATTGTCGGTGTGATGAGGCTGAGCGCATTCGCCAACGAGTTCACGGCCTCGCCGACGAAACCAAGACTCCGTCCAAAGATGAATGAATGCAATGATCTCTCCAAGCGCGTCGCGATCGTCACCGGCGGCTCGGAAGGGATCGGCACTACGATAGCACATTGATTCGAGGGCGCGGGATAACCGGTTATTCTCGCAAAGTTCGAAGTGCAAATCCTCGTCAGGCGGCTGGGCGAAGCAGTTGAGGTCCCACGCGTCGTCCAGGTCCTGGTGAATGGGGACGCAACGTTTATCACTGGCTCGACGGTTACCACTAATTGCGGCCGGTACATGACATAGCGCCCCAGGAAATCGAAGGGACATCCACATGACACAGTCGAACGTTGTGCTCTGCGCCCCGGTGCGGACAGCCATCGGCACGTATGGCGGAACACTGAAGGACATAGCCGCACCCGAGCTCGGGGCCGTGGTGATCAAGGAAATATTGTCGCGCGCGAAGATCGCAGATGGCGCGATCGGCGCCGTGGTGATGGGGCAGGTCGTCCAGGCCGGAGCCAAGATGAACCCGGCGCGGCAGGCAGCGATCAAGGCTGGCGTTCCGGTCAGCGTTCCGGCGATGACCATCAACCGGGTATGTGGTTCAGGTGCACAGGCGATCGCGACCGCCGCGCAGGAGATCATGCTTGGCCTCACCGAAAGCGCCATCGCCGGCGGCATGGAGAACATGGACCAATCTCCATACCTGATGTCCGGCGGACGGTGGGGTTACCACATGGGCGATGCCCAGATCTACGACAGCATGCTGCGCGACGGCCTCAACGACGCCTTCTCCGATCACCACTCGGGCTTGGTGACCGAGGATCTCGTCAGCAAGTTTCAGGTGACGCGCGAGGCGCAGGACCGCTGGGCGGAGCGGACGCAGCAACGCTTTGGCGCGGCTCAGGCGGCCGGCAAGTTCAATGCCGAGATCGCACCGATCGAAATCCCTGGCCGCAAGGGACCGACGATCTTCGACAAGGACGAGCACAACCGCCCGGACGCGACGCTGGAGTCGCTGGCCAAGTTGAAGCCGGCCTTCCGCAAGGATGGGACCATTACGGCCGGCAATGCACCGGGCCTCAACAGTGGCGCCGCAGGGGTAATCGTCGCGGATGCGCGCTGGGCCGAGAAGCACGGCCTGACACCGATGGCCCGTCTTGTGGCCTTCGGGGTCGGCGCGGTCGAGCCCGGCCTGTTCGGTCTCGGGCCGGTTCCCGCGGTTCGGCAGGCCCTGGATCGTGCCGGCTGGAAGCTCGGCGACGTCGAGCGCGTGGAAATCAACGAGGCTTTCGCGGCGATCGTCCTGGCGCTCATCGGGGAGCTCGGACTCCCGGAGGACATCGTCAATGTCGAGGGCGGCGCCATCGCGCATGGCCATCCGATCGGTGCGACAGGAGCCGTGCTGACGACCCGCCTCCTTCACGCGATGCACCGGGAAGGTCTCCGCCGCGGATTGGTGACGCTGTGTATCGGCGGCGGTCAGGGAGTCGCGTTGGCGCTTGAAGCTTTCCACTGACCGCGAGAGCGAAAAGGTCGAATTCCTGAACCCGCAACCAAAGAATGAAGGAGAGAGCAATGGCTGCGAAGAGTGGAGCGCCACTTGGTTTCGATCGCATGAACGCTGTATTCGCATGGTGGTGACTGTCTGGCGCAGACAATACCGGCAAGCTCGACGGTCAGTTCAAACGGTTCCAGGTATTCACATCCGATCTGCAGAAGGCCTATGGCGAAACATACAACGCTCAGATGAGCACTCTCCTTGGCGCCAATGAGCGTATCGGACGCTCGCTTCTGGAACTCGTTCACTGCCGGCGGCCGCAGGACGTGGTCGCTGCAGAATCGAGCGTCATGGCGGCGATCCTGGAAGAGACGGCGCTGCAGACGAAGACCTGGCTCGAGCTCTCCCAGAAGGTCCAGCAATGCTGTACAAACATGGCACGAGAGACCGCAAGTGAGATACGTCAGCAGACAAATGAAACCCCTGATGCCAGAAGCAGCGTCAAGGCATCTTAGCCGCACATTGGGTTGAAGAGCGGTCCGCGGGGTCTTGTCGAGACCTTGGTGAACAGCTGGCACAGCAGCCTGACTTTTGGCCGCTGTTCAACGCCCTCGCCCTAAAGATCGGATGATGGAGATGGTGATGCCCGAAGCAAGGTCGGATTCCACGCTGATTAACCAACCGAAGGCGTCGCCGGGGCGGCAATTGGCTGTTCGGCGGGATATTGTGGTGCCCGCTCCCGTGAAAAGCCTGGAACCGGCTGTCGCGGCGAATCCAGCCGGACCGAAGATCAACATCAATGATCCCTTCGCCTATCAGCGGGATGTCTTCGAACGGTCGATTTTGTTTTGGGATACGCTGCGCCAGCGTGCCAACAACATGATCGCGCATGAGCGGGCCGGCAAACCGCCGCTTCTCGACTTCGACTATGAGACGCTGGTCGATGCCCGCCACTTCGAGCGACCCGTCAACTACGCCCTCCTGCGGATTACCCGGATCGGCGACGATTGCATCGAGGATTGTGTCGATCCGGCGAAGCCGCCCGTCGTCATCCTCGACCCCAGAGCCGGCCATGGCCCCGGCATCGGCGGCTTCAAGCGCGACTCCGAGGTTGGGATCGCCATGCACGAGGGCTATCCGGTCTATTTCGTTTCCTTCTTTCCTGAACCGTGCGCGGGTCAGGCCCTGGCCGATGTGCTGCATGCGCTCGGCCGCTTCGTCGAGGACGTGGTCAAACGCCACCCCGACAAGCCTCCGGTGCTCTATGGCAACTGTCAGGCCGGCTGGGCGATCACCTTGCTCTCGGCGGATTGCGAAGGCTTAGTCGGGCCAGCCGTGCTCAACGGCTCTCCACTCTCCTATTGGGCGGGAGAATCGGGCGTCAATCCGATGCGGATCGCGGGCGGGCTGCTCGGCGGCGTCTGGGCCACCCACCTCCTCGCCGATCTCAATGACGGGCGCCTGGACGGTGCGTGGCTCGCCTTCAATTTCGAGAACCTTCAGCCCGAAGCCGTCTGGGAGAAATACGCCAACCTGTTCACGCATGTCGACACGGAACGCGAGCGCTTCCTCGAGTTCGAGCGGTGGTGGAATGGCTTCTACTTCCTCAGCCGGGAAGAGATCGTCGCCATCGTCGAGAACCTCTTCATCGGCAATCGCCTTGAGGAGGGCAAGATGCGGATCTGCGACGGGTGCGTCGCCGACCTTCGGCGCATTCGCAATCCGCTGGTGATCTTCGCGTCCTACGGCGACAACATCACCCCGCCGCACCAGGCGCTCGGCTGGATCCCGGTGGTGTACAACGATACCGACGATCTAAAGGCCGCCGGTCAGCGCATCATCTACCTGACGAACCCTCATGCCGGCCATCTCGGCATTTTCGTGTCAGCTAAGGTGGCGAGGTTCGAACATCGCGCGATCCTCGAAAGCCTTGGCGAGATCGAGATCCTCCCTCCCGGTCTCTACGAGATGAAGATCGACAATCCGACCGGAGATCCGGACTGCCGCAAGCCGGAATACTCGGTCCGGTTCGAAGAGCGGCGTGTCGAAGACCTACGGTTCGCGACGCCCCGCGCGGAGTTCGAGCAGGTTCGGCACCTCTCGGAGGTGAACGAGCAATTCTACAAGACCATGGTCAGCCCGTTCGTTCGCGCGGCCTCCAATCCCTGGACTGCGGCAACGCTCGAATGGCTCCATCCCATGCGCACGAGCCGCTACCTGCTGTCGGAATCTTTCAGTCCATGGATGCATGGCGTCGCTGCGCTCGCGCGCCTGATCGAGCAGCGCCGCCAGCCGCTGCCGGAGGACGATGGCAATCTGCGTCGTGAGCGGGAGGCGATTGACCGTGTCTCCGAAGCGATCGAAAACGGCCGCAAGCAACGCGACACGGCGGAGGAGCGGGTCTTCCAGGCCATCTATAGTGTTCCTGTCTCGGCACGGCTAGAAATTCCGCCGGTCACGGACATGCGCGATCATAGCTGGTGATCGCGTCACCGAAGCATCGCAGCGGCTCCATGCCGGCGGGGACAATCATCGGCCTGCTAGCGGACCCAGGACATCACGAGTTGGGGATCGATCCCAGCGACGTCGACCAGCTTGTCGGGATTGAGGATCCGAAGTCGTCTATAATGGAACTCGGCGATGCCCTCCTTTCGCAGATCCCTCAACACTCGGTTGACATGGACGAAGGTCAGACCCGTCGCATCGCCAATGTGCTCTTGGGTCAACGGAAGGTGCATCTCCTCGATCTGGCTGCCCGGCCACTGCGCGCGATAGCGGATGAATAGCTTTAGCAGGAGATGGGCAACGCGCTCACGCGCAGAATGACGCCCGATGCTGGTCAGGCGATCATAAGCCAAGGTGCAATCTCGCGCGACCAGCCAGGCAAGGCGAAGACCGAATTCGGGCTTCTGGTTGACAATCGACTGCAAGGCCTTGTGCGGAATCGTGCTGACGACGACATCCGTCAACGCTTGCGCACCATATGTCATCATCGCACCGCCGCCGGGATGGAAGCCGAGAACGGCACCCGGCAGTGCGAAGTGCAAAATCTGGCGCCTCCCATCTTCCAATAGATTGTAGAGTATGACCCAACCTTCGGTGAGATTATAAATTGAATCGCACGGCTCACCGAGGCTGAAAAGGTCTTGACCGGCCTTGAGTTCGTGGTCACCAGACTTGTAGGCCGCAATTGCACATGGCGAGCCTGGTTGACAGTCCGTGCACAGACCCCGGCTAGCCCGCGTGAAGCATACCTGACATGCCAAGAGTTCCTTCGCCGGTGCACTCTCAGACATCGACATACGGGCATTCCTTTCCGCATCACGAAAGGTGTTTGCGGCGCCCCAAGGATCAGGGGACCGGACCAGCCCGGGCTGCAGAGTTTCGTACCCGCCATGGGCGGGATCCCGCGACGCTCGGATCGTGTTCTTTGGATAAGACGCTTGGCTCGGAGTCATATTACAGTCCTCGATCTGATCGGGTTCACCTGGAGGCTGAATCCATCTGACCAGGTCGTGCGGCTCAGCCGACCGCCTTGGTGGCGCGGCAGTGGCGAGGATTGTTCAATCCAGCCGTGCGTGCAGTCCGCGCGAGGCGTGGACCGTTGGCAACGGGATTGCTTTCCGCTGAGCTGATCGACCTGCTAGGTCGAGCGTCGAGGAACTGGAGGATCGAGTCCGAAGGTGACCGAGCCTGGATCGTCGTCCTTGGCCCGCATCCCGGCTGAAGAGCGCTCGAAGGCCAGGGCTGGCAAACTGCCGGCAAGAGGTGCCAAAGTCGTCGAGCACGCCGCCGCGCAGCAGCTACTCAGCGGGCAACGTTTGTGCGAATTCGGACACTCCGGACAGTGCTCGCATCCGTCATCGTGGGCTTCGTGATCAGAAGCATACGTCGTCACCCCGGAGGCAGTATCGCCGGTTCTGGCCGGTGCTGCCTCAGCCATGCTCTGTCCGGCCAGCATCATGATGATCGCCGCAGCAGAGATCAATATGGCAAGGAATCGCAGCATTTGCCCCTTCCGGTGACCCAAGGAGGCCTCATCCGCAAGCTACTATACGGCCCCCTTAAAACCTATACGGAGTATGGCCGAGCGATCTTGATCCAGGTCAACGGAAGCCGGCTCACAGATCGGACCTCCCGCGATCACTCGACGCCTTAGGCTCAGGACACCGGCTTTCCGAGCGAATGTTTGATCGAGTTTAAAGTCAGATATGTTACCCGGCGTCATAATTTTTAAAATTTGCTGGTCTTCAAGCGAGGAACCGATGGCTAGCTACGCTTGCGTATTGCCCTCATGGGCAAGTCGCATCGCGGTCACCGTGATGAAATCCGAACCAGACCCGATGCTCTGCCCCTTTTTCGGCAAGTGCGATGGAATATGGATTGTGGACACGGACACCGGTGCGACGGAGTTCCGCGCCAATCTCGAGCGCACACCCGACGCGCTGTGCGATCTCATCGTATCCGCTGGATCGGGGCGGCTGATCTGCAGCTTCATCGGTGAAGCGGAAAAGCGGAGACTGAGCGCCACAGGGATCGATGTGCGGCTTGGCTCCTGCGCCAGCGCGATCCTAGAACTTGTGGCCAGCTTCCACCAGCTCGCAGCTGCGTGACAGGACGAGGGATCTGATCGGCCCGGCTGCGTCGACCGATACCCGACGCATGTTTAACCGGGATCAAAGATTCAGAACGCGTGGCCCGCGATGCTTCCCCACGAGTTTGATCCGTTCGGAGGATGGCGTTTGGCTGATGTCGGTCGCGTCGCCGCTGAGCGGCGGGTGTCAGGCGCGTCGGCGCGCCGTGATCTGATGGGTGGAGTTCTTGATGGAACACGGCAGCCACGACGGTGAGGCACGCGGCCTTTTTAGCTCCCGTGCGAATTGGGTTCTGATCGCTTTTCTCGTGATCGGCGGCTTCTTTCTCGTTACGGAGCATCGTGCGCATCTGATCCCGTACCTCGGATACTTGCCCTTCCTACTGATCCTCGCTTGCCCATTGATGCATGTCGTCATGCATGGAGGCCATGGCGGGCACGGGGGCAACAGCGGACGGGGATCGGCGGACGCCGAACAGAACCAGCCCCACAAACATTGAGCGACGATCAACGGCCGGAGGTCGACTATGCACGACGATGTTCCCGCTTATGGCCTCTGGTCGCTGGTGATAATCAATTCGGCGATCTTCATTTTTTTCGCCTTCAGCTTTTTCAAGCCGCAGACGAAGCGTGACTGGCGCTCCTTCGGAGCCTTCAGCGCCTTTCTAGTCGCGCTGTTTACCGAGATGTATGGGTTCCCGCTGACGATCTATCTGCTCTCGGGTTGGCTGCAGAGCCGCTTTCCCGGGGTCGATTGGTTTTCCCACGATGCTGGGCATCTTCTCGAAGAGATGTTCGGTTGGAGGGCCAATCCGCATTTTGGGCCGTTTCACCTCCTGAGCTTCGTGTTCATCGGCGGCGGTTTTATTCTGATCTCGGCCGGCTGGAAGGTGCTTTACGAAGCACAACGCCATCGCACGCTCGCAACCAGCGGCGTCTACGCCTATGTGCGGCACCCGCAATATGTCGGCTTCGTGCTGGTGATGTTCGGCTTCCTGCTGCAATGGCCGACCTTGCTGACGCTCGCGATGTTCCCGGTGCTGGTGTTCATGTACGTGCGTCTCGCGCGCGCCGAAGAGCGCGAGTCTCTAGCGGAATTTGGCTCCGACTATGAACGATACATGCAAGACGTTCCGGGCTTCATTCCATGGCTCAGCGGTCCGAAACATAGCCGTGCCGACCAGGGCTGAAGGCATGCAATTCGGCCTAGCGGGTTAAAAATCCACGGGTTGGTGACGGTTTCGGTAGGCAATGCATCACATCAATTTGGAGTCTACTTGGATGATCAAGATAATCTCGCCTCTTCTTTTCGGCGTCATGCTCCTGGCTGGTGCTCCCGCCTCGGCGGCTGATGAACATCATCCGGCTGACGGAGCCGCGGCCCCTTCCCAATCGATGAATGTGCCCGGACCGCCGATTCCGACGGGTGGCATGATGTCGATGACGGGTAACGGCGCCATACCCATGATGGGAATGATGACGGACCACATCGAGGGCCGGCTGGCGTTCTTGAAGGCGGAACTCAAGGTCACGGCAGCGCAGGAGAAGCAGTGGAGCACATTTGCGGAGACCGTCCGGGCCAGCGCGACGGCCATGACGGGGGTGCGCGAGGGCATGATGCAGGCGCGCAGCGGGTCTCTGCCGGCTCGCATAGACGAGACCGAGAAGGCGCTTACCGCCTGCCTCCGAACGATCGAGAAGATCAAAGCAGTGGTAGCACCGCTCTATGCGGGCTTCAGCGATGAGCAGAAGCGCGCGGCTGATCAACTGATGATGAGCCCGATGGGGCCAATGGGCATGATGCAGTGACGGGGCAGGCTGAGATGCTTCCCGAGCATCCTCGGGAAGATAGCGTTGATCAATAAGATCGATTTGGGGTCCTGATTCATAAGCAGTAGCTGACGGTCGCGGCGAAGCAAACAGAGGCCAGGAGTTGGCAGCGAGGCGGTATGTCGCGTGGCGACGCGTCGGAACTCCTTGGGGCGGCAGAGCAAGTGCTTGATTGCTTTGCGGTCTCTGTAGAACACCGGCGAAAAGCAGTTCTTCCTGCGTCGGTTGGTGAGCGTGTGGATCTTGGTCGTGCGCCCGCTACTCGATCGGCCAATAGCCTGGCTTCCCCCTTTCCGCCCGAGGCCGAGCAGTGCGCTTTCACAGCAGAACTGTCGAGATAAGCACTTGGGCCGGAGGACCGCCTACGCTCGCCAGAGCATGGAAGAGATCGATCCAGACCCCTTAATAGCCCACCGGATATACGGGTTGTAGAGCGTTTTGCGCCGCCCGTAGTCGGGCGGTGCGTCAATCCAGTAGCACACCGGACCTCAACATGGACGATGCCTCTGACCACCCGGCGGTCGTCGACACGCGGCTTGCTTCGCGTGTCTCTCTAAAATGAGGCTCGATCCGTGAGAACCGCGCATCCGCCAGCCAGAAACGATCCCGATCCATCGCGATTTCCCCCCGGAAGCCGGGAATTGCACGTCGCTGAAAGTGCCGCAACTCGTGGGTTCGGAATCTAACCTTTGAATGTCAACGGGAGCGGGAATGGAGCTTCGTCATCTTCGCCATTTCGTGGCGGTCGCGGAAGAGCTCCATTTTACACGTGGTGCGCAGCGCGCGGGCATCGAACAGTCACCATTGTCCCGTTCGATCAAGACACTCGAACGGCGCCTTGGCGTAGTATTATTCGAGCGCACACGGCGCTCCACGAAGCTAACGCCAGCCGGGGAACGTCTTCTTGCCCATGCGCGCGCGCTCCTCGCATCCGCTGACGAAGCACGCATAGATGTTCGCACCGCAGCAGCGGCGGGAGACACACTCAGCCATTTGCACCTCGCCATTTGCGACGGTGTGCCATTGCCGCGCCTCGCGCGACTGATATCAGAAGTAAAACAGGAAAATCAGCAAGTCGTCGTGCATGTCCATGAAGCGTCAGTGGCGCAGATTGTCCAGGGCTTGAGAAGCGGCTTTCTTGATGCGGCGCTCACGCCGGAGAGCGGATACGGCAAGGGGATTTTGTCCGAAGCAGTCTGGCGAGATCCGCCGATCGCTTTGATGCCGAGTGGTCACCCCCTGGCTGGAAAGAAACGGATCGAACTGTCTGGGATTGTTAAGGAGCCTCTCATTCTAAGTCGACCCGATACGGGTCTTAGCCAGCAATCACAGATCGAACAGCTCGTTCGAACCGCAAGTTCGACCCCCGATATTGTAAGTCGCACCACGACGCTTCCGATGTTGGTTACGCTGGTTCTTGCGGGCTATGGCATCGGAATAGCGACCGCCGCTCAACTTGAGGCGGTCGAGGTGGATGGCCTTGCCCTCCGGCCTCTGAGCGATGCGCCCGCTGATCTGAAGACTTGGTTGATGGTGCGTGAGGGGACATTCAACGAGCCACTATCTCGTTTCATCGAGCGAGCTCGGACGATTATTTAAAGAGCCTCTACGGCCAGGCCGCGCGGCACGGAATCCCTTATCACGAGCAATAAAGGCTTCGAGCATGAGTGGGGCCAACGTCAAAGCATCGACAACCGTGCCATGGAGCTCGGAATGAAGAGCGGCATATCGATCGAGGTCGGCCCGAAGTTGCACCGTCATGGTGATGGTCAGTTTGACGGTTTCGGCTTTCGGCACCGGTCCGAGGCTAAGTTTTCTGGTCAATCATCCCTCCTGATGTCAGCCGTCATCGGGGTGGCGCGATAGGGTCGCAAGATGAGATCCTTATTGACGATGACGCGGACCGGAAAGCCCGGTCGCACCTTCAAGGTCGGCTGGATATTGAGATTTCGCCGTGTGATCTGCTGGCCGACATCGTTGATGGTGTCCTGGGCGCCGTCGCGCGTCGCGATGATGACCTGATCGCCGTTCGTTCCCTGATTTTGAGGCGCTGCCAACTCGGCGCCGATGCCGAGCAGCGAGGAGAGGACCGCGCCTCCGATCAGGCGGAACCAGTGATTGTCCACCTCATCTTCGAGGCCCGAATAGCCGGCCGTATCGACGCCGGAAAGACGATCCAGCACGATGGAGGAGCCGTCCGGCATGACGAGGCGATTCCAGACCAGGAGCACACGGCTCTGGCCGAAGGCGACGCCGGAGTCGTACTGGCCCATCAGGCGGGCGCCCTGGGGGATCAAGAGATGCCTGCCCGTCGCCGTGTCGTAGACATTCTCGGTGACGGTGCCGATGATCTGGCCCGGCAGATCGGAATTGATCCCCGTCACCAAGGCGGCCGGAATGATGGTGCCGGCCATTACCTGATAGGGCGAGCGTGGCGTTTGGAGAGTTCCAGATCCGTAAATCTTCTGGTCGGCTTCGCGGCTTGCGAACGCCTGCTTGCGATCCTGCATATTCTGCGTGGTCATTTCATCGACGGGCGGAGCAACGGTAGTTTCCGCACCGGTAGCGCGTATGGCGGTGAGATCGAGCCGGTTTGGCTCCGGCGAGGCGGCCGCGGTTGCCGATACCTCCTGCTTCGGGCGTGTCGTCTGAAAGAACACGGCTGCTTTCGCTGCGGCTTCCGCTTCCTGCTGGGCACGAAGGCGCGCCGCGCGTTTGGCATCCTCTTCCGGATCAGCCCTGAAACTCGGCCGCTCGGGCATGGGCGGAATGCCCGCCTCCCGTTCGGTGCGCACGACTGGCCCACCGAGCTCACCGGGCAAGGGGGCACCGAGCTTCGGTGGTTGAACCTGCGTATAGTCGCGCGGTAACGTTTGCAGCCCCTCCGCCGGGTTGACGCGATCGGTGTTGTAGAGCTCCTCACCGGTCCGGGCTGATCTGTCCCGGCTTTGCAACGCCCAAATCATCGCGCCAAGCACTGCGGTAGAGACGGCGCCGGCGAGCACCATCAAGGTCCAGCGATTGAGACGGGTCACGGGACGCGGCTTGGCACGAATGGCGAGATCGGGTGGCGGGGATTTGGGTGGCACGGTCATAGCCCGAAGATCCCCCGCCGGTTGCCGTCGGTGCGCGAGATACGCACGATCTGCTGCTTCTCGCCGCCGAGACGAAGCTCCGCCGCACCGAACAGGCGATCGACGATGTAATAAGGCGGCTTTGCGCGGTAGTTGACGAGCTGGTTTTCCCCAGTGGGGCCGACAACGAACAGCGGCGGCAACTCGCCCTGGGCGATACCGGCGGGAAACTGGATATAGACCTTCTCACCGTCATCGAAGACGCGGGTCGGCCGCCACGATGGATTGTCGCCTGTGATCTCATAGCGGAACTGGACTCGCTCGAGCGCGACGGCATTTGCGACCGGCGTGACAGTCCCCGCACGATCATTCTGACGTTGCAGTGCGAGAAGACGGTCGTGTGGATAGTCCCAGGAAACCGATGCCATCCAGGTCTGGGGCGTCGATGTGAGTTCGAGGAGGTAGGTCCGGCGGTTGGTGTTGACCACCAGATTGGTCTTCAGATCCGGCCGCGTGGGTTTCACCAGGATGTGGGTTTGCTGGCTTCCGCCCCCACCGCTGGTCGTGTCGCCGATTACCCATCGCACGGTGTCGCCGGCCGAGACGGAGATCAGCTCTTCGCCGCTCTGCAGGGCTATGTCCGTTACTTTTTCAGGCGCCGCATAAACCTGATAGAGCGCGCCAGCCATGTAGGGCCAGACCTGCGTTGCATTGACATAGCCGGTGCGGGTCGGTTGCACGCGGGCCGCATCATTGGCCGTCGTGACGCGTAGCTTCGGATCGGCAGGTTCAACTGTTCCGCCCTTGACCGGCATCGGCTTCAACTGGCCGGGCAGTGGCAATGGCTTCGGCAGCTCGACTATTTCGACGGGACCAGCCGGCTCGACGATCCGGCTCGCCTCGTAGGGTTCATCCAGGGAGATTTCCGGCGGCGGTGTTTTCCCGGCGCAACCCGCCAGCAACGTGACGGACGAGAGGAGGAGAATGCGGAATGGCAGCATGCGGGTCATGATCCTTTTCTCCTTCACGACCCGCCGGCGCCGAGTTCACGGCTCCAGTTGATGCCGTTGACGAAAATGCCGAGAGGATTCTTACGCAGCCGGTCCTCGGTGCGCGGTGGTTGCATGATGATGGTGAGGATGCCGGTCCAGCGATCCGTGCCGGCAAGCTGATTGTTCTCATAGCGCCGCTCGATCCAGCGGATCTGGAAGGAGCTGTCCGATGCGCGCACGACGCTGGTGACCTCGACGGCGACCGACATTTTGCCGACCTTGCCGAACGGATCGTTGGCACGCGCATAGTCATTCAACCCGGCGCTGCCGCGATCGGTGGTGAAGTCGTAAGCCTCCAGCCAGTTCTGCCGCACCACGATGGGATCGGTGGGCAGTGCGCGCACATTCTGTATGAAGCGCGCGAGCGCGTAGGCAATCTGGGCGTCGGTCGGCCGATAGGCTTCCACGGCCGGGCCAACGGTCTTGACTTGACCGAGCTGATCGACCTCGACCACATAGGGCGTGACGGTGGAGCGGCCAGCCTGCCACAGCAGACCGCCAGCCATACCCACGGCAAGTGTCAGGCAGCCGAAGGACATGAGCCGCCAATTGCGTGCTTGAACGCGGGCGGAGCCTAGGCGTTCATCCCACAACTGGCCGGCGGCCTGATAGGGCGTGGCGGGTTCCGACGTCTGCGAATAGCGCACGCCAGCGCGTTTGAAGCGCATTGTTCAATCCTCCTGTCGCAGGGATGGGTTGGCTCCGGAGCCGCCATGATCCCCCGAGCGAAGGGCGTGAGCCGCAGTGGTTGCTCCGTGGGAGACGTGCGAGTTGCGCGGTCCATGTCTCACGCGATTGGCCCATGCGGGAGCACCACCGGCACCGGCGAACGACGCATCGTTCCCAGCCCCACCCATCGCCCCCATGGGTTTGCCGCCGGTAGCCGTCCAGGCGCCACGGGCGCCAGCGGAAGCACGTGAGCCGACCGTGCCCGCGACGCGTGACACGACACTGCGACCCGCCTGCATGACGGCGCCACCACCCGCTTGCGCCACGCTAGCAAGACCAGCTCCAACGGCTCCCATGCCCGATGCACCGGACGTCGCTGCACCAAGTTCGAAGGCGGCGCGCGCGCCGCCCGACATGGTGGATGCCGCCTTGACGCTAGAACCGATAGCGGCCCCGCCAAGCCGTGCCGCGCCGATAGCTCCGGCGCCTGCCGCGACCGCCATGCCGCCGGCGGCGAGGGCGGTGCCGGCGACTGCACCCGCGCCGAGCTGCGGGGCTCCGGAGACGAGACCCGTCGCGATCGACGGGCCGAAGATGCCCAGCCCAAGCATGGCGAGCGACGCCAGCATGATCGCCAGCGCATGATCGATGGACGGCTCTGTTCCCGCCGAGGCGCGAAATTCCGCGAAGAGGCCGTTGCCGATGCCAACGATAACGGCAAGGACCAAGATCTTGATCCCGGACGACGCGACATTGCCGAGCACGCGTTCGGCCAGGAAGGCCGTCTTGTTCCAAAATGCGAAGGGCACCAGCACGAAGCCGGCCAACGTGGTCAACTTGAACTCCAGCAACGTCACAAAGAGCTGCACCGCGAGCACGAAGAAACTGACGATGACCACGAGCCAGGCGAGGAACAGAACGGCGATGGTGTCGATGTTGGAAAAGACGGAGGTGAAGCCGGACAAGTCGCCTATCTGCATGAGGATCGGCCGGCCGGCGTCCATGCCGACGGAGGCGAGCTTACCGGGACGCAGGAAATCGTCCTGGGACAGGCCGGAGCCAGAGGCGGTCAGGCCTAGCCCGGCGAAGGATCTGAAGATGATGCCGGCCAGCGAATTGAAGTTTGTAATGATGTAGGCGAAGGCACCGACATAGAGGACCTTCTTGATGAGCTTCGCTAGAATCTCGTCATTGCCGGCTCCGAAGGCCCAGAACAGGCCAGCGAGCGTTATATCGATGGCTATGAGCGTCGCCGAAAGGTAAGCGATCTCACCGTGAAGCAGGCCAAACCCGCTGTCGATATATTGCGAGAAGGTGTCGGTGAAACGGTCGATGACGGAGAGATCGTCCATGGACAATCACTCCGCGGCCGGCACAATGGGATTGGTCTTCTCCGAAGTTCCGTTCTTCTTCAGCGACGGGAATAGATCGACCGGATGTGAGGTGTAAGGTGTTTTGCCCGAACCCATGAAACGGCGGCGCTGCGCCTTGCTGGCCATGGTGCATAGTTCGTCGCCGGTCCCAGCCCAGTCGTCCTTGCACAGCTTTTGCACCTCACGGAGCCGTTGCGAGTCGGCGGCGAGGCTATCCACGGTGTCGGCCGCCCACGCGGATTGGACGAGAAGTCCGGCGCCGATGGCAATCGCGGCCACGACAGAGAGACGGATAATAATTTGTCTGAGCATGGCGGGCCCCTCAATCGCGGAACAACCGGACGGGTGCCGGCGCATAGCTGTTGCCGTCACCCATGAATCGGCGGCGAACCTCACGCGCCCGCTCTTCCTCCGCGACGGCACGGGCCTGTTCCGCGGCGACGGCGCGGTCCTGAGAGAGCTTGAGCCGGGACGCGTCAATCGCCTGCTTAGCCTGAAGGGCGAGGAGCTGGTTGGTCGCCTGCGTCGCGTCGAGATTCCCCGTTGCCGACTGGCTGCGAGTGACGAGATCGCCGAGAGTAGCCTCATCGGAGGCGAGGTTTTCGGAGACCTGCGCCTGCATCTTCATGGCCGTTTCCAGAGCGGCTCGAGACTGCTCCCAGCGCTTTCGCACATCGGCGAGGATCTGATCGCTCGACGCGGACGCGGCGTATTCCTTCGGGTAGAGCTGCTGGAATTGCCGTTCCATCGCCGATATGTCGAAGCTCAGGCCCTCGGCCTCGCTGATAAGGTGCTCCGTCTTGGCGACGGATTGCTTGAGCTCGCTTAGTACGGAGAAATCGAGGCTCGTCAGGTTCTTCGTTTGATTGAGGAGCGACTGAGCCTCGTTTTGCAGGCTCTTGATCTGGTTGTTGATCTGGTCCAGTGCCCGGACCGCCGACAGCACATTCTGACTGTAGTTGTTCGGATCAAAAACGATCTGCGCCGCGGCCGGCGGCGCGAAAGCAAAGCCGATCGCGCAGGCACCGGCAAGATAAAGTGGTGTCCTCATGATGCGGTCTCCTGATTTTCCGGAAGCGGGAATTGGCGGATGAGGTCGGCTGCCCAAGCGAGCCCGCGTACGTCGAGCCATGCTGCGGCAAAGGCATCGCGCCCATGGGACACGAGGACGTCGTCCATCTGGCGATGATCCTCGGGGCGGCTGGCACCGGCGAAGGCGAGCGCCACAGGTCCGAGATCGAGGTCGAACAGCCGATTGCCGAGACGGGATTGGTAGTAATAATCCCGCTTCGGCTGAGCCCGCGTGATGATATCGATCTGGCGGCTGTTGAGGCCAAATCCTTCATAGATCGTGCGGAGCTGCGGTTCGCTCGCCTGCGGCGACGGCAGGAAGATCCGGCTCGGGCAGCTCTCGACGATGGCCGGCGCGATGGCGGAACGCTGGATGTCGGCAAGCGACTGGGTGGCGAAGACGACGGCGACGTTCTTCTTGCGCAGCACCTTCAACCATTCACGGATGCGCGCAGCGAAGATGGGATCGTCGAGAAATACCCAAGCCTCATCGAGCACGAGCAGCGTGGGCGATCCGTCGAAACGCTCATCGAGACGATGAAAAAGATAGGTGAGTACCGGCGTCACGGCGCTCGCCGTGTGCATCAACTCCTCCATTTCGAAGCCCTGCACGTCGCCGATGCCAAGCCGATCGGCATCAGCGTCCAGCAGCCGGCCATGCGGCCCCGACAGCGTGTAGGGTTGCAGCGCCTGGCGTAGCCGGTTCGATTGCAACAGCGTGGAAAAGCCAGTGAGCGTTCGCTCCTCACGTGGGGCGGACGCAAGGCTCGTCAGCGCCGACCAGACGGCGTCCTTCACATCGGGCGTGATCTCGACATGTTCGTGCCCGAGCAGGCCGGCGATCCAGTCGGCCGCCCACGAGCGGCTATCGTCATCCTCAATGCGGGCGAGCGGCTGAAAGGAAATGGCGTCGGAGGATCCGAGATCGTAATACTCGCCGCCGAGGCCCAAGACGGTGGCGCGAGCCGAGCCACCCTTGTCGAAGATGAAGATGCGAGAGCCGGCATAGCGGCGGAATTGGAGCGCCAGCATTGCCAGCAGCACGGATTTGCCGGCACCGGTGGGGCCGACGATCAGAGTGTGGCCGACATCGTCGACATGAGTGACGAGCCGGAACGGCGTGCCGCCGGTCGTGCGGGTGACGATCAGCGGCGGAGCATCGAGATGGCCGTTCTTCTCGGGGCCTGCCCAAACCGCCGAGACCGGCATCATGTGTGAGAGGTTCAGAGTCGAGATCAGCGGCTGGCGAACATTGGCGTAGGCATGTCCAGGGATCGAGGATAGCCATGCCTCCGTCGCGTTCAGCGTCTCCGGAATGGTGACGAAGCCACGCCCCTGGATGATCCGCTCGACGGCCTTCAGCTTTTCGTCAGCGAGGTCCGGACTTTTGTCCATGACCGTAACGGTGGCCGTGACATAGCCATAGGCCACGGCATCTGAGCCCAGCTCCTGCAATGCTTCGTCCGCATCGGCGGATTTGTTGGCGGCGTCTGAATCGACCAGCGAAACTTCCTGCTGGAAGATCGTTTCGCGCAGCAGCGTGACGATACCCTTGCGTTTCGCGAACCATTGCCGCCGCACCTTGGTCAGCTCGCGTTCGGCTTCCGCCTTGTCGAGTGACAGGAAACGTGTGGACCAGCGATAGGCGAAGCCGAGACGGTTGAGGTCATCAAGGACGCCGGGCCAGGTCGAGGGCGGAAAGCCGCGAATGGTCAGCACACGCACATGCTGGTCCCCCAGCATCGGCGCCAATCCACCAGTGAAATCGCAGTCGGGCAACAGCGCGTCGAGATGGAATGGCACCTGGGGAACGGCGACAGGGTGCCGGTGCGTGGAGATGCAAGCGTGCAGGTAAGTCAGCGTTTCCTCATCAGAGAACCAGCGGATCTCCGGCATGACGCCGTCGAGCAAGGAGAGAAAGCGGTCGGTCTCGGAAATGAAGGCTGAGAGATGGTCGTGCCAATTCACAGAGCGCCGCTCCGTGCTCTCGTAGAGGAGCTGGCCGGCGCGGGCCTTGCTTTCGGACGGCGGCAGGAAGGCGAGCGTGATGTAGTAGGCGCTCTCGAAATGCGTGCCCGCTTCCTCGAACGCCGCGCGCCGCTCTTCCTCCACGAGCCACGACACCGCGTCGGGAAATTCCGAGATGGGATATCCGGCGGCGATGCGCCGTTCAGCGTCGACGAATAGGGCCCAGCCGGAGCCGAGGCGCTTCAGCGCATTGTTGAGCCGGGCGGTGGTCGCCACCAGCTCGCTTTCCGTTGCGCTGTCGAGATCGGGGCCACGAAACTGCGCGGTGCGTTGGAACGCACCGTCCTTGTTGAGCACGACGCCCGATGCGACCAGCCCGGCCCAAGGCAGATAGTCCGCGAGGCTCGCGGGGCGCGTGCGATATTCGGCAAGGTTCATCATGAACTCACGCCTCCAGAAACGCGCGGTGCTTCAGGTGGCGGGCGAAGACCTCCATGAACTGGGGATCGGCCTTCGCCCCCCAGACGGCGAGCGCATGGCCCGCCATCCAGAGCACGATGCCGCCAATCCACAGATGCAGGCCGATGCCGATGGCGGCGGCGAGTGTCCCATTGAGGATCGCCACCGATCGCGGGGCGCCGCCCAGCAGGACGGGCTCCGTCAGTGAGCGGTGCAGCGGCACTTCGAAGCCGTCGGCATGGACCGCCATTAGACCAGCGCTCCACCGCCAAAGCTGAAGAAGCTGAGGAAGAAGGAACTGGCGGCGAAGGCGATGGAGAGGCCGAAGACGATCTGGACCAGCTTGCGGAAGCCGCCGCCGGCATCACCGAACGCCAAGGTGAGCCCGGTCACGATGATGATGATCACGGCGATGATCTTGGCAACCGGCCCCTCGATCGATTCAAGGATGGATTGCAGGGGCGCTTCCCATGGCATGGACGAACCAGCGGCGTAAGCTGGGGAAACCAGAAAGGCGGACATCAGCAAAGCCGCCGTTCCGGAGATCCGGTTTCGAAACTTTCCTGCAACGCTCGAAAGCGGATTTGCTGAAATGCGTGTCTCCGGATTTACGGAAACGCACGAATCCGCACTTGCGGATCTACGTTTCTGGTTTGTTCCAGCATTCAGGAAAAGCGTGAATACGGACGTGATGGGCGGCATCCCTAATCTCCTGTGAAGTGCTCTATTGCGTAGGTATCGCCGTCGAGGCCCGTGACGCGGATGATGTCCTCGACGCGGCGTTTGCTACCGCGCCCGGCGATGAAGACGATGATGTCCACGGCCTCCGCGATCAGCGCGCGCGGCACGGTGACGACGACTTCTTGTATGAGCTGCTCCAGCCGGGTGAGTGCTCCCCGCGCCGAGCCTGCATGCAATGTCGCGATGCCGCCGGGGTGCCCGGTTCCCCACGCCTTCAGGAGATCCAGAGCTTCGGCGCCGCGCACCTCGCCAACAACGATGCGATCCGGGCGAAGCCGCAAGGTGGAACGCACCAGATCGGCGGTGGAGACGGTATTAGCCTTTGTCCGGAGAGCCACATGATCGTCGGCTACACATTGCAGCTCGATCGTGTCTTCGAGCACCAGGACGCGATCGCCGGTGGCTGCGATCTCTTGGAGCAGGGCGTTGGCAAGGGTGGTCTTTCCCGTCGACGTTCCACCGGCAATGATGATGTTCCGTCGATCGAGGACAGAGCTCCTCAGAAAATCTGCCTGCACCTCGGTCAAAATGCCGTTGGCGACATATCGGGCCAGCGGTATGACGCCGGCGGCGCGCTTGCGGATGGCGAAGATCGGCGCGACGGCGATGGGCGGCAGGACGCCTTCGAACCTTTCACCCGTTTCCGGCAACTCGGCGGAGAGAATCGGATGCTCGCGGTTGACCTCGAGGCCGACATGGTTCGCCACGACCTTGATGATGCGCGCGGCATCCTCCGGAGAGAGGGTGGCGCCCGTGGGCTCGCGGCCCGAGCCGAGCCTGTCGATCCAAAGCTTTCCATCGGGATTGAGCATGACTTCCACGACGTCCGGATCGTCGAGCGCGGCGATGATCGCCGGCCCCATGGCGCTGCGCAGCATGCGGACCTGGCGATCGCTGACGATCCGGGACGGGGAGCGCGGCCTGTCCATCATGGCGGCGCCGCCTCGGCATCGTGGTCTTCCGATCCAGCGGACCCCTGATCCTCGTTGTCATCGGCCAGGCCGAAGAAGCGACCTTCATCAGGGAAGATTTCTTCATGGACCTGCCGAACGAGGCTGCCGCCACGCTGCAGGTGGCGGCCGAGTTGGTCGACGAATTGGTCGAAGCGTAGGCGCCCCTGCGCGCGAGCCGCCTTCTGATGCGCCTCTGGAAGCGGAGCTGAAACCGACAACGTGTAGCGGATGAATAGCGCCAGGGTCTCGATCAGGATGGTCTGGTCGCGTTCCAGCCGGCCGAACTGGTTCGACAGTCGGTCGAGGCGTGAGGCAAGCGCCGCCTCTCGCCGGTCGGCACCATCGGGAGAAAGATAGGAAGAGAGCGCGGCCGCGACGATCGCTGATTTCGCTTCACCTTTGAGGGCTGCAAGCTGACGCAGTCGCTTGGCATGGTCGGGCTCGATAAAGATGTTGAGCCGGGTTTTGCTCATAGCGCGATCCCGTCATCGGGATCGAGCGAGGCCAGACGTGCCGCGCGCCGGAACTGCCGGTCCGGTTTGGGGAGCTTACCGTCGCGTATGACGGGGTTATCTGTCTCATCGTCGAGGACGGACAGATCGTCATCGCGGCCATCATGCAGACGTATGACTTCGGCTTTGTCGAACTCCGGTACGAGTTGATGTCCGCCTTCTACGGGCACGGTCGATGCCTGTGCGCCCGTAGAAGCGGTGATAGAAAATTTCGACCGCGGAAGGCCGGTCCAATCGTCCCTTCGCGCAGCCGGCCGATCAGCATATCCATCGTCTGAGAGAACCGGTGCCGGCAGCACGCGCGAAGTGAAATTGCTGTCGGTGAAATATCGGATCTTGGTGGCCTTGGCCGGTGGATGGCCGGAGACCATGATGACTTCTTGAGTGTCGGGAAGCTGCATGACCTCGCCGGGCGTCAGGAGCGGGCGGGCCGTCTCTTGCCGAGATACCATGAGGTGTCCCAGCCAGGGTGACAGGCGATGGCCGGCATAGTTGCGCTGGGCGCGAAGTTCCGTCGCCGTGCCGAGCGCGTCCGAAATGCGTTTGGCTGTGCGTTCGTCATTGGTCGCGAAGGCTATTCGAACGTGGCAGTTGTCGAGGATGCTGTTGTTCGGCCCGTAGGCCTTTTCGATTTGGTTGAGGCTCTGCGCGATGAGGAAGGAGCGCAGTCCATAGCCGGCCATGAAGGCCAAGGCGCTCTCGAAAAAGTCCAGCCGACCGAGCGCCGGAAACTCGTCGAGCATGAGAAGCAGCTTGTGCTTGCGGGCGATGCCGTCCGAGCCGTCGAGGCTTTCTGTCAGCCGACGGCCGATCTGGTTGAGGATCAAGCGAATGAGCGGTTTGGTGCGCGAAATGTCCGAAGGCGGCACGACCAGATAAAGCGAAACCGGATGATCAGCGGCGATCAAGTCGGCGATGCGCCAATCGCAGCACGATGTGACGGTCGCGACCGTTGGATCGCGATAGAGGCCGAGGAACGACATGGCGGTCGAAAGCACACCGGAGCGCTCGTTCTCGCTCTTGTTCAACACCTCGCGCGCAGCGCTGGCAACGACGGGATGTGGGCCAGGCTCCCCGAGATGCGCCGTGGTCATCATGGACCACAAGGCCCTCTCGAACGGGTGAGCCGGATCGGAGAGAAAGTTGGCCACACCGCGGAGCGTTTTGTCCTCTTCGGCGTATAGGACATGCAAGATGGCGCCGACTAGAAGCGAATGGCTGGTTTTTTCCCAGTGATTGCGCCGCTCCAACGCACCTTCGGGATCCACCAATATGTCCGCAATGTTCTGGACGTCGCGGACCTCATGGACGCCTCTGCGGACTTCCAAGAGGGGATTATAGGCGGCGCTCTTCGGGTCGGTCGGGTTGAACAGGAGGCAGTGGGAGAACTGCGCGCGCCAGCCGGCGGTCAGCGTCCAATTTTCTCCCTTGATGTCATGGATGACGGCAGAATGCGGCCATGACAGCAGCGTCGGCACAACGAGCCCGACGCCCTTGCCGCTTCTCGTCGGCGCAAACGCCATGATGTGTTCGGGGCCGGCATGGCGCAGATAGGTGCTGGCCATGAGCCCGAGAAAGACGCCGGCTGGCTTCGTCAGGCCCGCCGCCGCGATGTCCGTCTTATCGGCCCAGCGGGCGGAGCCATAGGTGGTGACGAGCTTCGACTGCCGAGCTCGCCAGACGGAACCGATGATGGCGGACAGAGCGGCAATGACGCCGCTGCCGCCAGCGACCGTACCCCCCGTTTGGAAAATGTCCGGAGCATAGGCATCATAAACATACCACCACTCGAACAACCGCCAAGGGTAGTAGACGGGTAGGCCGTCGATCAAGAACCAGGGCTCTCCAAGGCGTGGCTGGAAGCCGAGCTCGAAGGCGACCCATTGCGTGGCGGCCCAGGTGCCGGCAAGCGCGATGCCGAACACCACCAGCATCTGACCGATCAACACCTTCGTCGGTGTCATTCCCGCTCCTGCAACAGCCGCCGTTTCCGGCCGTGCGAACGGCCGACAAGGCATAAGGCTTGTTGCTTGAAGGGGTTAAGTCAAAGACCATTCTTGCGCGCGACAGCAGCAACTATGATCTAAATACGATCCGGCACTACTCCTTACCATTTATTACTACTGATAGCAATTTAGTATTGCGGCAATGAGTCACGTAAACCATCAGAAATATCTAATGCACCAGGGTGCGTCAGAGCCAAACAGCATATAGCGGCGCAATACAGTACCTTCATTCTACTTTTAGTGTACCCGAAAGGCATCTACCCTGATAGCGATTGGTGCAGCGCATCAAAATGGAGTGACGCAAGCGGGTATATACACCGCTCAGCTTAGAGGCCATGTCGACATTCTCGACTTCGCATTGGCTCATGCGAGGGATCACGGTCCCGCACTTCCGATCGATGTCATTGGCGCTTTCAATAAGAATTGAAAGCGCCAATGACGATAAAGTTGAGCTGTTCTCAATCCCCCGCTTGGTTAGGCCGCCAACGCCAGCTTTGCCCCGTCATTGGTCATCTTGGAGCTGATGTTGAACCATGCATTTGGAGAATCGGGATCGATCTGCTGGACCTTGAAGCCAAGGGCTAAGGCGGCTGCGATCAGCATTCCGTTCGCGACATAACCACGCGAATGCCGTGAATCCTCGAAGCGCTCAGCCTGATGTTTCAGGCCATAGCTAGAAGATTTCCGGTTGATCGTCTTACGTTTGCTGAACTGCGATAGAAAGCGGCATGCTTGGATGAATTCATCGGCGCCGTGATCGCCCAGCATTGACGCTCGGTCTGCCAGGAACTCGGCCCGGCGCTCCTCAGGGGTCTTTGAACGGCCGCGATAAACATTGTAGCCGAATTGAGTGAGAAGCGGTTCCAGCGCCATCGCACGTCGAATGCCGACCTTGGCCAAAGTGCGTGCGATCCGTCCAGGTTCGGAATCGAAACCGTGCTCCTGGAGATAGCCCAGGAAGGCTCCTTCATTGGTGGAAACCTCGGCTGAGCCATTCGCGAGGCTCGCCCTCATGGCGGCATTGGTGTTCCACCCGAGGCCCCGAGCAAGGGCTTCGATCCTGTGCGACGATTTCACCTCCGGCAGAGTTGCACGCAGCTCTGCCTTCATATCCTCGACGTCGTTTGCGGTGATTTCCAATTTCATCATCAAGTCCTCGGTTCCGGGCTCGAGCAGTTCGCCGATTACGCAGCCAGCCCAATCCGCAAGGATTGACGAGAGGTCGCACGAGGATCAATTTTTAGGCCGTTTGACCCGGCGATAGGTCGAAGGTGGCAAACCCGGGTCAAAGATGGCCATCGCGCGGTTCGGCGTCAAGGTTGACGTCAAATTCCCAGTCCCTTGTGCCGCCCGAACTCCCAGGAGACGCTATTGCCACGAACAACCCCACCGACCGTCTGACCAAGGCGCTTTTCCAGCACCGGACGCCACGGCACGAGGCTGAATCCCACGCCGTCGTCCAGCATGGCAAAGCGACCACTGGCGAGCATGATGGAGCGGCGATAGATGCCACTTACGTGTTCTCGGTCGCGCATGGCGCGATGATGCAGGCCGGTCTCCTCGACGATCTTTCTGGCAGCGGTTTCGACTTCCCGATCGCGCAGCGTGGCGAGCAGATCCCGGGCGAGTAGCACACGCTGCCCACGCCGCTCGGCCAGCCCCTGATCGACGAGGAAGTTCTCCCGCTCGCGCATGGCGTCTCGAACGCTGGCGCCGAAGCCGGTCTGCGCGAGTGACGAGGTGTCGCCTAAGCGCTGCCGGTCGAGCCAAGTCGCACCAATCGCGCGCGTCTGGCGATCAAGCGGCAGATGCGATCGAAGCTCGACGTCGACACCACCAAGGCCGCGGGCATCATGAGCTTTACCGCGCTCGGCGAGGTCGACTGGCACGCGCCAGACGCCATCTTCCATACGGTCGACGATCCCGACCCGGCGAAGGGCTTCGAGTCGACGGACGTGCGCGGCGACGAAGCTCTCCGGATCATAGCTTGGCTTGGCTTCGGCGCGCTCCATCGCAAGATGGTGTTCGGTGCGGTAGACGCCGTCCACGGCGAGGCTGGCGATGGTCCTGTCCGCCCCGCGTTCCACTGCCGCGCGCGTCTCGACGATGCCGCCGATCGGGAGGGCCTCGAGATCGGCGCTCACCGAAAGCGGAACATAGTGTGCCCGGCCATCGATCCCGTCGACAACGAGATAGGCGCGATCATAGAGTTCGTCAGCCAGTCCCTTGTCGACGATGCGACCGACGACGGGCGTTTGTGATGACATCGCATCGAGCACGACCAGCTCACGCTTCTCGCCGGACATGACGCGCTGCATGGTACGGATGATGTCGCCGCGCTCGCCCATGCCACGCAACGCGGTTTCGGCGTCGTCGTGAAGCGCCCAGACGCAACTGCCAGTGCGGTCGGCAAGGCCCATCTCGGTGAGCCGCTGGAGCCGACCGATCATCACCGTGCGTCGGAAGCGAGCCTGGGCGTCTGCCGGCTCGCTAACCAGGTCGATGATGCCCATCTCCGCCTCGTGCTGGATCATCCGGTCGACGCCGGTCCAGCGCTCCTGCTCGACCTCGCGCGACATGGAGTTGCGGATTTCCATCTCAGTACGGGGACCGAGCCATTCGGTTGCCAGTTCGCGGGCACGGTTGCGCATGCCGTCGGCGATGTAGTCGCGGGCGATAACCAGATCCGATCCGTCGTCCTGGCGACCGCGCAGCACGATATGAGTGTGAGGATTGTCAGTGTTCCAATGATCGACCGCCACCCAATCGAGCTTGGTCCCCAGATCGGCTTCCATGCTGCCCATGAGATCGCGAGTGAAGGCTTTGAGATCGCCAAGATCGACCGCATCTTCCGGCGAGACAATGAAGCGGAACTGATGTCGGTCCTCGCGGCCGCGCTGTTCGAAAGCGGTGGTATCGGCCTTGTCCATGCCGGGGTCATAGGCGTGGGCCTTGCCGCCATCCTTGGTCACGCCGTCGCGCTCGATATAGCGCAGATGGGTGATGGTCGAGCGCGCACCGGCCTTCTCCAGCTTGACCACGCGGGCCTTGATGACCACGCGGCGAGAACTGCCGCGCAGGGACTGACCAGCGAACTTCGCGGCGACGTGGCCGCGGCCGAGACGGGCGCCGGAACGCACCTGCCCGGAACTGAACGACCGGCCGCTTGTCGACCCAGAATGGGAAACGGCCTTAAGAACGCGTGCGGTGAACTTTGGCGTCCTTGCTCGACCATGCGATTTTGGTGGCGAGACCCTTGGCCGGAAGCGGTTGTCGTCGCGATCTGGCATGACGGCGCTCCCGCCAATCCCGTACAAGCCCATGCGATGAAGCACACGAAAGCTCACGCATAAACAATGGCTTGATAATTCTATAGGCACGCGGGCTCATCCGCCGCGTGCCGCCCCAACCGACGTGCAGACAAGAACTTCGGGACAGGCGCGTGCCGTCCCCTTTTATCTTGCCCTACGCCCCTAGCGCTCCGCATCCGTGCTTCATCGTGGCTATGCCATCACTTCTGCTGCACGTCGGGGCTGTCGCTGTCGTCTGGTTCGACGTGTTCGACGCGTGGCTTGACGGTCACAAAGAGCGTGCCGGTAGATGGTCGAGATGGGAGCGAGCCGACGGTGGATTTCGTCCGCGCGTCGACCGCGAACAGTGGTGCTCCCGGACCACCGTTTGTGTGCGTCTCCGAACCCGCGAAGAGGCTCGGAGCCGGGCTGCCGATGATCGACGCGAGCTTGTCGAGATAAGCACGCGTCTCATCAGGAAGCGGCACACCCAGGAGTTTGTGTTCCTCATAGCGCGCCGAACCCGCATTGTAAGCTGCGAGGAATCCCGGCGCCCCGTAGCGATCGTACATCTCGCGCAGATAGGCAGCACCAGCGGTGATATTGTCATACGGATCGAAGGGATCGTCGCCGAGCCCGTATCGGCTGCGCATCGCCTCCCAGGTGGCGGGAGAGATCTGCATCAGGCCGATCGCACCTTTCGCTGACACCACACGGGTTTCGCCGTCACTTTCGACACCCATGACGGAGCGTATCCACTGCTCCGGAATGTCGAAACGTTGTGCCGCTTCGGCGATCTGTGTAGCCCACGGATCGGCCGATAGTTGATGGTTCGCGGGCGCTTTCTCCGGCGGCGGTGAGGACGCAGGTTCAGCTCGGGCCACGGCGCCGAAAATCATCATCAGCGTACAGGTGATGATCGCTTGCATGGCGCGCCGTAGAGGCGAGCGCGACGACGTATTGCACCATGCTCCTTGTCCGAGCGCCGACAGCCTGCCACCGTCCTCGCTCCGGTCAAGGGCGAGGCGTTGCCGGCCGCAAAGCGACCGCCCCTGACCTTCACTGCACGCGGTGGCTGTCTGGCCAGCGATCGGGTCGGAGGGATGATCCCGTTTCCCATCGATCAGAGGGATAAGGGTCAATCCCAGTTCGCGAGACCCACACATGACATCAGGTCCGCTCATCACGCTTCGATGGGCGTGTCCAGAGCAGGTTCCAAGTCGCGTTGTCGATTTCCGACTGGAACAGGTGAGCGCGGAGCGGCTGGGTGAAGGACGGATCGTCTATGGCGAGCGACAGGTAGTCTCCGGCTCTCTCGCCGGTGCGCTTCCAACCAGCACCGGTTTCGATATCGTCGGTGGTGAAGATGCGATAGTGCGGCGCATTTTCGGCGTCCGCATTTTCAGCCGACCTGATGACCAGCTCGGCGTCGAGCGTCAGCGTCCGGATACGGCCGGTGAAGCCGTCCTTCGTCTTCTTGAAAGTCCCGATCTGCGGCATGGCACACTCCTTCTGGGGTCGGACACGAGCCGCCTATGGCTCGTCGGGAACCGGCTCTGAAGCCGGATCAATGTCGCCGTCGTTGGTCCAGATCGGAACCGCGCGACCGACGATGGAAGAGAGGGGAAGCGGGCCAAAATACCGACTGTCGAATGAGTCCGGCGCATCCCAGTTCATGAGGAAAGCGGCGTCGCTCGGGACGATGCGGCAGCCCTGCCAGACAGGCAGTGGTCGGCCACGACTGTCACGCTCACGAGCCGCCCCGTAGCGCCAGCCGTAAGCGATAATGTCGAAGCCCTCACGGCAGACGGTTTGGCCTGCGAGCGCGAGCACGCGCTTCAAGAGCGGCACGCCGCGCGGAAGATAACCGCGGGCATCGAGAAAATCGGCGAGCGGTTCCGGCGGCATGACAATGGCAAGGTCCGTGACCGAAATCCGGTCTGCCGGCTCGACGCGATAGAGGCCGACCGGCACACTTGCCGACGCGTTCCAGATGAAGCGCGGCGCGTGCCCCGACCAGACGGGTGCTGCGATCAGCAGCACACCGGCGGCCGTCATCATCAAGAAGAGGCTACGTCCCATCATGACAGCAGCTCCCGGCGACGGAGCCAAGCGTCATGTTGTTCTAACGAATAGGTGTGCGGTGTCTCATGCACCCAGAGCCTGTTGTGGACCTGCTGCCAATATTCCGGCGCGGCGTCAGAGGGAGCCACGCCGAGGGCTTCGACGGTGTCGACCGCCTTCAAGGCGCGCTCGACCTGACCCCATCCGGCGACGAAGAGCAGTATTTTCGCGCCGGGACGCACATAAGGCCACATGCAGCACGTTTCACCCGGCGCAACCGCGCGCATGATGGCGAGATGGGAGAGGGTCGTGCCATAGGCGTTCGCCTCCCAGCGCAATAGCGCGAATGTGCTGCCCGGAGTGAACATCGCGAGGCGTCTGCGACGATCGATCTGACGCTCGCACACCGGCTTGCCGAAGCGCAGCCGGACATTGATGCGGTCGCGCTCGAAGACGGCCAGGACGCAAGTGTAGCGGCGCGTGGTCATGCGTCTGCTCCGCCTTCGGGAAAGCGCGTTTCGAGCAGCGCGCGGATCATCTCGGCGACCGTGACGCCTTGCCTGAAGGCGGCGACCTTGACGCGGCCACGCAGTTCCGGCGTCACGTCGATGGTAAGGCGCGCGGTGTAGATCTCGGCCTTCGCTGCCGAAGTCGGCGGTGTTGCCTGAACGGCCACCTCGACGCCGTTGCCCTGCTGCACCCAGGCATCGACTGTGGGTGCGGCGGGTTTCGCGCCGAAGGTGACGCGCTTGCCGCTCATGAGCTGCCTCCCATGATCTCGGCAGCGAGTGCGTTGATCTCCTGTGCGGCCGCGCCGCCGGGCTCCAGCTCGCGGGCCAGACGGCCAGTGGCGACGCTCTCGGCGAAGACGACGCGCTGGCCAATGTCGGCGGTGAGCGCGGGCAAGCCCTCCGGCAACGCGGCGCGCACGTCGCGGCCGATGATGGTGCCGACGATGCGGCGGTTGACGACGAAGGCGGCGCGGAGCTGCGGCTTGAACAGTCGCGCTTCGCCGACAAGCGCTACGATCTCGGCACTGGCCCAGACGTCATAGGGCGATGGCTGGACCGGGATCAGTACCAGGTCGGCGGCGAGAATCGAGGAACGCGCCAGCGCGGTCACACGCGGCGGCCCGTCGATGATGACGTGATCAGCGCCGCGGGCGATGTCGGGAACTTCCGCATGCAGCGTCTCGCGGGGCAGCCCGAGAACGCCGAATAGGCGCGGCAGGCCGCTTTCCGCGCGCCGCTGCGACCAGTCAAGCGTTGAGCCTTGTGGATCGGCGTCGACGACGGCGACACGCGCGCCAGCGGCCGCCAGCTCACCGGCGAGATGGGTGGCAAGCGTCGTCTTGCCGACGCCACCCTTCTGGTTGAGGAGCGCCACGATCATGACGCGCCCTCCAAGCAGGTAGGGGCGTCATATCCGGGTATTAGTCGCCCTTGGGGGGGCGCTGGCGCGATAGGCTGCGCGACGATCGTATGGGATTTCTCATGAGCGTACTTATTCGTATAACTTGAGACATAATCGTATATTGTAAGTTGAAATTTGTCGTAATTATCAACAGTTTCGCTAGATAAATAAAGAAAGTTAGATTCCATATTAGAGAAGTTAGGGGATGGCTTTTTCAAAGCACCACAATTGCTTAGCGCGCATTTGCGCCTTTGATAGCACGAGTGTCGCGCCTCCGATAGCACGAGTCCGAATGCCTTCGATAGCACGAGACTATTCACAGCCTTTCCACAGCCTCCCTTGAACGAGCGGACAGAAGCGGTGTGGCCCGCACGAAGACGAGCAGTTCGCGGCCGTTGTCGAGCCGGTCGATGCGCAGCCGATAGCCGGGCAAGGGCTGGCGGCGCACGATGTCGCGCAAGTCGCAGGCGAAGTTCGAGAAGCGCGAGAGGCTGCCGGACTTGGCGTGGAGATGATGGAAATCGAAGCTCCAACCGCCGGGCTGGTGTCCGCCATGCTTGCGCACAAGGCGGTAGAGCCAGCGTTCGATGCCGCCGAGCAGATCGAAGTAATTCCGGTCGATGGTCAGGATCAGGGCGTTGTTGAGAATGCCTTCATAGAACCAGTCCGGCACGATCAGCTCGATGCCGAGCGGTCGGCCTTTGGCATCGAGCCTTTCCTTCCATTCGTTGATCCAGGAAAAGCGATGCCGGCGCCGCTCGGATGGCTGGCGGATCGACGTGGCGACGGTGGTGGCTTGCAAACGGTCGAGCGCGGCCTTGAGGCGCTGATAGTCGCGGACGGATGTGCCGCGGCCGATGAAGGTCAGGATTTCATAAGGGGTCGTCGCCATCAGCCGCGAGGTGCGCAGGCCGAGGTCGCGGGCGTCGATGATCTGCGAGGCGGCCCAGATCAGGATGTCGGCGTCCCAGATGGTGGCCAAGCCGAACTCGGCCGGGGCCTCGACGTGGATGCGGACGTCGCCGGCCTCGAATTTGATCGGCTGGACGCGCTTCGACTTGGCGAGGGAGAAGAAGGGATAGGCCATGAGATCCTGCGAGTCGCGGGTCGCCATGTCGCCGGGGCGCGATCGGAACAGTTCGAGCTGGTCGCGCTCGGATATGTGTCTGCGCGCCGCCATGCGTTGCCGTCAGCGCGCTTGGGCGTAGCGGGGATCTGAGGTGGTGTTGCAAGCGCGTGCCTCGATCCAGGTTTCGAGGTCGTCGATCGCGTAGACGACGCGGGAGCCGAGCTTGCGGAACTTCGGTCCGCCGCCAATGACGCGCTTCTTGTTCAGCGTGTGGGGCGAGAGCTTGAGATAAGCGGCCGCTTCCTCATTGGTGAGGTAGCGGCTGGCCGGTTTGGATTCGGGACGATCCATGAAGCTGCCTCCGTCTCAGGCTGGCCGAGCGAAGTCCGGTCCAGCGGTTGGGAGGCAGCTTGGGGAAAGCCTGTCCTGCCGCGTATGGAGAATCCTGGCCGGTAGGCTTTCTCCCTCACGGGGCGGCGGCGGGCATGGGATACTCGCCGGCTCGACGCGCGGTCGCTCCCCAAAGGAAACGGCGATAGCCGCCGTTCATCAGGGCGCGGCCACGGTGGACGAGATAGCGGACCCTGGCGCGCAACTCGCTGTCACCATGCCATTTCTCCTTCACGATGCGTGCGCCGAAAATCGCGATGGCGATTTCGCGCTCGCTAGCTCCGGCGAGATGACCGTCGAGGGCCTGCAAGGACTGCATGGTGATGATCGGCTCGGCCGAGCCGCGCTGGCCGGCAAATCCGGCTTGGCGGGTGGCGATCACGGCCAGCAGCTCCTTGGCCTCGCGCAAGCGGGCATCGGCCCGGTCGTCCGGTGCGATCGCAAAGGTGAAAGGCATGGTGGCGTCGAGCGCGCCGGCGATATGGACATGCCAGGAGCGGCCGCGCCGGGTGAGCTTCAGCGCGAGGCGGCCACCATCATGGCCGATCGCCTTGCGGCCGGGAAAGGTCCAGAGGTCGAAGACCGGTGCGACAGTTTCCGGGTCTTCGTCCGGCACGATCGGCAGGGCGATGTCTGGATCAGGCCGCCAGAATGGCAGCGCATCGCGCGCGTCGTGTTTGGGGTTCTCGAAGAAATCGTAACCCCCAATTCTGCGCATGTGCGCTCAACGATGGACGTCGCTTCGTGCCAAAGCGGCGCCAGTCGTTCCGATAGCCGGGATTGCGCCGCAGGTGCTCCCAGGCGACGGCCGGACGGTCGAGAAAGAGGATGTAGAGATAGGCGGCGTTGGCCATCCAGTCTTGCGTGTGGGGCATGTTTCCTCCGTCTGTTTCGGAAAGCTTCTGTTTTCAAGAGCACGCACCGTGTTCCCCAAAATGAGGCGGCTAAAGTTAAGGTGTCGTGCATCGTCGGGAGAGGTCGATTGCAAACGGCACTTGTTCGGGTTGTTGAGGCCGCTCCAGCTATGACTTTGCGAGCCGGGCGGAGCCCGGCGAGCGGCGGCCGTGCTGTTGAGGCGTGGCCGCGCCGCCGACCCGGATTTACGGATCGGCGGAAAATTCCGGATACGGAAAGCCGCACGGTCGATGGACCGACCGCGCGGCATCTGTGGTTATGCGGCTTTCTCCAGTAGGGTCTTTGCCTTGGCCTCCAGTTCAAGCCGCCCGTCCTGATGGGGCTTGGTGCGGGCATGCGCGGTCATGCCCTGCACGAAGTCGAAGATGCTTTCCGGCGGGCGGCCTTCTTCCTGCAACACGGTCTCGATGATCTTCCCCGTCTCGGCCTTGCTGAAACCGCGCTTACGCAGGAAGGTCTCGCGGTCCTCGTCGGTGCGGGCGACGATCCGCTCGCGCGCGGCCTTGATGCCGGCGACGAAAGGTGCGGGCGAAGAATGGGCGAAGCTGGTCAGGGCGGGCGCGGCCTCATGGGCGAAACGCTGCGCGGCAAACTTGCTGTGCCGGATGCTGATCTCCTCGAAGCCCTCCACGCCCCAAAGGTTGCGGTTCATGCAAACCGCCCGGAGGTAGAAGGAGGCGATGCCCAGCGTCTTCGATCCGACTTCGCTGTTCCAGCAATAGAAGCCTCGGAAATACAAATCCGGTTCTCCGTTCGATAGGCGTCCGGCCTCGATCGGATGGGTATCGTCCACCAGGAACAGGAACACGTCACGGTCGCTGGCATAGAGCGTCGTCGTGTCCTTGGTGACATCCACAAAGGGATTGTGCGTCATGGTCGCCCAATCCAGCACGCCCGGCACCTTCCACATCGTGTCGCCCGTCCCGTTGCCCGCGATCCGCATGACGGCGGCGACAAGCTCGTGATCCCAGATGCGGCCATAGTCCGGGCCGGTCACGGCGCGAAGCTCGACGCGGCCGTCCTCCGTTTCCAGCGTCTTCACAAGCTCGGCGCGATGCGACAGCAAGCCGTGCTGCAGGTTGATGCCGGCGAGCGGCGCGGGAAGCTGGCGCATATAGGTGGCGGGCGCGCCGACAAGGCTGCACAACTGCCCGAAGCTCCAATGCGTCGGGGCAATGGGCTCCTCCTGTCCGGGGACGATCAGCGAAAGCCGCTCGGTATCCTCCCGGCTCGCCTCCACGCGCACGGCGCGGCTCTCCACGGTGCGGGCGGTGGCGCGATCTGCGCGGGACTTCACGGCGTCATATAGTTCGGTGAGCGACAGATAGCGCTCATCGTCGGGGCGCGAGAACCATTCCGAAGACACGCGGCCGATCCGCTCGCCGCGAGAAATGTCCACGCGGAAGCCGCTTTCAACGGGCTGGCCATTCTGGCTGGTGCTGATGATGTTCATGGTCGTTGCTCCTTTTCCCGTAAATGCCGAAGGCATGTCCCCCGACATGCCTTCCGGGGGCGCGAGAGCGCGCGGGAATGGAGGGGGCACATGCCGGCGCGCGGAGCCGGACTGCCAGGCCGAGCGAGGTGGGTCCGATGATGGGAAGGATGACCGTCATGACCACCTTGCGAGGCGGCGGCCCTGCTCTGCAACAGGCGGCATTTGCGGGGAGCAAGGGGAAAGTCCCCCTTGGCTCCCCCGAGGATCGGCAAGGCTCCGGCTGCGGCCGATCAGGACAAAGGGAGCGCAGCTCGCCATACTCGATGCTGGCTGTGGGAGACTTCGTCAGCCCCGGTCGATGGCCGTCCGCCTCTCGCAATCGTCGCGGAGACGGGCTATATAGTTCGAAATTCAATATCGAAATCGGACCTGATTTTGATGCCGTTATTCGAGGACGAGGCCATGCAGCGCGTGGAAGCCGAAATCGCCGTCAGCGTCTCCGACCTGAAGAAGAACCCAACCGCCATCGTCGATGGCGCGCGGGGCAGCGCGGTCGCGATCCTGAACCACAACCGGGTCATGGCCTATATGGTACCGGCCGATACCTATGAGGCGATGATGGACGCGCTCGACGATCAGGCGCTCGTCGAAATCGCCAAGGCGCGCGCGAGCGAGAAGGGTGTGCCGGTCAGCCTCGATGACTTATAGGCTGGAGTTCCTGCCTTCCGCACGCAAGGAATGGGACAAGCTCGGCGCGACGCTGCGCGAACAGTTCAAGAAGAAGCTAGCGGAGCGCGTGAGCCAACCGCATGTGCAGGCCGACGCGCTGCGCGGCATGCCGGATCACTACAAGATCAAGCTGCGCTCGGCCGGTTATCGGCTGGTCTATCGCGTCGAGGATGAAAGGGTCACGGTGGTCGTCGTCGCTGTGGGGAAGCGCGAGCGTTCCGAGGTGTATGAGGCGGCGAAGAAGCGCCGTTAGGACGCTTCACAGCCGATCAGGGCAAAGGGAGCACGGCTCGCCGTATCTCCTTCGGGCGGCGGCGGACTTGAACATGGCGAAGCCCCGCTTTCGCGGGGCTCCCCCTGTGGCGGCCGGTATCACTCGGCGGCGCGGCGGGACCAGATGAGTGCGAACTCGCCCTCGGCCTCCGTTTCGACCAGGCTCGCATAGATCGGAGCCGGGAATGACGGATCGTCCAGCTTGACGGAGTGGTAGTCGCGGCCCTCGCGCGAGGTCTTCTTCCACGCCGCTCCGAACTCGGTGGCACCGGAGAAGATGCGGAAGTCCGGCCCCTTTTCGTTGTCGCCTTCGGCGGGGACGAATTCGACCGCCTTGACGTTGAGGCTCAAGGTCTTGACCGCGCCCTTGAAGCCCTTGGCGGTGGCGGTGAAAGTGCCGATGGTGGCCATTGCGGTGGTTCCTTCTGCTGACCGGGCCGCGCCCATCGCGGCTTCGATGGGGGTCGGCAGACCGGGGACGATCGGCCCGCAACATCCGGCGAGGACTTTTTCGCTTCGCGGTGCAAAGCCGGCTCTGGCCGGCGGCGGGAAAAAGCCGCAGGCGGCGTGTTGCGGGTTCAAGATCGAGGTGACGCCAGCGTCGCCGGTCTTCGGTCAGACCCCTGCCTATCGAGGACGAGATGGACGCGGCTTGAGACAGGCGGACAGGAGGAACCGCCTGATAGCTGCAATCGGAACGACGCTTTCACTGCCACCGCCAAGGGCTTCTCTGAGAGGGCCGGACAGGCCCTCAGCCTCACCGGCGAGGCGAAGTGATCGGTTCTCCCTGACGATGGGCCGGCGACGATGAGAGCGGGCTGAACCCTCTCCGCTCCTTGCCTGCCACCGAGTTCGGGGCGGCGTGCAAGAAACGACATTGCTCCCGCGTGGGGACGTGGCTGCCTCGCCTCCACAAGCGCCCGGACGATACGGGCTTTCCCGATCCGTTCGATGCAATGCGGGCACGGTCGAGACCGACATTTGGGGGTAGGATCGTCCTCATTCCCTTACGTCATCACGATTTGCCGAGTGACGCCGGTCGTCACAAGGGAAGCCCCGCGAAAGCGGAGGATTTCATCGTGGGAATGCCCACCGCCGCTGTCCCGCGCGTCAGGGATCGTTACCGGAGGCGAAGACCCTTAAGGGGCTTCGGAAGCCACCGCAGGAGGCGCGTAGAGCCCGGCCCGAAGGGCGACGCCTAGCATCTCAGAAATATAGGAGGTGAGAATGTGTTAGCGTTGCGAAAATTGCACTGATGTTCGATCATCACGTCTTTCGCTTCGCTTTGCGCTTCGTCGCAATTTCAGATACTTCGCGGATGACGTCATGGGGATCGAAGCCGATCGTTTCGGCCAGATCAAGGAACTCGACGACATCGATGCGACGGCCGCCGGATTCAATGGCGGCAACGACGGACTGGTATCGGCCGAGCGCTTCGGCCAGATCGGACTGGCTCATGCCGGCTTCCCGGCGCTTGTCGACGATGATCTGAACCAGACGCATATGCCTTGGCGAGCGAAGCGTTTTTTGCATATGCCCTGCCGGTCATTGACGAAACCGGCAGATCAATTAAACCGAAATACAGATAACCAGAAAATCTGGTTAGCCTTGGCGCGACGGATTCCGGCATGGATTCTCGATTGTTGGCGGACCGACATCCAGCGCTAGGTCAGCTTTATCGCGTCTGGCTTGCGCGCGGTGAAGGCGTGGCCATGCCGCCGGCTGGGAATATCACCGAGCGTCTGGCCGATCTGGATGATGTGATCGTCGTGATCCGGCGCCCGTCCGAATCGGATGAGACGCTGAGGATCGAGCGCAGCGGCAAGGATGTCGACCGGCTCTATGGAGTTGCTTTGGCCGGCGAGCCAGTCGGCCGGCTCACGCCGTCGAGCGCGGATGCGGACAATGAGGCGGCCATCGTTCTCGCATCCGGGCGCACGCTGATGATGGAAGACCAGGCGCAGCTTCCGGGTGGGCCTGCCCGCATCGTCCGGCTCTATTTGCCGTTTGCCGACGAGGCCGGTGCTGTGGCGGGCGTTGTGGTCGGCATCGTCAAGGCCGTCTGAAATCCGGTAGTGTCTCAGTTTGAATATTCGCTCTCGACCCATTGCGGAAGTTCAACATCAACCACGAGCAATTGGCCTACGTGTTTTCAATTGTATGGCCTAGACTCGCCGCATGGGACTATTGACCTTCAGCATCAACGTCACCCTGGACGGCTGCGTCGACCACCAGGAGGGAATTTTCGACGACGAGACGCACGCCTTCTTCACTCGCCTCATGGACGAGGCCGGGGCGATGCTGTGGGGTCGCGTCACCTACGAGATGATGGAGAGCTACTGGCCAGCAGTCGCCCGCGGCGACGAGGAAGCGCCGCCGGCGATACGCGAGTGGGCGGTCAAGCTGGAGGCCAAGCCGAAGTACGTCGTGTCGTCGACGCGAAAGGCCTTCCCGTGGACCAATAGCCACCACATCGCCGGCGACCTGCGCACGGGCGTGCAGAGGCTCAAGGACGCGACCCCGGCCGGCGTGCTCCTGGGTAGCGGCAAGCTTGCGACCGAACTGGACCGGCTGGATCTGATCGACGAGTACAATCTCCTCGTCCAACCCAGGATCGCCGGCCACGGCCCAACCCTCTACCAGGGCGGGGTGCCCAGCACGCGACGGCTCGAGCTGATCTCGGCCACGCCGCTCCGCAGCGGCGCCGTCGCCATGCATTATCGGCGCGCCCGTTAATCCAGAGCAGCCTCTTCGCGCCCAGCTCTCGGGCCCGCGCGTCGTAGGAAGCCTTCTCGCCGCGCAACTCGGCATACTCGCTGCTTCCGCCATGGGAGCTCGGCTGATCAGGCAGGAGACCTTGTGGGCATGTCCGCCCTCAGCCGAAATTCAAACTGCGATACTCCCTGAAATCCGCAAAAGCGGATTTCAGGGAACGGAGCGATCATCATTGCGACCGCTGCTTGATATATCTCATGGTCATGGTTCCTGCTCTCGCGCAGTCGAGGTCTCCGGCCGCGCCGTATCGGCGCGGCCGGAAAATGCTCGATGCTGTCGAGAGACTGGCCGGAACCGCCGAAGCGGCTCCGGCCGTGGGGCTCACTCGGCGGCGTGGTTGAAGGCTGCGCCGTCCTCGACAGTGCCGGTATCGTCGCGACTGGTCGCGGTCGGCGCATTTAGGACCACTCCGGCGTCAGCCTCCGGGGCATCCAGCCATGCGGGCTGTTCGGTGCGCAGGAGTGCGGGGAGCCATCCGGTGGCGGCGACAAGCTGCTCGGCGGCTTCCGCCATGGGCTGCTTTTTCATGCCGGCGATCCGGTCGGCGGCCTCGTCGCTGACGGCCTCCCGCACGGCGGCGGCGATGTGCGCCTTGGTCACTCGACTGAGGTAGGTCCGTGCCGTGGGCGTCCAGTGCGCCGTCATGTCGAGGGCAAGCGCGGTCGCTAGCCGGTCCGCCGTCTCATGGACGCGGGGCTTGCGGTCCCAGGGCAGCCTCACCGCATTGACGGTGAGTGAAGCGCAATGGGCAAACAGAGCCAGCACGCTCGCCTGATCCAGCGCGGCGATGAAGCCCCACAGGTCAGCCACATCGCGCGGCATATCCGCTGCCCATCCGGCATGACGATCCGCCAGCGCCTTCGCCGGCGCCGTGTCCTCGATGCCGTCCGCGTGCGCGGTAAGTGTGCTGCTCGTCGGCCGGATTTCGAGGCACGTCGCTTCCGCGCCGCGATAGAAGGTCTGCGTGGCGAAGGCATGGGTGACGGCGACCAGCGCCATGTCCGGCTGCTCGCCAAGGGCGAGGCGCAGGCCGAGCGTGCGGTGGGCCGTGAGGTCTCGTACGAGAAGGTCGGACAGCGGCTTGCCCGCATCCCCGGCGTCCGCGTCCTCGGCATCGAACGCAGAAACGGGGTTTCCATCCTTGTCATCCGTGCCGTCCTCGATGATCTCGCCATCCTCGGTGACGCGCATGTTCTCTGCGGCTTCTTCCGGCTCGGGCTTCTCGTCCCCGGCCCGGATGAAGCCGCGCTCGATGCGGGTAGTGCCGTCATGCGACAGCACGACCAACACGCCTCCGCGCGCGATGTCATCCGGGTCATAGATGTGCCGGAGCGCGTCGATGCGCTCCATGTCCGCTTCGAGCACCCCAAACCGCTCGTCCGCCTCTGGGGGGAGCTCCTCTGCGCCGTCCCATTCCTCCGACAGCCGGTTGTATTCCTCCTGCGCAGCGGCATAGGCGGCGGCATCTTCCTCGGAAAGCTCCACCGGCTGCGGATAGGCGCGGCGCAGGCCGTGGGCATGGGGATAGTCGATGTGGACCGAGACCCACTTCCAGCCTTCCGCCTGAACCTCGGCGGCGATCCGCTCCAGCTTCCCGGTGACGAGCCGGTCCAGCAGCGCGGCGTCCTCGTAGAAGCCGCCACGATCCTCCGTGAACAGATCGCGCAGGATAGTGCCGCCCGCCTCGGCGTAGGCCTCCGGGCCGATGAAGATTGCCCGGCGGTCCGTCGCCGGAATGTGTGCCTTGGTGAGGTCGCGGCGGATGATCCACGGCTCGCGGTTGTAGGAGAGGTTCGCAAAAACCTGCTCCTGCCGCCCGTGATCCTCGGCGATGGCGAAGGCCATCAACTGGTCGAGATTCAAGCCGCCGTCGCGGTACACCTGCAACAGCTTGGGGCTGACAGCGCCGAGCCGCAGGCGCTGGCGCACCACATGCGCCGTCACGCCGAAGCGCGCGGCGATCTCCTCCGCTCCCCACCCGCGATTTTCCGCAAGCTCGCGGAACGCCTCGAACTGGTCGGCCGGATGCATAGCCTCGCGGGTGACGTTCTCGTCAAGGCTGATCTCGTGCGGGTCGTTCGCCGTGTCGATGACGCAGCGCACCGGCTCGGTTTTCCTGATCTCCCTGCGCTTCACGCGGAGAAGCTGGGCGAGCCTGCGGCCTTCGCCCACCGTCACGAAATAGCTGCCCGTGGGCTCGCCCGCCGCGTCAAGCTCGGGCTCCACCACGAGGTTCTGCAGCAGGCCCTTGACCGTGATGCTGGCGGCCAGCGCCTCGATGATCGCTTCGCTGTGCGGGGTCTTCCGCGCATTGCGCGGCGACTTCTTCAACTTGTTGAGCGGAATGAAATCCACCGCGCCGCTCGCGGCCTCCACCTCCGGTGCGGGCAGCGTGCCGACGATTTCCGTCGCCGCTTCCCCGACGCTACGGACTTCCGCATCCGCAACCTGATCCGCCATCGTCTCGGTGACGGCCTGTGCCTTCTTCGATGTCCTGGCCATTGTTCCGATCCTTTCTCCGTAAATGCGGAAGGCATGTCCTCCGACATGCCTTCCGGGGGCGCGTGAGCGCGCGGCAGAGAGGGGGGCGGCTGCCGGCGAGCTGGGCTGGGCTGCGCCGCGAGCGGGGTGGATCGGAAGGAGTTGGTACAATGGTAGCTATGCGCCGCCTTGCGAACGCGCGGCCCCGCCCTCGCGCAGGCGGCGGTCGCGGGGGAGAGAGGGCTAAGACCATCTCTCCCCTTTCGGGATCGGCAAGGCTTCAGCCGCAGCCGATCAGGACAAAGCGAGCGCAGCTCGCCATATGGTCTTGGAGCGGTGGAGACAGTGGAGATGGTGAGGACCTCGGCCGTCTCTCCATCGGAGCAGGATCGGTGGCAGGCTCGATCATGCAATGACAGGCACGTATCAATTACGTGCAGTGGCGAAACGACCATGGTCGATGAGGCGCGTTGGGCACAGAATGAGGGAGCCGATATCGCTCCGTGCGCGACCACTGCCGGATAGGAACCCGTTCAACACTTGCGAGACTGGCACGCCGGCGACAGCAGGCCCGTTTCGCTTGAAGAAGAGGCCGTGATAGCGGGACACCCACATGATTCGGCACGCGTCCTTCTCGATTGGGCCAAGGTGGTCTGCCATCACTATCTCATTAACGGCCGGCGGGAAGTCGTCCGCGATAGCTGTGGCCTTGTCGACTTCGGGGACGTTGCGGATGAGGCGCTGAGCCTCCTCACCCTGCCGCATTCCGCGCTGGAGCCGATCGCGTCCAAGCGGAATATCGTTCCCCTACCGATCGGGTCGCCCGAGGCTTCACGAGAAGGCGACGCATCAGCACCGCCTTCTCGTGAAGCCATATTCTCTGCGGCCGCATGTTCTCCCTCGACACCACCTATACTGCGTGCGACCGCAGGATATCGTCAAACTCCGTCAGACATTGTTTGGCGCATCAGGGAGCGCCGCTCTTCAGAGCGACGTTCCCTTCATCCGGCATCTGCTCAGAGTGCCCGCTTGATCTCAGTGTAGCTTCCGCTGGTGCGCAGCGTCACCGTCACATCCGAGGTGCCTCGGTTGCGCCAGAACCAGCCATGCTTGCCATCGAAGGATGCTTCCAGCAGCCCGTCGGCACCGGGCACACCACGGCCCTTCTGGTAGCTGGTCTCCTGCCCACCGCCATCGCCATGGAGATCGTAGTTCACGACCCCGCCAGCGACGGTCCAGGAGAAGTTCACCTTCGCGCCCTGGATCATGACCATCTTCACCTCGGCGCCCTCACCAGGCTTCAGGGTGATGGACATCTCGTCGCTCCGGCGTGCCGGCGCAGTCTGGGCCGCCGCAGGGCCGATCAGGAGTTCGGCAAAGATCCTGTCGAGGAGGCCGGAGCGCCGGCCCGGGGTGGGAGCGGCAACTGGAGCCGCCCCCTGCTGGCCCGCCGCGCGGTCCTTCTCAGCCTCCTCGGCAAGCTGGGCCTTGATCTGACCCATCTCTGCCAGCCCCATCATGCGTCCAATCCCGGTCGGATCGATGGCGTATTCCGCCGGCAGCACGATGGTGACGAGGATCGCCGCCGCGGCGAGGATCGCTATGACGGTCGAGCGCAGGAGCTGGGCGGAGGTCGGCAGCTCGGCGCGGGTGGGGATGTCGGTATTGTACATGGTTGGTCCTTTCGGGAAGATCAGGAAACGAACCAGCCGGTGAGCTGATAGCCGATCAGCACGAACCCGGCGGTCATCATGACGACATTGGCGGTGTAGGCGTGGCGGAAGAAGCTCGGGGTCCTGCGCCAGAAGCCCATGACGATCAGGATGGCGGCGAGCGCCAGGAGCTGGCCGATCTCCACGCCCACATTGAAGGCGAGTAGGTTCGGCAGCAGGCCGTCGGGCGAGATGTTGTAGTCAATGATCTTCGTCGACAGGCCGAAGCCGTGGAAGAAGCCGAAGATAAGCGTCGCAATCTTCGTGTTGGGCTGGAAGCCGAACCACCGCTGGTAGGCGCCCATATTGTCGAGCGCCTTGTAGACCACCGACAAGCCGATGATGGCATCGATGATGTAGCTGTTGATGCCGACGTTGAAATAGACACCGAGCAGCATGGTGGTGGAGTGGCCGAGGGCGAAGAGGCTCACATAGATGCCGATGTGCTTCATCCTGTAGAGGAAGAAGATCACGCCGAGCAGGAACAGGATGTGGTCATATCCCGTCACCATGTGCTTGGCGCCGAGATAGATGAAGGGCAGGATGTTGATGCCCGTGATTTCCTGGATATAGCCCTTATCGCCCTCGGCCACGGCGTGCGCGAAGGCGGCGCCGGCGAGGAGCGGCAAGGCCAGGAAGGCGGCGAACAGGGAGCGGGCGAGCCGCCGGTGCGCGCATGGGCGCGGCGGGCCCTGATGGACAGGTCCGTGCATGAGTGTTCCGATCTTCGTGGATGAGGGAGGCCGCCTGCGCGGCCGCGATCACGCGGGGAAGACGGAGCGCGGCGGGCGTTCGTGCCGGAACGAGGTGCCGAGATGGGCGAAGACCGGTGGATGCGCGTGCCAGTCACTGCCCACGGGGATCATGGGTGCTGTCACCAGCGACAGTGTGTTCGGCGTCTCATGCGAATGGTCGGCCGGGTTGTGGCCATGGGAATGGCCCGGGCTTTTCTCGCCCTCCGACCCATCGTCATGGACATGGCCGTGGTCAGCGATCTCAGCCGCCAGCTCGGCATGCCGCGCAGCCTCGGCGGCCGCCAGCGCGATCGGGTCGTGGGACGCAGAACGACCGACGGCCGACATCAGCAGGCCGAGCGTCATCGCGAACGCGACGACGAGGCGGAAGGCTGAGCTGCAGGTCCAATTCGGCATGCTCTGGGACTATCCCCCAAAATCTTAACAAAACGTTGTCGGACAGACTCGCTGTCCTACTGCCTTGTAATATCCCCTCCAGGGGGATAGCATCAAGTCATGACCCAGCAGGCCCATCTCCACGAAACCCATCCGGACATCGTCAAGCGGCTGAAGCGCGCCGATGGCCATCTCAAGGGCATCATCGAGATGATCGAGGCGGGCCGCCCCTGCCTCGATATCGCGCAGCAACTGCACGCTGTGGAGAAGGCCATCGCCCAGGCCAAGAAGACCCTGATCCAGGATCACCTCGACCATTGCCTCGAAGACGTGGTGGGTCCGCTCGGACGGGAGCAGCGCCGCTCCATCGACGAGTTCAAGGAAATCACCAAATATCTGTGAGCCGCGCATGCCCTCGTTCGCCGACTTGATCCAGCAGGGCTCCGCCCATGCTTGGCTGTTCATCCCGAGTGCAATTCTGCTTGGTGCGCTGCACGGGCTGGAGCCGGGCCATTCCAAGACCATGATGGCGGCCTTCATCGTCGCCATTCGCGGCACCGTTTCGCAGGCGGTGCTGCTCGGCCTCGCCGCAACCCTGTCCCACACCCTTGTGGTCTGGGGCATCGCGCTCGGCGGGATGTATCTGTGGCAAGGCGTCGATGCCGGAGCCTTCGAACCGTATTTCCAGCTCGCCTCGGCGGCCATCATCATCGCCATCGCCGCGTGGATGCTGTGGCGGACCTTTTCGGAACAGCGGCGGGCCCAGGAGGCGGCGGGAGACCACGAGCATGGTCATGCCCATCATCACGGCCACACCCATGGCGCGGATATCCGCCGCATCGACACGGGCCATGGCGTCGTGGCGGTCGAGGTGTTCGAGGACGGGGTGCCGCCCCGCTGGCGCATCCGCACCGAGAGCGGCCACGGCTGGGCCGCGGACGAGGTGACGGTCGCCACCGAGCGGCCCGACGGGACGCGGCAGGCCTTCACCTTCGCCGACCGCGGCTCGTATCTCGAATCCCTCCAGGAGATTCCCGAGCCGCATGAGTTCATGGCGCGGGTCAGCCTCGGCCATGGCGGCCACACCCACGACTATGACCTCTCGTTCGTGGAGGGCGAGGGTCACGACCACATGCACGAGGAACTGGAGGGCCTCGACGTCGCCACCGGCGGTTATCAGGACGCCCACGAGCTGGCCCACGCCAACGACATCCGCCGCCGGTTCGCGGACCGCAATGTCACCACCTGGCAGATCGTCATGTTCGGCCTGACGGGTGGGCTCATTCCTTGCCCGGCGGCCATCACGGTGCTGCTGCTGTGCCTGCAGCTGAAGGCCTTCACCCTGGGATTTGCCCTGGTGCTGTGCTTCTCCATCGGGCTCGCGCTCACCCTTGTCACCGTGGGTGCGGCGGCCGCGCTCAGCGTGCGCCATGCGGCGAAGCGCTTCTCTTGGTTCGGTGCGTTCGCACGGAAGGCGCCCTACTTCTCCGGTGTCCTGGTCGTCGCCGTTGGCCTTTATGTGGGCTGGCACGGCTGGACGGGGCTCTCTGCCTATGCGGCGCCCGCCTCAACAATTTCGACCAATGGCTGAGCGAGGTGGGACATGAGCGTCGTGGACGTCGCCGAAGGTTTCACCCCTGGCCCCGCGGACCCAGGCATCATGAGCTTGATGACCCGGGAGCGATGGATCGAGATCGGGCGCATCGTGCTGACCGGCGTGATCGCGCTTCTGTATTGGCAGCAGCTCGTTCCGCTCTATGTGCTCTGGGCAGCGGTTGCCATCGGTCTTTACCCCCTCGTCAAGACCGGCCTGACCGACCTCTTCACCGAACGTAAGATCGGCACCGAGATCTTCGTGACCATCGCGACCCTGGTCGCCGTGTTCGGCGGGGAAACCGTCGCGGGCGCGGTCCTCATGGTGATCATCCTGATCGCCGAGTTCATTGCCGAGCTGAACACGGACCGGGCGCGGGCCTCGATCAAATCGCTTATCGGCTCGGTGCCGCAGACCGCCCTCGTCCGTGAGGGCGGCGGCGAGCGCACGGTGCCCATCGCCCAAGTGAGGCCCGGCGAAATCGTTTTGGTCCGCACCGGAGAAAAAATCCCGGTGGATGGCGTGGTCGTCGGGGGCGGCGCTGCGGTCAACCAGGCACCCATCACAGGCGAGAGCGTGCCCCAGGACAAGGCGGAGGGCGCGCAGGTCTTCGCCGGCACCATCGTCGAATCCGGCGCGATTGACGTCCGCACCGACAAGGTGGGTGGCGACACCATCTTTTCGCGGATTATCGCCTTGGTGGAGGACGCCGAGTCCGAGCGGGCGCCGGTCCAGAAGCTGGCGGACCGGGTGGCGAGCTGGCTGATCCCGGTGGTCCTCGTCTTCCTCATCGGCGTGTTCCTGGTCACGCGCGATGTCTCAAAAGTTGTCACCCTCCTGATCTTCACCTCGCCGGCGGAGCTCGGCCTGGCGACGCCGCTGGTCATGATCGCGGCGATCGCACGCGCCGCGCGCAGCGGCATCCTGATCAAGGGCGGCCTCTACCTGGAGCTGCTCGCCAAAGCCGACGCCATGGTCTTCGACAAGACCGGCACCCTGACGGCGAACAAGCCGGAGGTGGTGAAGGTCCAGCCGTTCGACGCGGCTATCACCGAGGCGGATCTCCTGAGGCTGGCGGCGGCGGCGGACCGGCGCTCGGCCCATCCCCTCGCCAAGGCGGTGGTGGCGGGCGCCGCGCGCCGGAACATAGCGGTTCCCGAGCCGGACAGCTTCGAGCAGTTGCAGGCGCGCGGCGTCAAGGCGACGGTGGAAGGCAAGCGGGTGCTGGTGGGCAATCCAGCCTTGCTGCGCGAGGCGGGGGTTTCCATCGACCGGGCCGTGGAGGATGCCGCCAGCACGCCGGTCTATGTGTCGGTGGACGGCAGGCTCGCGGGGGTGATCTTCATCGCCGACACCGTGCGCCCCGGTGCGCGCGCGGCGCTGGCCGCGCTCAAGCAAGGCGGGGTGAAGCGCACAGTCATGCTGACCGGCGACAACGCCGCCACGGCGCGGGCCATCGCCTCGGAGATCGGCGTCGACGAGGTCAAGGCCGACCTCATGCCGGAGGACAAGGTCACGGCCATCGCCGAATTGCAGAAGCAGGGTTTCAAGGTCGCCATGATCGGCGACGGCGTCAACGACGCTCCCGCCCTCGCACGGGCCGAGGTGGGCATCGCCATGGGAGGAGGGGGCACTCAGGCGGCGCTCGAAGCCGCCGACATCGCGCTGATGACGGATGACCTTGGCAAGATCGTCGCGGCGCGCAACATCGCCCAGCGCGCCTACCGCACCATCCAGGAGAATCTATGGGTGGGTGTCGGCGTGGTTCACGTGCTCGGCATCACGGCCGCGCTGATGGGCTGGATCGGTCCCATCCAGGCGGCGTTTCTGCACCTCGGACCTGACGTCCTGGTGTTCTTGAATTCGGTGAAGCTGCTCCGGGTGAAGATCCCGGGAGTCTGATATCGCCCTCGATCGACGAACGCCAATGGGAATGGAACCGAAAGTCCTTCGCCATGCTGCAGGTTCTCAGCCATCGCACCTATCGCCATCTTTTCCTCGCGCAGGTCATCGCGCTGGTCGGGACTGGCCTTGCCACGGTGGCGCTTGGCCTTCTCGCCTACGATATCGCCGGAGCGGATGCGGGGGCGGTGCTCGGCACCGCGCTCGCGATCAAGATGGTCGCCTATGTGGGGGTGGCGCCAGTGGCGGCTGCCTTCGCCGAGCGACTGCCACGGCGCACGATGCTCGTCTGCCTCGATCTCGTGCGGGCGGCGGTGGCTGTGCTCCTGCCCTTCGTGACCGAGGTCTGGCAGGTCTATGTGCTGATCTTCCTGCTGCAGTCCGCCTCGGCAGGCTTCACGCCCACCTTTCAGGCGACCATTCCCGACGTGCTGCCGGACGAAAGGGACTATACGCGGGCGCTCTCCTTGTCCCGGCTGGCCTATGACCTCGAAAGCGTCGCCAGCCCGATGCTGGCCGCCGGGCTTCTCACCCTCATCAACTTCCACAGCCTCTTCGCCGGCACCGCCGTCGGCTTTCTGGCTTCCGCCGCACTGGTGGTCTCCGTCGTGCTGCCGAGCCCCAAGGCGAGCGAGCATCGTGGCATCTACGATCGCACGACCCGAGGGCTCAAGATCTATCTCGCCACGCCGCGCCTGCGTGGCTTGCTGGCGCTCAATCTCGCGGTGGCTGCCGCGAGCGCCATGGTAATCGTCAACACGGTGGTGCTGGTGCAGGCGGGGTTTGGTCTCAGCCAGCGCGCGACGGCGATTGCGCTCGCCGCCTTCGGCGGCGGGTCGATGATCGCCGCGCTCCTCTTGCCGCGTCTCCTCGACACGATCCCCGACCGGCGGGCGATGCTCGCCGGCGCCTCTGTGCTCGCCGCGGGGTTGTTCATCGGAGCCTTCGTGCCGGGCTACGGGCTTCTGCTGCCGCTCTGGTTCGCGCTGGGTCTCGGTTATTCGTTGACCCAGACCCCATCCGGACGCCTGCTGCGCCGCTCCTCCCAGCCGGAAGACCGTCCTTCGCTGTTCGCCGCGCAGTTCGCCCTGTCGCACGTGTGCTGGCTCATCACCTATCCCGTGGCGGGGTGGCTGGGATCGAAGGCCGGCTTGCCCTCCACCTTCGCGGTGCTCGGCTTGATCGCAGCCGCAGCCGTCTTCGTGGCGATCCGGTTGTGGCCGTCGAATGATCCGGACGAGATCGAGCATATTCATGAGACGCTCGACGCCAACCATCCGCATCTTGCAGGCGCCATGGGAGCGGGTGATGGGCGGCGCCACAGCCATGCCTTCGTCATCGACAGCCACCATTCCGAATGGCCGAGGGCGGGATGAGGCGAGGTCTTCCGGCAGAAGTCTGTCTATGCGTTGTCGGCCGACGTTGCGTCATGTAGAAGCCGTTTCTAGGGAGTCGTGCGCGTGACGAATGTCCGGACAATCGGCCTGAGAGACTTGATCGCCATGATCTGCATGGCGGTGGTCTGTCTGTCGCCGCTTCGGGCAGTTTCTATTGCCAATTCCGACCTTGAACATGCCCTTGAGCTCGCGCATGCCGCGGATGTGGGCGGCGTGGTGCATTATTGCGACGTGGCGCCCACATGTGAGCGCGAGCCGGCGCATGAGGAGTCCGGCGGCGTCTCCCATCACCACCATGGCGACACGGCTTCCGGCTGTGTGGCTGTCTCGTCTGTGGCCCCCGCCGGGCCTTTGTCGGTGAACGCCACCGGCTGGTCCACCCCCGCCGCGATGGGTAGGGGCCTCGGCCAGATTGCCCCGGAACGCCCCCCGAAAGCCTGATCTGCCCTCGCGCCGATCGTCGCCAACCTGCTTCTGCGTTCAGCGCCTATGGCGTTGAAAAAGGCGCCGTTCCAGGTGCGGAGCGCTCACGCATGGCGCAAAGGCCTTGCCGCCGCAAAGTAGTCTGCGTCCCTTCGTGATGTAACGACGCCGAGCCGCGAGCGCGCTCCAGGCGATGGGTCGAATAGGCCAAGCTCCTGAAACTCGGGATGCGCCGTGCGCGCTTCTCGCATCGCGGCGCCGCCGCGCGTTCCCCCTGTCAAAGCCCGATGGGTATCGCCATGTCTACGTCCCTGTCTCCCACGCTTGCGCTGTTAGCTGCCCTCGCCGGCCCAGCGACAACAGCTGTCGCCGCGCCGCCGGCATCATCCCAGGAAGGAACCCAACCGTCCGCCGCCGCGGATCGCCGCAAGGCCGTCGAGGGCGACCTGAGGTTCCTCTATACGATGTATTTTGCCGTCAGGGGCTGCACGACGGCTGCGCGCGATCTTTCCAAGCCCGAGTTTCTGCCATCGGTGAGCTTCGACGATGTCAAACGGATCACGGCCAATGCGGACACCGCCGCTCGGGACGTCGGCATCGACGTGGAGCGAGCCTGGCTCATCGCGGCTCCGGTCGGTCAGGCGACAGCCGAAGCGCTGCAAAAGGATACAGCCGACAATTTGGCCAAATGCAAAATGACAGGAAGCTTTGTGCGCTCGATTGTCGCGCGCCTCCAGATGGCCCTGACAGAGCTTGGAAGCAACAAATCCATCATCGAGAAGGATTTCTAGCCAGCTTCGACGTTCGCGAGTAGCCCGCCACCTGTAGTTTTGCGTTTCTTTAACTGGATCCGCGCACTCGCCTGCGCCGGCGTTGCCCGCGAACTCAACATCATGTAGAAGGCGTCATTGAGGAGATGTACGCGTGATCGATTCCCGCATGACAGGCCTGAGGCGCTTGATCGCCATGCTTTGCATGGTGGCAGCATGCCTGTCGCCCATGCGGGCGATCTCGGCCTCTACTGTGGATCTCGACCACGCTCTCGAGCTTGCCCATGCCGTCTCCACCGGAGAGGACATCGTGCATTATTGCGAGATGTCTTCCGAGGGATGTGAGCGGCAGCCGCATGACGGCGACGGTCGCGCCGCCTCGCATCATCACCATGGCGACCCGTCTTCCGGTTTCACGGCTGCGTCGGGTCACGGCATTGGTGCCTCCTTCGCGAAGAGCGGCCTATCCTGGCCGATGCACGGCCTCTTTGCCCAAGGGCTTGGCCCGAGCGCTCTCGATCGTCCCCCCAGAGCCTGATCTGTCCTTAGCGCAGGCCTTCGTGGCCTGATCCAGCTCTCGACGATCAAGGCATTTCTCAATGGATAAACGCACCTTCGCGGGTGCGGGCGCTCGCGCGCGGCGAAAGGGATTCGTCGTGGCGGTGGTGCTCGCATGCGGCGTGATGCCCGCGCACGCCAAGTCCCAGAAGCCTCTGACGGTATCCGACGCGATCACACGCGCAGTAAACGCTGGGTTTGCGCTGCCCGCCGCCGGCGCGCGCGTCCAGGCGGGTGAAGCGGGAATCCGGCAGGCCGGCCGTGGCCCGAACCCCACCGTGGGCATCGAGAGCGAGAACTTCGCCGGATCCGGCCCCTACCAGGCACTGAACCAGCCCGAAACCACGGTCTATTTCCAGCAGACCTTCGAGCTCGGGGACAAGGCTGGCGCCCGAACCGGCGTCGCACGCTCGGAGCTGGAAGCGACGCGGGCGCGGAGCGCCGTGCGGGTCCTCGATCTCATGCGGGAGGTGGAGCTCGCATGGATCGAGGTGCTGGTTGCCGCCGCCCAGGAAAAGGTCGCGCAGGAACGCCTTGTCATCGCCCAGCAGTTCCAGGCGGAAATCGCCCGCCGGGCGGATGCCGGACGCGATCCGCTGTTCACGCAGAGCCGCGCCGAGGCCCAGGTTGCCCTGGAGCAGATCGCGGTCGACCAGGCCAAGGCGAACGCGCGGATCGCCCGCGCAAACCTCGCAGGCTACTGGCGCGGCAGTCCCGACTTCGCCGTGGACCTGCCTGCCTTCGAGAACGCCGTTGTCGGCGCCGAAAGCAAGCCGTTCAACGCCGATGTCGCGCTCCTGGAAGCGGAACGGGAGGTCGCCACGGCCCGCATCGGGCTGGAGCAGGCCCGCGCGGTGCAGGACCCGGCGCTCCGCTTTGGCGTCCGGCATTTCGCCGACACCAACGACGGTGCCCTCGTGGCCGGCATCGCAATTCCGCTGCCGCTTTTCGACACCAACCAGGACAACATCGAGAAAGCCCGCGCCGAGCGGCAGGCGGCGGAGCTCGACGTGGAGGCAGCCCGCGCCACTTTGAAGCGTGAGCTGACCCGGCTCGGGGCCCGGCTTGCTGCCAGCGCCGCGGAGGCGCGTCGCATCCAGCGCGAAGTCGTCCCCAAGGCGGAACAGGCGGTCCGCTTGATCCGCGAAGGGATGGAGCGCGGCGCCTTCAGCTATGTCGAGTTCATGGATGCGCAGCGCACCCTCAACGATGCCCGCCTGAGGCGCATCGAAGCCCTGCGCGCCTTTCACCAGGACAACGCGACGGTGAGCCGCCTGACCGGCCGGCATTCCCGTCTGAACATCAAGGGTTGACCCGATGAATCCCCGTCTGAAGGCCGTTCCGGCCATGATGGCGCTCGTTCTCGCGCTCGCGGCATGCGGCCAGGGCGAGGCTCAGAAGTCCGCGGGCACGGCAGAAGCGCCTGCGGCGGCAAGCGCGGAGTACGAGCGCGGCCCGCATGGCGGGCGCCTCCTGCGCTCCGGCGACCTCGCTCTCGAGCTCACCATCTTCGAGGAAGGCCAGGAACCCGAATTCCACCTCTATCCATTCCAGGGCGATCGGCCCCTCGATCCGGCGCTGGTGAAGGCACGAATTACCCTTTCACGCCTTGGCGGCCGCGTCGATACGATCGACTTCAAGCCGGATGGCGAATTTCTGCGGGGAGATGGCGCGGTCAAGGAGCCACACTCCTTCGATGTCGCGATCCGGGCCGACTATGAAGGGAAGACGCACGACTGGTCCTTCTCGTCCTACGAGGGGCGCACCACCATCGAGGCCGCGGCTGCCGAAACGGGCGGGGTCAAGGCTGAGCCGGCGGGGGCCGCGGTGATCCAGGAGGTCGTCGACCTCTCCGGGCGCGTGATGCTGCATCCCCAGGCGCGGGCCGAAGTGCGGGCCTGGTATCCCGGCCGGATCGTGGAGATGACCAAGTCCATCGGCCAGCCGGTGCGGCAGGGCGACGTGCTGGTCCGCATCGAGGCGAGCGACACGCTGCGCACGTATCCGATCACGGCACCCATTTCCGGTGTCATTACCGAGCGCAACGCCAATGTCGGAGATGTGGCGACACAAGCGATCTACGTGATCGCCGACACCTCCCGGCTCCAGGCCGCCTTCTTCGCCTTCCCGCGCGATGCGGAGCTTCTGCGGCCCGGTCAGGCGGTCGAGATCAAGGGCCTCGCCGGCCAGACGGCACGCTCCACCATCCAGATGCTGTTGCCGAGCACGGACCTCGCCACGCAGACCACCTCCATCTTCGCCGAACTGCCCAATCCCGAGGGCGTCTGGCGCCCGGGCATGATCGTCGAGGGGATCGTGACGGTCGCTGCCGACAAGGTGCCGCTCGCCGTCCGCACACGCGCCCTCCAGCGCTTCCGCGACTTCACGGTGGTCTACGCCAAGGTCGGCGACACCTACGAGGTTCGCATGCTCAAGCTCGGCCGCCGGACGCCCGAATGGGTGGAAGTGCTCGGCGGCATCGATCCAGGCGAGGTCTACGTATCCGACAACGCCTTCCTCATCCGCGCCGACGTCGAGAAGTCCGGCGCCTCCCACGACCATTGAGGAGGGGCCCATGCTTGAACGCATCATTCATCTGTCGATCCGCTTTCGCTGGATCGTGCTGGCGGCGGTCCTGGGGTTCGCGGCGCTGGGGATCTGGAGCTTCCAGCGCTTGCCCATCGATGCCGTGCCGGACATCACCAACGTCCAGGTGCAGATCAATTCCGAGGCGCAGGGCTTCTCCCCGATGGAGGTGGAGCAGCGCATCACCTTCCCCATCGAGACGGCTCTCGCCGGCCTACCGGGGCTCGAATACACGCGCTCCATCTCGCGCTACGGCCTGTCCCAGGTGACCGTCATCTTCCGGGATGGCACGGACATCTATTTCGCGCGGCAGCTCGTGAACGAGCGCCTGCAGAGTGTCCGCAGCGAGCTGCCGTCGGGAGTCGATCCCTCGCTCGGACCCATCGCCACCGGCCTCGGCGAGATCTTCATGTACACCATCGAGCCGAGCCCAGGAGCTCGCCGCCCCGATGGTGCGGCATGGACGGCCGAGGATCTGAGGACCCTCCAGGACTGGGTGATCCGGCCGCAGCTGCGCAACGTGCCGGGCGTGACCGAGGTCAACACCATCGGCGGCTACGAGCGTCAGTATCACGTCACGCCGTGGCCCCAGCGGCTCACCGCCTACGGGCTGACGATGACCGACGTCATCAACGCCCTGGAGCGCAACAACACCAACGTGGGCGCGGGCTATGTAGAGCGCTATGGCGAACAGAAGCTCGTGCGCGTCGCCGGTCAGGCAGCCGGCATCGAGGACTTGCGCAACATCGTCGTCGAGCAGCGTGGCGGGGTGCCGATCCGTATCGGCGACGTGGCCGACGTCATTCTGGGCGAGGAGCTGAGGACGGGCGCCGCCACCCAGAATGGGCGCGAAGTGGTGCTCGGCACCGTGTTCATGCTGATCGGGGAGAACAGCCGCACTGTCTCCCACGCTGTCGCCGCCAAGCTCGAGGAGGCTGCCCGCTCGCTGCCCGCCGGCGTGATTGCCAAGCCGGTCTACGATCGCACTGTGCTCGTGGAGCGGACTATCAGCACGGTCGAGAAGAACCTCGCCGAAGGCGCGCTGCTCGTCGTGGTCGTCCTTCTGCTGCTGCTCGGCAACCTGCGGGCAGCGTTGATCACGGCGGCGATGATCCCCCTCGCCATGCTGGTCACCATCACCGCCATGGTCCAGGGCAAGGTCTCCGGCAACCTCATGAGCCTGGGCGCGCTGGATTTCGGTCTGATCGTCGACGGCGCCGTCATCATCGTCGAGAACTGCCTGCGCCGTTTCGCGGAAGCCCAGCACCATCACGGCCGCCTTCTGAACCGCGACGAACGCTTTGCCCTCGCGGGAAGTGCGACGGCGGAGGTGATCCGCCCGAGCCTGTTCGGCGTGCTCATCATCACCATCGTGTACCTGCCCATCTTCGCCCTCACCGGCGTCGAAGGGAAGATGTTCCACCCCATGGCGTTCACGGTGGTCATCGCGCTCACTGCGGCGCTCCTGCTGTCGCTCACGTTCGTTCCCGCCGCCGTGGCCCTCTTCATCACCGGCAAGGTGAGCGAGAAGGACAGTTTCCTGATGCGCGGCGCGCGAAAGCTCTACCGTCCTGCGCTCGAAGTCGCGCTACGCGCCCGTTGGCTCACCGTGGTCCTCGCGGTGGTGCTGGTCGGATGGTCTGCGCATCTGGCGACGCGGCTCGGCTCGGAATTCATCCCCAACCTCGACGAGGGCGACATCGCCCTTCACGCGCTGCGCGTGCCCGGCACCGGGCTGAAGCAGGCCATCGGCATGCAGGCGGCTATCGAGTCGCGGCTCAAGGAGTTTCCCGAGGTCGATCAGGTTTTCGCCAAGATCGGCACGGCCGAGGTCGCGACCGATCCCATGCCACCCAGCGTCGCCGACACGTTCGTGATGCTGAAGCCACGCGAGCAATGGCCCGATCCACGCAAGCCGAAGTTCGACCTGGTGGCGCAGATGCAGGCCGCTGTCGCGAAGATCCCCGGCAACAACTACGAGTTCACCCAGCCGATCCAGATGCGGTTCAACGAGCTCATCTCGGGCGTGCGCTCCGACGTCGCCGTGAAGGTGTTTGGCGACAGCTTGGATGAGCTGTTGCGCCTTGGCAACGAGATCGAAGGCATTCTCGCCGCGGTGGACGGGGCACAGGACGCCAAGGTCGAGCAACTCACCGGCCTGCCGGTCCTGCAGATCACGCCGAACCGCAAGGCCATGGCGCGGTATGGGCTGAACGTCGCCGATGTCCAGGACGTGATCCGGGCCTCCATCGGCGGCACGCAGGCGGGACGCATCTTCGAAGGCGACCGGCGCTTCGACATCATCGTTCGCCTGCCAGAGGAGCAGCGCTCGAAGGCTGATGAAATCGGCCGCCTGCGGATTCCATTGCCGGCGCGCAACGGTGAAGGCACCCGCATCTTCGTGCCGCTCTCGGAGATCGCCGAGATCGAGACGGTGGTCGGGCCGAACCAGATCAGCCGCGAGAACGGCAAGAGGCGGGTGGTCATCACCGCGAACGTGCGCGGCCGCGACCTCGGGTCGTTTGTCACCGAGGTGCAGGCGGGTGTCCGGGACAAGGTGAAGATTCCCGCCGGCTACTGGACCGAATATGGCGGCACCTTCCAGCAGCTTATCTCGGCGGCTCAACGCCTCCAGGTCGTCGTGCCGCTGGGCTTGATCCTGATCTTCGGGCTCCTTCTCGGCCTGTTCGGATCGCTGAGGGATGCATCCATCGTCTTCTCGGGTGTGCCCCTGGCGCTGACCGGCGGCATTGCGGCGCTCGCGTTGCGGGACATGCCTCTTTCCATCTCGGCCGGCGTGGGGTTCATCGCGTTGTCCGGCGTCGCCGTGCTGAACGGCGTGGTCATGATCTCCTTCATCAAGAGCCTGTTGGAAGAGGGGCTCGACCTGGATGCGGCGATCCGGCGGGGAGCCTTGACGCGCCTGCGTCCGGTGCTGATGACCGCGCTTGTCGCCAGCCTCGGCTTCATTCCCATGGCCTTCAATGTCGGTGCCGGATCGGAAGTCCAGCGCCCGCTCGCGACGGTGGTCATCGGCGGCATCGCATCATCGACGCTGCTCACGCTGTTCGTCCTGCCTGCGCTTTACCGCCTGGTCCATCAGCCAGGCCGCACCCGCAAGAAGGTGCAGACAAAGCAGCCGGCGGCAGCGCCGATCGCCTCCCACTGACCTGCCGTGAGCGCATTCCTTCTCCCGTGTCGTATGCGGGAGAAGGCCGCTCTCCAAGCCCCATGGAAAGGATCTGCCATGCAGACGTTTTATTCGAATTGTCGGAAGATGCTGTGCATCACGGGTCTCGCCGCCACGGTGTGGGTCACCATGGTTCCCGTCTCGTTTGCCGATGGGATCATGCCTAAGGGCTACCGCGAGCGGCAACGCCATGTCTTTCGCGACGTGCAGCGGGGGGTTACGCATCCCGCCGATCCGTCGCCCGCGGCTGCGACGCCCACCCGCTCCAGGCCACTCGATATACTTTGCTCGCACAGCAATGAGGCGGAGCATCAGCGTTCTTGCTTCAAGACGCGTAGCGACTGCTACGATCAAAATCGCCGAGTTAGGCCGCATGAAATTACGCATTGCAATATTCGGTTCGATCAATGCATGCGCCTGTGGAACGGAAGCTGAGGTGCCACCATGTCAGTTATCCGCATATCGCCACGATGGAAGCACTTCTGCGCTATGATGCTCATCACGTTCAGCGCGGATCAGTCTTTGGCGGCAAATGATGAGACTCTGGTCCGCATCTTGACAAGAGCCTTCGTGGCTCAAAATCTCACGATCTATTGCGCCCAGTTCAACCCCGAAATTCTGCGAATAACAACGGGAAAGCAGGGCGACATATCTCAATTCGCGCAGCACATTAGAGAAAAAATTATCGATGGTCTGCCGCCAGAGGAAGCGGGTCTTGTCGTCCAACGCTCGGCAGACGCTGCGAGGGCGGGTGCACTCATGGCAATCAGACGATTTTACCAAGCTGATCGGGAGCGCGAAAAGCAACTCATTTCAGCATGGTGCACGCAGTCCATCCCAAATGACGTGATGGCGTATGTTAGATTTCACGATGAGCGACACGATATGCTGATGGGTATGATTGCCTCAGCGAAAGCGCCAATGTAATATTGTTTAATAATAGAAATACGACACATATATAGGAATGAAATATCAATTAATCTATAAAATATGTGAATATGCAAATCGAGGACATGCAGAAATGCTGGCAAGAAGGAGGGATAAAAAGCCAGGACGGGACGGCTGGTCTGTGGCCTTGCACGGCTGGCTGATAGTTCTGATGGCGGCGGGTTTGCTGTCTATGCTGGCAAGTGCCGGATCCGCCGGCCCCGAGGCTAAATTCTCTGTGCAGGTGTCCTCCTGGCTGTCCACCAGCGCAGAAGCCGACGAGGAGCCAGAGGAGGACCCGCGCGCAGGCATCGCCTGCCATTGCATTCACACGTTGCTGCCTGCATCGACATGGACTTCGGATTTCCCCCGCGCGGGTGAGGATTGGGCATCCCGCTGGTGGGCGCCTAAGACGTGGCAGTCTGAGACACCAACTCCGCCACCCCGGTACATGAGCGCGTTCACCTCCCATACCTTCAATCAAACGAAATGAGATGAACATGAAACGCTTTGCTATCGTGTGTGCCGCTGCCTTCGTGTCATTCACCGCGCAGGCAGACACCTACCCCTCGACGATAAGTGACCGCGAAAAAGAGCGTCACGAGTTCTATCATGTGCAGACGGAGAACTATCCTGGCGGCAAGATCTTCAGCGGGGAGTTCGAATCTCGGGTTCCGAGCCCCGCGGTCACGGCTGCACCCCATGCGGCCCATCATTCCGAAGCCCATGGCCACGCGGGCACGCGCGGCTAAGGTGATTTAAAGCGGACCGGCTCGTTCAATCGGAGCCCGATCCTGTGACAAATCCGCGGGCGGCGAAATCACTTTCTGCCGCCCGTCCGTTCATGGAAAACACCGAAACTGCTGCGCCAATCATCGTCCCCATGGTGGATTTTACCGTTTATGCCTCGCTCTTTTTTGTTGCGCTCACGGCTGCGACCATTCTGCCTATGCAGTCGGAAACGCTGCTCGCGAGCTTTCTGATTGCTGGCTACGCTCCCCTACCGCTGCTTGCCACCGCGAGCGCAGGCAACGTGCTTGGATCGGTGATCAACTGGCTGCTCGGCCGGGGGATCGAGCGCTTCCGGGGGCGGCGATGGTTCCCGGTGAGCGAGGCGGCGTTCGCGCGGGCCCAGCGCTGGTATGGCTGCTTCGGAAAGTGGTCACTGCTTTTCAGCTGGGCGCCGATCATTGGGGACCCCCTGACCGTGGTTGCTGGCGTGCTGCGAGAGCCCCTACCGATGTTCCTTCTCCTCGTCGGCGTCGCCAAGATCGGGCGCTATCTCGTGTTGGCCATACTCACACTTCAACTCGCATGAGACGTTGTCACGAGACAGCCATCACGGGCTGGCAAGGCTCCTTCTGATGGGAACACTTCTCGATTTGCAGCGCTGGCTCTATGGCGGCGCCCTTGACGCGCTGAACGCTTTGCGCACCGTGGGCATTGGCGGATTGCCGGCGCTCATCGGCGCCGCCTTCGGCTTCGGCATGTTGCACGCGCTCCTGCCTGGCCATGGCAAGGCGGTGCTTGCTTCTCATTATGCCGGCGACGGACGCATCCTGGGCGCACTCGGTGCAAGCGCGGTTCTCATCCTCACCCATGTGGGCTCGGCCGTGCTTCTGGTGCTCGGCGGGTTCGCCGTGCTGCGGAACACCATCGGCGGTGCCGGCCGCGCGCCCATGCTGGAGCAGGCCAGCCAGATGCTGATCGTCCTGGTGGGCCTGTGGCTGCTGTGGCGCGCCGTGCGGCCGCACTCGCATGATCACGACCGGTCCGGCCCGGCGCTCGCCTTCGTCACAGGCCTCGTGCCATGCCCCCTCACTACCTTCATCATGACCTATGCGCTGGCCCATGGCGTGCTGGTGTCGGGCCTTGTCCTCTCCGGCACCTTCGCTGTCGGCATGATCGTCACCGTGGCGTCGTTCCCGTTGCTGGCGGTGCTGCTGCGCACCCGGCTCATGCCGCTGTTGGCGCGGACCGAAGTGCTGCGGGCCCGGACCGGGCACATCCTCGAGGTTGGGGCGGCCCTTGCGGTGATCCTGCTCGGCCTCTGGCCTCTCGTCCGTTCATAGAGCGGGACTGAGGGTTGATGGGGATGCCCACGAGTTGGCTCAGGGCGGCCCTCGAAAATGACGGTTGTCCGGCATGAACCCATGGGTCCGCAGGTTCCGCCCAAAGAGCTTCATCCGTGCCGCCACACTTTCACCGACGAGACGACGAGGATCAGCGCCAGGATGGGGAGCAGCACCTGGTCGGGAACGAGGCCGAGGAGATGCCCGCCGATGAAGGTCCCCACGATGGAGCCGACTGCCATCACGGCCACGAACACCTTGTTTCGCGCGACCGTGGCGAACGCGCTGTCGCGGCTGTAGCGGGTGAAGCCGACGAGCATGGTGGGCAAGCTCACCGCCAGCGACAGGCTGCCCGCGAGCTTGATGTCGGCGCCGAAGAGAAGCACCAGCGTCGGGATCAGCAGTTCGCCACCGGCGACGCCCATGAGCGAGGCGACCACTCCGATGGCGAATCCCGCCACCACTCCGGCGACGATCAGCCAGGGTCCCGAAAGCAACGCAGACGCCGTGGTTGATCCGTGCCCGAAGAGGAGCGCGACAGCGATCAGCACCAGCAGCACCGCCAGTACCCGGTAGAGAGTACGGGAGCTGAGGCGCATCGCCCAACCGGCGCCGAGCCAGGCGCCGAGCAGGCTGCCTGCCAGCAGATTGACGACGATCGCCCAATTGTCCGCAATCGCTCCGAACGGCACCGCGGCGGCGCGGAACGGGAGCGCCGAGGCGACGACGATCAGGCTCATGGCCTTGTTCAGGATGACGGCTTCGAGCGCGCGGAAGCGGAAGGGGCCGATGAGCAGCGGCAGGCGGAACTCCGCGCCGCCAAGGCCGATGAGGCCGCCGAGCATCCCGATGGCCGCGCCGCCGGTGAAGGCCGGCACTGGCCGGGGGCCGGGGGCGGAACCCAGCACGTTGCCGGCGTCCGCACGATCCGGTGGCAGCGGAATAGATTGATGGGACATGGACGAGCCTCCGGGCCATGAGCGTCCGGCCGAAGCCGTCGTCAGGCACGAACTGATATGAAAATGAACTAAAATGAATGATGAATGGGCAATGATTTGGCCTTCGGTGTCAGATGTTGCGAATATCGATGCGTTTGCCAAGGCAATGCAATCCAGGCGATGGCTCATGAGCGCATCTTTGTACTAAACTGGACGAAATGATATGAAGTGATATGCGGGACATTCCCATGGACACGCGCAATGCTTTGACGGTCGAGGACGTGGCCGAGCGGCTCAATGTCAGCCGCAGCGGCATCTACGCCTTGATCAAGAATGGCGGGATTGGCTTCTACAAAGTCGGCCGCAAGATCCGCTTCACCGAGGCCCATGTGCGCGACTATATCGAGCGCTCCGGCACCGCCGCGCGCTCCCCCGAGCCGATAGGCCGCCCGGCATTCGACGAGAACCGGTATTTCGACCTCTCGGCGGAGCGCCGGGCCGGAGACGGCTTCATCATCTGCGGCCAGGACCTCATCCTCGACATCCTGTCCAATTTCATGCGCCTGCACGGCGTCATGGCGCTCAGGGCCTATATCGGCAGCTACGACAGCCTCGTCTCGCTCTATTACGGCAAGGTTTCAGTGGCGAGCGCACATTTATGGGACAGCGCCGGCGACGACTACAACGTGCCTTATGTCCGCGCCCTGCTACCGGGCATCCGCTGCGCGATCGTCAACGTCACCTACCGCATGCAGGGTCTCTATGTCGCCAAAGGCAACCCGAAGGCCATCCAAACGTGGCAGGACCTCGCGCGCGGGGACATCACCCTGATCAACCGCGAGAAGGGCGCGGGATCACGGGTGCTGCTCGACGAGAACCTCAAGCTCGACGGTCTCTACGGCAGCCGGATCAAGGGCTACGACAACGAGAACCAGTCCCACCTCGCCGTGGCTAGCGCGGTTGGGCGCGGCGACGCCGACGTGGCGGTGGGCATGGAGAAGGTCGCCCGCCAGGTGGAGAACGTCGATTTCATCCCGTTAAAGAGGGAACGCTACGACCTCGTGGTCAGGAAAGAGCAGCTCGACACGCCGGAGGTGGCGACCATGCTCAAGATCCTGCGCTCGGAGCGGTTCCAGAACGAATTCAAGAGCATCGGTGGGTACGACATCACCGACATTGGCAAGATCGTTGCCGAGACGTGAGGCCGAAGCCGTCGCTGCTCCCCCCGAAGTTCCGGGTCCACGAGCGGGCCTTCCTTCGCCCTCGATGAGGACGCGAAACGCGGTTGCCAATCCTTTCGCGGCATCCTCGGAGAACCTTCCGACAGCGAGAGCAGGGAGGGGCCGTGTCCACTCCACCAGCCGGGACGAAAGCCTCGGTGGTCTATCCCTGGGCGTCCGGAGCCATTATCATGGAAGTCATGCCGCCGGTGCTCCCAGCGGCATTCTCGTCGCGGCGGCATCCTCGGGGTTGCCGCCTTTTTCATGCCAGCGGCGCGCGGTTCGCGCTGCCAACTCGAGAGGAGACCATGCCCAGCAGGGATGGCAGTAGTAGCTTGGCCGATATCCTAGGGATCGTGTCGGTGCTTGTTCTCGTGGCCGCCAATGGATTTTTCGTCGCGGCTGAATTTTCCCTCGTCGCCGTTCGCCGCAGCCGGGTGGCTGAACTCGTCGCCGCCGGGCGGATGAACGCCTCGGCCCTGCAACGGGCGGTGGACAATCTCGACGCCAATCTGGCTGCGACCCAGCTCGGCATCACCATCTCTTCCCTCGCCCTCGGCTGGATCGGCGAGCCGGCAATCGCCCACCTGATCGCGCCGCTGCTCGACGCACTGCCGGGCGCGCTCGCCACCGCCGGCTCCCATGCCGTCGCCGTGGTCATCTCCTTCATCATCATCACCACGCTGCACATCGTGCTCGGCGAGCTGGCGCCAAAGAGCCTCGCGCTCCAGCGCAGCGAGGGTACAGCGCTATGGGTGGTGCGACCGCTGGGCCTGTTTCTGTTCATGCTGCGCCCGGCCATCGTCACTCTCAACGGCCTCGGCAATCTCGTCCTGAGGCTGGCGGGCCTGCGTCCTGGGACGGGTGAAGATTCCCTCCATTCCCCTGAAGAGCTGAAGCTGCTGGTGGCGGCGAGCCAGGAGGCGGGCCTGCTCCAGCACGCCCAGCAGGAGGTGGTCGAACGCGTCCTGACCATCGGCAACCGCCCCATTGGGGACATCATGACGCCGCGCCGCGACGTGGAATGGATCGACGCCGACGACCCGCAGGACGAAATCCTGAGCACCATCCGCGCCTGCCGGCACGAGCAGTTGCTGGTGGGGCGGGGAGACGTAGACGAGCCGCTTGGCATGATCCTGAAGAAGGATCTCCTCGACCAGGTGCTGGATGGCAAGCCGCTCGACCCGCTGGCGGCCATGCGGGAGCCGGTGGTGGTCCAGGAGGGGACGCCTATCTTTCGTGTGCTGGAGCAGTTCAAGACGGCGCCGGTCCGTCTCGCCCTCATCATCGACGAATATGGCGGCCTCGACGGCATCGTCACCCAGACCGACCTCCTGGAGGCGATCGCCGGCGATCTTCCGGCTACCGAGGATGAGGAGCCGGACATCATCGCGCGGGACGATGGCTCCCTTCTGATCGACGGCATGATGCCCGCCCACGAGGCTTTTGAGCGCCTCGGCTTCCGCTCGCACGCCGGGGCTGGTGACTTCCACACCATCGCCGGTTTCGCCCTGGCGCGCCTCGGGCACCTGCCTGAGACCGGAGAACAGTTCGAGCATGAGGGCTGGCGCTTCGAGATCGTCGACATGGACGGCCGGCGGATCGACAAGCTGCTCGCACAGCGGATCGCTCTGCCAGGCGTCTAGCCTGCGCTGCTACTGCTCTTCCGGCGGCCTGATGTGCCGGAAGGCCCAGAGCAGAGCGAAATCGTAGAGGATTTTCAGCACCCCACAGAGGATGAATGGCCATGCCTCATGGCCGGCGGCGAACAGGGCGCCGGCCAGCGCGGGGCTTAGGGCCGCCGCAAGGCTGCGCGGCACCGAGGTGATGCTGGCGGCGGCCGGACGCTCGGGTGGTGTTACCACCGCCATCACGTAGGACGAGCGGGTCGGAACATCCATCTGCGACAGAGCGGAGCGCACCAGCAGCAGGCCGAGCGCCACCTCGAGGCTTGGCACCACTGCGGCCAGGATCAGACATAGGCTGGAGGGAATATGGGTGAACACCATGGTGTTCACGAGCCCGATGCGACGGGCAAGCCACGCCGCCACCGGGAAGGAAAAGGCGGACAGCACGCCGGAGACGAAGAAGAACGTGCCCGCCTCGGCGAGCGACAGGCCGAAGCGCGTGAACAGCCAGAGCGCGAGCAGCGATTGCACCGCCAGCCCGCCAGCAAACGCATCGATGGAGAACAATGCCGCCAGCCGGTAGATGATACCACGCGACGGACCGAGCGCCGCGGCAGGCCTGTCTTCGGTGGCGGGTGCGCGCGGGATGCGGGCATAAAAGAGGCCGCCGGCCACGCCCAGCAGCGCATAGAGCGCGAACATGGCTCGCAGTGCGCCGAGGCGCGAGAGGCCGAACTGCGCCATCAGGTCCGGGCTCATGGCCGCCAGCGCGCCCACCGCGGCGGCAAGGGCCCCCACGAGGCTGTAGCGCGCGAAGGCCGAGGTCCGCGCCTTGTCCACCACCAGATGGGACAGCGTTGCGTGCTCGATGGGCACGAAGATGCTGACCGAGCCGGACGACGGATTGATGGTGCCGCAGAAGGCCACCTGCAGCGCGGCCCCGTAGCTTGCCGACTGGGTGAAGGCGAGCCCCGTCGTCACCATGAGCCCCGACGCGGCGATCAGCAGCGTGCGCCGGTCGATGCGATGGCCAAGAAAGCCGATGGCGAATGTCATCAGCGCCGAGCCGAACAGCGCAGCGGTCGCCACCACGCCGATCTCGAATGCGCCGAGCCCGAGCGCCGAGAGATAGACCGGCAGGAGAACGGCGACGAAGCCGTCGCCGAAATCCCGGAGCGCCCGCGCGGCATAGAGCGACGAGACGGGAGAGAACAGGCCTTCATCCTCGGCCGCCGGATTGTTCAGGGCTCGGGGCACCGCACCAATTCCTCTTCAGGCCGCAGCCGGATACGTCGCGCTCTTTCCGCCGGCCCAGGCATAGAGCGCGTCGTAGATGACGAAACCACGCTTCAAGAGGTCGTGGTCGTCCGGCGTCACCTCGCGCAGGCCCTTGGAGATGGCGAGCAGGCCCGCCGACTGGGGCGTCAGGTCCGGCCGGCCGGTGTCGGCGCCGCGCACGATGTCGGCGAGGGCAACGATGGCCGGGTCACGATCGAGCCCGTACTTTGCGACGAAGGCATCGAAGCTGCACTTGTCCCCCGCATGGCCGAAGGCGACGCCGGGCAGGTCGAACGGCGTCGCGCCGGTCTCCTCGGCCTTGCGGATCACATCCTCAGGCGGCGCGAACAGGAATTCCGGCGCCGCGTCGATGAAGCGCGCGATGAGCCAGGGGCAGGCGATGCGGTCGATGACCGGACGGGCGCGGGTGATCCATTTCATGGGCAGTCTCCTATTGGATGCTTCAATCGCGGCTTTGATGCCTCTCCACGACGGCGTCGAGGGTTTCTTCCCCCTTGTCTCCTCGGAGCCGGATCGTTGGGCCGGACATCCAGACTTCGTAGCAATCAAGCGTGGCACTGGTCGGATTCGACATGCAGAGCCTGCCTTTCCGGATTTCCCAGACCCCGCTCCACGTGCGACCCATTTCATCGCTCAGGAGCTTGCCATCCGGGCGGAGATAGCTTGCCCAATGCGAGGAATCGGTGATGTCCTTACCGACGACCCGGGCTCGAATGTCCTTCTCGGCCAGCAGCTTGAAGTCGGCCTGCGCATGTGCGGCCGATCCATGAGCCAGTGTAATCACGACCACGGTGCCAGTGATCGCCAGCGCGGAAGCCGGCCATTTCATGATGCGTTTCCTGATCGAGCCCAAAAGGGCAGTAGTGGTGCCGGCACACGGCGCCGGCGCCGGATGCCATTGCGAGAGGCGAGATTCACCCACCCAGTACGAACCGGTCAGTGTTGTCCGGCGGGCGGGCGGAGGATGCCTTCGTCAATCACAGGGTGACCAGGCTGGCGAAGCTGTACCGACTTGCCTGAAATCCAGACCTCGTAGCAGCGCGTCTCCTCATCCTTCCATTCGAGACAGAGGCTGTCCCCATCGAGCCGCCAGCGCCCCGTGCGTTTCAGCCCCATCGAAGCCGAGGAAAGCGTTCCGTCGCGGCGATAAAGATCGACCCAGTGCACCTCGTCGGTGAACTCCATTCCGGAGAACGCGGTCCGGATCCGCGCCCCTTTGAGCTGCCGGAAGGCATCGCCGGCATAGGACGGGCCCATGCCGACGAAGAGGGCCAGTAGGAGCCCGGCAGTGGCGGCCCACGCCGGAATTGGGGCCCGGGGGCTCTCGACACGAGATCCACTCTGCCCCCTCATGGCTTCGCTCCATCGGCCAGCGGCATGATCTCGATCCGGTCGAAGCGGGTCACGCTGTCCGCCTTGGTCCACAGGGCAACCTGACCTGGCGTCGAGAAGGTCTCGTCCCGCGCGTCGATCAGCACCGTGCCGTCGAAGGAGACGATGAACCGGCTCCCCTGCGCCCAAAGTGACAGGGTATGCCACGCGCCGGCCGTGACCTTGACGTTCGCCCCCGCCAGTTCCTCGCGCCAGCCATCCGTCACACGGTAGAAGCGCACATTGTCCTCGAGCGCGTTGGCCCGGGCGAGATAATAGTTCCGGGCATCCTGGAGCCGGAGCGCCACGCCGCCGGCCCGATCGACGGCTCCGGAAACCGCCTTGAAGCGGATGCGGACCTCGAGATCGCCCGGAAAGGTCGGCGTGTAGATGGCCAGGGGGAAGCGGTTGTCAGTCCTGTCCTCGCTCAACTGGGCCAAGGCCCGGTTGCCTTCGGCCGAGGCGTCCTCGACCACGGCCCAGCGGCCGGGCATGCCACTCCCCGTCAGCGCGGAGACGAATGCCTGGGGGAGAGCGTCAGGCTGCGCGCCGGCGAAGGTGATCGTCTCGGCGGAAGCCGGGCCAGTCACCGCGGCAAGCGCTAGTGCCGATGCGATCACTGTGCGCAGGGTCACGGGCCCTTCCTTCGGCATGGGCACGTGGGTGGTCCATTTCATGACGCGCTCCTCCCGTCGCCGCGAGTGAAGGGGACGGTCGGCCCGCCGATGGCGTGCCAGGCGGCGATCCCGCCGCGGAGCATGCGCGCATCGAGGCCACGGCGGCGGAGTTCGGCAACGGCATCCCCGCTGACCTGGAAGCCGTAGAGGCAATAGACGACGATCGGCTTGTCCCTGGGCAGGGCGTCGGCCCAGTCGGCTATCGTCTCCGACACATGCAGAAGCGCGCCTGGCAGCATGTCGCTACGCTTCGGTAGATCCTCGGCGAGGCAGACATCGAGCACGAGGAGATCTTCCCGCCGATCGAGGCGGCCGAGCAGGTCCTCGGGAGCAACGCCGTCGTCGCCCGCCGCTGGCTCGATCCACGGCACCTCGGATCGCCGCTCGGCCAGGCGCCGGAAGCGCGCACCGACCCGCTCCCAATGGATGTTCCTCATGAAGGCGTCCACATACGCCCCCGCCTTGGCCCCGAAATCGAGTTGGTAGGCGTGCTCGTACATGTCGAGCGCCAGGACCGGCACGCTGCCGGCGAGGCAGTTCGTGTGGTCTGCCGCCCATTGGATCATGAGGCGCTGGTGGCGCTCCGACCAGGCGAGCAAGGTCCAGCCCGAACCGCCCGCCTGGGCCTTGGCGCAAGCCGTGAATTTGGCACGCCAGCTGGCGACGCTGCCGAAGTCCCGCTCCAGGGCCGCGGCGAGATCACCGGCCGCATCCCCCGAACCGCCGAGCCCGTCGAAATAGATCTCGTGCAGGATCGCCGAATTGGCCGCGACGAGCTCCTCTCGCTTTAAGCCGTTGATATCGAAGACCGGAGCTGTACCCCAGTCCAACTCGCCGAGGCGGCGCTCGATGGCATTCAGGCGCCGGACGGCGCCGCCGTAATTGTTCTCGTAGTGGCTCGCCAACAGCCGCTCGGAGAGCCCGTCGAGGCGGGGCGGCTTGAACGGCAATGGCTGGATCCGGTGCATGGCGTCCTCGCTCAGGGCACGAGATGAAGGCTACGTCCGAATATGTTATGATACAAGTGTTGCATTTTCAATTTTAGATGATACGATTTTCTCATGAGCGATGATGAGACCCCTTCCGGGCAGCTTTGGCTGCTGCTGATCCACCAGCTCCCGACCAAGCCGGCCTACTTCCGCGTGAAGATCTGGCGGCGGCTGCAGGGCATCGGCGCCGTGGCGGTGAAGAGCTCGGTGTATGCGCTGCCGGCATCGGCTGAGACGCAGGAGGATTTCCAGTGGCTCGTGAAGGAGATCGCGGCCGGTGGCGGTGAGGCGATGGTCTGCGAGGCGAGGCTCGTGGACGGCCTGACCGACGCCCAGGTGAGGGCCCTGTTCGACGCGGCGCGGGACACGGACTACAGCGCGATCTCGGAAGAGGCGCGCGGCATCGCCGCCGCGCTCGATGCGGACGCCGGGGCCGAGAAGCGGGCCGAGGCGCGCACCCAGACCGGCCGCCTGCGACGGCGGATCGTCGACATCGCCACCATCGATTTTTTTGGCTCTACCGGCCGCATCGTCGCTGAAGGCCTCATCGCTGCCCTTGAGGCCCGAACCGCGGAGGACACACCCATGGCACCCCCGTCTGCCATCGTCCCAGCCGATCCCGATCCTCTCGCCGCCCTTAAGAGGCATGTGTGGGTGACGCGGCGCGACGTGCATGTGGACCGCATCGCCTGCGGCTGGCTGATCCGGCGCTTCATCGATCCAGATGCCCAGATCCGTTTCGTTCCCGGCAAGGGCTATGTGCCGAAGCCTGGAGAGCTGCGCTTCGACATGTTCGAGGGCGAGATCACCCATGAGGGGGACCGCTGCAGCTTCGAGGTGCTGCTCGGCCGCACCGGCCTTGCTGATCCCGCTTTGCAGTCGGTCGGAGAGATCGTCCACGACATTGATCTCAAGGACGGCAAGTTCGGCCGCGAGGAGGCCGGCGGCATCTCGAGCCTCATCGCCGGCATCGCCCTGAGCGAGCCGGATGACGCTCTGCGCCTCGTCAAGGGCGCTGGAGTATTCGACACGCTCTACGACTATTTCCGCGCCCGGCGCCCCTAGCGGCAAGCGCGCAGACCCAGGGAGAGACATCATGGCCAATCTGGACGGCGCCGCTCCGGCGTCGGCCCTGAGCCCAGCTGTGCCGGGCCAGGGACGCAACGAAGCACCCCCTCAGACCGCCCCTGCGGGGCACGGCATCTCCTTCGGCGAGGCCTGCCGCGTCTGGGCACGAGTGGCTGCCCTCAGCTTCGGGGGGCCGGCGGGGCAGATCGCGGTGATGCACCGGATCCTCGTCGAGGAGAAGCGCTGGATCGGCGACACGCGTTTTCTGCACACACTGAACTACTGCACGCTTTTGCCGGGGCCAGAGGCACAACAGCTCGCCATCTATATCGGCTGGCTCCTGCACAAGACCAAGGGCGGCCTTGTCGCCGGAATCCTGTTCGTGCTGCCGGGCGCGATTGCCATCATGGCGCTGAGCTGGATCTATGTGATTTTTGGCAATGTGGGCACCATTCAGGCCCTCTTCTTTGGACTGAAAGCCGCGGTGCTGGCGATCGTTCTCGAAGCCGTTATTCGCATTGGTGGGCGCTCTCTCCAGAACAATGTCCTGATCGGACTTGCGGCGGTAGCCTTCATTGCCTTGACCGTTTTCCAGACACCGTTCCCCCTCGTGGTTTTCGGGGCAGGTTTGATCGGCTATGTCGGCGGGCGGGCCGGATGGAAGGCGTTTCTCGTCGGCGGGAGCCACCGCAAATTCAGCGGCAAACAGGTCGCGGACATCGACACCGCGCTCGGCGAAGGAGTTCCCGACCATGCTCGTCCTCCTCATTCTTGGTCGTTCAAGGTCGCCGCGGTCGGAGCCCTGGTCTGGGGCGGGCCGGTCCTCGTGCTGCTGGTGTTCCTCGGGCCAGGAAATGTTTTCACCGACATTTCCATCTTCTTTTCCAAACTGGCGATGGTCACCTTCGGCGGCGCCTATGCGGTTCTTTCCTACGTCGCTCAGCAAGGGGTCGAGCACTATGGTTGGCTGAAGCCTGGCGAAATGCTTGATGGTCTCGGCTTGGCTGAAACAACCCCCGGCCCGTTGATCATGGTGACGCAGTTCGTCGGCTTCCTCGGCGCTTATCGCTCACCGGGGGCATTGAGCCCTCTGCTCGCCGGCACGCTGGGGGGATTGCTGACGACCTGGGTGACGTTCGTTCCCTGTTTTTTGTGGATTCTTCTCGGTGCGCCGTTCATGGAGAACATGCGCAACAACAAGGCGCTGTCGGCAGCGCTCTCTGCGATTACCGCCGCCGTCGTCGGTGTGATCCTCAATCTTTCGGTATGGTTCGCCATGCACGTGCTGTTCCGGGAGATGACCACTCTGGATGCGCTTGGGCTGAGCCTGGACGTGCCAGTGCTCTCTTCGATCCGGCCTGCATCCCTGCTCCTCGCGCTGACCGCCATCATCGCCGTCTTCCGCTTCCATCTTGGAGTGCTGACGGTGCTCGCGGGCTGCTCGGCGCTGGGGTTGATCTACGGGCTCGTGGCCGGGTTGGCATGACGTTGGGGATTGGCGGCCGGCGAGCGCCGCCAGCCCGCAATTCGTCGACTATTGGAGCCTTTAGGTGTTCAGTGCTGGCATTTGATGGATGGGACTGAGCCTGAATCGATCCGGCTCGTTTGTTCAGCATTTGCAGATGAACTCGTAGGGCCGAGAGTCGCCGACAGCGGGATTGGCGGCCGGTTTGATTGCAATGACAGGCGGTATTAACTGTGTGAGGTTGCGAGCCACCTCGTTTCGAGATAGAGGCGCGCAGTTCTCCACAGGGGGAGAGATGGTGGACACTCCCACATCGGTGGTCACCAAGTGGTCACCAAGCCGAAAACGGCAAAACCGCCTCTCGGCGGCATCGCTATAAACTATTGATTATTTTGAGAGTTATGGAGCGGGCGATGGGATTCGAACCCACGACCCCAACCTTGGCAAGGTTGTGCTCTACCCCTGAGCTACACCCGCATCCATTTGCCGGCGAGACAGTGTGTCGGCGGCAGGTGCGGTTCTATAGAAAATGCCGGCGGCGAATGCAACACCCCTTTGCATTCTTTCTCCGCCGGCCTGTGGATGGCTTGGCCGCAGCGCGGCCGAAAAGCCTTGCAGCACAAGGCTGCACGCGCATTCACTCCCGATGGATCGGGTCGATCCACTTGACCGCCTCCGGCTTCTCCGCCGGCTCGATGTCGAGATTCACCACCACCGGGTCCTGCCCCGAGCGCACCAGCACGCATTCCAGCGTCTCGTCGGCGGAAGCGTTGATTTCCTGGTGGGGCACATAGGGCGGGACGAAGATGAAGTCGCCCGGCCCGGCTTCGGCCACGAACTCCAGATTCTCGCCCCAGCGCATGCGGGCGCGGCCCTTGACCACGTAGATGACGCTTTCGAGATCGCCGTGGTGGTGGGCGCCGGTCTTGGCATCCGGGTGGATGTGGACGGTGCCGGCCCAGATCTTCTCGGCGCCGGCGCGGGCGCGGTTGATGGCGGTGGCGCGGTTCATGCCGGGGGTCTGGGCGGTGTTGGGATCGAGGCTGTCGCCGGGGATCACCTGCACGCCGTCGGTGCGCCAGTCCTTGTGGTGGTGGTCGGAACCCATCTTTTCCTCCAGAGCGCGCCGGTCGCTTTCGTCTCGCAAACCTTGCCGCGCCTCGCCTGCGAGGCTAGAACGGCGCCAACTTTCCCGCACCCCTTTTCAGGAGATGGCGGCCCATGGCCCCCTATCAGTACGCCTACCACATGCACGGCATGACCAAGACCTATGCCGGCGGCAAGAAGGTGCTCGATAACGTGCACCTCTCCTTCTACCCGGACGCCAAGATCGGCGTGCTGGGCAACAACGGCGCGGGCAAGTCCACCTTGCTGCGCATCATGGCCGGCATCGACAAGGATTTCACGGGCGAGGCGCGTCCCGCCGAAGGCGTGCGCGTGGGCTACCTGCCGCAGGAGCCGCAGCTCGATCCCACCAAGACCGTGCGGCAGAACGTTGAGGACGGGGTGGCCCAGCAGAAGGCCATTCTGGAGCGCTACAACGAACTCGCCATGAACTACTCGGACGAGACCGCGGACGAGATGACCCAGCTCCAGGACGAGATCGAGGCGCAGGGCCTCTGGGATCTCGATTCGAAGGTGGAGCAGGCGATGAACGCGCTGGGCTGCCCGCCGGACGATTGGGAGGTGACGCGCCTGTCGGGCGGTGAGCGCCGCCGCGTCGCTCTGTGCCGCCTTCTGCTGGAGCAGCCGGAACTGCTGCTGCTCGACGAACCCACCAACCATCTCGACGCCGAGACGGTGAACTGGCTGGAAGGCCACCTGCGCACCTATCCGGGCGCGATCCTGATCGTCACCCACGATCGCTACTTCCTCGACAACGTGACCGGCTGGATCCTGGAGCTGGATCGCGGCCGCGGCATTCCCTACGAGGGCAATTATTCCTCCTGGCTCGGCCAGAAGCAGAAGCGCCTCCAGCAGGAGGGCCGCGAGGACGAGGCCCGCCAGCGCGCCCTTTCCCGCGAGCAGGAGTGGATCGGCGCCAGCCCCAAGGCGCGCCAGGCGAAGAACAAGGCGCGTATCCAGCGCTACGAGGAACTGCTGCAGCGCGCGTCCGAGCGCCAGCCCTCCGCCACCCAGATCGTCATCCCTGTCGCCGAGCGGCTGGGGCAGAACGTCATCGCCTTCGATCACCTGAACAAGGCGTTCGGCGACAAGATGCTCATCGACGATCTCTCCTTCAAGCTGCCGCCGGGCGGCATCGTCGGCGTCATCGGGCCGAACGGCGCGGGCAAGACCACGTTGTTCCGCATGATCACCGGGCAGGAGAAGCCGGACGGCGGCACCATCTCCATCGGAGATTCGGTCAAGCTCGGCTATGTGGACCAGAGCCGCGACGCGCTGGATGACAAGAAGACCGTGTGGGAGGAAATCTCCGACGGCAACGAGGTGATCTACGTCGGCAAGAAGGAGATTCCCTCGCGCGCCTATTGCGCGGCCTTCAACTTCAAGGGCGGCGACCAGCAGAAGAAGGTGGGCATGCTCTCCGGCGGTGAGCGCAACCGCGTCCACCTCGCCAAGGTGCTCCAGCGCGGCGGCAACGTGCTGCTCCTCGACGAGCCCACCAACGACCTCGACGTGGACACCCTGCGCGCCCTGGAAGAGGCGCTGGAGGATTACGCCGGCTGCGCCGTCATCATCTCCCATGACCGCTTCTTCCTGGACCGCGTCGCCACTCATATGCTCGCCTTCGAGGGCGACAGCCACGTGGAATGGTTCGAGGGCAACTTCGCGGACTACGAAGAGGACAAGAAGCGCCGGCTGGGGACGGATTCGGTGATCCCGAAGCGGATTCAGTATAAGAAGTTTTCGCGGTGAGGTGAGGGAGGGGGCTCTCTCGGACTATAAGAGCCCCCCTCTACAATTTCAGCGGATCAACTACCCAAGGGCAAATTGTTTCGTGAGCGCCGTAGCAAATCAAATCGGGCCTCTGCCTCGGGTCGAGTCGTATTTGAGGAATGTAAAAAGACGCCGGATCGCTGTTTAGGAGATCAAGTTTGATAAGATGATTTATTAGGGTGGACAGCCGTCCACCTCCGTTAAATAACTTAAACGGACCGTATCGAACGGTGAGCAATATAATATTGGCTGAAACGGCCTGAATGCATGATAAAAGCGTGGCGTCAGAGAATGACTTGTTTCTATCGTGTTTTGTTTTATTGTACGCGTCATACCAGACTAAAGAGCCTGTAGGGCTGGCGGCAGACCAGCCTAAAAAAGGTCGAATTGGCGGGATTTCCTCGTACTGAGGAAAGGGTATTTGGAATTCGGCCAAATAGAGCGGATCAGCAAGCTTAACATAGGAATTTGTATTGAAGTGCCCATTCGCTGGCGGTGAACTATTTGAAATTCTTAAGAAATCTTTCCATGCGTTCTCGGCTTCAGTCGCGGACAATATTAATAGCTCCCTTATTTTATGACTGAATGCCATCAGATTTTTGTCTGATGGCTCAACAAATAGAAAAATTTCGTCTAGTTTATCAATTAAAATAATTAATGATTGTTCCGCTCTCCGAAGGGAAGCATCTGTTGTGTCGAGTCCCTGTAATATTTCGTTTGGAAATAATAGTCCTGGCCGCCAAACTCCGCGCACGGAGTGTCCTACGTCGTTGAGCGACTCTTTTACATCGGTGGCGCCGAAAGTTCTATCAATCCACTCGGGTAATGTGCCTGAGCGGGCCTCGGTCACAGTGAGGCCAGGCGATACAATCCAGAGGCCACGATCCTCGCCGAAAACATGCACGAAATGAGAGTCTGTCTCATATGCCATCCCTCGCGGGCATTTTTCGTGCAAAGGGGCGCAATTGGGTAAGGTGTGTTTAGTCACCCTATAGGTAAGTGCTTTCATTGCTTATTGCTCACCCCGCCTTCTGCGCCCGCCAAGCGTTCTCAGCGACTTATGCCGCAAGTTCCTGCTTCTCGCTTTGCCCTCGATCAGCTCCCGCAGCGATACGGACTAGTGAAAGTTGCAACTTCCCAGCTTGCCACCTTCTCCCCCATCCGCAAGCCCCCGCACCTATGCCACCCTCGCGCCCCGGCCGACTGAAACGGAGCGTAGCGCAGGGGAAGGAGAGCCGGTGCCCAGCGCAACGACCCGCCGCAGGCGCTTCCGAACCCCACCGCCCTCAGGCATTGCCCCGCTGCGCGGAAGTCCCGCGCTGGACCCCGGATCGGCGCTCCGGCTGCGCCGTCGCTTGTCCGGGGAACGGCGACGGCTGGGCCGTCGCGGGGGTGAGGATCGGAGGCCGTTCCCCCCTCACCGCCGTCATGCCCGGCCTTGTGCCGGGCATCCACGTCGGGCCGATGGGACGATGCCTGATGGTGTTCGCGGCTACGCCCCGCGGATGGCCGGGACAAGCCCGGCCATGACGTTGGCAAGAAAAGGACTACCGCTCCGTCAGCTTCAGCTCGATCCGGCGGTTGCGGGCGCGGGCCTCGTCGGAGGTGCCGGTGTCGAGGGGCTGGTATTCGCCGAAGCCGGCGGCGATGAGGTGGTTGGGGCTGACCCCCTTGGCGATGAGATACTGCACCACCGCGATGGCGCGCGCCGCCGAGAGTTCCCAGTTGGAGGGGAATTGGGCGTTGGAGATGGGCCTGTTGTCGGTGTGGCCGTCGATGCGCAGAGCCCAGGAGATGTCCGGCGGGATGGACTTCTCAAGGTCGAGGATGGCCCCCGCCAGCTTGTCGAGGGAGGCGATGGCCTCCGGCTTCATCACCGCCGAGCCGGCATCGAAGAACACTTCCGACTGGAACACGAAGCGGTCGCCCACCACGCGGATGTCCGGCCGGTTGCCGAGGATGTCGCGCAGGCGACCGAAGAATTCCGAGCGGAAGCGGGTCAATTCCTGCACCCGCTGGGCCAGCGCCACGTTGAGCCGGCGGCCGAGGTCGGTGATCTTGGCCTGGCTCTCCTGATCGCGCTTCTCGGAGATGTTGAGCGCCTCCTCCAGCGCCGCCATCTGCCGGCGCAGGGCCGCGATCTGCTGGTTCAGAAGCTCGATCTGCGCGGCGGCGCGGGCGGCGAGGTCCTTCTGGCTGTCGAGTTCGCGGGACAAAGCGTTGGCGCGGCCCGTATCGGAGGGGGCGGGCACGGCGACGGCCTGCCCGCGCAGCTTGTCGCGCTCGCTCTCGCTGGCTTCGAGCGAGGCACGCACGGAGGCAAGTTCGCTCTCGGACGACTGGATGTTGGCCCGCTCCAGTGAGAGCAGGTCGGTCAATTGGCGGATCTGCGCCTGCAGGCGCTGCATCACGTCGTCCTTGCCCGCCATTTCCTGCGTGAGGAAGAATTGGGTGAGGATGAACACCGACAGCAGGAAGGTGAAGACGAGCAGCAGCGTGGACAGGGCGTCCACGAAGCCCGGCCAGTAATCGATGTGGCGGTCGCGGCCGCGCCTTCCGAGGGCCATGGGTGCCGCCTCCGCTCAGTTGCGCCGCGGACCGGCGTCGTCCTCGACCCGCGCCAGCAGGCGCCGCATCTGCTCCTGCTGGGCCTGCTGCTGCTCGATCATCTGCTTCAGCAGCGCCTGTTCCGAGCGCATGTGGGTGACGAGGCCCTGCAGGCTCTCGGCAAGCTGCGCCAGAGCGGAGGTCACACGCTGGGAGCCGGCCTCCGTCATGGTCTTCTCCAGCCGCCCCATGGCCGAGACCAATGGATCGAGATCCAGCACCGGCGGAGGCAGCGCCAGCGGCGCGGCAGCAGCGATCTGCGCCGGGGCAGCCGGCACGCGCGGGGCGGCCTCGCGATCGGCGGCGAGGGCGCGGTCGCGCGGCCCGTCATCGAGGTCGCGCACGGTGGTGGAGAGCCAGTCCTCCAGGTCCGTGTAGAAGCGGTTCTGCGCCTGGCCCGCCTGAAGGTCGAGGAAGCCCAGCACCAGCGAGCCGGAAAGGCCGAACAGCGAGGACGAGAAGGCCGTGCCCATGCCGCCGAGGGGGGCGGCAAGGCCGCTCTTCATGTCCTCGAAGATGGAGCCCACGTCCGGCCCCACCTGCAGCGCGCCGATGACCGCGCCGATGGAGGAGACCGTCTCCAGAAGGCCCCAGAAGGTGCCGAGCAGGCCGAGGAACACGAGCAGGCCGGTGAGGTAGCGCCCCATGTCCCGGCTCTCATCGAGGCGGGTGCCGATGGAATCGAGGATGGAGCGCATGGTGGCCTGCGAGATAGCCATCCGGCCCAGCCGCTCGCCCAGAAGCGCGGCCATGGGCGCAAGCAGCGTCGGTGGGCGCGATACCGCAAGGCCGGGATCGGCGAGGCGGAAGGAATTCACCCAGTCCACCTCGGGGAACAAGCGTGACACCTGCCTGATGGAAAGGATGATGCCCACCGCCAGCACGCCGAAGATGACGCCGTTCAGCCCGGGATTGTTGAGGAAGGCGGCAACGATCTGCCGGTGCAGCACGGCCGCCAGCGCCGCGCACAGGGCCAGGAACACCAGCATCCGTACCAGGAAGATGCGGGGCGAGGACAGCTTGATGAACGGATCGACGACGCGCGCCATGGTTCTCCCCGAGCGAGTGTGTCCCTCGAACGCTGAAGGGCCCCGGCAACGCCTCCGCTCGGGAAGCCCTCCACGGGGATAAAGGCCGGAGAATCAGGCCCGGCCTCTGGCAAGCGCCAGTGTCGACTATGGCACAGGGACACCGCGCGGCGAAACAGTCGCGACCTTGCGGAAGACCAGTGAAAGATTGTTCGCCGGCATTTCCTCCACCCGAGCCAGAGCGAGGCCGTGCTGCGCGGCCGTGGCCGAAACCTCCGCGAGGTGCCTGAGGCCGAAGCGCGGGTCCTGCCGCCTGAGGTCCGCATCGAAGGCGACATTGCTGGGCGCTGTCTCGACCTCGTCGCGCAGATAGGCGCCGTAGGTGAAGAGAATGCCGTCCGCCGGGAGGCGTGCACCGGCGCCGCGCATCAGGCCCACGGTCGCTTCCCACGGGCTGATGTGGATCATGTTGATGCAGACGACGGCATCCACCTTGCCCACCGGCCAGTCCTCGCCCGCCGCATCGAGGGCGAGGGGCTCGCGCACGTTGGAAAGACCTTCGGCGGCGGTCCAGGCGGCGATGGAGGCGCGGGCGAAGGGGGAGGGATCGGACGGCTGGAAGACGAGATGCGGCGCCCGGCGGGCGAAATGAACCACATGCTCGCCGGTGCCGCTGGCGATTTCCAGCACGGTGCCGGAGCGGGGCAAAAGCGGCAGCAGAAGGTCGCCGATGGGGCCGCGGTTCTTGAGCGTCGCGGGCGCCGACCGGCGGGCGTCGGGGTCTGGGGCAGGGGCAGTCAAACGGGCATCTCCGGCGGGCGGGGAGGGGAACGTGATCGCGTCGTGTCCGCGATCTTGGCCCGGCCGCTGCGGCGGCTCAATGGGGCTCGGTTTGCACGTCCGCGCCTTCGCCGCGCGAGCGCGGCCGTTCCGGCCCCGTCGGGGCTTGCCGAGGGGCCGCCTACTGCACCGGCAGGATGCGCTTTCCGGTCCTTGCGGCCTCGTCATAGATGCGGGTGTCGCCGGGCTTGAGGGAATAGCAGGTCTGGGCGATCACCGGCGTGCCGGCGGCGAGCAGCTGGCCGACGGTGGCGAAGCGGTAGCCCTTGGCGCGCAGTGCCGGGATGAGGATCTTCAGCGCCTCGGCCGTGTGCTTGCCGCGGCCGTTGGCGTGCATCAGCACGATGGAGCCGGGCTTGATGCCGCGGAGCATGTCGTCGGCCATCCCTTTGGCGCCGATGAAGGCGGGATCGCCGGAATCCACGTCCCACTGGATGGCGAGGTGGCCGGTGTCGTTCACATAGTTCAGCGACTCGGCGCTGCACGAGCCATAGGGGAAGCGGAACAGGCTGATGGCTTGAGGCTTCGGCAGCATGCAGCCCTTGGCTTCCGCCTGCTTGCGGCCGAGGGCGAGACCGATGTCGGCGTCGTCCACCTGCCGGCGCATGGCTTCGCCGGTCTTCACGGTGAGGTTGGCGTGGGACCAGGTGTGGTTGCCCATCTCGAAGCCGGGATCGGCGGTGAGCTGCCCGCCGCGCTCGGGATGGCTCACCATCCACTTGCCGCCGGCGAAGAAGGTGGCGGCGACGCCCTCGCTGCGCAGGTAATCCACGAGCGCGCCGTCATAGCCCGAGGTCTCGCTGGAGGCCTCGCAGAGGTCGAAGGTGAGGGCCACCATTTTCACGCCCGGCGGCAGGTCCACCCGGCGGATGGAGCCGCGCAGGGCGGCTGGCACGGGCGCCGCCGTGGGCACCGAGATGTCCGGCAGCTGACCCGGCCCGCCGGTGTGCGGCCGAACGATCTCCTCCCCCGGCTTCGCCGCCAGGGCCTGGGGCGGGTAGCAGGCCGGGCCGGCGGCGTAAGCGGGCACTGCCAGCGCAGCAAGCGCCAGCGCGGCGAGGAGGGGACGGAGCGGCAGTCGGGTCGAGGGCAAGGCGTCACCGGCACAAAGCGTCGCCATCGGACGGCGGCGCCCCGGCTTAGTCCTGTGCGCGGCGCATTTCCAGTGGCCGAACGATGGGGTGCCGGTCACTTGCTGTTGCGCGGGGAAACATCAGCGGGGCCGCGGGGGTGCATCAACAGATTCCATTTGTCGGCGGACGCTCCATCGGGTTAACCGGCTGTTCCAGCGCTCCCCGGAACGGCCCCATGAACATCCTCTCCATCCAGTCGCACGTCGCCTACGGCCATGTGGGCAATGCGTCCGCCGTGTTCCCGCTGCAGCGGCTGGGCGTGGAGGTGTGGCCCATCAATACGGTGCAGTTTTCCAACCACACTGGCTACGGTGCGTGGCGCGGGCAGGTGTTCGAGGCCGCCGCCATCGGCGATCTGGTGGAGGGTATCGCCGAGCGCGGCGTGCTGTCGCGCTGCGACGGCGTGCTCTCCGGCTACATGGGTTCGGCCGATATCGGCGCCGCCATTCTCGATGCGGTGGCGCGGGTGCGCGCGGCGAACCGCAATGCCGCCTATTGCTGCGATCCGGTGATCGGCGACGTGGGCCGCGGCATCTTCGTGCGGCCGGGCATCCCGGAATTCATGCGCGAACAGGCTGTGCCCGCCGCCGATGTCATCACCCCCAACCAGTTCGAGCTGGAGCTGCTCACCGGCCGCACCTGCGCGACGCTCCCGGAGGCCATCGCCGCCTGCGACGCGCTGCATGCGCTGGGGCCGAAGGTGATCCTCGTCACCAGCCTGCATGTGGGCGAGACGCCACCCGATTCCATCGACCTTCTCGCCTGCGGCCCGGACGGGCGCTTCCTGGTGCGCACGCCGCGCCTCGCCGTCTCGCTCAACGGCGCGGGCGATGCGATCGCCGCGCTGTTCTTCTTCCACGTGCTGCGCACGGGCTCTACGGCGCAGGCGGTTTCCCTTGCCGCATCCTCCATTTACGGGGTGCTGTCGCGGACCGAAAAAGCACAGTCTCGGGAATTGCTGCTGGTGGAAGCGCAGGAGGAGTTCGTGACCCCCTCCCAGCTCTTCCCGGCCTCGCCGATCTGAGGCTAAATTGTGGCAGAGAGTAGAGAGGCCGGCGTGGGGGCGCGGGTGCTCTTGTAGCGTTCGAGAGCTGAGATGCCGCGCCGGTACGTGACCCTGGACGTGTTCACCACCCGCCCCTTCGGCGGCAATCCGCTGGCCGTGGTGCTCGATGCGCAGGGGCTCGACGACGCGGCCATGCAGCAGATCGCGCGGGAGTTCAACGTCTCCGAGACGGTGTTCGTGCTGCCGCCGAAGAACAAGGCGAACCGCGCCCGCATCCGTATCTTCACCGTCGCTCACGAAATGCCGTTCGCCGGCCATCCGACCGTCGGCGCGGCCGTGCTCCTGGCGCTGGAGGATAAGCTCGCCACGGGCACCCTGCGCATCGAGGAGACGATCGGCACCATCACCTGCGAGGTGACGACGCAGGGCGCGACGCCGGCCGGCGCGCGCAAGGGATCGGCGGTGTTCACCGCGCCGCGCAAGGGCGAGATCGAGGAGGTGAACATTTCCCGCGCCGCCTGCGCCGAGGCCCTGAACCTTGACGAGGGGGACATCGGCTTCGACGCCCACCGCCCCATCGTCGCCAATGCCGGCGTGCCCTTCCTGTTCGTGCCGCTGGCCGACCTGACGGCGCTTGCCCGCGCGCGGCCGGACGAAGCCGCCTTCATCGCCTCCCTCGGCGGCTTCGGCGAGGCGCTTTATCTCTACACGCTGGATGAGGAAGGCGACGCGGACTTCCGTGCCCGCATGTTCTCCCCGGGCCTCGGCACGGAGGAGGATCCGGCCACCGGCTCCGCCGCCGCCGCCTTCCCCTGGGTGCTGCTGGACGCGGAGAACCGTGTGGACGGCCATCACAAGGTGCGGATCGACCAGGGGTTCGAGATGGGCCGGCCGAGCCGGGTCGATCTCGGCTTCACGGTGAAGGCCGGGCAGGTCACCGGTGCCACCATCGGCGGCGGCGCGGTGGTGATCGCCGAGGGTGTGCTGCATATTTGAAGGATGCCAATGGGTAAGGCACCATCATTGAGCGTCGCCAATACGTGGCATTGAAACTACTCACGGTCGAAGGCCGTATTTGGGCCCGCTTTCACCGGCGCCCGGGCTTGGCAGTGGCATGATCGCGCCTATGTCTGCCGCATCGCAGCACTCCCGGCCCCAAGCCAGAGGACACCCTTCATGAGCGCGACCTCCCTGTTCGACACCTTTCGCCTCGGCGATCTGACGCTTCCCAACCGCATCGTCATGGCGCCTCTGACGCGAAACCGCGCCGCCGCCGGCTTCGTCCCCAGCGACCTTGCCCCGCAATATTACGCCATGCGCGCTGACGCCGGCCTCCTCATCACCGAGGCCTCGCAGATTTCCCAGCAGGGCCAGGGCTATCAGGACACGCCCGGCATCTATACCGACGCCCAGGTCGAAGGCTGGAAGAAGGTGACGGATGCGGTCCACGCCAAGGGCGGCCGCATCTTCATTCAGCTCTGGCACGTGGGCCGCGTCTCTCACACCTCGCTGCAGCCCAACGGCGGCGCGCCGGTCGCTCCCTCCGCGCTCACCGCGGCCACCAAGACCTTCGTGAACAACGGCTTCGCCGAGACCTCCGCGCCGCGCGCGCTCGAGCTGTCCGAAATCCCCGGTCTCATCGCGGACTATCGCCGCGCTGCCGCCAACGCCATCAAGGCTGGCTTCGACGGTGTGGAGGTCCACGGCGCCAATGGCTACCTGATCGACCAGTTCCTTAAGGACGGCTCCAACCAGCGCACGGACGCCTATGGCGGCTCCATCGAGAACCGCGCCCGCTTCCTGCTGGAGGTGATGGACGCCATCGTCGCCGAGATCGGCGCCACCCGCACGGGCCTGCGCCTGTCGCCCGTATCGCCGGCCAATGGCGTCTCGGAGAGCAACCCGCAGGCGCTCTTCAATTACGTGGTCGACGAGCTGGAGAAGCGCCACCCGGTCTATATCCACGTTGTTGAAGGCGCCACCGGCGGCCCGCGCGATGTGGCGCCCGACTTCTCGTTCGAGGAGCTGCGCAAGCGCTACAGCGGCGCCTGGATGGTGAACAACGGCTACGATCTCGCGCTGGCCAACGCCGTGCTGAGGGAAGGCAAGGCCGACCTCGTGGCCTTCGGCAAGCCGTTCATCGCCAATCCCGATCTGGTGGAGCGCCTGCGCCGCGATGCGCCGCTCAACGAGCTGGACCGCGACACGCTCTATGGCGGCGGCGCCAAGGGCTATATCGACTACCCGACCCTGAAGGACGCCGCCGCGTGAGCGGTGGCTGGGGTCAGGACTGGACCGTGGACCGGCGCATTGCGCCGGTCCATCGGCTCGATCTTGCCTTTGAGCCGGGCGGCTGGACCGAGATGGCGCCGCGCCGGGCCGAGATCGAGGCGCATTTCGCCCGCCGGGCGGCCGATAACCCACATCTGTGGAACGGGCCGATCCTGCTCCTCGCCCGCCACGGATTTTCGGACGGCGTGCTTTCCGGTGCCTTCCGGCAGACGGATTTCGCGGCCTTTACCTTCTGGCGCGACGAAGGCTGGAAGGACGAGGGCATGGTCAACGCCTTCGCGCTCGGCGCCATCGAAGGCTCCGACGGCGGCTTCGTGCTGGGCGTCATGGGGCCGCAGACGGCCTCTGCCGGCCGCATCTACTTCCCGGGCGGCACCCCTGACCCGTCCGACATCACGCCGGACGGCCGCGTGGATCTCCACGCCTCCATGCTGCGCGAGCTGGAGGAGGAAACCGGCCTCTCTGCCTCGGACATCCTTCGGGATGGCGGCTTCACCGGCCTGTTTGACGGACCGCGCGTCGCGCTCCTCGGGCGCCTGGTGTTCGATGCGCCGGCCGAGGTGCTTGCCGCGCGCATCCGCGCCTTCATCGCCGCAGAAGCGAACCCGGAACTCGCCGACGTGGCGGTGGTGCGGAGCGAAGCCGACCTGACCCCCGCCATGGCCCCCTTCGCCGTGGACTACATGCGCTGGCGCTGGGCGGGGAACTGAGGGCCGAGCCGGTCCTCTGACTTGTCGCCCCGTCGCTTACATGCCGCGGGCGAGCCGCACCGCCTTGCGCTTCGCCATGGTGGCCAGCAAGTCGGAGGCGGTGAGGACGATGAGCGCGGTCATCGCGAGCGCGGTCGCCGTCAGCGCATAGATGATGATGAAGGCGTAGCCGAAGAAATAGGTCAGGTACCCGAAGGCGAACACGAGGTTCGCCATGAAAAAATACTTCGCGTCGGGCAGCCCGTAGATGGCATCGCGCAGAAGCCAGCCGAAGACGGGAACATGAAGCACGGCGCGCGTGGCGGTTCGCATGGGGCAGGGTCCGGTCGCATGGGTCTAGGCTCGTCCCGCAGTGCGGAACCCGGCGATCCTTCGCCGGACATTTGATCTGGATCAATATTCCCATTCGCCGCAGGCCGGCCAAACTGGTGCGGCCTCGCGCCGCGCCGGCAAAACGGTATGGTCTTCGGTGCGGTCTCGCGCCGCGCCGGTCGCGGCAGGCCTGCCTCTCAGGCTGCCGCGGGGCGCGTGGCGGGGGCGGCGAACGCGCGTTCCATCTCCCGGCGGAGGCGCACGGTGTCGCTGTCGGCGATTTCCACGTCCGCCCAGCCGACCACCTCGCCGCGGGCGATGGGGCGGGTGAGGCGCACCTTGTGGGCGAGGCCGATGGGGAGGGCGCCGCGCGCCAGCGAATCCTCCGCCCGCATGATGCGACCCCACACGGTGTAGCCGCCCTCGCCATCCAGCATCTCGCCGGGGATGAGGTCCTTCTTCGCCACCGCCACGGCGTCGGAAAAGAAGCCGATGGGCGCGCCCGTCGCCTCGTTCCTGAGCGCCGCTGCGGCGACGCTGATGCCGAGTTCCAGCCCGATCATGTGGTAGGGCCGGTAGAGCGCCGTGTAGCGCCCGCTCGGGTCGGTGGCCATGCCGTATTCGCGGAAGCAGCGGCGGGCATAGTCGCCCCGCGCCGAGGGATCGGCCTCGATCACCACATAGACGCCCCAGCGCAGATCCCGGAACACCGGCCGTCCATCCCGCTCCAGGCTGGACACCACCTCCACCTGCCCGGCCTCCTCCAGCAGTCCGCCGGCGTCGCGGGGACGCAGGATGGTGGGCAGGTCGTCCACGCCGCAGGGCGGGAAGAGAAGCCCGTCGCGGGGCGCCTTGAGGCCTGTGGCGTTGGAGATGGCGGCCATCTCGATGGAGGATTTCGTGCCGTCCACGAAGGAGTTGAACATCTGCGGGTTCATCCCGCCGATGGCCGCCTGCTCAGGGGTAAGGCCGATATTGTGCCACACGTCATCCGGCGTGGAGGCGTGGTAGGCCGGCAAATACTTCGTGCCCTTGCCGGCGGCCACGACGGTGAAGCCGCAGGCCTGCGCCCAGTCGACCATCTCGCACACCAGCGCCGGCTGGTCGCCATACGCCGCCGCATAGATGACGCCCGCCTCCAACGCCTTGCGGGCGATGAGCGGGCCGGCCAGCACGTCCGCCTCCACCGTCACCATCACGATGTGGCGCCGCGCGGCGATGGCGAGCAGCGCGTGCCTGAGCCCCGCTGCCGGGCTGCCTGTGGCGTCCACGATCACCTCGATGCCGTCCGCCTTGATGAGCGCCTCGGCATCCTCGGTGAGGACGGTGCGACCGGTGCGGCGCGCGTCGTCGAAATCGGTCGCGAGCGCGTCGTCCACCGGCCAGCCGGTGTTGGCGAGGGCATCCTTCGCCCGCGTGACGGAAAGATCGGCGATGCCCATCAGGTGCATGCCCACCGTCGTGCGCACCTGCGACAGGAACATGGAGCCGAACTTGCCGGCGCCGATGAGGCCGACGCGCACCGGCCGGCCTTCGGCCGCGCGGGCGCGGAGCTTGGCTGCGAGATTCATGGGGTCGCTCTCCTTCCTTGCGGAAGCCGGGCGAAGACAGGCGCACGCGCGTGCCCGCCAGGCGGGCCGATGCGCTGGAGCGTTCCTCCGTCCGGCCATCGCCGGTTGTCTGCGGCCGGATCGTTGCTGTCCGGCCGTGGCGGGTCGTGCCCGCAGGTGCAAGGGTAGTGCCCGAATCCGGCAGAGGGAAGCGTCCCGCAGGGGCAGGGCCGGCGTCGTCAGCCGATGATGCTGTAGCCGCCGTCGATCTGGTGAACTCCGCCGGTGACGTTGGCGGCCTCGCGGCTGGCGAGGAAGGCGGCGAAAGCCCCCACGTCCTCGATAGAGGCAAGGAGGTGGGTCGGCGCCCGCTCGGCGGCTTCGTTCAGCAACTCGTCGAAGTCCTGGATTCCGGAGGCGGCGCGGGTCTTCAGCGGGCCGGGGGAAAGGGCATGGACGGAGATGCGCTTCTCGCCCATCTCCGCCGCCGCATAGCGCACCACGGATTCAAGGGCGGATTTCACCGGCCCCATGATGTTGTAATGCTCGACCACCTTCTCCGCGCCGTAGAACGAGACGGTCATGCAGGTGCCGCCCTCGCGCATCAGCGGTTCGGCGAGGCGGATCATGCGCAGGAAGGAATGGACGGAGACGTCCATGGCCTTGGCGAAGCCCTCCGCCGAGCAATCGATCACCCGGCCGTGCAGATCCTCCTTCGGGCAGAAGGCGATGGAGTGCAAAAGGGTGTCGAGGCGGCCCCAGCGGGCCGTGATCTCGCCAAAGACCGCTTCGAGCTGGCCGGGAATGCTCACATCGAGGGGCAGGATCAACTCGGCGCCGATGCTCTCGGCGAGCGGACGGACGTGCGCCTCGGCCCGCTCGTTGAGATAGGTGATGGCGACATCCGCCCCCTGCTCGTGCAGGGCCTTGGCGCAGCCCCAGGCGATGGACTGGTCGTTGGCCACGCCCACCACCAGCGCCTTCTGGCCCTTCAGCGAAAACATGGGCAAGCCCCTTTGCGTTGCAGTCGTGCATCTCCTCGCACCCGGCGCGCGACGCCAACATGACGAAAGTCAAACGGACCCAGGTGCCATCCCTCCTTCGGGCGGTTGACGCCCGCCGCGCCCGCCGCCACAACCCGGCCAGCAGGGGAGGGGCGCGTGGTGGCGGAGAAGCAGACGGTGGAGGCGCGCGCCTTCGCCAAGGCGGTCCGGCGGCTGATTCCGCTGATGATGGTGCTCTACGTGGTGAGCTTCCTCGACCGCGTGAACGTGGGCTTCGCGGCCCTGACCATGAATGCCGACCTCGGCCTTTCGCCGGAGGTCTATGGCTGGGGCGCCGGCATCTTCTTCTTCGGCTATTTCCTGTTCGAGGTTCCGAGCAACCTGGTGCTGCAGAAGGTGGGCGCGCGGCTGTGGATCTGCCGCATCATGGTCACATGGGGCCTGATCTCGGCGGCGACCGCCTTCGTGACGGGCGCGACCGGCTTCTTCATTGCCCGCTTCCTGCTCGGCGCCGCCGAGGCCGGCTTCCTGCCGGGCATGATCCTCTATCTCGGCTACTGGTTCCCGCTCTCGGTGCGGGCGCGCTACGTGGCGCTGTTCATGGCGGCGGTGCCGATCTCCAGCGCGCTGGGGGCGCCGCTGTCGGCCTGGATCCTCGACACTCACGGGCTCCTCGGGCTCGCCGGGTGGCAGTGGCTGTTCATCATCGAGGGCTTGCCGGCGGTGGGGCTCGGCCTGGTGGTGCTCGCCCTGCTCCCGGATGGTCCTGAACAGGCCCGGTGGCTGTCGGCGGAAGAGAAGGCCGCCATTGCCGCGCGTCTCGCCGCTGACCATGCCACCCATGATGCGGCGCACCAGGCACATCCCGCCGGCACCCACGAGGCTCTGTTGCCGGCGCTGAAGGATGTGCGGGTCGTCGTGCTCTGCCTCGTCTATCTGGGCCTCGTGGTGGGGCTCTACGGCATCGGCCTGTGGCTGCCGCAGATCGTGCGTGCCATGGGCTATTCCACCCACGAAGTGGGCCTGATCCTCATCATTCCCTATGCGCTGAGCGCCCTCGCCATGCTCGCCGTGGGCCGCCACAGCGACCGGCGCGGTGAACGGGTGCTGCATGTGGCGGTTCCGGCCATCGCTGGGGCGGCGGGGCTGGCCGCCAGCGTGGTGGCGCCCACGCACATGGCGGCCATCGCCGCCATCTCCCTCGCCTCCATGGGCATCTATGCTGCGCTGGGGCCGTTCTGGTCGGTGCCGCCGCAGTTCCTCCGCGGCACGGCGGCGGCAGCGGGAATCGCCCTCATCAATTCGGTGGGCAACCTCGGCGGCTTCGCCGGGCCCTATCTCGTTGGATTCGTGCGGGAGGCGACCGGCCGGTTCGATGCCGGCTTCATGGCGCTGGCGGCCATCGTGTTCGCCGGCGCGATGCTGATGCTCGCTTTTCGGCCGCATCTCGGCCCTTTGCTGCAGTGCAATGACGCTGGGACAAGAAAAATTTAGCCAGCAGCGTCTCCGCCTGATGAAGAGGTGAAGCTTTTCTGTTTTACTATCCCTCCAAATGACCGCCGGACAGTCGGCGGCGCGGGAGGAAGATCGTGGCATTTCAATCAAACAGGCGGTCGCATCCGCCCTCTGCGGGTCCTGCGGGGGGCTCGCTGGGGCAGTTGACGGCACACAGGCAGCTCACGACGCATGGCATGGCAGCGGGCGACGCAGGCGCGCGCGAGCGCGCCTCGGTCATGATCGTGGCCATGGCCTGCTCCTTCTCCGGCCTGCTGGTGGGGATCTGCCTCGCCGCGGCGCACTGGACCGCCCTTGCATTTCTCGCGGGCGCGGCGCTTGCCGGCACGGGCGCCTGGTTCGCCCGCGGGCTCGCCCTTGACCTGTCGCATGAGGGCGGGGACGGCGCGCAATAGCGCCTTGCGCAGCGCCGGCCCGTCGCCGGCCGCCTCCCTCGGGTGACGCGCCGTATCGCGGCTCGGTCAGTCTACAGCGAGCGGGTGACGCGCCGTATCGCGGCGCGTCACGGCCTCTACCGGGCTCGGTGCCCCGCTGACCGCCCGCGTGATTGCGAGGCGCGTCGCCTCGTGGTTGAAGGCCTGGACGCGCGCATCGTCGCTGGCGTCCCAGTGGATGAACACCCCGACGCAGATGAAGATGTCGTCGGCCTCCTCGATGGGGATGATGCCGTCCGCCACGCAGTCCGCCACCGCCTTGGCGACCGCATATTGCGCCGGCCCGAACATCTGCACCGCCTGGCGGGCATCCTTGATCGTCACCTTGTTGAAGAGGACGGTGGCGGGCTTCACCATCAGATTGGGCTCGACCACAGCGAGCAGCGCGGTGAATCCGTCCTTGTTGTTGGTGAGGGCGTTGACGAAGGCGATCTCGGCTGAGGAACCGCGCGGACCCATGATGAGGTCGATGTGCGCCACCTCGTTGCCGTCGCCCACCAGGGCCTCTCCCACCAGAAGACGGTCGATCCTGGGCATGAAATCCTCCGCAAAATGCTGTGCTGAAAAGGCGTTTTGAAAAGATCTACTGGACTTCGAAAGGGATGTTGCCGGTCGCCGCCGCGCCGCGCCCGTCGCGCAGGGTCACGAATACGCGGTAGCGGCCGGGCGGCAGGCCGAAGATGCGCACGCCGGTCGGCGCGGCATCGTGCAGGCCCTCGGGGAAGCTCGGCGGCACCGGCTCGGGATCGCCGCCGACGCTGCGGGCGGTGGTCTCAGCCATGATCTGCCATTCGGCCTTGAGCGGGTCACCATCGGGATCGGTGGCGGCGAGGCGCACCACGGTCTGCCCGTCGGTGGGGAAGCGGGCGGGGCCGATGAGGGAGAGCGCGAGGATGCGCGGCGCCCGGTTGGGGCCGCCGGGCACCTTCCCGCCCCACAAATCGGCCATCACCTCCACCGTCTCCGTCCATTCGCCGGTGGGCAGCAGCAGCGAATAATAGGAGGGCGTCACCTCCTGCTTCTGCCCCCACAGGAAGGGCATGGCACCAACCCCCGCCTGCTTGGCGGTCATCAGGTAGCGCCGCACGCGCGTGGCCTTGTCCGAGGAGGTGGGCTCCATGGGCGCCCCCCACGGGGCCTTCGGGGCGTCCCAATGGCCCTGCGCGCCCAGCTCGGTGAGAATGATGGGGCCGGTCCAGCCCTGTGCCCGCGCCCGGCCGGCGGCGGTGAGAAGGCCGTCGCCATAGCCGTTGATGCCGAGCACGTCGATGTCCGGCGCGTTGTCCTTGAGGATGGCGGCCTTGTCCTGGCCAACCTCGGCCAGCACCGCCATGGTGGGGTGCTGGCCATCGAGCGTCTTGACGAGACGCGCAGCCTCCTCGATCGCCGGCCAGACGGCCTGGGCCTCCTCCGGCTGAAGCTCGACCTCCACTTCGTTGCCGATCGCCCACATGAGCAGCGCCGGATGTGTGCGGTAGCGCTCGACCATGTGGCGCAGGGCGTCGAGCTGGGCCGTCACCGCGCCGCGATCGGCATAATTGAAGCCGAGGCGCGGATGGGCGAGCCAGAAGCCGACGATGACCTTCAGCCCCGCCCGCTGCGCCGCATCCAGAATCTCGCCGGGCTCCTGCCCGTAGGTCCGGATGGTATTGGCGCCGAGGGCCTTCAACTCGGGAAAGCGCCCCTCTCCGCTGGCACCGAGGGGAATGAAGGGCTTGCCATCCACCAGGATCTCGGTTCCGCGCACCGCCACCTGGGAGGCTTTGGCCTGCCGCACGAGGGCAGGGGAGAGGACCAGCGCAAGAAGCAGGAGGACGAAAACGTGACGCACGGACTTCACTCGCCATTGGCCTGAGGACATCGACGCATTGCAGCATGCAGGGTGCGGGATGGCTTCGGCAACATCAACCCGGCCCGGGCCGCGCGCCTTGCCGCATCGCACGCGGGAACCGGAGCGGGTGCGACGCGATCTGCTATAAGCGCCGCATTCCCGCCGCACCAAGGTCCGCCTCATGCCCGTGATCGCCCACCTCTCAGACCCGCATCTCGGCCCGATCCCGGAGGCGCGCGTCTCCGAGCTTCTGGGCAAGCGCTTCTTCGGGATGATGAACTGGATCGGCGCGCGGCGGCGCAATTTCGGCGCATCGACGCTGGCGCCCCTGACGGCGGACCTCCTCGCCCAGCAGCCGGACCATATCTGCGTCACCGGCGACCTCGTGAACGTCAGCCTGCCGGCCGAGTTCGATACCGGCGCCACCTTCCTCGCCTCCCTCGGGCCGCCCGCGCAGGTGAGCGTGGTGCCGGGGAACCACGACGCCTATGTCCGCTCGGCCATGCACTACCACCTGGAGCATTGGGCCCCGTTTCTCGCGGGCGATGACAGCCATCCCCATACGCCGGTGGACGTGGATTCATTCCCTTACGTCAGGCGGCGCGGCGAGGTGGCGGTGGTGGGCGTGTCCACGGCCATCCCCACGGCCGTGTTCCTCGCCAGCGGGAAGGCGGGGCGGGCGCAGCTCGGCCGGCTTTCGGCGCTGCTGGAGCAACTGAAGGCGGAAGGGCTGTTCCGGGTGGTGATGATCCACCATCCCCCGGTCGGCGAACGCCCCTTCCACCGCGACCTGCGCGATGCGGAGGAGGTGCGCGCGGTGCTGGCACAGGCGGGAGCGGAGCTGGTTCTGCACGGGCACGACCACCGCGCCTCCCTCGGCTATATCCCTTCCGCTGTCGGTCCCATTCCGGTGGTGGGCGTACCCTCCGCCTCGGCCGGGCCGCAGGATGAGCGCGGCGCCGGCGGATATTGCCTTTACCGTATCTCTGGCGGCCCGGGGGCCTGGCGCTGCGAAATGGAACGGCGCGGTTACGCGAGGGATTCGGAGGGTATTTCGACCCTCGGCACGCAAATACTATTCGAGCCTGGCGCCGTTGCCTGAAAGTTGTGGCAGAATGTGGGGCGTGTCGTGACGTAAGTCACACGAATAATCTATTTGCAACAACTTGTATCAAGATGTCTATTACCGAAGTTTAAGTTGCCCGGCGTGGGGTTGAGGACGATGCTTCCTTCGTCCCTGAAGGAGGACCCACGAATGAAACGCGCTCTTTTTGCCGCAACCGCCGCTGCGCTGATCGCCGGTTCCGCGGCCACCTACGCCGCCAATACCAACGCGACGGGGGATGCGCCGCACCGCTGGCAGCCGACCGCCGAAGATCGCGCGATCCTCACCGACGCCCGTATCGTCTCGCTCAAGACCGCGCTGAAGCTGACCCCCGACCAGGAGAAGCTGTGGCCGGGCGTGGAGCAGACGCTGAAGTCCGTGGCGAAAGAGGCGGCCCAGCGCCGCGAGCAGATGGCCGCCGACCGCAAGGCCGCCCGCGAGGCGCGGCAGGCCGGCACGCCCGCCGATCCCATCGCCCGGATGCGCGCGGCTGCCGACCGCATGGACGCCCGTGCCGCCGACCTGCGCAAGATCGCCGATGCGGCGGACCCGCTCTACAAGACCCTGGACACCGCGCAGAAGCAGCGCCTCAACATGGTGCTGCACCAGCAGTTCCGAGGCATGGGCGGTGGCATGGGCGGGGGCTGGCATCACGGCCCGCATGGCGGTCCCAACGCCGATGGCCCGCGTCGCGGCTGACCGGCGCGCGACTGAGACCGGATCTGGCGGGGCGGCTTCGGCCGCTCCGCCTATCCATTTCTCGGAGGTAGTGAGAGGCCGATTCATGAGAGCGGCTCATGGGCCCGTTGACGATTATTGATTTTCCAAAGGACGTTGGCTGCTCGTAGAATGGGATCAACGTGCACCGCCCGTGTGCATCTCCCAACGCGAGACGACCCCGATGTCCGCCCCGACCTCCCCGCCCGCCGCCTCCGGCCGGAGCGGCGCTGTTCCAGCCATTCTCATTCTCATTGCCGGCTCGGCGGTGGCCCTGCTCACCTTCGGGCCGCGCTCGGTGTTCGGCCTGTTCCTGCTGCCCATGTCGCAGGAGTTCGGTTGGGGCCGCGACGTGTTCGGCTTTGCCGTCGCCATCCAGAACCTCTTGTGGGGCGTGGGCTCGCCCTTCGCCGGGGCGCTGGCGGATCGCTTCGGCACGGTCAGGGTGCTGTGCTGCGGCGCGCTCATCTATGCGGCCGGCCTGGCGCTGATGGCCTATGCGACGACGCCCGGCCTGCTGCACCTGTCGGCCGGCGTGCTCATCGGCTTCGGCCTGTCGGCGGCGTCGTTCAACTTGGTGCTGGCGGCGTTCGGCAAGCTGCTCCCCAACGAATGGAAGTCGCTCGGCTTCGGCCTTGCCACCGCGGCCGGCTCGTTCGGCCAGTTCCTGTTCCCGCCGCTCACGCGCGGGCTGATGGACACCATCGGCTGGCACGAGACGCTGCTGGTGTTCGGCGCCTCGCTGCTCATCGTGCTGCCCTTCTCGCTGGCGCTGGCCACCCGCCCGGCGGCACCGTCTGCGGCCGGCGCGGCCCAGGCGCCGCAGCAGACCATCGGCGCGGCCCTGAACGAGGCGCTCAGGCATCCAAGCTATGTGCTGCTGGTGCTCGGCTTCTTCACCTGTGGCTTCCAGCTTGCCTTCGTCACCGTCCACATGCCGGCCTTCCTGGTGGACAAGGGCATGAGCCTCTCGGTGGGCGCGTACACGCTGGCGCTGATCGGCCTGTTCAACATCCTCGGCTCGCTGACCGCCGGCTACCTCTCCAACCGTATGTCGCGCAAGGTCTTGCTTTCGCTCATCTATGCCGGGCGCGGCATCGCCATCGCGGCATTCATCCTGTCGCCGATTACGGCCACCAGCTGCTACGTGTTCGGCGCCGCCATGGGCTTCCTGTGGCTCTCCACCGTGCCGCCCACCTCGGGCCTCGTCATGCTCATGTTCGGCACGCGCTACATGGCCATGCTCTACGGCTTCGCCTTCTTTTCCCATCAAGTAGGCGGCTTCCTCGGCGTCTATCTCGGCGGCGAGATCTATGAGGCGACCAAGAGCTACGACTGGGTGTGGTGGCTCTCCGTCGCGCTCTCCTTTGCCTCTGCGGCCATCAATCTGCCCATAAGGGAACGTCCTGTTCATCGGCCGGTAACCGTCTGAGCGCGACTCTGGGAACACGGTGCCGGAAGATTCGGCACCGTGCGCACGGCGCCGGTGTTCCCTGACTGTTCCCGCCCTTGACAACAACCGGTGGTGTCTGCGCAACGTGAACGAAGATCAAACGGACAATCGCGAACAAGCCATGCGCAGCATCGTCGTCGCGGCCTTGGGCTTTGCCGCTTTCCTCCCGGTCGCGCTGGCGCCGGCTCCCGCCGCCGCCCAGCAGCAGCTCTCGGCCGATCAGGCGCGCGAGTTCGTGGTCGGGCGCACCTTCTCATTCACCTGCTTTGAAGGCTCCAAGGGGGCCGGGCGCGTCTACGCCGATGGCTCCGTCGCCGGCATGATTACCCTGCGCGACGCGCCGCCGCGCTTTGTGCGCCTGCCGCCCAATACGCTGCGCGTGCGCGGCGAGAATGTCTGCGGCTTCGTCAAGGGCATGACCTTCGAGCCCTGCTTCGATCTGGTGAAGACCGGGCAGAACTCCTTCCGCGGCTCGCTCGCCGGCATCCAGACCATGTGGTGCGAATTCGTCGGCACCAGCGGCGACGGCCAGCAGGTGGCCTCGCGCCGCTCCAAGTCCCGTCGCGGCCCGGCTGAAGCTTCCGCCGACTGAGGCTTGTCTTACTGCGCCTCCTCAGCCCACGGCCGCCGCGGGCTGGTCCTCGACGCCCTCGATCCGCCCCCGGAGCTTGCCGATCTCGCGGCCCGCGTGCTCCATGAAGGTGCGCACCCGCGCCGTGGCCTTGATGTCGGGATGGGTGAGCAGCCACAGACCTGACTCCAGCTCCGCCTGCCGCCCCATCAGCTGGACGAGCCCCGGCGTGACCGCGGCGATGAAGCAGGGCAGCAGCGCCAGCCCCATGCCCGCCGCCGCAGCTTCGGCAAGGCCGAGCACGGTATTCACCCGATAGATGATCTTCTCCTCGCCCACCCGCTCGCGCAGCCATTTGGCGGGCTTGATGGCGCCGAGATTGTCGGAGAAGCCAATCCAGTCGTGGCGCCTCAGGTCCGCCGGATCGAGCGGCCCGGCGATGTCCTGCGCCGCGCTGCCGTAGATGCCCCAGGCGATGGAGGCCATGCGCCGCCCCACCAGCGTGTCGCCCGGCCGGTCGCTGGCGCGGATGGCGACGTCAGCGTCGCGCTTCGAGAGGCTGAGCGACTGGTTGGAGATCACCACGTCCAGGCGGATTTCCGGATATGCCTGCCGGAACGAGGCGAAGATGGGCGTGAGCATATGCACCAGCAGCGTGTCGTTGGTGGTCACGCGCAGTTCGCCGGAGGGACGCAGATCCTGTCCCGTGATGCGGCGCTCCACCGCCAGCACCTCGTCGGCCATGTGCTCGGCGAGGCGCACCATCTCCTCGCCCATGGGGGTCGGCACGTAGCCCGCCCGTGCCCGCTCGAAGAGCCGCGCGCCCAATTGCTGCTCCAGCGTGCCGAGGCGGCGGAAGACGGTGGAGTGGTTGACAGCCAATTGCTCGGCGGCGCCAGCCAAAGAGCCGGTTTCGGCGATGGCCCGGACCAGCCGGAAATCGTCCCACGGTATCATGGAGTGGCAACCCTCGGGAAAGTGATTTGCGTCGATGCAAACTCGATCAGGATTTGATGAGTATGGCCGTGCATGAGCGCGAAAGCTAGATGTGGTGCCACCTTAAACCGGAGTTCACTCCCATGGTTGACACCCGCACCGCTCCCTACGGCCTCTTCATCCTCCGCCTTGCCCTCGGCATCATGTGGCTCTCGCACGGCCTGATGAAGATCTTCATCTTCACCGTTCCCGGCTTCGCCGGCTTCCTGTCCAGCAAGATGGGCCTGCCCGGCGCTCTCGCCCTTCCCTTCATCGCCGTGGAAATCGTCGGCGGACTGCTGCTCATCGGCGGCGTCTATGCCCGGCAGGTCGCCATCCTGCTCATTCCGATGATGCTCGGCGCGCTCAGCTATCACCTGCCCAACGGCTGGGTCTTCTCGGCGCCCGGTGGCGGCTGGGAATATCCCGCCTTCCTCATCGTGGGCCAGATCGTGCTGGCGCTGGCCGGTGAAGGCGCCTTCGCGGTGAAGCCCGCTGCGCTGCTGCCCACCCGCCGCACCGCCATCGCCTGATCTCTGCGACACAACAAAAAGGCCGGCTCCGCGAGGAGCCGGCCTTTTTGCGTGAAGGGTCCGCGCCCTCAGTGGGCGCGGGAGAGGCAGAAGTCCACGGCCTCCATCAGCGCCGCCTTGGCCGGGCCAGCGGGGAAGAGGGCGAGGGCATCCTTGGCGATGGCGCCATAATGGCGGGCGCGCTCCACCGTATCGGAAATGGCCCGGTGCTTGGTCATCAACCCGATGGCCTGGTCGAGGTCGGCGTCGCTCGCCTCGCTGTTCTCCAGGCACCGCTGCCAGAAGGCGCGTTCCTTCTCGTCGCCGCGGCGGAAGGCGAGCAGCACCGGCAGGGTGATCTTCCCCTCGCGGAAATCGTCGCCCACGTTCTTGCCGAGCTTGGCCTGCGAACCGCCGTAGTCGAGCGCGTCGTCCACCAGCTGGAAGGCGATGCCGAGATTCATGCCATAGGAGCGGCAGGCCGCCTGCTCGGCCTTCGGCCGCTGGGCGAGAACGGCACCCACCTCGCAGGCGGCGGCGAACAGCTCGGCGGTCTTGCCGCGGATGACGGCGAGATAGTCGTCCTCGGAGGTGGCGGTGTTCTTGGCGGCGGCGAGCTGCATCACCTCGCCCTCGGCGATGACGCAGGCGGCCGTGGACAGGATGTCGAGGCAGGTCATGGAGCCCACCTCCACCATCATCTTGAACGCCTGGCCGAGCAGGAAGTCGCCCACCAGCACGCTCGCCTCGTTGCCCCAGAGCTTGCGCGCGGCGAGCTTGCCCCGGCGCATGTCGCTCTCGTCCACCACGTCGTCGTGGAGGAGGGTGGCGGTGTGCATGAACTCCACGGAGGCGGCGAGCTTCACATGGCCCTCGCCCCGGTAGCCGGCAAGCGCGGCGCAGGCGAGCGTCAGCATGGGCCGCAAGCGCTTGCCGCCGGAGGAGATGAGGTGGTTCGCCACCTCGGGAATCATGGCCACGTCGGAGCCGGTCCGCGCCAGGATGACGGCGTTGACCCGCTCCATGTCCGTCTTCACCAAGGCGACCAGCGCCTCGAGCGACGGCTCGTTGGGCTCGAACGGAAGGACGACGGCCAAGAAACGCTCCCGCTTGTCAATCTTTGGGGCGCACCATAGGGATGCGGACGGGTCCCGTGCAAGCTTTGGCCGCCGGCCTTCGGCTGCACCGGGCGCGCACGTCGCCGCGATCGGAGGTCTTTACGATGCAGGAGATGGTGCGGACCAACGATCTCGTGCTGCTCGGCGCCATAGAGGCGCTGCTCACGTCGGCCGATATCGGTCACATGGTCGCGGATGCCCATATGAGCGTGCTGGAAGGCTCCATCGGGGTTTTTCCGCGCCGCCTGCTGGTTGTGGACGAGGATGTAACGCGTGCCCGCCGCCTGCTGGTGGAGGCGGGATTCGGCGCGGCCCTGCGCGATGCCGACTGAAGCCTCCGCCTTTTCCACCGACAGCGTGCTGGGTGGAAAATTGACGCTACGGCAGCCGGTTTCCGGGCACCGAGTCGGTCACGACGCGCTGCTGCTCGCGGCTTTCGCGCCGGCCGACCGGGGTGTCGCCGTGGACCTGGGGACGGGGGTGGGCAGTGCCGGCCTCGCCTTCCTCGCCCGTGTGCCGGACGCGCGCGCGACGCTGGTGGAGATCGATCCGGCCCTCGCTGCGCTGGCAGCGGAAAATGTGGCCCTCAACGGCTTCGACACGCGGGCGCAGGTGGTGGTGGCGGATGTGGCCACCCTCGGCCGGCCCTCCGGCCCTCCGTGGCCGGAGAAAGGCGCAGCCGACCTTGTGCTCGCCAATCCACCGTTCAATGCCGACGCCCGCCACCGCACGTCACCCGATGCGGCCCGCGCCCGCGCCCACATGGCGGATGCCGACCTCCTCTCGGAATGGGGGCGCACTGCCGACCGCTGCCTGGGCGCGCGGGGCGTGCTCTGCCTCATCCATCGGCCGGAGGCGCTTGCGGAGGTTCTCGCCGCGCTGGCCAGGGGGTTCGGTGCGGTGGAGATCCTGCCCGTCCATCCGCGTCCCGACCGGCCGGCGGTGCGCCTCCTCATACGGGCGGTGAAGGGGCGGCGCACGCCCCCCGCGCTCCTGCCCGGCCTCGTGCTCGCCGGAGCGGACGGCGCACCAATGCCGCAGGCCGAGGCGGTGCTGCGCGACGGAGCCGCGCTGGGCTGAAGCGCGATCAGGGCGCGGTCTTTGCGCGGAGTGGCGCCTTGAGCGCGCCATTTGGAGCCCCTACATCTCGGGCATGGCCGAATTCCTCTCCTCCCTGTCGCGCCGCGCTCGCGGTCTCCTTCCCAGAAAATGGCGCTCGGATGCGCCCGTGGTGCCGGTGGTGCGGCTTTCCGGCCCCATCGGCATGACCTCGCCCTTCTCGCGCAGCATGTCGCTCGGGAGCACGGCGCAGGCGCTGGAGAAGGCATTCGCCATGAAGGACGCGCCCGCCGTGGCGCTGCTCATCAATTCGCCGGGCGGCTCTCCGGTGCAGTCCCACCTCATCTTCCGGCGCATCCGCGCGCTGGCGGAGGAGAAGGAGAAGCACGTCTTCGCCTTCATCGAGGATGCGGCGGCTTCGGGCGGCTACATGATCGCCTGCGCGGCGGATGAGATCTTCGCCGATCCCTGCTCCATCGTCGGCTCCATCGGCGTGGTGACGGCGGGCTTCGGCTTCGACCGGGCCATCGAGAAGCTGGGCATCGAGCGGCGCGTCTACACCGCCGGCGCGCGCAAGGTGACGCTCGACCCCTTCCGCCCCACCCAGCCGGAGGACGTGGAGCGGCTCGACCAATTGCTCAAGGAACTGCACACGGTGTTCGCCGACCTCGTGAAGTCGCGCCGCGGCGATGCGCTGGTGGGGGATGACGAGACGCTGTTCTCCGGCGAGTTCTGGCTGGGGACGCAGGCCGTGGGCCTCGGCCTCGTGGATGGCCTCGGTGACGTGCGCGGCATCCTGAAAGCGCGCTACGGGACGGACGTGACCCTGAAGCTGGTGCAGGGCTCCTCCGGCTTCCTGCCGAAGCGTCCCACGGGCTTTGCCGGCGCGCTCGCCCGCGAAGCTGCGCTGGGCGCCGCCGCGGCGGTGGAGGAACGCGCCCTGTGGAGCCGGCTGGGGATCTAGGCGCGCGGCAGGCCGAGAGCGAACCGCTGCGTGGCCCTGCGCTGTGCCGCGCGTGGTCACGCGAGCCACCTGTTGCTTGCCCGGATACCGGCGCGCCCGGCTCTTTGCTGATTGATAAGGCAGAACCGGCGCTTGCCGGTTTCTTGCCCTTTCGCCTTGTCCGGGGCGAGGTTACACCCGACGGATGACCGAGCCCGCCGATACCCTCCGCATCGCCATTGCCCAGCTCAACCCCACCGTCGGCGATGTCTCCGGCAACCTCGCCATTGCCCGCCGGACACGGACGATGGCGGGCGAGGCGGGGGCCGACCTCGTGGTATTCCCGGAACTCTTCATCTCGGGCTACCCGGTCGAGGATCTGGTGCTGAAGCCGGCGTTCCTTGCCGCCTGCCAGGAGGCGGTGGAGGCGCTGGCCGCCGAAACCGCCATCGGCGCCGCAGTGCTCATCGGCGCGCCGTGGGTGGAGGAGGGGCAGCTCTTCAATTCCGTGCTCTTGCTGGAGGCGGGGAAGATCTCCGCCGTGCGGCACAAGGTCGATCTGCCGAATTACGGTGTGTTCGACGAGAAGCGGGTATTCGTCGCGGGGCCTCTGCCGGGACCGATCCCGTTCAAGGGCGTGCGCCTTGGCGTTCCGATCTGCGAGGACATCTGGGGCCCGGACGTGGTGGAATGCCTCGCCGAGACAGGCGCGGAAATCCTCATCGTGCCAAACGGCTCGCCCTATCGCCGCTCGGTCTACGCGGAGCGCGAGAACACGGTCGTCGCGCGCGTGGTGGAAAGCCACCTGCCGCTGCTCTACGTGAACCAGGCGGGCGGGCAGGACGAACTCGTATTCGATGGCGCCTCCTTCGTCCTCAATTCTGATCGCTTCCCTGCCTTGCAGTTTCCGAGCTTCGTCGAGCGCGTGCGTCTCACCAGATGGCGGCGCTTCGAGGACGGCTGGCGCTGTGTCGGCGGCAATCTGGTGGAGCCCCTCCAGGGCGATCACGCGGACTATGCCGCCTGCGTCCTCGGCCTTCGGGACTATGTGAACAAGAACGATTTTCCCGGGGTGGTGCTTGGCCTCTCGGGCGGCGTCGATTCCGCCTTGTGCGCGGCCATGGCGGTGGATGCCCTGGGGCCGGAGCGGGTGCGCTGCCTGATGCTGCCCTATCGCTTCACGTCGGAGGACAGTTTCAGGGACGCCGCAGCCGTGGCGGAGGCGCTGGGAGTGAGCTACGAGGTCGTGCCCATCGCGCCTGCGGTGGAGGGGCTGGAAGCGGTGCTGGCGCCCCTGTTCGAGGGCACGGCGCGCGACGTGACCGAGGAAAATCTCCAGGCCCGCGTGCGCGGGACGCTCCTCATGTCCGTCTCCAACAAGTTCGGCGCCATGGTGCTGACCACGGGCAACAAATCGGAATTGTCCACGGGCTACGCCACGCTTTATGGCGACATGAACGGCGGCTTCAACCCCATCAAGGATCTCTACAAGACCGAGGTGGTGCGCCTCGCTCGCCTGCGCAACCGCTGGAAGCCGGCGGAGGCGCTGGGGCCGGACGGGACCGTCATCCCCGACCGCCTCATCGACAAGCCGCCGAGCGCGGAGCTGCGCGAGGACCAGAAGGACGAGGACGCGCTGCCGCCCTACGGCGTGCTCGACACCATCCTCGCCCGGCTGGTGGAGGGAGAAAGCGCGGTGGACGAGATCGTCGCCGACGGCTTCGACCCCGCCACCGTGGCCCGCGTGGCGCGCCTGCTGGCGGGCGCCGAATACAAGCGCCGGCAGGCCGCGCCGGGCGTGAAGGTGACCGGCCGCAACTTCGGCCGCGACCGCCGCTATCCCATCACCAACCGCTTCCGCGAGGTCTAGGACGGCGAACTTGACGGCCCTAGGTCAGATGTCCTAAATCCTGCATTAGGACATTCGACCTAGGATTTTCCATGCCTGCGAGCGACACCCGTGCCGCCATCGTCGAGGCGGCGGACCGGCTGTTCTACGAGACCGGCTTCGCGTCCACCTCGTTCGCGGACATCGCTGCCGCGGTGAAGCTCTCGCGCGGCAATTTCTATTACCATTTCAAGAGCAAGGACGAGATCCTCGCCGCCGTGATCGCGCTGCGGCTGGAGCGCACCCGGCAGATGCTGGAGCGATGGGAGGAAGATGGGGCGGATGCCGAGGCGCGCATCCTGAGCTTCATCGGCATCCTCATCGCCAACCGCGCCAAGATCATGCGTTTCGGCTGTCCGGTTGGCACGCTCTGCAACGAACTCGCCAAGCTCGACCATGCCGCGGGCGCCGACGCCGCGCGGCTCTTCACCCTGTTCCGCGACTGGCTCGCCCGGCAGTTCCGCGCGCTTGGGCACAGCGGGGAGCAGGCCGACCGCGTCGCCATGCACCTCCTCGCCCGCAGCCAGGGGGTGGCGACCCTCGCCAGTTCCATCGGTGACGCGGCCTTCATCGATGCCGAGGTCGCCGAGATGCGCGGCTTCGTCGCCGCCCATCGCCGTCCCGCCGCCCACGCCTGAACAGACAAGGGGGAAACCATGTTCGTCGTCCTGCTCCGCTTCGCCGCCAACCGCGCCGCTGCCCCCAGCCTGATGGAGGGGCACAATGCCTGGCTCCGGAAGGGGTTCGAGGAGGGAAGCTTCCTGCTCGCGGGCGGCATCGAGCCCAAGGCCGGCGGGGCCATCCTCGCCACCGCCGCCTCCCGGACTGAGGTGGAGGCGCGTGTCGCGGAAGACCCGTTCGTTGCCGAGGGTGTGGTGGCGGCGGAGATTATAGAGTCGCCGCATGACCGTCGAGGGAGGCGCCATCCTACCATCGCGCGGCTGCCCGGATTTTTCTTTTTGCTGTTTGCACTTAGCCGGAGGTGTCTAGCCACGACGCACCGCTGACGTTACGGTTGCGCCGGTCACAACCGGGCTGGTCGCGATGGATGAGTGGGCGCTTCTTGTTCTGGTGGTCCTCGCCTTTCCGGTGATGGCCCTCGTGGGCTTCATCATGGCGTTGCGCAGCCGGGGGCGCATCCGCCTGCTGGAGGCGCGGGTCGCGGCGCTCGAGGCCCATGCGGGGCTTGCGCCGGCCGCCGCCTCGCCGGCATGGACGCACATGCCGCCGGCTGAGATGCCTCAGCCGAAGGAAAGCCCGCTGGCGCGGCTCGTCCGGCCGCCCGAGCCTTCGGCGCCGGTCGCTCCTGCCGCGGAGGGGAGCGAGACTCCCGCCGTACCGCCCGCACGCCCGCAGCCCGAATCGACGCAGACCGCCCTTCCGCCTGCGCACGCGATCGATGCTGCCAAGCTCAAGGAGCGGCTGGCCGGTTTCGAGGAAAAGGTCGGCGCGCGCTGGGCGGTGTGGGTGGGTGGATTGGCGCTGGCGCTGGGTGGCGTCTTCCTCGTGCGTTTCGCGGTGGAGCAGGACCTGATCGGGCCGGGGATGCGCGTCAGCCTCGGCCTGCTGCTGGCGCTCTTCCTGCTCGGTGCCGGCGAATGGCTGCGCCGGCGCGAGGGCAAGGACCCGGCCGCGCCCATCACCAGCCTGCGCGGGCTGGTGCCAGACGTGCCGAGCGTGCTCACCGCCGCCGGCACCATGACCGCCTTCGGCAGCATCTTCGCTGCCTATGAGCTTTATCACCTCATCCCGCCGCAGGCGGCCTTCCTGCTGCTCGCCGCCACCGGTGTTGCCACGCTTCTCGCGGCGTTGCTGCATGGGCCGGCGCTGGGCGCGCTGGGCTTTGTCGGCGCGGCACTGACTCCGTTCCTCGTCACCACCAGTGAGCCCAACGCCTGGGGCGTGGCGCTGCTCATCGCCGTGGTCGGGGCGAGTGCATTGGGTGTCGCGCGAATCCGCCGCTGGCGGGGGCTCGCGCTCCTCGCCATCGCCGGCATGGTGGCCTGGGGCCTCACCCTGATCGCCTTCGAGGTGCCGCAGGCGGTGACCGCCTCCGGCGCCCTCGGCCTCGTCCTGCTGGCGCTCACCGCCGCGCTTCTGGCGCCCGGACTGCTGTGGGGGCCGGAGGCCGGGGAACGGCCGGAGCCGGTCTCCATCCTCGGGGCCGTGGGTGCGCTTGTGGTCACGGCGGCTGCGGCGGTGGACGGGAACGTGGCTGCCGGGCCGCTTGCCGTTTTCGTCGTTGGCGCCGTGGGGGTGCTCGCCCTGGCATGGCGGGTTCGGCCGATGACCTTCGCGACCTTCGCGGTGGCGCTGCTGGCCCCCGCCATCCTCACCCAATGGGTGTTCCCGCCCGATGCCGGCTCCACCCTGGCGCCCGCCGGCCCCATGGCCGGAGCGGTGGCCGAGCCGGAGCACCTGTCCATCGGCCATTTCATGGTGTTCGCCTTCGCCATGGGCGCGCTGATGCTGTCCGCCGGCGCGCTCGGCGCCTTGCGGGGTGGACGCAGCCGCACGGTGCTTGGCTGGGCGGTCACGGCAACGGTCGGCCCGGTGCTGATGCTGATCGCCGCCTATGCGCGCCTCACGGAGCTGGAGCGCAGCCTGCCTTTTGCGGCGCTGGCGCTGGCGCTCGCCTTCCTCTTCACCCTCGGGGCGGAACGGCTCTTGAACGCCGCGCGCACCCACGCCGCCACCGTGTTCGCCGCGGCCGGCGTGGTGAGTCTGTCGCTGGCGCTCACCTTCGCGCTGGAGAAGGGCTGGCTCACGGTGAGCCTCGCGCTCGCCGCCTGCGGCGTCGCCTGGGTTTCCACCATTCGCCCCCTGCCGGGGCTGCGGCAGTTCTCGGCGGCCCTCGGGGTCGTGGTGCTGTCGCGCATCATCTGGCTGCCCACCATCGCCGTCGAGCCGGGCCAGACGCCCATCCTCAACTGGCTGCTGTGGGGCTATGGCGTGCCGGCCCTCGCCTTCGCCGGCGCGGCCTGGTTCCTCGCCAAAGGAAAGGATGACTGGGCGCGGCGGGTGCATGAGTGCCTTGCCCTCATCTTCGCCATGCTGTTGGCAGCCACCGAGGTGCGCCACCTTGCACATGGCGGCGACATCTATGCGGTCGGCACCCGGCTATTTGAGACCGGCCTGCTGGCGGTGGTCTATGGCGCCTATGCGGTGGGACTTTCGCGCCTCGCCAACGTCACCGGGCGCGGCTTCTACCGGCTGTTCTCGGACATCGTCGCAGCCGCGGCGACGGTCTGCGCCCTCAACGGCCTGTTCGAGACCAACCCGTTCACCACGGGCGAAGCCGTCGGCGGTCCGGTGTTCAACGATCTCCTCATCGCCTACGCGCTTCCGGCGGGCCTCGCCGTGGCCTTCGCCGCGACTCAGCCAGAGGCGCGGCCCCGGGTGCGGACGACGGCGCGGGTGATCGCTGGCGTGCTGGCGCTGGCTTACGTCACGCTGGAGGTGAGCCGCCTGTTCCAAGGGCCGGTGCTGGCGGGCGACGCCATCTCCTCCGCCGAATGGTATGCGTGGTCGGCGGCGTGGCTGGTGTTCGGCATGGTGCTGCTGGCCCTCGGCCTGTGGCGCGGCTCGCGCACTCTGCGCCTCGCCTCGGCTGCGGTGATGGTGGCGACCGTGCTGAAGGTCTTCCTCTCCGATATGGCGGACCTGGAAGGCGTGCTGCGGGCCGTCTCTTTCATCGGCCTCGGGCTGGTGCTGGTGGCCATGGGCTGGGTCTACCAGCGCCTGCTGGCGCGGGAGAAGGTTGCCACGGCGCCGGGCGGAGCCCCGCCTGACCCGTCCTGAGGCTTACCCGCGCGGGCCGAACACGATGACCGCCGCCCCCGCGAGGCACAGCAGCGCGCCGGCCGCGTCCCAGCGGTCGGGCCGCACGCCCTCGACGCTCCACAGCCACGCCAGCGAGGCGATGATGTAGATGCCGCCATAAGCGGCGAAGGCGCGGCCCGCGGCTTCCGAGTCCACAAAGGTCAGCGCCCAGGCGAAGGCCGAAAGGCTCAAAAGCCCCGCCGCCAGCCAGAGGGGCGTCACGCCGTGGCGCACCACCTGCCAGAAGGCGAAGCAGCCGGCGATCTCGCACACGGCGGCGACCACGAAGGCGATGAGCGTCGACAGCGGCAGCGCCATGGCTTTCACCTTTCCGGCAGGGTCATCGCAGGATGGTGGGCTTCACCCACCAGCCGGGCTCCTCGGCAAGCACCCGCCGTGCCAGCGCGGCGGCGGCGCGACAGTCGTTGGTCAGCGCGAAGACCGTGGCGCCCGAGCCGGACATGCGCACCAGCCGCGCCTCTGGTTGGACCGCGAGGCGGTCGATGACCGCCGCGATCTGCGGCGCCACCGTCACTGCGGGCGGTTCCAGATCGTTAGGCACGGCAGCGATGGCCGCCATCAGCTCCGCGCGGCCAGCGGGCAGGGCGTCGGGTAGGGACGGGCCATCGAACGCCGCGCCGGGCGCAAGGCCGAGCTGTCGGAACACGGCGGCGGTGGGCACCGCCACGCCGCAATTCACCAGCACCCCCGCGAGCGGCGGCAGAGCAAGGGGCGGGGAAAGCACATCGCCGACCCCTTCCATCAGCCGGGCCCGCGGATCGAGGCACACCGGCACGTCGGACCCCGTGGCGCGGGCTGCGGCGAACAGGCGCGGGTCATCGGGGGCAAGGCCGTTGAGACGGGCCAGCAGCCGCAGCGCGGCTGCGGCATCGGACGAGCCGCCGCCGAGCCCCGCTGCCACCGGCAGCCGCTTCTCCAGAAGAAAATGGCCAAGCTGCGCCCCGGGCACCTGGGCGGCGAAGGCGCGGGCCGCTCGCAGCACCAGATTGTCCGCGTCCGGCCCCGCTGCCGCAGCGGTACGGCCCTTCACCACAAGGGATAGCGCTGCGTCAGGCGTGAGCGAGAGCAGATCCGCGGCGCCGGAAAAGACCACGAGACTCGCGAGATCGTGAAACCCATCCGCGCGCCGTCCGACGATGCGCAAGGTCAGGTTGATCTTCGCCGGGGCGCGCGTGCGCAAGGTTTCCATGGCCGGCTTATGCCGCGCCGCACACGTCGCCGCAACCGGCCCTTGGGAACACCGGCGATTCATGACTCCCACGTAACTTGCGGTGCCACAGGAAAGCCGCCATCCTCCCGCCATCTCGCCCCGCTTGGATTTCGCGCTATTCCGCCCGCAGGGCCCGGCTTTCAGGACAGATCATCGGTGACGACACGACGCCCCACCTTCTCCGCGGCCCTGGCGGCCGGCCTTGCTGCGGTGCTCACTCTGTCGCCGGGCCTCGCCCGGGCCGAGGCTGTGCCTGATTTCGATACGTCGCTGGCCGGCAATTACCTCGCCGCCCGGCTGGCGAGCACCGAGCGCGACCAGGACGCGGCCGTCGTCTATCTGCGCAACCTGATGAAGCTCGATGCGCGCAACGAGGAGATCCTGGAGCGGACCTTCTTCGCCATGCTCATGGACGGCCAGATCGACGACGCGATGAAGCTCGCCGACCGGCTGGTGAAGATCGACCGCACCCATCGCGTCGCGCGGCTCGCGCTCGCGGTGCGTTCGATCAAGAAGGGCCATTACCAGACTGCGCGCACCAACCTCGCACTCTCGGTGCGCGGCCCCATCGGCGATCTCACCGCCACGCTGCTGGCCGCCTGGACCTTCTTCGGCTCCGGCAACACCAAGGGCGCGGTGGAGCTGATCGACCGGCTCGAGGGACCGGACTGGTACGCGCCCATGAAGGAGCTGCACGCCGGTCTTATCCTCGACGCCGCCGGGCAGAAGAAGGAGGCCGGACGCCGGCTGGAAGCGGCCATGAAGGCGGATCCCGGCTCCCTGCGCGCCATCGATGCCTATGCCCGCTGGGCCTCGCGCAACGACAATACCGAGGCGGCGCTCGCCGCCTATGCCGCATTTGACAGGCAGCTTCCGAACCACCCCATCGTCCTCGCGGCGATCAAGGAGCTGAAGGCCGGCAAGCAATTGCCGCCGCTGGTGAAGACCGCGCAGGAAGGCTCCTCCGAGGTGCTCTACGGCCTCGGCGCGACGCTCGGCCGGCAGGGCGGCGAGGATCTCGCCCTCGTCTATCTCCAGCTCGCCATCTGGCTCTATCCCGAGCACCCGTTCGCCAGCCTGACGCTGGCCGACCTCTACGAGCAGCTGAAGCAGCCGGCGAAGGCCATCGAGGTCTACGAGACCGTTCCGGACTCCTCGCCGCTCAAGCGCAACGCGCAGGTGCAGCTCGCGGTCAACCTCGACGCGACGGACCACGACAAGGAAGCCCGCGCGCAGCTGGAGAAGATGATCGCGGCCGATCCGAAGGACATCGAGGCCATCATCGCGCTGGGCAAGATTCAGCAGACGCGCAAGATGTTCTCCGAGTGCGCCGGCACCTATTCCAAGGCCATCGCCCTCATCCCCCAGCCCTCGCGCAACAACTGGGCCCTGTTCTACTTCCGCGGGGTCTGCAACGAGCGCTCCAAGAACTGGCCGGCGGCCGAGGCGGACCTGAAGAAGGCGCTGGAACTCAATCCCGACCAGCCCCATGTTCTGAACTATCTCGGCTATTCGTGGGTGGACCAGGGCATCAACCTGGATCAGGGCGTCGACATGATCCGCAAGGCGGTGAAGCTGAGGCCCGACGACGGCCCCATCGTGGACAGCCTGGGCTGGGCCTACTACAAGCTCGGCCGCTACGATGAGGCCGTGGTGCAGCTTGAGCGCGCCATCGAGCTGATGCCGCAGGATCCGGTCATCAACGACCATCTCGGCGACGCCTACTGGAAGGTTGGCCGCAAGCTCGAGGCCGGTTTCCAGTGGAACCACGCCCGCGACCTGAAGCCGGAGCCCGACGACCTCGCCAAGATCGTGCAGAAGATCGACAAGGGACTCGATTCGGTCGATCAGCCCGCGCCGGTCCGCAAGGCCGAGGAGCAGCAGAAGGGCGGTTGAGCCCCTCTGCGGCGCGACGGGTGGCCCTGGCCGCCCGGAATCGTCCCCGGGAACGCGCGCCGAAACCGGGGGCAAGGCAATTTTGCCCCGGCCCGCGCTTTTCAGTCGCGGGCCGAGCCGTTAGGGTCGGCGCCCGTTTGGGGACCGATCCATGCATGACAGAAGCGCCCGACCGCTCGACCCCACATCCGACGCGGCCATTGCCGCGAGCGTCACGCCGCGCCCCATAGAGGACGTGGCGGCGACCCTCGGCATTCCGGCGGACGCGCTCTATCGCTATGGCCCGCACAAGGGGAAAATCAGCCTCGACTTCGTGGCCGAGGCCGAATCGCGCCCCCGCGGCCAGCTCGTGCTCGTCACCGCCATCAATCCCACGCCGGCGGGGGAGGGGAAGACCACCACCACCATCGGCCTCGGCGACGCCCTCTCGCGGCTCGGCACCCGGACGGCGGTCTGCCTGCGCGAGCCCTCCCTTGGCCCGGTGTTCGGCGCCAAGGGCGGCGCCACCGGCGGCGGACGGGCGCAGATCATCCCCATGCAGGACATCAACCTGCATTTCACCGGCGACCTGCACGCCATCACCGCTGCGCACAATCTGCTGTCGGCGCTGATCGACAATCATATCCACTGGGGCAATGCCCTCGACCTCGACGCCCGGCGCATCAGCTGGCGCCGGGTGATGGATCTCAACGACCGGGCGCTGCGCCAGATCACCATCGGCCTCGGCGGCCCCGCCAACGGCTATCCGCGCGAGGACGGCTTCGACATCACGGTGGCGAGCGAGGTGATGGCCATCCTGTGCCTCGCCGACAGCCTCGCCGATCTGGAGGCGCGTCTCTCGCGCATGGTCATCGGCCAGACCCGCGGCCGCCGCATGGTGCGGGCGGAGGAACTGGGCGGCGTCGGCTCCATGGTGGCGCTGCTCAAGGACGCGTTCCAGCCGAACCTCGTCCAGACGCTGGAGGGCACGCCGGCTCTCGTCCATGGCGGACCGTTCGCCAACATCGCCCACGGCTGCAATTCGGTGATGGCGACGCGCACCGCCCTCGGCCTCGCCGACGTGGTGGTGACGGAAGCCGGCTTCGGTGCCGACCTGGGCGCGGAGAAGTTCCTCGACATCAAGTGCCGGCAGGCCGGGCTCGTGCCCTCGGCAGCGGTGGTGGTGGCCACCGTGCGCGCGCTCAAGATGCACGGCGGCGTCCCGCTCAAGGAGCTCGGCACGCCGGATGCGGCCGCGGTGGCGCTCGGGTGCGGCAACCTCAAGCGGCACGTGGAGAATTTGAAGAAGTTCGGCCTGCCCGTGGTGGTCGCGCTGAACCATTTCACCGGCGATACGCTTGAGGAGCTGGAGGCGGTGCGCGCCGCTTTGGCGCCGGAAGGTGTCGATGTTTTCCCCTGCGGCCACTGGGCCCGGGGCGGGGAGGGCGCGCTGGACCTCGCCCGCGCCGTCCTCGACCTTCTCGCCCGCCGGCCGAAGTTTGAATACCTCTATCCCTCGGAGCTACCGCTCAGGGAGAAGATCGAGACCATCGCCCGCGAGATCTACCGGGCCGAGCGGGTCGAATTCTCCTCCACCGCGACGGCAAAGCTCAAGGAATACGAGCTGGCGGGCTTCGGCGACCTGCCCGTGTGCATGGCGAAGACGCAGTATTCCTTCTCCGCCGATCCCTCCGCGCGCAATGCGCCCACCGGGCACACGTTGCCCATTCGCGAGGTGCGCCTGTCCGCCGGTGCCGGCTTCGTGGTGGCGCTCGCCGGCGACATCATGACCATGCCGGGCCTGCCCTCCGCGCCGGCTGCCCACGACATCTTCGTGATGCCGGACGGCTTCATCGCCGGCCTGTCGTGATCTCAACGCGGCGGTGGCACAAGGCGCCGCGCATCCCTATCTGAACGCCATCAAAACCAAAGCGGTGTCACGCCGCGGGAGACGAGCATGGACAGCAAGGCCGCCATCGTGGGCTGGGCGCATTCGCCCTTCGGCAAGCTTGAGGACGCGGACACCGAGGCCCTGATGAGCCGGGTGGCCGGTGCCGCCATCGAGCATGCGGGCCTGTCCCCGCAGGATGTGGATTCCATCCACGTGGGCGTGTTCAACGCCGGCTTCCAGAAGCAGGATTTCCAGGGTGCCATGCCGGCCCTCTCCGTGCCGGAGCTGGCCCATGTGCCGGCCGTGCGCCTGGAGAACGCCTGCGCCACCGGCTCGGCCGCCATCCATTCGGCGCTCAACTACATCGAGAGCGGGCAGGGCCGCATCGCCCTCGTGGTAGGCGCCGAGAAGATGACGGCCAAGCCCACCGCCGAGGTGGGCGACATCCTGCTCAACGCCTCCTACCGCAAGGAAGAGGCGGACATCGAAGGCGGCTTCGCCGGCGTGTTCGGCCGCATCGCCCAGACCTATTTCCAGCGCTATGGCGATCGCTCGGAAGAGCTCGCCCGCATCGCCGCCAAGAACCACAAGAACGGTGTCGCCAATCCCTATGCGCAGATGCGCAAGGATTTCGGCTTCGAGTTCTGCAACACCATCTCCGAGAAGAACCCCTACGTCGCCGGTCCCCTGCGCCGCACCGACTGCTCGCTGGTTTCGGACGGCGCCGCGGCGCTGGTGATCGCCTCGGCTGATGTGGCGGAGACGCTGGGCCGCGCCGTCGCCTTCCGCTCGCGCGCCCATGTCAACGACATCATGCCCATGTCGCGCCGCGATCCCATCGCCTTCGAGGGCGCCCGGCGCGCCTGGGTGAAGGCGCTGGAGAAGGCCGGCCTCACGCTGGACGATCTCAGCCTGGTCGAAACCCACGACTGCTTCACCGTGGCCGAGCTGATCGAGTACGAGGCCATGGGCCTCGCCAAGCCCGGCGAAGGCTACAAGGTGGTGCGCGAGGGCATCACCGAGAAGACCGGGAAGCTGCCGGTGAACGCCTCGGGCGGGCTGAAGTCCAAGGGCCACCCCATCGGCGCCACCGGCGTCTCCATGCACGTCCTCTCGGCGATGCAGCTCATGGGCGAGGCCGGCGACATGCAGATCGACGGCGCGAAGGTGGCCGGCGTCTTCAATATGGGCGGCGCTGCCGTGGCCAACTACGTCTCCATCCTCGAACGGGTGAAGTGAGACGTAGTTCTCAGATCTGAGAGATCGAACGGGCGGCCCTTGGGCCGCCCGTTTTCATTCGGTGGCGGCGGCGAGGATGGGGCCGCCGGACGGGGCCTGTACGAGGATGGCGGTGCGCAGGCCGGGCGCGGCTTCCGGCCGGGGGTAATGGGCGCGCGTGCCGGTCCAGCCGCCGAGCCGCTCCAGGCGCCGCACGACGCGGGCATGGGGCAGGGTGCGGCCGGCGTTCTCGCCGCGACGGACGGGCACTTCGATGACGCCGGGTTCGTACTCCGCGAGCCACACGTCCGCCGGCGTCGCGGGCGCGGTTCCGGACCCGATCGCCACCTCGCGGGGGCCGATGACGACTTCCGGCCCGACGACGGGACCCGCGGAGGAAATCGCCCGCTCGATGTCGGGCAGGCTGTAGCCGACGCGGCTGAGGCGCCCATTCACCACCATCTGCGGCGTGAACGGGCCGTGCTCGCCGAGCATCGGCTCGTAGGTGTACTGGCGCTGGGTGAATTCCGGCTTGCCGAATGTGTCGCGCCAGCCGAGCCGGTCCCAATAGGTCACGCTGAAGCTCAGGGCCAGCACGTCCGGCCGGCGGGTGAGGGCGATGAGGTTGGCGTCCGCCGGCGGGCAGGAGGAGCAGCCCTGGCTGGTGAACAGCTCCACCACCGTGAGTTTCTGCCGCGTTTCGGCGGAGGCGGGGCCGCACGGAAGGGACGCCAGAATGGCCGCGCCCGCGGCGAACGCAGCCCATTTCGCGTGAGGCGGACGGCGCGGTTCGCGCGGCGGTGGCGAGGAGGTGGAGGGGGTTTCGGCCATGGCGCGGGGCTCCTGCGGGATGCCGCCCACATGAGGCTTCCACCGGGCGCTCCCGGTCCTCCTTCGTCCTGCGGTGCCTGCGGGTTACGCCCTCACGGCATCGTGCATGCGGCCCTCACCCGCGCGCGAGCCCCTGCGCCTCCAGGGCCTTGAGATAGGCGCCGAATTTGTCCTCCTGGTTCACGCCGTAGCTGTAGAGCAGGTCCCAGGTGTAGATGCCGGTGCCGTGGCCGTCGTCGAAGATGAGGCGGACGGCGTAATTGCCCACCGGCTCCACCTGCGCGATGCGCACCTGCCGCTTGCCGGGTACGGTGATCTTCTCCTCCGGCTGGTGGCCCTGCACCTCGGCGGAGGGGCTTTCTACCCTCAGATACTCGGCGGGGAGGGTGAATTTCGCCCCGTCCTCGAAGGTGACGGAGAGCGTGTGGCGGTCGTCGATGACGCGCAGTTCGGTGGGCCAGGGAGCGGCGGCGGGGGCAGAGGCGGGAGCCATTTCGTGATGTCCTTTTTCGATCGGGCGAAAGGCCGAGCCTTTTGATTTCACACGGCATCGTGTTCGGGCGGCGACCCTATCCATCTCGCTCCTGCATACGATATATAGGGCGAGCGTCGAAGCCCGCCGTCTGCCGCATCCGGGGCGCTGGGCTGCCTCGAGACCGGCTCAAGTCGGCGGGAAGGGTTAGGCGCGGGAGACGCAAGGCTGGTTCGGGAGTGGCGTGGTGAGTGATCTTCTCAGGGATCTGATCGACCGTCCGGGGGTGGCCGCCGCACAGCAGGCCGGCCCGCTCGTGGACACGTTCGGCCGCGCCGTCACCTATCTGCGCGTCTCCGTCACCGACCGCTGCGACTTCCGCTGCGTCTATTGCATGTCCGAGCACATGACCTTCCTGCCCAAGCAGGATCTGCTGTCGCTCGAGGAGCTGGACCGCCTGTGCAGCGCCTTCGTGCTGCGCGGCGTGCGCAAGCTGCGCCTCACTGGCGGCGAGCCTTTGGTGCGGCGGGACGTGATGACCCTGTTCCGCAGCCTCTCCCGCCACATTGAAAGTGGCCGGCTGGACGAATTGACCGTCACCACCAACGGCTCGCAGCTTGCCCGGCACGCGGCGGATCTTGCCGCCTGCGGGGTGAAGCGCATCAATGTCTCCATCGACACGCTGGACCCGGCCAAGTTCCGCGCCATCACACGCTGGGGCGATCTTGCCCGCGTGCTTGAGGGCGTGAAGGCCGCGCAGGCGGCCGGCATCAAGGTGAAGATCAACGCCGTCGCGCTCAAGGACGTGAATGAGCACGAGATCGGCTCCATGATGGAATGGGCCCATGGCGAGGGCCACGACCTCTCCCTCATCGAGGTGATGCCGCTGGGAGAAGTGGGGGAGGAGCGGGTGGATCAGTATCTGCCGCTCTCCGCCGTGCGCGAAAAGCTTACCGAGCGTTTCACCCTCACCGACATCGCCTACCGCACCGGCGGTCCCGCCCGCTATGTGGAGGTGAAGGAGACCGGGGGGCGGCTGGGCTTCATCACGCCGCTGACGCACAATTTCTGCGAGGGCTGCAACCGGGTACGCGTGACCTGCACGGGCACCCTCTACATGTGCCTCGGCCAGGAGGATGCCGCCGACCTGCGCGCGCCGCTGCGTGCCTCTGCCGACGACGCCCTGCTGCATCGGGCCATTGACGACGCCATCTTCCGCAAGCCCAAGGGCCATGATTTCGTGATCGACCGCAAGACCCGCCAGCCCGCGGTTGGGCGGCACATGAGCACCACCGGCGGCTGAAGCGCGGCGGCGCGTTCCGCCGAGATTGCGGCGAAGAGGTGGCGGCGCCATGCCGCACGCGAGGGGCTCCCGTGCGAGAGCCGGCGCAAAGCGCAGGGCGTCTTTACCCGAAATCAGCTACATCTGGCCGAGAAGATAAATCAACGGCCTGAAGCCGGTTTTGGGGCGCACCCCGACGCCCGCTATCTACGAGGTTCGACGTGACACTGCCCCGGGATTGCGCCGGCGCCATGGTTCGTTCCGTTCGCCGCTCCGGCGCGGGAGTGAGGGCATGAGCATCCAGGCGGCCGCGCAGCGCCCTGCCACCCACCTGCCGGTCTCGGCGGTGAAGGGCCTCATCGCCATGGTCTGCTCCATGGCGCTGTTCATCACCAACGACACCTTCATGAAGCTCGCATTGCGCGAGGTGCCCCTCAGCGAGGGGCTCGGCCTGCGCACCGCCATGGTGAGCTTCCTGTTCTTCGGGCTGATCGTGGCCTCGGGCGATCTCCTGGCGCTGCGCTACATGTTTCGGCGCAGCGTGCTGGTGCGCTCCTCGCTCGATACCGTGACCACCTTCGTCTACGTCGCCGCGCTGGCGGTGATGCCCATCGCCTCCACCACCACCATCTACATGGCGACGCCGCTCATCACCACGGCGCTGGCCGTGCCGCTGCTGGGCGAGAAGGTGGGCTGGCGCAGCTGGTCGGCGATCATCGTCGGATTCTGCGGGGCGGTGATCGTGACGCGGCCCGACCCCGCCACCTTCAGCCTCATCGCCCTGCTGCCGCTCATGGCCGCCCTCACCGGCGCGGCGCGCGACATCTCCACCCGCAGCATCGGGCCGGAGATTCCCGGCGCGGTGGTGGGCCTCACCGGCTCCGTGGTCTTCTGCCTCGCAGCCGCTCTGCTCGCGCCGTTCGAAAGCTGGAAGGTGCCTTCCACGCCGGTGCTGGCCTATGTGGTCGCGTCCGCCGTGGCGTTTGGCGGCGGCACGCTGATGCTGGTGTTCGCCTTCCGAAACGCGCCCATCGCCTCCCTCTCGCCCATGCGCTACCTCCTCGTGTTCGGCGCGCTTGTCTCGGGCTACTTCGTGTTCGGTGATCTGCCGGATGCGTGGACCAGCGTCGGCATGGTTCTGGTGGTGGGGGCGGGGCTCTACGCCATCCAGCGCGAGCATGCGAAAAGCCGTGCGGCGCGGCGCGCGGCGCAGGACGAGCGCAAGCTCACTGCCGTCGGTCTCGCCACGGGCAGCTGCCAGCCGGCCGCAGCCTGCGCGCCGTCTCGGGACTGAAATCAGATCGAAAGAGAGGACGGCGGGCGCGTCAGCCGCGCGGGCGGTATTCGCCGGTGGCGGGATCGCGCTCCAGCCGCACCGTCTTCAGGTCACCGGCCTCCGCCTTCCGGCGGCGATCCAGGGCCTCGTTGATCCGGCGCGTCTCGGACGAGATCAGCTTGGCGAGCGCCACGGCGCCGATGGCACCCAGGGCAACGACGACGAACGGCGGCACGGCGGGAAACTCCGGTCAGGGGGCGCGATTGTGCGCCCCATGCTCCGTACGTCAGCACGTCGTGATGGCGAAAACGTGCCGCGGCCGCCCGCTCAGGCGGCGAATACCTTGTAGCGGCGCGGCTTGAGGCCGACTTCGGTGCCGGGCGCGAGGTCCTGGCCGTGGGGCACTGCGGCTTCCACCACCACCGGGCCGGAACTGCCGCTGAGTTCCACATCGGCACGCCGCGTCGGGCCGAAGGTGCGCACGGAGAGCACCTTGCCGGAGATGGCGGTCGATGAGGGGTCCGCCAGATCCACGTCATGCGGCCGCGCGAGAATGCGGGCCGGCCCGTCGGCGACGCCCTGCGGATCGAGGCCAAGCGGCCGGCCACCGAGATAGAGCGCGCCGCCCTTCACCTCGCCGGGGAGCGCGATGGTCTCGCCGATGAAGTCGTGGACGAAGGCGGTGGCGGGATTGTCGTAGACCTCGCCGGGGGAGCCCACCTGCTCGATCTTGCCATGGCCCATCACCACCACACGGTCGGCCAGCTCCAGCGCCTCTTCCTGATCGTGTGTGACGAGCACGGACGTGACGGGCAGTTCCTCGTGCAGGTGGCGGAGCCAGCGGCGCAGCTCCTTGCGCACCTTGGCATCGAGCGCGCCAAACGGCTCGTCCAGCAGCAGCACCTTGGGGGAGATGGCGAGCGCACGGGCGAGCGCGACGCGCTGGCGCTGGCCGCCGGAGAGCTGGGCGGGGTAGCGCTCGGCCAGCCAGTCGATCTGCACCAGAGAGAGCAGCTCGTTGACCTTCTCGCGGATGGCCGCTTCTGGCAGCTTGTCCGCACCCCGGCGCACGCGCAGGCCGAAGGCCACGTTCTCGAACACGTTCATGTGCCGGAACAGGGCGTAGTGCTGGAACACGAAGCCCACATTGCGCTCGCGCACCGAGCGGGAGAGCGCATCCTCGCCGTCGAACCGGACTTCGCCGGAATCCGGCCATTCGAGGCCGGCGATGATGCGCAGCAGCGTGGTCTTGCCCGAGCCCGAGGGGCCGAGCAAGGCGACCAGCTCGCCGGTGCGGATGGTGAGGCTCACATTGTCGAGCGCGGCAAAGGTCTTGAAGCGCTTGGTGACGCCGACGACGTCGATGGTCATCTGTCTTCCTCGGCGAGGCGGTGTTCGAGAATGGTCTTGGCGATCAGCGTGACGAGCGCCAGCAGCGCCAGCAGGGACGCCACCGCGAAGGAGGCGACGAACTGGTACTCGTTATAGAGGATCTCGATGTGCAGCGGCATGGTGTTGGTAAGCCCGCGCACATGGCCGGACACCACCGAGACCGCGCCGAATTCGCCCATGGCCCGCGCGTTGCAAAGCAGCACGCCGTAGAGCAGCGCCCACTTCACGTTGGGCAGCGTCACCCGGAAGAAGGTGGAGAGGCCCGAGGCGCCGAGCGAGATGGCCGCCTCCTCCTCCGCCGTGCCCTGTTCCTGCATCAGCGGGATCAATTCGCGCGCCACGAAGGGGAAGGTGACGAAGATGGTGGCGAGCACGATGCCCGGCAGCGCGAAGATGATCTTGATGTCCCACGCCTGAAGGTAGGCGGCGAACAGGCCCTGCGAGCCGAACAGCAGCACATAGACGAGGCCCGCCACGACAGGCGAGACGGAGAAGGGCAGGTCGATGAGTGTGATGAGGAAGGTCTTGCCGGGAAATTCGAACTTGGCGATGGACCAGGCGGCGACGAGACCGAACAGCAGGTTGGCCACCACCGAGATCGCCGCGACGATGACCGTGAGCTGGATGGCGGCCAGGGCGTCCGGAGAGACGAGCGCCGCCACATAGGCCTGCCAGCCCCGCTTCAGCGCCTCGTAGAATACCGTCACCAGCGGCAGGCCGATGAACAGGCCAAGGAAGGCGAGGGCGATGACGGTGAGGGCAATCCGCACTGCTCGCGGCTCGGTGCGCACCGGTCGGCCGCGATGCGTGGCATAGGTGTGGGACTGCTCCAGTGCCGAGGGCAGGCCCTCGCTGGCGCCGTGAGCAACGGCATGGCCGGAGGTCTGATCGAGGGCGTTCATCCGTGCTTGCTCCCGCGCAGCTCCGCCCAGCGCTGCAGGCGGTTGATGATGAGCAGCAGGAGGAAGGAGGCGACCAGCATCACGGTGGCGATGGCGGTGGCGTCCGCGTAGCGGAACTCCTCCAGCCGGATGACGATGAGCAGGGGCGCGATCTCCGATACGCCCGGCAAATTGCCGGCGATGAAGATGACGGAGCCGTATTCGCCCACCGCCCGCGCGAAGGCAAGGGCGAAGCCGGTGAGCAGCGCCGGCCAGACCGAGGGCAGCACAACGCGGATCAGGGCCTGCGTGCGCGTGGCGCCGAGGCTCGCGGCGGCGTCCTCCAGCTCCTGGTCGAGGTCCGCCAGCACCGGTTGCACGGTGCGCACCACGAAGGGCAGGCCGATGAAGACGAGGGCGACGAGGATGCCGAGCGGGGTGAAGGACACCTGAATGCCGAGCGGCGCGAGCAGCGCGCCGACCCAGCCGTTTTCCGCATAGAGCGAAGTGAGCGCGATTCCGGCCACCGCCGTGGGCAGCGCGAAGGGGATATCGATGAGCGCGTCCACCACCTTCTTGCCGGGGAAGTCGTAGCGCACCAGCACCCACACCACGATGGCGCCGAACACCATGTTGATGAGGGCCGCGACGAAGGCGAGGCCGAACGACACCTGCAGCGCATGGAGCGTGCGCGTCGCCGTGACGATGGCGATGAAGCGCTCCAGCGACAGTTCGCTCGTCTTGATGAAGAGCGCCGACAGCGGCAGCAGGACGATGAGCCCCAGCCACGTCAAGGTGAGGCCCAGCGTGAGGCCGAAGCCCGGGATCACGCTCGGCTGCCGGAATCTGAGGCGGGACGATGAGGCGCTCATGGAAGGCTTATAATCCGGCGACGCTTCTGCGTCGCTCGTTCTAAAGGCCGCGGCCACCGCCCTCAGGATCGAAGGTGGCGGCCGCAGGATGGATGGTTGGCAGGATCAGTTGCCGGTGATCTGGTCGAACACGCCGCCGTCGGAGAAGTGCGTCTTCTGCGCCTTCTGCCAGCCGCCGAAGACCTGATCGATGGTGAACAGGTCCACCTTCGCGAACTTGTCCTTGTACTTGGCCGCCACCTGCTCGTCGCGCGGGCGATAATAGTTCTTCGCCGCGATCTCCTGGCCGGCCGGGGTGTAGAGGAACTTCAGGTAGGCTTCGGAGATGGCGCGGGTGCCCTTCTTGTCCACCACCTTGTCGACCACGGCCACCGGCGGCTCGGCGAGGATGGAGACGGAGGGGGTGATGATGTCGAACTTGTCGGGGCCAAGCTCGTTCACCGAGAGATAGGCCTCGTTCTCCCAGGCGATGAGAACGTCGCCGATGTTGCGCTCGACGAAGGTGACGGTGGCGCCGCGGGCGCCGGTGTCCAGAACGGGGGCGTTCTTGTAGAGCGCCTTCACGAAGTCCTTGGCCTTGGCCTCGTCGCCGCCGTTCTTCTTCAGCGCGTAGCCCCAGGCGCCGAGATAGTTCCAGCGGGCGCCGCCCGAGGTCTTCGGATTGGGGGTCACCACCTTGATGCCGGGCTTCACCAGATCGTCCCAATCCTTGATGCCCTTGGGGTTCCCCTTGCGGACCAGGAAGACGATGGTGGAGGTGTAGGGCGAAGCATTGTCCGGTAGGCGCTTCTGCCAGTCTGCGGCGAGGTAGCCCTTCTCGGCGATGGCGTCGATGTCGTAGGCGAGGGCCAGCGTCACCACGTCGGCCTCGAGCCCGTCGATGACGGAGCGTGCCTGCTTGCCGGAGCCGCCGTGCGACTGATTGATCTTCACCGTGTCGGAGGGGTGAGACTTCGCCCACTCGGCCGCGAACGCCTTGTTGACGTCCACATAAAGCTCGCGGGTGGGGTCGTAGGAGACGTTCAGCAGCGTGATGTCCGCTGCGGCGACGGCGCCGGCCGAAAGCGCGAGCGCCGTGGCGGCGGCAAGGCCGGTGCGCAGGAACGTGCGGCGAGACGACATGGGAAGACCTCCGGCGAGTTCGTTCGTCATTTAGATCAATCGTTCGATATGACGAACAATTGCACCCGCCTGACGACTGGTCAACCCATATATCACAAATTCGATGGAATTAAATTCAAATCCCATCGCCAAAATGGATACCGCATTCGGTCTTTGCCTTGCCCCGCCAGCGACCGGCGCGAGGGTCCTCGCCCGGCTGGACGCGGGAGGTGCAGGGCATGCAGCCGATCGAGGCGAAGCCGTGCTTCTCCAGCGGATGGCGCGGCAGTCCGTGGGCGTCCATGTAGCCGACGAGTTCGTCACGGCCCATGGCGGCGAGGGGATTGAACTTCACCCGCTCCCCGTCCTGTTCCACCAGGGCGATGGCGGTGCGGGTCGAGGCCTGGTAGCGCTTGCGGCCGTTGAACCATGCGCCGTAGGGGGCGAGGGCCCGCGCCAGCGGCTCAACCTTGCGCAGGGCGCAGCAGGCGTCCGCATTGTCCGACCACAGGCCCCGCTCCGGATCGCGCGCGGCGAGCGCGGCGGGATCGGGCGAGAAGGTCTGCACGTTGGTGAGGCCGAGGTGGCCGGCCAGCGTGTCGCGATAGGCCAGCGTCTCCTCGAACAGGTGTCCGGTATCGAGGAAGAGGATCGGGGTCGCCTGATCCACCTGCGCAATCATGTGCAGCAGCACGGCCGATTCCGTGCCGAACGAGGACACCGCGGCGATGCGGCCGGGAAAGGCCGCGAGGCCGGCGGCGATCACGTCCAGCGGCGAGGCGTTTTCCAGCCGCGCGTTCAGCGCGTCGAGATCGAGGCGGGGAGCGGCCCGCTCAAGGGCGTTCATCTCAGATCATCCCTCCGCACGCGCGACACGCACGTCGCGGGCAGTGGCCCGCCCGTCGCCGGTCGGCTGGTAAAAGTGGGAATAGGTGGCAAGCGCCTTGTTGAAGGCTTCGGCGTCAGCCGACTTTTCGAAGGCGAAGGCATCGAAGCCGGCGCGCGCCATCATCAGCGCCTGGTCGCGCAGCACGTTGCCCACGGCGCGCAGCTCGCCCTTGAAGCCGTAGCGTTCGCGCAGCAGACGGGCCTGGCTGTAGGCGCGGCCGTCGCGGAACTTGGGGAAGGTCAGCGCCACCACGGAGAGGCGGGAGAGGTAGGGCTTCAGCTCCGCCACATCCTTGTTGTTGGGCCACAGCACGCCGATCTCGTCGTTGCGCGCGACGAGCGCGTCGGCCTCCTTCAGGAAGCGCTCGGCGGAAACAAGCACCGGCCCGTCGGGCAGGGGCGCGTCATCGGCGACGGCGGTGAAGAGGTCCGCGGCGGGCGCGCCGTTCTTAACGAGGGGCATAGGCGCGCTCCTTGAAGGGGTCGATGCCGAGCCGTTGGACGGCGGCGATGAAGGTTTCGGCGGGCGAGGTGCGCAGGTCGAGATAGGTTTCCACCAGTCGCTCCACCACGTCGACCACCTCGCCCTCGGACACGGCCGGGCCGATCAGTTCACCAATGCGGGCCTTGGAATTGCCCTTGCCGCCGAGGGTGATCTGGAAGAACTCCTCGTCCTTCTTCTCCACCCCGAGGATGCCGATGTGGCCCACATGGTGGTGGCCGCAGGCATTGATGCAGCCGGAAATATTGAGATGCAGCCGGCCTATGTCGGCGATGCGGGCATCGTCCGCGAACCGTTCGGTGAGCTTCTGCGCGACGGGAATGGAGCGCGCATTGGCCAGCGAGCAGTAATCAAGGCCGGGGCAGGCGATGATGTCGGAGATGAGCCCGACGTTCGGGGTCGCGACGCCGATGGCCTTCAGCTTCGCCCACAGGGCCGGAAGATCCTTCTGGCGCACATAGGGGAAGGTGAGGTTCTGCTCGTGGGCGACGCGGATCTCGCCATAGGCGTACTGATCCGCGAGGTCGGCGATGGCGTCCATCTGGTCCGCCGTCGCGTCGCCGGGCGGGCCGCCTACGGGCTTCAGCGACAGGGTGACGATGGCGTGGCCCTTCGCCTTGTGTGGGGCGACGGAATTGGCGTGCCAGCGGGCAAAGTCCGGATCGGCCAGCGCAGTGGTCAGCGCCGCCGGCGCGTCGTCCAGATCTTCCAGCGCGGGGTTCAGGAAGCGGTCGCGGATGGCGTCGAGGGCCGCCGCGTCCAGCTTCAGCGCGCCGTCGCGGATCTCGGCCCATTCGGCCTCGACCTTCTGCGCGAAGGCTTCGGCCCCCATCTCGTGGACCTGGATCTTGATACGCGCCTTGTAGATGTTGTCGCGCCGGCCGCCCAGATTGTAGGTCCGCAGGATCGCTTCCAGATAGGAGAGCAGGTCCTCCTCGGGCAGGAAGTCGCGGATGGTCTTGCCGATATAGGGCGAGCGGCCGAGCCCGCCGCCTACGCTCACCTCGAAGCCGGTTTTGCCGTCGCGCTTGTGCAGGCGCAGGCCCACGTCATGGACACGGATGGCGGCGCGGTCGTGCTTCGCCGCGGTGATGGCGATCTTGAACTTGCGCGGCAGGTAGGTGAATTCCGGGTGCAGCGTGGACCACTGGCGGATCACCTCGGCATAGAGGCGGGGGTCCTCCACCTCGTCGGCGGCGGCGCCGGCCCACGGGTCGGTGGTGGTGTTGCGGATGCAGTTGCCGGAGGTCTGGATGCCGTGGATGCCCACCTCGGCGAGGTCGGCCATGGCGTCCGGCAGCTCGGCGAGCTTGATCCAGTTGAACTGGATGTTCTGCCGCGTGGTGAAATGCCCGTAGCCCCGGTCATACTTGCGCGCCACAGCCGCCAGCGCGCGCAGCTGGCGCGCCGAGAGGGTGCCGTAGGGGATGCACACCCGAAGCATGTAGGCGTGGAGCTGAAGGTAGACGCCGTTCATGAGGCGGAGCGGCTTGAACTCCTCCTCGTTCACTTCGCCCGCGAGGCGACGTTCTACCTGATCGCGGAACTCGGAGACGCGCTCCTGAAGAAACGCGCGATCGAACTCGTCATAGACATACATGATGGGGCTCGGGGCTCGATATCGGCAGATGCGGGAGCGGCGGTGCGCTGGCCTCAGGCGGCCGCGGAGGCGCCGGCCGGCAACGCGACGGTGGGGCCGCTCACACGGATGCGCTCACGCAGGTTCGCCGGCTCGATCGTGCCATCCGCAGCGATGCGGACCGGGGCCGGGTAGGCGCCGACGGCTGTGTTCTCGTCGCCATGGGCGATGTCGAGCAGGCGGAGTACGTCCTCGCTGGTGGAACCCACGGCCGCCGCCCCGATGCTGTCGGTCCAGCCGCCGGCGGGGCTCAGCCACACCACCGCGCCATCGGCGAGCCGGTTGGCGGTGACAACTGTGGGGCCGGCGATCTTCAGCTTGCGCTGCAAAGGCGAGGTCATGGCGTGCTCCGTGCGCCCCATATTCCCAACTCACAGCGGGAGAGCGCTAATTATCCAGAAAACTTATGTCTTAATCTAAATTACCGCGTTTTGATGCGCAATAGGGAAATAACCCACACACGACATTGTAAAATCGACTGAATTAGTAGACTTAAAAGGTGCGCGGTTCCGCCCCTCGGTCCGGCTTGCTGCGCGCGGGTACCTTTGGCAGCTTGGCGGGATGGCCCGCGCCCGCGCGGCCAGACAAGAATCGTCCGAGGAACAGCCCATGACGCCCGAGAACAGCCCTGTCCGCCTCGATATCGCGGACGGGATTGCCCGCATCCGGTTCAACCGTCCCCACGTGTTGAATGCGCTGGACGAGGCGTCCGTGCTGGCCCTCGCGGCGGCGGTGGACAAGGTGAGTCGAGACGAAACCGTGCGCGTCGTGGTGCTCTCGGGCGAGGGGCGGGCGTTCCTCGCCGGCGGCGATGTGGCGCGATTTCACGCGGCGGGGCCGGATGCGCCCAAGGTGGTGAGCGCGATCATCGAGCCGTTCCACCACGCGATTCTGGCTTTGGCCGCCATGCCGGCGCCGGTGATCGCCAGCCTGCACGGCGCAGTGGCCGGGGCGGGTGTCTCGGTGGCGCTGGCCGCCGACCTCGCCATCGCTTCCGACGACATGAAGATGACGTTGGCCTACACTCGCATCGGCACCTCGCCGGACGGCTCCTCCACCTTCTCGCTGCCGCGGGTGGTGGGGCTGCGCAAGGCGATGGAGATCGCGCTTCTCTCCGACACGGTGGAGGCGGACGAGGCGCTGCGGCTCGGCCTCGTGAACAAGGTGGTGCCGGCCGCCGAACTCGCAGCGGAGACCGACAAGCTGGCGAAGCGCCTCGCCGAGGGGCCGACGCTGGCCTATGGCCGCATCAAGCACCTGTTGCGCTCGTCCTTCGGCCACAGCCTCTCCGAGCAGCTCAATGCCGAGCGCGACGCCTTCATCGCCAGCGCCCGCACCGAGGATTTCGCCGCCGGCGCCAAAGCCTTCGTGCAGAAGACGCCGCCGCGCTTCGAGGGCAAATGAGCTTCGAGGGCAAGTCTGGCCCGCCCGGCACCGGCTTTTGCCCGCGCCAGCTTTGTGGGCTAGATAGGGGCGGATAGCTTCGGACCTCCCGTGCGCCTACTGCCGCTCGCCTTCACGCTCCTCATCGCCACCATCCTCGGGCTGGGCGTCACGTGGTTTTCCGTGACCCACTCGCGGGGGCTCGACAGCGTGCGCGTCGGCGCCTGGGAAGGCTGGCCGCGGTCCGGCACCTCGAAGGCCGACCCCTATGCCCGTGCCTTCGTCGCGCGGTCGGGGGAGTTGCCGCTGGAACTCGCCGACGGCCTCGTCTTCCTCGCCACCACGGATGATGCCGGCAACCCGCTGGACGGGCGCTGCGAGACCCGCATTGTCGGCGTGCTGCCGCAGGCGCGGCTGTGGACGCTCACCGTCACCGACCAGGACGGCAATCTCATTCCCAACGACGCCGGGCGCTTCGGCTTCACCAGCGCCGAGGTGGTCTATCGCGACAACGGCGCCATCGACGTACGGCTCTCGCCCCGCGCGCGCACCGGCAACTGGCTGCCCACCGGAGCTCGGCCGCGGCTGAAAGTGGCGCTGCGGCTCTATGATGCGCCCTTCTCCTTCACCTCGGGCGCCGATGCCGCCGTGCTGCCCCGCATCACGCGGGAGGCCTGCCTGTGACCACCCTCGGTGATCTGCGGGGGGAGGCATCCGAGGTCGCGGCGCGCGGCGGGCGGCTCATCGGCCGCTGGTTCTCGCGGCTGCCGCGTCCGCACGTCGCGCGGCCACGCTTCGTGCGGCCGCGCCTCGGCACGCCGGGGCAGCTTTTGCTGTTCATCGCCTTCTCGGTGGTGCTGGGCGCCATCGCCCATATCGTTTCCATCCTCGCCATGCCGGCGCTGGCCGAGCGCAACGCTTATGCGCGGCTCTCCGAATTGATGGAATCCAACGTGCTGACCCTGCTGCCGGACCCGACCCCGCAGGAGCAGGCGCTGCCCATGACGGACCCGGCCTTCATCTCGGCCGTCTGTCTTTATGATTTGTCGGGGGCGCCGCTGAAGGTGCGCGTGCCGGCGACCGCCGACTACACCTCCGTCTCCTTCTACACTTCGGAGGCGCTCGCCTTCTATGCGCTGAGCGACCAGGCGGCCGGCAAGGTGATCGAACTGGACCTGATGACCACCAAGCAGAAGGCGGCCCTGCCCGAGGATGAAGAAATCACCGCCGCCGACCGGCTGGTGATCGAATCCCCCTCGCGTGAGGGGATCGTCGCGGTGCGCGCGTTCGTGCGCGAGCGCGGGATGCGGGAACTGGTACGCCGGCAGCTCGAAGCCGCGACCTGCGCGCCGTTGAACTGACGCGGCGTTTGCCGGAATTCAGTGGCTGAGGCGCGGCCGGAAGAGGGAGCCCGTCTCGGGCGTCGGTCCGGGCAGCGCCGAGACGTGCCGCTCGATGCGAACCACCGGCAGGATGACGATCTCCGCCCCTTCCGGTCGGCTGGTGCCGCGATCCGGGCGGGACGATCCGCGCCGCGCCGGCTGGCGGGCCGTGTCGGGAAACGCAATGACCGTGTTCATGCCCTGATCCTCCATCGAGAGCCGTGATCACAACGTCGCAGCGGTCCTTATGGTTTCGTGAAGCTTAACGTTTGGTGAACCGGCCGTTAAGGAAGGGGCGACCCCTCCTAGTCCACCAGGTCCAGAAAGTGCCGCCCCGCGCGGTCCTCGATCTCCAGCACGAAGATGTCGGGATCGAACTTCGCCTCCCGGGCGATCCGGGCGTCGGCATCCGCCTCCGGGCTGCCGGGTGCGACCAGGACGGAGAACCTGCGGTCCGCCGGGAAGGCGTCATCGAAGGCGGTCTGCGGCGCCGGGCCGTAGAGCGCGGCGGTGCCGTCGAGACGGGCCACCTTCACGAAGATGGCGCCGGCTTCCTCCGCTCCCTTGCGCAGCAGGGCCGCGAAAGCCCCTTCCACCTGGCAGCGGCGGATGAGGGCGGAGACGAAGATCGCGCTCTTGAGGCGCATTCAGGGACGCGCCATCAGTTCAGCGCCATGCCGGAAACAGCGCCCAGTTCGCGCACCAGCTTGTCGGTAATTTCGCCGTCGGCGGTCAGGTTGCGATCGCGCTGGAAGCGCACGATGGCCGCCCGGGTCTCGCCGCCGGGCCGGCCGTCCACCTTCAGCGGGCCGTAGCCGAGCTTCGCCAGCGCCTTCTGCACCGACAGGATGCGCGGCGAGGCACCCACGTCCGCCGGCGGGCGCACGGCCCCGGTGATGTCTCCGGCCGGCGCGAGCCCGGCGGGCGGACGGGCGGGAGGCGGCTCGCTGCGGGCATCGGCGGAGCGCGCGCCGGTGGCCGGGACAAGCGGGGCAGCGGTGCCCGTCACCGAGGTACGGATGGAGAGATACCCGAGCGAGCCGCTGGTGGCGCCGCCCGCGGGCGCCGGGGCGGAGGCGGTCGCGGTTCCCGTGCCCGTGGCTGTGAGCGGGACGGTGGTGTGGTTGATCTTGCCGGCTCCGGCCGGACGCGCCATGGGCAGCGGTGCGCTCGGCGGCGCCGTCTGAAGGACGAGGACGTTAGCGAGGAAGGCGCCGCTGCCCGCCAGCGCCACCAGCGCCGCCATCACGTCGAGACGGCGCAGCCGGCGCGCCTGCCGCGCGGTCTCCTCCGCCTCGGCGGCCTCGGCGAGTTCCGGGGGCGCTGCGTTTGCGGTGGCCGTTTCCAGCTTCATGCTGTCCTCTTTGCCCGTGTGTCTTCGATCCGCGCCGGAAACGGCGCAATGACCCCCTGTCCCTGTCCCCTCGCTTCAGCTGTTGCCGCCACCGGCAGGCTCACCGAAACGCTGGTCCCCCGGCCGAGCGCGCTTTCCACCCGCACGTCGCCGTCATGCAGCTTCACCAGCCCCTTCACCACTGCGATGCCGAGGCCCGAGCCGCGTGACTTCTGGATGCAGTCGCCGGCCTGGAAGAAGGGTTCGCCGAGGCGCGCCACATCCTCCGGTCGCATGCCGGGGCCGGTGTCGCGGACGCGGATGATGAGTTCGTCTCCCTGCAGCCGCACCCCCACCTGCACCCGCCCGCCGGCGGGCGTGAACTTCACCGCATTGGAGAGCAGGTTGAGCACGATCTGGCGCAGGGCGCGCTTGTCCGCGTCGAGCAGGGGCAGGCGCGCCGGCACCTTGGTCTTCACGCTCACGCCGGTGCGTTCGGCATCGAGCGCCACCATCTCGGCGCAGCCGGCGACCAGGGCGCCCACATCCACCGCCTCGCGTTCCAGCACATAGGCGCCGGCCTCCACCCGTGACAGGTCGAGGATGTCGTTGACGAGGCCGAGCAGGTGCTGGCCGCTCTCGTGGATGATGCGGGCATAGTCGGCCTTGCGGGCATCATCCAGCGGGGTGCCGGTGGGCGTGGCGAGCAATTCGGAGAAGCCGAGGATGGCGTTGAGCGGCGTGCGCAGCTCGTGGCTCATGGCGGCGAGGAAGCGGCTTTTCGCGGCATTGGCGGCCTCTGCCTCGGCGCGGGCGCGGGCGGCAGCGTCGGCCTTCTGCCGCTCCGCCTTCATCTGCTCGGTCTGCGCCTGCTGCCAGGGGGCCCGCCAGGAGACGCGCACCATGCCGCCCCGCATGGCGCGGCACCGGACCTCGGCGGCGAGGAAGGCGGGCGCGCCGTCGCCGGCCGCATCGCAGCGCAGGCGCAGCTCCAGTGTCGCGGCACGGCCGCGCGAGGCCGCTTCCACGGCGGAGAGGAAGGCGGGACGATCGGCTACCAGGACGCGCTCGAACAGGGCCATGCCCTCAAGGGCCGCGACCGGCGATGCTGCGAAGGGGCCGCCCTGGCGCTCCACCCGCACCACCTCGCCGCGCGGGCCATGGCAGGTCACGAGCAGCATGTCCGATGGTGGAGCGGCGCTCGCCTTGGTGGCGGCGCGGGAGAGGCCGCCCGCCACCGCTGCGAGGGCCGCGCAGACGAAGCCGCTGGCGAGCAGGGTGGTGGCGTTGAGAAGGCCGCCGGTGGCAAGGCCCGAGACCTCGGCGAGCAGCACCAGCCCGCCGGAGCCGAGACCGAGCAGGCCGAGGCCGCTCAGCACCGCGCCGGTGAGCCGGCCGAGCCCGGCAAGGCGCGGCAGCGCCTCCCGGTCCCCGCCGTCGCGGGCCGGGACGGGCCGCGCACCGGCCGCTGCATCGCCGAAGACGTGAGCCACGTCGCCCCCTGTCAAGTGCCGTAATTCGCCAGCGCGCGTCGCCGCCCTGGCATGACGTTTCGCAAAATCCTGCCACGGCGGGCTTTAAGCGAACGCTAAGCCGGCGCGGATCGCGCGCCGTCAGCGTTAACGATGTCTTGAAAAGTCGGGGCATGACCGGCGCGCGGCGGCTCACGCGCGGACGCGCCGGTGGTAATGTCGAAGGGTGCGAATTCAGCTTCGCGGCCGTTTCACGAGGGAGCGATGTTCTTCCTGTTCCGCCTTGCCTTCTGGGTCGGCCTCGTCCTGCTCCTCCTCCCCTTCGGCCTCAAGGGCACGGACGGGCGGGACGTGAGCGTGTTCGACGCCTTCGGCGCCGCCCAGGCGCTGGTGGCGGACCTGCGCGGCTTCTGCGATCGCCAGCCTCAGGCGTGCGCGGTGGGCGGGCAGATGGCCGGGCACCTGGTGGAGAAGGCCCAGGTGGGCGTGCGCTGGGTTTATGAGTCCATCGGCCATCACGAAGGCGCTCCTCCCGCGCCTGTCTCCGGCGCGGCACCGGCCCAGCCGGCCAAAGGCTCGGCGGAGAAGGGCAGTGCCCTCGATCTGACGCCGCAGGATCTCATGCCCCTGTGGGGCGGGGGCGACGCGGCCAAGCTCGTGGTGCCGCAGGGCTTCCAGCCCGTGGCCGGACAGCCGGCGCAGACCATGACCCCGACGCCCCTGCCGCCGCTGCCGCCCCGCCGTCCGGCTTGAGGACGCCGGCACGAAGGCTTGCGCCGTGCCAATCCGGTACCATGTTCGGGATGTGGATTAGGCAGGCATTGCTTGCCGGCTGTGCTATGCTGCAGCGCAAGGACAGGCGGCCGCGCCTTTTTTCCCGGCCGTCAACTGGTGACGAGGAATTGGCCTCATGAACGCTGACGATCTGATTGCGGATTTCGAATTTCTGGACAATTGGGAAGACCGCTACCGGCATGTGATCGAGCTTGGCAAGAAGCTGCCGCCCTTTCCCGAGGCCGAGCGCAACGACATCAACAAGGTGCAGGGTTGTGCCAGCCAGGTGTGGCTGATCTCGCACGTGAAGCAGACCCCATCCGGCCCGCTGCTGGAGTTCGAGGGCGACTCCGATGCGCACATCGTGCGCGGCCTCGTGGCGGTGCTGCTCGCGCTTGTCTCCGGACGCACCCCCAAGGAGATCATGGAGACCGATATCCTCGGCGTGTTCCGGCAGATCGGCCTAGAGGGGCATCTGACGCCGCAGCGCTCGAACGGGCTGAGGTCCATGGTCGAGCGCATTCGTGGCCATGCCCGCAACGCAATGGCGGTCGCCTGACGCGGAACCGGCCGAGAGCGGCCGGCGTCACAGCCGGCCAAGCTCCATATCGGCACAGGAATAGCCGAGGCGGGTGAGGCCCTCCTCCAGATAATCCCCCACCAGCGGCATCCCGAGCAAATAGCGCGCGGCGGACACGTCGCGGCTTGCCGCCGCCTCGGCACGCAAGGCGTCCCAGGTGGAGACATCCTCGTCGCTGCGGCCGAGCCAAGCCAGGGTGACGAGATCGATCTGCTGGTCCTCGTTCAGCGCGGTGATGGCGCCGGCCAGTTCCTCGTCCACCGGGTCGTCGGGGTGGTCCTCAAGCACTTCGCGCATCCCGTCGTCCGGGCCGTCGGAGCCGGGATCGGGGTCCGTCACCGCATCCTTCGCGTCGCGGGCGCGGGCCTTGACGATGATGTAGCAGACGGTTTCGGGCGAGATGCTGAGGGTGACGAGATCGTCGTCGGGTGCTGCGTTGAGCGCCATGGGGGCCTCCTTGTCGCGGGGGGAAGCCCCGCGTGTCCAAGGGGAAATCGCCTGCCGCCGGCCTTGTTCCTCCCGGTGCCCGATCAGGGCACTGGGCGCACGATGACGCTGGCCGCGGCAAGGCGCTGGTAGAGGCGGCGCTGCCCGGCGACAGGCCACCACTCGTAGAGGAAGATTTCCATTGGCCTCCACAGGGCCACCCAGCCGAGGATGACCAGGCCCTCGGTCGCAAGGCTGGCGAGGTTTTCCAGCCGCGGCTCGGCGATGAGGCGGGCGATGCCGAGGCAGAGCGCCAGCACGAGGATGCCGATGGCAAGCGAGACGCGGCCGACCCGGAACAACTCGGACAGCTCCGCCGAAAGCGCCCGCGCCCTCAGGGCGAAATAGCCGCGGATGGCGTCGGGCAGGCCCGCCGCCTCGCTCGTTGCCGCCTCGTCGTGCGGCAGATGGACGACGATTGAGAGGGCCGCGCCACGTGGCAGCTCGCGTGCCCAGTCGACGATGAACGCTTCCGCCTCCGTATCGAGGTCGCGTTCCCGGAAGGGAAACGGGTCCAGCATATTGAAGAGCTGCGGAACCCGCTCGACGCGAATCTCGATGGGGAAGCCTGCGGGATCAGGCCCGGCTGCCGGGGTCACGGCGGAAGGTTCGGACGCGTCGCGCCTCAGCGATGGGTGCGGCGGGCGCGCACGCGCACCGGTACCATCTGCCTCTGCTTGGCGGCGAGCTGCGCAAGCGCAACCGCGGCAAGACCAGCGAGGACGAGGGCGGAACCGGCAACGAGGGACGACATTTAATCCTCCACCACCACGCCGGAGCTCATGTTTTCCGCACATTTCCGAAAGGATGGTGCGACCGATGCGCCGACGAACAATGTGATCTTACCCGGGTTCGCGCGCTTCGCCACCCGTTCAAATCAAGAAATGTTCCGTTTTGGCGCGATCGGAAGACCTGTCACGGCGATGTGAGGGGCTCAGAGCGGCGAGAGATAGGGGAGGGGGCCCGGGGAGAACTCCCGCCGCACCCGGTCGAGCCTCTCCACGGCGCGGCCGAACGATCCCCGCAAATGGTCCCGCAGGGCGTCCGCAGCACCCTCCACGTCCGCCGCTGCGAGACGCTCGGCCACATCGAGGTGCTCGCCGATAAAGGGCTCGCGGCCGTGGGGCTGGGGGGCGCGCGCATAGAGGAAGGTGAGGGCGACCAGCAGCGTCTGGCAGATGGCCAGCGCCTCCATCAGCGTGGCATTGCCGCAGCGGCCCAGCAGGCCGACGTGCAGTTCGTTCTCCAGCGCGCCGAGGCGGGCGCCGTCCACGGCGTCGGGATGGGCGGCGGCATCGCGCAGGTTTGCCCGCAGCGCCGCCACCTGGCCGGGAGCAAGGCGCGGGAAGGCGAGCCGCAGCGCCGCCGGCTCCAGAATGGCGCGCATTTCGAACAGCTCCGCCACATAGGCGGGCGTCAGCGCCGGGGCGTACCAGTGCAGGCGGCTGTCCTTGCGCACGACGCCCCTTTGGTTGAGCCGGGACAGGACCTCGCGCGCAACCGTGCGGCTCACGCCGTAATAAGCGGCGAGATGGTTCTCCACCACGCGAAAGGCGCCGAGCGCGGTGCGCGAGACCACCTCCTGTTCCACGTCCGCATAGATGCGTTGCCAGGTTGATTCGGGCGCGAGCTGGATCGGCGCCTCATCATTGACGCCCTTCGAGGAAACGGCGGGCGCTGGCCCCGCAAGGGGCATCACCTCGAAGCCGTGGCCGTCGCTGCGGCTGACCAGCCCCACCCGTTCCAGCCGCGCCAGCGCCTGCCGCGCCGGCGCGCGGGAGATGCCGAATCGCTCGGCCACGCGGGATTCCAGCAGCCGCTCGCCGGGGACGAGCGCGCCGGAGGCGATCTGCGCGGCGAGGATGTCGAAGGCACGTTCGTGCAGGCGCGGGGCGATGCCGGCCACGGGGCGCGCGGGGCCTTCGTCACCGGGCGTCGGCTTGGCCGGGGCCGCGGTGGCGGTGTCAGTCATCGCGTTCCGTCCGCTCACGCCTCTCATCCGTCGTTTCCGCCGCACCGGTCACGGCCCGGCGGCAAGGTGCCCCACCAACGGGCAAGTGCCAAGCTATCCAACGGGTTGCCCGATGGTTTGCCGGCTGACCCGATGCCGCACCAAGTGCGGTATGAAAGAAGTTTACACCTCTACTGTCCAGTGCATACATAAGACACTGAGTGGCGACGTCTGAGCGCCACCCCGAAGTTTGCCCCCAAGGATTGCCCTCATGTCCGCGCCTGCTCCCGCGCCCTCGCCTGTCCGCTCCCTCGAACGGCACCGGGAGGACGCGCTGTTCGCCTTCTGCACGGCGGCCCTCGCGGCGGCGGGGGCGGATCCGGCGAGTGCCGAGGCGGCGGCCCGCGCCATGCTGCACGGCTCGCGGTTCGGGGTGGACAGCCACGGTGTGCGGCTGCTCGACCATTATGTGACCGTCATCGAGGGCGGGCGGGTGAACGGTCGTCCCACGCTCGACTTCCGGGCGGGCGCGGCGGCGGTGGCGACGCTTGATGCCGGCCACGGCCACGGCGCGCGCGCTGCCTATGCGGCCATGGAACGGGCCATGGAAAACGCTGCCCTCTACGGCATCGGCGCAGTAGCCATCCGCAATTCGTCCCACTTCGGCGCTGCAGGGGCCTATGCGCTGGCGGCGGCGGAAAAAGGCTTCATCGGTCTCGCCTTCTGCAATTCGGACAGCTTCGTGCGCCTGCACGGCGGCGCGGAGCGCTTTCACGGCACCAATCCCATCGCCATGGGCGTTCCGGTGAAGGGTGAGGCGCCGTGGTTCCTCGACATGGCCACCAGCGCTGTCCCCTATAACCGCGTGCTGCTCTACCGCAGTCTGGAGCAATCCCTGCCGCCGGAAGTCGCCTCCGATGGCGACGGCTTCGACACCACCGATCCGCACAAGGTGGAGATGCTGGCGCCGCTGGGGGCGGCCTTCGGCTTCAAGGGGGCGGCCCTGGCCGGCGTGGTGGAGGTGTTCAGCGCGGTTCTGGCCGGCGCGCGGCTGTCGTTCGACATCGCGCCCATGGGCGGTCCGGATTTCGGCACCCCGCGCAATGTCGGGGCCTTCGTGATGGCGATGAAGCCGGGGGCCTTCCTGCCGGTGGAGGAGTTCGACGCCGCCATGCAGCGCTATCGGCACACCCTGCGCAATTCACGTGCGGCGCCGGGAGATATGGTGATGGCGCCGGGCGACCGGGAATGGAAGGTGGCAGACGAGCGCCGCCGGGACGGCATTCCCATCGATCCCGCCACCGCCGAGGCTTTTGACCGCCTCGCCGCGCGATTCGGCCTTACCCGGCCGAAAGCCGTTTAAGCTCAGGCCTTTCAGCCGAAGATGACCGCCGCGACGATGATGCCGTAGGCGGTGAGGAAGAGCAGGCTGTCCCGCAGGACCTGTCCGCGAACCGCTGTCATGGTGGGCCTCTTGGATTTCACTTTCGACTATTTCGCCGAATTTAATATCGAATGTGAATCCACGTCAAAAACATAATTTATATGTGAATTTAGCGCGCGGAAAGACATCTCCTACGAAAGCAAATGCGATCGGTTCAGGCGTTCAGGCCGGTCAGGCCATCCGGAGCGCTTCGAGGGCGGCGCGCATGTCGTCGGGCAGGGGAGCGGCGCGGCGTTCGGTAAGATCGAACAGCACCACCACCGTTTCGGCCGTTGCCATGCATTGGCCATCCTGGAAGATGGCCTGCTTGAGGCCCACCGAGCTGCGGCCGAGGGAGATGACGCCCGTGCCGATCTCCGCCTCGCCCGGCCAGTGCATCTCCGCCCGGTAGTCGAGCACGAGGCGGACCAGGGCGAAGCCCATGCCCTGCGGGGCGAGCCGGCGCGGCGTCAGCAGCAGGTGGGTGCGCCCCGTCTCCAGGAAGGTCGAGAACACCGCATTGTTGACATGGCCCAGCATGTCGGTGTCGCCATAGCGGATGGTATCCCGCGCCTTCACCGGGAAGTCGTCGAGGACGGGGAGGGGGGCCTTTTCGGCCATCAGCCGGCCTTTCCGAGCGCGCGCCAGCCGATGTCGGAGCGGAAGAAGCCGTCCGGCCAGTCGATCCGGGCGATGGCGGCATAGGCGCGTTCGCGGGCCTCGGCGAGCGTGGCGCCGGTGCCGGTCACGTTCAGCACGCGCCCGCCGTTGGAGACGAGCGTGCCGCCCTTCATCCGCGTGCCGGCCTGGAACACGGTGACGCCTTCCAGCGCCGACGCCTCCCCGAGGCCGCCGATGGGCGAGCCGATCTGGTGCGGGCCGGGATAACCGCGCGAGGCATAGACCACCGTCATGGCGGAGACGGGGGCCCACTGCGGCGTCACCTCGGCGAGGCGGCCGGCGGCGGTGGCGTGGAGCACCTCCACAAGGTCCCCGGCAAAGCGCGGCATCAGCACCTGGCATTCGGGATCGCCGAAGCGGCAATTGTATTCCACCAGCTTGGGGCCGGTGGCGGTGAGCATGAGCCCGGCATAGAGCACGCCGCGATAGGGCGTTCCGGCCTTGGCCATGGCGCGGGCGGTGGGGATCAGGATCTCCTCCAGCGCCCGGCGCTCCAGCTCTTCCGTCAGGACCGGAGCGGGTGAATAGGCGCCCATGCCGCCGGTGTTGGGGCCAAGGTCGCCGTCATAGGCGCGCTTGTGGTCCTGGGCGCTGCCGAAGGCGACGACGGTTTCGCCGTCCACGAGGGCGAACAGGCTCGCCTCCTCGCCCTCCATGAATTCCTCGATGAGCACTTCGGTGCCGCCACCGGCGAACACCTGCTCCACCGCATCCACCGCTTCCTCGACGGTGAGGGCGACGACCACGCCCTTGCCGGCCATCAGCCCGTCCGCCTTCACCACGATGGGCGCGCCCTGCGCGCGGATGTAGGCGGCAGCCTCGGCGGTGGAGGTAAAACGGCCGAAGGCGGCGGTGGGGATGTCGTTCGCCTTGCACAATTCCTTGGTGAAGAGCTTGGAGCCCTCCAGCCGGGCGGCCGCCGCGGTGGGACCGAAGGCGAGGATGCCGGCGGCGGCGAGCCGATCCACGAGGCCGGCCACAAGGGGCGCCTCGGGGCCGACCACCACCAGGTCGATGGTGTGCTCCTGGCACCATTTCACGATGGTGTCGTGGGCGGACAGGGGGATGCCTTCCACCACGTCCGCGAACTCGGCGATGCCCGGATTGCCGGGCAAGGCGTAGAACTGACCAATGGTGGGGCTCTGCGCCAGCTTCCAGGCGAGGGCGTGCTCACGCCCTCCCGAACCGAGCAGCAGGATGTTCATGCGGCCTCCCCCGAGTTTCCGGCGGTCTTGGTTTCCGACGATCTTGGTTTTCTGCTCTCATCGCCTATCGGCTCAAGGCCGCGCAAACAAGGGGCAGGGCTCTGCGCTCGCCGCATGGGGCACCTTCCCGTTATGCTGGTTGGCCACCCATCCGGGTTTCGATTCGCATGACCGATGATGCCGAAGTCAGGGCCAATGCGCCCGAATGGAGCGTTTCCGAGCTGTCCGCCGCCTTGCGCCGGACGGTGGAGGACGCCTATGGCCACGTTCGGGTGCGGGGCGAAATTTCCGGCTATCGCGGCCCCCATTCCTCCGGCCACGCCTATTTCTGCCTGAAGGATGCCGGCGCGCGGCTCGATGCGGTGATCTGGAAGGGCACCTTCCAGCGCCTGCGCCTCAAGCCCGAGGAAGGGCTGGAGGTGGTGGCGACGGGCAAGCTCACCACCTATCCGGGAAAGTCCGGCTACCAGATCGTCATCGAGGCGCTGGAGTTCGCCGGTGCCGGCGCCATCATGGCCATGCTGGACGAGCGCAAGCGCCGCCTTGCGGCCGAAGGTCTGTTCGATCCCGCCCGCAAGCAGGAGCTGCCGTTCCTGCCCAAGGTGATCGGCGTCGTCACCTCGCCCACCGGGGCGGTGATCCGCGACATCCTGCATCGCCTCAACGATCGATTCCCCCGGCGGGTGCTGGTCTGGCCCGTGCGGGTGCAGGGCGAGACCTCGGCGGCGGAGGTGGCGGCCGCCATCCGCGGCTTCAACGATCTGCCCGAGGGCGGGCCCATTCCCCGGCCGGACGTCATCGTGGTGGCGCGGGGCGGCGGCGCGCTGGAGGATTTGCTCGGCTTTTCCGACGAGGCGGTGGTGCGGGCAGCGGCGGAGAGCATGATCCCGCTGGTCTCGGCCGTGGGCCACGAGACCGACGTGACGCTCATCGATTTCGCCGCCGACGTGCGCGCGCCAACCCCCACGGCTGCGGCGGAGATGGTGGTGCCGGTGCGCACCGATCTCATCGCCACGGTTGAAGACCTCGGCGCGCGCCTCGTCGCCGCGCCCCTGCGCCTCCTCGACCGGCGTCGGGCGGATCTGCGCGGCCTCGCCCGGCTCCTGCCGGCGGCCGAAACCCTGCTGGCCCAGCCGCGCCAGCGCCTGGACCTCGCCGCCGAGCGGCTGCCGCGCGCCCTGCGGGCCAACGCCTCCGCCCACCGGCTCCAGCTCGCGGCGGTGCGCGCGCGCCTGTCGCCGGAGGCGCTGCGCACGCGTCTGGCACGGGCGGGCGAACGCCTTGAGGCGCTGGACGGGCGCATGCGGCGGGCGCTCGACGTGCAGAAGGAGCGCCGCACAGCGCGCCTCGCCTCGCTTGCCCAACTGCTCAAGGCACTCTCCTACAAGGAGGTGCTGGGGCGCGGCTTCGCGCTGGTGCGCGATGCCGGTGGTCATGCTGTGCGGCGGGCGGCGGACATTGCGGAGGGGGCGGCGCTGAGCCTCGAATTCGCCGATGGCCGCGTCGCTGTGCGGGCTGGAGAAGGTATGCCCCCGCCGGAGGCAACGCCCCGGCCGGCGCCTCGCGCCCCCGGGCGCAAGCCAAAGAAGGTAGAGGGGCCGACGCTTTTCGACCCCTGATGGTGCGCCCCTTTCGCGTTGCGGCGCAAAGGGCTATCCTTGTCACAAACCAGTTTTCGGGACGCTCCCCAGGTGATGAACAGATTCGAACGCTTCCCCGAGCCCCATGGCGAGGCGGAAGTGCGCTACCTTGATGGTGAATTCCGCATCCTGCGGCCCGGCAGCTTCGTGCGCTGCGCCGTGACCGGGCAGACCATTCCGCTCGACGAGCTGCGGTACTGGAGCGTCGACCTGCAGGAAGCCTATGCCAGCCCCGAGGCCGTGCTGACCCGCGTGCGCGAGCAGCCGCGGCAGGGGTGAAGGGCGGCTTCCGCCTTTTCCTGTGTCTTACGCGCTGTCGTCCTCCGGCTTGACCGGAGGACCCAGGGTGCCGTCCGCCCCAGTTTTCGAAAGCTTCCCCAAGCGGAACGGTGGGCCCTCCGGTCAAGCCGGAGGGCGACGGTATTTGAATGTCTCGATGGGGCGTCTCACCCCTGCGGCTGAAGCGTCTCCAGGAAGCCGATGGGCTTGCCGCTCGACGGTCCGGTCAGCTCGCCTTCCCACATCACCTTGCGGCCGCGCACGAAGGTGCCCACGGGCCAGCCGGTGACTTCCTTGCCATCGTAGGGCGTCCACTGGGCGCGCGAGGCGATCCAGCCGTTGGTGATGGTGGCGCGGCGCTTCAGGTCCACCACGGTGAAGTCGGCGTCGTAGCCCACCACGATCCGCCCCTTGCGCGCGATGCCGAACAGGCGCGCCGGGCCGGCGCTGGTGAGGTCGATGAAGCGCTCCAGCGTCAGGCGGCCGGCGGCGATGTGATCGAGCATGAGCGGCACCAGCGTCTGCACGCCGGTCATGCCCGAGGGGCTTTCGGGATAGGGCTTGCTCTTTTCTTCCAGCGTGTGCGGCGCGTGGTCGGAGCCAAGCACGTCCACCACGCCGTTGCTGATCGCCGCCCAGAGCCCGTCGCGGTGGCGCTCGCCGCGCACGGGCGGGTTCATCTGGGCGAGCGTTCCGAGCCGCTCGTAGCATTCGGGCGCGGCCATGGTGAGGTGATGGGGCGTCACCTCCACCGAGGCCACGTCGCGCGCATCGGCGAGGAAATCCATCTCCTCGGCCGAGGTCACGTGCAGCACATGAACCCGCGCGCCGGTCTCGCGGGCGAGATTGACGAGGCGGCGGGTGGCGGTGAGCGCGGCGATCTCGTCGCGCCACACCGGGTGGGAGGAGGCATCGCCCGGCACGCGCAGGCCCTTGCGCTCCTGCAGGCGCGGCTCGTCCTCGCAATGGAAGGCGGCGCGGCGGCGGATGACCTTGAGGATGTTGCGCACGCCGTCATCGTCCGGCACCAGCAGCGAGCCGGTGGACGAGCCGATGAACACCTTGACGCCGGCGGCGCCCGGCAGGCGCTCCAGCTCCGGCAGGTCCTTCACATTGTCATGGGTGCCGCCCACGTAGAAGGCGAAGTCACAGTGCATGCGGTTCGTGCCGCGGGCTATCTTGTCTTCCAGCGCGGAGGGGTTGGTGGTCTGGGGAATGGTGTTCGGCATCTCGAACACGCCGGTCACGCCGCCCATGACGGCCGCGCGGGAGCCGGTCTCCAGATCTTCCTTCTGCTCCAGCCCCGGCTCGCGGAAATGCACCTGCGTGTCGATGACGCCCGGCAGGATGTGCAGGCCCGTGGCATCCACCACCTCGCCCGCGCTCGCGGCGGAAAGATCGCCGATGGCGCGGATGCGCCCGCCCGTGACGCCGATATCCTGAACGGCAATGCCGGCGGGGGTCGCGACCGCGCCGCCCTTGAGCAGCAGATCGAAAGTCACGGGCATGGGACGGGCTCGCTCTTGAAGGGGACAGGCAGGCGGCCTTAAATCTGGTTTTTATTTTGCTGACAAGGACGGCCCCCATGCCGCTCATTCATTTGAACGATCGTACCCTCATTCGTGCCGATGGCCCCGATGCGGTGAAGCTGCTGCACAGTGTCATCACCTGCAACGTCAAGACCATGGCGCCGGGAGACGCCCGCTATGGCGGCCTGCTCACCCCGCAGGGCAAGATCATCTCCGATTTCCTGTTCTATTGCCTCGCAGAAGAGAGCTTCCTGTTCGATGCCCCGGCCGAGCGGGCGGAGGATCTCCTCAAGCGGCTGATCTTCCATCGCCTCAGGGCCAAGGTGACGTTCGAGGTGGCGGCCGACCTCGCGGTGGCGGCCGTGTTCGGCGATCACGGCGCCCTGCCGGAAGGCCGGCTCTTCACCGATCCGCGCTATCCCGGCCTCGGCCAGCGGCTGGTGCTGGAGAAGGCGGCGGCGGAGGGGCTTTCCAGCGACCTTGCCGCCTATGAGGCGCACCGCATCGCGCTCGGCATCCCCAAGGGCGGCGCCGATTTCACCTATGGCGACACCTTCCCCCACGAGGCCGACATGGACCAGCTCGGCGGCGTGGATTTCAAGAAGGGCTGCTATGTGGGGCAGGAGGTGGTGAGCCGCATGGAGCACCGCTCCACCCCGCGCAACCGGCTGGTGGAAGTGATCTTCCCCGCCCCACTGGCGGTGGGGCAGGAGATCGTGGCCGGCGACAAGAGCGTCGGCCAGCTCACCTCCGTCACCGAGGGGCGGGGCATCGCCACCGTCCGCCTCGACCGCGCCACCGACGCCCGCGCCGAGGGCGTGCCGTTGACCGCCGGGGCGGTGGAGGTGGAATTGCGCAAGCCCGAATGGGCGACCTTCCCGCTGGACTGGGAAAAGAAGGTCAGCGCGCTGGACGCCAAGTTCAAGCCCACCTGATTTTTCCAAGTCACAGGAGCCGGACAGAATGGATGATGCCGCGCCGAAGCCCGTGCGCCAGCCCTTGATCGCGCACGAAGACGGGCACGCCCGCTGCTTCTGGTGCGGCACCGATCCCTTCTACATGGCCTATCACGACGATGAATGGGGCGTGCCCGAGCGCGACAGCCGCGCCCTGTTCGAGAAGCTGCTGCTGGACGGCTTCCAGGCCGGCCTCTCCTGGATCACCATCCTGCGCAAGCGGGAAAATTTTCGCCGCGCCTTCGACGGCTTCGAGCCGGAGACCATGGCCCGCTACGACGCCGCCAAGGTGGAGGCGCTGATGCAGGATGCCGGCATCGTGCGCAACCGGGCCAAGGTGGAGGGCGCGGTGCTCTCCGCCCGCGCCTATCTGGACCTCCGGGACAAGGGCGTCGATTTCGCCGATCTCATGTGGGACGCGGTGGACGGCGAGACGAAGGTGAACCGCCCCCGGCGCATCGCCGACATCCCCGCAGAGACGGCCGAATCGAAGGCGCTGTCCAAACGCCTCAAGGCGGCGGGCTTCAAGTTCGTTGGCCCCACCATCGTCTATGCCGCCATGCAGGCGTGCGGCCTCGTGGATGATCATCTGGAAGGCTGCCACTGTGCCAAAGCCTGAGGGGGATGGGCGTGAGGCAGTGGGCACCGCGACGCGGAACCGGGGACAGAGCGGGACATTCTGCCCCGCGCCCCTTTCATCGGCCGGCGGCGGCGCCTATATTCAGCGGGCCGGCGCAAGTCGGCTATGGCGATAAATCGGTGTTGGAATAAGCCTTTCGGACCCGGGGGCGGTACCCGGCGCCTCCACCAAAGCCCGTATCCCCTCACCGGGAGACGGGCTCCGGCGGGGGCGAAATAGGATCGACGAGGGTGTAAAGAGCATTCTTTCGCTCGGCATTGTACCGCCGTTATCGGGCTAAACTTATAGTTGCCAACGACAACTATGCTCCGGTTGCTCAGGCCGCGTGAGCGGTTTGACGATCGAAATCAAAGTCCTACCGGGTAGCACTGGATAGGCGGGGTTCGGAGGCACCTGGCAACAGAAGCCTCCACTTCCCTCCCGACCGGCCGAAGGGGGGAAGCGCGCTCCTTCGTTCGTCCTTTCGGCTGCGGCGCCGTCCGCGGGGCCACCCGTTCGCGGGTCCATTCGGAAGGTCTCCGGAGCCTGGCTCGTCATCAGGCCGGAGGGGACTTAAGCGGGCACATGACGGTCGATCACATCCGCTACGATCTTCTCGCCCAGGAGGCCCTGCGCTCCGTGGTGCGCCGCGTGCTCACGGACGTGGCCAAGACCGGCCTGCCGGGCGACCACCATTTCTTCATCTCCTTCGACACCCGCGCGCCGGGCGTCCGGCTCTCGCAGCGGATGAAGGAGAAGTATCCCGAAGAGATGACCATCGTGCTCCAGCACCAGTTCTGGGACCTGATCGTCACCGAAACCTCGTTCGAGGTCGGCCTCTCCTTCGGCGGCATTCCCGAGCGGCTGCTCGTGCCCTTCACCGCCCTGAAGGGCTTTTTCGATCCGGCCGTGAAGTTCGGCCTGCAGTTCGAGACCCTCACCGCCGACGCGGACGGAGAAGAGACCGACGACGCTCCGCTGGAGACGCCTGTCTCGGCCAATGCGCCCGGCTCGACCCCCATCGCCTCGAACGCCCCGACCCCACTCAAGCCCGCGCCCGGCGCCGCCTCCGAGCCGGCGCTGGCCAGCGCCGTGTCCTCCGCCGAGGGCGAGGACAAGCCCGCCGGCGGCGCGCAGGTGGTGCAGCTCGACGTCTTCCGCAACAAGAAGTAGCCGGCCGGACCGCCCGGGTGACCGCTGAAACCGATGTGGTCGTAATCGGGGCCGGTGCCGCCGGCCTCGCGGCCGGGGCGCGGCTCAGGACCGCGGGCATTCCCTTCGAGGTCATCGAGGCCGCCCCGATCGCCGGCGGCCGGGCGGCGACCGACACCACAACGCTCGACGTTCCCTTCGACCTCGGCTGCCACTGGCTGCACGATGCGCGGGACAACCCCTTCACCGCCCTCGCTGATGCGCGCGGCTTCCGTGTCGGGCGCGGCGCGCCGATGCGCCGGCGTCTCCTGCTTGGCGACCGCTTCTCCACCGATGCGGAGAAGGATGCCGCCGACGCGGAGGTGGATGCCGTCTTCGACGCCATTTATGCCGCCGGCCAAGCTGGCCGGGACATTTCCGCCGCCGAGGTGATCTCGGAGCAGGGCACCGGGCGCTATGGCGTCCTCACACGGCACTGGCTGGAGCTCATGTCAGCGGCGGGGCCGGCGGACATCTCGTCCGTGGATTTCGCGCTCTATCGCGACACCGACGACAACTGGCCGGTGCTCGACGGCTACGGCGCGCTGGTGCTGGCGGTGGCCGGCGACCTGAAGGTGACGCTCGGCTGTCCCGTCCGTCGCATCGATCGCAGTGGCCGTCGCCTCGCCATCGAGACGGAGCGCGGCACGATCGCCTGCCGGGCGGTGGTGGTCACGGTGTCCACTGCGGTGATTGCCTCCGGCCGGCTCGCCTTTGATCCCGCTTTGCCGCCGGACCTCGCGGAGGCGTTCGCCGCCTTGCCGCTGGGCTTCGCGGAGAAGGTGGCGCTGCTGTTCGACCGGGACATCTTCGGCGTTCCCGAGCGCAGCGGCTTCGACGCGGTGGACCCGGCCGATCCGGCCCGCGCTGGCGCCTCGGTCATGCTGCGGCCGGGCGGCGCCTCGGCGGCCCTGGTCCATGTGGCCGGGCCGGAGGCGCAGGCGGTCGCGGCCGAGGGGGCCGATGCGCTGGCCGAGTTTGCCCTCGGTGTGCTGGCCACTGCGGTCGGAGAAGACGTGCGGCGCCATGTCGTCCGGCGCCTCACCACCGATTGGACCGGGATGCCCTTTATCGGCGGGGCCTATTCCTGCGCACTGCCGGGCAAGGCCCATTTGCGCGCGAAGCTTCACCAACCGTTCGACCCGCGCATCGTGTTCGCGGGGGAGGCGCTCGGCGGTCCCGCCTTCTCCACCTGCCATGGCGCGCACCTCTCCGGGATCGTCGCCGCCGAAACCGCCCTCGCACACTTGGAGCACGCAGCATGAGCGCGACCCGCCATCCCCTAGCGCTGGTGGTCGCAGTGTCGAGGAACGGCGTCATCGGCGTCGGCGGGGGGCTGCCGTGGAGGCTGCCGTCGGACCTGAAGCGCTTCCGCGCCATCACCTGGGGCAAGCCGATCCTCATGGGGCGGCGCACCTTCGAGTCGATCGGCAAGCCGCTCCCGGGACGCACCTCGGTTGTGATCAGCGCCGATCCCGCATTCACGCCGCCCGAGGGCGTGCTGAAGGGCGGATCCCTCGCGGAAGGGCTCGCGCTGGCGGATGACGCGGCCGACGCCATGGGTGCCGACGCCATCATGGTCATTGGCGGCGAGCGGCTGTTTCGCGAGACCCTGCCCATCGCCCGCTGGCTGCACCTGACCGAGGTGGATGCAGCACCTGTGGGCGACGTGCTCTTCCCCACCTTCGATCGCGCTCAATGGCGCGAGACCGGTCGCGAGGGGCCGATCCGCGGCGAGAAGGACGAAGCCGCCTTTACCTATGTGACGCTCGAACGGGCCTGAGCGGCCCGCTCAGCGCGCGCCTACCAGGCCCGGCGGACGCGGCAGGTCGCCGAAGCCGGAGGTGGGCGGCAACTGGCCGTCCGAAGGTGCGGGGACGGCGAAGCGCGGCGGGGGCGGCGGCTCAACGCGGTCCGTGCGGCGCGGCGCGGGCGGCTGCGGCTGGGTCTGGCGCACCACCGGCTGGTGGCGCGGCTCGGCATTGGGCTCGGGCGTGGCACGGCTTTCCTGCTGGCGCTCGGGCTCGGAACGGGCCGGTGCTGCCTGATGGGTCTGGCGGGACTGGACCTCGCCCGGTGTGGCGGTGCCGGCGGTGCCGGAGGCGGTGGGTACCCCGAAACCTGAGGCGGGCACGTCGCGCCGCTCGATCTCCTGATTGCGATCCACCGCGCGCGGCACCGGCACGGGAGCCGGCTGGGGCGCTGGCGCGGGCGCGACGACCGCGGCCGCCGGAGCGGTCGCAACGGGTGCCGGTGCCGGTGCGGGAGCCACCGGAGCAGGCGCAGGCGCCGTGACGGCCGGACGGGGGGCGGGCGCCGCAGGCGGCGGGGTGGTCGGTTGCGCGGGGGCGACGGCGACCGGGGCGGGAACAGGCGCCGGAGCCGGAGCAGGAACGACCGGCGCGGGCAAGACCGCAGCCGGCGCGACGGTCGTAGGTGCCGCCGGGGCGGTGGCCGGCACGGGGGCTGGCGTTCCACCGCGCTGGCGTTCTTCCAGACGGCGGGTTTCGTGCTCGATGGCGCGCATGGCGATGACGCTGGTCGCCGCCGCCGCGCTCACCCGCCGCTCGGGTGCCGCCAACGGTCCGCGCCAGGCGACGGCGCCGCCGGGCACGCCACCGGCGGCCTCCGCGCCTTCAAAATCGACGCCTGCATCAAGGATCAGCCGCGTCAGGTCGAGGCTACCGGAGAGGCCGACGCGCACGGTGTCCGCCGTGGTGCGGGCGGGGGACAGGCGGGCGACGCCGTTGACCACGCCCAGGGTTGATTCCACGAAGGCGAGCTTGAGCGGCCCCCTGGCCAGTGCCCGATCGAGCATTTGCGCGGTGCGGCGTTCGTCGGGCGGAGGGGAGAGGGGGGCAGCCTCGGCGAGCACGGCGTCGAGGGCGGCGGGGCTGGCATTCTCGATGACGAGGTCGCGCACGCCAAGGGTGCCCTGCCCGGAGAGGCTCTGCACGATGGACTGGACGCTGCGGCCCGAGCCGCCGAGATCCAGCAGCAGGTTCACGCGACCCTTGGGCGGGGTGCGGGCGCCGGTGGGGGCGAGAAGGGCGGCCGCGTCCACTTGTTCCAGCACGAGGCGGCCGTCGGCCTGGAGAAGGTCGTTCTGCCGCTTCAGGCGGAGGGAGGCGGCGACCCGGCCGCCGCCGAGGCTGCCGGAGAGGTCGCGCAGGTCGAAGTCCGTGCCGTCGCTGACCAGCACGAGGCGGCCCTTGTCCAGCGCATAGGGGCCGAGCGCGGCGATGCGCCCGGCGGAAAGTTCCAGATTGAGGCCGATGCCGCCCGCTGCTGCAGGGGCGAGCCGGGCGGTGTTCCACAGGCCGGCCGGTCCGCTCTCCGCACTGGCGCGGGCGGCGAACATGCCAAGGATGCGGGGCACCGAAAGGCTATCGAACGCCAGCTTGCCGGAGAGGCGGGGCACCGCGCCGGGCTCGAACTCCACGCTGCCGGAAACCGGCGCGGCCGCCAGCGAGCCGGTCAGCTCGCCGAGGCGCCACGCGCCAGCGCGGCGGGAGAGGGTGAAGGCGAGGGCGGTGGGCACCGGCCCTTCCACGGCGGCGTAAGCCTGCGGCAGCAGCCGGCCGAGGTCGGCGCCGTCGAGGCGCATGGCGAGATTGGGCTCGATGCTGCCGCCGGAAAGGCGGGCGGTGCCCTGCGCCTGCGCAGTGAGGTCGGCGAGCGTGATGCGGCCGCGCACCTGCGCCTCGTCCTGCGTCAGCGGATCGACGGAGAGTTCCACGTGGGCCGGGCCGAGCCGCTGGCCGAGCCCGTCCACACCGAGGACGGAAAGCGCCCGGCCGCCGTCGGTCGCGTCTGCCTTCAGGGCGATGCGCAGCGGCACGCCGGCGGTGGTGCGGGCGAAGGAGACATCGCCCGATATCTGCCCCAGCGTGCCGGCGATGGTGACATTGCGCCCGCCGGCCTCGCCCCAGACGACGGTGCTGTTGAGCTTCACCGGGGAGGCGATGGGCAGGAGGCTGCCGATGACCTGCGCCGTTTCCTCGCCGGCCAGCAGCCGCGCCACGGGCACGAGCCCATCGGCCTTGGCGCCGGAGGCGGCGATGTTGAACTCGCCGCGCGCCGTGGTGGAGAAATTCTCCATCCGTCCGGCACCCTCGACGCGCAGGCCGGCGAAATCGTCCATCACGAGGCGGGCGAGGCGCCAGTTGCCGCCGGTGGCGGAGCCGTCCAGATTCAGGCCGCGCAGCGGCAGGCCGGACAGGGTGAGGTTGCGCCCCTCAAGCGCCATCTGCCCGTCCGCACCTCCGCCCACCGCCGCCGAGGCGGTCTGCACCGCGGCGATCAGCGGGTCCAGGTCGAAGCCGTCCAGCGACAGGCGCAAATCGAGCTTGGGCGGTGCGTTGTCCGGCAGCGCAGCCGAGGCCGAGCCGCGCATCCGGCTCGCGGCGAAGGTGGCGTCCAGCATGTCCACCGCGATGCGCGACGGCCCGGCGGTGACGCGGCCGGAAATGCGCACCGGGCCCTTGGCCGCCGCCACATAGTCGCGCGGCGCGGTGGGCGCGGCCCAGCGCAGGAAGACAGCCGGGTCATCGGCGGAGAAGGAGACATTGCCGTCGAAGCCGCCGCCACCATTGGCGCGGGTCGGCATGCCGGAGAGGCGGAGCGCGGCCTTGCCGGGCAACTGCGCCTCGGCGCTGTCCACCCGCCAGCCGGCGGCAGAGCCGGAGATGTCGGCGCGCACGTCGCGCACCATGGTCCCGCCAAGCACGAGCTGGTCCACCGAGAGGCCGATGCGCGAGGCGATGTCCGGCGCGGGCAGGGCAGCGACGCCGCCGAGGAAGCGGGCGAGGGAGGCGGCCGGGCTGCCGCTGCCGGCGTCGGCGTCCTTCGTGCCGGTGGCGGCGCGCACGGCGTCGATGTCGAGGCTGCGGGCATTCAGCACCGCATCGAGGCCGATGGCGCGGCCGAGGGCGAGGCGCGCGGTGCCGGTGAGCTGCGCCGGGGTGGCCGAGCCGCCCAGCGCCAGATCAAGGCTTTCCGCCAGTACCGCTTCCGGGCTCGCCTTCAGCGTGCCGGAGAGCTGCCAGGCCTCCGCCCCGTCGCCATGGCGGGAAAGGGTGGCGCGGCCGTCGAAGCGCGGCTTGGCGCCGGCCACGTTGAGGCTGCCGTCGAGATCGAGGGCATAGGGACGGGTGCGCCCGTCGAGAACGATGCGCAGCTTGCCCGCGCCGTCATCGCCGATCTTGCCCAGGGTGGAGCGCACGGCGAACCGCGCTTCGCCGGCCTGGACTTCGCCATCGAGGCGGAAGGGGCCGGCGAGGGAGCGCGCCTCGCCCTTCAGGTCGAGGTCGTCGATGCTGACCCGGTGGTCCGAGGCGCGGTCGAGCAGATCGAGGCTGCCGTCTTCCACCTCCAGCCGGGCGATGGAGAGTTCGGAAGCCCGGCCGGTGCCGGTGGGCATGGCGACGCGGCCGGCGCTGTCCAGCACCACGCGGATCTGCGGCTTGCGCAGGGTGACGCCGGTGGCCTGGATGTCGCCACGCATCAGGGCGCCGAGGGAGAGCTCGGCGGTGAGTTCCTTCACTGTGCCGCCGGTGGAAACCACGTCGCCGAGGGTCACGTCGCGCAGCACGATGCGGGGCGCGGGCAGGATTTCCGCGTCAATGGGGCCGCGGATGACCACGGGCAGGCCCAGCGTGCGGCCCATCTCGGTCTCGAACGTGCCGCGCCACTGGTTCCAGTCCACCACGAACGGCGCGGCGAAGGCCGCGCTGATGGCGAGGACTATCGCCGAGGCGAGGCTGATGAGAATGCCCTGCACACGCGTCTCCCGATGAGGCCCCCGATCATAAAGGGACGCTTAACCCTATGCGCAGGGATTGCGATCAGATCGCGACGATTTTTCCCGGATTCATGATGTTTTTGGGGTCGAGCGCCCGCTTGATCGCCCGCATGGCCTCCAGCGCCGCGGCGCCGTGCTCGCCCTCCATGTATTTCATCTTGCCCTGGCCGACGCCGTGCTCGCCCGTGGAGGTGCCGCCCATGGCGAGGGCGCGTTCCACCAGACGCTTCATGTAAAGCTTGGCCTTGGCGAGGTCTTCCGGATCGTCCACGTCCACCATCAGCGTGGTGTGGAAATTGCCGTCCCCCACATGGCCGACGATGGGGGCGATGAGGCCCATCTCCACGATGTCGCGCTTGGTCTCCATCACGCATTCGGCGAGATTGGAAATGGGCACGCACACGTCGGTGGCCACCGCCTTGGCGCCCGGCCGCATGGGCAGGACCGACCAGTAGGCGTCGTGCCGCGCCTGCCAGAGCTTGGTGCGCTCCTCCGGCTTCACCGCGAACACCGAGGGGCCGCCCCCGAATTCGGCCGCCAGTTCGCCGAAGCGATCGGCCTGCTCGTGGACACTCGCCTCGGTGCCGTGGAATTCGAGGAAGAGGGTGGGGGTCTCGGCCAGCGCCAGTTTGGCGTAGGCGTTGGAGGCCTTCACCTGCTCCTCGTCCAGAAGCTCGATGCGCGCCACCGGGATGCCGCTCTGGATGGTGGCGATCACCGTATTGCAGGCGGCCTCGATGCTGGGGAAGGGGCAGACGGCGGCGGAAACCGCCTCCGGGATGCCGTAGAGCTTGAGGGTGATCTCGGTGATGATGCCGAGCGTGCCCTCCGCACCCACATACAGGCGGGTCAGGTCATAGCCGGCGGAGGATTTGCGCGCGCGGGTGGCGGTGGTGAGAATCTCGCCGTTGGGCGTCACGACCTTCAGGGACAGTACGTTGTCCTTCATGGTGCCGTAGCGCACCGCATTGGTGCCCGAGCAGCGGGTGGAGACCATGCCGCCCAGCGAGGCGTCGGCACCGGGATCGAGCGGGAAGAACAGGCCCTGGTCGCGCAGTTCCTCATTCAGCCGCTTGCGGGTGACGCCGGGTTCGATCACGCAGTCGAGGTCGGCGGTGTTGACGGCCAGGATGCGGTTCATGCGCGAGAGGTCGATGCAGATGCCGCCGAAGGGGGCGTTCACATGGCCCTCCAGCGAGGTTCCCGCGCCCCACGCGATCACCGGGACGGACAGCTCGTCGCAGACCCGGACGACGGCCTGCACATCTTCCGTGCATTCAGCGAAAACAACGGCGTCCGCGGGCTCGTTGGGCAGGTATGTCGTCACGTTCGCGTGCTGTTCCCGCACGGCGCGGCCCGTAACGACCTTGTGATCCAGTGCGGCCTGCAGGCGCTGCACCGCCTGGGCGATGCGATCGGGCATTGCACTGTCGGATTTCGCGGCTGCGGCAACCATTTACAAATCCTTAACCTTTGTCTGCGCCGGCCGGGCGGGCCCCGGATGGCGCAAAATTGGATTGAACCGTTTTAGAAGCAGTTTCGACTTGACAGTGACTTTTTTGATTCGCCCTGCGGCGCTTTTTCAGGATGACGGATGCCTCCTAGCACGGCACAGTGCCATCACAAGCGGCAAAATCTGAAACCTGACGAAGCGAGGCGGCCATGCTCGACCGAATCGACTTTGAACCCGTGTTCTTTGCCCCGTTCGTGTCCTCCTCCATGAAGGTGGAGAGCAACTGGATCGACTATAACGGCCATCTGAACGTGGCCTATTACACGCTCATCTTCGACCGAGCGCTGGATGAGGCGCTCTGCCTGCTCGGGCTGGGTCCGTCCTACGCCCGCGCCCGCGGCGCCTCTTTCTTCACCGGCGAATCCCATATCCGCTATGCCCGCGAACTGGCCCCTGACTCGCCGGTCCGCGTGACGATGCGGCTGCTCGACTACGACGAGAAGAGGCTGCACCTCTTCCAGTCGCTGCATCATGCCACCGACGGCTGGGTTTCCGCCACGTCGGAGCAGATCACGCTGCACGTGGACCTCGGCTCCCGGCGGGTGGTGCCCTTCCCGGACGACGTGCTGGAACGGATCGCCACCATGCGCGCCGCCCATGCGGGCTTGCCGCCTCTTGACGGCGTTGGCCGCAAGGTGTCCATGCCGTCGCGATCCTGAAGCGCGGCTATAGGGGCGACCGTGATCCTGACGTCCATCGCGGTCATCGCGGCGCTGGTGCGCCGGTGGCGGCTGAGGCGATAACGCCCGGCCGCCTTTCTCTTCGGGCCGCGTCTGCCCAATCGGCAACCATGCCTTTACCGTGCGCTCGGCGCAGGTCTGGCATGTCTAGCGGGAAGTTCTGCTGCGTCGCACAGAGGCATATATTGCACTGCGATAAAGCCCCGTAGGGCCAGTGCAGGAGGCCTCCATGAGCGCCGTTACCTTTTCTCCCGACACCCTCTCCCGCGACACCCGCTCTGCCGCTCCCAAGGCTGCGGCTGGCAAGACTGCCGGCAAGGGCTTCTTCGGCCGTCTGATGGACGCGATCATCGCCGCCCGGATGGAGCAGGCCGAGCGCGAACTGTCCCGTTATGTCCAGCTCAACGGTCGCGATCCGCTGAACTGACACGCTTCAGGTAAGACCTCTCATCCGCGCGGCCGACCCGACCGCGCGGCGAGGGTCAGTGTGGCCCAGCCCTCGATATGCCGCTGGCTGACGAGGTGCAGCCCCTGCGCCCGGTAGGCCGCCAATGCGGCCGGGACCTGGGCGGTGAGCAGCCCCGACAGGACGATGCGTCCCCCCGGCGCCAGCAATGAGGCGAGCGGGCGCGCCAGCCGCTTCAGCGGCGGCAGCAGGATGTTGGCGAGGATCAGGTCGTAGGGGCCATGGATGCGGATTGCCCGCGCCCCGGCTCCCGCCGCATGGACCATGCGCACCCCCGGCGCCTTGTTGGCCGCCGCATTGGCCTTGGCCGTGCGCACCGCAACGATGTCGATGTCGCTCCCCACGATCTCCGTGTGAAACAGCCGCTCGGCGGCAATGGCGAGCACGCCGGTGCCCGTGCCCACGTCCAGCACGCGCTGCGGGCGTCCCTTGCGCGCGGCGTGGACAATGGCGTGGAGGCAGCCCTGGGTGGTGCCGTGGTGGCCCGTGCCGAAGGCCAGCGCCGCCTCGATCTCGATGCCGATCCGGTGCGGTCCCACCCGCCCGCGATCATGGGAGCCATGGACCACGACCGGTCCGACGGCCACCGGTGCGAGGCCTTCGAGGCTCGCGGCCACCCAGTCCTTCTGCTCGATCTCGCCGAAGGTGACGGCGGCGGCCAGTTCCGGGCCGGCCGCGATCTCCACCAGCTCGCGCAGCATGTCCGGATCGAACGCTGCCCCGGCGTAGACTTCCACCACCCAGTCGTCGTCCGTCCGCTCGAAATTGGCCACGGCCACCTCGGCGGGGTCGAACGTCTCCGAGATCAGGTCGGCGATGCGCTGCGCCTGCCGGCGCGGCGCCTCGACCCGCATCACATGGGTGGCGTCGTTGGGGGGGAGGCCTTCGAGCATGGGTGAAACGTCATCCGTTATCGCTGGGGCCGCCGTCGCCCGTCGCTCCCGTCACGCGGTTGCGCCCGGCGTCCTTGGCCGCGTAGAGGCGCTTGTCGGCCGCTTCGAGCAGTGCCGTCAAGGTCTGGCCGTCCTCGGGCAATGTCGCGACGCCGATGGAGAGGGTCTGCTGCCGCACCCCGGCCGGCAGCGTGAGCCCCGCCACGCTTTCGTTGAGCATGTGGGCGAGGGCCACCGCCGAGACGTGGGACACACCCGGCGCCAGCACCGCGAATTCGTCGCCGCCATAGCGCACCACGTGGTCCGACTGCCGAAGGCTCTCGGAGATGGCGCCCGCCAGCAGCCGCAACACGTCGTCGCCGGTGGCGTGGCCGTGGAGGTCGTTGACCTCCTTGTAGTCGTCCACATCCACCAGCAGCAGGCTCATGGGCCGGCCGGTCTTGCGGGCGATCGCCACGAGGTCGCGGCCCAGCGGTTCCAACTGGCCCCGGTGGAGCACGCCGGTGAGCGGATCGAGCCGGGAGGTCACCTCCAGCTGCTCGTAGCGCTGGCGGTAGGTGAGGGTGTCGAACACGTCGGCGATGCGCGGGCGCTGCGGATTGCCGGCCATTTCGAAGCGGTCGAGATAGAGGGCAAGCATGAGGGCATAGAGGCCCGCCGCCACCATCTTGCCCACCCAGCCGCCGACGCCCGCAGAGAACGGCACGTCGAGCGCAAAATGCAGCACGCCGAAGAAGCCCACCTGATCGAAGGTGAGCACGAGCGCCAGTGTCGCCCAGATCACTGCCACCGGATGCCGCTTCACGCGCGACGACAGGCGCTCGTAGATGAGGATCATGGCAATGGAATCGATGAAGAGCAGCAGCGTGCTCCACACCGCCAGCGCGCCGAGCTGGTCCATGAAGGTGATGTCCGCGGGCGTGCCGGGGGCCGGCACCACATCGTGCTGGCGCAGCAGGAAAACGAGCGCCAGCAGCACCAGATTGCCGAGGAAAAGGCCATAGATGGGCTGGCGCGCGACCAGCGCGTCCTCGCGAATGTAGACGAGCAGCAGAAGCGCCAGTTTTCCGGAAAATAATACCACGGAGCCCGGCGACAGGGAGACGGCGAAGGGCAACTGCACGTAGTAGGCGGCGGCCAGATACGTCTCCATGAAATGGAGCGAGCCCAGCGCGCAGAAGAAGACGCCTATGCCCAGCGTGCCGCGCAGGCGGAACAGCGCGAGCATGGCGCCGAAATACACCAGCATTTCGGCGCCGAGCAGGAGGATGTTGAGTGCGATCATCAATCTGGAATCTGCGGCGCGGGCGACGCTAGGGGAAGATCAGGGCGGAGATGAGGGCCGCCGGGCCGGAATGGGGCGCTATTTAGGTCGTCGCCCGCAAATATTGCATCAGGCCTTTTCGACGAAGGTATCCACCACCCGTTTCTCGCCCGCCTTGTCGAACTGCACGGTCAGCTTGTTGCCGTCGATGCCCGTGATTTCGCCATAGCCGAACTTGATGTGGAATACCCGCTCGCCCCGCTTGAAGGCCGAGGAGGGAGCGGCGGAGGAGGCCACCAGCGTACCCTCGATCACCATCGGCCCGCGCCGGGCCGCAGCGCCGGCATCATAGCGCCCGCCGCGCTCGGAAAACCCTCCCCGCCCGCCGCCGCCCGTGTCGGATCGGCCGCGCTGGGTCTGCGCCCGCTGCCAGCCGGGGGTGGAATAGGAGGAGGCAGCGAAGGGCTCGGCCCGGTCGAACCGGCTCTGGCCGTAGCTGCCGCCGCCGCCGTAGGACGAGCCGCCCCAGCCCATGCCCCCGCGGCTTTCCTCGACCTGAACGTGCGCGTCCGGCAGTTCGTCGAGGAAGCGGGAGGGCACCGTCGAATTCCACATGCCGTGGATGCGCCGGTTGGAGGCGAACCAGATGCGGGCGGAGGCACGGGCGCGGGTGATGCCCACATAAGCGAGCCGCCGCTCCTCCTCGAGGCCCGCCTTGCCCTGCTCATCCAGCGCGCGCTGGTGAGGGAACAGGCCTTCCTCCCAGCCGGGCAGGAAGACGGTGTCGAACTCCAACCCCTTGGCCGAATGCAGGGTCATGACCTGCACCGCATCCTCGCCGGCGCCGTTGTCCACGTCCATCACGAGGGAGATGTGCTCGAGGAAGCCGGGCAGGTTCTCGAACGGCTCCATGGAGCGCACCAGTTCCTTCAGGTTCTCTAGCCGCCCGGCGGCCTCGGCGGAGCGGTCCTTCTGCCACATCTCCGTATAGCCGCTCTCGTCGAGGACGATCTCGGCAATCTCGGTGTGGGACATGGTGCGCGCCTGCTCGCGCCAGCGCTCGAAGGCCTGGATGAGCCCGCGCAGCGTCCCGCGCACCTTGGGCTTCAGCTCCTCGCTCTCGGTGAGCACGCGCGCGGCTTCCTGAAGGGGCACACCGGCGGCCCGGGCGACATCATGAATCTGCTTCACCGTGGCATCGCCGATGCCGCGCTTGGGCACGTTCACGATGCGCTCGAAGGCGAGGTCGTCGGCGGTGGAGTTCACGCAGCGCAGATAGGCCAGAGCATCGCGAATTTCCGCCCGCTCGTAGAAGCGCGGGCCGCCGATGACGCGATAGGGCATGCCCAGCGTGACGAAGCGATCCTCGAACTCGCGCATCTGGAAGGAGGCGCGGACCAGGATGGCGATCTCCGATAGCCGATGCCCGGCACGTTGCAGCGCCTCGATCTCCTCGCCGACCGCGCGGGCCTCCTCGCCGCTGTCCCACGCCCCGGTGACGGAGACTCGCTCGCCCTCGTCGCCCTCGGAGAACAGGGTTTTCCCCAGCCGCCCCTCATTGTGGGCGATCAGGTGGGCGGCCGAAGCGAGGATATGTCCCGTCGAGCGGTAATTGCGCTCCAGCCTGATGACCTTGGCGCCGGGAAAGTCGCTTTCAAAGCGAAGAATGTTGTCCACCTCCGCGCCGCGCCAGCCATAGATGGACTGGTCGTCGTCGCCGACGCAGCAGACATTCTTCGAGCCCTGCGCGAGCAGGCGCAGCCACAGATACTGGGCGACGTTGGTGTCCTGATACTCGTCCACCAGCAGATACTTGAAGCGCCGGTGGTATTCGGCGAGCACGTCGGGGTTTTCGCGGAACAGGCGGATGCCTTCCAGCAGCAGATCGCCGAAATCCACCGCGTTCAGCGCCTTGAGGCGCGCCTGATAAGCGGCATAGAGCATCCCGCCCTTGCCGTTGGCGAAGACGGCACCCTCGCCGGGCGGAACGTCCTTGGGCGAAAGGCCGCGGTTCTTCCAGCCGTCGATGGTGGCGGCGAGCAGGCGTGCCGGCCAGCGCTTCTCGTCGATGTTCTCGGCGGCGAGGAGCTGCTTGAGCAGGCGGATCTGGTCGTCCGTGTCGAGGATGGTGAAGCCGCTCTTCAGCCCCACCAGCTCGTGGTGGCGCCGGAGGATGCGCACGCCGATGGAATGGAAGGTGCCGAGCCAGGGCATCCCCTCGATCTGGTCGCCGACCATGCCGTGGATGCGGTCCTTCATTTCCCGCGCGGCCTTGTTGGTGAAGGTCACCACCAGGATCTGCGAAGGAAAGGCGCGGCCGGAGGCAAGAATATGGGCGACACGGGCGGTGAGCACGCGCGTCTTGCCGGTTCCGGCGCCGGCAAGCACCAGCAGAGGACCGTCAAGCGTCTCCACCGCCTCGCGCTGCTCGGGATTGAGGCCGGAGAGATAGGAGGCCTGCGGCCCGGCGGGCGCGATGCCGGCACGCGCCCGCGCGGCAATGCCGCCGGGCTTCAAGGCGGGAAGCTCTGGCGCTCCGCCGGGTTCATGGCCCGGACGGCGCGGGGATTCAGGCGGTCTCAATGCAACAGGTCTCGGTGCGCGTGATTCGCTCAAGGGAACAAAATGGCATCGCGCGCGCCGGATTGCGAGCTTGGCCGCGGATGATCCTTCACCTGAGCAGTTCGAGCGTGCCCTCGCGCCGCCAGGTCCGGGCCCTGAGCCGGGGTGCCAGCCACCACGACAGCGGCGCGGACACGATCGACGAGCCGATCACGACGAAGGGCATCACGCTCATGGCGTCGCGCGCCAGCGGCGACAGCAGCAGCGCCAGCAGGCCGGCAAAGAACGTGACGGCCTGGATCATCATGAACAGCATGGCGGCGAGTTGCAGCCGGATCGACATGGGCGAGCCTCCTTCCGAAATCACATCCCGGAAGGGCAACAGGTGTGTGCCCGGGGTGGTTCCCGGCGGGCGTTCAGGTTCCTGCGAGGTCACCGGCGGCATCAGGCAAGGAGGGCGCGGCCTTGGGGGCTCCGGGGGCGGGCGACGGGAGGTGGACCACGTAGAACTTGCGCACCGCCGTCACGCTCTTCCACACCCCCTTGAACCCCGAGGGAATGACGAAGGATTGCCCGGCGAGGAAGGTCTCGGTGTGGCCCGAAGCATCGGTGAGTTCCACCGTGCCTTCGATGAGGACGCAGAATTCGTCCTCGTCGTAGCTCACCTCGATCTCCGACGGGGCGGAGGCCCAGAAGCCCGCCGAGAAGGCGCCAGTGCGATCCTGATACCATTCATGCACGGTCGTCGCCGCACCGGGGTCGAGCGGCGGGTGCGGATCGAAGCGGATGGAGCGGATGGCCATGGGGGTCACTCCCTGCGCGCCTGGCGGACGGCGTGGGTCGCATCCTTCGCCTGTCCGGCATTCTGCCGCAAGGGTGTGCGGATGCCTGCGACAAGAATGGCACCGACCCCGAAGAAGGCGACCAGCACCGCCACCCCCGCGCGCTGGCTTTGGGTCAGGGCGGTAACGATGGCGACCGTGGTGGGGGCAGCAAACGAGGTGATCTTGCCGGAGAGCGCGAACAGGCCGAAGCATTCGCCGATATTCTCCGGCGGCGCGAGGCGCACCAGCAGGGTGCGCGAGGCGGCCTGGAGTGGGCCGGCCACCGCGCCGATCAGGAGGCCGAGGCCCACATAGACCTTCTCCGGCACGGTGCCGTAAAGACCCGTTCCCGGCGCGGTGGGCACGAGGCCGAACAGGATGGAGTCGCGCGCCACCGAGAGAAGCCCGACGCAGGCGAAAAGCAGCGCGAGGAGCGCGCCGAGGATGACCACGCGCGGGCCGAAGGCATCGTCCAGCCACCCCCCGGCCAGAGCCCCGGCCGTGCCGGTGAGGGTGAGCAGGATGCCGAAGATCCCGATCTCGATGGAGCCCCAGCCGAAGGTGCCCGCCGCATAGATGCCGCCGAAGGCGAAGAGGGCGACGAGGCCGTCCGCATAGATCATGTTGGCGATGAGGAAGCGGGCGAGGGCCGGGCGCGCCTTCAGCTTCGGCATCAGGACGCGGATTTCGGACAGTCCCTTGCGCACCGCCTCGCGCGGCGACAGGCCTTTCGCGCGGTCGGGCACGAACAGGAACATGGGCAGCACCAGCACCGCGAACCAAACAGCGGTCAGCGGGCCGCAGAAGCGGTCGCCCTCGCGGGTCGCGGCGTCGAGGCCGAAGGCCGGCGGCCGGCCGATGAGGGTGAGGCCGGTGTCCGGCGCGGTGGAGAAGAAGCAGAGCATCAGCGCGAGCGACACCAGCCCGCCGAAATAGCCCGCCGCCCAGCCGGTGCCGGAAAGCCGGCCCAGCCGCTCCGGCGGCACGAGGTCGGGCATGATGGCGTTGTTGAAGACGGTGGCGAACTCCACGCCGATGGTGCCGATGGCGAAGGCGGCGAGGATGAGCGGGATGCGCGCGGTGTCGCCGGGCACCGCGAACCACAGCAGCGCCGAACCCGCCATGAGCATCAGCCCGAAGACCGCGATCCACGGCTTGCGCCGGCCGGAGGCATCGGCCACCGCGCCGAGGATAGGCGAACAGATGGCGATGACGAGCCCCGCCGCCCCGGTGGCAAAACCCCACAGGCTCTGCCCCTCTGCCGGCGTCGGTGCCACGGCGGAAGCGAAATAGGGGGCGAAGATGAAGGTCGTGATGAGCGTAAAATATGGCTGGCAGGCCGGATCGAACAGGATCCAGCCGACCACGGCCCGGCGCGGGACGCGGGCGAAGGGCTGCGAGGAAGGCAAGGGCGGGTTCCGGCTGGCAAGCGACGCCGCACCATGGCAGCCCGAACGCCCGAGGGAAACCGTGCGCGGGCGTGAGTCTCCTCAGGCGGTAAATTCCGGCATGGGCTCGGCCCCTGCCGGCACCACATGTTCCACCAGCGCCGCGATCGCGGATGCCACAAGCACGACGGCGCCCACCGGCGCGGCGGAAAAGAACTCCTCCTGCACCGCATTGCCGTCTTCGTCCTTGAAGGCGGAGGAGGCGGCGCGCACGGCGACCGCCTCGGTCACGAGGTAGCCGTCCTTGATGAGGTCGCGGGCAATGGCCTTGGGCGGGCGCTTGTCCCGCACATGCAGCGGATCCTCGTCGCCGGCCCGCCAGACCACCTTGTAGATGTACATGGCGCTTCCTGCTCCCTGCATCCATCCATCCCCTGAACGCCACGGTCGAGCCCCTCGTTCCGGCCCGCCAAGCGCGATCTCGCAGTGCCATGGATCAACTGCCACGCCGCAGCGTTGATGCCCTGTTCGGCGCCGCGGGCGCGAAATTGGGGAGAGGCGGCGATGCTGCAGTCACAGGATCCGTCGTTGCCCGGCCCGGCCGCAGGCGCCGATCTGCCGGGACGGGACCGGCTGCTCGCCTTCTTCACCGCCATCGCCATCGTCACAGTGCTCTATGTGGGGCGCGACGTGTTCGTGCCCATCGCGGTGGCCATCCTCCTCGCCTTTGTGCTGGCTCCGGTCATTCTGGTGCTGAGGCGCGTGCGGGTGCCGCGGACGGCGGCGGCGGTGGTGGTGGTGATCGCGACCTTCGTGGGCCTGCTGGCGCTCGGCTCGGTCATCGCGCTCCAGACCTCAGATCTCGTCGCCGAGCTGCCGAAATACCGGCTGAACCTGAGCGACAAGATACGCTCCCTCAAGGAGGCGACCGGCGGCTCCGGCACGTTCGAGCGGACCATGGACATGATCCAGGATCTCGGCCGGGAACTCGAGGCTCCGGATCCGGCCAAAGCCGCGAAGGAGGAGGGCGGGCTCCTTGCGACGGGCGGTCGGCCTCTGCCGGTGGAAATCCGCCAGCCGCCGCCCGGCACGCTCGGTACCCTCTCCACCGTCATGGCGCCACTGCTGCATCCTTTGGCGACGCTCGGCATCGTCTTCATCTTCGTGCTGTTCATCCTGCTCCAGCGCGAGGACCTCAGGAACCGTTTCGTGCGCCTCGCCGGCGCCCACGACATCCAGCGGACGACGGCAGCGCTGGATGATGCGGCACGGCGGCTGTCGCGCTTCTTCCTGGCCCAGGTGGGCTTGAACGCCGCCTTCGGAACGGTGATCGGCCTCGGCCTGTGGTTCATCGGGGTGCCGAGCCCGCTGCTGTTCGGCCTCGCCGCGGCGGTGCTGCGCTTCGTCCCCTATGTGGGCGCGGCGGTGGCCGCTGCATTGCCCATCGGCTTTGCGCTGGCGGTGGACCCCGGCTGGACCATGGTGCTGTCGGCCGCCGCCCTCTTCATCGTGGTTGAACCGCTGGTGGGTCATGTGATCGAGCCGCTGCTCTATGGCCGTTCCACCGGCCTCTCGCCGGTGGCGGTGATCGCCGCTGCCACCTTCTGGACCTGGCTGTGGGGGCCGATCGGCCTCTTGCTCTCGACCCCTCTTACCTTGTGTCTGGTGGTGCTCGGGCGCCACGTGGAAAGCCTCGAATTCCTCGACGTGGCACTGGGCGACCGGCCGCCCCTGTCGGACAGCGAACTCCTCTATCAGCGCCTTCTGGCCGCGGACCCCATCGAGGCCGCCGCCGCCGCCGAGGAGGTGCTGCGGCAGAAGGATCTCGATGCCTATTGCGACGGCGTGGTGATGCCCGCTTTGAGGCTTGCCCAGCGGGATGCGGCGCGCGGCGCGCTCGACGCCAGCCGGCAGGAGCGCATCCGCGACACCCTCGCGGACCTTCTGGACCACATGCCGGAGCCGGACGAGAAGCCCCCTGCGGCCGCGGACGAGAGCGGCGAGGCCGCGCCCCGGCCACAAGGCCCCCAAGTGCTGGTCCTGCCCGCCCGCTCGGCGCTCGACGAGGCGGCAGCCCTGCTTCTGGTTCACCGGCTGATGGCGGACGGTATTGAGGCCGAGGCGGCCCCGGCCGGTGGTGCGCGCCGGCTGGCGACGGGGCAGGCGGAGGCGATCATCCTCGCCTATCTCTCTCCCGCGACGCCGGCGCACCGCCGCTACACCATCCGCAGCCTCAACCGCGACCGCACCGGCCGGCGTGTGGTGGTGGCGGATTTCATGGCTGAGGAATCGCCGGCCGTCCTCCAGGGCGAGGCGGCGGCGGTGTCCACGGTGAAGGGGGCAGTGGAGGCTGCACAGGTGGAGGCGCCCGCCTCCCCCGCTCCCGCCGTCGTTCCGGTGCGGGCGGGAGCGGCCTGAGGGCCCTCCGACCGAGCCGGGGGGCGACGGTTAAGCCAGCGCCCTCTCAGCTCTTCACCAGATCGCCCAGGAGGCTCGCGGCCAGGGTCAGCTTGGAGAGGCTGAGGCCGGACTGGGCGATGTCGCGCACCGTGCGGCGCATGCGCTCCACCTCCTCGCGGCGGCGGCCCACATAGGCCTCCACCGCGGCCTCGCCGGAGACGCCCTCCGCCAGCATCGCCTCGGTGATGCGGCGCAGGAAGGTCTCGAGCTGGGCGAGCGAGCGGTCCAGCGCCAGCCGGTCATAATAGTCCGGCGCCATGATGCCGCGCGACTGGGCGAGCAGATCATCGATGGCGAAGTAGCGGCCCGCGGCGAAGAAGGTGCTGGCCGCGCTGGGGATGGCCTTGCCGGTGGTCTCGGCAATCAGCGCGATGTCCGATGCCGCCGCCAGCGCCGGCATGGAGGCGATACGGCGCGCCAGCTCTTCGGGCACACGCTGGGCCACGAGATCCGCCACCCGTCCGGCGCGGTCCTTGCGCCAGATTTCCGGTAGGCTTTCGTCCAGGGCGGCGGCGACCGCAGCGACCCCGCTGCGGTAGCGCTCGACGACGCCGGCGATGCCATCGGCGAACGAGACGTTGCCCAGGAACCAGATGGTGCGCCCCACCATCAGGTCCTGCACCGCCGCGTAGAGCTGGAGCTGGACGTGCCCGTCCACCTTGTTGTCCAGCGCATCGATGGCGGCGGTGAGTTCCGGCAGGTGGTAGCTGTCGCGCACCGCCGCGAAGGCGCGGGCGATGGAGGCGGCATCGCCACCCGTCTGGTCCGAGATGCGGGCCATGGCGGAGGGGCCGCCCTGGTTGACGATGGCGTTGGCGAGGCCCGTCGCGATGATCTCCCGATGGAGGCGGTGGGTCTCGATGGCGTGGGGATAACGGTCCTGCAACTCGTGCGGGAAGTAGTGCACCAGCTCCCCGGAGAGATAGGCGTCGTCCGGCACGCTGGAGCCGACGAGATCGTCCTTCAGGGCGAGCTTGGCATAGGCGAGGAGCACCGCCAGCTCGGGCCGGGTGAGGTGCTCGCCGCGTGAGCGACGGTCGGCGATCTCGGCGTCCGACGGCAGGAACTCCACCGCGCGGTCCAGTTCGCCCCGCGCCTCCAGCATCTGCATCAGGCGCTGCTGGAAGGCGAGATCGTCCGCGCCCTTCTGCTCGGCGAGGGACAAGGCGAGGGTCTGTGCATAGTTGTTGACGAGGACGAGGCGGGCCACTTCGTCGGTCATCTGCTTCAGGAGCGCCGCCCGGTCCGGCACGCTGAGGTCGCCCATCTCCAACGGCTTGGCGAGGGCGATCTTGATGTTCACTTCCACGTCGGAGGTGTTCACGCCGGCGGAATTGTCGATGGCGTCGGTGTTCAGCCGCACGCCCTTGCGGGCCGCCTCGATGCGCCCGCGCTGGGTCATGCCGAGGTTGGCGCCCTCGCCGATGACCTTGGCGTTGAGATCGGCGGCGGCGATCCGCACTGCGTCGTTGGCGCGGTCGCCGGCTTGGGCATCGGTCTCACTGGAGGCGCGCACGTAGGTGCCGATGCCGCCGAAGAACAGGAGGTCCACCGGCGCCTTGAGAATGGCGTTGATCAGCTCCGCCGGGGTGGCGCTGGCCTTCGGGAAGCGCAGCAGCGCGCGGACTTCCTCCGAGAGGTCGATGCTCTTGGCGCTGCGCGGGAAGATGCCGCCGCCCTTGGAGATGAGGGAAGCGTCATAGTCCGCCCAGGAGGAGCGGGGGAGGTCGAACAGGCGCCGACGCTCGGCGAAGGAGGAGGCGGGGTCCGGCTCGGGATCGAGGAAGATGTGGCGGTGGTCGAAGGCCGCCACCAGCTTCAGCGCCGAGGACAAGAGCATGCCGTTGCCGAACACGTCGCCCGACATGTCGCCGACGCCGGCCACGGTGACGGGGGTCGTTTGGATGTCGATGTCCATTTCCCGGAAGTGACGCTTCACCGCCTCCCAGGCGCCGCGGGCGGTGATGCCCATGGCCTTGTGGTCGTAGCCCACCGACCCACCCGAGGCGAACGCGTCGTCCAGCCAGAAGCCGTGCCGGGCCGAAAGGGCGTTGGCGGTGTCGGAGAAGGTGGCCGTGCCCTTGTCTGCGGCGACGACGAGATAGGGGTCGTCCCCGTCGAGCCGCACCGTGTCGGCCGGGGGCACCACGGCGCCGCCCTTCAGATTGTCGGTCAGGTCGAGGAGGGAGGAGACGAACACCTCATAGGCCGCCGTGCCCTCGGCGAACACCGCCTCGCGCGAGCCGCCAACGGGCAGGCGCTTCGGCACGAATCCGCCCTTGGCGCCCACCGGCACGATGACGGCGTTCTTCACCTGCTGCGCCTTCACCAGGCCGAGGATCTCGGTGCGAAAATCCTGCGGCCGGTCCGACCAGCGCAGACCGCCGCGCGCCACCTTGCCGAAGCGCAGGTGGACGCCCTCGACGCGCGGCGAATAGACGAACACCTCATAGAGCGGGCGGGGCAGGGGCAGCCCCTCCACCCTGGCGCTCTCGAACTTGATGGCGATGGGCTCGCGCAGGCGGCCCTGCGCATCCTTCTGGTAGTAGGTGGTGCGCAGCGCCGCATCCACGAGATTCACGAAGCGCCGCAGGATGCGGTCTTCGTCGAGGCTGGACACCTCGGCGAGGGCTTCGTCGATGGCCTCGCGCAGCGGCGCCTCCCGGGCGGCGCGGGCCTCGGGGGAGGTGTCCTGCGCCGGGTCGAAGCGGGCGTGGAACAGGCCGACGATGGCCTGGGCGAGTGTGCCGTGGCGGTTCAGCGTCTGCCAGATATAGTCCTGCGAGAAGGGGATGCCGGCCTGCCTGAGATAGCGGCCGAGCGCGCGCACCAGCGCCGCCTCGCGGAAGCTGAGGCCGGCATCGAGCACGAGCGCGTTATAGCCGTCATTCTCCGCCGCGCCGCGCAGCACGGCGTTGAGGCAGTCCTCCAGCCGGGTCGCGGAGCCTTCCACGGCGATGGAGCCCCCGTCCGCCCGCTCCAGCGACATGTCGTGGACCCAGCTCTTGGGACCGCCGGCGGGCTCGATGCGGAAGGTGCGCTCGTTGATGGCCTTGAGGCCCATGTTCTCCAGCATGGGCACCCGCGCCGCCAGCGGGAGGGGGGCACCATAGGAGAGGAGGCGCAGCGCGATGCGCCGGTCGTCGTCGCCGTCCCGGCGGTAGAAATCGAGTGCGACGGGGCGCTCCTCGGACAGGCGTTCGAGCAGCTCGATGTCGGCAAGCGCCGTCGGCACGCCATAGGCTGCGCGGTAGCCGGGATCGAAGGCTTCCACATAGCGGCGGGCGAGGCGGGTAGAATCGGCGCCATTCATGCCGGGCAGCGCCGATACGGCGGCTGAAAGGCGATCACGCCAGGTGAGGATGGCATCCGCCACCGCCCGTTCCAGCTCACCCTTGTCCACTTCCGGGATGCGCCCTTCGGTGCGGCCGATGTCGTAGTGCACGCGCGTGAGCGGCAGGCCGGCGACGAACGCCTGCTCCAGGGACGTGACCGTTCCGCCGTAGGATTGTTCGAGGATGGCGCCAACCCGGTCGCGCACCTGCGCATCGAACCGCTCGCGCGGCAGGAAGGTGAGGACGGAGACGAAGCGGTCGAACCGGTCGGCCCGCGCCAGCACCTTCAGGCGCGGCCGGTCATAAAGGGAGAGGATCTCGCGGGCGTGGACGAGCAGCGTCGGCACGTCGATCTGGAACAGGTCGTCGCGCGGATAGGTCTCCAGCACGGTGGAGAGCGCGCGGGCGGAATGACTGTCCGGCTCCAGCCCGGCGCCGCGGATGACGGACTCCGCCTTGAGGCGCAGATAGGGAATCTCGCGCAAAGAGTGGGTGTAGGCGGTGGAGGCAAACAGGCCGATGAGCCGCACCTCGCCGATGAGCCGGCCCTTCTCGTCGTGGGCCTTGATGCCCACATAGTCCATCACATCCCGCCGATGCACCCGCGAGCGCAGGCTGGCCTTGGTGAAGAGGAGCGGGGTCGGGCCATCGAGGAAGGCGCGGATTTCCGGCGTCGTCACCACGGGCGCATCGCCGAGGCGCAGTTCATGGACGTCGGGATTGCGCAGGATGCCGAGGCCGCTGTTCTCCTCCGCCTTGAGCCCGTCCTCGGTCAGCTCGTAGTGGCGCAATCCGAGGAAGATGAAATTGTCCTCGTTCAGCCACTCCAGAACGTCGGCGGCTTCCTCGCGAGCGTCGTCGTCATAGGGCCGCTTCTCGCGCCGATAGCCCTTGGCGAGGCTCTTCACCTGCTTGCGCATGGCCGAAAAGTCGAGATTGGCGGCGCGCACGTCGGCGAGCGTCCGCTCCAGCCCGGCCTTCAGCTCCGCAGCTGCCGTCTCGTCGATGGCCGCCACATGGATGTGGATGAGGCTTTCGCGGTTCTCTTCCGACAGGCCGCGGGGGCCGGCGCTCTCCAGGCCGCGCACCGCGCCGTCGCCGTCCCGCTCCACATGCAGGATGGGGTGGGCGGCGAGCTTCACCACCAGCCCGCGGTCGGCGAGTTCGCCCGCGACCGAATCGAACAGGAAGGCCATGTCATCGTTCACCGCCTCGATGACGGTGATGGCCGGGCCGGGCAGGGCGGGATTGAACACCCGCACGCTCGGCTGGCCCTTGGGGCGGCCGGCCACATGGGCCCAGGCCTCGCGCAGCAGGACGACGATGCAGGCCGCCGGGAGGGGCGCCAGGTCTTCCGGCGCCACGGCGGCGAGGAAGGTGTCGGTGAAGCCGGCCGGCAGGTGAGGCGCTTCGCGTTCGACGAGCGCTTTCACCGCGGCCAGTGCCGTCTCGTCGTGGAGCCCGTGCGCACCGGCTTGAAATCCCATGACGTTCATGGCCTTTCCTCACTGTGTGGCCGCCGGCTGCGGGTTTCCCAGGCACGGCGAGCATGACGTTGTGGCCCGGAGCGGCGACGCTGGAATGACGAGGCGACCCAATGGCACCGAAAGTGAAGGCAGCAGGGGGCGTGGAAAAGGGCAAAAGCGCGACTGCCGCAAATAAAGGCAGGCCCGAAACTCAGGCGGCGGCGTCCGGCGGGAAGTCTTCGGCCAAGAAGTCCGTCCCGAACAAGGCCGTTTCTCCGGCCGAGCCTGCCCGCAAGCGCGACGATCTTCCCACCGTTGCCCTCGCCATCCCGCCCGCCGAGCTCGATGCGCAGAATCAGGCCTATTTCGACAAGTGCGTGGAGAAGATCGGCTTCGTGCCGAATGTCCTTCAAGCCTACGCGCTCGACATGGCGAAGCTGAACGCCTTCGCCGGCATGTATAATGACCTGATGCTCGCCCCCTCCGGCCTCTCGAAGCTGGAGCGGGAGATGATCGCGGTGGTCGTGTCCAGCATTAACCGCTGCTATTACTGCCTGACGGCGCACGGCGCCGCGGTGCGCCAGCTGTCCGGAGATCCCATCCTCGGCGAGCAAATGGTGATGAACTATCGCGCCGCCCGGCTCGATCCGCGCCGCCGGGCCATGCTCGACTTCGCCGCCAAGCTCACCGAGCGCCCCCATGAAGTTGAGGAGGAGGACCGGGCGGCGCTGCGCAAGACCGGTTTCTCCGAGCGCGACATCTGGGACATCGGCGCCGTGGTCGGCTTCTTCAACATGTCCAACCGCATCGCCTCGGCGACGGACATGCGCCCGAACGAGGAATACCACGCCCAGTCGCGCACGCCGAAGGGGTGAGGATCGGCCCCAGGGCTCGCCCGCCGGACCGGGAAGATATATCCTTATGGATATAGCTTTCAGGATCGGGAGGCGCGGCATGGGTTCGGCGCACGGGCTGTTGATCTTTCTTCTGCTGCTCTCGCCCGCGCTTGCCGTTGCTCCGGCGGCGGTGAGGGCGGAGACGGCCGGGGAGGATTGCGCCACGGCGGCATGGCCGCTCGCGTCCGCGCGCACCCGCCTCGCGGCGCCGGTTCGGACAGTGGAGTCGGGCGGACGCCTCTCCTTGCCGCTGGAGGGCGCGGTGACGCTGGCCTTGTCGGATCGCGTATCCCTCGCACTTCCGTTCCCGCCGACGCGGCAGGGGCGGGAAGCTTGGGCCGGGTTCGCGCACCTCACCGTCCCTTCGCCTGGTGGAGACTACCAGGTCACGGTGTCGGAGGGCGCGTGGCTCGACGTGTTCGTGGACGGCAAACCATTGGCGCCGCTCGCCTTCACCGGGGTGCATGCCTGTCCGGGCGTCCGCAAGAGCCTGCGCTTCCGGTTGCCCCCGGGCGAGGCTGTGCTGGTGGTGGGCGATGCCGTCGGTGCCAGTCTCGGACTGGTCATCGATGCAGTTGCGCCGTAAGCCGGCAACAACTTGAACTCAACTCGGGCGCGTATGGCTGTGGATTACCTCCTGCCGCTACGGCGCTCAGACAATAGTGGTAAGATCGAGCTAGACATTTGTCGACGGCCCGGTCTATTGACGCAGCCGCGGCGGAGCGTGCTAGCTTGCGCCCCAAGATCAAGCGCACCGGTCAAGGTGCCTTTAGTTGCGGAGGTCGGCTGAAGCGTGCTCGCCTGCGACGCGCGGCCGGGGAACAGCGAGGGCGCCTTACGATCATGGACAGCGTCTCAGACGTGCCCTACATCGTTGAAGCTTCAGGTCTTACGAAGGAATTCAAGGGGTTCGCTGCGGTCAAGAACGTTGACCTCAGGATCCGCCGACACACCATTCATGCCCTCATCGGGCCGAACGGTGCCGGTAAGACCACGTGCTTCAACCTGATTACCAAATTTCTGGAGCCGACGCGCGGCACCATCAAGCTGAACGGCCGCGATATCACGCGCACGCCGCCGGCGGATGTAGCGCGGCTTGGCATGGTCCGTTCGTTCCAGATCTCGGCCACGTTCCCGCATCTCACCGTGCTTGAGAACGTCCGGATCGCGCTGCAGCGGCCCATCGGCAACTCATTCCACTTCTGGCAGTCGGAGAAGAGCCTCGAAGCGCTCAACGACCGCGCCATGGAGCTGATCGCCGACGTGGACCTGACGCAGTACGCGAAGCATCTGGCGGTGGAATTGCCCTACGGCCGCAAGCGCGCGCTGGAGATCGCCACCACGCTGGCGCTCGAGCCGGAGATGCTGCTGCTGGACGAGCCCACCTCCGGCATGGGCCGCGAGGACATCGCCCGCACGGCGGACCTCATCAAGCGCGTCTCCGCCAACCGCACCATCCTCATGGTGGAGCACAACCTTTCGGTCGTGGCCAACCTTTCGGACCGGATCACCGTGCTGGCGCGCGGCGAGATCCTCACCGAGGGGCCCTATTCCGAAGTGTCGAAGAACCCGCAGGTGATCGAGGCCTACATGGGCACCGGTGGAGCGCATTGATGGCCGCGAACGGAACGCCCCTTCTCGAGGTGAAGGACCTGCACGGCCATTATGGCGAGAGCCACGTGCTGCACGGCATGACCTTCGACGTCCATCCGGGCGAGGTGGTGACGCTGCTCGGCCGCAACGGCGCGGGCAAGACCACCACCATGCGCGCCATCATGGGCCTCCTGCGCAAGCGCGCCGGCTCCATCCGCTATCAGGGCACTGAAACGGTTGGATTGCCGCCCAACAAGATCGCCCGGCTCGGCATCGCCATCTGCCCGGAAGAGCGGGGCATCTTCTCCTCGCTCTCCGTGCGCGAGAACCTGCTGCTGCCCCCCGTGGTGCTGCCCGGCGGCCTGACCGTCGACGAGGTTCACGAGCTGTTCCCGCGGCTCGAAGAGCGCCGCAACAGCCAGGGCACCAAGCTCTCGGGCGGCGAGCAGCAGATGCTGGCCATCGCCCGCATCCTGCGCACGGGGGCGAAGCTCCTGCTGCTCGACGAGCCCTCCGAGGGCCTCGCGCCGGTGATCGTGCAGCACATCGGCGAGATCATCCGGAACCTCAAGAAGAAGGGGTTCACGGTGCTGCTCGTGGAACAGAATTTCCACTTCGCCTCCACCGTCGCCGATCGCCACTACGTGGTGGAGCACGGCCGCGTGGTGGACATGGTGGAAAACGACAAGATCGCGGAAAACGCGGCGCGTCTCGAAGCATTTCTCGGCGTGTGACGCCGGGTTCCTGACAGCGAGAAAATCCGGTTCCAGCCGGAGGGAGGACACATCATGCGTCTTGCAGCCGTATTGCTGGCCGCCGCCAGCGTCGTCGTTGCCGCTGGCGCCGCCAAGGCCCAGGTTCCCGTCAAGATCGGCGTTCTCAACGACCAGTCCGGCCTCTACGCCGACCTCGGCGGCCAGGGCTCCGTGTGGGCCGCCAAGAAGGCGGTCGAGGACTTCGGCGCCGCCGCCAAGGGCCTCAAGGTGGACGTGATCTTCGCCGATCACCAGAACAAGGCCGACGTCGGCACCTCCATCGCCCGCCAGTGGTACGACGTGGACGGCGTGGACGTCATCCTTGACGTGCCCAATTCGGGCGTGGCGCTGGCGGTGAACACCGTCACCAAGGAAAAGAACAAGGTCTTCATCAATTCCGGCGCGGCCACCTCCGACCTCACCGGCAAGGCCTGCACGCCGAACACCGTCCACTGGACTTACGACACCTATGCGCTGGCCAACGGCACCGGCAAGGCGATCGTGAAGACCGGCGGCGACACCTGGTTCTTCCTCACCGCCGATTACGCCTTCGGCCACGCGCTCGAGCGCGACACCTCCAAGGTGGTCGTGGACAATGGCGGCAAGGTGGTGGGCGCGGTGAAGGTGCCGCTCAACAATGCCGACTTCTCCTCCTTCTTGCTGCAGGCGCAGTCGTCGAAGGCGAAGATCGTCGGTCTCGCCAATGCCGGCGGCGACACCATCAACTCCATCAAGCAGGCGTCGGAATACGGCATCGTCGAGGGCGGCCAGAAGCTCGCCGGCTTGCTCATCTTCCTCACCGACGTGCATTCGCTCGGGCTGAAGACCGCCCAGGGCCTGACCCTGACCGAAGCGTGGTACTGGGACCAGACCGACGCCAACCGCAAGTTCGCCGACGCCTTCGCCGCGGCCAACGGCGGCAAGCGTCCGACCATGGTTCAGGCGGGCGTCTATGCCGGCACCCTGCACTATCTGAAGGCGGTGGAGGCCATGAAGTCGGCCAAGGACGGCGCTGCCGTCGTGGCCAAGATGAAGGAAATCCCCACCGACGACCCGCTGTTCGGCAAGGGCGAGGTCCGGGTCGATGGGCGCACCATTCACCCCATGTATCTCTACGAGGTGAAGAAGCCCTCCGAATCCAAGGGTCCGTGGGACTACTACACCCTGAAGGCGACCATCCCCGCCAACGAGGCGTTCCGTCCGCTCTCCGAGAGCGACTGCCCGCTCGTCAAGAAGGGCTGATCCAGCATCCGGACCGGGCGGGTCCTCAGGGCCCGCCCGGTCCTCCTTCGTGTCCGGTACCTCAGTTCCGGTTGTCGCTTGCGGTTTCCGCCGTTTCCTCCTGACGAGACGGGTCTTCGATGTTCGAGCTTCTCGGCATTCCCCCCCAGGCCCTGTTCGGGCAATTGCTGCTGGGCCTGATTAACGGCGCGTTCTACGCCATGCTGAGCCTCGGGCTCGCGGTGATCTTCGGCCTTTTGAACGTCATCAACTTCACCCACGGCGCGCAATACATGATGGGCGCGTTCGGGGCGTGGATGTTGCTGAACTATGCCGGCATCCCCTTCTGGGGGGCGCTGGTGCTCTCGCCGATCATCGTCGCGATCATCGGCATGGTCATCGAGAGGACGCTGCTCAAACGGCTGTACCATCTCGATCATCTCTACGGCCTGCTGCTCACCTTCGGCCTCGCCCTCATCCTCGAGGGCCTGTTCCGGCGTCAGTACGGCTCCTCGGGCCTGCCCTACAACAATCCCCTGCCGGGCGGCACCAACCTCGGCTTCATGTTCCTGCCCAACTACCGCGCCTTCGTGGTGGTGGCGTCCCTCGTGGTGTGCCTTGCCACCTGGTTCGTGATCGAGCGCACCAAGCTCGGCTCCTACCTGCGCGCCGCCACCGAGCGGCCGGACCTGGTGCAGGCCTTCGGCATCGACGTGCCGCGCATGATCACGCTCACCTACGGCTTCGGCGTCGGCCTCGCCGCGCTCGCCGGCGTGCTCGCCGCCCCGGCCTACCAGGTGAGCCCCACCATGGGCTCCAATCTCATCATCGTCGTGTTCGCGGTGGTGGTGATCGGCGGCATGGGCTCGATCATGGGCGCCATCGTCACCGGCTTCGGTCTCGGCGTCATCGAGGGCCTGACCAAGGTCTTCTATCCCGAGGCCTCGTCCACCGTGATCTTCGTCATCATGGCCATCGTGCTCATGGTGAAGCCCGCCGGCCTGTTCGGCACCGCGAAGTGAGGCCGCAGCGATGAGCTCCGCAACCCATCCCGCCGCCGCGCCCGCCGCCTCCGGCTCCGGCTCGAACGCCATGCTCCTGTTCGGCATCGCCGCCGTGGCGGTGCTGCTGGTGGCGCCGTTCGGCGTCTATCCCGTGTTCCTGATGAAGGTGATGTGCTTTGCGCTGTTCGCGTGCGCCTTCAACTTGCTGCTCGGCTACACGGGGCTCCTGTCGTTCGGCCACGCCATGTTCTTCGGCGGGTCGGCCTACATCTGCGCCCACACCACCAAGGTGCTGGGCTTCACGCCGGAGCTCGCCATCCTGGCGGGTGTCGCATTCGCGGCGCTGCTGGGGCTGATCTCCGGCCTGCTCGCCATCCGCCGGCAGGGCATCTACTTCGCCATGGTCACGTTGGCTTTGGCGCAGATGTTCTTCTTCTTCTGCCTGCAGGCGAAGTTCACCGGCGGTGAGGACGGCCTCCAGGCGGTGCCGCGGCGCCCGCTGTTCGGCGTCATCGACATCAGCCAGGACATCCACCTTTATTATTTCGTGCTGGCGATCTTCCTGTTCGGCTTCTTCGTCATCTACCGCACCATCCACTCGCCTTTCGGGCAGGTGCTGAAGGCGATCCGCGAGAACGAGCCGCGCGCCATCTCGCTCGGCTACCGGGCGAACCAGTACAAGCTGCTCGCCTTCGTGCTCTCGGCGGCCCTCGCCGGCCTCGCCGGTTCCACCAAGGTGCTGGTCTTCCAGCTCGCCTCGCTCACCGATGTCGCCTGGCAGATGTCGGGCGAGGTGATCCTGATGACGCTGGTGGGCGGCATGGGCACCATCCTCGGCCCGGTGGTGGGCGCGGCCGTGATCGTGACCATGCAGAACTATCTCGCCGGCCTCGGCGAGTGGGTGCTGGTCATTCAGGGCGTCATCTTCGTCCTCGCCGTCTCCCTGTTCCGCCGCGGCTTCGTCGGCGAGGTGATCGCGGTCTGGGCGCAGATGAAGGCTCGCAAGTCCAACGGCTAGCATCGGGGCGTCCGGCTCCGGCAGCCGGACAGACATCCTCCCACCCCGCGGGCGTCCATCGTCCGCGGGGTTTTTGTTGGGCTGGCCCCGTCAGCGGCGGCGCACGGTATCCATGGCGAAGACCGCAAGGCCGGCGGCCAGCCCCCAGACCGGGGCACCGAGACCGAGGGCACTGATGCCCGACGCCGTGGTGGCGAATGTCACGATGGCGGCGGTGCGGTCCTTGTCCACGTTGAGCGCCGCGGTGAGCGAGCCGGTGAGGGGGGCGATCAGCGCCAGCCCCGCGATGGTGGCGACCAGCGCCGGCGGCAGCGCCGCGAACACCGCCACCAGCGAGGCGCCCGCCGCCGCCAGCAGCAGATAGAACAGGGCATAGACCGGCCCCGCCTTCCACCGCGCCCGCGGGTCGGGGTCGCACTCCGGCCCGGTGCAGAGAGCGGCGGTGATGGCGGCAAGGTTCGAGGCATGGGCACCGAATGGCGCCGTCAGCACCGAGGCGATGCCTGTCGTGGCGAGAATGGAGCGCACCGGCGGCACGTAGCCGCTGGCCGTCAGCACAGCGAAGCCGGGCAGGTTCTGCGACGCCATGGTCACGAGGAACAGCGGCAAAGCGATGCTGATCAGCACGCCGCCATCGAACTCCGGCGTCACCCACACCAGCGCCGAGAGTTCGGGCGCAGGCATGGGTCCGACCGCCCCCAGACCGAGGGCCGCGCCGATGCCGGCGACGAGCGCCGCCGGCACCGACCAACTCGGCGCGAGCCGGCGCGTCAGGAAGAAGGCGACCACCACCGGCAGGACCAGCGCCGGGCTCTTCACCGCATGTTCGGCCAGCGCGGTGACGAAGCGCACCAGCACGCCCGCGAGCATCGCCGCCGCCACCGCAACGGGAATGCGCGCCACCAGCGTGCCGAGCGGCTTCACCGCGGCGCAGGCCACCATGAGCAGGCCGGCCACCAGAAAAGCGCCCACCGCCCGCTCCATGCCGATCCCCGCGCCGAACGCAGCGAGCAGCGCCGCGCCCGGCGTGGACCACGAGCTGATGATGGGCATGCGGTGGTGGATGGAGAGGAATGCGCTCGATCCGGCCACTGCGAGGCACAGTGCCGCCACCCAGGACGAGGCCTGCGCCGGGCTCGCCCCTACCGCCGCGGCGGCGGAAAGGATGAGGGCGAGCGTGCCGCCGAAGCCCACGAGGGCGGCGACGAAGGCCGACACGATGGCGGAGACGGGCACGCTCAACTCCTCGCGGACGTCTATCGGAAGGCCTCCGCCTAGCGGCTCAGGGGGCCTGCGCCGACAACACGGGGACGAGCGCCGCCAGCGTCTGCCGCCGCGCCACCAGCCCGAGGGATTCGGGGGACGCCATGTCGAGGGAGGTATAGCGCACGAACACCGCGGTGCGGCCGTCCTTCTTCGCAAAGCCGACGAACCAGCCGAACGGCCGTGACCGGTCGCTGCGCCCGTCCGGGAAGCGGCCGTAGCCGGAGCCTGTCTTGCCGAAGGTGAGCCAGCCGGCCGGCTGCTCCTCGATCGCCATGATGCGGATGGTCTGGTCCACGGCATCGGCAGACACCGGCAGCTCCCCCTTCAGCATGCGGCGCAGGAAGTCGATCTGCTCGCGGGGGGAGATTACGAGGGAAGAGGAGATCCAGTAGCGCTTGCCGGGCTCCTCCTCGCCCTTCACCCCGCCCATGTTCTCGTTGCCGTAGGTGAAGACCTTGAGATAGTGCGCCATCCGCTCCCGGCCCAGCTCGGCGGCCAGCAGCTCGGAATACCAGACCACCGAATTCTTCATCCAGGAGCGGGGCGTCTGAGGGCCGCGCGTCACCTCCCGTTCGAGGTCGGCACCCGGCGGGGGCTCGTAGACCGGCTGGCTATCGCTCTTGAGGATGCCGGCGTCGTAGCCCATCAGCGCCAGCACCACCTTGAAGGTGGAGTTGGGCGGGTGCCGGGCGGCGCACAGTCCCTGCTTCGCCAGCACCCGACCGCTGTCGAGGTCGGTGACGAGCAGGCAGTCCTCGGCGGCCGCTGCCGGGCGCAGGACGAGGAGCGCCGGGGTCAGAGCGAGGGACAGCGTGAGAACGAGGCGGGCGAGAGGCGCTCCCACCCCCGAGCGCAACCACCCCATCAGGAGGCCTTGGCCGGCTTGTCCACGAGGCGCGGCGCGTAGGTGTGTTCCTTGGCGGGGAAGGTGCGGGCGCGCACTTCCTCGGCATAGGTCGCCACCGCCGTCTCTATGTCCGGGCCAAGGTTGGCGTACTTCTTCACGAACTTGGGCACCCGGTCGCCGAGGCCCAGCATGTCCTCCAGCACCAGGATCTGTCCGTCGCAGGCGGGCGAGCCCCCGATGCCGATGGTGGGGCAGGGCACTTCCTCGGTGATGCGGCGCGCCAAGGGCTCGGCAATAGCCTCCAGCACGATGGAGAAGGCGCCGGCCTCGGCAATGGCGCGAGCGTCGTCGAGGATGATGGAGGCCTCCGCATCGTCGCGGCCGCGGGCCTTGAACGAGCCGAGCGTGTTGATGGCCTGCGGGGTGAGGCCCACATGGCCCATCACCGGCACGCCGCGATCCACCAGGAAGCGCACGGTCTCGGCCATGCGGCGGCCGCCTTCGAGCTTCACCGCGCCGGCGCCGGTCTCCTTGAGCACGCGGGCGGCGGTGTGGAAGGCCTCGGTCGGGCTCGCCTCGTAGCTGCCGAACGGCAGGTCCACCACGATGAGCGCGCGCTGCGTGCCCCGCACCACGGCGCGGCCGTGGACGATCATCATCTCCACGGTGACGGGGACGGTGGTCTCCAGCCCGTGCATCACCATGCCGAGGCTGTCGCCGACCAGGATCACGTCCACATGGCGGTCGAGCAGGCGCGCCGTATGGGCGTGGTAGGAGGTGAGCGACACGATGGGCTCGCCCCCCTTGCGGGCCTGGATCTCGGGCGCGGTGACGCGGCGGGCGTCGGCCTGAATGGACATGGCGTTCCTCTTGGCTTGGCCGCCGTCATGGCTGCGGCCGGGGTCGTTCGCGGCTCCGGCAGGAGCCGCCCTCACCTGTGCGTTGTTCTTGTTCCCCTGCGGCTTTGCCGCTTCTACATCACCGGCACGCCGACGACGTAGGGATGGAATAGGTAGGCGAGGGCGAGATAGAGCACCAGCCCCCCGCCCACCACGAGAGCGTCGCCCGCCCAGTTCTTCGGCGCCACCGGCACCGGCAGGTTGCGCCGCTTCAGCGAGATGCGGTCGAACACCGCCCAGGCCAGCACCGCGCCGAACAGGACGATGGAGGCGATATCGCCATTGGCGAGCAGGTGCGCCACCGCCCATGTCTTCACGCCCACCAGCATGGGGTGCTTGAGCCAGGCCTTCACGTGGCTCGGTACATAGGCGGCGACGATGGCGATGGCGGCGAACAGCATCAGCAGCAGCGTGAGGTGCCGCATCCCGACCGGCGGGTTCCACACCTGCAGCGGGCCGGAGGCGCGCCACAGGGCATAGCCATACGCCGTGAGCAGCAGCCCCGAGGCCGCCAGCAGGGAATAGAAGCCCTTGTAGGGGCCTTCCCCCAATTGGGCGATGAGGCTGGCGCGCAGGCCTCTGACAGTCGTCACCAGGTGGATGCCGAGGAAGACGACGAGACCGAGCAGCATCATCACCATGGGGCAGGTCTCCTTCAGGCGCGGTCCGCAGACGTCAGCCGCCGCCGGGCGGACATTAGTGGCACCGGAGCCGGTTGGAAACGGGGCAGCGGCCCAGCAACTGGTGGACGGTGCGAGCGGCGGCAACAGCTTGCGCGCGACCGCAAGCGTGGCACTATGGCTGACGGGAGGGCAGCGGGCATGAGTCTAGCTCTGGTTGTGCGACCGCGTGCCGGCTGGAAGGCCCGGCCTCCGCTCGCGACGCGCCCGCTTCGGGCTTCCCCCACTTGGCTGGCGGCACTCTTCCTGGCCGTTTCGCTCGTCTTGTCGCCGGCCTTTGCCGCTCCCGCCTCCGCCGGCACCGCGGCCGTGGTGGCGCTGATCGATCTGTCGCGCCAGACCATGACGGTGAGCGTCAACGGCATGCCGCAATATTCCTGGCCGGTCTCCACCGCCCGGCGCGGCTATGTCACGCCCACCGGCGCCTACCGGCCGCAGCGCATGTACCGCAGCTATTTCTCGCGCAAGTATTACAACTCGCCCATGCCCTACTCGATCTTCTTCAATGGGGGCTATGCCATCCATGGCAGCTACGAGGTGAGCCGCCTCGGCGCGCCGGCCTCGCACGGCTGCGTGCGGCTGCATCCGTCGAACGCCGCCACGCTCTATTCCCTGGTGCAGAACTACGGGGCGGGCAACACGCTGATTCTCATCACGCGCTGAGGAGCTGCCTTTCCTGCTCCTCGTCCGGTGCATGCGTGCCCTGCAGCGAATCCCTCGCAACAGGTCTTCTATTCGTCGCGCACCCATGGTATCGGCCACTGCCAACTCGTAGCGAGGCGTCGGAGCCCAAGGCCAGCCCAAGGCTTGGTCCAGACTCAGCCCCTCGTTCCGGCCCCGATCCAGCGGTCGCGTTCCGCGCCGCCACCAGGAGTTGGCCATGACGACCCCCAATGGGACTGCGCATTCGTCCGCGATCGACAGCCGCTCGCGCTTCCGCGAGGCGCTGACGTTCGACGACGTGCTGCTGACGCCTGGCGCCTCCGAGGTGATGCCCGGTCAGGTGGAGATCGGCACCCAGCTGACCAAGACCATCAGCCTCAACCTGCCGATCCTCTCCGCCGCGATGGATACCGTGACCGAATCGCGGCTGGCCATTGCCATGGCCCAGGCCGGCGGTATTGGCGTCATCCACCGCAATCTCTCGCCCGAGATGCAGGCCGAGCATGTGCGGCAGGTGAAGAAGTATGAATCGGGCATGGTGGTGAACCCCGTCACCATCCACCCCGACCAGACGCTCTCCGACGCCCTCGACCTGATGAAGCGCTATTCCATTTCCGGCATTCCGGTGGTGGAGCGCGGCACCGGCGGCATTGCCGGCCGTCTCGTCGGCATCCTGACCAACCGCGACGTGCGCTTTGCCCGCGATCCCGGCCAGCGCGTCGCCGAGCTGATGACCAAGGACCGGCTGGTCACTGTCCGCGAGGGGCAGGTGAACCAGGACGAGGCCAAGCGCCTGCTGCACCAGTACCGCATCGAGAAGCTGCTGGTGGTAGATGCGGACGACCGCTGCGTCGGCCTCATCACGGTCAAGGACATCGAGAAGGCGGTGGCGTATCCCAACGCCGCCAAGGACGAGCAGGGCCGCCTGCGCGTTGCCGCCGCGACCACGGTGGGCGAGGACGGCTTCGAGCGCACCGAGCGCCTGATCGACGCCGGCGTCGATCTCGTGGTGGTGGACACGGCCCACGGCCATTCCCGCAAGGTGCTGGACCAGGTGGAGCGCATCAAGAAGCTCTCCAACCGTACCCAGATCCTCGCCGGCAACATCGCTACCTCCGACGGCGCCAAGGCGCTGATCGATGCCGGTGCAGATGCGGTGAAGGTGGGCATCGGCCCCGGCTCCATCTGCACCACCCGCATCGTGGCCGGCGTCGGCGTGCCCCAGCTCACTGCCGTGATGGACGCGGTGGAAGCGGCGCTCCTCACCGGAACGCCGGTGGTCGCCGATGGCGGCATCAAGTTCTCCGGCGATCTTGCCAAGGCGCTGGCAGCCGGCGCGTCCGCCGCCATGGTGGGCTCGCTGCTCGCCGGCACCGACGAGAGCCCCGGCGAGGTGTTCCTGTTCCAGGGGCGCTCCTACAAGTCCTATCGCGGCATGGGCTCGGTGGGCGCCATGGCCCGCGGCTCGGCCGACCGCTATTTCCAGGCCGAGGTGCGCGATACCCTGAAGCTGGTGCCGGAAGGCATCGAGGGGCAGGTCGCGTACAAGGGGCCGGTGGGCGCGGTTCTGCATCAGCTCGCTGGTGGCCTCCGGGCGGCCATGGGCTACGTGGGCGGCAGCAACCTGAAAGAGTTCCGCGAGCGCGCCCGCTTCGTGCGCATCTCCTCGGCCGGCCTGCGCGAGAGCCATGTCCACGACGTGACCATCACCCGCGAGAGCCCCAACTACCCGACCAGCGTCTGAAGCTGTTTGGGTGTTCGCACCGGCGCGGCTCACCCCGCGCCGGCGGCACCGCCGCCGCGCATCCGCACCACGAATTCCACCAGGAAGGCCGTGGACCAGGCAACCATCATCGGCCCGATCAGCGATTCGAATCCGGCGAGAGCCCGGAACGAGCGAACGATGCTCACGCCATCGGGCCCGAGCGTGGTGTAGGTGGAGAGCGAATAATAGATGGCGTCCCGCGGGTCGCCGATGGCGTCAAGCAGCACATAGGCGCCGGCCCAGATGCACACCTCGGCGAGATGCACGAGGCTGAGACTGAGCACCGTGGCGCTGATGATGACGGATTCCACGAAGACGTGGTCGACGTAAATCTTTCCGCGGATCCGGTGGTTGAGGCGGCGGCGGATGAGCGTCAGCGAAATCGCGTGCGTGACCACGGTGAGCATCGCCAGGACGATGCTCGTGACGACCACCGCGAAAACCGCGCCCGAACCGATATTTCCGTCCATATCCCAGGTCCGCTCCCGCTTTGAAGGGCGCTGACCATATCACCAGTCGGTCGGCCAGACCGCTCGCGAGAGCGGCGGTCAGATGTTGCGGCGGGGATCCTTGGGCGGGGTCACGTCGATCATGCCGCTCTCGTCCGGCGTCCCGTAGGTGCGCGTCTCGCGCAGGTCGATGACCCGGAAGGAAAAGCCGCCGTTGCGCTTCATGCCCGGCGCGCGGCCGGTGACGAGGGCATAGACGCCGCCGCCAATGACCAGGGCTGTGATGACGATACCCGCCACCAGGATGAGCCCGCCCACGAGGGTGAAGAGGGCGAGGCCCACGAGACCCGCCACCACAAGGCCAGCGATGCCGCCGAAGATGTTCACGAGCTGTTTCATGCCTGAAAGACTGCCGGCCAATTCAGGCGGAAATCCGTGCGGCGACGCGGGGGCACCGGCAACCTTTTCGTGACCGGGCTGGGCGCGGAGCGTGGAGGGGCGGGAGGCGGATCAGTCCGCCGCCCCCTCGTCATATTGCTCCATCGCCGGCTCGCGGCCGATCAGCCGGGCGAGTTGGCGCAAGCGGTTCTGCACACGCTCGTTGACCAGCGGCACCAGCGCTTTTGGTACGCTCAGCACCAACTGGTCGCCACGCACCTTCAGCGGCATGCGGGGCAGGATGCCCGGCATCGCAGCGGACAGTACATAGGCCACCCGCATGGCTGCGCCGAGAATGCGTGCGCGGTCCAGCATTCCGGTGGTGACGAGTTCGAGAATGCGGGTGTCGCTCTCGTCTGCGCCCAAGCCCACATGGCGGAAATAGACCGACAGCGCCACATACGCCCGGCCCGGGTGATCGATGCCGGCGAAGGCGGCGTGGGCGATCATGTTCAGGCTCTGCTCGCCACGATAGTCGGGATGGGCGCGCCAGCCCACGTCCGCCAGCAGGCAGGCCGCGCGGCGCAGGCGGCGTTCCTCGTCCGCCTCCTCCAGCACGGGGGCAGACGCAAAGAATCCGTCGGTCCAGGCGACCAGTTCCTCGCCGTGCAGGGGCGAGCGCGAGCGCAGGACGTTCATCTCGGCGGCGGCGATGAGCAGCGGGTCGCCGGCGCGCTCGGCTTCCGGCAGCAGCGAATAGAGCAGGCCTTCCCGCACGCCGAGCGCGGAGATGACCACCTCGGACGGGCGGCCCTGCCGCACGATGTTCTCCAGCACCAGCGCGCCGTAGGCGAGCAGGGGCCGGCGGGCATCGGAAATCACGTCGATATGGGCCAGCGCCTCGGTATCGGCGCGATGGACGATGCGGGTGAAGTCCAGCGCCTCCCGGGCGGGGATGACGTAGCCGTGCATCACATGCAGCGGATAGCCCTTGGTGAACATGTGGAGGCGCGCGAGCGCCCGCCATGTGCCGCCCACCGCATAGAAGGTGCGGCCGGCGAGGCCTTCCAGAACCTGGGCCTCGGGGATGGTGTCGCGGACGATCTTCTCCGCCTTGCGCGTCGAGCGCGCGGAGCGGTCCTGGAGGGCGAGGCCGCCCAGGGGCAGGGTCACGCCGGTGCCGACGCAGCCGGCCTTCACGTCCACCAGCTCCAGCGAGCCGCCGCCCAGGTCGCCGACGATGCCGTCCGGCGCATGGACGCCCGCGACGATGCCGCACGCGGCGAGTTCCGCCTCGCGCTTGCCGGTCAGGAGTTCGATGCGGGTACCGCAGATCGCCTCGCACTCGGCGATGAACGCCGGGCCGTTCTGCGCATCACGCGCCGCCGCGGTGGCGAGGGCGTGAACCTCTCCCACCTCCATGGCGTCGCAGAGCGCACGGAAACGCCTCAGGGCCGCGAAGGCGCGATCGACGGCATCCTGCGGGAGCCGGCCGGTGGAGAGCACCTCCCGGCCGAGCCCGCACAGGGCCTTCTCGTTGAAGATCGGCGTCAGCGCACGGTTGAGCCCCTCGTACACCACGAGGCGCACCGAGTTTGAGCCGATGTCGATGACGGCAACCGGCGCCCCGTGGGACAGCCGGCCAGGCGCATGCGTCAACTCAGCGCCCGCCTCCGCGGCGGACGAAGAGGCTACGCGGCGAAGAATCCTTGAGAGACTTTCCACGTCCGGACAAGCTCGGATTTGTCATGAAGTACTGATGGGCGTTGAACGGTTCCTCGCCCGGCGCCGGGACTATGCGTTCGGAGGAGCCATCCGGCAAGACGCGCCAGCTCTGCTGGTTGTCGATAAGGTTCGCAACCATGATCTGGTCGAGCACCTGTTCATGCACCGTGGGGTTGGTGATGGGACACAGGGTCTCGACCCGACGGTCGAGGTTGCGCGGCATCAGGTCCGCCGAGGAAATGTAGACGATGGCGTTCGGGCTTGGCAGGCCATGGCCGCCGCCGAAGCAATAGATGCGCGAGTGCTCCAGGAAGCGCCCGACGATGGACTTGACCCGGATGTTCTCGGAAAGGCCGGGAATGCCGGGCCTAAGGCAGCAGATGCCGCGAATGACGCAATCCACCTGCACGCCGGCGGCGCTCGCGGCATAGAGCGCGTCGATGATCTCGGGGTCCACCAGCGAATTGCACTTCAGCCAGATGGCTGCCGGCCGACCGGCCCGCGCGAACTCGATCTCGTCCGCGATGTGCTTCATCAGGCGCGGCTTCAGCGAGGCGGGCGAGACGGCCATCGCGTCCAGCTCGCCCGGCGTCGCATAGCCGGTGATGAAGTTGAAGATGCGCGCAACGTCCTGGGCGATCACCGGGTCGGCGGTGAAGAAGGAGAGATCGGTGTAGATGCGTGCGGTAATGGGGTGGTAGTTGCCGGTGCCCACGTGGACGTAGGTGGCGAGCTGCGAGCCTTCCCGGCGCACCGCCATGGAGAGCTTGCCGTGGGTCTTCAGCTCGATGAAGCCGAACACCACCTGCACGCCCGCGCGTTCCAGGTCGCGGGCCCAGCGGATGTTGGCTTCCTCGTCGAAGCGGGCCTTCAGCTCCACCAGAGCCGTCACCGACTTGCCAGCCTCGGCCGCCTCGGCCAGCGCCTTCACGATGGGGCTGTCGGAGGAGGTGCGGTAGAGGGTCTGCTTGATGGCGACGACGTTGGGGTCGCGGGCGGCCTGACGAAGGAACTGAACCACCACGTCAAAGGATTCATAAGGGTGGTGAACCAGAATGTCCTTCTCACGAATAGCGAGAAAGCAGTCTCCGCCGTGGTCGCGGATGCGCTCGGGAAATCGGGCGTTGTAGGCCTGAAACTTGAGGTCCGGCCGGTCCACCGAAACGAGCTGTGAGAACTCGTTCAGGGCGAGCACGCCGTCCACCACGAAAATCTCGTCGTCATTCACGCCGAGTTCGCGGGCGACGAAGTTGCGCAGCTCCTCAGGCATGGCGGCGTCGGCCTCCATGCGGATCACTTCGCCGTAGCGGCGCTGCTTGAGGGCCGTCTCGAACAGCCGCACGAGGTCTTCCGCTTCTTCCTCGATTTCGAGGTCGCTGTCGCGGATGACCCGGAACACGCCCTGTCCCTTTACCGCGTAGCCGGGGAAGAGGCGGGCGATGAACAGGCCGATCATCTGCTCCAGCGTCATGAAGCGCAGCGCGCCGGTGCCGAGGTCCGGCAGGCGGATGAAGCGATCGACCTTCGCCGGGATTCGGATGAGCGCGTTCATGCCCCGCCCGTCCGACTGCCGCACCAGCTGGAGCGCCAGCGAGAAGCCGAGGTTGGGAATGAACGGGAAGGGGTGCGCAGGATCGATGGCGAGCGGGGTCAGCACCGGGAAGACGTAGTTGAGGAAGTGGCGCTCCAGCACTTCCAGGTCCTCGGGCGTCCCGTCCGCGCCGTCCACGAGCACGATGCCGGCGCCGGCGAGGTCTCGCCTCAGTTCGCGCCAGCGGCCCTGCTGGTCGGCGATCAGCTGAGCGGCGGCGGCGAGAATGGTCGTGAGCTGCTCGGAGGGGGTGAGGCCGTCGGGGCTCGGGGTCTGCACGCCCTCGCGCACCTGCTCCTTCAGGCCCGCGACGCGGACCATGAAGAATTCATCGAGGTTGTTGGCGGAGATGGAGAGGAAGCGCAATTGCTCCAGCAGGGGATGATTGCGGTTCTCCGCTTCCTCCAGCACGCGGCGGTTGAAGCCGAGCCAGGAAATCTCGCGGTTGATGAACCGCTGCGGTGACTGCGCGAGCGGGCTTTCCACTTCGGCGACGACTTCGGTCTCGGAGAGAGCCACAGCCTCGTTCATGCCCATTCGCTCCCGTCGCTCCCTCGTGCCCCAATGGCGGAAACCGGCCGGACCATGGCTGGCTTGGATGACCACTCTATGACATTGCGCCGCCCGTGCATGCTCCTCAATCTTCCGACTGGGGAGATGTGCCCGGAGGCGCCTCGTCCGGCAGATCGGCCAGCGCGGTCGCCAGCACCTGGGCGGCAAGAGCACGCGTCACCGGACGCCGGGCGGCCAGCGCTGCCTGGTCGAGCGCCTCGACGATGTGTTGCGCGCCTGCCACCGAGCGCGGGATGCGCAACAGCAGGTATTGCACCGTTGCCTCGTCCACGGCGAGCTGCCGGTCGGCGAACAGCTTGACCAGGACCGCGGCGAGCAGCGCATCGTCCGCCGGGGCGATCTCGAACACCGGGATCGCGCGCAGCCGGGAGGCGAGGTCGGCGGTGGCGAGGGTGAAGCCGGAGGGCGGCATGCGCGCCGTCATCAGCAGGTAGGCCTGCTGCTCGCGGGCGAGATTGAGCAGGTGGAACAGGGCGGGCTCGCTGAACGTCGCCGGGTCAAGGTCTTCCAATACCAGCGCTTCATGGGCGAGGGCCGCCGGCACCGCCTCGCGGGCGAGATCAGAGGCGGCCAGCGTCAGCGCGCCCGAACGCTCGGCGAAGATGGCGGCGAGGTGGCTCTTGCCCGCGCCCTCCGGCCCGACGAGGCAGGCGACGCGCGACGGCCAGTCGGGAAATGCGTCGATCAGGGCGAGTGCCGCCGCGTTGCCGGGCGCGGCCAGGAAGTCCTCGCGCCGGAGTGCGGGCTGGTTCGGCAGGTCGAGGGGAAGCTGTCGCGGCGGCTCGGCCGGGGTGCGGGGCATCGGGTCAGCGCGTCTCGGCGGGCGGATCTTCGTCCGCCGCGCCCTGATAGAGCGAGGACTGCATGTAGCGGGCGATGGCGAAGCGCACCAGCACGCCGGCGACGGCCGTGAGCGGAACCGCCAGCAGCAGGCCCACGAAGCCGAAGAGATAGCCGAAGGCGAACAAGGCGAACATCAGCCACACCGGGTGCACGCCGATGCTGTCGCCCACCAGTTTCGGCGAGAGCACATAGCCCTCGATGGTCTGGCCGGCGACGAAGATGGCGAGCACGGTGCCGATCATGCTCCAGTCCGGGAAGAACTGGACGATGGCCACGCCCATGGCCAGCACGAAGCCGGTGAGCGAGCCCACATAGGGGATGAAGGTGATGACCCCCGAGACGATGCCGATCAGCAGGCCGAAGTTCAGCCCCACCATGGAGAGGGAGACGGCATAGAAGCCGCCGAGCAGCAGGCAGACCATGGCCTGCCCGCGCACGAAGCCGGCCACGGCATTGTCCATGGCGAGGGCGAGGCTCCTCACCACCGGGCGGTGCGGCACGGGCACCAGCCGGTCCACCAGGCCCACCATCTCGTTCCAGTCGCAGAGGATGTAGAACACAACCACTGGCGTCACCACCAGCAGCGCGAACAGCGAGATCAGCGCCTGCCCGCCGGACCAGACGGACGAGAGCAGGCTCAGCACATGGCTCACCCCCTGCGTCATCAGGTCGGAGATGGAGCGCTGCATGTCCGGCAGCCGGTCGCCGACGATGCCGCTCAACCATTCCCGGTTTTCTTCGGTCAGGAGGCCCTGCAGGCGCGTCACATAGGACGGCAGGCGCTGGATGAACTCGAACAGCTGGGACGACAGGATGGGCAGCGCCAGCAGGAAGAACAGCATCACCAGCAGCAGCATGATCCCCACCACGACCAGCGCGGAGAGGGTGCGAGCGACGCCGATGCGCTCCAGGCGCGCGACGACCGGATTGAGGAAATAGGCGAGCACGATGCCGGCCACGAACGGCAGGAGGATGCCCGCGAGCAGCCACAGGACGACGGCGGTGAGCAGCAGCGCGCCCACCCAGAAGCGGGCCTGGATGCGCACGGAGGGACCCTCCACCTCGGCATGGACCGGCAGGGGCATGCGCGGCAGGCGGGCGAAGGCGGCACCGCGCCGCGCCGGCGACGTGGGGTCGCTGCGGAGTTCCGGCATACGGGTGCGGTCGCCGTCCATCACCTTGCGCCTTTCAACCGGCCGCCCCGAGAAGCGCCGATCCTGAACCGTTGCCCCTCAGCTTGCCATATGGCGCGTCCATGCGGCGAGATAGGCAGCGGCGGAAAGGCCCGTCAAGAGGCCGACAAGCACGAGCCCCAGATCGTACAGGCCGGGCACCGTCACCCCGAAGCCCGCGCTGGCCAGCACAAGGGCAGCGAAGCTGATCTGGGCCGCCGTATTGACCTTGGAAATCAGCAGAGGGCTGATGGTTACCGGCTTCGCCATCACCAGCGACAGCACCACCGCGCCGATGATCATCACGTCCCGCGACACCACCGCGATGGCCACCCAGCGCGGGATGAGCCCCACCACCGCCAGCGTCACGTAGATGGAGACGAGGAGCGCCTTGTCGGCAACCGGGTCAAGATAGGAGCCGAGCTCCGTCTGCATCTGGAAGCGCTTGGCGATGAAGCCGTCGAGTGCGTCGGAAATCCCCGCCGCGAGGAACAGCCAGAAGGCGAACAGCGGTTCGCCGGATGCAATGGCCCACACCACGGCCGGCACCAGGAAGATGCGCAGCAAGGTGATGATGTTGGGGATGCTCACGGCTCTTCCGCCACCCTGATAGCGTTGAAAGGCCCGTCATTGGAGGGCGCGGAAAGCTCCGCGCCCGTTCAGCCGCTGATGCGCTCGATCTCGGCGCCGCAGCGCGACAGCTTCTCTTCGAGCTTCTCGAAGCCGCGATCGAGATGGTAGACGCGCTGGACCATGGTCTCGCCCTCGGCGGCGAGGCCGGCGATGACGAGGGAGACCGAGGCGCGCAGGTCGGTGGCCATCACCGGGGCGCCGGTCAGGCGCTCGACGCCCTCCACCACGGCGGTGTCGCCGTCGAGCTGGATGCGGGCGCCGAGGCGGGCCAGCTCCTGCACGTGCATGAAGCGGTTTTCGAAAATGGTCTCGGTGATGCGCGAGCGTCCCTTGGCCTTCGTCATCAGGGCCATGAGCTGGGCCTGGAGGTCCGTCGGGAAGCCCGGATACGGGGCGGTGGAGACCTCCACCGGCAGGATGCCGGCGCCGTTGCGGCGCACGCGGATGCCCTCGTTGGTGGCATCGATCTCGGCGCCGGCGTGGCGCAGGGTCTCAAGCGCGTCTTCAAGCAGGTCCGGGCGGGCGCCGGCGAGCATCACGTCGCCGCCGGTCATGGCCGTGGCCATGGCATAGGTCCCGGTCTCGATGCGGTCGGGCAGCACGGCATGGCGGGCGGCCTTGAGGCGCGGCACGCCTTCGATGCGGATGGTGGAGGTGCCGGCCCCCTCGATGCGCGCGCCCATCTTGATGAGGCAGTCGGCGACGTCGACGATCTCCGGCTCGCGCGCGGCGTTCTCGATCACGCTCTCGCCGCGGGCGAGGGCGGCGGCCATCAGCGCGGTATGGGTCGCGCCCACCGACACCTTCGGGAACACGATGCGGGCGCCGGTGAGCCCGCGCGGGGCCTTGGCCAGCACGTAGCCGGCGTCGATCTCGATGTCCGCGCCGAGCGCCCGCAGGGCGTCGAGGTGGAAATCCACCGGCCGGGTGCCGATGGCGCAGCCCCCCGGCAGGGAGACCTTGGCGACGCCCATGCGGGCGAGGAGCGGCCCGACCACCCAGAAGGAGGCGCGCATCTTCGACACCAGTTCGTAAGGAGCGACAGTGTCGACGATGACGCGAGCGTCGATCTCCAGCGTCTGGCCGGCATAGGGGTCGTCCCCGTTGCGCTTGCCGTTGGTGGTGATGTCCACGCCGTGATTGCCGAGGATGCGCTGCAGCAGCGCCACGTCCGCGAGCCGCGGCACGTTCTCGAGAATCAGCTTCTCCTCGGTCAGGAGGCTGGCGATCATCAGCGGCAGGGCTGCGTTCTTCGCGCCCGAGATGGGGATCGTGCCCTTCAGCTCGTTGCCGCCGACGATGCGAATCTTGTCCATGCCGTCCTGTCCTTGCCTTGCGGGCGGCGCCCCCCGAGCCGGCCGTAAGCGGGTATAAGAGGAAAGCTCTAGCCCGCCTCGCCGTCCGGCACAATCGCGGGCTTCCCCTCGGGCGGGGCGCTGCTACCACCCGTTGCGGGATTTCCACCGGAAGCCTCGGGGGAAGATGACGCATCGGGCGCCTGCGGCGTGCGCCGGGCGCGGGCCTGCGTCTTGCGGCGCTGGAGATTGGCGCGCAGGGCGGCGGCGAGGCGGTCCGATCGATCCGTGTCAGAGGCCATGATGTTCCCTTTTCGTCCCATTAAAGCTGGTCCCGAGCCGGCGCAAGGGCACCCTTTCTCCTTACCTTTGCGTGCATTGCTGGCCTTGCCGCAGGGAGTGTGCTAACGAGCCCAATTGCTGGGCCGGGGGCACGCGGGCGTTCAGGCGCTCCACCATCCGCGCGCGGCGCGAGGACGGACCGACGCAATCTCGTCTCCTTCGCGACGGAGGGGGACTGGGCACGGCGGAAAAAAGGCATTATGCCCTCGTCCAGCCGCCGAACGGCAACGGGATTATCCGAACAACCGAGGGTTCGATCTATGAGTGACATCGCCGAGCGGGTGAAGAAGATTGTCGCGGAGCATCTGGGGGTTGAGCCCGAGAAGGTCACGGAGAGCGCCTCCTTCATCGACGATCTCGGCGCCGACAGCCTCGACACCGTGGAACTCGTGATGGCCTTCGAGGAGGCTTTCAACTGCGAGATCCCGGACGATGCCGCCGAGACCATTCTGACTGTGGGCGACGCGATCAAGTTCCTGGAAAAGAACGCGGCTTGATCCATTCGCGTGTCCATCTGGCGGTCGCGTGGCGCTTGGCGCCCGCGGCCGTTGTTGCACCGGGCCGCGCGCCAGGCGCGCTGATTGCCCGCCTCCCGGAGTTTTTCCCATGAGACGTGTTGTCGTCACCGGCCTCGGCATGGTGACGCCGCTCGCCTGCGGCGTCGAGCCGACCTGGCGGCGGCTTCTCGCCGGCGAAAGCGGTGTCAAGGCGATCAGCCATTTCGAGGTCGCCGACCTCGCGTGCAAGATCGCGGCGAACATCCCCCGCGGCGACGGGTCCGACGGCACCTACAATCCCGACCAGTGGATGGAGCCGAAGGAACAGCGCAAGGTCGATGAATTCATCGTCTTCGCCATGGCCGCCGCCACCCAGGCGCTGGACGACGCCGGCTGGCATCCCACGGAGTACGAGGACCAGATCACCTCTGGCGTCCTGATCGGCTCCGGCATCGGCGGCATCGAGGGCATCGCGGATGCGTCCCTGCTGCTGAAGGATCGCGGCCCGCGTCGCATCTCGCCCTTCTTCATTCCCGGCCGGCTCATCAACCTCGCCGGCGGCTACGTCTCCATCGCCCACGGCCTCAAGGGGCCGAACCATGCGGTGGTCACGGCCTGCTCCACCGGCGCCCACGCCATCGGCGACGCCGGCCGGCTGATCGCCCTTGGCGATGCGGACGTGATGGTCGCGGGCGGCACCGAATCGCCGGTGAACCGGCTCTCCATCGCCGGCTTCGCCGCCTGCAAGGCCCTTTGCACCGCCTTCAACGAAGACCCCACCCACGCCTCGCGCCCCTATGACAAGGACCGCGACGGCTTCGTCATGGGCGAGGGCGCCGGTGTCGTGGTGCTGGAAGAGCTGGAGCACGCCAAGGCCCGCGGCGCCAAGATCTACGCCGAGCTGGTTGGCTACGGCCTCTCGGGTGATGCGTTCCACATCACCGCCCCGTCCATGGACGGCGATGGCGCCTATCGCTGCATGTCGGCGGCGCTGAAGCGGGCGGGGATGACGGCCGATGACATCGACTACATCAACGCCCATGGCACCTCCACCATGGCCGACGAGATCGAGCTGAAGGCGGTTGAGCGGCTGCTCGGCAATGCGGCGGCCAAGACCGCCATGTCTTCGACCAAGTCGTCCATCGGCCACCTGCTCGGAGCCGCGGGCTCGGTGGAGGCGATCTTCTCCATCCTCGCCATCCGCGACCAGATCGCCCCGGCGACGCTGAATCTCGACAATCCGTCGGTGGAAACGCCGATCGATCTGGTGCCGCTGACGCCCAAGCCGCGCAAGATCGACGCCGTGCTGTCCAATTCCTTCGGGTTTGGCGGCACGAACGCGTCGCTGGTTTTCCGCCGCTACGCCGCCTGATGCGGCCCGACGGCCGGGCTCGCGCCCGGCCGCACGACGCTGGGACAGCCTGCCCCCGTCACGCCCGAATGTCCCTTTAGCAAGCCGCCAAAAGGTGGCTGACTGCCCCGCCGACAGGGCGGGAGCCTTCGCCGACGACAAGGGAGCCCGGGATGGCCCAGTCCAACGACGGATCATCGACGCGCGAGGAGCCGGTGGAGGCCGGGAGCACGGCAGCCCCGACGCCGGCATCTTCCGAGCCTGCCGTGCCGCAGTCTCACGCCGGTGCAGGCGAGGAATCGCCGCTTCTGCCGAAGGGGCAGGTCCGTCCGCCCGACGCCGGCGTGTCCGCCCCGCCACGGCCGCCCGCCGCTCCGCCGATGCCCACCGGTCCCGCCCGCAGTTCGAAGCCGCGCAAGGCGCCGCCGCGCCGGCCACCGCCGAAGCCGCCCAGGCCATCGCGCAGCGCGCGGCATCCCGCTGTGACCATCGGCAGCGGCATCTTCACCTTCCTGCTGTTCGTCTTCGTGGCAGTGGGGCTCGCCGGTTGGTACGGCCAGCGCGCTTTCACCGAGCCGGGCCCGTTGACCACTGAGAAGGTGGTGAACATTCCGCGTGGCGCCGGGGTGCGCGACATGGCGGAAATCCTGGAGCGCGAGGGCGTGGTCCAGAGCTGGGTGCTGTTCGTCGCCGGGCAGAAGATCGCCCGGCCGGATGCCTCACTGAAGGCGGGTGAGTACGTGTTCAAGCCGGGCCAGTCGGTGGCGAGCGTCATCGACACCATCGCCTCCGGCAAGGTCGTGCTCCACCAGGTGACCATCCCTGAGGGGCTGACCAGCCAGCAGGTGGTCAAGCGGCTGATGGACAACGATCTTCTCACCGGCACGCCCGCCGTGCCGCAGGAGGGCACGCTGCTGCCCGAGACCTACCGCATCCACCGCGGCATGACCCGGGACGCCGTGTTGCAGGAGATGGCGGATGCCCAGAAGAAGCTGCTCGCGACCGTCTGGGCCAAGCGCGCACCGGACCTGCCGCTCAAGAGCCCGCAGGAACTCGTGACCCTCGCCTCCATCGTCGAGAAGGAGACCGGGCAGGCCGACGAGCGACCCAAGGTCGCCGCCGTGTTCGTCAATCGCCTCACGAAGAAGATGCGGCTCCAGTCCGATCCGACCATCATCTATGGCATCGTTGGTGGCAGGGGCTCGCTCGGCCGGCCCATCAGCCGCACCGACATTGCCACCGCGACGGCCTACAATACCTATGCCATCGACGGCCTGCCGCCCGGCCCCATCTGCAATCCGGGCAAGGACGCGCTGATGGCGGCCGCCAACCCGCCGAAGACGAAGGATCTGTTCTTCGTCGCCGATGGCACCGGCGGTCACGCCTTCGCCGAGACCCTGGCGGATCACAACAAGAATGTCAGCCGCTGGCGGGCGATCGAGCAGGGCGCAGCCCCGGCCCAGGGCGGGCAGTCGCCCGCAGGGCCGCCCACCACACCTCCGGCCGCCCCCGGCCGCTGACCGACACGGAGACGGCGATGGCCGCGGGACCGATCATCAAGCGCGCAGCGGTCTCGGCCGGAAAGGTGGAGCCGAGGACGCCGCTCGCCAGCATGACCGGCTTCGCCCGCGTCTCGGGCTCGCACGGTCCGTGGCGCTTCGGCTGGGAAGTGCGTTCCGTCAACGGCAAGGGCCTCGACCTGCGGCTCCGCTTGCCGCCCGGCTTCGAGGCGATGGAATCGGACGTCCGCAGCCGCACCGGGCAGGTGCTCTCCCGCGGCTCCGTTTCCGCCAATCTCACCGCCACCCGCGAGGGCGAAGCCTCCACCGTCCGCGTCAACCAGGGTGCGCTGGAAGCGCTTTACCGTGCCATGGCCGAGAGCGCGCGTCGCCTCGGCGCTGCCGCTCCCACCCTTGATTCGCTCCTCGCCGTGAAGGGCATGGTGGAGATCACCGAGGCCGAGGACAGCGAGGAGGAGCGCCGCGCCCTGATGGCTGCCGTGCTCGAAGCGTTCGACCGGGCGCTGGCCGATCTCGGGACCATGCGCGAGCGGGAGGGCAGCGCCCTCAATTCCATCCTGACCGAGCGCCTTGATTCGATCACCGGCCTTGTGTCCCGCGCCGAGCGCCTGCCCGAGCGGTCGGTCGAGGCGGTCAAGGGCCGCATCGCAGATCAGGTCCGGGTGCTGATGGACGCCGCCTCGCTGGATCCGGATCGTCTCCACCAGGAGGCCATTCTCGCCGTCACCAAGGCCGATGTGCGCGAGGAACTCGACCGCCTCGTCGCCCACATCGCCGCCGCGCGCGACCTGATGGCGGCCGGCGGCCCGGTGGGGCGGCGGCTGGATTTCCTCGCCCAGGAGTTCAACCGCGAGGCGAACACCCTGTGCTCAAAGTCCAATTCCGTGGCGCTCACGCAGATCGGGCTTGACCTCAAGCTGCTCGTGGATCAGTTCCGCGAGCAAATCCAGAACCTCGAGTGAAGTCCGCCGCGATGCCCAATTCCGCCTCTTCCTCCGTATCGCCGCACTTCGCCCTGCCGGGCTGGAAGCCGGGGGCAGGGGTGCTGGCGCGCCGCGGACTGATGCTGGTGCTCTCCTCCCCGTCGGGGGCCGGCAAGACCACGCTTTCCCGCCTGCTGCTCAAGAGCGACGACCGCATCACCATGTCGGTCTCGGTGACCACCCGCGCGCCGCGGCCGGGCGAGGAGCACGGCAAGGACTACTTCTTCGTCGATCGCGACACCTTCCACCGCATGCGCGACGAAGGCGAGCTGCTGGAGCACGCCACGGTCTTCGAGAATCTCTACGGCACCCCGCGCGGCGCCGTGGAGCAGGCGCTCTCGGCCGGGCGGGACGTGCTGTTCGACATCGACTGGCAGGGCACCCAGCAACTCGGCGAGAGCGCCCAGCAGGATCTGGTGAAGGTCTTCATCCTGCCGCCGTCGGCGGCCGACCTGGAGCAGCGGCTGAGGTCGCGGGCGCAGGATTCGGAGGAGGTCGTGCATCAGCGCATGGCCAAGGCCTCGGACGAGATCAGCCATTACACCGAATACGACTACATCATCATCAATCACGACGTGGAGGACAGCCTCGCCAAGCTCACCGCCATCCTTCAGGCGGAGCGGCTGAAGCGGCGGCGGCTCACCGGGCTTTCGAGCTTCGTGAAGGGCCTGCGCGACAACCTCTGAGGGACGCTCTTGAGACGGGCAGAGGGCGGCGCCTACTTCTGCACCGCCACCACCTTCCCCTTGTCCACCGCCAGGGCAAGGTTGCCGGCCTTGAGGGCGAGGGCGTGAACCCCGAACAGCTCGCGTCGCCAGCCCTTCAGCGCAGGCACGTCGGCCTCGTCGCTCACCGCGATCCGCTCCAGGTCCTCGGTCGTCGCGATCACCTTGGCGGCCACGGCGTTCTGCTCCGCCGTCATGCGCAGCAGCACCTTCAGCAGCTCGACCGTAGCACTGGCGCCGTTGGGCAGGGGCTTGTCCCGCTCGATGCGGGGCAAGGTCTTGGGGTCGCGGGCGACGCCGCGCTTCACCGCCTCCAGCACCGCCTCGCCGTAGCGCGAACGCTCGAAGCCCTTGGGCAGGGACCGCAGCTCCGCCAGCTTCTCGGGGGTTTGCGGCTGCTGCACGGCGATCTCGCCGATAACCTCGTCCTTGATGACGCGACCGCGCGGCAGGTCGCGGGTCTGGGCCTCCCGCTCGCGCCAGGCGGCGACTTCCACCAGCACCGCCAGTTCGCGCGGCTTGCGCACGCGCGACTTGAGCCGCTCCCAGGCCTGCTCGGGATGCTGCTCATAGGTGGCGGGGGAGGTGAGGACGTGCATCTCCTCGCCCACCCACTCGCCGCGGCCGCGCGCGTCGAGGTCGGCGGTCAGCTTGATGTAGATGTCCCGCAGGTGAGTGACGTCGGCGATGGCGTAGGTGATCTGGGCCTGGCTCAGCGGCCGGCGCGACCAGTCGGTGAAGCGCGAGGACTTGTCGAGGCTGTGGCCGACGGTGCGCTGGACCAGCTGGTCGTAGGAAATGCTGTCGCCGTATCCCAGAACCATCGCGGCCACCTGGGTGTCGAACACCGGGTGCGGAATCAGCCGGGCCTGATGCCAGATGATCTCGATGTCCTGCCGCCCGGCGTGGAAGACCTTCATCACCCGCTCATTGCTCATGAGCCGATAGAAGGGGGCGAGGTCCAGCCCATCCGAGAGCGCGTCGATGAGAATGGCCTCGTCGGGAGAGGCCACCTGCACCACGCACAGCTTCGGCCAGAAGGTGCTTTCCCGCAGGAATTCCGTGTCGACGGTGACGAAGGGGTGTCGCGCAAGACGCTCGCAGGCAACTGCCAGCGCCTCGGTCGAGGTGATGGGGTCCATGCTGCAAACATACCCACGACGACGCGTTCGGCAAAGGAAATGTGGCGCTATGTTGTCGGAAAGGCGTCAGGCAGCCGAGGCGCGGGCGCGGCGCAGGGCTTCCTCTGCGGAGCCAGGACGGCCCAACAGGTAGCCCTGCAGGTGTGAGCAACCTTCGGCCGTGAGCAGCCGGCGCTGACCCTCGGTCTCGACGCCTTCGGCGGTACAGCGCAGCCCGAGCGTGCGGGCGAGGCCGACGATCGCACGGACAATGGCGAGGCTCTGGGGCGAGGTCTCCACCTGCTCGATGAACGAGCGGTCCACCTTGATGCGGCCGATGCTGAGCGTCCGCAGGTAGCCGAGAGAGGAATAGCCGGTGCCGAAATCATCGAGCGCGACCGTGATTCCCTCTTCGCTGAACTGTTCCAGCGTCGCCCGCACCATGGGGCCTTCGTGCAGCAGGGTGCTTTCGGTGATCTCCACTTCGAGCCGCGAGGGGGCGAGGCCCGAGCTTTCGAGCGCGCTCCGCACCTGCCGAAAAGCTTCGGCGCCGCGGAACTGGACGGGCGAGAGGTTGACCGAGACGACAAGACCGTCAGGCCAGGCGGTTGCTGCGGTACAGGCCTCGGTGAGAACCCAGGCGCCGAGCGGCAGGATGAGCCCGGTTTCCTCGGCCACCGGGATGAAGCTTTCCGGATTGACCAGTCCGCGCTCGGGATGGCGCCAGCGCAGCAGCGCCTCGAACCCGGCGATTCGGCCCGATTCGGCCTCGACGATGGGCTGGTAGAGCAGGAAGAACTGATGCTCCCGCCATGCGGTCTGGAGGTCTACCTCCATCTCCCGCCGCTCGCGGACCAGACGCTCCATCTCCTCGACGAAGACACGGGCAATGCCCCGGCCGTCGGTCTTGGCACGATAGAGGGCGAGGTCGGCATTCTTGAGCAGCGCCGCCACGTCGTTGCCGTCGCGCGGGGCCATCACGATGCCGATGCTGCAGCCGCTGATGATGCGGTGGAGGCCGAGGTGAAGCGGCGTCCGCAGCGCGTCGATCAGGCGTTGGGCGAGTTCCGTCGCCTCGCTCTCGCGCGTCACCCCCAACAGCACGACTGCGAACTCGTCGCCTCCCAGGCGCGCAGCGAAATCCTCGGGGCCGAGCAGGCCGCGCATGCGTTCCGCCAGTTCCGCCAGCATGGTATCCCCGGCGTCGTGGCCGAGGGTGTCGTTGACGGTCTTGAAATAATCGAGGTCGAGATAGATCAGGGCGAAGGGCGTCCCGCCGCCCCGCGCGCCCAGGAGCGCGCCCAGCCGTTCGGTGAAGGCGAGGCGGTTGGGCAGGCCGGTCAGCATGTCGATCCGCGCCATGGCGTGCTGCGTCACGGCGAAGGCGCGCTCATCGCGAAGGTGCCGGCCGAGCCCCCAGGCGGCGAGGACGATGGTGAGGCAGAGCAGCCCGGCGGCCACGAGCAGAGGCGTCGCCCGCTGCCACATGAGGGCGTCGAGGGACGCAACGCTGTCGCTCACCACCACCGCCACCGGCAGGTCGCCGACCGGGTGGACGGCGGCGACGCGGGCCTTCTCGTCCAGCGTGCCGGCGGGCAGCTCAGCCATCTGGCCGCTGCCGAACACCGCCGCCGCGGTCCGCGCGCGCACGGCAGCATCGCGCGGAGACAGGCCGGCCGAGCCGGGATTGCGGGCGAGCAGCGCGCCGTCCGACCGAACCAGAGCGATCATGCCGTCGCGGCCGAGCCGGATGCCGCCGTAGAAGCGCTCGAAATAGGCTTGCTCCATGGCTCCCAGCACCAGGCCGAGGAAGCGGCCGGAGCTGTTGGCGAAGCGCTTGGCAAGATAGATGGTGACTGAGCCGGTGCCGCGGTTCGGGACCGGCTCGCTCAGGAAGATGTCGGGTCCCCGCATCCCTTCGAGGGCCAGGAAATAATCCCTGTCGGATACGTTGACCCTGGGGATGGGCCAATAGCGCGAGAAGTTGAGGAGCTTGCCAGTCTCGTCGATGATCGTGATGGCGTCGACGAAGGGCAGACCCGAAATCTTCTCCCGCAGGGTCGCGTGGATGTCTTCCCTCGACATCACGACGGCAAGTTCGGCCTGCGTCTCGATGCCTTTTTCGCGTGCATGGGAGATGAGGTCGTCCTGGATGAGGCCGACACTCTGGAAAGCCCGGGCGGTCTGCTCGGACAGCGTCACCGCGAGGTTTTCAAGTTCCCTGGTGCGGTCCGCAGCGCCATCGTGCCACAGTCGCGTCACCAGCAGGCTGGTGGCCGAGATGACGCAGACGATCAGGGCGATGACGATGAAGGCGAGCCACAGAGGCCCGCGCAGCGCCGGACCAGCCACGTCCGACGGCCCGGTCTCCCGCCCCTTCGGCGTCTCCATGCCGGCCTCATTCTCTGTCACACCCGCACCCGCACGACCCGTCGATTGAGACACGGCGAAGCTGAACCTACATCCTTCGCGCACGGCTGAACAGGACTGCGCGCTTGACACGGGCCGGAACGCATGCACCTTCGCCCCGCCTCAGATGCGGACTTTCGAGCCGTGGCGCGCGGTGACGCGGCGCCCGGCACGCAAGCGGCGCCTTGGGGGGCCGGTGCGCGCCAATGGCCTGCGCGCGGACCCTCGGGCAGCAGGGTCTTTTTCGCCCCGTGTCTTCCCTGATCAGCCTTGAAAGGGCGACCCCATGCACCGTTACCGCTCCCACACCTGCGGCGCGCTTTCGACCGCCGAGGTGGGCCAGATTGTCCGCCTCTCCGGCTGGTGCCACCGCATCCGCGACCACGGCGGCGTGCTCTTCATCGACCTGCGCGATCACTACGGCCTTACCCAGGTGGTGGTGGACCCGGACAGCGCGGCCTTCAAGGACGCCGAGAAGGTGCGATCCGAATGGGTCATCCGCATCGACGGCAAGGTGCGTCCGCGCCCCGAGGGCACCGAGAATCCGGACCTGACCACCGGCGCCGTGGAGGTCTATGCCCTCGAGCTGGAAGTGCTCGGCCCGGCGGCGGAGCTGCCGCTGCCCGTGTTCGGCGACGTGGAATATCCGGAAGAGACGCGGCTGAAGTACCGCTTCCTCGACCTCCGCCGCGAGAAGCTCCACCGCAACATCATGACCCGTGGCGCCATCATCGACGCCATGCGCCGGCGCATGAAGGATCAGGGCTTCTTCGAGTTCCAGACGCCCATCCTCACAGCCTCCTCGCCGGAAGGCGCGCGCGACTTCCTGGTGCCCTCGCGCCTGCATCCCGGCAAGTTCTACGCCCTGCCACAGGCACCGCAGCAGTACAAGCAGCTCATCATGATGAGCGGCTTCGACCGCTACTTTCAGATCGCCCCCTGCTTCCGTGACGAGGACCCGCGCGCCGACCGCCTGCCCGGCGAGTTCTACCAGCTCGACCTGGAGATGAGCTTCGTCGAGCAGGAAGACGTGTTCGCCGCCATGGAGCCGGTCATCACCGGCGTGTTCGAGGAATTTGCGGGCGGCAAGCCGGTGACCAACAACTGGCCGCGCATCCCCTATGCAGAGTCGCTGCGCAAGTACGGCACCGACAAGCCGGACCTGCGCAACCCTCTCGTCATGCAGAACGTGTCGGACCACTTCCGCGGCTCGGGCTTCAAGGTGTTCGCCCGCATGCTGGAGGTGGAGAAGAACGAGGTGTGGGCCATTCCCGGTCCTGGCGGCGGTTCGCGCGCCTTCTGCGACCGCATGAATTCGTGGGCGCAAGGCGAGGGCCAGCCGGGCCTCGGCTACATCATGTGGCGTGAAGGCGGGGAGGGCGCAGGTCCTCTCGCCAACAACATCGGCCCCGAGCGCACCGAGGCGATCCGCCAGCAGCTCGGCCTCAAGGCCGGCGACGCCGCTTTCTTCGTCGCGGGCGACCCGGACAAGTTCGTGAAGTTCGCAGGCCTCGCCCGTACCAAGGTGGGCGAGGAGCTGAACCTGATCGACAAGGACCGCTTCGAGCTGGCCTGGATCGTCGACTTCCCCTTCTACGAATATTCGGAGGAGGAGAAGAAGGTGGACTTCTCCCACAACCCCTTCTCCATGCCGCAGGGTGGGCTGGAAGCGCTGAACACGCAGGACCCGCTGACCATCAAGGCGTTCCAGTACGACATCGCCTGCAACGGCTACGAGATCGCCTCCGGCGGCATCCGCAACCATCGCCCCGAGGCCATGGTGAAGGCGTTCGAGCTGGCCGGCTATGACGAGGCGACCGTGGTGGAGCGGTTCGGCGGCATGTACCGCGCATTCCAGTACGGCGCGCCGCCCCATGGCGGCATGGCGGCGGGCGTGGACCGCATCGTGATGCTCCTGTGCGGCACCACCAACCTGCGTGAGATCTCCATCTTCCCCATGAACCAGCAGGCCCTGGACCTGCTCATGGGCGCGCCCAACGAGGCGAGCCCCAAGCAGCTGCGCGAACTGCACATCCGTCCTGCGCCGCAGCAGAAATGATGCAGTCCCCCAGTTGGGGGAGAAGCGCGGCCGCGCCGAAGCCGATATAGATTCTCTTCGGGACGCATCGCGGGACGAACCGCGGGCGCTCCCGGGAGGATTAAGATGCGGTTCGCCTATCCGATGCTCGTGGCCGCGGCACTTGCGGTCCAGACACTCACCTTTTCGGCCGGCGCCGCAGCCGATGAGGCGTCCGACAAGGCCGCGCTGGCGCGCCAGGTGGTCGACCTCGCGGTCGTGCCGGGCCTCGAAAAGCATTTCGGCCGCATGATCGGCCAGGCGGCGGAGAAGATCCCCGCCGACAAGCGGGACGCCGCACGTGAGGTGCTCACGAAAGAATCCGCCAGCATCCGGGAGGATCTCGTGGGGGTCTTCGTCGGCTACTATGCGGACGCCTACACGCTGGCCGACCTGAAGGAACTGGCCGCTTTCTACACCAGCCCCCTTGGGCGGAAGATGGTGCAGGTGCAGGAAAATCCGCCGGAATCGGTCAATATGGCCGTCCAGCAGCAGATCGTGAAGCTGGTGGCGTTCCTGAGCGCTGCGACCGGCGCCCCCCGGTGAGGGGCGCCGTCTGACCCACCGTCAGTCGATCGACGGCCTGCGCGCCGTCAGGGCGCCGTGGCGGTCGCCTCGAAGGTGAAGGTTTCCAGCAGCACCGTCGGGTCGCCGGAGGAGGCGAGGGCGATCAGCGGCACGAACCCCTTCGGCTTCGCCGTCACCTTCAGCGTCCCCGGATTGCGCAGGAAGGACACCAGGGCGGCACCCACCGGGGCCATCTCCGGCATGCCTTCCTCCATCTCGGCCGCGAAGCTTTCGGCCAGTGCCACCACCTGCTCGCGATAGTCCGCCTCGCTCACCCCGGCGGCCTTGGCGAACTGGGCGTACATCAGCTTGGCGAGCCCGAGGTCGGTCAGCGTCACCGTTACTGGCCCCGCGCCAATCGCCGGCAATTCGTTGATGAAGCCGCCGGCATCGGCGAAGGCGGACTGCGGCACGTCGGAGAGGGTGGTCTCGATGGTGACGCGGAAGGCGTCCTTCACCTCGGTGGTGATGGGCGCCAGCGTCAGGGTGCTCTCGTTGATGTCGTAGAATGCCTTGGCGCCAAGCGAGACGGTGGCGCGCTTGATCCCCGCGTTGATGAGATAGGTGAAGGGCTCGCCATCCTCCGGCCGGATCGGCCCGGACACGTCGGTCAGCGCGAAGTCCACATAGGACGGCAGCACCCCGAGCGATCCACCCCAGGACAGGGAGAAGTTGCCGATCTTCACCGGCTCATTTTTCGCATCCCCCTCACCGTAGGGCACCTCGAGGTTCTTGATCTCGATGCCCGAGATCACCCGGAACAGCACCAGCGCCGTGGTGGGGGAGGGGCTCTGCGCCTCGGCGGCGAGCGCCGCGAGCTGGTTGAAATCCAGCTGACGCACCGCAATGCGCCCGATCTTGCCAGCGCCGCCGTCGGGCGTCGTGCCGTCCGCCCGCTCCAGCACGAATCCGTCGAGCACGCCGTTGGCAAGGCCATCCATGCGCACCAGGCCGATATGGCCGGTCTCGCCATTGTCCTTGGTGTAGGCTTCGGTGAGCGCAACAGTCGTGAAGGAGAGGCCGCCGATGGTGTCACGCAGCAGTTCGGCGGCGCGGCGGCTGTCCTCGACGGAGGGATTGGCCGGCGGCTTCGCCATGAGGGCCTGGAATTTCGCAAGCCGCCCCGCATCGAAGGCCGAGGGGCGGATGGCGAAATTCTCCATCAGCATGGAAGCGCCGCCCTGCGTGGGGCCGTTTTCCTGGGTGATGACATAGGGGCCGGTGACCACCTTGCCGTAGATGCGCCCGTAGGCATCCGCGGCCTTGCCGACGGGGCCGCCCGGCTGGGTCATCAGCAGCAGCGGAGCGGTGTCGATCTGCGCGGCGACCAGCCCCTCGATGCGCAGGCTGACCTTCGCCGGTGCAGCCTGCCCATCGGCGGGGGCGGCTGCCGGCAGGACATAAGAGGCGGTCGAGCGATCGATGATGAGGCTGCGGATCGCGCCTGCATTGATGCCCTCGGCGGCGAGATTGGTGTAGGTCGCCTCCATGGGCGGGGCGCCGGCCGGTGCCATGCGGACGCGGGTCTCGGGGATCGTCACCTTGGCGGCCGTCGTCGCCGCCAGCTGGCGCAGCGCCACGCGCAAGGCACCGTAGGCGCCGCCGCCCTCACCGGCGGCGATCAGCGTCATCGGGCCATTGTAGCGGTCGATCATCACCTGCGGCAGGTTGTAGGTGATCGTGCCGCCCTGCGCGGCGTCACCGCTGAGCGTCACTTCCACGCTGTCGAGGTCGAGGGCTTCCAGCGTCACCCGCCGGTCGATGGGCTTCTCGCTGCCCCGCGCGACGAGGCGCGCGATCTTCACGGCGGCAGAGCCGTCCGCCGAGGCGATGGCGATCCCGGAGACGGTCACGGCGCGGCCGGCCGGGTCGAAGCCGGCATCGGTGAAGGAGGCCTGGCTGCCTGCCGCGCGGATGCCGGCGAACGCCTGATCCACCTCCGCCCGCACCTTGGCCCGCGACCAGGCGGCGAAGCCGAACCAGCCGCCCGCCGCCAGCACGGCGACGATACCGACCGCAACGGCAACCCTGGTCCAGATCCCGCGCCCCGCCTTCCCCTCGCTCATGTCCATTCCTTTCGGGCATCCGCCCGCATCAGACCCGCCGCCCCAGCGGCCGCAAGACCAAATCGCAGGCGCCCAAATCACGGGCCCGCACAAGGCCTGCCCAAGATCGCGTCACCTGCGCCCCTCAGAGCCGCCATGCGTGCGCAACATAACCTAATTTGTGCGGTCCACCGTGACATAAGCATGCGTGGCAGTTAGGTTGCGGCCCGATTTTCCGCGACGTTCGTTATTCACGAAGGGGGAGGGGCATGGCGTCCAACATTTCCGAGGATCTGCGTTCGGGCGCACTTTATTACCATCGCACGCCGCGGCCGGGAAAGCTTGAGATCCAGGCCACCAAGCCCCTCGGGAATCAGCGCGATCTCGCCCTCGCCTATTCGCCCGGCGTCGCCGCCGCGTGCGAGGCCATCGCCGCCGATCCGCTGCAGGCCGCCGAGCTGACCATCCGTTCGAATCTCGTGGGCGTCGTCTCCAACGGCACCGCCGTGCTCGGCCTCGGCAATATCGGCCCCCTCGCCGGCAAGCCGGTGATGGAGGGCAAGGCCGTCCTGTTCAAGAAGTTCGCCGGCATCGACGTGTTCGACATCGAGATCGACGCCCTGACCGTCGAGCGCATGGTGGACGTGGTGAGCGCGCTGGAGCCCACCTTCGGCGGCATCAACCTTGAAGACATCAAGGCGCCCGAGTGCTTCGAGGTGGAAGCCCAGCTGCGCCAGCGCATGAAGATCCCGGTCTTCCACGACGATCAGCACGGCACCGCCATCATCGTCGCCGCCGCGGTGCGCAACGCGCTGGAGATCGGCAATCGCAAGATCGAGGATCTCAAGATCGTCACGTCGGGTGCCGGCGCGGCCGCGCTCGCCTGCCTTGGCCTCCTCGTCACGATCGGCGCGAAGAAGGAGAACATCTGGGTCACGGATATCGAGGGCGTGGTCTATGACGGCCGCAACACCCTCATGGATCCCTACAAGGAGATCTACGCCCAGAAGACCGACAAGCGCACCCTCGACGAGGTGATCGAAGGCGCGCACATCTTCCTCGGCCTCTCCGCCGGCGGCGTGCTGAAGCCGGAGATGGTGAAGAAGATGGCGGACAAGCCGCTCATCCTCGCCCTCGCCAATCCCATGCCCGAGATCATGCCCGAAGCCGCCCGCGAGGCGCGGCCGGACGCTATGATCTGCACCGGCCGGTCGGACTTCCCGAACCAGGTCAACAACGTCCTGTGCTTCCCCTACATCTTCCGCGGCGCGCTGGATGTGGGCGCCACCGACATCAACGCCGAGATGAAGATGGCCGCGGTGGAAGCCCTCGCCGCCCTCGCCCGCGAGACGCCCTCGGACGTGGTGGCTCGCGCCTATGGCGGCGAGACCCGCTCCTTCGGTGCCGATTCGCTCATTCCCTCGCCGTTCGATCCGCGCCTCATCCTGCGCATCGCACCGGCGGTGGCGAAGGCGGCGATGGACACCGGGGTCGCGACGCGGCCCATCACCGACATGGACGCCTATATCGACCGGCTGGACACCTTCGTGTTCCGCTCCGGCTTCATCATGCGTCCGCTTTTCGCCAAGGCGAAGAAGAGCATCAAGCGGGTGATCTATGCCGAGGGCGAGGATGAGCGCGTGCTGCGCGCCGTGCAGGCGGTGGTCGAGGAAGGCATCGCCCGGCCCATCATCGTTGCCCGCCCGAGCGTGGTGGACACCCGCCTGAAGCGCTTCGGCCTCTCCATCCAGCCCGGCCGCGACTTCGACCTCATCAACCCCGAGGACGATCCGCGCTACCGCGACTACGTGCGCGATTACGTCGAGGTGGCCGGCCGCCGGGGCGTCACGCCTGATGCCGCCCGCACGCTCGTCCGCACCCATCCCACCGTGATCGCGGCCCTGGCCGTCCATCGCGGCGAGGCGGATGCAATGCTTTGCGGCATCGAGGGTCGCTTCGTGCGCCACCTGCGGCAGGTGCGCGACATCATCGGCCTCGCCCCCGGCGTCAAGGAACTGGCGGCGCTCTCGCTGCTCATCACCTCCAAGGGCAATTTCTTCATCTGCGACACGCAGATCCAGACCGAGCCCACCGCCGCCGACCTTGCCGAGATGACGGTGCTGGCCGCCGCCCACGTCCGCCGCTTCGGTCTGGAGCCGCGGGTGGCGCTGCTGTCGCACTCCAATTTCGGCAGCCACGAGACGCTTTCGGCCAAGCGCGTCCGTTCCGCACTCTCCATCATCCGCGAGCGCGACCCGCACCTGCAGGTGGACGGAGAAATGCAGGCGGATGCTGCACTTATGGAAGATGTGCGCAAGAAGTCCTTCCCCCACTCCAGCCTCTCCGGAGTGGCCAACGTGCTGGTGATGCCGGACCTCGACGCGGCCGATATCGCCTTCAATATGATCAAGGTGCTGGGCGATGCCCTCCCCGTCGGGCCCATCCTCATGGGCACCGCCAAGCCGGCCCACATCCTCGGCCCGTCGGTGACGACCCGCGGTGTCGTCAACATGACCGCCGTGGCCGTCGCCGAGGCGCAGACGGACTGACAAGCCTCTGTAAGCAAAGGCATTCCTCCTCTCCGCGCGGGAGGAGGAATGCCTTTGTCAAAGGCTCTTGCCGGCCGGATTCAGCGCGATGGCGGGGGGCCGAGTATGCCCGCGGTATAGCGCTCGATCAGGGCGCTGAAGGGGGTGCCGTCGGGCAGGGTCAGCACCGCCCGATGGCTCAGCACGAAGGCGGGCAGGGGCAGCGGGGCGCCGGGGGCTGGCTTGAAACCGGTCTCGTCGGCCGGCATCCACAGCACTGTGGAATCGAGGGTTTTCCGCCGGAAATCGAGCGGTTTCACCACCTTGCCGAACGGGGTACCGGTGGTGTCCAGCACCTGGTTCATGTCGGGTGTCAGCTTTTCCGGCAGATAGAAGTTATCCGCCTCCGACAAAACCGTGGGTCCGCACACGAGGCGCACCCGGCGATGCCGCACCGGCGTGTCGGGTCCGGCACCGAGCAGCGCGCGCACCTCCGGGGGGGCGGCGCCCTCCCGCTCGTAGACCCGCTCGGCCACCACCTTGGATGGATCGGAGATGCCCCGGGTGGCGCACCAGCGCTCCAGGGTGGCGGTGGCGCTCGGATGGGCGAGGAGGTCGGCGTTCAGCGCCTCCACCAGCTCCTGCGCCTGCTGGCGGGCGGAGGCGGTATCCGGCCATTGGGCCTCCAGCGCGTGGGCCGGCACCATCAGGCAGGCGGCCAGCATCAGCGGCACCAGCAGCGGCAGGCCGGACGGGAAGCCGGGCGGAAACATGGGAACGCACCCTCCAGAGCGGCGCGCCAGCGCGCCACCCCTCTCCATACCGCAGCGCGAAGCCGCTTTCCATGGCGCGCGCCGCTCCACCGGCGGCATGAGACAGCAGCACGCAGCGCAAGCGCGTTCGGGACGTGGCCCAAACCTTCAGGCATGACGTATAATGGCCTTGGAATGACCCTTGTCCCCGACCATCTCGCCGCTCTCTACGACAGCACGCAGGTGCTTGTGGCGGCTTATGATTCCTTCGACCGGCTGCGCTATGCGAATGCCGCCTTCCGGGCCGCCTTCGGCCTCGCGCCGGGCGAGGAGGCGACCTGGGCGGAGATCATGCGCCGCAACCATGCCGAGCGGCGGGGCACGGTCATCACCGCCCCGGATTTCGACGCCTGGCTGGTCTCCACCCTCTCCCGCCGCGGCAAGGTGCCCTACCGCGCCTTCGAGACCGACCTCTACGACGGACGCTGGCTGCTGATGACCGAGAGCGTCTCGGCCTCGGGCTGGATGCTCTGCATCGCCAGCGACATCACGGCCCTGAAGGCCGACGGGCGGGATGTGCGCCAGGCCCGCGACCGCGCCATCAAGGAGGCGCAGACCGACGACCTCACCGGCATCGCCAACCGCCGCTTCATCACCGCGCGGGTGGACGACATGCTCGCGCCCGGCGCCCTGGGCGGGGCGCTGTGCGTGCTGGACCTCGACAATTTCAAATACATCAACGACCTCGTCGGCCACCTCGCGGGCGATGCGGTGCTCCGCGACTTCGCCGCCCGCATCAACGGCCTCATCCGCCGCAAGGATTGCTTCGGCCGCATCGGCGGCGAGGAGTTCGTGCTGGTGCTGCCGCAGACCTCCGCGGCGGAGGCGGTGCTCATCGTCGAGCGGATGCTGTCCGTGGTGCGCCAGTCGCGACCGCTGCCGCAATGGCCGGATTTCGCCTATACCTTCTCCGCCGGCGTCGCCACGGGCGGGCCGGGCACCACCTTCACCGATCTCTATGGCCGCGCCGACCGCGCGCTCTACATGGCCAAGATGGCCGGCCGAAACCGCATCATGGTCGACGGCGAGGCGCCGCCCGCGGCGATGGCGGCCCGCGGGTAGGCGGTTCCAAGGTAGGTCGCGGCGGCCGGAAGGCGCCCTCGCCTCACCCGAAAGCAGGGGGCAAACGGGGCAAATCCATCGCCCACCGTGGCCAGGCTTGCGCTATGCTCGGCCGGGCCATGTTCAATATCCGTGACTTCGGAAGCCTGGGCGCCGAAGACGGCGCGCTGGACATCATCGCCCGCATCCGCGCCCTCTATGAGGCGACGCCGCTGCTTGTCGGCCTCTACGATCCCGACGACCGGCTGCGCTATGCGAACCCCGCCTGCCGCGCCACCTTCGGCCTTCCGGAGGGCGAGTTCCCCACTTGGGAGGAACTGGTCCGGCGCAGCCATGCGGCGGGGCATGGCATCGTCATCAGGTCGGACGATTTCGAGACCTGGCTCGCCTCCGCCAAGTCGCGGCGGGGCAAGGTGCAGTTCCGCAGCTTCGAGAGCGATCTGAAAGATGGGCGCTGGCTGCTGGTCAACGAGACCATGGACGCGGACGGCTGGATGCTCACCGTGGGGGTGGACGTCACCTCCTTCCGTGTCGACACGCGTCACATCAGGCAGGCCCGCGACCACGCGCTGCGCGCCGCCTATACGGACGAGCTGACCGGCGTCGCCAACCGCCGCTTCGCTATCCACCGCGCCAACGAGATGATGGCGCCGCACGGCCCCGGCGGCACCCTGTGCGTCATCGATATCGACAATTTCAAGCAGGTGAACGACCGCTTCGGCCACCAGACGGGCGACGTGCTGCTGCGCGCCTTCTGCGCCCTGATGGCCGGCGCCATCCGCCGCTCCGACTGCTTCGGCCGGGTGGGCGGCGAGGAATTCGTGCTGGTGCTGCCCCGGACCGACCTTGCGGACGCCGAGCGCCGCGTCGCCGACCTCCTCGCCCGCGTCCGCGCCTCCCGCCCGCTCCCCGAACTGCCGGACTTCACCTACACCTTCTCCGCCGGCCTCACCTTCGCTCCCCCCGGCGACACCTTCTCCGACGCCTACGGCCGCGCCGACCGGGCGCTGTATCAGGCGAAGATGGACGGGCGGGACCGGGTGAGGGTGGGGTGAGATTTATGGGAATTTAGTCCTTGACAGCGTGACGCTGCCTGGGTATCTTTTCCCCATGTTCGAGACGTGTGCCTGACGGCCGAGGCCGGTGGCGCGGCTCCCGCCCACATCATGATTTGGCGTTCCGCACACCGTCGTGGTCCGGCTTGACCGGACCACCCATGGCGCCACGCGCGCTGGCGGCCAAGGGTTCGCGCTGGCGGAAACAATAGGCCCTCCGGTCGAGCCGGAGGGCGACGGCGGTTTCGGTGTTCGATGTTCCTGCTCACGTCGTGGTCCGGCTTGACCGGACCACCCATGGCGCCGCATGCGCTGGCCGCCAAGGGTTCGCGCCGGCGGAAACAATGGCCCTCCGGTCGAGCCGGAGGGCGACGGCGGTTTCGGTGTTCGATGTTCCCGCTCTCGTCATGATTTGGTGTTCCGCGCACCGTCGTGGTCCGGCTTGACCGGACCACCCATGGCGCCGCATGCGCTGGCCGCCAAGGGTTCGCGGCGGCGGAAACAATGGCCCTCCGGTCGAGCCGGGGGCGACGGCGGTGCGTGAGCGGGGCGTGCCCTCTCCGCCGGTCTGGCGCCCCGCCCCTCTCCACCCATCCCTCCTCATCCCAGAGGTCCGCCCATGGATCAGCCTCACGGCAGCGCCGTGCCGTCCGCGCGTCCGGCGCGGGGGGCGCTGGCGCGGCGGCTTTATCTGGAGGGGGCCAGCATGGCGGAGATCCGCCGGCAGACCGGCCTCTCCAGCGCCACCGTCTATTACTGGATCGACCGCGAGATGGGGCCGGACGGCACTTTCCTCTTCAATCCCGTGCCGCGCCGCACCGCGCATCCCGTGGGCGGGCAGCCGGCGAAGACGCGCGCCGAAAAGCCCTCCGGCAAGCCGGACCGGCGCGGTCTGCTCAAGCGGCTGTGGCGGGCGGCGGAGCGGCAGATCGACGAGATCGAGGGCCGCCTCGCCCGCACCGCCGACCCCGGCGACGAGGCGCCCCGCCCCGAGCCCGAGAAGGACGCCCGCGCGCTGGCGGTTCTCGCGCGCACCCTGCGCGAACTCACCGCGCTGGAGGCCGAGGCGAAGAAACGGCGCAAGGCGAAGGACCAAGATGGAACCGTCCGCGACCTCGACACCTTCCGCCGCGAGCTTGCGCGCCGCCTTGATCGCCTGCACGAGGGCGGGGACGGCTCGGGCGTTTCTTGAGGCCCTGCCCGAGGACGACGCCGGCCGCCTCCTCGCCGACTGGGCCCTGTGGGCGCGGCCGGACCAGCTTCCCCCCGCCGAGGCGCAGGGCGGCGGCCTCTGGTCCACCTGGCTGGTGCTGGGCGGGCGCGGCGCCGGCAAGACGCGGGCCGGCGCCGAATGGGTGCGCGGCCTCGCCTCCGGAACCGCGCCCTTCGCGGCGGCCCCGGTGAGCCCCATCGCGCTCATCGCCGAGACCATGGCCGATGTGCGCGAGGTGATGGTGGAGGGCGTCTCCGGCGTCCTCGCCGTCCATCCGCGCGGCGAGCGTCCGCGCTGGGAGCCGACGCGCCGCCGGCTCGTCTGGCCCAATGGCGCGGTGGCGCAGGGCTTTTCGGCGGAAGACCCGGAAAGCCTGCGCGGCCCGCAATTCGCCGCCGCCTGGCTGGACGAGCTCGCCAAGTGGAAGCGCGGCGAGGCCACCTTCGACATGCTGCAATTCGCCCTGCGCCTCGGCACCCACCCGCGCCAGATGGTGACCACCACGCCGCGCCCCACCGCACTGCTGCGCCGGCTCCTCGCCGATCCCGCCACGGCAGTGAGCCGGGCGAAGACGGCGGACAATGCCTTTCACCTCGCGCCGACCTTCCTCGGGCAGGTGATGTCGCGTTATGGCGGCACCCGCCTCGGCCGGCAGGAGCTGGATGGCGAGATCATCGAGGACCGGCCGGACGCGCTGTTCTCCCGCCCCCAATTGGAGGCGCTGCGCGAGGCCGAGGCCCCGCCGCTCGCCCGCATCGTGGTGGCGGTGGACCCGCCCGCCTCCTCCCGCGCTGGCGCCGATTCCTGCGGCCTCGTCGCGGCGGGCGTCGATGCGGCGGGGGTGGTGCATGTGCTGGCGGATGCCACCGAGCAGGGCCTGCGCCCGGCCCAATGGGCGGCGAAGGCGGTGGCGCTGTTCCATCGCTTATCCGCCGACCTTATCGTCGCCGAGGTGAACCAGGGCGGCGAGATGGTGCGCGCCGTCATCGCCGAGGTGGACCCCGCCGTCCCGGTGGAGCAGGTGCGCGCCACACGCGGCAAGTTCCTGCGCGCCGAGCCGGTGGCCGCCCTCTATGAGCAGGCCCGCGTCCGCCACGCCGGCGCCTTTCCGGAGCTGGAGGACGAGATGTGCGACTTCGGCACCGACGGACTCTCCTCCGGCCGCTCGCCCGACCGGCTCGACGCGCTGGTGTGGGCGGTGACCGCGCTGGCGCTCGGCCCCAGGGCCGGCGCGCCGCGGGTGCGGGGGCTCTAGGCCGTCCTTCTCCCCTCTCCCCTTGCGGGAGAGGGGCCGGGGGTGAGGGGGGTGGCGCCGCGGTCCCCGGCGATCCCGACAAAGGGAAAGACTACCCCTCACCCCAGCCCTCTCCCGCAAGGGGAGAGGGAGCCAGACTGCGCCTTCGGCGGCCGCTTGTGCTGGGTCGCGGCTCGCGTTCCGCCGGCGCCGTGCTATGCCCCTTGCGTGGCATCCAGAATACGTCCATCATGTGCCTACAAATGAGGCTGCATGACAGCGTTGTGTGCAGACATTTGCCTTCCCTTGGCCCTCTCTGCCCCGTCTGGAGCCATGAGACATCATTGGAAAGCATTTTTCGCACGTCATGAGCCCCATTGCGGCTCCGTCCAGGTCGGGCTGAAGTCCGGCGCGGGCGGCATGCTCGGCATGGGCCTTGTCGGTGGCGCCGCGGCCTTCACCAGCCTTCCGCTGCTCATCGCGCCGTTCGGCGCGAGCGCGGTGCTGCTGTTCGGCCATCCCTCCTCGCCGCTCGCGCAGCCGGCCAATGTCATCGGCGGCTATATGCTGTCGGTCACGGTGGGCATCGTGTTCACGCTGCTGTTTCCGGGCGCCTGGTGGGCGGCGGCGCTGGGCGTGGGCCTTGCCATCCTCGCCATGCTGCTGCTGCGCGTGTCGCATCCGCCCGCCGGCGCCGTGCCGGTGCTGATGGCGGCCTCGGCCATCGACCCGTTCGAGCTGTCCGGCATCGTGATCGCCGGTGCTATCTGCCTCGTGGCGGTGGCAAGCCTCTATCACCGGCTGCCGCCGCGCCACCACGAGTATCCTCGCCGGGCGGGCTAAAGCCCTGTTGCCACGTCGGGCGGGCTAAAGCCCTTTTGCCCCGCCGCGCGGGCTGATCCGCACGCTTTAACGCCGGCCGCCCTGCCGGCGCACCCTGTGGCCTGCAGCCGGTTCGCCGGTGTGCAACCTCCGGCCGCTCCTTGATCCGCTCCTTCCGCAGACGCCCCGAGCTGCGCGGAGGAACGGCTTCAGGGGGCGGCCGATTTCATTTCGGAGCCCTCTCATGCTGGCCAGCCTCCTCGCCCCCTTCCGCCGCGCGCCCGAGGAGGCGAAGGCGAGCCGCACCGGCCGCCTCATCGCGCTCCTCTCCGCCGGCCGGCCGCGCTGGACGCCGCGCGATTACGCCTCGCTCGCCCGCGAGGGCTATGCCCGCAACGCCATCGCCTATCGCGCCGTGCGGCTCATCGGCGAGGCAGCGGCGACCGTGCCCCTCGTGCTCACGGTGAACGGGCGCGAGCACGACACCCACCCCTTCCTCGATCTCCTCGCCCGGCCCAACCCGCGCCTCACCCGCGCGGCGCTGTTCGAGGCCATCTGCTGCCATCTTCTCGTGGCCGGGAACGCCTATGTGGAGGCGGTGGCCCTCGACGGCGCGCCCCGCGAGCTGCACCTTTTGCGGCCGGACCGGGTGCGCGTGGTGCCGGGGCCGGATGGCTGGCCCGAGGCGTTCGACTACACCCTGGGCGCCGAGACGGTGCGCATCGCGCAGGACACGCTTGTGCCCGGCGCCGACGTGCCGCCCATCCTGCATCTTTCCGCCTTCAACCCGCTGGATGACCATTATGGCTTCGCCCCGCTGGAGGCGGCGGCGCAGGCGCTGGACCTGCACAATGCGGCGAGCGCCTGGAACAAGGCGCTCATCGACAACGCCGCCCGCCCCTCCGGCGCCCTCGTCTATGGCGGCACGGGCGCGCTTACCGAGGAGCAGTTCGAGCGGCTGAAGGGCGAGCTGGAAGCCTCCTTCCAGGGCGCGGTGAATGCCGGCCGCCCGCTACTGCTGGAGGGCGGGCTCGACTGGCGCCCGCTCTCCCTCTCGCCCAAGGACATGGACTTCGAGGCCGCCCGCAATTCCGCCGCGCGGGAGATCGCGCTGGCGGTCGGCGTCCCGCCCATGCTGCTCGGCATCCCCGGTGACAACACCTATGCGAACTACGCCGAAGCCAACCGCGCCCTCTGGCGCCAGAGCGTGGTGCCCCTGGTGCGCCGCGTCTGCGACGCCCTCGCCTTGTGGCTCGCCCCGGCCTACGGCGGCGGCCTGACGCTGGTGCCCGACCTCGACCAGATCGAAGCCCTTTCCGCCGAGCGCTCGGAGCTGTGGGCGCGGGTGGGCGCGGCCGACTTTTTGAGCGACGCGGAGAAAAGGGCGGCGGTGGGGTATCAGGGGTAGGGCCTCCCCGGACCCGGCCTCGTTCCCAGGATAAGCGACGGCGCAGCCGGATCGCCGATCCAATGCCCCGTACCGCCGTCGCCCTCCGGCCTGACCGGAGGGCCCATCCCTCCGCATGTACAAGCGGCGGGGCAAACGGCGCCATGGGTGGTCCGGTCAAGCCGGACCACGACGGCGGTTCTCGCTAGCAGCGGGCATCAGGAAGCGCCTTCGGCGGTCCCCTGCGCGGGGCCCCGGCGCGCATTGCGCTGACGCTCCATGCGTCCGGGGCGCGAGGGCGGTTCCCGCACCGCCGTCGCCCTCCGGCTTGACCGGAGGGCCCATCCATCCTTTTGCGAAGGCGCGGAGTGTGGGGCAAACGGCGCCATGGGTGGTCCGGTCGAGCCGGACCACGACGGCGGGTTGCGATCACCGCGCCCCGCTTCATCCCACTCTCGCGAGCCCCCATGGACACCCTCATCCGCACCTTCGCCGAGCGGGGCGATCTGGCGCATCTGGCGCTGCTGTTGTGGGCGCTGGCGGCCACCGCCGGGCTGTGGCGGACGCTCACCGAGCTGGCCCGCGCCAACGCGCGGATGGACGCGCTGGTGCGTGAGCTGGCCCGCTTCAACGCGCGGTTCGACGACCTCTCCTGACCCCCCAACACATCTTCGGAGACACCCATGCGATCGCCATTCCAGAAGGCGTCCGCGCCGCGCATCCGCGCGCTCACCGGCGGGCCGAAAACCAAGGCCCGCGCCACGCCGCCGGCCGCTCCGGCCGCCGCCGGCACCGTCTTCCGCGAGTTCGTCGCGACGCTGGAGCGCATCGAGAAGAGCCGCCGCCGCAAGAAGCCCACCCCGCCCGCGGGGGGCGCCTGAGCCATGCCCGCGCGGGATTCCTTGGCCGTGTCTGACCCCCCAACCGACGGCTACGCCATCGAGGGCTATGCCTGCCTGTTCGACGTGCCGGACCTCGGCCGCGACCTCATCGAGCGCGGCGCCTTTTCGGCAAGCCTCGCCCGCCAGGGCGCGGGCGGCGTGCGCATGCTCTACCAGCATGATCCGGCCGAGCCCATCGGCGTGTGGACCGATGTGATCGAGGACGGACGCGGCCTCTATGTGCGCGGCCGGCTCTCGCCCTTCGTCGCCCGCGCGCGGGAGGTGGCGGCGCTGATCCGCGACGGCGCGCTCGACGGCCTCTCCATCGGCTTCAAGGCGGTGACGGCCCGCACCGATCCGCGCACGCGGCTGCGCCGCATCGCCCGTATCGATCTGTGGGAGGTGTCGGTCGTCACCTTTCCCATGCAGCCACAAGCGCGCATTGCGCGCAAAACCGACGACGCCCGGATCCGGCGTCCGGCGCCGTCTCCCGCCGCTTTGCTCACCGCCGCGGCCGCCCGCCTGCGCGCCACCGCCGGCGCCTGATCTTCGCTCAACAGAAGGTTCTTCCCATGTCGCTCAACATTGACGCCCATTCGGGCGCGCCTGAAACGAAGGTGGCCGGTGCCGAGCAGCGCATCGCCGTCGCGGATTTCCTCTCCGCCTTCGAGGCCTACAAGGAGACCAACGACGCGCGCCTCGCCCAGATGGAGCGCCGCGGCGCCGACGTGCTCACCACCGAGCAGCTCGCCCGCATCGATGCGGCGCTGGACGCCCACCAGGCGCGGCTCGATGCCCTCGCCACCAAGGCCCGGCGCCCGGCGCTGGGCGCCGCGCCCGAGCGCACGGCGGACGCCTCCCAGCATGGCGCGGCCTTCGACACCTATGCCCGCCACGGTGAGGCCGGTGGCCTGAAGGCGCTGGAGGCAAAGGCCCTCTCCGCCGGCTCCGGCGCGGACGGCGGTTATCTGGTGCCCTATGAGGCGGAGCAGGAGATCGGCCGGCGCCTTTCCGCGCTCTCGCCCATCCGCGCGCTGGCCACGGTGCGGGTGATCGGCGCGGGCACCTATCGCAAGCCCTTCATGACGTCCGGTCCCGCCTCCGGCTGGGCGGCCGAGACGGCGGCGCGTCCGCAGACCGACAGCCCGGTCCTCGCCGAGCTCGCCTTCCCCGCCATGGAGCTCTACGCCATGCCGGCGGCGACGCAGGCGCTGCTCGACGATGCGCAGGTGAACATCGAGGAGTGGCTGGCGCAGGAGGTGGACGCCGCCTTCGCCGAGCAGGAGGGCACGGCCTTCGTCACCGGCGACGGCGTCGCCAAGCCCAAGGGCTTCCTCGCCTATACCAAGGTCGCCGACAGCGCCTGGGCGTGGGACAAGGTGGGCTATGTGGCGACCGGCGCCGCCGGCGCCTTCCCCTCCGCGACTCCCGCGGATCCGCTCATCGATCTCGTCTATGCGCTGAAGGGCGGCTACCGCCAGAACGCCACCTTCGTGATGAACCGCAAGACTCAAGGGTCCGTGCGCAAGCTGAAGGACGAGAACGGCAACTACCTCTGGACGCCGCCCGCAGGCGTCGGCCAGCCGGCGAGCCTGCTCGGCTTCCCGGTGGCCGAGAGCGAGGCCATGCCGGACATGGCCGCCGACGCCTTCGCCATCGCCTTCGGCGACTTCCGCCGCTTCTACCTGGTGGTGGACCGCGCCGGGGTGCGGGTGCTGCGCGATCCCTATTCCGCCAAGCCCTACGTGCTGTTCTACACGACGAAGCGCGTGGGCGGCGGCGTGCAGAGCTTCGAGGCCGCCAAGCTCCTGAAGTTCGCCGCGAGCTGAGGGGCGACCTCTCTCCGTCGCCCTCCGGCTTGACCGGAGGGCCCATTCCGCCGCCGCTGCAAGCCTCCGGCGATGGGGACAAACGTCGCCATGGGTCCTCCGGTCAAGCCGGAGGACGACGGCGGTTATCAGGACTCCCTCAGTTCGGCAGCACCAGGCAGGCGCCGCCGGCCTTGCGGAGGCGCTCGCACATCTTCATGCCCTCGGCCTTGGACTGGGCCGGCAGGCGCACGCGGTAGAAGGTGCGCGGGCCGCGCCCGCCCACCCGGGTGGAGACGATGACCGGCGTCAAGTCCGCGAACACCTGCGGCGCGCGCGCCGCCTCGCGCCGGAAGGAGGCGAGGGCGATCTCGCGCGAATAATTGCCGGAGATCTGCACGCCCCAGGGCGCGAACAGCGCATTCGCCGGCTGGCCGGCGGCCGGGGCCGGCGCACCCTTGCGCAGGCTCGCCACCGTGGCGAGGCACGGCTCGGGCGGGAAATCCGCCGGGCCGAAGGCGGCCGCATTCTGCTTCTTCAGGCCCGCCCAATCCTCCGCCGTGCGGCCGGTAATGATGCGCACATAGGCGCGCGTCTCGTTGGGCAGGCCGCCGCCGCCGAGGAAGCCGTTCACCCGCCCCGGCCCGGCATTGTAGGCCGCCGCCGCGAGGCCCAGATTGCCGAACCGCCGGTTGAGATCGGCGATGAGCGCGGCCGAGGCAGGGATGGCCGCCTCCGGATCGAAGGGATCCACGAGCCCGCGCTCCTTCGCCGTGCCCGGCATGAATTGGGCGATGCCCTGCGCCCCGGCGCGGCTCACCACATCGGACCGGAACGAGCTTTCCTGCCAGATGAGGCGGGTGAGGAAGGAAGCGGGCAGCCCCTCCTTCGCTGCCGCCGTATCGATGAGCCGGCAGATGGCGTGATCCACGGTCTCGCCGCCGGGCGACTGAGCGCGGGCCGGCGCCGCGAGCGCGAGCAGGAGCACGAGGCCGCGTCCTGCGTGATGCAGGGCGGCCCGCATGTCAGAGCCCGGTTGAGGGAAGGGAACTGCCCAGCGCCTTCGCCGTGGCCATGATCCAGTCGCGATGCAGCGACACCAGAGTGACGCCGGTGACGCCGCCGCAGCCGCGCGCGCCGCCCGCGGCGGTGGCCCAGCCCACCACGCCGGCCACCGCGCCATCGAGGAAGGCCGGCCCGCCGGAATCCCCGGTGCAGGCCCCGGCCGCGCCCTCGGGCGCGGAGAGCCGCACCATGATGCCCCCGGTGGTGCCGATGGAGGGCAGGGCCACGCTGCGCAGCGTGCCCGCGCTCTTCATCGCCCCATCGGCGGTGACGCCATAGCCCGCGATGAGGAAGGAGACGCCCTTTTCCGGCAGCCCCGTGGCTGGGCTGAGCCGCGCCGTGCGGAAGCGCGCGGGCAAGGGCTCGGCGAGCTTCACCAAAGCGAGGTCGGGCGTTGGCCGCCGGGTCTGGAACTGGTCGGCGTCGAAGCGCGGATGCACCGCGATGCGCGCCGCCGGCACCAGCTTCGGCGCGCCGTCGCCGAGGACGGCCACCGCATAGTCCGCCTTCGGCCCCACGCAATGCGCCGCCGTCAGCACCAGGTCGCGCGCCAGCACCGTGCCGGTGCAGGAGGCGCCGCGGGTGGAGACGATGAGCACCGTCTGCGCCGCCACATCCGCCGCAGCTGGCGCGCCGCCGACGATGGCGCGGGCCGGGCCGGCGGAGAGCGCGAGGGCGCACATCAGGATTGTCGCGGCGGCACGGGTGCGGAGCGTCATCATCCCCCGTTTCTGCCGCCCGTAGCGGGACGCGTCAATGGTGCCCCGGACAAGCGACGGTGCGGCCGGAGCGCTGATGCGTGGGCCTGCGAGAGACTCCGCCCGGCAGGCAAACCCCGTCGTCCTCCGGCTCGACCGGAGGACCCATGGCACCGTTTGTCCCAGTGCGCGGATGACGGCGCGCGCGGACATATGGGTCCTCCGGTCGAGCCGGAGGGCGACGGCAGCACAAATTCTTCCTCCCCTCTCCCCTCGCGGGAGAGGGGCCGGGGGTGAGGGGGGAGACCTCTCCACAAGTCCCGCCGCCTCTGTCTGCTGCGCCACACCCCTCACCCCAGCCCTCTCCCGCCCGAACTCGGCTTTTGCCGAGTTCGGTTCGTGAGGGTCGAAGTCGGCAATAGCCGACTTCGAGGGGAGAGGGAGCATGGCCGGTGCAGGACGCCCGCCGCGCATCTGCCACGCCCCATTCCTTTCACCCGGAGCCCCCCATGGCCGAGCTTCTTTCCGGCCCCGCCGCCGAGCCGCTGACGCGCGCCGAGGCGAAGGCCTTTCTGCGCGTCGAGACCGACGCGGAGGACGCCCTCATCGATGCCCTCATCGCCGCCGCCCGCCGCCATGTGGAGGCCGAGACGGGGCGCATCCTGATGGACCAGACCTGGCGCTTCTCGCTGGATCGCTGGCCCCTGCGCGGCGTCATCCCCGCGCCCGTCGCCCCGGTGCGGGCCATCCTTGAAGCCACCGTCGCGGCGGCGGACGGCACGCCGGTGGCGCTCCCCGAGGACGCCCTCGCGCTGGTGGGGGATCGCGCGCCGGCGCTCATCCGGGTGGCGTCCGCACGGGTGTCCGCGCCGCTCGTCTCCCATGGCGGCATCGTCATCACGCTCCTCGCCGGCTATGGCGCGGACGCGGGGGACGTGCCGGCAGATCTCGTGCAGGCGGTGCGGCTCATGCTCGCCCATCTCTACGAGCATCGCGACGGGCCGGGTGACGCCACCCAGCTCCCCGCCGCCGCCCGCGCGCTGACCGCGCCCTATCGCGTGGTGCGGCTGTGAGCGGCATCGGCGCCCTGCGCCATCGCCTTACCCACCAGACGCCGCTGGAGGTGCCGGACGGCGCCGGCGGCGTGACGCGCAGCTTCATCTCCGTGGATGTCCTCTGGGGCGCGGTAGAGGAGGTCTCCACCGCCTACGGCCTCGGCGAGGAGAGGCCCCGCGCCGCGCGCGTGCTGCATGTCACCGTGCGGGCGCCCAACACCATCGCGGCCGGTGACCGGCTGATCCATGCCGGCCGCGTGCTGACCGTGGAGTCCATCTCCGACGCCGATGGGCGCGGCCGCTTCCATCGCATCCGCTGCAGCGAGGAGCAGACATGAGGACGGAACTCAGCGTCCGCACCCGGGGCCTCGACGGCCTCGCCCGCCGCATCGCCGCCCGCCATTTCCCCGCTGCCGAAGCGGAGGTCGCGGCCCGCGCCGCCGCCGCCCTGGCGGGGGAGATCGGCGCCGAGGCCGGCGCCGTCGCCACGATCGCGGGCACACCCGCGCGGCCTCTGGTGCAGGTCTCCGGCGCGGCGTTCCTCGACCGCGTGCGGGGCGCCTTCGACCGGCCGGGGGATCCGGCGCTCGACCGCATCCGCCTTCTCTTCGCGCGACGGAGGCGCCTGTGAGCATCCCCCTCGACAGCCCCGCGCTGGCGCTGCGCGCCGCCATCCATGCCGCGCTCGTGGTCGATGCCGCGCTGGTGGCGCTGCTCGGCGCGCCGCGCGTCTATGACGTGCCGCCGGGCGATGCGGACTTTCCCTTCGTCACCCTCGGCGAGGCGGTGGTGGCGGACTGGTCCACCGCCACCGAGGCGGGCACCGAGCAGGCGCTGACGCTGCACGTCTTCTCCCGCTCCGGCGGGCGGGCGGAGGCCTTCGCCATCGCCGCCCGCATGCAGGAGGTGCTGCACGATGCGGCCCTCGCGCTGGACGGGCATCGCCTCGCCAATCTGCGCGCCACCACCGCCGAGGTCCGCCGCGAGAGCGACGGGCGTACCTTCCACGCTCTGGTGCGGTTCCGCGCCGTCACCGAGCCCGTTTGACCGGAGAGAAACATGGCCGCGCAGAAGGGCAAGGACCTTCTCCTGAAGGTGCATGACGGCACCTCCTTCATCACCGTGGCGGGGCTGCGCACGCGCACCCTCGCCTTCAACACGCAGAGCGTGGATGTGACCCATTCCGAAAGCGCCGGCCGCTGGCGCGAGCTGCTGGACGGGGCGGGCGTGAAGCGCGCCTCGGTCTCCGGCTCCGGCGTGTTCAAGGATGCGGCGTCCGATGCCCTCGTCCGCCAGCTCTTCTTCTCCGGCGCGCTGGCGAGCTGCCAGCTGCTGATCCCGGATTTCGGCACGCTCACCGGCCCGTTCCAGGTGACGGCGCTGGAGATCGCGGCCGAGCACGACCGGGAGATCACCTTCGACCTGACCCTGGAGAGCGCGGGCGAAATCGCCTTCGCGGCGCTGTGATGGGCGGCGGGATGCCCAACCGCCGGCGCGGCGAGATTTCGGCGGTGCTCGACGGCACGCCCCGCGTGCTCGTGCTCACCCTCGGCGCGCTGGCGGAGCTGGAAGCCGCCTTCGGCGCGGACGATCTCATGGCGCTCGCCGAGCGCTTCGGCCGCGGCCGCCTCTCGGCGCGGGATGCCGCGCGCATCATCGCCGCCGGGCTCAACGGCGCGGGCGCGGATGTCTCCGTGGAGGAGGTGGAGCACATGCGGGCGGATGGCGGCGCGGCAGGGTTCGCCCGCATCGTCGCGGACCTGCTCGCGGCCACCTTCGGCGGAGAGGAGACGATCCCGTCCCCTCCCGCGCCGCAGCCGGCCTGAGCGCAACGCCCGCGGCGCGTGCCTCTACCCAGGACAGCGCGCCGCCTTCGGCGCGTGCCTTTCCCTGGGCGCTCGCCATGGGTGCCGGCTTCGGCCTGCTGCGGCTTGCCCCCGACGCCTTCTGGCGGATGACGCCGCGCGAGCTGGCGGCCGCCCTCTCCGCTCTGCTGCCCGCCGCGCCGGAGGCCATCGACCGCGCCGGCCTTGCCGCCCTCATGGCGCGGTTTCCCGATCGCACGAGAGGATGACGCCGTGACCGAGACCGTCGATATCGCCCTTCAGGTGGACACCCGCAGCGCCATGGCGGCGCTGGGTGCCGCAGAAGTCTCCGCGCGCGGCTTTTCTTCCGCGCTGGCTTCCGCCTTCACTGGGCTTGCCGTGCAGGGCAAGGATCTCGGCACGGTACTAGAGCAGCTCGCGACCCGCCTCGCCAACCTCGCGCTCACGGCGGCCCTGAAGCCGCTGGAGAGTTCGCTCACCTCGCTTCTCTCCGGTGCCGGCGCCGGCCTCGGCTTCGCCAAGGGCGGGGTGATCGGCGAGGGACAGGTGAAGCCCTTCGCGCGCGGCGGTGTGGTGGCGGCGCCCACCTATTTTCCCCTCGGCGCGTCCCTCGGCCTGATGGGCGAGAAGGGGGCGGAAGCCATCCTGCCGCTGGCGCGCGGGGCCGACGGGCGGCTCGGCGTGCGCACGTCCGAAGGGGCGGGCGGCGGGGCGGTGACGGTGAACATTTCGACGCCCGACATCTCGGGCTTCCGCCGTTCGGACGCCTATGTCTCGGGCCTGGTGGCGCGGGCGGTGGCGCGCGGGCAGCGCAGCGGGTGAGCCCTCAGCGCGCGGACTTCCACGGGTCCGGCGCGGGGGCGGGGGTCGAGGGCTGCGAGGACGAGATCGTGTTGTTGAACTGGTTCGGCGCGTTGCTCGGACCGCTGCCGCTATAGGCATCGGTGCGCACGACCGCGCCGGTCTTCACGCAGGAATCCGAGCCCGGCACCCGCTGGAAGCCCGGACCGTAGCTGGCGCAGAAGCTGTCGCTCTTGCTGGTAGAACTGCCGCTGGCACTCCCGCTCTTGCCGCTGGACTGCGCGAGGGCCGGGCCTGCGGCAGCCATCAGCAGGGCCGCGCCCAAGGCCAGCGCGCCGGGTATCCGTCCGCGGGTTGCCCGCGCCGGGCCGATGGCGGCGGAGCGGTGTCCGGACGAAATGGGGCTTGAGGCGCGAGTGGGCATGGCAGCAGAAGGCGGTCCGGACAGGCTCGCCCGATGCGAGCCCGCCGACCATAGCGTTGCCGCGCGTGCCGGGAAATCCCCTGACGGATCGGCACCTTGAACGCCAAGGCGGAATATCTCGCGTGACCTGAGGTCAAACGATGTCCGGCGGCCGCGCCGGAAGGTCTTTCGTGGCGACGTGTCGCCGGAAGGCACGACCTGGCCGAGTGGACTGGCCGAGTGGACTGGCCGAGCGGACCTCGCAGCTCTTGTTCGCGCCGGCAGGCATCCGGCGTGCGGAGTAGGAGCCGGGTGTGGTCGTCCCGTTCGCGGCATTCCGGCCTTGCCCCTCTGGCCGATGTCCGAACGGATACGACATCACCCGATCCGGCGCCCGAAGAGGCGGGTGCCCGAACACGCAAAGGCCCAGGCCACGCGGTGCCCGGGCGCATACGGATGCCACATGAGGCCCCGGATGAACCGCCGGGCCCCGATCCTGTCTGCCGCCCATGGGCGGCATCGTCTCTTTGTCGCCCGCCCATGGGCGGGCATCGTCATGCGGCCACCTCGGTGGCGCTCCGATGGCGGTGGCGCGGGCCCTGAGCCGCACGCCGCCATCGGGGAGCGAAGATCACTTCTTCGCGGGAGCCTTCGGGGCAGCGGCCTTCTTGGCGGCGGGCTTGGCAGCGGCCTTGGGCGCGGCAGGCTTGGCCTCGGGGGCCGGAGCGGGCGCAGCAACCTTGGGAGCCGCGGCCTTCTTGGGGGCGGCAGCCTTCTTCTCGGCGGCGGGCTTGGCAGCGGCCTTGGGCGCGGCAGCCTTGGGAGCCGCAGCCTTGGCGGGCGCCTTCGCAGCCTTGGGAGCGGCGGCCTTCTTCTCGGGAACCGGAGCCTCGGCGGGCTTGGCGGCTGCCTTCGCGGAAGCGGCCTTGGGGGCAGCAGCCTTCTTGGCAGGAGCCTTGGCAGCGGCGGCCTTGGGGGCAGCGGCCTTGGCTTCAGCCTTGGGAGCCGCAGCCTTGGGGGTAGCCGCCTTCTTGGCGGGAGCCTTCGGGGCAGCAGCCTTGGCCTCGGCCTTCGGCGCAGCGGCCTTGGGCGCAGCGGCCTTCTTGGCAGGAGCCTTGGGAGCAGCGGCCTTGGGAGCAGCGGCCTTGGCTTCGGCCTTCGGCGCAGCAGCCTTGGGGGCGGCGGCCTTCGGTGCAGCGGCTTTCGGGGCGGCGGTCTTGGGTGCTGTGGTCTTGGCAGCGGCCTTGGGGGCAGCGGCCTTCTTCTCGGCAGGTTTCTCGGCGGCGGCGGCCGGCTTCTTCGCGGGCTTGGTAGCCATGCTTTCGCTCCATGCTCAACGGGGCACCGGAAAGTCAAGGCGTCACGTTCAACTATGTCAAGGCCATCTCTACTGTTTTCGGCCAAGAATTAGGGGATGGGGGCATCATATGGCCGCCTTTCATGAGATTTTGTTCCCTCTGGAGGTCGCTCTCGGCGCTTCCGGCGGTCCCGAGCGCGTCACCGAGGTCGTCACGACCGCCTCCGGACGCGAGGAACGCAACACCCGACAGGCTGATTCGCGACGCCGATGGGATGCCGGTTACGGGGTGAAGACCTTCGCCGCGCTGGCCGAAATCGTCGCCTTCTTCGAGGAGCGTCGCGGGCGTCTCCACGGCTTCCGCTGGCGCGATCGTCTCGACCATTCCTCGGCCGCTCCGCAAAGCGAGGTGAGCGCCCTCGACCAGCTGATCGGCGCGGGTGACGGAGCGCGCGCCACCTTCGCGCTGACGAAGCGCTACGGCGCCCTCCACGCGCCCTATCTGCGCGCCATCACCAAGCCCTTCGCGGGCAGTGTGAAGGTCGCGGTGAATGGCATCGAACACGTTGAGGGCGCACATTTTTCGCTCGATGCCACGCGCGGCGAAATCACCTTCGCCGCGGGTGCCATCCCGCCCCCCGCGGCGGTGGTCACGGCCGGCTTCCGCTTCGATGTTCCGGTGCGCTTCGACACCGATTTCCTGGAGGTCGATCTCTCCGCTTTCGCGGCCGGCGCGATCCCCCGCATCCCAATCATCGAAATCCGCGTGTGAGGCCGAAAATGCGCACCCTCGATCCCGCGCTCGCCGACCATCTCGCGAGCGGCGTCACCACCCTGTGCCGCGCATGGCGCGTGACCCGCCGCGACGGCACCGTGCTCGGCTTCACCGACCATGATCGCGACCTCGTGGTGGAGGGCGTGACCTTCATCGCCGCCTCCGGCGTCGCGGGTTCCGAGAGCAGCGAGGCCCAGGGGCTTTCGGTGACGGGCACCGAGCTTTCCGGCGCGCTCAGCGCCGACGCGCTCGATGCCGCCGACCTCGCCGCCGGCCTCTATGACGGGGCGGGCGTGGACCTCCTCCTCGTCAATTGGCAGGCGCCCGCGCAGAACCATCTCCTGCGGCGGGGAACCATCGGCGAGGTGCGCTCAGAGGATGGTGTGTTCACCGCCGAGATCCGCGCCCTCGCCGATGCCTTCAACCAGACGCGCGGGCGCCTCTTTACCCCCACCTGCGATGCCGATCTCGGCGACGCGCGCTGCGGCGTGGACCTTTCCGCGCCGGCCCATTCCGCGCGCGTGGTGGTGAGCGCGGTGGAGGGCGCGCTGCGCCTGCGCGTCGCTGGCCTGGACGGCTTTGCGGCCGGCGCCTTCGCGCGGGGGCGTGCGGTGTTTGCGGGCGGTGCCAATGCCGGCTTCGTCACCGAGGTGAAGGCGCATCTGGTGGATGCCGAAGGGGTGGTCCTGCGCCTGTGGCAGCGCCCGCCGTTCGAGATTATGGAGGGCGACGGGATCGCCCTCACCGCCGGCTGCGACAAGCGCTTTGCGACCTGTCGCGACCGCTTCTCAAACGCATTCAATTTCCGCGGCTTCCCGCACATGCCGGGCAACGATGCGGTGATCTCCGTCGCCATCCCCGGCGAGGGCGGCTACGACGGGAGCCTCCGGGAATGAGCGTGGCTCCTGATCGCGCCGCCCTCCGCGCCGCTATCCTGGCCGAGGCCCGCGCCTGGATCGGCACGCCCTATCTCCACCGCGCCTCGCTGAAGGGCCACGGCGCGGACTGCCTCGGCCTCGTGCGCGGCGTCTGGCGCGCGGTGGTGGGCCCGGAGCCCGAGGCGCTTCCATCCTACGCGCCGGACTGGGCCGAGGCCTCCCGCAGCGAGACGCTGGCCGACACCGCGCGGCGCCATCTCGTCGCGCTTCCGCTGGCCGAGGCGCAGCCCGGCGACGTGCTGCTGTTCCGCTTCCGCGAGCACCTTCCGGCGAAGCACGCGGCGCTGCTCTGCGACGGCGGGCGGATGATCCACGCCTATGACGGCGCGAGCGTCTGCGAGACCGCCCTCACGCCTTGGTGGCGCCGGCGGCTGGCCTATGCCTTCGCGTTTCCGGCGGCGGGGTAGGGGCACGTGACACCCCTCTCCCCTTGTGGGAGAGGGGGCGGGGGTGAGGGGGCGGCGCATCCGCCTGTCCGCTCTTCCGCCCCGTCTTCACCAGCACCAGCCAAGCGGAAAAATACCCCTCACCCCAGCCCTCTCCCGCAAGGGGAGAGGGAGGCCCTTGCGGCGCGGACGGGCGCATGTCGCCGCGGCGACTTCCCCATACTGCCCGCCGTCATGCCCCGGCTCGTCCGGGGCATCCACTGAGCCGCTTGCGCGCTGCCCGGAAACCCGAACCCGCCGAACCGTGGATCGCCCGGACGCGCCGGGCGATGACGGTGCGCTGTGGCGGGTTCGGATCACCGTCATCCCATCCCACCATCCCGGAGCCCTTTCCCATGGCGACGCTGCTTCTCGGCGCGGCCGGCGGCCTTATCGGCGGCGCGCTCTTCGGACCCATCGGCGCGGTGGCGGGGCGGGCGCTGGGCGCGCTCGGCGGCTCGGTCATCGATGGCGCGCTCCTCGGCGGCAACCGCTCGCGCCATGCGGAAGGCCCGCGCCTCACCGACCTCGACGTGATGGCCTCCACCGCCGGCGCGCCGCTGCCCCGCATCTACGGCCGCGCGCGCCTCGCCGGGCAGGTGATCTGGGCCACCAAGCTGAAGGAGGTGAAGAAGGAGGAGACGCAGTCCGTCGGCGGCAAGGGCGGCAGCCTGTCCGCTAGCACCACGACTTACACCTATTACGCCAATTTCGCCGTGGCGCTCTGCGAAGGCCCGGTCTCGCGCATCGGCCGCATCTGGGCGGACGGCAAGCTGCTGGATACGCGGCGCCTCCACATCACGCCCCACCTCGGCGGCGCGGACGAGGCGCCGGATTCCTGGATCGAGGCGAAGCAGGGGGCGGCGGGGACGCCGGCCTATCGCGGTGTCGCCTATCTCACCTTCCGCAATCTGGAGCTGACCGACTACGGCAACCGCCTGCCGCAGATCACCGTGGAGGTGGAGCGCTCCATCGGCGCGCTCGAGAAGCAGGTGAAGGCGGTGACGCTGATCCCCGGCGCCACCGAATTCGGCTACGACACGCGCAACATCCGGCAGGTCTATGGCGAGGCGAGCTACGGGCCGGAGAACCGGCACGTCACCAGCTTCTTCAGCGATTTCGAGGCCTCCCTCGACCAGCTCATCGGCGCCTGCCCGAACCTGGAGCGCGTCTCGCTGGTGGTGTCCTGGTTCGGCGACGACCTGCGCGCCGGCGCCTGCGCCGTGCGGCCGAAGTGCGAGCGCGTGAACAAGGCGACCGCCCCGGCGCTGTGGAGCGTGGGCGGGCAGGCGCGCCTCACCACGCCCGCCGTCTCCCAGTACGAGGGCCGCGCGGCCTATGGCGGTACGCCCTCCGACGACAGCGTGGTGCGCGCCATCCAGCGCATGGCCGAAGCCGGGCTGAAGGTGACGCTCAATCCCTTCGTCATGATGGACATCCCGGCCGACAACACGCGCCCCGATCCCTGGACCGGCGCCGCCTCCCAGCCAACCCATCCCTGGCGCGGGCGCATCACGTGCGATCCGGCGCCGGGGCGGATTGGGACGGTGGATGGCACGGCCGCCTGCCGGACGCAGATCGCGGCGCTGTTCGGCACGGCGGCGGCGGGGGACTTCACCCGCGTCGGATCGAGCGTGATCTATCACGGGCCGGAGGAGTGGAGCCTCAGGCGCATGATGCTGCACTACGCCCATCTCGCCGTCGCGGCGGGCGGGGTGGAGGCCATCCTCATCGGCTCGGAAATGGCCGCGCTCACCCGCCTCACGGACGACACCGGCGCCTTCCCCGCGGCCGAGGCGCTGGCCGCGCTTGCTGCCGAGGTTAAGGCGGTGGTGGGGCCGTCCACCCGCGTCTCCTACGCTGCCGACTGGACGGAATATGGCGCGCAGGTGCTCGCCTCGGGCGACGTGCGCTTTCCCCTCGATGCGGTGTGGAGCGCCGATGCGGTGGACTTCATCGGCATCGACTACTACCCCCCGCTCGCCGACTGGCGCGACGGTTCCACCCATCTCGATGCGGCGCTGGCGCAGTCCATCCACGACCGCGCGTATCTCAAGGCCAACCTGCGCCGGGGCGAGGCTTTCGACTGGTTCTATGCGGACGATGCCGCCCGCACGGCGCAGGACCGCAGCCCGATCACCGACGGTGCCTTCGGCGAGCCGTGGGTGTATCGCCAGAAGGATCTCTGGTCCTGGTGGGCGAACGCCCATCACGAGCGCATCGCGGGCGTCCGCAACGCGAGCCCCACCGCCTATGTTCCCGGCGCCAAGCCCATCCGCCTGATGGAGGCGGGGTGCCCGGCGGTGGACAAGGGCGCCAACCGGCCGAGCGCCTTCCCGGATGCGAAATCCGCCGAGAACCGCTTGCCGCCCTTCTCCTCCGGTGCGCGGGACGACCTCATCCAGCGCCATGCGCTGGAGGCCATCCTCGCCACGTTCGGCGCGGATGCGGACCCCACCGACAACCCGGCCGCCACGCTCTATCCCGGCCGCATGATGGAGCCCGACGCGCTCTTCCTGTGGAGCTGGGATGCGCGGCCCTATCCCCAGTTCCCCTACGCCACCGACGTGTGGGCGGACGGGGCCAACTGGGCCACCGGCCACTGGCTCACCGGCCGCCTCGGCGCCGCGCCGCTGGATGCGCTGGTGGCGACACTCGCCGCCGATTTCGGCATTGCGGACGTGGACAGCGCGGGCCTCTCGGGCGCCGTCGAGGGCTATGTGGTGGAGCAGCCCATGACCGCCCGCGCGGCGCTGGAGCCGCTCGCCCGCGCCTTCGCCTTCGAGGCGGGGGAGGAGGCGGGCCGCATGGTGTTCCGTCCGCGCGGACAGGGGGAGGTGGCGCAGATCGCCACCGACGACCTGGTGCAGGCCGAGGGCACGCCGCTCCTCGCCGTGACCCGCGCGCAGGAGACCGAGCTGCCGCTGGAGGTGACGGTGGGCTTCGTCGACGCCCTGCGCGATTACCGCCGCGCCACCGTCTCCTCCCGCCGCCTCGCGGGGAAGAGCCGGCATGTGACGCAGGCCGATCTCGCGGTCGTCGCCTCCGATGCCGTGATGGTGCGGGCCGCCGATGTCTGGCTTCAGGACTTGTGGGCCGGGCGGGAAACGCTGACTTTCTCCCTGCCGCCCTCCTTGCTCGCGCTTGCTCCCGGCGACCTCGTGCGGCTGACCTTCGATGGCCGCACGCGGCTCGTGGAGATCGTCCGCGTGGAGGCGGCGGAGGCGTTGGCCATCACCGCGCGCACCATCGAGCCGGAGGTGTTCGACGTGGCGCTGGCAGAGGAGGGGGCGGGCGCCATCGCGCTGCCCGGCGCCTCCGGCCCGCCCGCCGTGCGGGTGCTCGACCTGCCGGCCTTGTCGGAGGCGGAACCCGTGCCGCTGCAATGGCTTGCGGCGGCCGCATCGCCCTGGCCGGGGACGCTCGCCATCTGGCGCTCCACCGATGGCGCGACCTTCGAGACGCTGGCGCCCGTCACCGCCTCTGCGACCTTCGGTACCCTCACCGCGCCGCTGGCGCCGGGGCCGCTCTGGCGGTTCGATCGGCACAACGCGATGGAGGCCAGCTTGCAGACCTCCCTCCTCGTCTCGGCCAGCGAGGCCGAGGTGCTGGCTGGCGTCAACCTCCTCGTGCTTCTCGCCGATGACCGCCCGCCAGAGATCGTCGCCTTCACCGAGGCGGAACTGGTTGATGCCGGCAGCTATCACCTCACCGGCCTGCTGCGCGGCCTCGCCGGCACGGAAGGCGCGGGGGCGGAGGCGTGGCCGGCGGGGACCCGCATCGTGCGGCTCGACGGTACGTTGGTGAGCGTGGCCAGCGGCGTCGCGGCGCTGGGGCGTTCCTTCGTCTACCGCGTCGGCTCGGCGCGGGATGACCAGGGCGCGGAGGAGGTGACGGAAGTCGCCGCCACCGTCTCCGGCCGCGCGCTCGCGCCGCTCTCGCCGGTGCATGTGCGGGCGCGGCGGACGGGGGCGGGCGTCGCGCTCTCCTTCATCCGCCGCACCCGCATCGCCGGCGATGGCTGGGAGGCGGTGGAGGTGCCGCTGGGCGAGGCGAGCGAGGCCTACCGGCTCGAAATTCTCGACGGCGGGACGGTGCGGCGCAGCTTCACCCTCACGTCCCCCGAAGCCCTCTACGCGGCGGCCGACGAGATCGCCGATTTCGGCGCCCCGCAGGGCGAACTCACCGTCCGCATCGCGCAGCTCTCGGCCAGCGTCGGCGCGGGCGCGGCGGTCACGGCCACCGTGCGGCCGTAAGGCCCTTCTCCTTCCATCGAGGTCCAGCCATGTCCGAGCAATCGGCGAACCTGGCGCTGCCGTACATCGCGGCGGCCCAGGCGCAGAAGCATGTCACCCATAACGAGGCCATCCGCCGCCTTGATGCCTTCGTGCAGCTGGTGCTGGAAAGCGCCACCGCGACCGCCCCGCCCGCATCGCCCGCCGAGGGCGCGCGCTGGTTCGTCCTGCCCGGCGCCACCGGCGCTTTCGCCGGCCGGGCGGGGATGATCGCGGCCTATGAGGCGGGCGCATTCGACTTCCTGCCCGTGGCGGCGGGCTTCCTCGCCTTCATCCGCGACGAGGGCCGGCTCGCGGTGTTCGACGGTGGCGCGTGGGTCTCGCCTCTGGCGGCCAGTGCCCATCGCGGCGCGATCTCGGCCGAAGTGCGGGAGGCGGATGCGACCCTCTCCGGTGCCACTGTGGACACCGCGCTGGTGATCCCCGACCGGGCCATCGCGCTCGGCGTTTCCACCCGCACCCTCACTGCCGTCACCGGCGCCTCCGCCTACGACTGCGGCATCGCCGGGGAGCCCGCGAAGTTCGGCGGCAGCCTCGGCGCCGCGGCGGGCGCCACCAACATGGGCGTCATCGGTCCCACCGCCTTCTACGCGCCCACCCCCATCCGCCTCACCGCCGTCGGCGGCAGCTTCAGCGGCGGGACGGTGCGCCTCGGCCTTCACCTCCTCCTCCTTGCCATTCCCGGCGCCTGACGCGCGTCGCGCGGCCGCCTTTCGGAGACTTCCCATGGCCTATGATCCCGCCCGCGACCCCATGCGGGGGCTCGCCGCCTCGCTCTCCTCGCCGACGCGGCAGATGACCCGTGTCACCCCCTCCGACAGCGACGAACTCGCCGCTTACGCCAAGGCCGTGTGGGTGTTCGTGCCGGAGGATGTCGCCGGCGGCGTGGCCACCGTGCGCATCACTCCCGTGGGCGCGGACGATGCCACCCGCATCGACGTGCGCGCCCTGCCGGGCCTCCAGCCCCTGCCGCCCTGCCAGGTGCGCCGGGTGTGGGCCACCGGCACCAGCACGGGCATCGACATCTACGCCTTGATCGACCGCTGAGCGGAGCGGCGGCCATGCTGTCCCTCGCCCTCTCCGCGGCCGCCATCCTGCGCGGCCGGCGCGGGCTCCGTCCGCCCCGCGGCTTCATCTTCCTCGTGGATGCCGATGGCTCGCCGCTGACCGACGCGGACGGCGCGCGCCTCATCGAGCGCATCTGAGCGGCCCCCGCGGGCCGCCGCTCCAGCCCGCACCCCCATTCCCCATGCCCGGATCGCCCGTGCCGCACCCCCGGCACGGGCGTGTTTTGACCTTTGCTCAGGAGTTGTTCATGTCGTCTCGAAACTGGAACCAGAGCACCGCCGCCCTGAAGACCCGCCTTCAGCAGGCGCTCGCGGCGCAGTCCCAGCCGGTGTATCAGCAGCCGTGGATCGCCCCCGGTGCCTGGTCGTCGGGCATCGCCATCCTTCAGGGGCAGGTGAAGGTCAATTCCGTCGGCCAGCGCTACATCGCGGTGAACAGCGGCACGACCGGCGCCACCGAGCCGACCCATGCCTCCGGCGCGGCGATCAGCGATGGCGGCGTGCTGTGGGCGCATCTCGGCTCCTACACGGATGATCCGGCCAGCCGGACGGATGCGCCGACCCTCACGCTCACCGGCGGCGGCAGTGCCCCGGCGGGCCTCAGCTTCCTCGACGTGTGGGCGAACCGGTCGTTCTTCACCTTCAACGGTTGCACGCCGGTCCAGAAGTATGCGGATCGGCTGGAGTGCAACACCTTCATGGCTAATGCCTCGGGGCAGAAGGTGGGCGGATGCTCCGTCGCGTTTCGCTCGGACGCCAACTACATCGGTTTCGAGGTCATCAACAGCACGGCAGGCTACTGTGTCCATGTGGACGGCCGGCCGGTGACTGCGGATGCCATCTATCCGAACAATGTCAGCAATCTGGTCTTCACCCTGACGTGGGGCGACCAGCGTGTGCGCACCTATGAGGTGTTCTTCGGGAAGTCGTCGGCGATCTTCGGGCGACTTCTTGTCTCTAACCGGGATCAGTTCTGGCCTTCGGTGCCGGCCGTTCCCGTTGTCGGTGCCTTCATCGGCGACAGCTATCTGGACGGCTCCAGCTACGGCCCCTTCATTCTCAGCAACACGCTCTCGGCGGCGTTCGGGCGTCTTGCCGGCATCCGGAACATGTGGCGCTTCGGCATCGGCGGCACCGGGCTTCTGAATCCCAACGCCGCGCAGGGGCCGTTCTACACCTACCGCGAGCGCCTGCCGCAGGTGCTCGCGCTGAAGCCGGACGTGATCTTCGTCCAGGGCTCCACCAATGACGTGAGCTACACCCAGCAGGCCCTGACCACGGAAGCGCTCGCCTTCCTCGACAGCATCCGTTCCGCGACCAGCGCCCCGGTGTTCTGGTTCGGCCCGGCGCCGCTGGCGGGGAGCTATTCGTCCATCCAGACCGTGGACGCCGCCATCGCCGCGGCGGTCGCGGCGCGGCCGAACAAGAACATCTTCTACAAGTCCATGGTCACCGCCACGCCGCCCTGGCTGACCGGCTCGCACAACAACGCGGGCTCCAGCTGGTCGTCCAACATCGGGCAGTGGATCGGCGGCGACAACGTGCACCCCGTGGACAAGGGCACGCTGTACCTCGCCGGTCGCATGGCCGCGAGCTACGCCAACGACCTCCTGCCGCTGGTGGCCTGAAGACAGCGCGGGAGGGGCGAAATCCGCCCCTCCCGCGTGCCGCCGCGTGCGCGGCGATGCAATCCCGCCTTTCCTCATCAGGACATTTCGCAATGGCTGCCGAAAGCTTCGCGCCGGCGCTCGCCGCCGTGCTCCGCCACGAGGGCGGATATTCCAACCATCCCGACGATCCCGGCGGCCCGACCATGAAGGGCATCATCCAGCGCGTGTACGACGCCTGGCGCCGCTCCAAGGGCCTTCCCGCGCGCCCGGTCCGCGAGATCGAGGATGCCGAGCTGAAGGAGATCTACCGCCGCCAGTATTGGGACGCGGTGCGCGCCGATGAGCTGCCCGCCGGCATCGACTATGTGGTGTTCGACGGCGCGGTGAATTCCGGCCCCGCCCAGTCCGCCAAATGGCTCCAGCGTGCGCTCGGCCTCTCCGCCGACGGGCAGGTGGGGGAGGTGACGCTCAATGCCGCCCGCGCCGCCGCCGAGCACGCGCCGGCCGGCCTCGTGGATGACATCTGCGACCGTCGCCTCGCCATGCTGCAGGCGCTGCGCACCTGGCCGGTGTTCGGCAAGGGCTGGGGGCGGCGCGTCGCCGACGTGCGCAAGCTCGGGAAATCCTGGGCGACCGGCGGGCGGACGTCCTCGGTCGCGGTGCCGGCCAGGGACGGGGAGGGTGCCAAGGGCGCGCTCGCCAGCGCCAAGCCCGCGCCGCGGCCCGAGGCGGGTGCGGGTGCGGTTGCCGGCGGCATCGTCGCTTCCACTGTTGCCGAGGCGGCGCGGCAGATCGAGCCCCACGCGGCGGGTTCGCCCCTGCTCGCCAACGTGTTCGCCGTCCTCACCCTGCTTGGCCTCGCTGCCACCCTCGCCGGCCTCGGATGGGTGTGGTGGAGCGCGCACGCGGGCGCGAAGCGGGCAGAGGTGCTCGACCTCGGAACCGGGGCGGCGGGGGAGGCGAAGCCGTGAGCGGCGCGCTCGACGCTCTCGGCGGTTTCTTCGGCTACGCCGTGCCGTGGTGGGCCTGGACCCTGCCGGGCGCCCTCGCCGTGGTGCTGCTGCTTCGCCTGTTCGGCGTGCGGGCGGCGGGGATGGCCGCCGCTGTCCTTGCCCTCATCCTCGTCACCCGGCGCGCCGCCCAGCGCGGCTATGACCGCGCCCTGAAGGACGGAGAACGCGATGTCTCGAAAAGCCTTTCTGCCGCGCGGTCTGCGCGGGATGCTGCCGCTCGCCGCGACGGCGATGCTCGCCGGCTGCACGACGACGATGGGTTCCGGCGCGACTAGGGTCTATTGCGGCGCCGCCGCCCCCATCCGCTGGTCGCTGTCCGACACCGAGGAGACCATTCGCCAGGCCAAGGCCGCCAACGCGGTGGGCCGGCGGCTGTGCGGCTGGCGGTGAGGGGGGAGGATAGGGGCTTGGGCGCGCTCCCCCCACAAAGCCCGCGCGGCGCTTGAGCGTGGCCACCAAAAAGCCCGCGCGGCGCTTGAGCGTGGCCCACTCGGCTCCGGTCGAACAGACCGGAGCCGATGGCTCAAGTCTCGCCTGCGGCGCCCCGTCATCGCTGACAGGCGCGCAAGGCTCTGTCATTCTTGGCCTCTCTCGCTTAAGGAGGATCAGGCGAAGGCGGAGGGGCACCGTGCGCTTGTTGGTGATCGAGGACGATCCCGAGCTGAACCGGCAGCTCGTCGAGGCGCTCGGCGACGCGGGCTATGCCGTCGATCGCGCCTATGACGGCCTTGAAGGCCAGTTCCTCGGCGAGACCGAGCCCTACGACGCCATCGTGCTCGACATCGGCCTGCCCAAGCTCGACGGCATCTCGGTGCTGGAAAGCTGGCGACGGGCGGGCAAGACCACTCCCGTTCTCATCCTCACCGCCCGCGACCGCTGGAGCGACAAGGTGCAGGGCTTCGACGCCGGCGCCGACGATTATGTCGCCAAGCCCTTCCACATGGAGGAGGTGCTGGCCCGCCTGCGCGCGCTGCTGCGCCGCGCTACAGGGCACGCCTCCAGCGAGATGTCCTGCGGTGCGGTGCGGCTCGATACCCGCTCCGGCCGCGTGACGGTGGACGGCAATCCGGTCAAGCTCACGTCGCACGAATATCGCCTGCTCTCCTACCTCATGCACCATGCGGGGCGGGTGGTGTCGCGTGGGGAGCTGGTCGAGCATCTGTACGACCAGGATTTCGACCGCGATTCCAACACCATCGAGGTGTTCGTCGGGCGCCTGCGCAAGAAGCTGGACTGCGACGTGATCCAGACCGTGCGCGGCCTCGGCTATCTGCTCGCCGCACCCGAGGAGCCGCGCTGATCCATGGCCGGTTCCCGCGAGGCGGCAGCCTGCAAGGCGACCTCCTGACATGGCCGCGAACGCCGCGCGGCCGCCGGAATACACGCCCGGCTCCCTGGCCTTCCGTCTCGTGCTCTCCGCCATGGCCATCACCGTGGTGGTGCTGCTGGTGGTGGGGCTCGTGCTCGCCTCCCTCTACCGCAGCTCCGCCGAGCGCGCGTTCGACCGGCAGCTCGACATCTATCTGAAGATCATCGTCGCCGACGTCGCCAACGCGCCGGATCGGCTGCCCGATCCGGCGGCGCTGGCCGATCCGCTGTTCGCCTTCCCCAATTCCGGCTGGTACTGGCAGATCGCGCTGAAGTCCGGCGGGCAGCTTGAGCGGCGCACCTCGCGCTCGCTGGTGGGGGCCAGCCTGCCGCTGCTCGCCGAGCAGGGCATCCGCGGCCGCCCCGGGCTCATGCGGCAGGGCTATGCGACCGGGCCGGGCGGCGTCGGCCTGCGCGTCGTGGAGCGCGACGTGGACCTCGGCACCGATGCCCATTACGTGGTCTCGGTGGCCGCGGTGGCGTCCGATCTCGAAGCCGAGATCTCTGCCTTCAACCTCTCGCTGGCGGCGACGCTCGTGGTGCTGGCCTGCGCCTTCCTGCTGGTGGTCATCGTGCAGGTGCGGTTCGGGCTGAAGCCGCTCACCCGCATCTCGGAGGCGCTCTCGGATGTGCGCTCCGGCAAGGCCGAGCGGCTGGAGGGCACGTACCCCATCGAGATCGTGCCGCTGGTGCGGGAGGTGAATGCCCTCATCGACGCCAACCACGAGATCGTGGAGCGCGCCCGCACCCATGTGGGCAACCTTGCCCATGCGCTCAAGACTCCCCTTTCCGTGCTGATGAACGAGGCCGGTACCCGCGACGACCCCCTCGCCATGCGGGTGCGCGACCAGGCCGGGGTGATGCGGGACCAGGTGGCGCACCATCTGGAGCGCGCCCGCATGGCGGCCCGCATCTCGGTGGTGGCGAGCGTGTGCGAGGTGACGCCCGTCATCACCTCGCTCGCCCGCACCATGGAAAAGATCCACCGCACCAAGGACCTCGCCATCGACGTGCACATTCCCGAGGATGTGCATTTCCGCGGCGAGCAGCAGGATCTCGAGGAGATGTTCGGCAATCTCATCGACAATGCCTGCAAATGGGCCTCCTCTCGCGTGGAGGTGGAGGTTCTGGTGGAGCGGCCGCGCACCCCTAGCGACCGGGTCTATTTCCACGTCACCATCGACGATGACGGTCCGGGCCTTGATCCTGCGCGGCGTGTGGATGTGGGGCGACGCGGGCGGCGGCTCGATGAATCCAAGCCCGGCTCCGGGCTCGGCCTCTCCATCGTCCACGAACTGGCCCTGCTCTATGGCGGGCGGTTCGAGCTGAGCTCGGCCCCCATCGGCGGCCTTCGGACCGAACTGGTGCTGCCGGCCGCCGCGGCGCCGCCCCCACCCACCTGACGTTTCGGGACGGCGCGGCCCCGGGGGTGACACCGTGGCGCCACAGGCTGCGGCAAACCGTCTTCACAGTGAGGCTTGCGGCGCCTAAGAGAGCCCGTCAGCCTCTTTGTCGCCCCAATCGGTGATCCGATGGGCTGGTCTGAGCGTTGATGACGTGCACGGGCATTCGCCCGGGTCCGTCCTGCCCGTTGTTCTGCCCGAGGCCTGTTCATGTTCGTCCGCGTGTTCCGCGTTCCTCCCGCGTTCGCAGCGGTCGTCGCCCTTGCGCTCGGCGGGTGCGCGACCGACAACACGGGCAACAAGGCGACGGCGGCGCTCGCGGCCCTGCCCACGGCACCGGTGATGTCGGGCACTGTCTCCGGCGGCCTCATCAGCGGCGGAATCGGCAATGGGCTCGACGATGGCGACCGGCAGCGCGCCTACGACGCCGAGATTTCGGCGCTGGAGACGGGCGGCCCCGGCTATCCCATCGGCTGGAAGGGCGACGGCAACGCGCGCGGCACGGTCATCGCCGGCCCGCCCTACAACCGTGCCGGCTACCAGAGCTGCCGCGATTATTCCCACACCATCTATATCGACAATCGCCCTCAGATCGCCCGCGGCGCCGCCTGCCGCACGGCGGACGGCCGCTGGCAGCCGGTGAGCTGATCTGCGCGCCCAAAGGGTGCGCTCCAAGGCTGCTGCGCGCTGAAGGCGCCCGCCGCCTGAGGCGGTGCGGGCGTGGAAAGCGGGGACAGGATTTCGCGACAGGCTGCGCGGCCGCCTGAGGCGCGCCGCGGTCGGCCCGGCGGGCCTCAGTAGGACATGAGCAGTGGAACCTTGCAGTCCTCCAGCAGCGACTCGGTGACCCCTCCCAGCACCCATTCGCGGATGCGCGAGTGGTTGAAGGCGCCCATGACGATGAGGTCGGCGCCGATCAGCCCGGCCTGCTCCCGTAGGGTCTCGGCGACGCCATCCGGGCTCACCACCAGATTCTTCACCTCCACATGGACGCCATGGCGCGCCAGATGGGGCGCCAGCTCGGCGCCGGGCACCTCATGCGCCAGCTCCTTTTCCGAGCCGATGGCAAGCACCTCCACCGAGGCGGCGGACTTGAGGATGCCCATGGCGTCGTTGACGGCCCGCGTCGCCCGCACGCTGGCGTCCCAGGCGATCAGAACGCGGTCGTGCTTGAAGGTGTCCACGCCGGGCGGCACCACGATCACCGGCCGGCCGCTCTCGAACAGCAGTGCCTCGATCAGCCCCCGATCGGCATTGACGGTCGCGACCTCCGCGTCGAGCACAGCGATGTCATGGACCCGCGCCTGGGCGACGAACAGCTCGACCAGCTGCCCATAGCCGAGCTGCGGCGCCTCCACCGAGGCTGCGACACCGGCGGCCGCCGCATCGCCCCGCGCCCGCTCCGCCACCGCCTGCGCGAGCTGCTTCAGCCGGCGGTTGTGGGCGGCGACGAGGCCGGTCGCGACGTTGCTGACGAAGGTATTCCCCATCACCACCTTGAGCGAGGCCGCCTGGATGGTGGCGTGGGCGCCGGACTGCTGGGCCAGCGAGAGGCCATAGGCGAGAGCGGCAGAGGGCTCATCGATGCCCTCTTCGGTCATGCCGATGAGTACGCTTTTTATGTTCTGCACCATTTGGCGTTTCCTCCTGACACAAGATCAAGGTACCCGAAGGCTTCAGCTTGTCGTTGCGTCATGTCAAGGCTGCAGAGCGCGTCTGCCGGTTGCCAGCCCATTCCCTTGAGGTAATAAGGGGTGCAGGGGGTGCCGATGATCGACGATCTGAACCTGTTCGCGAGCCAGCTGGTGACGCTCTGGGTCGTGCTGGAGCCGCTGAGCCATCTCAGCATGTTCCTCGCCACCACCGACCATCTCGACCGGCAGGAGCGGCACAAGGTGGCGGCCATGGGCACCGCCTTCGCCTTCCTGATCCTTGTGGTGTTCACGCTGATCGGTCGGATGCTGCTGGAGGCGATGGGCATCTCCATCCTCGCCTTCCAGATCTCCGGCGGCATCATCCTGTTCTATTTCTCGATGACCATGATCTTCGGGGCGATGACACCCCATGCCGTGACGCCCGCCCCCGAGCGGCGGCTGACCCATATCGCCATCTATCCCATCGCGACGCCCATCATCGCCGGGCCGGGCGCCATCCTCGCCATGGTGCTGTTCTCCGACAACAACCGGGGTGCGCCGCTCTCCCAGCACCTCGTCACGGTGAGCGTGCTGGTGCTCATGTCGCTGGTGCTGTTCGCCATCTTCTGGCTGGGCGACTACATCGCCAAGGTGCTCGGCGAGGGCGGAGCGAGCCTCCTGCGGCGGATCATGGGCATCCTGCTCGCCGCCTTCTCGGTCAATCTGGTGCTCAACGCCTTCCAGAAATGGCTCAACCTGCCGCCGATCTGAGCGGCGGCAGGCTGGCTTTCTCGGGCCTTCAGGTCAGGCCTCGATCTTCTCCACATCCGGCGCGATGCCGGGCGAGGTCGGCGAGCCGTCGTCCAGCGGCGCGAGGTGGTCCACCACCATCTGCCGGAAGCGCGGAATGCCCTTGTAGGCGGCGATGTCCGGATGCAGGTCGCGCAGCACGCGATGCAGCCGCCGACGCCACTTCGGCACCTTGGCGATGTCCGCTACGCTGGTCAGATAGCAGCGGATGCCGAACAGGATGGCGTTGGAGCGGGGCAGGCGATAGAGCGTCTGCAGCTCCACGCGCAGATGCACCTTCTCCGCCACGTTCTCCGGCGTGATCGACGCCTTGTCCGGCCCCCACACCGGATAATTCTCTGGCGAGGTGTCGAGGCGCGGGTTCACCGTCATGGTCCAGTTCAGGCGGCGCACCGGCTGGCCGTACTGGAGGCGCAGGAGATACTTCAGCGCCCGGTCGAACACGCCCTTCTCGTGCGCCAGCGGCACCGGGCCGTGCCATTCCTGGAAGCTCATGCCGATATCGAACTCCAGCGACCAGTCGGCCTGGGTCGTCACCATGCCGCCGTCCACGAAGAGGTTGTCCTCGCGCTGGTCCTGAAGGGTGAAATCGCCCTGCGCCTGCCGGGTGATGTACTCGAACGGCCCGCAGGGCAGCGTCTCGGCCTTGCCGAAGATGAAGCTCTGCTGGATGCCGAGCGGCCGGTTCACCCAGGTCCAGGCGTCGCCGTCCTTGGACAGGGTGAAGTGCTCGGGATAATCTGCCGCGAGGCTTTCCATGATGAGCTCGAGGCTGTCCCACTCCGCCGTCATCATGTGCGGCAGCACCTGGCAGCGCTTGGGGTCCTCGGCGAGGATGCGGGCGCGCTCCTTGCACTCGGCGATATAGTGCTCGTCAACGTCGAACACCGCCTGGAAGGCCGCGGTGGGCCCCCCGCGCACGTGCGGCTCGATGTTCACCGAATACATGTAGCTGTCTTCGGGGAACGGGAACGGGAAGCGCAGGAGATCCTCGGGCGACTTCTTGTAGGTGAAGGTGTCGCGGAAGGTCTCTGCGGGCTTGAACTGAAGGGTCATGGAACCTCCCGGGATCACAGGTCGATGACGATGCGCGGGCCGCGGGCACGCGACACGCAGGTCATGATGAGGGTGCCGGCCGCCTTCTCCTCCGCGGAGAGGAAGTCGTCGCGGTGCTCCGCCTCGCCCTCCACGAGGGGGGTGGCGCACTGGCCGCAGGCGCCGCCGCGGCACAGGCACGGGGCCTCCACGCCGGCCGCCTCGATGGCTTCCAAGAGGCTCTGGCTCTCGCCCACCTCCACCTCGATGCCGGACTTCCGGAGCACGGCGCGGAACGGCAGGCCGGTGACGTCGCCGCCGAAGCTCTCCTTGTGCACCTTGCCCTTGGGCCAGCCGAGCGCGGCAGCGGTGGAGGCCACCGCCTCCATCAGGCTGTGCGGCCCGCAGACATAGACATGGGTGCCCAGCGGCTGGCGCGCCAGCAGGCCCGCAAGATCGAAGGCGGCGCGGCCGCCGCCGTGCACGCGGATTTCCTCGCCCGCCGCATAGGGCGCGAGCAGGCGCTCGAACACCGGCACTTCCTCCAGCGTTGCGAGCTGGTGCAGCTCGAAGCGCGCGCCGCGCGCCTTCAGCTCCGGCAGGAAGGACAGGAGCGGTGTGATGCCGATGCCACCGCCGATGAGCAGGTGCTTCTTCGCGGTGGAGGCGAGCGGGAAGAGGCTCACCGGATTGGCCATCTCCAGCACGTCGCCCGGCGCGACCCGCCGATGGAGATAGGAGGAGCCGCCGCGCGACTGGGCGACGAGGCGCACGATGATGTCGTAGCGCGCGCGCTCGGAGGGCGGGGAGACGAGGGAATAGGCGTTCTTCATCACCCGCGCCCCGTCGCGCAGGGTGAGGAGCACGTGCCCACCCGCCGGCGGAGTGGGGAATACGCCGCCGTGGGCGGGCTCGAAGGAGAAGCGCTTGAGGCTCGGCGCAAGCTCGACGATCTCGCGCACGCGCACATTGAAGGGCTGGGCGGCGGTCATGCGTAGAGCTCCTCGGCCTCGGGCACCTCACCGGGCACCTCGGCGTCCACCTGGACGGCCATGAAGGCGGCGAGCCGCCGTGAGAAATGATCGCGCACGAACAGGGATGCGCCGCAGCCCGGGCAGGTGAAGATGGAGGTGGTGACACCCTCGCTCACCGTCCGGCAGTGGACGCAATAGATGCGCCGCGCCTTCGGGCCGACCGCGGCGAAGGCGGTCTCCTGCCGGCTGAGGCCGGCCTTCTCGGCGCGCCCCCACACATCCCACAGGAACGGCTCGGCGCCGGCCGCATAGAGGCGCAGCCCCATGGTTTCGCGGGCGAGCCGCTCCTCCAGCGCGGAAAACAGGTGCGGCACGGAGCGGAAGACGGCGACGCTGCCCGGCGCCTCCTCCATGGCCGGGGCGGAGGGCACGGCGCTGCGCCGGGCCACCGTCCAGACCTCGAAGGCGGAGGGGGTGACCCCCTCCGCCAGCGCTTCAGCCGGGACCTCGGCCGCCTCAACCACCAGGAGGTGGTGCCGTCCGGACGGGTCCGGGGCAATGGGGGCGTACGTCGGGCGGCTCTTGATACCCTGGTCGCTCATTTCGTCTCCGTTCAATAGACCGCAATGCTGCGGGCCACGATGATGACAACGGCGCCAAGCACGAGGGCGAGGTAGGGCAGCATCCCCGCTCGCGTGCCGGCACCGGGTTCGGCCTTGAGGTGCATGTCCTCCATCATCGCCGCCGGGAACTGGCCCTTGTCCGTCACATAGTGCCGGAACAGGAACACCGGGATGATGGCGGCCGATACGATGAGCCCGGTGACCAGCGTGCCCGCGCCCCAGATGTCGGCACCCATGCCGAGCAGGAACAGGTTCACGTAGGCAAGCACCGTACCCATGCCGATGAGCCAGACGGGGGCCTTGAAGGGGCGCTCCCAGGCGGGGCGGTCGATGCGGTGCATCCAGGCGGAATTCAGGTTCAGGAAGTTGAAGAGGATGTAGCAGACGTTGGAGATGGCAAGGATGAACACGTAGTCCGACATCATCAGCAGGATGAGGTTGAACCCGAGGTCCGTCCACATGGCGCGGGTGGGGGCGCCGTTCTCGTTCACGTGGCTGAGGTACTTGGGCAGCCAGCCGTCCACCGACGCCTGGTAGAGCGTGCGGGAAGAGCCGGCCATGGAGGTGATGATAGCCAGCATGAGCGCGAGGATCAGCATCACCACGATCACGGTGTGGACGATGGGTCCGCCCTTGATCATGTCCGCCATGGCGCTGGCGACACCCATGCCGGAATAGATGTCGGCGGAGAGGATGCCGGAATAGACCGCCGGCGTCGTCACCGTGCCGGAGGCGTCCAGCACCGCCGGGGTCACGAGCTGGCCGAGGCCGAGCACGCCCTGGAAGGAGATGGGCACGATGGTGAAGACGAAGATGCAGAGCAGGCCCGAGTAGAGGATGGCCTTGAAGGTATCCGTCTTCGGGTCGCGGAACTCGCGCGTGTAGCAGACCGCGGTCTCGAAGCCGTAGGTGGACCACGCGGCGATGAAGAGGCCGCCGGCCATCAGGGTCAGGCCCGCCATGTTCCACTCGCCGGCGATCACCTTGCCGGCCTCGTCCTTGGCGAGCGGGGCGAACGGCCCGAGGTTGGCGGCGAGCACGTCGCCGGTGAACAGCGGCACGAGGCCGATGAGGATCAGCGGCAGCAGCGCCACCACGCCGAGGATGACCTGCACCTTGGCGGTCTGGCTGATGCCGCGGTGCTGGATGGCGAAGGCGACGAGCAGCAGCACCGCGCCGAGGATGAAGGTGGCGTTGATGCGCAGCGCGAGGCCCGCCTTCAGCCAGCCGAGATCCACCAGCGTGAGCTGCCAGGTGTTGATGGCGGCATCCGGCGCGAACAGGATGGAGAGCACGTAGCCCGCCGCAAGGCCCGAGCCGATGGAGAGCACCGGAGACCAGGCCAGCCAGTTGCACCACACCGAGAACGGCGCGAGCAGCTTGCCGTAGCGCACCCAGGCGATGGCGCCGTAGACCGAGGCCCCGCCAGACTTGTGCGGGAACAGGCCGGCGATCTCGGCGTAGGAGAAGGCCTGGATGAAGCCGAAGATGATGGACAGGATCCACACGAACCAGGCCGGCGCGCCTACCGTGGCGCCGATGGCACCGATGGAGAAGAGCACGAGGGCGGGCACGCCGCTCGCGATCCAGAAGGCGCCGGTCCAGCTGATCTTGCGTTGAAGCGTGCCGGCCTCAGGCGCGGCGATCGCCTCGTTGGTTGCTGCGATGCTCATGTTATTCCCCTCAATTATGGAGGGGAGTTTCCAGAGAAGAAACTTTTTTGTCAACGTATAAATTGGCCAACTGGATGGTGAAAGCGGCTCAATTTGCACGCATCGCCCGCTCAATGCTTGGGCATGCTATCGTTAGGGAAACAAATGCCTGCGGCCCCGCGGTGCAATGCGCGGGGCCGGGCTGGTTTTACCTCTGCTCAGATGTCATCGCGCGGGCGATGACAGGTCAGGATCTCACCCTCGTCTTCTGCGGATCGAAATGGGGGAAGGGCACGATCTCGGCGCCGATGCGCTTGCGGTGCCCGTCGAGCTTGCCGATCTCGAGGACCGTGCCGGTCGCGGCATGGGCCACATCGATGCGGGCGAGGGCGATCTGGGCCTTCAGGATGGGCGAGCGCGTGGCGCTGGTGACAACGCCCACCTGCGCCCGGCCGACGAACAGCGGGTCGCCATGGCCCACCGCATCGTTGTCCTCGATCTTGAGCCCCACGAGCTTCCTGGCCGGGTTCGCCTTGCGCCGCGCCAGCGCCGCCTTCCCCACGAAATCCTCGTCCTTGTCCGCCACGGCGAAGCCGATGCCGGCCTCAAAGGGGTCGGTCTGGTCGCAGAACTCGTAGCCCGCGAAGACGAGCCCCGCCTCGATGCGCAGCATGTCCAGCGCGGAAAGGCCGAGAGGCTTCATGCCCTTCGGCGCGCCCGCCGCCCAGACGGCCTCGAACAGCGCCTTGCCGTCCTTGGGATGGCACCAGATTTCAAAGCCGAGTTCGCCCGTATAGCCGGTGCGCGAAACCACCAGAGCCGGCCCCGTGGGACCCCCGAGGCGCGCGACAGCGAAGCGGAACCACTTCAGCTCGGCGATGGCGGGCTGGGTCGGTCCGGTCCAAATCACCTCGGCGAGAATCTCCCGCGCGAGCGGCCCCTGCACGGCGATATTGTGCAACTGGTCGGTCGATGAGCGGACGTGGACGTTAAGGCCCCATTCCGCCGCCTTGGTGCGCAGCCAGGCGCCGGTGAATTCCTCCCCGCACACCAGTCGGAAATTGGTCGGCGACAGGCGGAACACGGTGGCATCATCGATCATGCCGCCGTGGTCGTAGCAGAGCGCAGTATAGACCACCTGGCCCACCGCCAGCTTGCGCATGTCGCGCGTCACCGTGCGCTGGAGCAGGATCTCGGCGTCCGGCCCCGTCACCTCGAACTTGCGCAGCGGGGAGAGGTCCATCACCGCGGCCTTCTCGCGGCAGGCCCAGTATTCGGCGATGGGCCCCTCGCCGGTGAAGCAGGTGGGCAGCCAGAAGCCGCGATACTCCACGAAATTCCGCGTATGGGCAGCAAGGCTCTGGTGGAAAGCGCTCTCGCGCGTCAGGCGCGGCTCGGCGTCAGCACTCATGCGGAACGCGATCCCCTTGGAGAAGTTTTCGGCGCCGTCATAGACGCGCACATGGATGTCGGTGGGCTCCCAGCCATTGGCAGGGTCGATGTCGTCGGCGCAGGACGAGGTGGCGCACACGAGGTCGGTCAGCGCCTTGAGCAGCACATAGTCGCCGGGTCGCGACCACGGCTCGTCCATGGTGATCGCGTTGGTGTGGTCCACGGCGGTGTTGTAGAAGAAATTGATGGCCGGCCAGCCGGCGCGCTCCCGAATGCCCAAAGGCGCGAGCACGGCGTTGAAATTGTCCGTGCAGTTGGCGTGGCCGGGATAGCCCATGTCCTCGTAATACTTCGCCGAGCAGGCGAGGGCGAAGGTGTCGTGGCGGCCCACCGTGTCGCGGATCACCTCCACCAGCGGCAGCTGGCGCTCGTCGTAATATTTGGAATGGAGCCCCGGCCCCGGAAAGGCGGCGCCCATGAGCGTGCGGGTGGTGGTGGCGTCGAGGCCGAATTCCGCGCCCGTCTCCAGCGCGGCGGCGTCAAAGGCGAGGAAGTCGGCGCACTGGCGGCCATCGACGTCGATGATCTGGATGTAGTCGCCCGCCTTCACCCGATAGGCCCGGGCCTCGGCCGCCGGTACGCGCACGTCGAGCTTCGGCGGCGCGAGCGGGGCGGGGAGGGGACGGCCGCGGCCCCGCGCACGGGTGACGGTGACGATGAGGTCGGTGGGCGCGTCCTGCGCGTCCGGGGACATGGGGCCCCCGGGGGCGGCGATCACCACGAGCACATCAGCCCGGGCCGCGACGTCCGCCGTCTCGCCCGTGCCGCTCTCTCGCGAAAGCAATGTCCGTCCCGCCAGCGCTGCCGGCGCGAAGCCGCTTTCCGCCAGAAGCCGGGCGACCTCCGCGCTGCCTTCTCCCCGCTGGTCCAGAAGCGCCGGCAGCGTCTCGACGCCAGCGCCGTCCCAGCCTTCCACAGCATCGGTGTCGGTGACGAAAACCAGCGCCGGCTGGAGCCCTTCCGGGTCCAGCACGGTCAGTCGGTCTCCGGCGCCGAGCGAGAGGGCGGCCATGCCGCCGCCACGCACCACCACCCGTTCGCGGGCGGCGGTGGTCGAGGAAGGGCCGGGCGGAAGGAGGGAGGCGTCCATTCACCCCTCTTGAGCGATGGATGCGAGCAGCCGGTAGCTGCCGCGGTAATAGAGCAGCGGGTCGCCCTCGCCCTCGGCGTGCAGATGCACCACCCGGCCGACGAAGATCACATGATCCCCGCCGTCGTAATGGGCGTAGGGCACGCACTCGAAGATGGCATGGGCGGGCACGAGGCGCGGCGCGCCGGAGGGGCCGACCTCCCAGGGTGTTGCCGAGAACTTATCCTCGCCGGCACGGGCGAAGCGGTTGGAGATGTCCTGCTGGCTCTCCATGAGGATATTGACCGAATAGGCCTTCACCTTCTCCAGCCGCGCCAGCGAATGCAGCGAGCGGGCCATGGAGAAGAGAATCAGCGGCGGGTCCAGCGAGACGGAGGAGAAGGAATTCACCGTCACGCCGATGGGGCCGTCCTCGTCCTGCGCCATCACCACGGCGATGCCGGTGGCGAAGCGGCCGAGGGCGTTGCGCAGTTCGCGCGGGTCGAAACGGGCGTCGAGATCAATGGTCGTCATGGCAAGGTACTTTCTGAAATGCGACAGCCCGTCCATGATAATCCCCTTCGATGGCGGGCGCGCGGGCCTTCGCCCCCCTCCTGAGCGACGGAGAGGGACGAAGGCTCCGCGTGGTGGCGTCCCGCGTTACGCCACCTTGGCCGGCTGAAGCTCGGCCAGCAGCTTTTCGGCGAAGGCGCGCTTCTCCGCCTCGTCCATCTTCTTGATCTCGTTGTTGAGCACGCGCTCGTTGATCGACTTGTTCCAGTAGTCCAGCGAGCCGAAGCCCAGCAGCGCGGCCTTGCCGACGAACTGGCGCAGCACCTCGTTGGTGGGGCCCATCACCCAGCCGGCCTTGCCGTCGCGCAGATAGCGCTCGATCTGGAGCGCCGGGCGGAAGCCCGTGCCGCCGGTGGCGTGGAGCATCTTGTCCACCACATGGGCGACGTTCTTCGCCGCCTCGAACTTCACCTGCCACAGCCAGTGGAGCAGGGTAGAGCGGGGGAGCGCGTCGATGTCCTTGTGGATCGACCAGTCGCAATTGTTGGTCACCGAATCCAGCGCCTGCGCCATCTGATAGTCGAAGGCGCGGCAGGCATTGGTGTCCATGATCGCCTCGCCCACATAGTCCTGGATCGTGGGGTAGTCGGCGACGCGCATGCCCACGTCATTGTGGGTCTTGCGGGTGGTGTGGCGCTTGGCAATGTCGATGACCGCCAGCGAGATACCGTTCCAGCAGGCCGACGAGCAGGTGAGGAAGAAGGGGTCCACCACCTCGTCGTTGGACTTGGCGCCGTCGCCGATGGGGCCGACGAGGGCCTCCTTCGGCAGCACCGCATTCTCCACCACGATGGGGCCGGACTGGTTGCCGCGCAGGCCGAGGCCGTCCCACTCGGAGGGGTTGGCCTTCACCTCGTCCTTGGTGACGAGGAAGCAGGAAAGGTCGGAATAGTCGCCCGAGAAGCCGGGGCTGGTGGTCTGCACGATGTACCAGTCGGCGAAGCCGCCGGAGGTGGTCCAGGAGGCCTTCTTGGTCACCTTCCAGCCGTCGCCATGGGCCTCGGCCTTGGAGGAGATGGGATACCAGAAGTGCGAGCCGGTCTCGGGATCGGAATAGGAGAGCGTGCCGATGAGCACGTCGCTGTCCAGCCGCTTCAGGATGTCGGTGAGCAGCGGGTTGTCGTGGTGGCGCAGCAGCGCGGCGGCCACGGCGCCGAGGTGCATGGTGTAGCACATGGCGGTGGAGGGGCAGCCGTAGCGGGCGATGGTCTCCACCACCATGGCGGCGCAGACATGGTTCTGGCCGAGGCCGCCGAGTTCCTTTGGAACGTTCAGCGAGAGCAGGCCGAGGGTGGCCAGGGCCTCGAAATTCTTGCGAGGGTAGACGTAGTTGGCGTCGCTCTCCACGGCGTTCGCCCGCAGCGTGGTCTCGCACAAAGCGATGAGCTTCGCCTGCAGGTCCTTCTGCTCGGCGCTCAGCAGCCACTGGGGGTCCCACTCGAAGCCGAGCCCCCAGAACTCTTCCTTGCCCCACATCTTTGTCTCGGACATATCTCAAGCTCCGCCCGGGCCGGCGCGCGGGCAGTCCCCGCGGCCGTCCCTGCCATTTGCGATCACGCTGTGGCGCGCCTGTTCCCCTCAGTGAACTTTTTTGACGCGGTAGAAACGAGAGTGCCACGGGCCATTTTTGGTGCAAGCCCATTAGTTGGGCGTTTGGCGCCTCCTGGATGACCACGATCTGGGCGACGCATGGGCCCACCTCGCTTTCCTTTGCCGCCTTTCGCGCCATGCTACCAAAGAAATTTCTTCTGAGGAAAAGTAATTGACAGCAGCGTTGACCCGCCATCAGGATGCGGTCGTCGCGGCGCGCATGGCCGGCCTTCCGGCCGCCTGAGCCGCCCGCCTTAACGACGGGCCCGGCGCACGGGCCGGCATCCTTCAAGAGAGGGCACATGACCAGCGCGATCCTTCTGCGCCAATCGATCCTCAACGACCGTCACCGGGACCTCGGCTCCAAGCTGGAGGAATCCTGGAACGACATGGCGATTCCCCAGCACTACGCCACCGATCCCTATGTGGAGACGGAGACCGTGCGCACCCGGGCCGGCCTCTTCGACGTGTCCGCCCTGAAGATCATCGACATCGGTGGCCCGGACGCCCTCGCCTTCCTCAACAAGCTGCTCACCGCGGACATCGCCAAGATCCCGGCCGGCCGCTCCATGATCTCCTCCATCGTCGATGACGAAGGCGGGCTCATCGACGACGTGCTCGTCTATGTGGACGGCGACGGCAAGTTCCGCCTGTCCCACGGCGGCGGCGCGCTGGAAGAGGCGCTGCCGGTGGTGGCGGAGGGCTTCGATGTCACCTTCAGCCGTGACAACGACGTCCACATCCTCTCCCTGCAGGGCCCGCTCGCCCTCGACATCCTCTCCCCCCACACGCCGATGGTGCTGAAGGACCTGCCCTATTTCGGGCACGGCAAGACCACCCTGTTCGGCATTCCGGTGTCGCTCGCCCGCGGCGGCTACTCGGCCGAGCGCGGCTACGAAGTCTTCTGCGCGGCGAAGGATGCGGTCTTCCTCTGGGACAAAATCCTCGAGATGGGCAAGCCGTTCGGCGCCATGCCGGTGTCGTGGGATTGCCTCGACATCGTGCGGGTGGAAGGCTCCCTGCTGTTCTTCCCCTTCGACATGCCGCACAAGGACACGACGCCCTTCGAGGTGCTGATGGACTGGTCCGTGGACCTCTCCAAGCCGGACTTCCGCGGCAAGGCGGCCCTCCTCGCCCGCAAGGGCACGGAGCGCACCCATCAGGCCGGACTCGAAGTGCTGGCGGCCAAGGCGATCACGCCCGGCGCGAAAATCTTCAAGGATGGCGACGAGGTGGGCGTGGTGAATTCCACCACCTACAGCCGCCATCTCATGAAGTCGCTGGCGCTGGTCTCGCTGCGGCCCGACGTGACCGCGCTCGGCACCGCGCTTTCTGTTGCTGATGGAGACGAGAGCTTCGAGGCGACGGTGGTGCGCACCCCCTTCTACGATCCCATGCGGCTGCGCACGCACCCGCTGGAAGAGCGCGCCTGACGCTCGCCTGAGACGCAATCAAAAGGCCGGTCGGACGGGATCTCCCCGTCCGACCGGCCTTTTTTGTTATGGGCTGCCTTCGCTCAGGCGCCGCGCGGGCTGGCCAGCCCGTTCGCCTCAGAGCGGCTTCAGCCCGGCTTCGATGGCAGAGCGACGGCCTTCCAGGAAGGGTGGCAAGGCGAGGCGTTCGCCGAGGTGCGCGGCGTCCTCGTCGGCGGCAAATCCCGGCCCGTCGGTGGCCAGCTCGAACAGCACGCCGTTCGGCTCGCGGAAATAGAGCGAGCGGAAGTAGAAGCGATCCACCATCCCGCTGTTGGGGATGCGCAGCTCCTTCAGCCGCCGCGCCCATTCCTCGTACTGGTCGAAGGTGGTGACGCGGAACGCCACATGGTGCACCGCGCCCGCGCCCTGTCCGGCGGGGGAAAGGCCCGGCTCCACCTTCACATGCACTTCCGCGGCGGGGCCGCCCGCGCCCATCTCGAACACATGGATGGCGCGGCCGTCCTCGGCGGCATAGGTGCGCACCTCCTTCATGCCCATCACGTGGATCAGCACGGCAGCGGTGGGGGCAAGGTCCGGCACCGAGATCAGGATCGGGCCGAGGCCGCGAATCTGGTGCGCCTCCGGCACCGGGCTCTTGGCCCAGGCGACGCCCGGACCCTTGCCGTCATCGACGATCAGGGCAAGGCGCTGGCCCTCCCTGTCCTCGAAGGGAAGCTGGTGGCGGTCGTCGCGTGTCTCGATGCCGGCGTGGGAAACGCCCGCGTCAGTGAGGCGCGCCGCCCAGTATTCCAGCGCCGCCTCATCGCGCACCCGCAGTGAGGTGCGCACGGCGGCGTGGCTGCCCCGGCGCTCGCGCGGCACCGGCCAGTCGAAGAAGGTGAGGTCGGTGCCGGGGTTGGCCTCCCCGTCGGCATAGAAGAGGTGATAGGCGGACACGTCGTCCTGGTTCACCGTCTTCTTCACGAGGCGCATGCCCAGCGTCTGGGTGTAGAAGCGGTGGTTGTAGGGCGCATCCGCGGTGATGGCCGTGACGTGGTGAAGTCCGGTCAGCGGCCCGGTGGTCTCGGTGGTGTTCGGCATGGCGTCCTCCTCCGGCGTGCGGAGCCTGGTATCTGTCTGGTGCCAGAGATAGGCGCGCAGCCGCTTCGGGACGAGAACCACGTTCGCAATCCGGGTTTGCCGATTTGCAAGAGCGTTTTGTGGAATAGGGGTCGATCAGATCGTTCATGCAATTTGTGGTAATCGGCAGCGTGGCCGCGCCGGCACCATTTCACCGGTGTTCAGCATTTCCCGCGATCGCCGTTCATCCGCCTCATTGTTTGTGCCAAGAAGGCCGTTCCATGCGGGGGCATGCAGGTGGGCGTGGCGGACTTTGGGGGACTTTGGCGCATGACGTTCCGCAATCTGGCCTTGCGCCTCATGGCCGCCGCGACGGTGGTGATGCTCGTCGCCGGCTGCTCCGATCGCCCTGGCATCGACGCCCTCGTCCCGGTTTCCGCCCCGCTGGCGGAGGGGGCCCGCGAGCAGGTGATCCTCGTCGCCTCCACCCGCGAGCGTGATCCGCGCCCCGGCGTCTTCTTCAACGGCGAACGCTCCGCCCAGCTCAATTTCGCGAAGATCGACCTCTCCGTGCCGCCCACCCACAGGCCGGGCGAGATCGAGTGGCCGAAGAACGGCCTCGGCAATCCCACCACCGACATGGTGGTGCGCGAGGCCATCTACCGTGACACCGAAGGCGAGTTCCTGCGCGACCTGAAGAGCGAGCTGGCCCGCCGGCCCGCCGGCAAGCGCAACGTCTTCATCTTCGTGCATGGCTACAACACCATGTTTTCCGAGGCGCTGTACCGTCTCGCGCAGATGGCGACGGACTCCGATGCGCCGGCGGTTCCCATCCTCTTCACCTGGGCCTCGCGGGCGACCACCGAGGGCTATGTCTACGACAACAACAGCGCCACCGCCGCCCGCGACCAGCTGGAGGAGACCATCCGCCTCGCCTTCGGCAGCGGCGCGGACCAGGTGAGCATCCTCGCCCACTCCATGGGCAACTGGCTGACGGTGGAGGCCCTGCGGCAGATCCGCATCTCCGGCAAGACGCTGCCGGTGAACAAGATCGGCAACATCATCCTCGCTGCGCCCGACATCGACGTGGACGTGTTCAAGACCCAGCTGCGCCGCTTCGGCAAGCCGCCGAAGCCGTTCATCGTGGTCGTCTCCCGCGACGACAAGGCGCTCGGCTTCTCCGACTTCCTTGCCGGCAAGAAGCCGCGGCTCGGCGAATACGCCAACGACACCGAACTCGTGGGTCTTGGCGCCGTCGTGGTCGACATGACCGACGTGAAGGCCCTCGACAGTTTCAACCACGGCAAGTTCGCCCAACTCGCCGAAATGGCGCCGCAGCTGCAAAGCGCGCTTGCCAGCGCCAACGGAACCGCGTCCTCCAACACGGTTCAGATGGAGGGGGTGCGCATCACCGGCCTCGATCAGGCCCGCGCGGCGCATCCGCCCGGTCCCGTGGGCCAGTCCGCCAGCGTGCAGCCGGCCGCCACGCCGACCGCCCCCGCCCAATAGGGCCGCGGCGCCTTGCGCCGTGATCCCGTCCGCGCAGGCGACCTATGCCGGGCCGGCGCTTCCCTCGCGGGCGCGTTCGGTCTAAAGGCGTCGCCTCATGGCCTATTCAGTCAAGGAAATGTTCCTCACCCTGCAGGGGGAGGGGGCGCAGGCGGGGCGTGCTGCCGTCTTCTGCCGGTTCGCGGGGTGTAACCTGTGGTCCGGGCGGGAGGAGGATCGTGCCGCCGCCCAGTGCCGTTTCTGCGACACCGATTTCATCGGCCTGGATGGCGAGGGCGGCGGCCGCTTCGCCGATGCCGAGGCGCTCGCGGATGCCATCGGCTCCGTGTGGGGCAACGCAGGTACTGAACGCCGCTTCGTCGTCTTCACGGGCGGCGAGCCCTTGCTCCAGCTCGATCCTGCGGCCATCGCGGCAGTGCATGGGCGGGGCTTCGAGATCGCGGTGGAGACCAACGGCACGGTCGTCGCGCCGGAGGGGCTCGACTGGATCTGCGTCAGCCCCAAGGCCGGCACCGAGCTGAAGCAGCGTGTCGGCCACGAGCTCAAGCTCGTCTTCCCGCAGGCCGGGCTCGACCCCGCCGAGGTCGCGGACCTCCCCTTCACCAACTTTTTCCTCCAGCCCATGGACGGCCCGGATCGCCGCGCGAACACAGATGCGGCGGTGGCCTATTGCCTCGCCCATCCGCGCTGGCGCCTGTCCGTCCAGACCCACAAGATGATCGGAATTCCATGACCACCCGTGACACCCCGGCGGCGCTGCCCGGCCGCGTGCGGATCACCCAGGGCTTCACTTTCGAGGCCGCGCATTTCCTGCCCAACGTGCCGGAAACCCACCGCTGCCGGCGGGTGCACGGCCATTCCTATCGCGTGGACCTTGCGTTGGAGGGGCCGGTGGACCCGGTGACGGGCTTCGTGGTGGACTTCTTCGATGTGGAGAACGCCTTCGGCCCGCTCTTGAAGCAGTTGGACCATTATTGTCTTAACGACATCGAGGGGCTGGAAAACCCGACCGCCGAGATCATCGCGGCGTGGATCTGGACGCGGATGAAGCCGCTCCTGCCCACGCTCGCCTCCGTGCGGGTCTATGAGACGCCCATGTCCTACGCGGAATACGCCGAGGGGTGAGCGGGCCTCAGCCCGCCGCGTCCCCGGCCTTGGCCTTCCTCACGAAGGTGGCGAAGGCGGAAAGTTGCTTCTTCGTGAAGTCCAGCGTGCCCTGGTCGGTAACGACGCCGTCCGTGATCTTGGTGTGGGCCTGGGCGACCATCACCTCCGGCACGTTCATCACGTGGGCGTTGAGCGCCACCAGCACCTGCCGCAGGTGATATTGCGCGCGCGCCCCGCCCATGGAGCCGGGCGAAGCGGACAGGATGAGGGTGGGCTTGCCGGCGAGCGGCTGCGGCTTCAGACGCGACAGCCAGTCGATCGCGTTCTTCAGGCCGCCGGGCACCGAGTAATTGTATTCCGGCGTCACGATGACGAGCGCATCCGCCGCCGCGACCTTCTCCCCCATGGCCGTCACCGGGGCCGGGAAGCCTTCCGCCTCGATATCCCCGTCATAGATGGGGAATTCGGCGATGGAGGGCAGGATCTCCAGCGTCGTCCCCTCCGGCGCGATTCCCGCGAGCGCGCGGGCCAGCGCGGCATTGAGGGACCCCTTGCGAACGCTGCCGACCAGCACGACCCAGTTCATCGCCATTCTCCCGCTGCCCGCCATCCCCTGCCCACATGGGCACGCCCCGGATAATGGCGCAAAAACAAGAAGGTTGCGTGAGCTTGCGTCAAAATCAGCCGATGCGGACCATGTGATTGTCGTAGCGCGGCCCGCCGGTGCGCCGCGCGGTGATGGCGACGCCCTCGGCTGCGGCCCTCACCACGATCACCTCGCCATAGCCGGATGCCGCGACGAAGGTGCCCGCCTCAGCCCCCGCCGCGAGGCCGCAGCCATCGGTGAGCGGCACCGCCCCGATATAGCGGCCATCCGCCTGCCATACGGCGACCTGATTGCCGCGCGGGGTGGCGCAGGCGACGAAGCGGCCGGAGGGATCATAGGCCACCGACCCTACATAGCCGCGCAGCGCCCGCCAGGCTTCGTCCGGCGCATCGAAGGGGGAGAGCGTGCCATCGGCGGCGATGCGGAAGAGCAGGGGGCGGGCCTCGCCGTCCTTCAGCAGGTCCTGCGCCGCCACCACCGTGCCGCCATTGCCGTCGCGGGCGAGGTGGCGGAGCGACAGGCTGGCGAGATCGGCGGACAGCTTGCCCTCGCCCCGCACGGCGCCGGTCTCGGGATCCACCAGGGTGATGCCGGAGCCCGTCACCTCGGCGTCGCGCGCCTCCGGCGTGTTAGGCTCGATGCCGCCATTGGCGATCACGAGGGCGGTGCCCGAGCGCATCAGATCGTGCGGGCCGTCGCCGCCGCTTGCCCATTCGTCACGGATGGCGAAGCCGCCGTCCACCGCCCGCACGGCGACGACGCCGCGGCCCATGGCGCGCACGCCGTCGGCCGGGCGCTCGATCTCGTTGGTCAGGAACAGTCGGCCGTCCGCCGAGAAGCGGCCATGGCCCGAGAAGACACGGCCCTCGCCCGGCCCAAAACTCGCGACCACGCCGCCCTTGCGCCGGTCGAACACGAGCGCGATGCGCCCCGGCCGCCGCCCCACCGCCACGGCGAGCGGACCCACCGGGCTCGCCTCGATGCCGTGCAGGCGAGCGTCGGAGGGCGCCTCGGGGGTCGGCGCGAAGCTGGGATCGAGGCCGATGGCGGCGAAGCCTTCGCCCACCCCCGCCGTCGCCAGCCAGCCTTCGTCCAGCTCGGCGGCGCGCAGGCAGCCCGGTAAGGCGGCCGACGCGAGGAGGGCCGCGCCGCCGAGGAGCAGGCCGCGCCGGCCGATGAGCGGGGCGTGGTCGAGGCGCGCGCGCATATCAGTCGCCGTCGAGGGCATTGAAGCCCAGCGAGATGCCGAAATAGGAGGCGATGGGCTTGTAGACGGCGAGCTGCGCGGCCTTGAAGGTCTTGATCGTTGCCTGGATGCCCTGCGCGCCCGATGCGGTGGCGGCGGCTGCGCCGATGTCTGCGGGCAGCTTGTCGGCGGCGGCATCGGCGGCGGTGGCGGCCTTGTTGACCACGAATTGCGGCCGGCTCGGCATCTGCGTCCCCACGGCGACGAGGAGCGCGTCGGCGCTGTGGATCATGTTCGCGGCGACGCGGCCGGAGCGGCCGGAACGCCAACTGTCGGCGACCGTCGGCTTGGCATCGGCGGGACTGGCACCGAGCACGGGCAGGAGCTTCGTGTCGGTCACCCGCTGGTAGGCGCCGGAGAGGTCGGTGAGGATCATGCCGGGCAGGGCGCCCACATCCGGGAACAGGGCCGGATCGCCCTTGCCGGAGACGATGGCACCGAGCACGCCGGAGGACTTGTCGCCCCAGGCGGTGCGGATTTCCCCCGTGATGGTGGCGAGATTGTTGGCGATGGCAGTGCCCAGCGCACAGCGCCGCGCCGCTTCGGGGCCGGAGACCAGCGCATCGGCGGCACCTTCGTCGTAAAGCAGGCGCTCCAGCGCCGGTAGGCCCTGCACGGCGGCGCTCGACTGGGTGAAGCGCTCGGGCGCGAGGCGGGCGGGATCGCTGTCGGCAATGATCTCGGCAAGGCCGCGCGTCACGCCGTTGCGCCGGTCCGGGAAGAAGGAGATGCGGTCGGCCCGCAGCGACAAGGTGATGGGGCCGAAGGTGACGAACTCCACCGCATTCCACGCATCCGCGGCCTTGTTGTAGGCCTCCTTCAGCGGCGCGACGCCGGCCGCCGAGGGGGCGGGGCAGAAGGCGGCCCAGGCCTTCGCCTGTGCGGCGGTGGAGGCGGCGAGCGCATCATAGCGCGGCAGCAGCCAGCCCTCGATGAGCGGCACCGGATCAAGCTTCGGATCGGCCGCGGCGGCCGGGACGGCGCCAAAGGCGAGCGTGGCGGCGAGGGCGGCGCCAGCGAGGCGGGAGGAAGAAAGGCGCATGGCTTCGATCATGACGTCGATCCGCAATATCAGGTCGGTGCCGGCCGCAGCCGGCGGAAATCACAGGCTGGAAACGTAGCGCACCAGCGCCGCCCTGTCCTTGGGCGGGAGCGCGCCGAAGCGCCGCTGCGCCGTCGCCGCCTCGCCGCCGTGCCAGGCGATCACCTCCTCCACCGTGCGCGCGCGGCCGTCGTGCAGCAGGCCGGTTTTGGCGGCAAGCGCATCGGAGAGGCCGGCGAGCGGCGCGGTGCGCCATTGCGAGGCGCCGACGCCCGGCTCCGGCATGGTGTCGCCGAGGTCCGGGCCCATCTCGTGCAGCAGCAGGTCCGTGTACATGCGTGCCTCGCCGCCGCCGGCCATGGGCAAAGACGGCCGGTGGCATTGGGCGCAGCCGGTGGAGGCGAACAGCGCCGCGCCGCGCTTCGCCTCGGCCTTGGGCAGCTCTTCCGGCTCGGGCTGGGGCAGGGAGGCGACATAGGCCACCACCCGGTCGAGCACCGCCGAGCCGATTTCCAATTCGTCGTCCGCATCCCCCGAGGTGGCGTTGGCATTGCCATGAAGTGCCGTTCTGCAGGCGGTCTGGGTGGGGGTGCAGTCGCCCCACGGCTCGGGATGGAAGCGGTTGGAGAGGCCGAGATCGAGGAAGAAGGCTTCCGCCGACTGGCCGGCGAGGGTCGGCTGCGACGCCTTCCAGCCGAAGCGGCCGATGGCGGTGCTGCCGTCGGCGAGGGTGACGCGCCGCGCCATGCCCTTCACGCCGTCGGTGCCCTTCGCCTGCTCCCGCTCCACCGCCAGGATGGCGGCATCCGGCACGGCGGCGAGCGCCCCGCGGCCCTTCAGGTCCGGCCCCACGCGGAGAGACAGTCCGCTCTCCGGATCGAGCGGGCCGTAGCCCAGTGCCTCGGGATGGGGCTTGCGAGCCATGCGGCCGTCCGGCAGCGGCGTATCGGTGACGCCGATGACGCCTTCGCCGGGGATGCCCGGCACCGCATCGATCTGGAAGCGCCGGCCATAGACCGGATCGCCGCTGCCGTCCGGCCGGCCGATCATCAAGACGAAGCCGCGCTCCGCCGTTCCGTTCTCCAGACGCGCGGGAGCGCGGCGATCGGCGGGGTGGCAGGTGGCGCAGGAGCGGGCATCGAACAGCGGGCCGAGGCCATCGTCGCCGCGCGTCGAGGCGGGGGCGGGCACCCACGGGCGCTTGAACAGCGCCTTGCCGATGGCGAGGTCCAGCTTGTCCAAAGTCTCGGCCGCGCTGGGCGTGGTCGCGAGGGCGGCGAGCAGCACGAGAAGGAGGCGCCCGCTCATCAGACCACCCTGATCCAGCCCATGAGCCCCGAATCCATGTGCTCGAGGATGTGGCAGTGGAACACCCAGTCGCCGCTGGTGGCGCGGAAGGCGATCTCCACCGTCTCGTTGGGCTCGGTCATGACCGTATCGGCGAGATAGGGCGGGATGTCCTTCTTCTTGGAGGAGGACAGCACACGGAACACGTGCCCGTGCAGGTGCATGGGGTGGACGTGCTTGGTGACGTTGGTGATGGAGACGATGTAGCTCGACCCGTCCTTCAGCGTCGCCAGCGGCGGCGGCAGGCGCAGGTCCGCGCCGGCGCCCCAGGAATTGCGGTTGATGGCCCAGAAGGTCTTGCTGCCGACGCAGGCGGAGGCGATGAGCGCCTTGGCCAGCGGATCGTCCGGCGGCAGGGGATCGCCGCTCACGATGGGGCCGGCAGCGGTCTGCACGAGATAGTCGAGGCGGCTCGCGCGCTTCACGTCCGGCAGGGGTACCTTCGCGGCGGGCAGCGCCTTGGGGCGGAAGGCGGTCTTCTTTCGGCCCTTGTCGACGCCGACCAGAGTGGTGAGCAGATAGGGCTCGGCGGTGCGGTAGTCATAGACCTTCACCTCCTCGCCGGGGCCGGGCATGCGCACATGGACGTCGATGCGCATGGCCGGGCCCATGCGCCAGATCTCGTTCGGCAGCTTGGAAAAGGGCAGCGGTGTCAGGGCCTGCCCGTCAATGGCGATGATGGCCGCGTCTTCCGTCTCGCAGCCGAAATCGATGGTGCGGGTGGAATCGGCGACGATCACGCGCAGCCGCACGTCGCCATAGGCCGGCGCGTCGACGCGGGGCGGCACGATGGAGCCGTTGGTGGCGCGCACCGTGCCGAAGGTGCCGGCGGTGGAGGCGCCTTCGTCGGTGAACATCTCCAGCCAGCGGCCGTCCTTCTCGTCGAGCCGCCAGTCCTTCACCACGATGAAGTGCTCGGCATCGAAGCCGAGCTTTGCCTCGGCGGGATCGTCCACCACGAGCAGCCCGACGAGGCCACGGCCCACCTGTCCCGTCTCGTCGCAATGGGGATGGAAGAAATAGAAGCCGGGATCGGGCAGGGGCACGTTGTAGGTGAATGTGCTGCCCGCCGGGATTGGCGCCTGGGTAATGGGCGACACCCCGTCCGAGAGATACGGCACGCGCACGCCGTGCCAGTGGACGGTGGTGAGGTCCGGCAGGCGGTTCTCGAAATCCACCATCAGGCGGGTGCCCACGGGCGCGCGCAGGGTGAGAAAGGGCGTGCCGTTATAGGCGCAGAAGCCCTTGGTCACCGGCTTGCCCGGCCCGAGCAGCGGCATTTCCATTTCCGCCGCCGAGAGGGCGAGCCGGCGCACCGGCGCCGTCTTCGGCAGCGTATCCACGGAGGCCGGTACGCGGCCGAGGGCGGAGGGGGCGAACCCCGCCGCCCCCGCAGCCGCTGCGCCCGCAAGGAGCGCCCGACGCGAAATCATCGCGTCCGTCCCATCGTCATCGTCTCACTTCTTCTTCGCGTTCTTCGGATCATCGAGGCTCTTGGAGCCTTCCACCTTGATCTGGATCTTGAGGACCGCGACGCCGCGCTCGATGGCGTGGGCCTGGGCCACCAGGGCGTCGACGCCGTCCTGAATCAGCTTGGCGCCCTTGGTGTTCCCCTCCTCAAGCATCTTGTCGTAGGTGATCTCGCCGGAATCCGCCACGTCCTTCAGGGCCTTGAGGGCGGCCAAAGCGGCGTCGGACTTGGCGTCGATCTCGTCGGCGATCTTCGGGTCGGCGGCGCGGATGAGGTCGGCGACCGAGGGGCCGGTGACCTTGGCGCCGTCCGGCTTCACGTAGGAGCCGTAATAGACGTTGCGGATGCCCACTTCGTCGTAATAGTGCGCGTTCTGGGTGTTGTTGGAGAAGCAGTCGTGCGCTTCCTCCGGATCGTGGAGGATGAGGCCGAGCTTCATGCGCTCGCCGGCGAGTTCGCCATAGGAGAGGGAGCCGAGGCCGGTGAAGATGGTGGCGAGGCCGGCCTTGTCGTTCTTCTTGATGAGCGCGGCGCGCGCCTTGCCCTTGGCGCCCCAGTTGGCAGTCATCTCGTCGAGATCGGCGACCAGCGTCTGGGTCGCGACCTTCAGATATTCGCCGCGGCGGTCGCAATTGCCGTTGGTGCAGTTCTTCAGGTCATAGTCGGTGTAGGAGCGCTGGCCCTGGCTGGGCGTCGCGTTGTGGAGGTTCTGGCCCCACAGCAGGAACTCGATGGCGTGCCAGCCGGAGCCCACGTTCGCCTCGACGCCGCCGGCCGAGTTCAGCTCATGCAGCAGCTTGGGGGTGATCTTGGTGACGTCCACCGTCTTCTTGCCGATGCGGATGGACTTCGAGGCGATCACGTTGGCGGTGTAGAGCGGGTTCTCGTCCGACTTCTCGCCGTAGCTCTTCTTGTCCACGTAATCGATGAGGCCTTCGTCCAGCGGCCAGGCGTTCACATTGCCTTCCCACTCGTCGACGATCTTGTTGCCGAAGCGGAAGGCCTCGGTCTGCTGGTAATAGACGCGGGCTGCCTTCCAGGCATCCCGGGCCTTGCCGAGGGTGTCGGCGCTGGGGGCGGCGAGGAAGGCGTCGATGGCCTTCTGCATGTCCTTGGCGGTGGCGGCGGACGTCCCGTAAGACACCTCGGCGAGGTCGGCATAATGGACGATCACGTCACGCGGCTTCGGCGCATCCGCGAGCACGGGGCTCGCGAAGGCTGCAACTGACGCGATGACTGCGCCGAGAAAATGCGCGCGCATCGACCTTCTCTCCTTGAAATTCGAATACAGGAACCGGCGCCCGGGCAACCGGGGCAGGGACAACCGGAACCGGGGCCTTTGCCCCGTCGCCGCGGAGAGTATGAGCCGGGCTGGTGACGGGCAAGCGCTTGGGAAAATAATGGAATTGTTCCATGTCCAGAGTGCGGGTCATCGACTTGACGCCCCCAAGTCAAAGCGACGCACTCCTTAGTAGAAGACGTAACGTCACCTGTATCCGCGTCGCGCTGGGCCGTTTCGTCGCGCCCCGCTGCAAACGCTGAACACGCGCCGATCGCGGCCGGGTGCAGCCGCCCTCCAACTATAGTCTGAACGGTCGCTGGATGGGTGCGCAGCTTTTCATTTGAACAATTCCAAACCTCAGCCGTTGCCGTGACAGGGGCCGCACCCGAGTGATAGGATTTCGTCATATTCAACTGGTTTTCGTCCCGCCGGCCTTGATCGCCCCCGGGGCGATGGCCCTCAGGGCAGCGTTTGTGCCCGCTCGTGCGTGCCGGCAGCGGCCGTCGGGGACAGAAGGACAGGTCGCGATGATTGCCGCGCTTCTGATCGTTTTCCGGGAAGTCCTCGAGGCCGGTATTGTCACCGGCGTGGTGCTCGCCGCCTCCGAGGGCATCCGCCATCGCGGCCTCTGGATCAGCCTCGGCATTCTGGGCGGGATCGCCGGCTCGGGCGTGCTCGCGCTCTTCGCCGACACCATCGCTTCCACGTTCGATGGCTCTGGCCAGGACATCCTGAACGCCGCCATCCTTTCCGTCGCGGTGGTCATGCTGGTGTGGACGGTCGTCTGGATGGCGAGCCACGGCAAGCACATGGTCATGGAGATGCGGGAAGTCGGCCGTGACGTGAAGGAGGGGCGCAAGCCCCTCGCCGCGCTGGCCATCGTCGTCGGCATGGCCGTGCTGCGCGAGGGTGTCGAGATCGTGCTCTTCCTCTATGGCATCGCCAGCACCGGCGCCGACTCGACGGGCCAGGTCGTGCTCGGCGGCCTTGCGGGCCTCGCCGGTGGCGCGGCCCTGTCGCTGCTGCTCTATCGCGGCCTCGTGGCGATCCCGCTCAAGCACTTGTTCAAGGTCACGTCCGTCCTCATCACGCTGCTGGCCGCCGGCCTTGCCGCGCAGGTGGTTGGCATCCTGCAGGATTCCGGCTTCATCCAGTCGCTGGCCGAGCCGGTGTGGAATTCGAGCTGGCTGCTGGCCGACGACAGCGCGCTGGGCCGCGTGCTGCGCACGCTGGTCGGCTACCGCGCCGAGCCCACGGGCATGCAGGTGATCGCCTATGTGGCGACGGTGGCGGTCATCCTCGGCCTGTCGGCCATCGTCAACGGCCGCCTTTCGGCCGCCCCGCGCCGTCAGAGCGCCGGCCACTCGGCCGGTGGCCAAGTGTCCCGCGCCTGAGCCTCCTTCCGCGCCTGATCTTCGGAGCGCTTCCGTCGCCCTCCGGCGTTTCCGAGGTCGCCGGCTTCCGGTATGCTGACTGCGCTGTTCCGGGCTCCCGGGACAGGCGGTGCGCCGGGCGGCATCCGAGGAGAAGCATCATGAGCGGCGGAACGGGCGGCAGTGGCCGCAGCAAGGACAGCCGCACCAAGGACGGGCAAGGCCGGGACGGCACCCGCCTGTTCCTGCGCGTGGACTTCGCCGACGGCCGGCGCCTCGGGCCGGGCAAGATCAAGCTTCTGGAGGCGATCCGCGAACACCGCTCCATCCTCGCCGCCGCCAAGGCCATCGGCATGAGTTATCGCCGCGCCTGGCTGCTGGTGGACGAGCTGGACCGTATGTTCGAGCAGCGCGTGATCGTCACCTTCCCCGGCCGCCGTGGCGCGGGCACCGAGGTGACGGCCTTCGGCGAACGAGTGATCGCGCTCTACCGCGCCATGGAGCGGCAGGCGGCCAAGGCCACCAGTGGGGCGCTGGACGAGCTTACGTCCGCCCTTGCGGCGGATTACCACCCGAAATCACACGCAGAGCCGGGGGATCCTGAGGCGGATTCGCCGCTGGCCGCGCCGGCCGCGAAGCAGGCGGGCTGATCTCCGCGCCGGGCGAGTAAAAGCCCGGCGGACGGCTGTCCACCGTCACCGCCTTGATCATCGCCCACACCTGCATGCCCGGCTCAAGGCCAAGGCGCAGCACGCTTTCCTGCGTCACCAGCGAGCTGAGGCGGCCGGCGGAAAGCGCCAGCTCCACCTCGGAGAACGGACCTTCCGCCCGCGTGATGGCCGCGATGGTGCCGGAAATCCGGTTGGTCACCGACACGTCCATGGGCCGCGACAGGGACAGCGACACGTCGCGCGAGCGGATGCGCGCCCGCGCCGGCGCGCCTACCGGGCGGCCCACCAGCGGCACGCGCAATTCGCCGTCCGCGAACGAGACGGTGGAAAGGCCGAGGTCCGGATCGTGCGCCGTCACGATGCAGTCGAGGATGGTGCCGATATCGAACCGGCCGATGACCGGCAGCAGCTCGGGCCGGGACAGGACGTCAGCGAGGGGGCCGCAGGCGATGACCTTGCCGTCCGACAGCGCGGCCACCGCATCGGCGAGGCGCAGCACCTCCTCGATGGAGTGGCTGACATAGAGGATGGGCAGGTTCAGCTCGTCGCGTAGCCGCTCGAGATACGGCAGGATTTCGCCCTTGCGCATCTCGTCCAGGGAGGCGAGGGGCTCGTCCATCAGGAGCAGGCGCGGCTGGGAGAGTAGCGCGCGGCCGATGGCGATGCGCTGCTTCTCGCCGCCGGAGAGCGTGTGCGGGCGGCGCTGCAAGAGGTGGCCGACGCCCAGCATCTCCACCACGGCATCGAACTTTATGGTGCGCGGCCGCTTCGTGCGGCGCTCGCCGTAGCGCAGGTTGTTCTCGATGGTCATGTGCGGGAACAGCCGCGCGTCCTGGAACACGTAGCCGACCGCGCGCTGCTCCATGGGCAGGTTGATGCCCGCCTGCTTGTCGAAGAACACCGTGTCGCCGACGCGGATGTGCCCGGTGTCCGGCGTCAGCGAGCCGGCGACCAGCTGGATCACCGTGGTCTTGCCGCAGCCGGAACGGCCGAACAGGGCGGTCACGCCGGTCTCGGGCGCCCTGAGGTCCGCCTTCAGGTGGAAGCCGGTGGAGCGGGCGAGGGAGACTTCGATCTCGATCATATCTGGCCCAGCGCCACGCGGATGCGCTTGTCCGCCATCTCCGCCAGCATGAGGGAGCCGAGGGCGAGGATCACTGACACCACCGTGAGGCGCAGCGCCATGGCGTCGCCGTCGGGCATGTGGGTGGCGCTGTAGATGGCGAGCGGGATGGTCCGCGTCTGGCCTTCCACATTGGAGACGAAGGTGATGGTGGCGCCGAACTCGCCCAGCGCGGAGGCGAGCGAGATGAGGCAGCCGGAAAGCACCCCGGGCATCATCAGCGGCAGTGTCACGGTGAAGAAGGCGTCGAGCCTGCTGGCCCCCAGCGTGCGCGCTGCCGTCTCGATGCCCTTGTCGATGCCGCCGATGGCAAGGCGGATGGCGTTGACCGTGAGCGGGAAGCTCACCACCGCCGCCGCGACCGTGGCGCCCGCGGTGGAGAAGATCAGCGAGATGCCGAACCACTCGTTGAGATACTGGCCGAGATAGCCGCGGTTGCCGAGGACGATGAGCAGCAGATAGCCCACCACCACCTTGGGCAGCACGAGGGGCAGGTGGACGATGCCGTCGAAGATGCCTTTTCCGGGAAACTCGAAGCGGGCGAGCACCCAGCCAATGAGAATGGCCGGCGGCAGGCTCCACAGAGTGGCCCAGAAGGCCACGATGAGGCTCAGCCGCACGGCCGTCCATTCTTCGGGAGTGAGCAACATCTCGAATATATCCGCCTGCAAAAAGGCCGCGCATCGCCCGTGAAACAGGCTCGGCCTTTTGCCCCCAATAAGCAATTCCCGTTCCGCCCCGCGCCCCCCGGCGCGCAGCGGCTCAGTTCACCGCGAAGCCGTACTTCTTGAAGATGTCCTTGGCCTCGGGGCTCTGGACGAAGGCGAAGAAGGCCTTGGCGGCGGCGGTGTCCTGGCCCTTCACGAGGGCGAAGGGGTAATCGACGGGCGGATAGCTGTCGGCCGGGAAGGTGGCGACGATCTTCACGTTCTTGGCGATGGCCGCATCGGTGGCGTAGACGACGCCGTAAGGCACCTCGCCGCGCTCCACCAACGCCAGCGCCGCGCGGACGCTCTCCGAACCGACGATCCGGGGGCCGATCTTGTCCCACAGGCCGAGATTGGTGAAGGCCTGCTTGGCATAGACGCCCACCGGCACGCTGTCGGTGAGGCCGGTGGCGATGCGGCCGTTGGGGCCGAGCAGCGCGTCCACGTCGAGGCTCTTGGAGATGGTCACCGGCTTCGCCTTGTCGGCGGGGGCGACCAGCACCAGCTCGTTGCCGAGCAGCTTCACCCGGGTGGCGGGCAGGGTCAGGCCCTTGCCGTCGGTATAGTCCATCCACTTCAGGTCGGCGGAGGCGAAGATGTTGGCGGGTGCGCCGGCCTCCATCTGCTTGGCCAGTGCCGAGGAGGCAGCGAAGGAAAACTTGATGCTGTCCTTGCTGCCCTTCGCCTCATAGGCCTTGGCGATGTCCTGCAAGGCGTTGGTGAGGCTCGCGGCGGCAAACACCGTCACGGTCTCCTGCGCGGCCGCGGGGAGCGGCGCGGCGGCAAAGGCCGAGACGACGAGACCGAGGACCAGGCGGCGGGAGGCAGGAAACGAGGCGAGGAACGAGGCAGGAAAACCGGACATGGCAATGGCACCTCGGCAATGGGCCTGTGATATGTCCATCGATATACAGGATGCTGCGGCGAGACAATAGGCTGGGCCGTTCCGAAAGGTCAGGACCCGCCGCAGCGCGGCTCAGGATACCGCCAAACGTCTGGCGCCCAGTCGGCCTTTGCTGCACTGCGGCATCACGCCGCGCGGGGGCGCGACGCCGTCAAAAGCCCATGAGCTTCAGCGCGGCGGCACCGGGAGCCAGCATGGCGAAGGCCCAGATGCCCGCGCTCGTCACGTTCGCCACCTGGAAGTGGCTCTGGCGCATGGCGAGCACGCCGGCGATCAGCGGCACAACCGCGCGCAGCGGCCCGAAGAAGCGTCCGATGGCGACGCCCCACACGCCGAAGCGCTGGAAGAAGTCCTCCGCGCGGGCCACGAGGTCCGGCCGGCGCGACAGGGGCCAGAAGCCCTTCGCGCGCTCCTTGTAGTGGAAGCCGAGCCAATAGGAGACGGCATCGCCCAGCGCGGCGCCTGCGGCGGCGGCGAGCCAGATGGGGAAGAAGTGCAGCCCCGCCGCCTCGATCAGCGCGCCGATGGCGAGCAGAAGCACGGTGGCGGGAATGAAGAAGGAGATCAGCGCCAGCGATTCCCCGAAGGCGAGCCCGAACACCACGGCCGGCGCGAGATAATGGTGCTGCTCGACGAAGGCGGTGGTTGCGGCGACGATGGCGGAAAAATCGAACATGTCTCCTCCTGCCGCGAGGATCGGCGGCGTGGCCTCCGGGCGCAAGGCCCTGCCGCGCGCCACCCCGGGCGACTGCTTCAGCGTGTTCTACTGGACGCACATTCGGGCGAAATGGCGCCACGCGACGCATTCGGACGGCGCAAAGCTCCGCCTGCCCAACCATTCGCCTTGAAATCGTCACGGGTCTCGTCCATATGCGGTGCATCGCGCCGATGGAGGCAGTTGGTTTCCTCCCCTTAGCGCGCTCGGGCCGCGTAGCGGAGACCGCTGGAGCTTCGATCTGGACGACGCCGTGACTGGGCGTTTCGTCGGTGAGGCATCGCAAGCGGCTTTGCCCGATCACATCTTTTGCCCTTGGACACCCCTGGCCACGCGGGATGTCGAAATCCCGCGAGCCGCGCCGCGCCCAAAAGGCTGCGCCGGTGCCGCTCGCATATGAAAGTCAGAGCTTGACCTCTTTTTCGAGCCTCGGCCTTGCCGAGCCCATCGTTCGCGCCCTCACCGAAGCGAATCACGTCACTCCCACCCCCATTCAGGCTGAAGCCATCCCGCAGGTCCTCAACGGCCGCGACCTGATCGGCATCGCCCAGACCGGCACCGGCAAGACCGCTGCCTTCGCCCTTCCCATCCTCGATCGCCTCGTGCGCCATCCCCGCCGTCCGGACCCCAAGTCCGTGCGTGCCCTGGTGCTGTCGCCCACCCGCGAATTGTCCGGCCAGATCGTGGACAATTTCGAGAAGTTCGGCCGCCATGCCCGCATCTCGGTCACGCTCGCCATCGGCGGCGTGCCCATGGGCCGGCAGATCCGGGCGCTTGCCCGCGGCGTGGACGTGCTCGTCGCCACCCCGGGCCGGCTCATGGACCTCGTGGAAAACCACGCGGTGAAGCTCGACCAGGTGGAGATGTTCGTCCTCGACGAGGCCGACCAGATGCTGGACATGGGCTTCGTCCATGCCATCCGCGCGGTGGTGCGCCGGCTGCCGCACAAGCGGCACTCCCTGTTCTTCTCCGCCACCATGCCGCCGGCCATCGCCGAGCTGGCGGGCGGCATGCTGCATGATCCGGTGCGCGTCGCTGTCACCCCGGTGGCCAAGACCGCCGACCGGGTGGAGCAGCGCGTCATCCACGTGGACAAGCCCAACAAGGGCCAGCTCCTCGCCGAGGTGCTCTCCACCGAGGAGATCGACCGCGCCCTCGTCTTCGCCCGCACCAAGCACGGCGCGGACAAGGTGGTGCGCGTGCTCGCCAAGTGCGGCATTGCCGCCGAGGCGATCCACGGCAACAAGTCGCAGAACCAGCGCGACCGCGTGCTCCTCGCCTTCCGCGAGGGCAAGATCCGCACCCTGATCGCCACCGATATCGCCGCGCGCGGCATCGATGTGACGGGCGTCAGCCACGTCATCAATTACGACCTGCCCAACGTGCCCGAGAGCTACGTCCACCGCATCGGCCGCACCGCGCGCGCCGGCCGGGAAGGCATCGCCATCTCCTTCTGCGATCACGAGGAGAGGGCGTATCTCAAGTCCATCGAGCGGCTCATCAAGCTGCAGATCCCGGCCACCGACCGTCGCGGCGCAGGCATGCGCTTCGCTATTCCGGACGCGCCGCCGATCGAGCTGGAGGAGCGCGACGAGACCGCCGAGCGCAACGATTTCATCGGTGGTCGCGGCGGCCGTCCGGGCCAGCGTGGCCCGCAGCGTCCGCGCGGTCCGCGCCCCGAAGGCGGGCGTGGCCAGGGCCAGCGCGCCGAGGGCCGCGAGCCGCGTGGCGAGCGTCCGGCCGGCGAGGGTCGTCCGGCCCGTGCCGCCCAGCCGCGTGCCGAGCGCGCCCCCGAAGGGCACCGCAACGCCCAGGGGGCCGGCAACGGCGCAGGCCGTCGTGACGGCCAGAACCGCGGCGGTGAGCGCAGCGGTGAGCACCGTGGCGAGGCCCGTCCCCCCCGGGGCGAGCGCTCGGGTGAGCGCGGCGGCGATCGCGGCGCGCGTCCCGGCGCCGATCTCGGCGGCCTCGGCTTCATGAAGGCCGTGTCCAACCGAGGCGAGCGTCCCGCCAGCCGTCCGGCCGGCACCAAGCGCCCGGTGCGCTGAGCATCGGCACTCCCGTCACACTGCGTTGAACAGGTCACGCCGGGCCTTTTTCCCGGGCCGGCGTGACCCACCTATGGGAAATCGGGCGATTTTGTGAGATAAGCCCGCCAAATTCGTCCCGCGCCGCGGGACCGCTGGAGACGACTATATGGCGAAGGAAGAACTGCTGGAGTTCGAGGGGACTGTGACGGAAGTGCTCCCGGACGGCAATTTCCGGGTGCGTCTCGACAACGACCACCAGATTCTGGCCTATGCGGCCGGCAAGATGAAGAAGAACCGCATCCGCACCATCGAGGGCGACCGCGTGGTGGTGGAGATGTCCCCCTACGATCTCGATCGCGGCCGGATCAACTTCCGCCACAAGGCCGAGGGCAACGCCCCGCCGCCCGGCGCTCGCCGCCAGCAGAATTTCCGCCGCCGCTGATCCTTCGGGATCGCGGACAGGGCGTTCGGCGCCGGCCGGGGACATCCCCGCGCCGGCTTTTGGCGTTTGTGACGGGCTTCGCCTAGCCCGCGCGGCGCCTGAGCGAAGGCAACGCAGGACGCCCGCGCCGCTAATCCCTCCCGTCATCGCCCGCCTTGTGCGGGCGATCCACACCTCGGCTGGAGGGGTGCCCGGATGGCGGAAAGCGGAATGGCCCCGGAGTGGATCCCCCGGACGAGCCGGGGGATGACGGCTCCGGACTGGAGCCGAGCGCGGCGCAGAAGCGCGGCGCCGCTCAGCCCCGGCTGTCCGCCTTGATCAGGTCTGCCGCCTTCTCCGCGACCATCATCACCGCCGCCGCCGTGTTGGCCGAGACCAGCGTCGGCATCACCGAAGCATCCACCACGCGCAGGCCATCGAGCCCGATGACGCGCAGGTGCGGGTCCGCCACGGCCTGAGGCCCGGTGCCCATGCTGCAGGTGCCGACCGGGTGATAGATGGTCTGCCCCGTGCGGCGGGCGAACTCCACGAAGTCGGCGTCGCTCCGGCAGTCCGGCCCGGGGTTCATCTCGAAGGCGCGGTACGGGTCCATGGCCGGCTGATCGACGATCTGCCGCGCGATCTTCATGCCGGCGGCAAGACAGGCGCGATCCTCCTCTACGGCGAGGAAGTTCGGTCGGATGGCGGGCGGCGTCAGCGGGTCCGCGCTCTTGGCATGGATCGAGCCCACAGAGTGGGGCCGCAACTGGGTGACGCCGATGGTCATGCCCGGCAGATGATCCAGCGTGCGATCGGCGGCGTTGGCGTAGCTCGCGTGCATGAAGAAGTACTGCACGTCCGGCCCCGCCAGCCCCGGCCGCGTCTTCACGAAGCCATGGGCGAGGCCCGTGCCCAGCGTGAGGATGCCCTTGCGGGTGAGAAAATACTGCGCCACCGCCTTGGCCAGGGCGACGCCGCGCGTCTGCTCGTTGAGGGTGATGGGCTCCTTCACCCGCCAGTTCATGCGGGTGGCGAAATGGTCCTGATAATTGTTGCCGACGCCCGTCAGCGCATGAACGACAGGAATGCCCGCCGCCCGCAGCACCTCCGGATGGCCGATGCCGGAGAGTTCCATCAGATGGGGGGACTGCACGGCGCCTGCGGTGAGCAGCACCTCGCCCGAGGCGGTGGCCGTCTCTTCCTTCCCGTCGCGGCGGAACACCACGCCCGTTACCCGCCGCCCGTTGAGCACCAGCCGCAGCGCCTGCGCGTGGGTGATCACCTTGAGGTTGGGGCGGGAGAGGGCAGGGCGCAGATAGCCGTCCACAACCGTCCAGCGCCGACCGCCTCGCTGGTTCACCTGGTAATAGCCGAAGCCTTCCTGGTCCTTCCCGTTGTAGTCGGGATTGCGCGGGAAGCCCGCTTCCTCCGCCGCCGAGAGGAAGGCCTCGGAGAGCACCGGCCGCTCCGCCACTCGCACGATGCTGATGGGCCCGTTTGTGCCGCGCACGGTCGGGTCCGCGTCCGGCTCGTCGAAGCGCTCGAACTTCTTGAAATAGGGCAGGACGTCGTCATAGCCCCAGCCAGTGGCGCCGCGCTGGGCCCAGCCGTCGAAATCCTGCTTCTGCCCGCGCACGAAGATCATGCCGTTGATGAGCGTCGAGCCGCCGAGCCCCTTGCCGCGCGGCACGACGATGGGGCGGTCGTAGGTGTTGGGCTCGGGCTCGGTGTTGAAGCGCCAGTTGAAGGCGCTGCCCGACAGGAGCTTGGAGAAGCCGGCCGGGATGGGCACCCAGAAGCCCTTGTCCGTGCCGCCGGCCTCCAGCAGCAGCACGCGCCGGCGCGGGTCTTCCGAGAGCCGGGCGGCAAGGATGCACCCTGCGGTGCCGCCGCCCACCACGATGTAATCGAAACTGTCCATCGTCTTCGATCCGAATGGGACTAGAGGGCGGCGCCGGGCATTCCCGGCAGCGGCATTCCCTTCGCAGCCATGGTGACGGCGAGGCCGGCCATCACCTCCTCCTTGCCGGCGAAGGCGGCGCGCTCCAGCACCTTGGAGATGGTGGGGGAGGCGATCTTGCCGGTCACGCGCTGGATCGGCTGGTCCAGCCAGTCGAGATAGCGGCGCTGGATCTCGTCGGCGAGGAAGCCGCCATAGGAGGTGGAGAGGGAGCCCTGCTCCACGATGAGCACGTTGTTGGTCTTGCGGATGCTCTCGCCGATGGTGTCCCAGTCGAGCCCCGCACGATCGAGGGACCTGAGGTCGATGATCTCGGCATCGAGCCCCAGCTCCTCCACGGCCTCGCGGCTGCGGTGGACCATGGCGGAATAGGTGAGGATCGTGAGTTCGCGCCCCGGGCGCACCACCTTCGCCTTGCCGAAGGGGATGATGTAGTCGAGGTCGCCGTCCGGAATGGCGCCGGAGGTCTGGTAGAGGTCCACGTGCTCGATCACGAGCACCGGGTCCTCGCAGGCCAGCGCCGCATTCATCAGGCCCACGTAGTCGAACGGGGTGGAGGGCGCGACGATGCGCCAGCCGGGGGAGGTGGCGAACACGCCCGCCGGGTCCAGCGAATGCTGGGAGCCGTAGCCCGTGCCCATGGCGATCTTGGTGCGCAGCACGAGGGGCACCGGCACGTCCGCCCCGAACATGTGCCGCGCCTTGCCGATCTGGTTGAACACCGGGTCGGCGGCGACCCACATGAAGTCGGGATACATGAACTCGATGATGGGCCGGTAGCGCCCGTCCATGGCGATGCCGCCAGCGAGGCCCGCGAACGCGCCTTCCGAGATGGGCGTGCCGAGGCAGCGATCGGGGAAGGCGGCGGCGAGGCCGCGGGTGGCGCCGTTGGTGCCGCCCTTCAGCTTGTGGATGTCCTCGCCCATGATGACGAAGCGGTCGTCCGTCTCGAAGCGGCGGTGGAGCACGTCGGCGATGGCGTCCACGAACTTGCGCTCGGCGAGGCGGCCGCGATAGGTCGCCTCCTCCTCGCCGCGCTTGCCCGAAAGCTCGGAGAGATCGCCGCGGATGCCCTCGTCCACGAAGGACACGTTGGGCCACATGCTGGGCATCACCCGGCGCTTGTTGCCCACGGTCTCCACGAGCCTTGCTGCCGCATCCGCCATGGCCGCCTCGGCGCGCTCGGTGAGGGCGTCGAGATCATCCTGTGTGAGATCGCCACGCGCCACCAGCGCCGCGCCGGTGCGCTTGATGGGGTCGCGGGCGCGCCATGCTGCCTCTTCCTCCTTGGTGCGATAGCCGAAGGCGGAACCGGGCAGGGCGCCGTTCTGGTGGAAATAGCGGTAGACGTCCGCCTCGATCACGGCCGGGCCCTGGCCCGCGCGCATGATCTTCAGGGCCTCCTGGGTGGCGAGATGGACCGCCAGCGGGTCCATGCCGTCCACTTTCCAGGAGGGGATGCCGAAGCCGGTGCCACGGCCCGAGAGGCGCGTCTCGCGCGTTGCCTCCTCCACGGTGGTGGCCACCGCGTAGCCGTTGTTCTCTATGAAGAAGAGCAGCGGCAGGTCCCACGCGGCGGCGAGATTCATGGTCTCCAGCACTGCGCCGATATTCACCGCGCCGTCGCCGAAATAGGAGATGGCCACATCCCCCGTGCCCGCGCGCTTGTGGGCGAAGGCCGCGCCCGCCGCCAGAGGCACGCCGCCGCCGACGATGGCATTGGTGCCGATGGCGCCCGCCTCGCCCCAGCGCAGGTGCATCGAGCCGCCGCGCCCGTGGCCGAAGCCGGGTTCGAGGCCGAGGATTTCGGCGAGCGAGCGGTGGAGCAGGGCGTGGGTGTCATCGCTCAGCGGCGCGGTGGGGTCGAGGCCCGGCGCCACATAGGCGAGGGCTTTGGCGAGGAACTGGTGATGGCCGCGATGGGAGCCGTTGACCTGATCGGTGGGGCGCAGGCCCACGATGGAGCCAGCCGCGCCGCCCTCCTGCCCGATGGAGGAATGGGCGGGGCCGTGCACGAGGCCCTCGCCGGCCAGCTCCAGCACCTTCTCCTCGAAGGCCCGGATCAGCGCCATCTGCGTCAGAAGCTCCTTGAGCAGGGCCGGGTCGGCGGCGGCCCAGTCGGCCTCCGTGGTCTTGAGTTCGACCCAGGGCGCGGCGGGATGAAGGGCAATGGTCTCGGGCATCTCTTGTCTCCGTGCCGCGGCGTCCTCCTGCGCTCGGAGTGGCGTCGGGACCGTCAATTAAAACGTTTCGTACAAGTGCTTCCGGCACCCGCCGGAAGCTGTGTTCGGCGTGCCTGCGGCACCTGCCGCAGGCGGTGTTCACAGGTAGCCGTAGGCGGTCCAGCCGCCGTCCACGGCCATGATCTGGCCGGTCACGGCGCTCGCCTGGTCGGACGCGAGGAAGACGGCCATGCGCGCCACCTCCTCGGTCTCGATGAGCCGGCCCATGGGCGTGCGCGCCCGGAGCCTGTCGAGGTCGAGGCGGCCGCGTTCGGCGAGGTCGTCGAGGAAGGGGGTGCGCACATAGCCGGGGGCGAGGGCATTCACCCGCACGCCTTGCCCGGCCCATTCGCAGGAGAGCGCCTTGGCCATCATGGCGACGCCGGCCTTGGAGGCGCAGTAGCCGATACGCTCGGGGGCCGCGACGATGCCGTACATGGACGCCATGAGCAGCAGCGAGCCGCCACCCTGCGCGATCATCCGCCGGCCGGCTTCCTGCGCGGTGAGGAACACGCCGGTGAGGTTGATGGAAATGACGCGCTCCCACTCCTCCTCGCTCACCGAGAGGGTGGGGGCGTTCTGCGAGACGCCGGCATTGGCGAGGCAGATGTCCACCGGCCCGAACCGCGCCTCGGCCGCATCGAAGGCGGCCACGATGTCCGCCTTGCGCGTCACCGAGCCCTTGACGGCAAGCGTCTCGCCCAGCTCTTCCGCGATGCGCGCGGCGGCGGGATCGAGGTCGAGCAAGACGAGGGAGGCGCCCTCCGCCCGGAAGGCCCGCGCCACGGCAAGGCCGATGCCCGAGGCGCCGCCGGTGATGAGGGCGCAGCGGCCCGCCAGCGCGCCAGTCACGAGGCGGCTCCGAGGGAACGCATGCCGAGGAAGTCGGCCATCAGATCGAGCTGGCAGACCAGCATGGGCTTGCCCGGATGGGTGCGGCAGCCCTTGGCCTTCGCCGCCGCAAGGATCGCGGTCTCCTCCGGCTGCATGATGACCTCGGCAACGATCTGGTCGCTTGTCAGCCGAGACGCATCGAGGGGCAGGGCATCGCCCTCTTTCAGTCCTAGGGATGTGGCGTTGGCGGCGATATCGTGGCCGGAGGGGTCGGACGTGCCGATCTGAACCGGCGCGCCCGGGAAGGCGTCGGCGAGGCGCGCCGCGAGGTCTTCCGCCTTGGCCCGCGTGCGATTGGCGATGGTGAGGCGGGCAACACCGGCCTCCACGAAAGCGAAGGCGATGGCGTTGGCCGCGCCGCCGGCTCCCGCGAGATAGACGCTCTTGCCCTTGGGATCGATGCCGGCCGCGATGAGCCCGCCGACGAAGCCTTTGCCGTCCAGCATGTCGCCGATCAGCCGCCCGTCCTCTTCCCGGCGCACCACGTTGCAGGCGCCAATGCGGCGGGCGCTGTCGGAGACCTCATCCAGAAGGTCCACGATGGCGGTCTTGTGCGGCACCGTGACCACGAAGCCGCCAAGGCTCTTCATGGCTTTGAGGCCATCCACGAGGCGCGGCAGCTCGTCGGATGAGACGTGGAAGGGCACCATCACGCCGTCGCGACCCTCGCGCGCCATGAGGGCGTTGAGCATCTGCGGCGTCTTCACGTGATGGATGGGGTCCGCGAGGATGCCGTAGACCTTGGTGAGGCCGGAAATCTCGCGGGATGTCGGGGCGGTCATGGCAGATGTCCGGTCTCAGATGCCGAGATAGGCGGTCTTGATGTGCGGGTCGGCGAGCAGGCCCACGCCGGTGTTCTCGATGGCGATGGCGCCGTTCTCGATCACATAGGCGCGGTCGGCGATCTTCAGCGCGTGGAACGCCTTCTGCTCCACGAGGAGAACCGTGGTGCCGCTCTTGCAGATGCGGTCGATGACATCGAACATCTGCCCGACGATGATGGGCGCGAGCCCCAGCGACGGCTCGTCCAGCATCAGCAGCTTCGGCTTCGCCATCAGCCCGCGGGCGATGGCCACCATCTGCTGCTCGCCGCCGGAGAGGGAGCCGGCGAGCTGGGACAGGCGCTCGCGGACGCGGGGGAAGATGTCCAGCACTTCCTCGAAGCGCTCCATCATCCCGGCGCGGACGCTCGGGTGGTATCCGCCCATCAGCACGTTGTCGCGCACCGTCATCACAGGGAAGAGCTGTCGCGCCTCCGGCACCATGATGAGGCCCGAGCCCACGATCTCGTCCGGGCTCATGCGGTCGATGCGCTTGCCGTCGAACTCGATGGTCCCGGAGGTGGGCTTCACCAGGCCGGAAATGGTGCGCAGCAGGGTCGTCTTGCCGGCGCCGTTGGAGCCGATGATGGTGACGACCTCGCCCCTTCCGACGCGGAGGGACAAGTCCTGGAGGATGACGGTCCGGCCATAGCCGGCGGTCACGTCAGAGACCTTGAGCATGGACGAAATCCTCCCCGAGATAGGCCTCGATCACCCGGCGCTCGCGCACGACGGCTTCCGGCGCGCCCTCGGCGATCACCTTGCCGCTGTCGATGACGACGATGCGGTCCGACAGGCTCATGATGGCCTGCATGTTGTGCTCGATGGCGATGACGGAAACGCCGCTGTCGCGGATGGCGCGCACCAGTTCCACCATCTTCAGCGTGTCCGACTGGCTCTGGCCGGCCATCACCTCGTCGAGGAGGAGGACGGTCGGCTCGGTGGCGAGCGTGCGCGCCACTTCGAGCCGCTTCAGGCCGCCGATGGGCAGGGTGCCGGCTTCCACATCCTTCACATCATAGAGGCCGACGGTGCGCGCCACCCGCAGCGCCACGGCGCGGGCGTCGTCCACCGAACGGTGGCGCAGGAAGGCGCCGATCATGATGTTCTCCAGCACGCTCAGCTTGCCGAAGGGCTGGACGATCTGAAACGTGCGGCCGATGCCGAGGCGGGCGAAGGCATCGGGCGTCTTCGGCTGGTGCCATTTGCCGTCCTGTCCCAGGAGTTCCACCGTGCCCGCATTGGGCGCGAGGAAGCCGGAGAGCTGGGCGAAGACGGTGGTCTTGCCCGCGCCGTTGGGGCCGATGACGCCGAGGATTTCGCCGCGCTTCAGGGTGAGGGACACGTTGTCCGTGGCCACCAGCCCGCCGAAGCGCTTCACGAGGTTGGTCGCCTTCAGCACCGGCTCGCCGGGCGTGCCGCCGACCAGCTTGACCGCGGGCGCAACCGTCTCCGGCCGGGTCCGTCCGCCGCCGGGCAGTCTGTCGATCAGGCGGGTGACGAAGGGACCGAAGGTGCCGACGAGGCCGCCGGGCAGGGTGAGCGTGATGATGACCAGCACGGTGCCGTAGACGAAGCCGTGCAGGCCATTGGCCGAGGCCCCGAGCCAGCCGCGGGCGAGTTCCGCCAGCGGCACCACCAGGACCGTGCCGAGCAGCGGCCCCGCCACGGTCCCGAGGCCACCGATCAGGGCGAACATGGCGATCTCGATGGCGGTGGCGAGAGAGAACAGCGTCGCCGGCTCCAGGAACGTCATGTACATGGCGTGGAAGGTGCCGACGGTCGCCGTGAGCGCCGCCGAGGCGGCGATGGCCCAGAGCTTGACGCCGTTGATGTTGATGCCTGCCGCCTGGGCCGCGCTGTCGCGCTCGCGCACGGCGGTGAGGGAATAGCCGAGCCGCGAGTGGCGGATGGCGTAGCTGACGGCGAGCGACAGCAGCAGCAGGCCGAAGGCGATGTAGAGATAGTTGATCTTCTCGCGGAAGATCATCCACGGCCAGCCGATCTGCAGCGGCACCACGAGGCCGGCCGAACCGCCGGTAAGGCCGTTGAAGTGGATGGCGAGCAGCCGCACCACCTCCAGGAAGGCGATGGTGGCGAGCGAGAAGAACGGTCCGCGCAGCCGGAAGCAGGGATAGCCGATGCCGATGGACACCAGCGCCGCCAGCGCCGCGCCGCCGATCATGCCGATCCACGGCGAGAGGCCGAAGCTGTCCAGCAGCAGCGCCGCCGTATAGCCGCCGATGCCGTAGAACACCGTGTGGCCCAGCGAGAGCTGGCCGGCATAGCCGCCGAGGATGTTCCACGCGGTGGCCAGCGCTCCGAACACGCAGATGGTGACGAAGACGTGGATGACGAAGGTCGAGCCCGACCAGGCCGGGATGATGACCAGCAGCGAGAGCGCGAGGAGCGCGCAATAGACCCGCGGATTGGCGAGGCGCGCCAGCAGGGAGGGACCGCCGGAGGACACCGGGGTGGCGGAGGCGGGCGAGGAGTCTTGAAGGCTCATCGGATCACTCCGTGCCGCGGCCGAGGCCGAACAGGCCGGTGGGCTTGAAGATGAGAATGGCGAGGAAGATCGCGAAATAGACGACTTCCTTGAGGTCGGGGGCGATGTAGTAGCCGGAGAGGCTGTCCACGAGACCGATGATCATCGCGCCGAAGAAGGCGCCGTACATGGAGCGCATGCCGCCCAGCACCACCACCACGAAGGCGGTGAGGACGAAGTAGGTGCCGATGGTGGGCGTGACCGGATAGAGCGGCATCACCAGCGCCGAGGCGAGGCCGACGCAGGCGGCGCCGATGCCGAAGGCGATGACGTAGATCTGGTCCACCTTCACGCCCATGAGCAGCGCCGCGTTGCGGTTCTGCGCGGTGGCGCGGATGGCGCGGCCGAGGGCGGTGGACTGCATGAAGAGGTGCAGCCCGGCGACCAGCGCCAGCGCGCACACGAACATCACGATCTGCCCCTTCACCAGCGAGAAGCCGCCGACCATGACGGAGCCCTGCGCGGCGGAGGGGGGGATGGAATAGAGGTCCGCGCCGAACACCAGCAGAGCGAGATTAACCAGCGCGGTGGAGAGGCCGACGGTGGCGAAGATCTGGATGTGCTCCTCGGCCCCCAGCAGCGGCTGGATGAGGAAGCGCTGCACCGCCGCGCCGATGGCGAACAGCAGGATCACGATGGGCACTGCGGCGGCATAGGGGTGCAGGCCGAACTTCGCGGCCAGCAGATAGGCCGCGTACATGCCCACCATCAGGAACTCGCCGTGGGCGAAGTTCACCACCCGCACGATGCCGAAGATCAGGGTGAGGCCGACGCTGATGATGGCATACATGCTGCCGAGCAATATGCCGTTGAGCACCAGCTGGATAAGAACGTCCATCGCGCTTGGCTCCAGTGCGCAGGTGGGTGAGGCGTGCCGTCGGGGCGCAGAGGACCGGCGCCGCGCCGGGGCAGGGGCGCGGCTTCGGCCGAGAGCGCAGCGGGCTGCGCCGGTCAGGTGTCAGAGGGCCCCGCCCGGAGCCAGACCGGGCGGGGCAGGGCGGCGCGGGAGGTCGCCGCCTCAGTTTGATGCTCAGTTGGCGCCGATGCCGGTCTTCATCTTGGCGACCGCGGCGTCCGCCGGGAACACGGTGACGAGGTTGCCGCCCTGCCACTGCATCAGGAAGGGCACGGCGCGGGTGTTCTGGCCCTGCTCGGAGAACTTGGCGCCCCAGCCGGTCGAGGTCTGGCCGACGGGGATGTCCACCGCGAGGACGGCGGCGCGCACCTTGTCGGCATCCGTGCTCTTGGCGCTGGCGATGGCGTCGAAGAACACCTTGGCGCCCATGTAGTTGGCGAGCGAGTGGCCCGAGCGCGGCTCGATGCCGTACTTGGCCTTGTACTTCGCCGCGAACTCGGTGATGCCCGGCGCCGCCTTGGGGTTGGTGTTGTACTGGGTGAAGTCGACGTCCAGGGCGCCTTCCATGTTCTCCGCGCCCACCGCCTGCATGGTGTCACGGGTGGAATAGCCGCCGCCGGCGCCCATCACCGCCTTGGGCTTGTACCCCTGGTCCTTCATCTGGCGGAAGAACAGCACGGTGTCGTTCTGGTAGGAGGTCTGCAGCACCACGTCGGCACCCGAGGACTTCAGGCGCAGGATGACGGGGGTGAGGTCCACCGACTTCGCCGAATAGGGCAGCACCTCAACCACGTTGAGGCCCTTCTCCTTGGCGCGGGCCTTCTGATAGCCGGACACCGTCTGCCCGTAGAGGCTGTCCTCGTGGATGATGCCGATCTTCAGGTCGCCGGGCTTGGCGTTGAGCGCCGGGGCGATGGCCTCGATGATCGAATCGACCATGCGGTTGGCGAAGTCGCGCGCCGTGGCGTTGGTGCGGAAGACGTACTTGAAGCCGCGCTCGGTGATGGGATCGGAAATCGCGCCCAGCTCGAAATAGGGGATGTTGGCGAGCTCGGTCACCTGTGTCGCAGCCAGCGACAGGGACGAGGAATAGGTGCCGAAGATGGCCGAGACCTTGTCCACCGAGGTCAGGCGCCGCGCTTCGCCGACCGCCTGGTTGGGATCGACCGCGTCGCCCTTGATGAACTCGATCTTCTGGCCGTTGAGGCCGCCGGCCGCGTTGCGCTCCTCGACCGCCAGCTCGAAGCCGCGGAAGCTCTCGTCGCCGAGCAGCGCGAGGGTGCCGGAAAAGGGATAGAGGGCGCCGAACTTCACGGTGCCCTGCGCCGCTGCCGGCAGGGTCGTGGCCATCGGCACGGCAGCAAGCATGGCGGCGGCGAGCGCCGCCCGCGCAAACAACTTCATGGTTTCCTCCCTCCGCCGACCCCGGTTCGGGCCGGGCGATTCAAACCGTTGCTCGGGCACGGTTTTCGTGCCCTTCGGCTGCGGTCCGGCGTGGCGGCCGGCCCGTCTGGCGAGGCGGATAATGCAGATAACCAAGTTGCCTGACAAGTACGACCTATGTATTTTCCTCGCCGACCAGAACGCGCCGTGATGAGGGCGCCGCCGGGACCGGGCGCGGCCGAAAAGGCCGCCGCCGACAGGTGCCGGAAAGCCTCGCAGAAGGCGCAAGGGAGGAAACCGGTGGCAGAGATTTCCAAGACGATGCGACAGGTCCGCTTTGCGGGCGCGGGCGGTCCCGAGGTGGTGACGGTCGAGACGGCGGATGTGCCGCGTCCCGGCCCCGGGCAGGTGCTGGTGGAAGTGGTGGCGGCGGGCGTGAACCGGCCGGACTGCCTCCAGCGCGCCGGCAACTATCCCCCGCCTCCCGGCGCGACCGATGTGCCCGGCCTCGAGATCGCCGGCCGCGTGGTCGCGCTGGGCGAGGGCGTCACCTCCCCGAAGATCGGCGACGAGATCTGCGCGCTGGTGATCTCCGGCGGCTATGCGGAATACTGCATCGCCGAGGCGCCGCTCTGCCTGCCGATCCCGAAGCCGCTGTCGCTGCTGGAAGCGGCCGGACTGCCGGAGAACTACTACACGGTCTACGACAACGTCTTCACCCGTGGCGGTCTGAAGGCGGGCGAGACCATCCTCATCCATGGCGGGTCGAGCGGCATCGGCTCCACCGCCATCCAGCTTGCCCATCATGCCGGCGCGCGGGTCATCGCCACGGCGGGCTCCAAGGAAAAGTGCGACTTCTGCCTGTCGCTGGGCGCCGACGCGGCCATCAATTATCGCGAGGGCGATTTCGTCACCGAGGTGAAGGCGCTCACCGACGGCAAGGGAGTCGAGGAGATCCTCGACATGGTGGGTGGCCCCTATGTGGCGCGCAACCTCCAGGCCCTCGCGGTGGAGGGCCGCCTCGTGCAGATTGCCTTCCTGCAGCCGAGCGAGGTTACCATCGACCTCATGCCGGTCATGCTGAAGCGCCTGACCTTCACGGGCTCCACGCTGCGCGCCCGCCCGGTGGCGCTGAAGAAGGCCATCGCCGATCTGCTCATGCGGGACGTGTGGCCGCTGCTCGACGCCGGCAAGGTGAAGCCCTTCATCCACGCCACCTTCCCGTTGGAGCAGGCACGGGAAGCCCATGCGCTGATGGAATCGAGCGCCCATCTCGGCAAGATCATGCTGGAGACCGGCCGGTGAGCGCGCGCGTCGCTTTCGTCACGGGCGCTGGTCGCGGCATCGGCCGCGCCCAGGCGGATGCCCTCGCCGATGCGGGCCTCGCCATCGCCTATGTGGACCACGATGCGGGTCTCGCGAACGAGGCCGCCGAGGCCGCGATCGCGCGCGGCGCCGCCGCCATCGGCCTTGCCGCCGACGTCTCCGACTACGCCGCCGTCGCGGCCGCCGCGGAGGCTGCGGCTGCGGCGCTCGGGCCGGTGGAGGTGCTGGTGAACAATGCCGGCATCTCGCCCAAGAGCGGGGCGGACGGCCGCCGCTCGGAAGCCTGGGAGATGCCGCCGGAGGAATGGCGGCGGGTGATCGACGTGAACCTCACCGGCGCCTTCAACTGCGTGCGGGCGCTCTCGCCTGGCATGAAGGCGCAGGGCAGGGGGCGCATCGTCAACATCGCCTCGGTGGCGGGGCGCACCTATTGCGACATCGTGGGCGTCCACTATGCCGCCTCCAAGGCCGCGCTCATCGGCTTCACCAAGCATCTGGCGGGCGAACTCGGGCCCTACGGCATCACCGTGAATGCCATCGCCCCCGGCCGCATCGACACGCCCATGATGCGTGGCACCGCTTCCACCGCCAACGAGGCGGTGCGGCTCTCCACCCCGCTGCGCCGCCTCGGCCAGCCGGAGGAGGTGGCGGCGACCTGCGTGTTCCTCACCTCCGAGGCCTCGGCCTTCGTCACCGGACAGGTGGTGGACGTGGCCGGCGGCTGGCTGATGACCTGAGGCGCATGATGATCGACTTCACCGGCAAGACCCTGTTGATGACCGGCGCCAACGGCGGCATCTCCCGCGCCATCGCGCGGGTGTTCTTCGATCTCGGCGCGAATTGCGTGCTCACCGATCTCGACCTTCCCGGCGTCTCCGCGTTCGCGGCGGAGCTGGATCCCACCGGCACCCGCGTCCTCCCGCTCCGGCAGGACGCGGCGAAGCCGGAGGAGGCGAACGCGGCGCTGAAAGCGCTGGCGGATCGATTCGGCGCGCTGGACGTGCTCGTCACCTCCGCCGGGCTCTACCGCGAGCGGCGCGTGGGGGACATGAGCGATGACTATTGGCGCACCGGCATCGCGGTGAATTTGGACGGGGTGTTCTACACCTGCCGCGCCGCCATCCCGCACTTCGCGGAGGGCGCGTCCATCGTCAACGTCGCCTCCATGGCTGGTCACAAGGGCAGCGTCGGCCATGCGGATTATGCGGCGGCCAAGGGCGCGGTGCTGAATTTCTCGCGCACGCTGGCGCAGGAACTCGCACCCAAGGTGCGGGTGAATGCGGTGTCACCCGGCCTCATCGACACGCCCATGGTGCGCCCGCTGATGGCGGCCAACGGCGGGGCGCTGCTCGCCAATACGCCGCTGAAGCGGCTCGGCACGGCGGAGGAGGTGGCGCGCGTCGTCGCCTTCCTCGCCTCCGACTGGGCGAGCTTCGTCACTGGCGAGACAGTGCACGTGAATGGTGGTCTCTATATTGCGAGCTGAGCCGAGGGGCGCCGCACCAGCAGCGGCACCCCACCCACACGGCCGGCGGAGGTGAGGACACAAGGATGGCGGACCCCCGCGAAACGCCCCGCGCGACGCCCCGCGATATGCCGCGCGACATTCTCGGCCGCGCGCCCTCGCTCGCCGACACGCTTGCCCAGCGCCTGCGCGAGGAGATCGCCTCCGGCCGTCTCCAGCCCGGCGAGAAGCTGCCCACCGAGCACCAGATGTCGGAGACCTACGGCGTCAGCCGCCCCATCGTCCGCGAGGCGGTGGGCCGGCTGAAGCACGATGGCCTCGTCACCAGCCGGCAGGGGGCGGGGGCCTTCGTCGCCGATCCCGGCGCCGCCTCCTCCTTCCGGCTGGAAATCGCCGATCTCAGCGACCGCGCGGAGATGAGCGCCATCGTCGAGCTGCTCATGGCCGTGGAGGCCAACGCCACCGCCCATGCCGCCGTGCGCCGCTCCACGGACGATCTCGGCCGCATCCATGACCAGCTCGAGGCCATGCAGGCGGCGGTCTTCCGCGGCGAGCCGGGGGTGGACGAGGACATGGCCTTCCACCGGGCCATCGTCGAGGCCACCGGCAATCCCTATTTCCGCGACCTCTCCCAGTTCCTCGACCACCGGGTGCGCCACTTCATCCGCACCGCCCGCGCCAACACCGCCCGCCTCGGCGGCCTCGCCCAGGCGGTGCAGGACGAGCACGTGGCCATCTTCACCGCCATCGAGCGGCAGGACGCCGACGCCGCCCGCGCCGCCGCCGAGGAACACCTGCGCAACGCCGCCACCCGCCTCGCGCTCTATCTGAAGCCGTGAACCTGTCCCGGAACGGGACGGAAGCGCGCGCAGGCCGGGACGCAGCAGGAACGGGGCGTGACCGAATCGGTCGGGGGCTGGTTTTCGGGGTTTGTTCGCAAAACGCTGCGCTTGCCGGGGCCGCGCGCTGTTCTGCCGTCCCGAAATGGGACAGCGGCTCGGCCAGCCGTGCACGCAGCGGGAACGGGGCATGACCGAATCAGTCGGCGGCCGGGTTTCGGGGTTTGTTATCGCTCCGCGTCGCGCCCGGCCTCGCCGCCGTCGTCTTCCCGGCGAGATATTAGCTCCGTCGCAGCCTACCTCACTGGCGGTCATGCCCGGGCTTGTCCCGGAAGTCGGCTTTTGCCGACTTCCGTCCGCCAGAACGGAACCCGCGAACACGCGGGTTCCGGGCATCCACGTGGAGCGGCTGGGGACCATCATCCGATTAATGCGCTTTCGGCCCGACGTGGATGGCCGGGACAAGCCCGGCCATGACGGTGGGATAGCGGCTGGCGCGCAATCCTCTGTCCAGAAATGGCACATTGGTTCGGGCCCCCCGCGCACGCAGCGCGAACGGGCCGTGACCGAATCAGTTCCCGCCCGCTTTTCCGGATTTGTTCGCTATCGCCGGCCCACGGCCCGGAAGCCGGCCTCCCCGGCTTCGGCATCGAAGAGATAGTCGAAGGCGTTCAGCGCCCGCACGGTGGTGTTGACGAAGGGGGGCCGGTCGCCACGTCCGACCAGCACGACGCGCTCCGGTGTCACCGGATTGCTCCGGTCGCCCACCGTGAAGCTGTAGGCCGGCACCGGCTGGCCAGTGCCCGGCGATATGGCGAGGCTGGCGCCGTCCGCCACCACCCGCCCGCCGCGCAGGCCGGGCACGGCAAGGCCATCCGTCTGGGCCGGCGGAAGGGTCAGGTACATGATGGAGACGCCGGTATCGAGCAGCAGCGTGCCGCAGGCGGCGGGGGTCTGGCCGTTGAGGGCGAGGCAGGTGGGGATCGGCTGCCAGTCGCCGGTGGCCGCATCGCTGCCGAGCTTCACCTTGCTGAAGGCTGCGCCGTCGCCCTTCGCCAGACCCACCTGCACGCCGCGGCGCGTCACCACATAGCCGCGCTTGAAATCGGCGGTGCCGGTCCCTGCCTGTCCCATGCCGGCCACGTTCAGGAAGGGGTTGCGCCCCGGCCCCGCGCCCGGCTGGCGGTCCTTGGCGCGGGCGAAGCCGATGCCGAGCATGGAGACCCGGCGGGGCGCATCCATGGGGCGGCAGTTGCGGGCGTTGCGCAGGCAGTCGATGCGCGTCACAGCCAGCACCGGAATGGGCTGGGTGGTGACGCTGGTGCCGTCCGCCCCGGCCACCGTCACCGGCACCATCACGTTCACCCCGCGCATGATGCGGCCGGAGGAGGTGTAGGTGAGCTCGCCCGGCCCCAGCGGCGTCAGCTGGTCGAAGCCGGGGATGGCGCTTGCCGAGACGACCACGCCGGTGGAGCCGGTATCCATGATCGCGCGGCGCGCCGGCCCGCCGTTGATGGACATGGAGAGCGTCGGCGGCCGGAGGATGGGCGCGCCGTCGGCGGGCGCGTTGAGATAGGGCAGGAAAGCCGGCTGCTGCGCGAAGGCGGGCGTGGCCAGCAGGGAGAGGAGAAGGAGCGTGGTGGCGCGCATGGGCTTTTCCTCAGCTTGTGCAGTGATTGTTGCGGCTTGGCCGGAGGCGGTCGCTTGCGTGCGATTTTCCTCACCCTAATCTCGGTGTCGACTTACCGGGAGAGAAAACATGCGCCACGAGATTTCCGGAACGACGCTGCCCGTGCTCACGCTCACGCTGGCGCCGGGCGAGACCGTGCTGGCCGAGACGGACCGCCTCTCCTGGATGACCTCCAACGTCGCCATGCACACCACCACGGCCACCGGCGGCTCGACCGGCTTCTTCGGTGCCATCGGCCGCGCGCTGGGTGGGGGCGGGCTGTTCATGACCGAGTTCACGGCCGAGGGCGGCGAGGCGCTGGTGGCCTTCGCGGCTACGATCCCCGGCAGCATCTTCGAGATGCAGGTGGCGCCGGGGCGCGGCTATCTCGTGCACCGTCACGGTTTCCTCGCGGGCGCGCCGACGCTCTCCATCGGCGTCGGCGTGCAGCAGACGCTGGGGGCTGGCGTGTTCGGCGGCGACGGCTTCATCCTCCAGCACCTCACGGGGGAGGGCTCGGCCTTCATCGAACTGGGCGGCGAGATCGTCAGCTATACGCTGCAGCCGGGGCAGGACCTGCTGGTGCATCCCGGGCATGTGGGCATGTTCGAGGACAGCGTCTCCTTCGAGATCACCACCGTGCGGGGTGTGAAGAACATGCTGTTCGGCGGCGATGGCCTCTTCCTCGCCCGCCTCGCCGGGCCCGGCACAGTGTGGCTCCAGTCGCTCACCCCGTCCAAGCTCGCCCACGCGCTCCAGCCCTATCTGCCGGCCGGCGAACGGCGATAGCTTCGGGGCGCCAGCTGCGATCGGGGCGTCGGCCCCGCTCAGGCGACCGTGGCCAGTTCCTCGGCGATGAAGTCCACGAGGCGCGCGCCGCCCTCGGTGGGCGTGCCCACATTGTCGATGGTGAGGTCGGGCGCCACGTCCAGCTCCGGCGCGCGGGCGAGGCGTTCGGCGATGTCGTCGGCGCTTTCGCGGCCGCGCATGGCGAGGCGGGCGGCGCGCACCGGCACCGGCGCCGTCACATGCACCACCCGCACCCGTGCGAAGCGGCGGCGCGCTTCCGGCAACGTGGCGCGGGAGCCGTTGGCCACCACGACACCCCCCTTCGCGATCACCTCCGCCACCTCCGGCCCAAGCGCATAGCTGAGCCCGTGCGCCCGCCAAAAGAGGGGAAAGCGTCCTTCGGCCAGCAGCGCGTCGAACTCGGCTTCCGACAGCGTGCCGTGCGCCTCCCCCGTGCCCGAGGGCCGGGTGACGAGGCGGCGGGCGAACAGCACGTGCGGGTTGCTCGCAAAATACGCGCGGGCAATGTCGATGAGGGTGTCCTTGCCGGCGCCAGAGGGGCCGACCACGAGGAGCAGGGTGCCGGGGCCGAATGTGTCGCCGGCCGCATCTTTCGTCATGCCACGCGCCGTCCTTCCCGCCACACGCCCTTCACCACCGGCATCTCGCCGGCCAGCGTCACCCGCACGAGGTCGGCGCGACGGCCAATGGCGATCTCGCCGCGATCGGCAAGGCCCGCCACCTCGGCCGGGGCCTTGGTTATCATCCGCACCGCTTCGGGCAGGGCGATGGACGGCACCCGGCGGGTGAGGTCGAAGGCCGCCCACAGCAGGGATGAGGGCACGTAATCCGACGAGAGGATATCGAGCCGGCCGCCACGCGCCAGCGATTCCGCCGAGACGTTGCCGGTGTGAGAGCCGCCGCGCACCAGGTTCGGCGCGCCCATCAGCACGCGAATGCCGGCCTCGTGGGAGAGGCGCGCGGCCTCCTCGGTGGTGGGGAATTCGGCGATGGCGACGCCGTCGCCGATGGCCTCGGCCACATGTTCGGGCGTGCCGTCGTCATGGCTGGCGACCACGCAGCCATGGGCGTGGGCGAGGGCCACCAGCCCGGCGCGGTTGTCGCGGGCGTAGCGCGCGTGGAAGTCGAGCCGCGAGGTGACGATCACGTCCATCTCCTCGGCGCTGATGCCGCTCTTCTTCATGTAATAGGATCGGAACTGGTCGATGGTCGCAAACTGCCGCTGGCCCGGCGTGTGGTCCATGAGCGAGATCAGGTGCACGGGCGTCTTTTTCAGGATCGCCTCGGCGTCTTCCACCACCGTGTCGGTGGGGATTTCGCAGCGCAGGTGGATGAAATGCTCGGCGCGCAGCGCCTCGGCGGCGCGGGCCGCCTCCAGGGCGGCGATGAGGAGCGGGGCATCCCCGTCCATGCCAACCGCCTTCTTGTCGGGCCACACGCGCAGGGAGTCAAACACGGTCGTGATGCCTGAGGCGGCGATCTGCGCATCGTGGGCCAGCATGGCGGCGAGGGGGTTCCAGCGCACCTTGGGGCGGGGGGCGAGGTGGCCCTCCACATGGTCCGTGTGCAACTCGACGAGGCCGGGGAGGAGATAGTCGCCCCCCATATCCTCCGCACCCGCGGGCGCGGTGCCGGTGCCGATGGCGGTGATGGTGCCGTCCGTCACCGTGACGTGGCCGGAAACGATCTCGTCAGCGAGGACGAGACGGGCGTTGGCGAAAACCTGTTCGGTCATTGGCGGGGCTCCGGACTCAGGCTTCGAAACGGGTGACGTCCACCACCCGGTCGGCGACGGCCTCGCGGGTCTCGGCGTCGTGGAAGATGCCCAGCAGGCCGGTACCCGCCTCTTTCTTCTCTCGAATGAGGTCGATGACCACCTGCCGGTTGGCGGCGTCGAGCGAGGCGGTGGGCTCGTCCAGCAGCAGCAGCGGCTGGGAGCCGATGAAGCCGCGCGCCACATTCACGCGCTGCTGTTCGCCGCCGGAGAAGGTGGCGGGCGGCAGCGTCCACAGGCGCTCGGGCAGGTTGAGCCGGGCGAGGAGCGTGCCGGCGCGAGCTTTCGCGGTCTCCTCGTCCACGCCCTCCGCGCGCAGGGGCGCCGCCACCACGTCGAGGGTGGAGACGCGGGGGATCACCCGCAGGAACTGGCTGACATAGCCGACGCGGGCGCGTCGCAGGGCCAGCATCTGCCGCGGCTCGGCGCCCGCCACCTCGGCGAAGGTGTCGCCATCGGCGATGCGCACGGAGCCGGCATCGATGCGGTAATTGCCGTAGACCATCTTGAGGATGGAGCTTTTCCCCGCTCCCGACGGCCCGCCCAGCGCCACGCACTCGCCGGCGCGGACCTCGAAGGTGACGCCGGAGACGACGGGCAGTCTGAGCCCGCCTCGCAGGTGGAGCGTGAAGCTCTTGGCGAGGGCTTCGACGGCGAGGAGGAGGCCCTGCGTGTCCCGGCCCAGCGCCGACGCATTGCCTTTACCAGCCGTCATGCGCTCTGCGGCAGTGGACGCGAGGGCGCCAGAAGAAGAGATCATCATGCCGCAAGCACCGAGGAGACGAGGAGCTGGGTGTAGGGCTCGCGCGGGTCGTCGAGCACCTGGTCGGTGAGGCCCTGCTCGATCACGCGGCCGGACTTCATCACCATGATGCGGTGGGAGAGCAGCCGCGCCACCGCGAGGTCATGGGTGACGATGACCACCGCGAGGCCGAATTCCTCCACCAGTTGCCGGATGAGATCGAGCAGGCGCGCCTGCACCGACACGTCGAGGCCGGAGGTGGGCTCGTCCATGAAGACGAGCCGGGGGCGGGTGACGAGGTTGCGGGCGATCTGCAGGCGCTGGCGCATGCCGCCGGAGAAGGTGCGCGGGTCGTCGTCGATCCGCTCGGCGGCGATCTCCACGCGGGCGAGCCAGTCGGTGGCCTCGCTGCGGATGTTTCCATAATGGCGCCAGCCCACCGCCATCAGCCGCTCGCCCACGTTTCCGCCGGCCGAGACCGCCATGCGCAGGCCCTGCTCCGCATGCTGGCGCACGAAGCCCCAGTCGGTGCGCAGCAGCAGCCGGCGCTCGGCTTCCGAAAGGGTCGCGAGATCGCGGGTGGCGCCGTCCCGCATGCGGTAGGTAACGCTGCCGGCGGAGGGCGCGAGTTCCGTGGAGAGGAGGCCGAGCAAAGTGGACTTGCCGGAGCCGCTCTCGCCCACGATGGCGAGCACCTCGCCCTCGTGCAGGGTCAGGTCCACGTCGCGGCAGCCGAGGCGGTGGCCGTAATATTTGGCGAGGCCGCGGGCGGTGAGGAGGGGGATGTCAGTCATGCCACGTCTCCGGGTGGCTGCCGTCTCCCCTCTCCCCTTGCGGGAGAGGGGTCGGGGGTGAGGGGGCCGCGGAGCTGGCGACGCCAGCGGCTCCCAGGTCGTCCGGACACCCCCTCACCCCATCCCTCTCCCGCAAGGGGAGAGGGGGTGCGGCGGTGCTCGCGGCATAAGGCGCGCTCATGGTCCCCGTGTGCCCGTCCGCCTGGCGGGTGGCGCAATGGTCTGTGTCGGAGCAGACGAACATGCGCCCGCCCTTGTCGTCGAGGATCACCTCGTCGAGATAGACGCCCTTGGCGCCGCACAGGGCGCAGGGCTCCTTGAAGGCCTGCACCTTGAAGGGGTGATCCTCGAAATCCAGCGACACCACCTGCGTGTGGGGCGGGATGGCATAGATGCGCTTCTCGCGGCCGGCGCCGAACAATTGCAGGGCGGGGCTGTCGTTCATCTTGGGATTGTCGAACTTCGGGATGGGGGAGGGATCCATCACGTAGCGGCCCTCCACCTTCACCGGATAGGCGTAGGTGGTGGCGATGTGGCCGTGGCGGGCGATGTCCTCATAGAGCTTCACCTGCATCAGGCCGTAATCGGCGAGGCCGTGCAGGCGGCGCGTCTCCGTCTCGCGCGGTTCGAGGAAGCGCAGAGGCTCGGGGATGGGCACCTGGAAGACGATGGTCTGCCCCGCCTTCAGCTCCGCTTCCGGGATGCGGTGGCGGGTCTGGATGATGGTAGCGTCGGGCGTGCGCGTGGTGGTGGCGACGCCGGCCGTGGTCTCGAAGAAGGTGCGGATGGCCACCGCATTGGTGGTGTCGTCCGAGCCCTGGTCGATCACCTTCAGCACGTCGTTCGCGCCGAGGATGGCCGCCGTCACCTGCACGCCGCCGGTGCCCCAGCCGTAGGGCATGGGCATCTCGCGCGAGGCGAAGGGCACCTGATAGCCGGGAATCGCGATGGCCTTCAGGATGGCCCGGCGGATCATCCGCTTCGTCTGCTCGTCGAGATAGGCGAAATTGTAGGTGATGGCCGGCATGGACGAGGCGGCGGCATTCGCGGGCGCGGTCATTCGGCGGCCTCCTTCATGTCCTCGGAGCCGGGATCGCGCTCGGCCGCCGCGCGCATGCGGCGGATGAGGTCGAGTTCGGCCTGGAAGTCCACGTAGTGCGGCAGCTTGAGGTGCTCCACGAAGCCGGTGGCCTGCACGTTGTCGCAATGGGAGAGGACGAATTCCTCGTCCTGCGCGGGGGCGCTCTTCTCCTCGCCCAGCTCCTTGAAGCGCAGCGCGCGATCCACCAGCGCCATGGACATGGCCTTGCGCTCGGACTGGCCGAACACGAGGCCGTAGCCGCGGGTGAACTGGGGCGGCTCGGTGGCCGAGCCCTTGAACTGGTTCACGCTCTGGCACTCGGTGACGGCGATGTCGCCGAGGGGCACGGCAAAGCCCAGCTCCTCCACATGGAGGCTCACCTCCACCGTGCCGAAGCGGATTTCGCCCACGAAGGGATGGGTGCGGGCATAGCCGCGCTGGGTGGAATAGCCGAGCGCGAGCAGAAAGCCCTCGTCCCCCCGCGCCAGCGCCTGCAGCCGCAGCGGCCGGTCGGCGGGGAAGGAGAGGGGTTCGCGGGTGAGATCGCGCGGCGGCGTGCCGTCATCGGCCGGGGAGGGCTCGATCAGCCCTTCGCCGCCGAGCAGGTCGGTGACGCGGGGCATGGGAGTGGCAGGAGTGGCTTCCCTCTGTTCCTCCCCCTCCCCCCAGCCCTCTCCCGCGGGGGGAGAGAGGGCGGGCTGGTGCGATTCGTTCGCATCGCTCGCCTTGGTCGCTAGCCGCTCGTCCATCAGGCGGTGGGTGTAGTCGAAGGTGGGGCCGAGCACCTGCCCGCCGGGCAGGTCCTTGAAGGTGGCGGAGATGCGCCGTTCTATGTGCATGGCGCCCGTATCCACCGGCACCGAGGCGCCGAAGCGGGGCAAGGTGGTGCGGAAGGCGCGGGCGAGGAAGATGGCCTCGATCAGGTCTCCCCGCGCCTGCTTGATGGCGAGCGCCGCCAGCTCCCGGTCATAGAGGGAGCCCTCGGCCATCACCCGGTCGACGGCGAGGGAGAGCTGGCCGGCGATCTGGTCGAGCCCGATCTCCGGCACGCTCTCCTCGCCCCGGCGGCGCTTGGCGAGCAGCGCGTGGGCATTGCGGATGGCGGCCTCGCCGCCCTTCACGGCCACGTACATGGATCAGTCCTCCATCACGGGCGTCACCGAGCGCGGCAGGCCCATCACGGACCCAAGTCCGTCGGGCCCTTGCGCGGTGAGGATGAGGTCGATGCCGAGCGGGTAGAGCGCCCGGTTGGCGGCGAGCCGCGCCGGCAGGTCGGAAGGCAGCGGCGCGGCGGAAAAGCTGCGGCGGCCCTTGATACCGGGGCCTTCGAGGGTGATCGCGCCGGCAGCAAAGGACTCGACCTGCACGATCAGCGTGGCCGAGCGGTCCGGATAGTCCGGCTCACCCTGGGCGAAGACGCCGAAATCGGGCAGCGCCGCGCCATCGGCGAAGAGGGCGAAGCGCGCTGCGGCAGGGTCGTCCACCACCGGCGCGCCGGTGTGGAAGCGCAGGAAGGCGGCGACCGACGGAGAGGCGGAGAGCGCCGCGTCGAGGAACACCGGCGTCTCGTAATCCAGCAGCGCGAGGGCGCAGGCGGCGGCCTCGCGGGTCAACGGCGCGGGCGGATCGAGATCGCTCGCCAACGGCACGGGCAGGCCCGGCTCGGCCATGGCGCGCATCACCGCGGCAAAGCTGCGCTGGGCGTCGTGGACCGGATCGGCGAAGCCGGCCGAGAGGGGGACGACATGGGGCGTCGCGAGGGCGGGGGCGGCCATCAGTCCTCTCCCCGCGCCATGGTGAAGAAATTGACCTTGGTGGCCTCGGTCTCCGCCGCCGCCACGGCCGCTTCCACCGCGAGGCGCCGCCGCACGGGGGTGAGCGCGTCCGTGACCGCGAGGCGCAGCGCCTCGTCCTGCCACAAGGCATCGAGGATGGCGGCGGCCTCCGCTTTCGCCGGGTCGCGGCCGAGCAGGTAGGAGACGCCGGTGGCACCGCCCGCGAGCTGCACGGCGGCGCGGGTCACGGTCGCCTCGCCGAGGTTGAAGGGCGCACCGTCCCCGCCCGTGCGGCCCTGCACCATGATGAGGCCGGCTTCCGCCGGGCGCAGCCTCTTGAGCTGCGGCAGCGGCTGAAAGCGCTCCACGGCGGCCTGGAGCTCGGCGCGGGTGGCGCGGGCGTAGAGACCCATCATGACCTCCCGTGCGGCCTGCTCCGCAGCGGGATCGGAAACGGCGGCGATTTGCGGCTCGATGCCGGGCGGATCGGACCTCACGGGCAGCCTCCAGATGTCCTGCACCCCTGGCGCAAACGGGCGAGCGCTGCCGCGGGGCCTTGCTGGACATAGTTTGTATAATAGTCTATACAAATGCGCAAGACGGTATCTGCGCCCTCGGTGCTGTCCTTGGGCGGATGGGGAGGCAGGAATGTCTGGTGCGCCGCGCAGTCTCGCCGCCGAGGGTCACAGCCCGATGACGGAGGACGACACCGGCGCGGCGCCAGCCGGTTCCGTCGCGCGCGGCAGCGGCGTCACCCTCTGGCGGCAGATCGCCGAGAAGCTGGAGGCCGACATCCTCGCGGGCGCGCTCGCGCCGGGCGCGCGCCTGCCGGTGGAGGCGGAGCTTGCCGAGCGCTTCGGCGTCAATCGCCACACCCTGCGCCGCGCGCTCTCCCATCTCTCCGAGGCCGGGTTGATCGAGGCGACGGCGGGCCGGGGCACCTTCGTGAAGGAGCCGCCGCTGCGCTATCCCATCGGCCCGCGCACCCGCTTCTCCGAGATCGTGGCGGCGGGCGGGCGCGAGCCGTCCGGCCGGTTCCGCGGCTCCACGGTGGAGGCGGCGGACGCGGACGTGGCGCGCGAGCTGCAGCTTGCCATCGGCACGCCGGTGCTGCGCATCGAGACCACCCACGAGGCGGACGGCGTGCCCATCTCCTGCGGCTCGGCCTGGTTTCCCGCCGCCCGCTGCCGCGACCTCGACCTCATCTATGCTGCCACTGGCTCGCTGACGCGGGCGCTCGCGACGCTCGGCATCGAGGATTTCCGCCGGCGCGAGACGCGCATCACCGCCCGACCCGCCAATCCGCGCGAGATGGATATTCTCTCCCTCGCCCCCGGCCGCGCCGTGATGGTGCTGGAACGGCTCGATGTGGAGGCCAACGGCAAGCCCCTGCAATGGGGCCGCTCTTCCTTCGCCGCCGACCGGGTGCAGCTGGTTTTCAAGCCCTAGGTGCTTGCGTCAGCCCAATCGTTTGCGCGAGAAATAGGTATCCGAAGGAGGTCTGCCCCATGGCCGTCGTCGCCGATGAAGCCGCCCTGCGCCGTCTCTATGGCTCTGCCGCGGGACGCAGCGTCGCCAAGCAGCTGGACCGGCTGGACCGCCATTGCCGGCACTTCATCTCTCTGAGCCCGTTCGTGCTCATCGCCACGGCCGATGCCGCGGGCGCCGCCGATGTCTCGCCGCGCGGCGATGTGCCGGGCTTCGTCGCGGCACGCGAGCGGGAGCTCCTCATTCCCGACCGTCCCGGCAACAACCGGCTGGATTCCCTCACCAACATCCTCGCCACCGGGCAGGTGGGCCTGCTCTTCCTCATTCCCGGCGTGGACGAGACCCTGCGGGTGAACGGCAACGCCTTCATCCATGACGACCCGGAGCTGACGCGCCTCTTCACCGTCGGCGGCAAGGCGCCGCGCACGGTGCTGCGGGTGGAGGTGAAGGAGGCCTATCTGCACTGCGCCAAGGCGTTCATGCGCTCGCGCCTGTGGGACCTCGAGGCGCAGGTGGAGCGCACCCAGCTGCCCACCATGGGCGAAATGCTGCGCGACCAGATCGCCGGCAAGGACGCCGCCTCCGCCTTCGCAACCGACGCGCCGGAGAGCCAGGCCGAGATGGTCGCGCGCTATCGGGAGATTCTGTACTGACGGCGGCCGCTTCTGCCTGGGTTTGTCATGCCCCGGCTTGTCCGGGGCATCCACTCCTCCGCCGGGACGGGTGCGTGAACGCTACACACCGCTCGGGCCCCGGAGTGGATCCCCCGCACAAGGCGGGGGATGACTGTGGAGTTTGACTTTCAGCTCACCCGATGCGCGACTTGCCGATGATGGCGAAGCGCAGGCGGGAGGAGATGAAGTCGATCACCGCCACCATGATGAGCATCATCAGGATGAGGAACGACACCTTCTGCCATTCCAGCACGCGGATCTGCTCGGCGAGATGCAGGCCGAGGCCGCCCGCGCCGACGATGCCGACGATGGTGGACTGTCGGGCGTTCGACTCGAAGTAATAGAGCAGCTGGCTCGCCAGCACCGGCAGCACCTGCGGCAGCATGCCGAAGCGCACCGCTTCCACGGGCGAGCCGCCGGTGGAGACGACGCCCTCCACGGGCTTTCGATCCAGAGCCTCCACCGCTTCGGAGAACAATTTGCCCAGTTCGGCGAAGCTTGCGGTGGCGATGGCGAGGATGCCGGCGAAGGGGCCGAGGCCCACCACCGTCACATAGATCAGCGCCCAGATGAGGCGGTCCACACCGCGTACCGTATCGAGCACGCGGCGGACAGTGAAATGGGCAAAGATGTTGGGGATGACGTTCTTCGCGGCAAGGAAGCCGAAGGGGAAGGCGATGATGGCGCCACCCAGCGTGCCGAGAAAGGCGATGGCCAGCGTCTCGCCCAGAGCGTGCATGTAGAGCGGAAGCTGGGTGCCCGGATCGGGCGGCACCATCAGCGTGAGGAAGTGCGCGAGCTGCGCGATGCCCGTGCCGAGCCGGTCGAAATTGAAGCCCAGCTGCCAGAAGCCGAAGGCCGCCACCGCCAGCGCCGCCGCGATCGCCCCGAGCGTGCGCATCCGCGCGCCGGGCGAGGGGGCGAGCGCGCCGGGGTGGTCGGCGGCGAGCCGCGCCCGCGCCGCGTGGGTGAGGGTGATGCGCGCCCGACTCATCGCTGCCCCTCCCAGCCGAGCAGGCGGTGGCGCACCTGCTCCGTGACGAGGTCGATGATCATCACGGTCGCGATGATCAGGAGGAGGATGGCGGAAACGTCCGAATAGTAGAATTTGCGGATGGCCTCCACGAGATCCTGCCCGATGCCGCCGGCGCCGACGAAGCCCATGATGGAGGCCTCGCGCACGTTGATCTCGAAGCGCAGCAGGCCGTAGGAGGCGAAATTGGAGAGCACCTGCGGCACCACGGCGAAGCGCACGGTGGTGAGCCAGGAGGCGCCGGAGGCGGTGGCGCCCTCCACCGGCTTCATGTCGATGTTTTCCACCACCTCGGCATAGAGCTTGCCAAGCGCGCCCATGGTGTGGATGGCGAGCGCCAGCACGCCGGGCATGGGACCGAGGCCGAAGGCGATCACGAACAGCAGCGCGAACACCAGCTCCGGGACCGTGCGGCAGAATTCCAGGAAGCGGCGCGCCCCGAGGCGGATCCACGGGCTCTTCACCAGATTGGCGCTGGCGAGGAAGCAGAGGCAGAAACCGCCCACCGCCCCGATGAGCGTGCCGAGGTAGGCGATCAGGATCGTATCCAGCAGAAGCTTCAGCCAGTGGTCGACGTTCCAGTACCACTCGGCGAGATCGGTGCCGAGGGTGTCCCAGTGAAGGACCGGCGTGATGCTCCAGAAATAGTTGGGCAGCCGGTCGGCATGGGCGAGGAACACCGCCGGCTTCACCTCGCCCATCCAGGCGGCGAGGACGATGCACACGGCGATCACGGCGAACACGACGAGCGTATGGCGCTGCCGCGCCCGGACCGCCGCATCGTAATGCGCGATCAGGGGGGCGATCTGCTCGTCGGGCAGCCGGGTGATGGCGTGGGACACGGGAGCCTCTACCTGTTTCTCCCCTCTCCCCTTCCGGGAGAGGGGCTGGGGGTGAGGGGGTCGTGGGGCCGCGTGGTGCGCGGCGCCCCTCACCCGTCTCGCGGCTGCGCCGCGATCCACCCTCTCCCGCAAGGGGAGAGGGGAAAATCCGCTCAGCTCTTCTTCTTGCGCAGCTCGTCCACGAACTTGTTCAGTTCGATGATCTGCACGTAGGCCTCGTTGTCGATGGGCTGCCAGGGCTGCTGCTTGCCTTCATAGATCTTGTCGAAGGCGGCCTTGTCGTTCTGCTGGATCGAGAAGAAGGCGTCGCGGATCTTCGCCTTCAGGTCGGAGGGCAGGTCCGAGAGATAGGCGTAGGGCGAGTTCACGATCAGGTCGGACTTGTAGATGATGCGGAAGTCGTCGTACTTCGCCATCCCCTTGCGCTCCATGCGCTTGAGGTTGGATTCCTGCTCGTCGTTCCACCAGTTGAAGGCGGCGTCGCAGGTGCCCTGCTGCACGGCGATCACGGCGTTCTCGTGCGAGCCGGCGTAGACCACCTTGCCGAAGAAGTCGTCGGGCTTGAGGCCCATCTTGTTCAGGGCGAAGCGCGGCACGTTGTTGCCGGAGGTGGAGTTGGGATCGACCAGGCAGAGGTTCTTGCCCTTCAGGTCCTCGATGGACTTGTAGGGGCTGTCGGCCTTCACATAGAGCACCGAATGATAGCCCTTGGTGCCGTCGAGGTTTACCTCGATGGCGAAGGCGTCGATCTTGGCGCCGGTCATCAGCGCGCGGGCGAAGGAGGAGGGGCCGTAGGAGGCGATCTGGATGTTGCCGGCGCGCTGGCCCTCGATCACCGCCGCATAGTCGTTGGCGATGCGCAGCGTCACCTTGGTGCCGAGCTGCTTGGTCAGGTAGTCCATGAGCGGCTGGAAGCGCTCGGTCACGCCCGAGGCGTTCTCGGCGGGGATGATGGCGAACACCAGCTCGGGATACTTCGCCTTCCAGTCCTGCGCGGCGGCGGCGCCGGCGGACATCACGAGCGCGGCGGCGGCCGCGATCAGGCTACGACGGTTCAGCATGTCTCGTGCTCCTGTCGGACGAAATCGAACGTGAACAAGCGGAATTGGCCGGCCCGCCGGAACGGGTCGGCGCGGGAGGCGCGCGCTCAGGCGAGGGCGGCCGCTTCGGGGATGCCATCTTCGGCGGTGACGGGACGCCGCGCGGGCGTGTCCATCACCTCGCCGGCCTCGAGGCCGTAGAGATCGTGCGCCACGTCCTCGGTGAGCGCCGCGGGGGCGCCGTCGAACACCACGCGGCCCTGCGCCATGCCCACGAGGCGGTCGCAATAGGTGCGGGCGAGATCGAGGGAGTGCAGGTTGCACAGCACGGTGATGCCGAAGTGCTTGTTGATGCGCAGGAGCGCATCCATCACGATCTTGGTGTTGCGCGGATCGAGCGAGGCGATGGGCTCGTCGGCGAGGATCAGCGCCGGCTCCTGCGCCAGCGCGCGGGCAATGGCCACGCGCTGCTGCTGGCCACCGGACAGGCTGTCGGCGCGCTGCGCGGCAAGGGAGGCGATATCGAACTGGTCGAGGGCGGAGAGGGCGATGGCCCGGTCGTCCGCGCTCCAGCTCTTGGTGAGGGCGCGCCAGGCGGGCACGGTGGCGAGGCGGCCCATGAGCACGTTGGTCAGCACATCCAGGCGGCCGACCAGATTGAACTGCTGGAAGATCATCGCCGCCTCGGCGCGCCACTGGCGCAGCGCGCGGCCCTTGAGGGCCGTCACGTCCCGCCCCTCGAACGAGATGCGGCCGGCGGAGGGATCCTGCAGGCGGTTCACCATGCGCAGCAGCGTGGATTTGCCGGCGCCGGAGCGGCCGATGACGCCCACAAAGGCGCCTTGGCCGATCTGAAGGTTCACGTTGGACACGGCCTCCTTGTCGCCGAAGCGTCGGGTGAGGCCCTCGATCACCAGCATCCGGAGGCTCCCAGAGCACGCGACGGCCAGCTTGCAGGGCAAGCCGGCCGGGCAGCGCGGTCCTGATCCACTGGCCAGCGAAGATCGCACGGCTCAGGCCGCATTGATCGCTCACCAGCGCGTCGAAGCCATCGATAGCGCTGCTCCGCAACACCCGTATGACGATGGGCGGATCATGGCCGAGGTGCACGCGGCGTGCCTCGTCCAAGCTGTCTGGGTCAGGTTGGCGGGGGTGGCGCGGTCCATGCGCGGGCGGCATGTGACGCGCGGTTTATGACGGCGCGCGTCGGCGCGTCGGGCGGGATGTCAACGGCCTGTCATGAACGGGGGTCAGAAGGGGCAGAGGTATCCGGAGGTGCGACTGCCCGTATCTCAGGCCCCTGAAACGAGCGGCGCCGGGGAGGTTGGCTCCCCGGCGCCCTCGATCGACCGGACCCCGGTTGTTTCTATTGTCGGGTCCCCGAGGGCGGTGTCGGGTCTTGGTCCTCAGACCAGACCGAGCAGCACAGCGCCAACGAAGCCGAAGGCCGCGCACGTCTCGATCACGGTGAGGAGATGGCCGAATGTCACCTTGTGCCTCGCAGGGTCGATCTCAATAGAACCTTAACAAACTCTCAGACTGCGAAAAGAGGTAAGTTGTGCTGCATTGCCGCTGCAAAGTGTTGCAGCGCATGACTTTCCGCGGTCCTCAGGTCGTCAAGTCGAGCCCCCTTCTACGCTTTCCCTTCCGCTGCGGCGCACGGTACGCAGCGGTGGAATACTGCATTTCAGGCGGTAATGGCGGCTTCCACGAGGTTGGCGACGGCCAGAGCCTGCCGGTCGCGGCCGAAACGCCCCACCACCTGCACGCCAACGGGCATGCCGTTGGCGGCGGAGAGGCCCGCCACGTTGATCGCCGGACAGCCCATCAGCGTCCACAGCCGGTTGAAGATGGCCGAGCCGGTGGTGGCGAATCCCTCCGGCGCGGGGCCGGGGGCGGAGAAGGTGAGGAGCGCGTCCACCTCCGCGAACACGTCGCCCAGCACATGCCGCGCCCGCTTCGCCGTGCGGCGGGCGCCGTCATAAAGGTCCGGCGGAATGGCGCGGGCGGCCTCCAGATGGCCGCGCAGGAGCGGGGAGAGGCGGTCGCCGTCATAGGCCCACTCATCGCCTAGGGAGAGCGCGGCCTCGAAATCCTGCACCGTGCCGTGGATGGCGTCGGCCGCCTCCAGCGCCTCGGGCAATTCGAGATCGAAGATGCGGGCGCCCCTCGCCTCGGCGGCGCGGGCGGCGGCCTCCAGCGCGGCGTGGGCGTCCGGCGAGGCGGCGCTGGCGCGGGCGGTGCGCACGATGGCGATGCGCGGCGCCATCGCGGCCTCCTCGCCGATATCGAGGCCTCGCCCGGCGATGGCGTCGGCGGCGAAGGCCACGTCCCGCACCCGCGCGCCGAACAGGCCAATCGTGTCGAGGTGCCAGGAGAAGGTCTTCATGCCCAGCGTCGGCAGCAGGCGGAAGGTGGGCTTGTAGCCGGTGACGCCACAGAAGGCCGCCGGGCGGATCACCGAGCCGCCGGTCTGGGTGCCGAGCGCCAGCGGCAGCATCCCCGCCGCCACCGCCGCCGCCGATCCCGCCGAGGAGCCGCCCGGCGAGAAGGTGAGGCGGCGCGGGTTGCGGGTGCGCGTCGGCTGGAGAAAGGCGAATTCGGTGGTCTCGGTCTTGCCCACGATGAGGCCGCCGGCCCGGCGCGTCATGGCCACCACGGGCGCGTCGGTGCGCGGGCGGTAGCCTTCGTAGATGGGGCTGCCGTAGGTGGTGGGCATGTCCCGCGTGTCGAGGATGTCCTTCACCCCCACCGGCAGGCCGGCGAGCGGCGTCGCGGCAAGGCCCGGCGCGCGGGCGGCGGCGCGGGCCTGATCGACCGCGAGGGTGACGAAGGCGCCGACCTCGCCTTCGCGGGCGGGGATGGCGTCTGCCACTTGTTCCAGCACGGATTCCGGCGTGGTGCGGCCGGAGCGGATGGCGTGGGCGAGATCACGGGCGGACAGGGGGGACGGCAGGCTCATGCGCTCACTCTGGGGCATCGAAGGGCCGCCACCATGCGCAAGGCGGGGAGCGGAGGCAATGGTGGGGAAGGGGATCGCTGGGGGACGGGGAGGCTGCACCAAACCGCCGTCGTCCTCCGGCTTGACCGGAGGACCCACCGTGCCGGTTGCGCCGGCGGCGGGATGGGCCCTCCGGTCAAGCCGGAGGGCGACGGCAGTCGGGTGAATTCGACGCCACCCCTTACCCCAACTTCAGCACTCCGGCACATTCACCGCGAGGCCGCCCTGGGACGTCTCCTTGTATTTGGACTGCATGTCCGCCCCCGTCTGGCGCATGGTCTCGATGACCTGATCCAGCGAGACCAGATGCACCCCGTCCCCCCGCAGCGCGAGGGAGGCGGCGGCGATGGCCTTGTTGGCGCCGAAGGCGTTGCGCTCGATGCAGGGGATCTGCACCAGCCCGCCGATGGGATCGCAGGTCATGCCGAGGTGATGCTCCATGGCGATCTCGGCGGCATTCTCGATCTGCGCCGGGCTCGCCCCGAGCACGCAGGCGAGCCCCGCCGCGGCCATGGCGGCGGCCGAGCCCACCTCGCCCTGGCAGCCCACCTCAGCGCCGGAGATGGAGGCGTTGCGCTTGATGAGCGCGCCCACCGCCGCCGCCGTCAGCAGGAAGTCGCGCAATTGGGGGTGGGTGGTGTCCGGGCAGATGTCGCGCACATAGCGCAGCACCGCCGGCACGATGCCCGCCGCGCCGTTGGTGGGGGCGGTGACGATGCGCCCGCCCGCCGCATTCTCCTCGTTCACCGCCATGGCGAAGACCGAGACCCAATCCATGATCTCGTGCGGCGGCCGGCGATTGGCGAGCCGGTCCGCCTCCAGCTGGTCGCGGATGGCCTTCGCCCGCCGCCGCACGCGCAGCCGGCCGGGCAGGGTGCCCTCCTGCGCGAGGCCGCGATCGATGGAGGCGAACATGGCGGCGAGCAGCGCATCCAGCTTCTCCTCCACCTCGTCCGCCGGGCGCAGCGCGCATTCGTTCGCCATCTGCAGGCCGGCGATGGTGAGGCCGGTGCGGGCGCAGGCGGAGAGAAGCTCGGAGGCCGTGGCGAACGGGTGGGGCACCTCCGCCGCCTCCGGCTCGCGCGCCTCGCCCTCGGCCACCACGAAGCCGCCGCCGATGGAATAGAAGACCTGTTCGCCGATAAGCGTGCCATCCGCCCCAAAAGCGCGAAAGCGCATGGCGTTGGAGTGCAGCGGCATCAGCGTATCGAAATCGAAGATGAGATCGGCCTCGGGATCGAAGGCGATGCGCGCGCCCGCCACCTCGATGGATTTGCGGATGGTGAGCCGCGCCACCAGCGCCGGCACGTCGTCCGGGTCCAGGGTCTCCGGCCGCGCGCCCATGAGGCCGAGCGCGACGGCGCGGTCGGAGCCGTGGCCCTTGCCGGTCCAGGCCAGCGAGCCGAACAATTCGGCGGTGATGCGGGCGGTGCCGGCGGGCAGCGCCTCCCGGAAGCGGCGCGCCGCCACCATCGGCCCGACCGTGTGGGACGAGGACGGCCCGATGCCGATCTTGAACAGGTCGAACACGCTGGTCATCCGGCGCCCTCCGGGGTCGGCGGCCTATTCTATCGCTGTCTCAAGGACTTGTCGCGCCCGTCTTGACCCGTCGACGCACCGGGGCGAAGCTTCATCATGCTGGCTGGCGGGGGCGCCTGCTCGTCCCCTTGCGACTTTCGTCTGGAACAGATGCGACACGTGCTCTCTGCCCGTCCCGGCCCGTCCGCCAAGCTCAGGGTGGGGTTCGTGCTGCTGCCGAACTTCACGCTGACGGCCTTTTCCAGCTTCGTGGACGTGCTGCGCCTCGCTGCCGACAAGGGCGACCGCTCGCGCCCCATCGACTGCTCCTGGCAGGTCATGAGCCCGCGCCTGCGTCCCGTCCGCTCCTCGTGCGGCATCGACATCCAGCCGACCGCGGACCTCTCGGACCCGAAGGCGTTCGACTACATCGTCGCGGTGGGCGGGCTGCTGCGCGGGGTGCCGGGGCAGGCTGATCCGCTCGGGGAGTATCTGAAGCGCGCGGCGGCGGCGGGGGTGCCGCTGATCGGGGTCTGCACCGGCTCGTTCCTCCTGTGCCGGTTGGGGCTGATGGCGCAGCGCAAATGCTGCGTGAGCTGGTATCACTACCGCGACTTTCTGGACGAGTTTCCCACCCTCGTGCCGGTGGCGGACCAGCTCTTCGTCGTGGATGGCGACCGCATCACCTGCTCGGGCGGGGCGGGCGTGGCGGACCTTGCCGCGCGGCTCGTCACCGAGCATCTCGGCGCGGCCACCGCCCAGAAGGCGCTGAACATCCTCCTCATCGACCGCCCCCGCGCGGCCGAGAGCGCCCAGCCGGCGCCGCGCCTCGCGGAAGGCACGGTGGACGATGCCCGCGTTTCCCGGGCACTGCTCATGATGGAGCAGAACCTCGCCGAGCCTTTGGCCATCGCCGCCATCGCGGATGCGCTGGGGCTAAGCGCGCGCCAATTGGAGCGGCTGTTCGCGGATCGCCTCAGCGAGAGCCCGCAGGAGAGCTATCTGGCGCTGCGCCTGCGCCATGCGCGCTGGATGCTGGCCAACACGCGCTTTTCCGCCGCCCGCATCGCCGCCGACCTTGGCTTCGCCGATGGCTCCCATTTCGGCCGCGCCTTCAAGGCACGCTTCGGCGTCACCCCCGCCGCCTTCCGCCGCACGGCCGCGCCCCCCGCCCGCACCGCGGGCGACGGCGAAGGGCGGGTGTTCGAGGCGCCGTAGGGGCCCCTATGCCTCCGGCACGTTGCGCTCCAGCTCGGCGAGCCACACGCCGGGGCCGCTGTCGGAGGGCTGGCGCCAGTCGCCGCGCGGGGAGAGGGAGCCGCCGGAGGAAATCTTCGGCCCGTTGGGCAGGGCCGAGCGCTTGAACTGGCTCACGAAGAAGCGCGAGAGGAACACCTTCATCCAGCGGCGGATTTCGGCAAGGTCGTAGGCCCGCTTGTCGGCTTCCGGAATGCCCTGCGGCCAGCGGCCCTTCTTCGCATCTGCCCAGGCGTGCTCGGAGAGGAAGGCGATCTTGGACGGCGGGTAGCCGTAGCGGGTCACGTAGAAGAGGGTGAAGTCCTGCAGCGGGTAGGGGCCGATGATGCTCTGGGTGGACTGGATGGTGCCCCCCTCGGTGGCCGGCACCAGCTCCGGCGAGATCTCGGTGGCGAGAATGGCGTGGAGGATGCTGGCGGTCTCCTCGCTCACGTCCCCCGAGGCGGCGACGAAGCGGATGAGGTGCTGGATCAGCGTCTTCGGCACCGAGGCATTGACGTTGTAGTGGGACATCTGGTCCCCGACGCCATAGGTACACCAGCCGAGCCCCAGCTCGGAGAGGTCGCCGGTGCCCACCACGAGCCCGCGATGGTGGTTGGCGAGGCGGAAGAGATAATCCGTCCGTAGCCCCGCCTGCACATTCTCGAAGGTCACGTCATAGGCCGCCTGGCCTTCCGCGAAGGGGTGGCCGAGATCCGCCAGCATCTGGCGCGCGGCGGGACGGATGTCGATCTCCTCCGCGCTCACCCCGAGGGCGCGCATCAGCGCCCAGGCGTTGCCCTTGGTCTCGTCGGAGGTGGCGAAGCCCGGCAGGGTATAGGCGAGCACGTTGGAGCGGGGATGGCCGACGCGGTCCATGGCGCGCACGGCGACGATGAGCGCCTGCGTGGAATCAAGCCCGCCCGAGACGCCGATCACCACCCGCGACATGCCGGTGGAAGCGAGGCGCTGGGCGAGGCCCTGCACCTGGATGTTGTAGGCCTCGTAGCAGTCTTCGCGCAGCCGCGCCGGATCGTTGGGCACGAACGGGAAGCGCGCCACGTCGCGGTTGAGGCGCACGGGCTCGGCCGGGGGCTCATAGGCGAAATGGGCTGTGCGGAAGGGCGGGGCGCTGTCGCGCTCCAGCCGGGCGCAATCCCCGAACGTGTTGAGGCGCATCCGCTCCTGCCGCAGCCGGCCAAGATCGATGTCGGCCACCGCCATGGTGGCGTCGGGGGCGAAGCGCTCCGCCTCGGCGAGGGTGTCGCCATACTCAAATATGGCGGCGTGCCCGTCCCAGGCAAGGTCGGTGGTGGATTCCCCCGGTCCCGCCGCCGAATAGGCATAGGCCGCGACGCAGCGGGCGGATTGCGAGCCGCACAGCAGGCGGCGGGATTCCGCCTTGCCGATGGTGATGTTGCTGGCGGAGAGATTGAGCAGCACCTCGGCGCCCGCGAGCGCGCCGCGCGTGGAGGGCGGCAGGGGCACCCACACGTCCTCGCAGATCTCTACATGGAAGGTGAAGGGCACCTCGCCCTCCGAGCGGAACAGGAGGTCCACCCCGAACGGCACCTCCGCGCCGAGCAGCGCCATGTAGCCGCCGTGCTCGTCGAGGCCGGGGGTGAAGTGGCGGCGCTCGTAGAACTCGCGGTAGTTGGGCAGATAGCTCTTCGGCACCACGCCGAGGATTGTGCCGGCATGGATCACCACCGCCGTGTTGTAGAGCCGGCTTTGATGGCGCAGCGGCGCGCCCACCACCAGCACCGGGGAGAGATCCTGCGAGGCGGCGACGAGGGTCGCGAGCGCGCCCTCCACCGCATCGAGCAGCGGTGCCTGGAACAGGAGGTCGTCGATGGCGTAGGCGGACAGGCCGAGTTCCGGGAACAGCATCAGCGCGGTGCCGGCCTCATGGCCCTGCGTCGCCATCTCCAGCGTCTCGGCAACGGCGAAATTCGGGTCCGCGACGGCGCCGCGCGGCACGCAGGAGGCGATGCGCAGGAAGTCGTGGCGGTAGAGGCAGCGGAAGTCTCGCATCGTGTCCCTGTCGTCCGGAAGCGCGCGGCGGGCGCGGCGAAAATCAGTCCGGAGCATAGGGCGCGGGCTGGCGATTGCCAGCGAAAGGGCACGGCGCGGTGCCCGCCCCGGTGAGGCCGGGGCGGGCGGGTCCACGCCGTGTCGCGTCGGGGAGGGGTGCTCAGCCGGCGGTCGCGGCGACGCCGTCGCCGACGCGATAGGGGCCGGGCGGCCAGGTGCCGTTCACGGCGAAGTCGCCGACGATGCGCTCGCGATAGACCCGCGGATTGTGGGAGGACAGGGTGCGGGCGTTCCGCCAATGGCGGTCGAGGCCCACCCCGCGCCGCGCCGAGGAGGCGCCCAGCGCGTCGAACAGGTCGGAAGTGGCACCGAGGATGAGGGAGGTCACCACCGTGACGCCCTGGTTCACCTCCAGGTCCGCCACCGCGACCGAGATGTCCTGCCCTTCCGACGTCTCCCGCTCGCGCGTGTCGTAGGCCCGCTGCAGCGCCTCGGCGGCCTTCAGCACCACCGCGCCGGCCCCGTAGGCGCTGGCGCGCACCTTGCCGACGATCTGGAGGATCTGCGGATCGGCGCCCGCGCGGTCGGCATTGCCGTGGCTGAACACGCGCTTGCGCGCCGAGACGAGCCGCGCCACGTCGCCCGCCGCCGCCCGGCCGATGCCGGCGAGGGTGGCGAGGTGGACGAGCTGGTAGAAGGCGACCGAATAGCGGAAGCGCTTGCGCTGCGGGTTGAGGTGCTCGTCCGAGAGGGTCACGTTGTCGAACGTCGCCGTGCCCGAGGCGGTGAGCTGCTGGCCGAAGCCGTCCCAGTCGTCCACGATGCGCACGCCTGGCGCGCTGGTGGGCACCTGGGCGAGGATGAAGTTGCCCTCTTCGTCCTCGGCGCCGAGGTTGATCCAGTCGGCGAAGAGGGAGCCGGTGGTGTAGAATTTCTGCCCGTCCAGCCGCAGCCGGTCGCCGTCGCGCACGATGCGGGTGTTGAAGTGGCCGACCGCATTGTCGGCCCCCTCGGTGAAGCCGCTGCCGGAGGTTTCCTTGGCCGCGATGCGCTTCACCCAGCGGTCGCGATAGTCCTTGAAGGGCGAGTTCAGCACTTCCTCGGTGAAGCCGAAGTGGGCGCGCAACGCGTTGGTGACGTTGCTGTCGGCTTCCGACAGCTCGATCAGCAGGTTGAACAGCTCAGGCAAGGTGGCACCGAAGCCGCCTTCGTCCTTCGGCAGGCGCAGGGTGGTGAAGCCGGCCGCCTTGAGGGCGTCGATCTCGGCGCGCGGAAGGCGGTGCGTCTGCTCGCGCTCCACCGCGCTCTCGCGGATTTCGCGGAAGATGGGGCGGAACCGGCTCGCCAATTCCTCGTAGCGGTCGGTGGGGCCGGCGCCCCAGGCGTCTTCGATCTGGCTCATGGAATGAAAGGTCCTCGGAAGCAAACGGCAGCTCGGCGGCAGACGGGCGGAGACTGGCCGGAAAGGGGCGCGATGCGTGTGCCGGCCAATCGGTGCCGGCCAGTCTACGATCGATAATAAGTTTGTCTATCAAATTAATGGAAAATAGTGCCGGACGAAGGCGGACACGTGCCGGGCGCACAGCCGCCCCGCGACCGGGCCGGCGGTGCGTCTGCGTTCAGGGCGCGGGGCTGCCGTGCAACTGGTACAGGGCGTCGATGCGGTCCTCGATCTCCGGCGTGATGGTCACGTCGAGCGAGCCCAGATTTTCCTCGAGCTGCGCGAGGGTGGTGGCGCCGATGATGTTGGCGGTCACGAACGACCGGCTGGTGACGAAGGCGAGGGCAAGCTGCGCCGGGCTCAGACCCACCTCGCGCGCAAGGGCCACATAGGCGCGAACCGCCTCTTCCGTGCCCGGCTTCTCATAGCGCTGGGCGCGATTGAACAGCGTCTTGCGGGCGCCGGCGGGCAGGGCGCCGTCGAGATATTTGCCGGTGAGGAAGCCCTGCGCCAGCGGCGAATAGGCGAGCAGGCCCACCCCCTCGCGCCCATGGAATTCGGCGAGGCCGGTCTCATAGACGCGGTTCACGAGGCTGAAGGCGTTCTGCACCGACGCGACGCGCGGGCCGTTGCCTTTGTCCGCCGCGGCGAGGAAGGCGGAGAGGCCCCAGGGGGTCTCGTTGGAGAGGCCGATGTGGCGCACCTTGCCGGCCTTCACCAGCCCATCGAGGGCGGCCAGCGTTTCTTCGACCGGCACCTCCGGGCCATCGCCGCCGCCCCGCGCGCGGGTGGTGGCGCGCTGGCCGAACAGGGGCACGGCGCGGTCGGGCCAGTGGATCTGGTAGAGGTCGATGTAATCGGTGCCGAGGTGCCTCAGCGAGCGCTCGACGGCTTCGTTGATGTTCTTCGCATCGAGCCGCGTGGTGCTGCCGTCGGCGCGGAAATAGGTGGCGTCCGAGCGGCCCACCACCTTGGAGGCGATCACCACCTTGTCGCGGCCGCCGCGCGCCTTCAGCCAGGAACCGATGATCCGTTCCGTGGCGCCCTGCGTCTCGGCCTTGGGCGGGATGGGATAGAGCTCTGCGGCATCGATGAGCGTGATGCCGCGATCGCGGGCGAGGTCGAGCTGGGCGTGGCCCTCGGCCTCGGTGTTCTGCTGGCCGAAGGTCATGGTGCCAAGCGCGATGGACGACACCGAGATGCCGGTGCGCCCGAGGGGGCGATATTCAAGCATGGGGGAATGGGAATCCAGGGGAGGGGTTGGCGCGGAGGGTGGCCGCGCCGGGGGGCTGCGTCAATGCGGGAAGGGCACGCCGTGGCGCTCGGCGATCAGCTCCAGGATGCGGCGGGTGTCGGTGACGAAGCGGTACGTGCCGTAGGCCTGCGCATCCGCCGGGATGGGCGCCGCATCGCCGAAGATGAGCACGGGCAGGCCTTGGTTGTCCGGCCCCAGCAGGGCGACCACCTCGGCCCGCGGCCGCAGGAAGGACACGCGCTTCACGGTGATGCGGCTCGCGAGGCCCGGATTGCTCGCCAGCACCCCCTCGATCTGGTTGCAGTCGGGGCAGAAATAGCGCCGGCCAGGCTTCTGGGGATCGGTGAAGCCGGGGGCGAGGAGGATGAGGAAGTCGCGGCTCATGGGGAGGGGCTGTCCGGTGGCAGGGAAAACCTGGGCTGATGAAAAAGGCGGGCCCGCGCGGGTGAGGCGCAGGCCCGGAAGGCGGGGAGGACGCAAAGAAAGGGTCAGGCGGTGCCGGCGGTGAAGGCCTCCAGCGGCTCGCCCTCGACGATGCTGGACGGCCGTCCGTCCACGCCCACGGGCACGTCGCCCTTCAGCGTGATGCGGAAGAGCTGGCGGTCGAAGTCGAGCGCATAGATGTCGCGCGGGGCGAGGTGGGCGGTGGTGCGGTTGTCCCAGAAGGCGATGGAGCCCGGCCGCCAGCGGAACCGCACGGTGAATTCCGGCCGGGTGATGTGCTCGAACAGCAATTCCAGCAGTTGCTGGCTCTCGCGCGGGGTGAGGCCGGTGATGCTCTTCAGGAAGGAGGGGCTGACGAACAGCACCCGCTCGCCGGTCTCCGGGATGACGCGCACCAGCGGGTGCTCGCTCACCAGCGGCCGGCGCCGGTTCTTCTCCGTGAAGTCGGCGGTGCCGGCCTGCCCCTCGGGCGGGGCGAAGGCGTGGATGCCGCGCAGCGTATCCACGAAGCCCCGCAGGGTGGGCGAGAGCGCCTCATAGGCCACCGCGAGGTTGGTCCAGAAGGTGTCGCCGCCATAGGGCGGGATGGTGACGCCGCGCAGGATGGAGGCGGCGGGCGGGTTCACGGTGGCGGTCACGTCCGTGTGCCAGCCGGTCCAGGGGCGGATCAGCGGCTCGCCGGTGTGGCGGGTGGCGAAGCGGTCGCGGCCGATGGAATAGACCTGCGGATAGCCCTCCACGAAGCCGAACACCGGATGCCCGATGGTGGGTGCGCCGAACGCCGAGGCCAGCGCCACATGCTCGGCATGGGTCAGCGGCTGGTCGCGGAAGAACACTACCTTCCACTTGAGAAGCGCGGCGCGGATCTCGTCCACCACCTCCGGCGCCAGCGGGCGGGAGAGGTCCGGCGCCTCGATCTCCGCGCCGATGTGGCCGGTGAGCGGATGGACCGCGATGTGGCGCGGCGGCAGATCGGCGAATCCGGCTTGGCTGGAGGAGACGGGCGCAGCGCTCGGCATCGGTTTTCCTTTCATGGCAGGCGGTTGCGGCGCCGAGGGCCGGCGCGGCGGCGCGCGCCGGACGGCCCCGGCGCGGGCGGCACGACCATATTCTATCTTTTTCATAGATTTTATCAAAAAATAATTGACGCGTTGAAGCCGGGCCATATCGTTGGGTCTCGCGATGCCCGCATCGCCTTCCCTGCATCCGAGGAGACCCGGCATGGTTCTGCCGCGCGCTGACGCATTCCCGTCGTTCGCTTCCCGCCCGCGCCGGGCGGTGCTGAAGGGGCTGCTGGCGGCGGCCTGCGTGATCGTGGGGGCAGCGGCGCCGGCGCGGGGGACGGAGCCGCAGGCCACGGCCCAGCCGGTGCGGGGCGGGGTGCTGCGTTTCCTGGTGGAGCATGAGCCTTCGACGCTGGTCTCCATCGCCCACACGGCGGGCCCGACCCAGCGCGTCTCGCCCAAGGTGACGGAGGGCCTCATCAGCTATGATCTCGACTTCAACCCCAAGCCGGCGCTGGCCACGGAATGGAGCGTGAGCCCGGACGGGCTGACCTACACCTTCAAGCTGCGCGAAGGCGTGAAGTGGCACGACGGGCAGGACTTCACCGCCGAGGACGTGGCCTATTCCATCAAGCTTTTGAAGGAGAATCACCCGCGCGGCCGCGGCACCTATGCCTCGGTGACGGCGGTGGACACGCCCGATCCGCCCACGGCGATCATCCGCCTGTCGAAGCCGGCGCCCTATCTCCTCGCCGCGCTGGATGCCTCTGAATCGCCCATCGTGCCGAAGCACGTTTATGAGGGCACCGATCCGCTGACCAACAAGAACGCGTCCGCGCCCATCGGCACCGGCCCGTTCATCTTCAAGGAATGGGTCAAGGGCAGCCACGTCATCCTGGAGCGCAACCCCGATTACTGGGACAAGGGGAAGCCCTATCTCGACCGGGTGGTGATCCGCTTCATCGCCGACCAGAGCGCCCGCGCCGCAGCCTTCGAGACCGGAGAACTGGATCTGGCCGGCGGCCCGCCGGTGCCGCGCTCCGACCTCGCCCGCGTGCAGGCCCTGCCGAACCTCGGCTCGGAGACGCGGGGCTACGAATACAACGGCAACATGACGCAGCTTTACTTCAACTTCGACACGCCGCAGTTGAAGGACAAGCGCGTCCGCCTCGCCATCGCCCAGGCGCTTGATCTGAACAAGCTGCTGGACGTGGTCTATTTCGGCTACGGCACCATCGCGCCCTCGCCGGTGGGGCCGGACCTGAAGAAGTTCGTCGATCCCTCCATCAAGCCCTATCCCTTCGACCTGAAGGCCGCGAACCGCCTGCTCGACGAGGCGGGCTATCCGCGCAAGGCGGACGGCACCCGCTTTCCGCTCCGCCTCTATGCCAATCCCTTCAACGGCCGCGAATCCGGTGACTTCGTGAAGCAGGCGCTGGCGAAGATCGGCATCCCGGTCGATTTCCAGTATTTCGATTTCTCCACCTATATCCAGAAGGCCTATACCGGCCGCGAGTTCGATCTCACGCTCGAATCCCTCTCCAACACCTTCGATCCGACGCCGGGTATCCAGCGCATCTTCTGGTCGAAGAACTTCAAGATCGGCCTGCCCTTCTCCAACGCCTCCCACTACGACAACCCGCAGGTGGACGCGCTGCTCGAGGCCGGCGCGGTGGAGAGCGATCCGGAGAAGCGGCGGCAGATCTGGTTCGCCTTCCAGCAAGCCATCCATGACGACGTGGCGGCGGTGCATCTCATCGCGCCGCAGGGCGTGACGCTCTTCAACAAGAAGGTGAAGAACCACACTCTGGGCGTGACCGGGCCCAACGCCTCCTTCGCGGACGTGTGGATCGAGAAATGACCACGCGCCGGCTGCCCCGTATCCTGAAAGCCGTGCGACGCACCGCGCTCCAGGCGGTGCCGACTGTCATCGGCATCCTCATCCTCAATTTCTTCCTGCTGCGTCTGACGCCGGGGGACGCGGCCGACGTGCTCGCCGGCGAGGCGGGCGCGGCGACGGTGGAAACGCTCGCCGCGCTGAAGTCGAAGTTCGGGCTGGACCTGCCGGCGTTCCAGCAACTCGCGTCCTATCTCAACAACCTCGCCCATTTCAGCCTCGGCGTGTCGCCGCGCTACAACCAGCCGGTGGCGGAGCTGATCGCCGCCCGCCTGCCCAACACGCTGAGCCTGATGGGCCTCGCCCTCGTCTTCGCGCTCGTCATCGGCATCACGCTGGGCGCGCTCATGGCGACGTTCGCCGGGCGGCCCACGGACCGGGTGCTGAGCGTCGTCGCGCTGCTGTTCTATTCCATCCCGAGCTTCTGGATCGGGCTGATGCTGATCGTGCTGTTCTCGGTGAAGCTCGGCTGGCTGCCCACCGGCGGGGCCGAGACCATCGGCGCGAACCTCACCGGCTGGGACGCCGTGCTGGACCGGGCGCGCTACCAGATCCTTCCGGCCTTCTCCCTCGCGCTCTTCTATGTGGCGATCTACGCCCGCCTCACCCGCGACGACATGATCGAGGTGCGCGCGCAGGACCATGTGCGCACCGCCCGCGCCAAGGGCCTCTCGCCCTATGCCGTGACGCGCGACCACGTGCTGCGCAACGCGCTTATCCCCGTCACCACCATGGCCGGCATCCACCTCGCCGGCCTCATGGGCGGGGCGGTGGTGGTGGAGACGGTGTTCAGCTGGCCCGGCCTCGGCCGCCTCGCCTACGAGGCGGTGATGGGCCGGGACTTCCATGTCCTGCTCGGCATCCTGCTTCTGTCGTCGCTGCTGGTGGTGGCGGTGAATGCGGCCATCGATATCCTTCAAGCGTGGCTCGACCCGCGCATCGAGGTGCGCTGATGCACGGCGCGGACACCTTCCCCACCGGCGGGCTCGCAACCGACGCCGAGGACAGCGCCGCGACCGCCGGCCTCGGCGCCGAGCGCGCGCCCGTCCCGCCGCCCGAGCCGCCGGATTTCTGGCCCAACGTCCATGCGCCGGATGCCGCGCGCACGGTGACGGCGGAGGTGGCACGGCTCGCGCCCGTGGGCCGGCGCCATGCGCTGCTCGTCTTCCTCTCCAATCCCACGGCGGTGGCGGGCCTCCTCATCCTCGCCGTCGTGGTGGGGGCGGCGCTGGCCGCCCCCTTGCTCTTCCCTGACGATCCACTCGACATGGCCGGCCGGCCGCTGCAGTGGCCGGGCCAGAACCCGCGCTTTCCCTTGGGCACCGATGCGCTGGGGCGCGACGTGCTCGCCGGCCTCGTCCACGGCGCGCGGGTGAGCCTGCTGGTCGGCGCCTCGGCGACGCTGGCGGGGCTTTTGGCCGGCATTCTCGTGGGGGCCACGGCGGGCTATTTCGGCGGCCTGGTGGACGATGGGCTCTCCAAGCTCATTGAGATCTTCCAGACGGTGCCGGGCTTCATCCTGCTCATCGTGCTGGTGGCCATCGCCCAGCCTTCGGTGCCGGCCATCGCGCTCGCCATCGCGGCGGTGTCGTGGCCGCAGGTGGCGCGCCTCGTGCGGGCGCAGTTCCGCGCCATCAAGGAGAAGGATTTCGTCGCCGCCGCGCGGGCGCTGGGCTTCGGGCACGCCCGCATCATCTTCCGCGAGATCCTGCCCAATGCCCTGCCGCCGGTGATCGTGCTCGCCTCGGTCACGGTGGCCACCGCCATCCTCATGGAAAGCGCGCTCTCCTTCATGGGGCTCGGCGATCCCAATGTGGTGAGCTGGGGCTCCATGATCGGCACCGGCCGCGATCTCCTGCGCACGGCCTGGTATCTCAGCGCCATCCCCGGCGTCGCCATCGTGCTCACCGTGCTGTCGCTGAACCTCATCGGCGACGGCCTCAACGAGGCGCTCAATCCGCGCCGCGGCGGGGAGGGCTGAATGGCGCCGCTCATCGACGTGCGCGACCTCTCCATCGCCTTCCCGCGCGCGACGCCCGTGCGCGGCCTCTCCCTCACGGTCAGGGCGGGCGAGACCGTCGCGCTGGTGGGGGAGAGCGGCTCCGGCAAGTCGCTCACCGCCCTCGCGCTGATGCGCCTGTTGCCCGACGCGGCGCGCATCGCCTCGGGCGAGATCCTGTTCCGGGACCGCGACGGCGCGGTGACCGATCTCGCCCGGCTGGAGGATCGTGCCCTGCGCCGCGTGCGCGGGCGGGACATCGCCATGGTGTTCCAGGAGCCCATGACCTCGCTGAACCCGGTGCTCTCCGTGGGCCAGCAGGTGGCCGAGGTGGTGCGCCTGCACGAAGGCCTCTCCCGCCGCGCCGCTTCTGCCCGCGCCGTGGAACTGCTCGACCTCGTGCGCATCCCGGAACCGCAGCGGCGGGTGGGGGACTATCCCCATGAACTTTCCGGCGGCATGAGGCAGCGGGTGATGATCGCCATCGCGGTCGCCTGCGCCCCGCGCCTGCTCATCGCCGACGAGCCCACCACGGCCCTCGACGTGACCATCCAGGCGCAGGTGCTGGACCTGCTCGACGCCCTTCGCCGCGACCTCTCCATGGGCCTCCTCCTCATCACCCACGATCTCGGTGTGGTGGCCGAATGGGCGGACCGGGTGGCGGTGATGTATGCCGGCCGGAAGGTGGAGGAAGCGCCCTTCGAGACCCTGTTCGACGCCCCGCTCCATCCCTACACGCGCGGCCTGCTGGCCGCCTCGCCGCGGCTCGATGCCGGCCAGCATTATTCGGTCGGCGCGCTCGCCGAGATCGCCGGTTCCATCGCCTCGGCGGCGGGGGAAGAGGGCTGCGCCTTCGCCCCGCGCTGCCCGATCGCGCGGGCGCTGTGCCGCGCGGCCGCGCCGGCGCTGGAGGCCGTGGCGCCGGGCCATCTCGTCGCCTGCCCCGTCACCACGGCGGTCGCGCAAAGGGAGGCGCGCCATGCCCTTGCTTTCGGTTGAGAACCTGCACGCCGGCTATGAGTCCGGCGGGCGCCTGCTGCGCGCGGTGGACGGCGTCTCCTTCGCCGTGGCGCCGGGGGAGACGGTGGGCCTCGTGGGCGAGAGCGGCTGCGGCAAGTCCTCCCTCGCCAAGGTCATCATGCGCCTCGTGGCGGCCACCTCGGGACGGGTGGTGTTCGACGGGGTGGACGTGGGTGGCCTCGAAGGCGCGCCCTTGAAGGCCTATCGCCGGCAGGCGCAGATCGTGTTCCAGGACCCGTTCGCCTCGCTCAATCCGCGCCAGTCCATCGCCGACATCCTCATCGCGCCGCTGGCGGTCCACAACCTCGTGCCGCACGGGGAGCGTCTGAAGGCGGCCGGCGAGGCGCTGGAGCGGGTGGGCCTGCCGCGCGAGGCGTTGGCGCGCTTTCCCCATGAATTCTCCGGCGGCCAGCGCCAGCGTCTCGGCATCGCCCGCGCGCTGATCCTCTCGCCGCGGCTCGTCATCTGCGACGAGCCGGTCTCGGCCCTCGACCTCTCCATCCAGGCGCAGATCCTGAACCTGCTGGCGCGGCTGAAGGCGGAGCTAGGGCTCTCCTATCTCTTCATTTCCCATGATCTTTCCGTCGTGCGTTATTTCGCCGACCGGGTGCTGGTCATGTATCTCGGCCGCATCGTGGAGACGGGCTCCTGGCAGTCCATCTTCGCCCGTCCGCTGCATCCCTACACCCGCGCGCTGATCGAGGCGGTGCCGACGCCCGGACGGCGGCGCCACGCCGCCCCGCTGTCCGGCGATCTGCCGAGCGCGCGCAACGTGCCGCCCGGCTGCCGCTTCCATCCGCGCTGCCCGCTGGCCACCCCGATCTGCACCACGTCCGACCCCGCGCTGCGTCCCTTCGGGGCCGGCCGCGCCGTCGCCTGCCATCACGCGCCCGAAGAGGCGCTTCACTGAGGATTTCGCCAATGACTGCGCACGCCTTCCCGAAAGCGCCCGCGACGCCGCCGGATTATCGCTATCTCGGCCGGAGCGGCCTCAAGGTGCCGAAGCTCGCGCTGGGCACCATGATGTTCGGCGGGCCCACCGACGAGGCCACCTCCCACCGCATCATCCACAAGGCGAAGGAACAGGGCTTCTTCTTCCTCGATACGGCCGACGCCTACCAGAACGGCCGCACCGAGGAGATCGTCGGCCGCGCCATCCGCGAGGATCGGGACGCCTACGTCGTTGCCACCAAATTCGCCAATCCGGGCGGCACGGGGCCGAACCGCCAGGGCATCTCGCGCAAGTGGATCATCGAGGCGGCGGAGGCGAGCCTGAGGCGCCTCGGCACCGATTACATCGACATCCTCTATTTCCACCGCGCCATCTTCGACGCGCCGCTGGGCGAGGCGGTGCGGGCGGTGGCGGACCTCGTGAAGGCGGGGAAGGTGCGCTATTTCGGCGTCTCCAATTTCCGCGGCTGGCGCATCGCCGAGGTGGCGCATCTCGCCGACCAGTTCGGCATCGACCGGCCGGTGGCGAGCCAGCCGCTCTACAACATCGTGGACCGCACGGCGGAGGTGGAGCAGCTTCCCGCCGCCCAGCATTACGGCCTCGGCGTGGTGACCTACTCGCCGCTGGCGCGCGGCGTGCTGACCGGCAAATACGCCCCGGGCGCGGCGCCGGATGCCGACAGCCGGGTGGGGCGGGGCGACCGGCGCATTCTGGAGACGGAGTGGCGCGCGGACTCCATCGACATCGCCGAAACCATCGCCCGGCATGCGGCCGAGGCCGGCATTCCGGCCGCGACATTTGCCCTCTCTTGGGTCCTGAACAACAGCCTCGTCACCTCGGCCATCGCCGGGCCGCGCACCGAAGCGCAGTGGGACGAGTATGTCGCCGCCCTCGACTATGGCTTCACCGCCGCCGACGAGGCGCTGGTGGCTTCCCTCGTGCCGGACGGGCACGTCTCCACGAAATTCTACACCGATCCCAGCCACCCGGTTGAGGGCCGCGTGCCGCACACCGGCGGAAGCGATGCGGCTGCGCGGGTGCAGGAGCGCGCGCAAGAGCGCGTGACTTCGCGCGTGGCCGCCCGCGTCGGCTGAAAAAACCGAATGTTCTGCCCCTTCACGCCTTGAGCGATCACAGGAGAGATCCCAATGGCACTTATCTCGACCCCCGCCCCGCAGGCCCGCCGGCAGCTCGTCCTCAACCTGTTCATCTATCCCGGCGGCCATCATGAGGCCGGCTGGCGCTATCCCGGCGCGCGGCCGGACCGGCTGCTGGACATCACCTTCTACCAGGACCTCGCCCGCTCGGCCGAGGCGGCGAAGCTCGATGCGGTGTTCTTCGCCGACGGGCCGGCGCAGGTGGACAACATCCGCTACGCCTCGCGCTTCCGCCTGGAGCCGCTCACCTGGCTCTCGGCCATCGCGGCGGCCACCACCCATATCGGCCTCATCGGCACGGCCTCGACCACCTATTACGAGCCCTACAATCTCGCCCGGCTCTATGCCTCGCTGGATCATCTCTCCGGCGGGCGCGCGGGCTGGAACATCGTCACCACCGCCGTGCCGCAAGCCTCCGCCAATTTCGGCCTCGCCGAGACCCCGAGCCACGCCGAGCGCTACGCCCGCGCGGCGGAGTTCGTGGACGTGGTGACCAAGCTCTGGGACAGCTGGGAGGACGACGCTCTCGTCGCAGATCCCGTCTCCGGACTGTTCGCGGATGACGCGAAGATCCACCCCATCGAGCATGTGGGCCGGCACTACCGGGTGAAGGGCGCGCTCAACACGCCGCGCACGCCGCAGGGCCGGCCGGTCTATGTGCAGGCGGGCTCCTCCGACGACGGGCGCTCGTTCGCGGCGCGCTATGCGGAAGCCATCTTCACCGCCCACCAGACGGTGGAGAGCGCCAAGGCCTTCTATGCCGACATCAAGAAGCAGGCGGCGGGCCTCGGGCGCAATCCGGACCATGTGAAGATCCTGCCCGGCATCAGCCCCTATATCGGCTCCACCGAGGCGGAAGCGCGCCAGCTGCACGAGGCGTTCAGCGACCTCATCCAGCCGGAATATTCCATCTCGCAATTGAAGCAGATCACCGGCGTGGACTTCTCCGGTCACCCCCTCAATGCGGTGGTGGAGCTGGATGCCTTTAAGGACGTCGGCCCGGCGAAGCAGGTGGCGAGCCGCTTCCAGCTGGTGGTGGACATCGTGCGGCGGGAGAAGCCGACGCTGCGCCAGCTCATCGACCGCCTCGCCGGGGCACGCGGCCATTACGTGGTAGTGGGCACGCCCGAGAAGATCGCCGACGAGATCCAGCTCTGGTTCGAGACCGGCGCGGCGGACGGCTTCAACGTGATGCCGCCGTGGTACCCCGCCGGCTTCGATCTCTTCGCCTCCCAGGTGGTGCCCATCCTGCGCAAGCGCGGGCTGTTCCGCACGGAGTACACCGGCCGGACGCTGCGCGAGCATTACGGCCTCCCGCGGCCCGGGAGCCAGTTTGCCGAGGCGGCGCGCGCCACCGCCTGAGGCTTCGCCTTTCCGTCGCGCCCGTCCGCTCCCCAGGCGGCCGGGCACGGATCCGGCCCCTTTCCCGGTCGCTCGGGGGAGGGGCCGGGGCACTTTCCGTCCTCCTGCGAGGTTCGTCATGTCCGCTCTCGCCGCCCCGTCCGATGCCCCGCTCCTGCGCGGCCCGCTGGACTTTCCCGACAGCCCGCTCTCCCGCTCGGCCCGCCAGCCGCTGATGCTGGGCCTGTTCCTGAACCTCCAGGACATCCACTTTTCCGATCATCCCACCAGCAACAGCTGGACCTGGGACTACAATTCCGCCCTCGTGCAGAAGGCCGACGCGCTGGGCTTCGACATCGCCTTCTCGCGCACCCAGTGGCTGCCCAAGGGCGGCTATGACGGGGAGGCCTCGCTGGACAGCTTCGTGGCGTTGGGTGCCATGGCAGCCACCACGAAGAACATCCTGCTCATCTCGACTCTGCATGTGCTCTACGGGCCGTGGCACCCGCTGCACATCGCCAAGATCGGCGCCACCTTCGACCACATCTCCAAGGGGCGCTGGGGCATCAACATCGTCACCGGCCACCGCGCCATCGAGCACGAGATGTTCGGCTGGAACCGCATCGAGCACGATCGCCGCTACGACATGACGGGCGAATTGTTCGACGTGCTCCACCGCCTGTGGAGCGACACCGAGAATTATTCCGTCGAGGGCCGGCTGAACCCGTGGAAGATCGTCAACGGCTACATCACGCCGAAGCCCCTCTATGGCCGCCCCATCCTCGTCACCGCGACGGGTTCGGAAGCCGGCATCGACTTCGCGGCGGGCCATTCGGACCTCGTTTTCCTCACCTCGCCCGGCGGCGCGCATATCGACAGCGCGCTGGAGACGCTGCCGGCGCACATCGCCGCCATCAAGGGGCGGGCGCGGGCGAAGGGGCGGGAGGTGAAGGCCATCATCAACCCCATCATCGTCAGCCGCGACACCTCGGCGGAGGCGCATGACTATGCCCGCGCCATCGCCGCCGGGGTGCCGGCGCCCACCCACACGTCCTTCGGCCATCGCGGCTATGACAGCGATGCGGTGGCCTGGCTCGGCCGGCGCGACCCCAAGCACAAGCAGGGGCTGAACCTCGGCGGCAACATCGAGATCATCGGCTCGCCCGAAGAGGTGGTGGACCAGCTCGCCGCGCTGAAGAAGACCGGCATCGACGGCGTGCAGCTCAACTTCTATGACTTCGCGGCCGACCTTGACCATTTCGCCACCGCCATCCTGCCCCTGCTGAAGCAGGCCGGCCTGAGGCTGTGACGCTCATCCGTTCCCAACCCGAGGATTTGCCCCATGACCATTGCCGTTGCACCGCGCCAGAGCGAGCACCCCGTCGAGCCCCTGTTCCTGGAGCGCTGGTCGCCCCGCGCCTTCACCGGGGAGGAGATCCCGGCCGCCGAGCTGAAGTCCATCTTCGAGGCGGCGCGCTGGGCGCCGTCCAGCTTCAACTCCCAGCCCTGGCGCTTCCTCTACGCGCGCCGTGGCACGCCTGAATTCGCGACCTTCCTCGGCCTGCTCAACCCGTTCAACCAGCAGTGGGCGCAGAATGCCGCGGTGCTCATCATCGCCGTGTCGGCGCGCACCTTCGTGCGGCCGGGGACGAGCGATGTGATCGTCGCGCGCAGCCATTCGTTCGACACCGGCGCGGCCTGGGCCAACCTCGCGCTGCAGGCCACCAAGCTCGGCTGGCACGCCCACGGCATCGGCGGCTTCGATGTGGAGAAGACCCGCACGGAGCTGAAGGTGCCGGACGATTACGAGGTGGAGATCGCCATCGCCCTCGGCCGTCGCGGCGACAAGTCCCTGCTGCCGGAGAGCTTCCACAAGGGCGAGACCCCGAGCGGCCGGCGCCCGCTCGACGAGACCGTGTTCGAGGGCGCCTTTCCGGCGGCGTGACCCTTAAAAGAAATGGCCCCGCCGGTGCGGCGGGGCCATCATATCGTGACGTAAGACGCCGGATCAGAAGAAGCCCTCAGAAGAAGCCCTTGGCCGGCAGCGGCGTGCCCTTCACCAGCAGTTCGCCGATGGCCTTCGCCTTGTAGCTCGAAGGATTGTGCGAGGCGATGGTGCGGGCGTTGCGCCAGTGGCGGTCGAGGTTGACGGCCCGTTCGGTGGCCGAGGCGCCGCCGGTCTCGAACAGCAGAGAGCCGGACTTCAGGGCAAGATCGTCCACCACCAGCTTCGCCTGCGCCGCGGCCTTCGCCGCCTCTGCGGCGAGCGCCTGCGCGTCCTCGCCGCGGTCCCGGGCATCGCTCGCGCGGTCGAGGGTCTCGGCCGCCGCGAGGATCACCGCCTCGGCGGCAAAAGCATTGGCCGCGAGCTGGCCCACGGCCTGATGCAGGAAGGGGTCGTCGGCGGGGGTGGGCACCGGCGCGTAATAGAAGCTGCGCTTGCGCCGCTTCACCAGAGCGATGGCGTCCTCCAGCGCACCGCGCGTGATGCCCGCCACCACGGTGGTGAGGAAGAGCTGCGCCTGCGTGTTGGAATAGGCGAGGCCGTAGCCGAGGCCGGGGGTGTCGAACACCGCTTCGTCGGCCTCCACCCGCACGTTGTGGTAGCGCGTGGTGCCCGATGCGGTGAGGCGCTGGCCGGCGCCGTCCCAGTCGTCCACGATCTCGATGCCTTCCCGCCGCGTGGGGATGATGACCGCCGCCACCCGTCCGTCCGCGGTCGCCGCGCGGATCAGCATGGAATCCGCGAAGAGGGTGCCCGTGCTGTAATACTTCACGCCATTGAGGCGGAAGCCGTCGCCCTCGGGGTCGAGCCGCGTGTCGGGCGCGAAGCCGCCGGCCGGCTTGTCGCCGGATTCGGTGGAGGCGAGGCCGAAGATGCCGCCCGCCGCCACCTCCTTCTGCCAGCCCCTGCTCTTCGCATCGTAGGGCCGGCGCGCATATTGCTCGGCTACCGTGAAGTGGTTGCGGAAGATGTGCGCCACGTTGGCGTCGGCCGCCGCGAGGTCCAGCGCCAGCTTGTAGGTCTGGCGGAAGGTCGCGCCCGCCCCGCCGTCCGCCTCCGCGAGCCTGAGCGCGCCGAAACCGGCTGCTTTCAAGAGATCAACCGCCTCGAACGGCAGCACCCGGTCGCGCTCGCGCTCGCTGGAGCCTGCGCCGATCTGCGCGAACAGGTCGCGCCAGTCGGCGGGATCGGTCGAGCGGCGCGTGGTGGGCGCTGCGGGCGCGGCAGGGGGGAGGGGGATGACGGGCTTGTTCATGGCGGTTCCCGGCGTCGGAAGGGGCGTGACGAAAAGGGGATAGACACTGCCGGCGAGGTATGCAAATTAATTCTATAAGTTTTATGGAATATAGAAGGCGCGCCGATCCGAAGGCCACGCTTCGCGTCTCCGCCCGTGCGGGGGCGCAGGGTTCGCGCGCGCTTCCGCCCCTTCATGAACCAGGATCGATCCATGACCTCCCGCTTCCGCTCCCCCTTCGCGGCCCTCCTCTTCTCGGGCCTTGCCCTGTTCGCGCTCGGCACCGGCGCCAATGCGCAGGCGCCGTCCGCCGCCGCCGACAAGCCACTGAAGATCGGCGTTTCGGCCGGGCCCTACGGCGACATCCTGCGCGAGGCGGCGAAGCTCTCGGCCGAGCAGGGGGTGAAGGCGGAGATCATCGAGTTCACCGACTGGAACCAGCCCAATGCGGCGCTGCAGGCCGGCGACATCGACCTGAACAACTTCCAGAACCGGCCCTATCTCGCCAATCAGGTGAAGACGCGCGGCTATAATATCGTCGCCCTGGATGAATCCATCCTCGTGCCCGCCGGTCTCTATTCCAAGAAGTATACGAGCTTCGCCGACATTCCGGCCGGCTCGAAGATCGCCATTCCCAACGATCCCACCAATGGCGGGCGCGCGCTGCTGCTGTTCCAGAAGGCCGGGCTCATCAAGCTGAAGCCGGGCTCGGGCCTTTACGCCAGCGTGCTGGACGTGGCGGAGAACCCGAAGAACCTCAAGATCGTCGAGATCGACGCCGCCCAGCTGCCGCGCTCGCTGGACGACGTGGCCGCCGCCTTCGTCTCCTCCAACTATGCCTATCTCGCCGGCCTGCAGCTGAAGAGCGCGCTGCTGGCGGAGACGACGCTGGAGGAATCCAAGCCCTATTTCACGCTCGTCTTCGCCGCCCGCGAGGACCGCAAGGATGACCCGCGCATCGCCAAGTTCATCCAGGTCTACCGGTCCCAGCCGGTGAAGGACTTCACCCTCGCCAAGTTCAACGGCAGCCTCATCCCTACCTGGTGAGCGCGCCTGCCGGAACCCAATCGAGGAGCGTTGACCCATGAACCCGCCCGCCGCACGCCCGTCCCACCTCTCCCTCGCCCCGGCGCCGCGCCCGGACTGGATCGCCCGCGCCCAGAGCGTCGCCGACGCGCTCGTCCCCGATGCCGCCGAGCGCGACCGCATCGGCGCCTCGCCCCAGCGCGAACTCGCGCTGCTGCGCGAGGCAGGACTGCTCGAACTGCTCTACCCGGCCGAGCACGGCGGGGGCGGCGGATCGTTCGCCGACGCGCTCCTCGCCGTGCGGGTGATCGGGCGGGCGGATGCCTCCATCGCCCAGTTGCTCGCCTACCACTATCTCCACCTCACCAACGCCCTGTGGCGGGCGCGCCCCGAGCAGGCGGCGGCGCTGGCGCGGGCGTCGGTGGCGGGACGCTGGTTCTGGGGCGGCGCCTCCAACCCGCGTGATCCGGAATCCCGTCTCGCGCCGGTGGAAGATTCCTATCGCCTCGCCGGCCGCAAGACCTTCGCCTCCAACGCCGCGCTCGCCGACATCATCACCCTGCGCGCGCAGCTCGGCGACGGCTTCGCCGTGCTCGTCGTGCCCGGCGACCGGGAGGGCGTGAGCCACGGCAACGACTGGGACGCCTTCGGCCAGCGCCTGTCGGAGAGCGGCACCATCGCCTTCGCTGACGTGAAGATCGGCCGCGACGAAATCCTCGGCGATCCCGCCGCCCCGCCGCCGCCGCGCACCAGCCTCGTGGTGCCCTTCCACCAATTGCTGATCGTGAACTTCTACATCGGCCTCGCCGAGGGCGCGCTCGCCGAAGCGAACCGCTACATCCGCGATGTCTCCCGCCCCTGGCAGGCCTCAGGCGTCGAGGCGGCACGGCTCGACCCCTACATCCTCGAGCATTACGGCAATCTCGACGTGGAGCTGCGCGCTTCCATTGCGCTGGCGGACGTGGCCAATGCGCGCTTCGAGGCGGCGGCCGCGCTGGGCAATGCCATCACCCCGGACGAGCGCAATCTCGCCGCCGCGGCCATCTATGCCGCCAAGGTGCATTCCAGCCGCACGGCGCTGGAGGTCACCTCCCGCATCTTCGAGCTGATGGGCGCCCGCGCCACCGCCGGCCACTACGGCTACGACCGCTTCTGGCGCAACATCCGCACCCACACCCTGCACGATCCGGTGGTCTACAAATCCCGCGAGGTGGGCAATTACGCCCTCAACGGCGTCATCACGCCGACCCCGCTCTACAGCTGAGGGCGGACGCTGCCATGACCACGAAACCGCTCAACCGCGACATCCGCTTCAACGCCTTCAACATGGCCTCGCCCGGCCACACCTGGGCCGGCCTGTGGGCGCATCCGCGCGACCGCGCCTTCGACTACAACAGCCTCGATTACTGGATCGACTTGGCTGTCACCGCCGAGCGCGGCCTGTTCGACGGTGTGTTCATCGCCGACGTGTTCGGCGTCTACGATGTTTACGGCAACAGCCCGGACGCGGCCCTGATCTCCGCCGCCCAGACGCCGGACATCGACCCGGCCCTCGTGGTGCCGAGCATGGCGCATGCGACGAAGCACATCGGCTTCGGCGTCACCGCCAATCTCACCTACGAGCACCCCTACCAGTTCGCCCGCCGCTTCGCGACGCTGGACCATCTCACCAAGGGCCGCGTGGGCTGGAACATCGTCACCGGCTATCTGGACAGCGGCGCCCGCGGCATGGGCGACAAGTCCAACCGCGACCATGACACCCGCTACGAGGCGGCGGAGGATTTCCTTGCCGCCGTCTACAAGCTGTGGGAGGGCAGCTGGGAGGAGGGGGCCGTGCGCCGCGACCGCGCCGCCCGGGTCTTCACCGACCCGTCCAAGGTCCACCGCATCCGCCACAACGGCCCCTACTATCAGGTGGACGGCATCCAGCTCGCCGAGCCTTCGCCCCAGCGCACGCCGGTGCTCTATCAGGCGGGCACTTCGGGCCGGGGGCGCCTGTTCGCGGCGAAGCATTCGGAGGCCATCTTCCTCAATGGCCAGACCCGGCCCATCCTCGCCGAGGCGGTGCGCGCGGTGCGCACGGCGGCGGCGAGCTTCGGCCGCGATCCCTACGACATCCGCATGTTCCCCGGCGCGACGGTGATCGTCGCCCCCACCCGCGCCGAGGCCTTCGACCGGCTGGCGGAGTATGCCCAGTATGTGGACACGGCCGGGCAGCTGGCGCTGCTCTCCGGCTGGACGGGCGTGGACCTCTCCACCCTCGACCCGGAGGAGGCCATCTCCTACGTGAAGAGCAATGCGATCCAGTCCACGCTGGAAAACCTCACCCTGCGCAGCGCCGAGCCGCTGAAGGTGAAGGACCTCGCCACCCTCTCCGCCACCGGCGCCCGCGCGCCCTTCATCGTCGGTTCTCCCGGCGAGGTGGCGGACGAGATCATCTCCTGGGTGCGCGACACGGACGTGGACGGCTTCAACCTCAACCGCCTTGTCTCCCACGAGACGCTGGCATCCTTCGTGGACCTCGTGGTGCCGGAGCTTCAGGACCGTGGCGTCTACAAGACGTCCTACGATGAGGGTACCCTGCGCGAGAAGCTGTTCCGCCGTGGCCCCCTCCTGCCCGACACCCACCCCGCCGCCGGCTTCCGCCGGAACGCGGCGGCCGTCGCCGAGAAGCCGCGCGCCACGGCCTGATCGCATTCGGGCGCCGTTCGCGGCGCCGTCCCATGGAGCTTGCCCGCATGACCGATACAGCCACCGGCGCCACCCTCGCGCCCGATGAAGCCGCCGCCGCCCGCGCCCTGCTGGAGGCCCGCTACGGCGCGACCGAGGCGCCGGCCTCCATCCTCCTCAACGACACCATTGCCGGCCTCCTGAACCACCGCAGCGTGCGCGCCTTTACGCAGGAGCCCCTGCCGGAGGGGCTCATCGAGACGCTGGTGGCGGCGGCGCAGTCGGCGCCGTCCTCCTCGAACCTCCAGACCTTCAGCGTGGTCGCGGTGGAAAACCCGGCCACCAAGGCGCGCCTCGCCGAGATCGCCGGCGGGCAGAAGCATGTCGTCGAGGCGCCGCTGGTGCTGGTGTGGCTCGCCGACCTCGCGCGCCTCGAGGAGATCGGCCGCCGCAACGCCCACCCCACCGACGCGCTGGGCTTTCTGGAAACCCTGTTCGTCGGCTTCATCGACGCCGCTCTGGGGGCGCAGAATGCGCTGGTGGCGCTGGAATCCCTCGGGCAGGGCGGCGTCTATCTCGGCGCGCTGCGCAACCGACCGGTTGAACTGGCCGAACTGCTCGGCCTGCCGCCCAACGTGGTGGGCGTATTCGGCCTCGCCATCGGCCATCCCGATCCCGACCGGCCGGCGGATGTGAAGCCGCGCATTTCCCAGCGCCTCGTGCTCCACCGCGAGCGCTACGACGCGCGCCTGCCGCAGGACGCGCTGGACCATTACGAAGCGGCGCTGAAGGCCTTCCAGAAGGGCCAGAAGATCCCCGAGATCGGCTGGATCGCCGCCGCTCTGCCGAGGGTGAAGGGCGCCTCCTCCCTCGCCGGCCGCGACCGCATCCGCGATGCGCTCACCGCGCTGGGCTTCGGCCTGCGCTGAGGGGGCGAGGCGCGCCGGTCCCCGATGCGACGGCGCGCCTTGCTACACCCGTCATGGCCGGGCTTGTCCCGGCCATCCACGTCGGCGGGACAGAAGAGGTTTTTAATATTCTGCTCAATTGGTTGACCGTTCCGCCGATGCGAAGGCGTACTTCGCGCGCGTCAAATTCATATAAAACAGATTGAAATTATCATATTACTGTTGGATGCTGCCTCGACCCGGGCTCTCCGGCCGCCGCGCTCCAACCGTTCAGCCCGCCGACCCTGCCCCGTCGCGGCGCGCGAACCGCCAGAGATTTCGCCCCCTGGAGGCGACAGATGACCAAGACGCGACAGATCAAGCTCGGTGCCTTCCTCATGACGGACGGCCACCACATCGCCGGCTGGCGGCATCCCCGCGCCACCGCGAACGCCAATGTGCGGGTGGACCACTATCTGCGCCTCGCGCGCCTCGCCGAGGCGGCCAAGCTCGACGCCATCTTCCTCTCCGACTCCCTCGGCGTGCGCGATACGAACCTCGATTCGGTGCATCGCACCTCGCGCAACGTGGGCTTCGAGCCGCTGACCCTTTTGTCCGCCCTCTCGGTGGTGACGCACAACATCGGCCTCATCGGCACGGCCTCCACCTCCTTCAACGAGCCCTTCCACATCGCCCGCAAGTTCGCCTCCCTCGACCAGTTGAGCGGCGGGCGCGCGGGGTGGAACCTCGTCACCTCCTCGGGCGAGGAGGAGGCGCGCAACTTCAATCTCGACCAGCACATCCCCCATGCGAACCGATACGACCGGGCGCGGGAATTCATCGAGGTGGTGAAGGGCCTGTGGAACAGCTGGGAGGACGACGCCTTCCAGCGCGACAAGGTCTCCGGCACCTATTTCGATCCCGAAAAGCTCCACGTGCTCAACCATCGCGGCAGGCATTTCAACGTGAAGGGCCCGCTGAACGTCGCCCGCTCGCCGCAGGGCCATCCGGTGGTGGTGCAGGCGGGCGCGTCCGAGGATGGCCGGTCGCTGGCGGGCGAGAGCGCGGAAGCCATCTTCTGCGCCCACCGGACGCTGGCAGAGGCGCGCGCCTTCTATGCCGACATCAAGACCCGCGCCGCCAACGCCGTGCGCAACCCCGACCATGTGAAGATCATGCCCGGCGTCTTCCCCGTCATCGGCCGCACCGAGGCGGAGGCGCGGGAGAAGTTCGAGGAGCTGCAATCCCTCATCCATCCGGCGGTGGGGCTCCAGCTGCTCTCCGTGGTGGCCGGCGTCGGCGACCTCTCCGGCTATGATCTCGACGGGCCGCTGCCGGACCTGCCCGAGACCAACGGCCCGAAAAGCCGCCAGCAGCTCGTGATCGACGCCGCCCGGCGCGACAACCTCACCATCCGCCAGCTCTATCTCTCCATTGCCGGCGCGCGCGGCCATTGGCAGGTGGTGGGCACGGCCGAGCAGATCGCCGACCAGCTGGAGGAGCGCTTCCGCAAGGAGGGCGCGGACGGCTTCAACATCATGGCGCCGCACCTGCCGGGCGGGCTGGAGGACTTCATCGAGCAGGTGGTGCCGATCCTGCAGGAGCGCGGCCTGTTCCGCACCGAGTACGAAGGCACGACCCTGCGCGAAAATCTCGGCCTGCCGTTCCCCACCCATCCGGCCGCGCGCGACGAAGAGGTGCTTGCCGAGGCGGCCGAATAGGGAATTCCGGAACCCTGCGCGCCCCCATGGCTTGATCTCCTGAACCCGGTTTGCGCACGGCGCACCGGGAGGCACCAGCGCAGGAGGAAGCCATGGCGGAGCCCGGACCGGCCATTCCCGCATCCACGGCCTATCCCGACGACCTCGTCCAGAGCCTTGGCGACCGGCACAACCCGCCGGTGGCGCAGGCCACCAAGGCCGCGGGCGAACGCACCGCCAGCGTCTATGAGGGCAAGGCCGGCGGTGATCGGCCGGCGGAGGATTTCGGCAGCGCCCTCTCGCCCATTGAGGGACGCGACGTGCTGCCCGGCCCCGATCCCGAAGCGCGCGGCGAAACCCATTGGCATGCGGCGCTGCCCGTGCCCATCGAGGTCGTGTCCGTCCCCGGCCTCGTGCTGCGCACGCTGGCGGATGCCGGCGATTTCCTCTCCGGTCGCCATGCGACGCTGGAGCATTCCGCCGCCTTGCAGGAGACCGCCCACGTCCTCATCGCCGCCGCGCGGCTTGGGACTGAGGAGGCGGTGGATACGGCGGGCCGCCGCATGGCCGCCTATCTCGCCGCCATGCGGCTGAGCTGAGGGCGCGCCATGAACGAAGCCAGCGATGCCGCCAGCGGCTTCTATTTGATCGCGGTGGCCGGCGGCGCGCTCGTGCTGTTCGCCGCCTTGCTGTACGGCACCTTCCAGCGGCGCCGGCGCCGGCAGGAACTCAACGAGCGGCTGCCGGGGGAGGATCCGCCGCGATGATCTTTCGCACCGCCTGCATGTCGGCAAGAAAGCCGGCGTAGGCGGCCGAGCGGTCGGCATCGGGCGCGCGCAGGATGGACGAGGGGTGGACGGTGACGAAGGCGTCGTGCGCCCCGAGACGCGCCGGCCCGCGCAGGCGGGAGATGGCCAGCGGCTTGCCGGAGAGCGCCAGCAGGGCCGTCGCGCCCAGCGTCACCACCAGCTGCGGCGCCACGAGATCCAGCTCAGCCTCCAGCCACCAGCGCTCATGGGCGACATCGCCCGCGCCGGGCTTCTGGTGGATGCGCCGCTTGCCGCGCTGGACGAACTTGAAATGCTTCACCGCATTGGTGAGGTAGCACGCGCCCCGGTCGATCCCCGCCTCCTCCAGCGCCCGATCGAGCAGTTTGCCGGCGGGGCCGACGAACGGACGGCCCTCTTTGTCTTCCTTGTCCCCCGGCTGCTCGCCGACGAAGGCGAGCGCCGCCCCGATGGGACCTTCGCCGAAGACGGGGTTCGTGGCACCGGGCACCAGCGGTCCCTTCTCCTTGCCCTCCGCATTCAGCGCCGCCAGCGCGGTCGTGCGGCGGCCGACATCGCGAGGGTCGAAGGGAGGGGGCGCCATCCTGGGGGCCTCTTATGAAAACGGCGCCCGCCGGAGCGGGCGCCAGAGGGTCGCCTCAGGCGGCCTTCTTGTTCACGTTGGCGGAGGCGAGGCGGGTGAGGAGCTGGTCGGTCTCCTTCTCCTCCTTCAGGGTGGCCTCCAGCAGCGGCACCGCATCGGCGAGGCCGAGCTGGGCGGCCCAGGTCTTCAGCGTGCCGTAGCGGGCGATCTCGTAATGCTCCACCGCCTGCGCGGCGGAGAGGAGGCCGGCGTCCAGCGCCTCGGTGCCGGCGAAGTCCTCCATGATCTCCTTGCCCTCGTCCACGATGCCGACGATGGCCGGGCAGTGCTTGCCGCGCGCGGCCTTGCCCATCATCTCGAACACCTGCTCCAGGCGCTCGATCTGGCCTTCCGTCTGCTCCTGATGGGTGAGGAAGGCGGCCTTCAGCTCCTCCGACTGGGCCGATTTCGCCATCTTGGGCAGCGCGCGAAGGATCTGCTTCTCGGCGTAGTAGATGTCCTTCAGCGTTTCGGAGAACAGATCCTGCAAAGTCTTGGACTGTGCCATGGGGAATGCCTTTCGTTTGACGTTGCCGCCGGTTTTCTCGTGTCGCAGGCCCAAATCGCACCACGGCCAGCCGGCGCGCGCGAGGGCGCGCGTCCATCCGCGTGGGTCACGGGTGGGACCGGGTTTGTCCTTGGGCGATCACCCGCGGGCGCGATGCGCTTCGGGCTGGGAGCACAACGGGCGGCAGGCGGCAGAGTTCCGTTGCGTCGCGCGGGGCCTGCCGGTTGTCTTGAGCTGAACATCTGCAGTCGAAGGCCGAAGCCGCCCGTTCCGGCCGTCATCCCCCGGCTTGTCCGGGGGATCCACCGTGCGGCCGGGCTGGCTTCGTGTCCCCCGGGAGGCGCGTGGGTTGCGGGGTGGATGCCCCGGACAAGCCGGGGCATGACGGCATCCGGTTGGCGCCTTTGGTCGGTCTCGGGCCAACGCGCGCTCTAGCGCTGCGCCTCGCGCACGAAGGCGGCGACGGTCTTCCTGCTCTCGGCGTCGATCAGCTCTTCGCCATCCTGGGCGAGATCGGCGAGGGTCTGGGCCTTCAGCGACTGGCGCCACAGCTCTTCCGCCGCCAGCATCCGGCGCTTGATGAAGCAGTCCGTCTTGTAGGCGCACGGGTCCTTGGACTTTCCCGGCCCGCGCCGGCGGATCTCCTTGCAGGTGAAGGCGGGCTCTTTCCCGTCGATGGCTTCCACGATGTCCAGAAGCGTGATCTCGGCGGGGCGCCGCGCCAGCCGGTAGCCGCCGCGGGGGCCGGGCAGGGCTTCCACGAGGCCGGCCTCGGTGAGGGCGCGCATGTGCTTGAGGAGGTAGCTCTCGGACAGGCCGTGCATCTCGGCGAGGCTCTTGCCCGGCAGCACCTTGCCCGGCTCCAGCCAGCACAGCACCAGCGCGCAGTGCAGCGCCGCCTCCACTCCGTCTCCCAACCGCCTCATGCCTGCTCCGGCTCCTGCCCCGGGTTCATCACCGGCTGGCCTCTTTCCTACTCCGATAATCATAGATATAATATGTCTATGATTCACGCCAAGGACGGGCGGGATCAGATATCCGAGAGCCGACAGGAGAGCCGCATGGAACCGAGGATGAACGTGGCCGAGGCCGCCCCCGCCCTTTATGCCGCCGTGCGGGCGCTGGACGGGGCGGTGATGAAGTCGGGGCTGGAGAAGCGCCTCCTGCATCTCGTCAAGCTGCGTGCGTCGCAGATCAACGGCTGCGCCTACTGCATCGACATGCACGTGAAGGAATCCCTCGCCGACGGCATTCCCGCCCAGCATCTCCACATGCTCACGGCGTGGCGGGAATCGCCCCTCTACAGCCCCCGCGACCGGGCCGCGCTGGAATGGATCGAGAGCGTGACGCTCATCGCGCAGACCGGCATTCCCGACAGCGCCTATGCGGCGGTGACGGCGGAATTCTCGCCGGAGGAGATCGCCAAGCTCACCATCGCCATCGGCACCATCAATGTGTGGAACCGCATCGCGGTCTCCTCGCGCATGCTGCACCCGGTGGACCGAGCCGCCGCGGCCTGAGGGAGCGCCCCCGCGCGACCTTCGGGGCGCTTCAATCCGGTGCGTTTCGGCCCTATGGCTATTCCGGTGCGGAAAGCGCGGCGGAGGCGGACATGGATGACGCGGGCAGGGCGCAGTCGGGGGCCGGTGCGGGAGACGGCCGCGACTTCTGGCTGCGCGAGGGGCCCTATCTCGCCATCCTCGCGCTCACGGTGGGCGGCGTCGCCTACGTGGCCATGACGCGCCGGCCGCTGGTCACGTTCTGGGAATTCGTGGCGGTGGCGAGCTGCGCGGTGGGCATCTTCGCCGGCTGGCGGCGCGCCACGCTGAAGGAGCAGCGCGTGCGGCTGGTGGTGACGCAGTTCCTCCACTGGGGCGCCTTCCTCGCCGCCATGAACCTTGTGTTCCTGCCGAGCGTGCAGGCGGTGGCGGACGCGGATTCCACCAGCCTCATCGTGCTCCTGCTGCTGGCGCTGGGCAGCTTCGTGGCGGGCGTGCACACCCAGTCGTGGCGCATGGCGCTGAACGGCGTGTTCATGGCCCTGTGCGTGCCCGCCGTGGCGTGGCTCGACCAGTCCGCCCTCTTCGTCGCGCTGGTGGGCGCCGCCGCGGTGGCCGGCGCCGGCTTCATCCTGTGGGCGCGCCTGCGGATCTGAGGGGCCGGGCTGGATCTCCGTTCCCCAGACAAGCGACACCGCAGGTGGAGCGCCGATCCGGGGACCAGCGCAAAAAGTCCCGCGCAGCGGGGCAAAACCTTAGAGCGCTGGGCTAGGGCAGCGCCTTCGGCGGCCCCTTGCGCTGGGTCCCGGCTCGCATTCCGCTGTCGCTGCATGCGTCCGGGACGCGAGGGTTGATTCACCCCACCCGCCGTCGCCCTCCGGCTCGACCGGAGGGCCCATCCCTCCGCTTGCGCGGATGGCCGGGGTCGCGTGACAAGCGGCACCATGGGTCCTCCGGTCGAGCCGGAGGACGACGGCGCTGCACCCTGTTCCGAGGGGGCTGGCCGCGCCATCCCGGTGCTGGGGCAAATGGGGCTATACCCCTCACCCCAGCCCTCTCCCGCAAGGGGAGAGGGGGCCGGCCGGTTCCAACGCGAGCACCCCGCCCGCTCACCCCCGCCCGAGCGCCTTCGCGATATCCGCCTGAAGCTGCGGCAGCAGCTCGGCCTCGAAAAAGGGGTTCTTCTTCAGCCAGCCGGTGTTGCGCCACGAGGGATGGGGCAAAGTGTAGACCGCCACCGGATGGGCGAGCTTTTCCCCCGCCGCACGAACCGCCCGCCATTTGGCCACCGTCTCGGTCAGGCTCGGCTTCAGGTGCGCCGCGAGGCCGAGGCGGGCGAGGTGATAGGCCTGCGCCGGCCGCCCCACGGCGAGGATCAGCCGGAACGGCGGTAGGGTGGCGAACAGCGTGTCGTGCCAGGTGGCGACGCATTCCCGGCGCGGTGGCAGGTCGCCCCCCGCCGCATCCTGTCCCGGAAAGCAGAAGCCCATGGGGGCGATGGCGATGTGGGCGGCATCGTAGAAGGTGTCCTTGTCCACCCCCATCCAGGCCCTGAGCCGGTCGCCCGAGGCATCGGTGAAGGGCAGGCCCGAAAGGTGCACCTTCGTCCCCGGCGCCTGACTGGCGACGAGGATGGAGGCGGTGCCGGACACCCTGAGCACTGGCCGCGGCTCGTGCGGCATGGGCGCGCCCCGCGGCGCCTCGCGGCAGATCCGGCAGGCGCGGATGCGCGCGACCAGCGCGTCGAGGCCGTCGTCAGAGGGTGAGTTCAAGCCCGTCCTCGGCCACGGTGAAATGGGTCTGGTCCACCTCGTTCCGGCGCGCCCACATCTCGTCGCCCATGTGGGTGAGGAGCATGTGCCTGGCCCCCAGCGCCTCCCGCTTTTCCGCGATGGTCTCATAGGCCATGTGGCCGTGCGGGCTGCCGGAGAAGGCGAAGCACTCGCAGATGAAGAGGTCCGCCCCATGGGCGATGGGCAGGAGCGCGTCCGTCCACTGGGTATCGCCGGAGAAGGCGAGGGTGCGCTTGCCGTCCGTGATGCGGAGCGCGGTGGAGGGGGCGCCCGAGCCGTGGATCACCTCGGCGGTGGTGAGGGTGAGGGGGCCATGCTGCGAGGTCGAGCCGGGCTCCACCTCCTTCACCTCGAAGTCGAACCGCCAGGCATTGGTGGCCATCTTCGGGAAGAGGACCTCCATGGCCGCGTCGAGGCGTATCCTGGTACCGGGTGGGCCGATGATGGTCAGCGACTCGCTCCGGCGGTGGACGAACTGGCCGTCGAGCAGGAGGAAGGGCAGGCCGCCGAAATGATCGCCATGCAGATGGCTGATGAACACCTGCCGAACCGCACTGGAATCCATGCCGAACCGGTGCATTTGAACGAGTGAACTCGCACCGAAGTCGAGGGTCGCGACATGCCCGTCCGTCTCCACGCGGTAGCAGGAATTTCCCCGCCCGCCCGAGCCGAACGCATCGCCGCAACCCACCACCTTTAGCTTCATGATTTCAAGCCTTTGCGCTTGGCCGCTGGGAGACCACATCGTACCAGCGCTTGAGGTGGGTCTGGTGCTCGGACACCTCGGTGCGGATCACGCGCAGGAAATCCACCGCCACCAGCATGGTGATGTCCGCCACCGAGAAGCGGGGGCCGGCGATGAACGCCCGGTCAGCTAGCTGATCGTTGAAAAAGCCGAGCGCTGCCAACACCTTGGGCTTATTCGCCTCGCCCCATTCCGGCACCTGCGGCACCTCCATCTGGGCCATGGCCGGGTTGAGATGCCTGAGCACCATCATGATGGGATAGAACAGGTCCAGCTCCACCCGCCGCTGCCACATTTCCACGAGCCCCTGCTCCTCCGGCGTGCGGCCGAACAGGTTGGGCTCGGGCTGCAAGGCCTCGAAATAGCGGCAGATGGCCATGGTTTCGGCGATGGCCGTGCCATCGTCCAGCACCAGAAGGGGCACCCGCTGGCGGGGGTTGAGGCCGGTGAATTCCGGCCTCTTGTGCTCGCCCTTGCCGAGGTCGATGGCCTCCAGGGGCACCAAAATTCCCTTTTCCGCCAAGAAGATACGGACGCGGCGCGGGTTCGGCGCCCGGTTGGTGTCATAGAGCTTCATGGCGGTGCGCTTCCCCCTGGCGTGATTTTATGGCCAGCGAAAGACCATGCCTGCGGCAACCGCGCAAGGGTCCGCGCTCCCGTCCGCGCGTTCCGCGATCAGGGCGCGCGCGGATGCTCGGCCCGGTAGTCGGCGGGACGTTGGAAGGTGCCGGCCCACAAGCCCCGCCCGGCGGCCCGCGCCTCCGCTTCTTCGTTCTGGTAGGCCTTGCCCAGATAGGCGATGGCCAGCCCGTTGCCGACCATCAGCGCTGCGATATCGGTGCTGCCGACGGTGCAAAAACCCAATGGTCGCTTGTATTTATCGCGTTTCTCGGCGCGGCACGACACCGGGCCGCCGGCCAGCGCCTCGGCCAGCGCCGCCCGCGCCGCCTCGCCGCAGCGCCAGGGGCGGCCCTCCCGCTCGCAGGTCTGGCGCAGCTCGGGCGCATCGATGCCGGCGAGGCGGATGTGGGTGCCTGCGATGTCCAGCGTGTCCCCATCCACCGCCTCGGCGCGGCCTTCCAGATGTTCGGCGCGCGACAGCATTTCCACCGCCACTGCGAGCACGGCGAGGATCAGGGCCGCGCGTAAAATATCGAACAAACGCATGAATTAGATGGTCCAGCCTTGGCCGCTCGACGCCGGATGACCGGGACGCTGGCAGGATGGGGTGGGGGCGTTAACCAATCGTTAACCCACCTGACGCAGGAGTCGGTGCCAAGGTGACGTTCCGCAGGGTGGTCGATTCCACCGACACTCCGTCCGCGAAGGGCTCCCGCCGCATGTCCGGCCCCCTCTGCCTCCCGCTCGGCAACGCCGCGGCCTCCCAACCGGAGCCGGCGGAAGCGGGGGAGGGATTCGCTGGGCCCGACATCATCTCATCCAAGATCCTGATCCTGCTCGCGATCTCCGCCGCTGCCGGGCTTGCGCTGGCGGGCGGGCTCGCTGCCGGTGTTGCCGGGGCGATCCTGGGGGCTGCTGCCGCGGTCCTTGCCTTCGCCGTCGTGGCCCGTCACGTCCGGCGCCTCCATGCGGCGTGTGAGGCGGCCGAGGCGAGGGCTCTGGCGGCCGAGGCGGAGAGCCGGCGCGCGGCCGCGGAAAGCCTTGCGAAATCGCGCTTTCTCGCCGAGATGAGCCATGAGCTGCGCACCCCGCTCAACACGGTGATGGGCTTCTCCGAGATGATGGCCGAGGAGGTGCTGGGTCCGCACCGGGTGTCGGCCTATGCCGGCTATGCCCGCGATATCCACGGTGCCGGCCGGCACCTGCTGGCGCTCGCCGACGATCTCCTCGACCTCGCCCGCATCGAAAGCGGCCATCGCACGCTGGTGGAGACGCCCGTGCGGCTCGATGCGCTGGCGGAAGACTGCCTCGCCATGATGCGTCCACTCGCGGCCGAGCGGCGCCTGCGCCTTTCCCTGGAGCGGCTTGGCACGCCGCGGCTGTGGGGCGACGAGCGGGCGATCCGGCAGATCGCCCTCAACCTCTTGGCAAACGCGGTGAAGTTTACGCCCGTCGAAGGCCAGGTGCGGCTCGTCGCGGCCGTGGACGCGACGGGTGGAGCCGTCCTCATCGTCGAGGACAGCGGCCCGGGCATCGCTGATGGCGAGCTGCCGCTGGGCGTCGCCCATGCCCGCGAGAGCCGGCTAGATCTTGCCACCGGCCGTGGGGCCGGCCTCGGCCTCGCCATCGCGCGGGGGCTCGCGGCTCTCCATGGCGGGGAGCTGGAGCTGGCCCGCCGCGCCGGAGGCGGAACGCGGGCACGCGTGACGTTCCCGCCCGCCCGGACCCTGCCCGGACCCTGATCGGCGTCAGCCCTCGGAGACGCCGGCCTCCGCGAAGGTGGCCATGCCGCGATGGCAGGCCACGGCGGCCTTCACCACGCCAATGGACAGCGCGGCGCCCGAGCCTTCGCCCAGCCGCATGCCGAGATCGAGCAGCGGCACGAGGCCCAGCCGGTCCAGCAACGCGCGATGGGCCTTCTCCGCCGAGACATGGCCGGCGAGGCAGTGGTCGAGGGCGCCCGGGTTCATGGCGTGGAGCACGGCGGCGGCGGCCGTCACCACAAACCCATCCAGCACCACCGGCACCTTCTCGTGCCGCGCGGCGATAATGGCGCCGGCGATGGCGGCGATCTCCCGCCCGCCGAGGCGGCGCAGCACTTCCAGCGGATCAGAGAGGTGATCCTTGTGGAAGGCGACGGCATCGCGCACGGCGGCGATCTTGCGCTCGAGCACCTCGCCGGTGGAGCCGGTGCCCGCCCCCACCCAGTCCTCTGCGGTGCCGCCATAAAGCCCGTGGCAGATGGCGGCGGCGACCGTGGTGTTGCCGATGCCCATCTCGCCGAGGCAGAGCAGGTCCGAGCCGCCGGCGATGGCCTCCATGCCGAAGGCCATGGTGGCGGCGCATGCCTTCTCGTCGAGGGCGGCGTTCGTCGTGATGTCGGGGGTCGGATAGTCGAGGGCGAGGTCGAACACCCGCAATCCGGCGTCGAAGGTGGCGCAGATCTGGTTCACCGCGGCCTTGCCGGCGGTGAAGGTCGCCATCATCTGCTTGGTCACGGCGCCCGGATAGGGCGAGACGCCGCGGTCGGCCACGCCATGGGTCGCAGCGAACACCGCCACCATCGGGCGGTTGACCGTCGGCATGGAATTGCCCTGCCAGGCGGAAAGGTGGGCGGCGATGGCTTCGAGCCGCCCGAGCGCGCCCGGCGGCTTCACCAGCTGCTCCTGCCGGGCGAGCGCTGCCTCGCGGGCGCCCTCGTTGGGGCCGGGCAGGGTGGCGACGAGCTGGCGGATGTCGTCGAAGGGCGAGCCGGGATCTTGCGGGAACATCGGGCGGAATGACCTCTGGGCGCCGGCATTGCCGGGCAGGGAACGCTGCCGCTCAATAGAGCGGGCGCCCCGATCCGGCAAATCCGCCCCGCCGCCCGGCGGGGCGACGGCTGCCGCTCAGCCGCCCTGCTGGGCCTGGGACACGTGGTCGCGCAGTTCCTGGAGGGAGGCGAAGCGGACGACGCCGGTGGGCAGCTCGGCCTGGATCGAGCCGTCCGAATACAGCGTGTAGGCCATGCCGCCGACGATGCCCGACTTCAGGATGCGCGGTTCGTCCGGCTCGCGGGCGGGAGCCGGCGCGGGAGCGGGAGGCGGGGCCTCGGGCGGCGCGGCGCGGGCCGGACGGGGCGGCGGCTCATAGCCGGTGCGCGGACGGGGCGGTGCAGGCGGGGCAGCCGGCGCTTCCGGGGCAGGCTCGGGGCCGCGCTGGAGCCGCTGCCGACGGGCCTCGACCATCGGGTCGGCCGTTGGAGCGGCCTCGGGCGGCGGCAGGAGCGGGGAGGGGCCGGGGCGCCGCTGCGCGGCAGGGCGCTCCTGCGGGCGCTCGGGGGCGCGTTCCGGAGCGCGCTCCTGGGGACGTTCCTGAGGCCGGTCGGCCGCACGTTCACGGGCCGGCGGCGCGGCGGCCTCGGCGTCGGCCTCCTCGGCGGAGACCAGATCATCCACGGAGAGGCGCGGCGCTGCGCCGCGGCCGCCGCGGGCGGGACGGGCCGCGGGCTGCGCGGCGGCTTCCTCGGCCTCGGCCTCGCCGGCCGGGTAGGAGCGATCGATCTGCCGCGTCAGCCGGTCCAGCTGGCGCAGCACCAGGCCCATGGCGGTGATGACGAAGCCGCCAGAAGCGGCCACGGCGCCGGTGGTGATGAGGGTATTGCCGAAGGCCGAGACGTAGATCGTCACCCCGAGGCCGATGACCGCGAGCCCGGCCAGAGCGATGAGAACGCCGAGAAGGACCAGGAACCACCACATCTCGAACCCCACTTCCGCATGCCGGCCTCAGCCGTTCTGATCAAAGGTGGTACCTCGCCGCGAAAATCGGCCGCTTCAAGGTTGTTTGATGGCGAGCGCGACCCTATCTAGGTCCTCGCTCGGACATGTCGTATACCCGGTATGGCGCCGGGGCAGCGATTTCGCCCCGGGCGAAACGCCGGATAGATTGCGGAGATGTTTCATGTCCTTCACGCTGCCCGACCTGCCCTATGCCTATGACGCGCTTGCGCCGTACATGTCGCGCGAAACGCTGGAATACCATCACGACAAGCACCACCTCGCTTATGTCAACAATGGCAACAATCTCCTAAAGGGAACTGAATTTGAAGGGAAAACCCTCGAGGAGATCGTCGTGGGCTCGTTCGGCAAGAACGCCCCGCTCTTCAACAACGCCGGCCAGCACTACAACCACCTGCATTTCTGGAACTGGATGAAGCCGAACGGCGGCGGGCCCATCCCCGGTGAGATCGAGAAGAAGATCATCGAGGACATCGGCTCGGTCGAGAAGTTCAAGGAGGACTTCATCGCCGCCGGCGTCGGGCAGTTCGGCTCGGGCTGGGCGTGGCTCGCGCTCAAGGACGGCAAGCTGGTCGTGCTGAAGAGCGCCAATGGCGAGAACCCGCTGGTGCAGGGCGCCACCCCGATTCTCGGCGTCGACGTGTGGGAGCACTCCTACTACATCGACTACCGCAACCGTCGCCCCGACTACCTGAAGGCGTTCGTCGACCACCTCATCAACTGGGACTACGTCGCCGAGCTTTACGGCAAGGCCGTCTGACCGGCTCCCATTCCGGGCCTGCTCCTCGCCGAAGGGCGTGGGTGCAGGCCCGCTTGGCTCCTGCGCGAGGCCGATTGTGGGCGGCCGCCTCTTTTGCCGCTCCGGGATTCACGTGCTGAACAAATACGCTCGGGCACGCGACTTTCTTTCCTGCCGGTGATCGACTCTGCCCTGCAAGAATACTGCGCCGGTTAATCTTACCTTCGGTCAGCTATGCTGCCGCAATTGCTCCCGAAGTTGCCTTAATTTTTTGCAACGCACAGCATAATTTTGTTGCGATCCTCCTCTACTCCATCTTAGCTGTGATCCGCGTAGCTGCCTGCGGTAATATGGTGGTGTATCGCGCTGGGGGCCTGGAAGCGATTCCGGAATCGGCGCGACAGGAGTTGGGTTCGGGATCCTCCATCAATGTCGTTCCTCGATATAGAACGTCGGCCGGGCGCGATTGCGGACGCGTGCGCCCTTGTCCTCATCGCCGGTGTGGCGGTCATCGCCGCTCTCACCTTTTCCGATTATGGCCTCGGCTGGGATGACTTCACCCACTCCCAGTATGGCGACCTGCTCTATTCCTACTTTTCGTCAGGCTTGACGCATCGGAAGGTCTTTTCCTTCGTCAACCTGTATTATTACGGCGGCGGCTTCGATCTCGCGGCGGCTGCCCTCTCCAAGGCGCTGCCCTTCGTCGATGTCTTCGACATCCGCCGGCTTCTGGGCGGGCTGGTCGGCGTCTTCGGCTTCGTCCTGGTGTGGCGGGCCGGCCGGCGGCTTGCCGGGCCGTGGGGCGGGCTTGCTGCCGTCGCCCTCCTCATGATCTGCCCGCTCTATTACGGGCACATGTTCATGAACGCGAAGGACGCGCCCTTCGCCGTGGCCGTGGCCGGCGTGCTCTATGCCTGCATCCGCGCGTTCGATGAATTTCCCCAGCCGTCGCCGCGCACGGTGACCCTGTTCGGCCTGTTTCTCGGCCTTGCCATCGGCACCCGCGTCCTCGGTCTTCTTTGCGGCGTGTATCTCGCCGCCGCCATCGCCTTCGTGCTGGCGGTGGAGTGCGTGCGCCTCGGCATCAAGCCGGCGCTGCTGCGCACCCTGCGCTTCACTGGCCTCCTGATGCTGGGCCTGCCGCTGGCCTATTTCGTGCTCGGCATCGTCTGGCCCTGGGGCGTCGCGGAGCCGCTCAATCCCTTGGTGGCGCTCCAATATTACTCGCACTTCTGGGAAGTGCCGTGGCGGGAGATGTTCGAGGGCCGGCCCATCCTCGTGCCGGACATGCCGCGCACCTACGTGCCCACGCTCTTCTCCGTGCAGATGCCCGAGCTGTTCCTCGGCCTTGCGGTGGCAGGCGCTGCGGGCGCGATCGTCTCGGCTTTCGTCGGCAAGGATTCCCCCGCCAAGCGCGCGCGGCTGGTTCTGATCGTTACCGCCGCCGCCTTCCCGGTGCTGCTCACGGTCGTCACCCGCCCGGTGATGTACAACGGCATCCGCCACTTCGTGTTCGTCACGCCCGCCCTGGCGCTGCTTGGCGGCTATGCGGCGGCGTGGCTGTGGCAGAAGGCGCAGGGCCTCCCGCGTCTCGCCCAGGCCGCCGTGGCCGCGACCTTCGCGGTCGGGTTCGCGGTGCCGGCGGTGGATTTCCACAATCTCCACCCCTACGAATATACCTACTACAACCACTTCGTCGGCGGCATCAAGGGCGCGGACGATCTGTTCATGCTCGATTACTGGGGTCTTGCCTTCAAGCAGGCCACGGAGGAGCTGGACGAATATGTGGAGCAGCACCGGCGCACCCTCCCCCAGGGCCGCAAGCTGCGCGTGGCCGTCTGCGGCCCCCACTTCGCCGCCGCTGCAGAATTGGGGCCGCGCTACGAGACGACCTACGACAGCAGCAATGCGGACTTCTATATGCGTCTCGGCGAGTTCTATTGCGCCGACGTGAAGGCGCCGCTGCTGGTGAAGGTCGAGCGCGAGGGCGTCACCTACGCCACCGTCTACGACGTGCGTGGGCGGCCGTTCCCGAGCGTCTTCGCCGCCGGGCAGTAGGGTCTGATCGCAAGTGAATCGAAAAGGCCGGGCGTGAGCCCGGCCTTTTGCGTTCTTGCGGCGATCGCGCGCCGGCTCACTTGGCGCCCAGCAGCTCCGGCACGCTGAGGAGGACGAACTCGTTGTCGTCGTTCTTCTGCGGGCTGCGGCCGGCCGAATAGGGCAGGTTGTTGTCGTTGCCCACCACGATCTCGGTGGGGCTCACCATCACCACGTCCTCGATGGTGAAGAAGGGGAAGTCGAGCACGCCCTCGGTGCCGCCCTGCTTCGCCTTGCCGTTCGGATCCTTGATGGCGAGAAGGTCGATATAGCCCACTTTGCGCACCGGCTCGCCGGCGGTCTCGGGCGAGAAGGCGATCTTGTAGACGCGCTTGAACTGGGCCGGCTTGTCGAAGCAGCTCGGCTCGACCTTGCCTGCGGCGCAGGCCTTGAAGCGGGAGCCTTCCAGGCTGTCGCGCTCGATGACGAGGCCGTGGGTGTCGTCGATCATGTTGAAGTCGCCGATGGCATTGCCCGCCACCGCCAGGGGATACTTCCACGAGTGGCCGGTCCATTCGCGCTTGCCGAGGTCGAACTCGACGATGCGCAGGACTTCCGCATCACCCACCTTCTCCTTGCCGCCGGCGGCCGCATCGAACAGCGGGCCTTCGAGCAGCGCATAGAGCTTGGTCTTGTCCGGGGAGAGGGCCATGCCCTCGAAGCCCTTGGAACGATAGACGTTGAAGGCCACCTTGCCGTCCGGCGCGCCCGGCGTGGTGACGGCGGGATGATCGGGGGAGCGCACCACCTTGCCGTCCACCTTGGTCTCGAACACGGCCTTTACCTTGCCATCGAGATCGGTCTCGATGAGGAAGGGACCGAACTCGTCACCGAACCACAGGCTGTCACCCACGCGCTGTATCGATTCGAGATCGAAGTCGGAGCCGGTCAGGTAGCGCGTGGCGGTGCCTTCCATGACGATGGGATAGGGCACCTTGCGGTCGGGGTCGCTGATGAAGATCGTCTTCAGGCGCTCGATGGTGCCGGCCTTGAAGTCCATCTTCAGCCGGTGCGCCGTGAGCATGGCGTCCGGCGAATTGGCCTTGGAGCCGAAGCCGTTGTCGGTCAGCACCAGGAAATTCCCGTCGCCCTCGGAAACGATGCCGGAGAAGCCCTGCACCGGCTGCCCGTCGAACGGCAGCGAGAGGCCCGTCTCGCGCGGCGCAGCGGGATTGGAGAGAACGCTCACGCCCTTCACGCTGCCGATGGCGTCGATCCGCGCGCGATCGGCATTGGTGAACTTGCCCGACGTCTTCAACGCATCCGGCGCGTCTGCAGGGGCGGGGACGAAGGTGGCGGCCGGCAGGACCACATGTCCGGCGAGGACGGCCGGGAAGGCGGTGCCTTCGGCGGTCTTATCCTGCGAAAGGGCGGGTGAAACGAAGGCGGCGCCGGCGAGCAGCGCGAGGGCAACGCATTTCAGGGTGCGCATGGGAAACCTCCAAAGGTCCGTGCGCACCGCATCTGCGGCACCATCCTTGACGCGGTGGAGACAGCCGCGCGAACTTTGCATGACCTAAAGGAAGATCAGATCCATTTCAGCCGGCGGAACGTCCACAGGAGGACGAAGCCGAGCAGCAGAAGGAACACGCAGAGCGCCCAGAAGGCCGCGGGATCCGTGCTGCCGGGGATGCCGCCCACGTTCATGCCGAACATACCCGAAATCAGCGTCATGGGGGCGAACACCACCGTGACCACGGCAAGCACCAGCATGGACTTGTTCATCTGCTCGGCGCGGGCGTCCACCATCTGGTCGCGGATGACCGCCGCCCGCTCGCGCACGCTGTCTAGCTCTTCGGAGAAGCGGGCCACGCGGTCGGCGGCGTCGCGCAGGCGGTTTCGGTCCTTCGGCCCCATCCAGGGGTCATCCTCGAGCGCGAAATGGTTGAGCGCCTCGCGCTGGGGCGCGATGTGCCGGCGCAGCTTGATCGCCACCCGGCGCAGCACCGCGAGCTTGGGCAGAAGCTCGGATGTCTCGGTGACGAGGACGGCATCCTCGAGCTCGTCCGCCTCCTCGATCAGGGTCGTCACCACCGCGTCGACCCGCTCCACGAGGCGCATGGAGAGGTCGGCCACGAACTCGCCTTGCGTGCGCGGGCAGCGGCCACGGCCGAGCGCATCCTCGAAATCGGCGATGGCGGAAAGGAAGTCGTGCTGAACCGAGACGATGCGCTGGGCATCCACCCAGAGGTGGACGGTGATGAGCTCCTCGGGGAGCGCGTTGCGCTGCAAATTGATGCCGCGCAGGGAGAGGAGCGCACCATCGGCGAACATCACGCAGCGCGGGCGGCACTGGTCCTCGGCCATGATTTCCAGCGCGTGCCCCTCCAGGCCGCTGTCGACCCGCAGCCACGTCTGCGGCGCGCGGGGCAGATGGCGGAAATGCAGCCAGACAAAGCCGCCTTCGGGCGCCGTCGCGGAGATGGCATCCTCAGGCTTGATGCGACCTGCGCCGCCCTTGCCATCGAACCACCATGCCGAGACGAGGCCCTGCGTGTCGATGGTGGAGGCGAGAGCGGCCATGGCAGGTTCCGTCGCTGACGTTACGGGCCTTCCTCGCACGATTGCACGACGCGAAAAAGTCTAGCGTTACGTCAACTCACGAGCCGGCAAGGGCGTCGAGAATCCGCACCCAGCTTCGCGTGCCCTTGTGGAAGGACGTGAGGTCGTACTTCTCATTGGGGGAATGGACGCGGTCGTCGTCCAGGGCGAAGCCGATCAGCAGCGTGTCCACGCCCAGCCGGTCCTTGAACTGGCCCACCACGGGGATGGAGCCGCCCGAGCCGATGGTGACCGGTGCGACGCCCCATTCCGCCGCGAGGGCCCCGGCGGCGTGGCCAAGGTCCGGGCTCTCCGGCGGCACGAGGAAGGCGCGGGCGCCCTCGCCCCAATGGAACACGGCGCGGCAGTCGGCGGGCACCCGCGCCGCCACGAACGCCTCAAAGCCGGCACGCAGCTTGGCCGGATCCTGGTCCGCCACGAGACGGAAGGAGATCTTGGCGGTGGCCCGGGCGGGGATGATGGTCTTGGTTCCGGCGCCGGTGTAGCCGCCGAAGATGCCGTTGACCTCGAAGGTCGGTCGCGACTGAATCTGCTCGATGACCAGCCGGTCGCTCTCGCCGGCCGAGACGGAGAGGCCGACCGGCTTCAGGAAGGCCTCGGCGGTCAGCCCCAGCGCCTGCCAGCGGGCACGGACGTCAGCGGGCGGCTCACGCACATCGTCGTAAAAGCCGGGCAGGGTAACGCGGCCGTCGGCGTCATGGGCATCGGCGAGGATGGCCGCCAGCACATGGATGGGGTTGCGTGCCGCGCCGCCGAACAGGCCGGAGTGCAGATCCCGGTCGGCGCCCTCGATGGTCAGCTCGGTGTGGAGGATGCCCCGCAGCGAGCTGGTGATGGAGGGCGTGCGCTGGTCCCACATGCCCGTGTCGCAGACGAGGGCGACATCGGCCGAAAGCTCACTTGCGTGGGCTGCGAGGAAGCCGGGGAGGTTGGGCGAGCCGCATTCCTCCTCGCCCTCCAGCAGCACGGTGACATCCACGGGCAGGGCGCCGCGGGTCGTGCGGAACGCCCTGAGTGCTTCGAGGAAGGTCAGCACCTGCCCCTTGTCGTCGCAGGCGCCGCGGCCGACGATGGTGCGCCGCCCATCCGGCGTCGTGCCGAGGCGCGGCTCGAACGGCGGCGTCTCCCACAGATCGAGCGGGTCCACGGGCTGCACGTCGTAATGGCCGTAGAACAGCACGCGCCGTGGGGCGCCGGTGTCCGTGCGGGCGACCACAACCGGGTGGCCGGCGGTGGGATGCACGGTGGCGGTGAAGCCGAGCGCCTCAAGCTCTCCGGCCACCCACTGCGCGGCGTCCCGGCAGGCACCAGCATGGGCGGGATCGGTGGAGATGGACGGAATCTTGAGGAAGTCGAACAGACGCTCCAGCGCCCCGTCGAGCCCCGCATCAACCGCCTTCAGAATCGGATCGAGTTCCGATGCCGCCATCTCAACCTCCGCCAGCGCGATCTCTGTACCGGGCCGCGATGGGCCCGGAATCGCAGGGATGCTGGCGGTCGCGGGACCGTCTGGCAAGGTGCCAGACGGTTTGCCGTCAGGTCAGCCGGCGGTGACGAGATCGGCGGGCGATGCAATCACTGCGGATGCAGGACGCCCTAGACGGCGCGCGCGCTGGAGCACAGAGCCGATGCGGCGGTAGAGCAGCCGCGGGGCGACGGGCGTGCCGAGCGCGGCGTCGTAGCCGGTCCGGCCGGCGACGCGCACGAGCTGCTGTGCCGGAACCTCCGCCACGAGCACGGCAGGAATGCCGGCACCGAAGCGGAAGGGGTTGGTTGGGGCATCCTCGGGATCGTCCACCTGCACCACGAGCACGTCGGCCGTGCCTTGGGCGGAAGGATCGGTCACTTCGTCGATGGAGGCGACCTCGCGCACGGATCCGACCCCGAGGGAGGACAAGGCGAGGCGCGTCGCCTGGCGACGTTCCATATTGGCATCAAGGAGGACGATGCGGGCAGTGGGCAACACCTTCATGAGGCGCTCCAGGTCATGGCGCGCCTCGGTCCGCATCCACAAGGGAGGAAGGCTCGGGCACGCGTGTTGAGCATCTCTGCCGACGCGACCCCGCAATCTCGCCGACACGCTATGACACTACCGTTAGGAGCCTTCTGACGCAACACTTTCGACATTGCGACCACGGCGAGGCCACAGGAGTAAGGTCAAGCTGCCGTTAGGTACCGACGGGCGGTGTGGAAGCACCTTGAGCCTTGCCGTGGCGCGGGCGAGACCGGGGATGGACCGCGCCCGCGCTCCGTCAGCGCTTGCTGATGCTCCCCAGGATACCCCTCAAGATGGCCTTTCCCAGCTGGGAGCCGACCTGAGTCGCCACGGATCGTGCCACCTGCCGCACCACCACTTCCGTGGTGGACATGCGTGTGCTCGGCCGGGGGGTGGCGGTACCGGTGGTCCGCCCGGTCGTGGTCGGGACGCGCGGCGTCGTCGAACCCTGGCGGGGCGCGCCGTCGCGCGGCACCGGCTCGACCTTCGGCGCGCCGGTGGCGGTGCCGAGGACACCGCCGAGGATGCTGTCAAGAATGCTGCCGCCGCCCGAGGACGGCGCGGCCTCCTCCGGCTCCGGCTGGGCCTTTTCCTCGGCCCGCGCCTGAAGCATCTCGAAGGCCGATTCGCGGTCCACCGCCGTGTCGTAGAGGTGTCCCACCGGGCTCTTCGCCAGGATGGCCGCGCGTTCTGCGGGCGTGAGCGGCCCGATGCGGCCCGAGGGCGGGCGGATGAGGGTGCGCTCCACCATGGAGGGAATGCCGTTGCCCTCGAGCATGGAGACCAGTGCCTCGCCCTTGCCCAGTTCCATGATGGCCTTGGCCGTGTCCAGGTCCGGATTGGGACGGAAGGTTTCGGCGGCGGCCTTCACGGCCTTCTGGTCACGCGGGGTGAAGGCGCGCAGCGCGTGCTGCACCCGGTTGCCGAGCTGGGCCAGCACGGTCTCTGGCACGTCCAGCGGGTTCTGGGTGACGAAATAGACGCCGACCCCCTTCGAGCGGATGAGGCGCACCACCTGCTCCACCTTCTCCAGCAGCGCCTTCGGCGCCTCGTTGAAGAGCAGGTGGGCTTCATCGAAGAAGAAGACCAGCTTCGGCTTGTCCGGATCGCCCACCTCGGGCAGCCGCTCGAACAGCTCGGAGAGCAGCCAGAGCAGGAAGCAGGAATAGAGGAGGGGCGAGCCCATCAATTTGTCGGCGGCGAGGATGTTGATGGTGCCGTAGCCGGAGCGGTCGATCCGCATGATGTCGGCGATATCCAGCGCTGGCTCGCCGAAGAACTTGTCCGCGCCCTGGTTCTCCAAGACGAGCAACTGGCGCTGGATGGCGCCGACGCTCTGCGCCGACACGTTGCCATAGGTGGCGGTCAGTGCCGCGGCATTGGCCGAGACGTGGGCCAGCATGGCCCTGAGGTCCTTGAGGTCGAGCAGCAGCAGGCCCTGTTCGTCGGCAACCCGGAAGACGATGTTGAGCACGCCCTCCTGCGTCTCGTTCAGCCCCATGAGACGGGCGAGCAGAAGCGGCCCCATCTCGGAAATGGTGGCGCGCACGGGGTGGCCCTGCTCGCCGAACATGTCCCAGAAGATCACCGGGAAGCTGTCCGGCGTGTAGGTGATGCCCACTTCCTCGGCGCGCTTCACCAGAAAGTCCTTGGCCTCGCCCTCGGCGGCGACGCCGGAGAGGTCGCCTTTGATGTCGGCGGCGAACACCGGCACCCCGGCCTGCGAGAAGCCTTCCGCCAGCACCTGCAGCGTCACCGTCTTGCCGGTGCCGGTGGCGCCGGTGACGAGGCCGTGGCGGTTGGCGAGGCGCAGGGTGAGATACTCATCCTTCGATTTCGCATGGGTCGCCGCCGCCTCGACGCGGCCGAGGAAGCTGCGCCCGACCAGGATGCGGCCGTCGGATTCGGGGGCCGGAGCCCGCCCGCCGGAGGGCGCTGCGGATGCGGTTCGCGGTACTGAGGTGCGGCTCCAGGGGCCGGGGGACGGCGCCGCGCTGGCCTGCGTGCTTTGCTCGGGGCTCGTCCCGGACGTCGTTCCTCGGCTCGTCCCTGGGCCTTTGGCCATGGCGGTGTCCTCGCTCGGGCATGCGGTCCAGCCGAATCGCACCTTCGGATCCGGCCACGGCATCGCGATGTTTTCGCCCGCCGCAGGGGTGCGGGCAAGCCCGTTGCAGCGCCGCTTGCGCTTGTACCCGCCCGGTGAGAACTGCCGGCGCTCCCGCTTGCGAAAGCGCGCCGTGCCCGGCAATCTCGGTGCAGTCTCGCCTGCGATGCGGCGCAAGGAGATGGCATGGACGAGTTGATCGCGCGTCTGACAGAGCGGGTCGAGGTGGATGCCCCGACCGCCGAGGCCCTGGTGGCCATCGTCATCCAGTTTCTCGCTCGTGAGGCGCCGGCGAGTGCCATGGCGCCCCTCTACGCCACGCATCCCTGGGCACGGGACATGGCCGACGTCGCCCCGGTGGAGAATGCAACTGCCCTCTCCGAGCGCCATTTCGGTGGCATGGCGCGGCTCATGCTGGTTGCGGACCGCATGATGGCCCACGGTCTCACCATGCCGCAGGTGCAGCTCGCGGTCCGCGAGACGGTGGCCTATGCCCGCGAAACGGTGGGCGCGGAACCCGTGAACCTCCTCGTGCGCTCGGTGCCGGGCCTCACCCACGTGGTCTGATGGTCGCTGTCGCTGGGCAGTTGACTCGGCCCGCGGTTGTGGCCTGATCTTGATGCCGGCGCGCACAAGCCGGATTTGAAGGGGGGTCGCATGTCCTATCCCATCATCGAGATCGAGGGCGTCGGCGCGGTCTATGCCGAAAAGCTGAAGGCCGCGGGCATCACCACCACAGAGGGACTGCTCGAGAGGGCCAAGTCGCCCAAGCTGCGCAAGGAGCTGGCGGCGGCGACGGGGATCGACGAGAGCCGTATCCTCAAATGGGCCAACATGGCCGACCTGATGCGCATCAAGGGGGTGGGAGAGGAATATTCCGAGCTGCTCGAGGCGGCGGGCGTGGACACGGTGAAGGAACTCAAGACCCGCGTGCCCGCCAACCTCACCAAGGCCATGGCCGAGGCGAACGCCAAGCGCAAGCTGGTGCGTGCCCTGCCCACCGAGAGCATGGTGGAAAAGTGGGTGGCGCAGGCCAAGGAGCTGCCGCCGGTGCTCACCTACTGAGACGGCAACCCGCCGAAGCCGCGCCGGCACGCCCGCCGGAGCGGCCTGCGGGGCGTTTTGCGCCGGACCCTTGAAAACGGCGGAGCCTGCCCGTAATAGAGGGCGCGCGTGCCGCGGTAGCTCAGCTGGTAGAGCAACGCATTCGTAATGCGTGGGTCGGGGGTTCGAATCCCTTCCGCGGCACCAGCTACCAGTCTGACGACGTCCATCGTCGTCCAAAAATCATTCTAAAACAAGCGATTAAGCCGCATCGCTAGTCCGGCTGGAGCCGCTAAGGTCCAGTTGAATCTCGCGCGCGCGTAGGCATGCTTGTAGGCACGGCGATGGTGCCCACAAGGAGATGCCTACAGATGGCGCTCACGGACTTAGCGCTGCGAAATGCAAAGCCGCGAGACAATCCCTACAAATTGTTTGATGGCGGCGGCCTGCACCTGCTTGTCAATCCGAACGGAAGCCGAATCTGGCGCCTTGCCTATCGTTTCGCCGGTAAGCCGAAGCAGCTCTCGTTCGGTCCCTACCCAACCGTGACGCTCGTGGCGGCGCGGCAGAAGCGGGACGAGGCCAAAAGGCTCCTGCTGGAAGGGCAGGATCCTTCGACCGCGCGCAAGCTTGAACGGGTCAATGCTGCCATAGCGACGGGAAACACCTTTGCGCTGCTCGCAGCGGAATATGTCGAGCGTCTAGAGCGCAGGGGCGCGGCGGCGGCAACCATCGCGAAGAACAGGTGGTTGCTAGAGACATTGGCAGGTCCTGCGCTCGGTCCCCGGCCGATCGGCGAAATCACCCCGGTAGAGGTCCTGGCAACGCTGCAGCAGGTCGAGCGAAGCGGCCGGCGAGAGTCGGCGCGACGGTTGCGTGCGGCTATCGGGAGCGTGTTCAGGTTTGCGATCGCGACACTGCGTGCTGAGAACGACCCTACCTTTGCCTTAAAGGACGCGCTGGAACGGCCGAGGGTGACCCATCGAGCGGCACTGACCGATCCCAAAAAGCTCGGCGGCCTCATGCGCGCTATCGACGAGTATGATGGATGGCCAACCCTCCGTTCGGCCCTCTTATTCACCGCGCTGACATTCGCCAGGCCGGGCGAGGTACGCGGGGCGCGATGGGCTGAGATCGACTTTGATAGTGCGACGTGGGGCATCCCGGCAGAGCGCATGAAGATGCGCCGACCGCATGTCGTGCCGCTCTCTCGGCAGGCGATGGCGGTGCTCGCCGATATCCGTCCACTGACCGGCGCCAGCGAGCTGATCTTTCCATCGATACGCTCGAACAAGAAGCTCCTGAGCGAAAACGCCATGAACTCGGCGCTGCGCCGCATGGGATTTACGCAGGAGGAAATGACCTCCCATGGGTTCCGGGCGGCGGCGAGTTCGATCCTCAACGAAAAGGGGCACTCTCCCGACGTGATCGAGGCGGCGCTGGGACATCTGGACCAGAACGAAGTCCGCCGAGCTTATAACCGGGCGACCTATTGGCCAGAGCGGGTGGTGCTCATGCAGGTGTGGGCGGATCTGTTGGACGAATTTCGCGCAAGGAAGGATGCGCCTTCAGCCTGAGCGGCACTTTGGCCATTGGAGCGGCCGCGTTCCCGCATGTTACCATATGTTCAATGGGAGCAAATTACTGGGGGCGCCTCTTTGTACTCCCATGCCCCGCGAAGGAGGGGGAGATGGGAGTTCAAGCTTTCGTCCGTTTCGCTTTGGTGGAATTTGCCGATCAAGCGCGGAAGGAAGAGCCCAGAATCGGTGAGGTCGCGCTGATCAGGCGATGCGTTCAACTGGCGAAAGAAGCCATTGCCGGCGACGACGGTTTGGCAGCTCAGGCTGCAGAGCAGGCCTCGGAACTCGCGCACACAATGGGTCGGACGATTGATTACAAGTACTGGTGCCAGCTCGCTTCTTGGTCCCCAGAGGAGGCGGCACTCCTTGCTCTTGGTTTTGACCCACAGGACGGTGGATTGATCGGCTTTGCAGATGCCGAGGTGTATCGCCGCTTCGAGCATCTGAGGCGTGTGGCGGAGCGCTATGTGGATGCCGGAAAAGATCGGACTCCCGCGGCGATGTATCGGCACATGAAGAGATTTGAATCAGAATTTCCGAAAGAAATTTGGAAAAATTTGAAGCAAAATGAGCGTTATCTGATGCGATTTGAGAGAAAATACAAAAATATTAAGAGAACGACTGTAAAAATGGCAAATCATAAAGACTCTTATCTTAAAATAGTGTATGCATTGGCTGTTGATGGTTTTGGGTATTCAAAGGGCGGGCGGACGAAAGCTGTCGACAACATTATGGAGAAGATTGAAGATTCAGGCATGAGGCTAACCGAAAAGCCTATTCGGGCAATGCTGGATCTGGCGATTGCTCGGTATAAGTTCCTGAAAAAGAAATAAAATTTCAACTGAGGGAGTGGCGCGCGCTTTTAGTGCCTTGCGCTACTCCCTTAAGCCCCATTCGGCATGCCGTAGATAGATCGGGTCCCCAACGAAAGGACCCGGACATGACCGACCGATTGCTCCGCCTCTCTGAAATTCTTGCCCCGCGTGGGCCCATCCCTGTGTCGCGCTCGACTTGGTGGGCTGGCGTGGGGTCTCGTTATCCCAAGCCGGTCCGGCTCGGCGCACGCGCAGTGGCATGGCGTGCTTCGGATATCGCCCTGCTCATCGAAAAGGGCGTGGGCAATGGCCGCTGACCAAAAACCCGATCATGGTGCCCACCGCCGCCCGGTACTCTCGATATCCGCGCAACTGTTCAGCTTGACAGTGTTGTCAGCTTCACGCCGGATGGTCGCATCGCCGATCGCAGGACGCTGATCCTGGCGCTCTGACTTAGCCTGTCCGAGGTCCTCCGTCGAAGCGGCAGGTCCCTCGGAAGTAGGCGCAAAACCCCACCCTCGCCAACATCTGCACGCGCGCTCCGGCGCGCGCGCAGACCCTTGTCTGCTGTCGTGTGAGCCACCGATGGCTCACACCAACCCAGGATTCCGACATGACGCGCGCGCATAAGATGCCATGGGTCCAGCCTATCGAGATCCATCACAACATCGACGACAATTTTCACTCGGTAAAGGTTGCCTTCGGTACCGTTAGCGGTGGCCGTGCGACCTCGATTATTCCTCGATCCCAGATCGACGACCCCCGCGGAGCGAAGCGAGTTCTCGCAGCGCGAGGCGCCCGCATACCCGAGGACTGGCTCGAGGACCTGCAGTTGGCACTGAAAGCGGAGGGGTGTGACGTCGTTAATTCGACGAGCGTCCTTGGATGGCACGGCCGGTCTTACCTTTTTCCAGACCGTGCTGTTGGCCGTGGCCGTCGGTTGGTCCCCACTGACCCTCTGCCGGTTCGCCAATGCGCGAAGGGCAAGACCAAGGCTTGGCGCGAAGGGCTAGCCGAAGCGTGCGCGTGCTCCAGCTATCTAACTTTCGCGGTTAGTGTGGCGTTCGCGGGCTGTTTGCTGCGGCCAGTCGGCCAGGACGAAGGCGCCGTCTTCCACTTCATCGGGGAGTCGTCGACGGGGAAGAGCCTGGCATCGACGGCGGCTCAATCCGTCATCGAGAAGGCCGGACGAGAGCGTCTACGCACCCATGATCTGACGGGCCGCGCTCTCGAAGAGGAGGCTGCTCGCTGCAACGACTCACTCCTCGTCCTCGACGAACTGGGGCGCATCGAAGGAACACCTGCCAAGCGCCTTCAGCACGTCCAGAACCTCGCCTACAAGATGACCGGCGGGCAAGGACGCCAAAGATCCAGCCGGGCGGTCTCCGACTTCGATTTGCGCAACGTCCACTACCTACTTTTCGGGTTGTCGTCGGGTGAGGAGCCCCTGGATGGCTCGGGCATCCGACGGCGGAACGACGGCGAGCAGGTCCGCCTGATCGGCATTCCCGTTCCGCCTCGTGACGAGGGCGGGATCTTTGACCTGCAGGTTTCCGGAGAGCGTCGAGCGCAACTGGCCCGCAATGCGGAGTCGGCGATCTGCGAGAATTACGGCCGTCCTATCCGGCGCTTCGTCCGGAAGTTCCTCGTCGACCCCAAGGGCGAGGAGAGGGCTCGTGAATATGTCGAGCGGTTCATGGTCAAGGCTGTGACGGCTCCCTCTCCCTTCGCAGAGCGGTTCGCCCGGAAGTTCGCGGTGGTGTACGCGGCCGCCATGCTCGCCGCGCAATATAAGGTGGCGCCATGGACGAGGAAGGCGGCCGCTACCGCAATCCGCAAGGTGCATCGGCAGGCTTGGGAGATTGTGCGACCTGCCGGCTCTGCTGCTGACGATATGCTGGCGTGGTTGCGCGCCCACGCCACCGACCCCAAGCCGTTCCCCAAGGTGGGAATGGGGATGAAGGTGCGTTCGGCCAGGGGCAAGACGATGTTCGGGATCCGTCGTGAGATCTCGGGTGTGTCAGGCTTGGCGCTCCTGCGTGATCGCGTGCCGGATATCGTGCCAGCGTGGCAGGCGGACGGTGTGTTGGCTTCACTTAAGGCGCGCGGGTATCTCCTGCCCGGCAAGGAGGCGGGGCGTTATGTGCGCCAGATCCGCGTGAAAGGCATGCATCCGCCCCGGCGCGACTATGTCGTGTTCGACCTCGCGCGTATTCAGGGGAATGCCAAGGACGAGCCGGACGCCGCCTAAGCTGGTGGCTCACATGCTCATCACTTTTCGGCCTCGCGCGCGCAGCGCGGGGCCTTTTTTGTATGGGCACGCGATCAAGGTGCGGCGGGACGCGCTCTAATTTTTAGAAAGCACGCCGTGAGGGTGCAAATCGCGATTCTGTAAATCATTGGCATCAGCAGCGAACAGCGATCGATGATTGGGTTTTCGACATCGATTGTGTCGCCTCCGACAGCTTCAATGTGGGCCGCATCACGCACCGCATATGAGGAGTCATGTCTGAATGAGATTTGGAGTCATGTCTGAATGATCGAAGGCTGAATCAGGTGTGTCTGAAAGGCAAATTGACTGAAATTCGATCATGAATGCGTTCAGGTTTGAATTTATATCTAGATGATCGCTTCGATCGTTCGATAGAAATGCAATGCATACATTATCGTCGTATCTATTATACATTTGATAAATACCCGCATATCTATAGCGTATGTCTGCGATATATAATTTAATTATTCACAAATGCAGGTGCATAAATTGAATATTGTAAATAATTATCGTTCTCATAATGTATGGATATTTGCAATGCCGAACAAGCGTGTTGAAAATCTTCGCTCGGGATGGGCCTGTGCCGAGGGCCTTGCCAGCAGCTACGGCAAATGGGTCGAAGACCATATCGCCGATGGCTACACCGGCTACCTGATGACGTTCATGTTCAAGACTCTCTACGCCGGAACGCAGGGGGGCAAGATCGACCTCATGCATAAGGATATCGAAAGGGTCTATTCTCGGGTGGCTCACCGCTTTGCCCATCACCCCGACAAGCCATCCCAGCGCCGGTACCTGCCCCTCCTGGTCGCCTCGCCTGATCTGCCGGTGTTCAAGACGGAAAAGGTGTCTGTTGCTGATGTCACATTGAACGATGGCCTGCATGAGCACGGGATATTGCTCACGCCCATGGAATCCCGGTTCCGGTACGAACTGGCCACCTGGGTCAAGGACAATGCGCCTTGGCTCATGAGGGATACTCGCCTTCAGCGCATTCACTGCGTCCGGCTCGACACGACCCCCGGGAAGGCCACAGAGTACGCTCTGAAAGCCAACGGACGAAGCTTGCCCGAAGATAGTCTGCTTGTCCTGCCCAAGGCGCTGAGCGAACGCGGTCAGGCCACAGATCGCGGCTACGATGAGGCTGTGCAGTCTCCGCACGGCTGTTCGTTGTTGCGGACTGGGCGCAAGCGCTACTGATCAAGCGGGGGATTTATGACCCCATTCTTCCCGCTAATAGAAAATCTGATGCTTCGGATGGCTGATCTCTTGCCAGATCGAAAAATCTGCGCTTGAAAAGCTGATATCTTTTTTATTCTGGGGTGGAAAATGTCGGGCCATGATCAGGTGAGTGACGCCGAAGTCCTTCTCGGGAATGTCGCGGATATTGTAGCGGCGTTCGTCGGCAACAATACCGTGCCCACGGCTGAGCTCCCTGCGCTTATTGCCAGCGTTCACGCCAGCCTCAGCACCCTCGGAGCGCCCCAGCCCGAAGCCGTTGTCGAATTCGTGCCGGCTGTACCGGTGCGCAAGTCGATCACGCCGGACTATATCGTCTGCCTCGAAGACGGTCGGAAGCTGAAGTCACTGAAGCGGCATCTTCTCGCTGCGTTCGGGCTGACGCCTGAGGCCTACCGGGAGAAGTGGGGCCTTCCGAAGGACTATCCCATGGTAGCCCCGAACTATGCCGCTGCGCGCTCTGAGATGGCCAAGCGGATCGGACTGGGGCAGATGCGCAAGGCCGTTGCCGAGCCGCCCGTCGCCCCTGGGCGCGCATCCAAGTCAAAGCCCAAGCGCAAGGCGTAGGGAGCGCTATTCGCCTTCCTGCAACCGACGCACGGGTTCGCGCCATTGGCCGAGCCGCCAGAGCTGGACCGGCCCCGATAATTGGAAGCCGGTAGGACAAAAGAAAGGGGCGGCCGAAGCCGCCCCTTTCTTCGTACTCATCGTGTATCGGCCTCAGACTGCGACCCTGCACTCCGGGTGGATGGGAGCGACCTGCGTGATGGGGCGCGTGAAGGTGGGGTGGTCCTTGTAGTCGCGCCATTCGAGCGTGACGTGGCTTTCGCTCCGGGCCACCACCACGGCCTCCCACCAGCCATTGTACTCGCCATCGCTGTACTCCGGGGCGAGAACCACGTCCCCCTTCTGCAGGCCCGGCCAGTGCTTGGCGCCTTCCTTGATCACGACACTGATCAGTGCCTCGCCGCTCGCCGTGTCCGTCGACTTGGCGAGCATTGCAGCGGCCTTTTTGCGCGCTGGCGCCTTCGGCTCGCTCTTCGCGACATCGGCCTCAGCGGCCTTCTCATTCGATTGGGCCGGCGTGGATGCCTTGCCCTGCGTCTCGGCGACGGCGACCAGCCGCTTGAAGATGTCCTGGCGCACGCTGGTGAGCAGCGGGCGGTCGTTCTCGCCGAAGCGTCCGGCGGGGATGGCGGCGACGAGATCGGCATCGTCACCCTCAGAGAAGAATACGACAGAGGCGCCGTTCTTCAGGGCTGCGGCAGTGGCGCGCTCGACATCAGCCGAATAGAAGCGGCCGGCCTGAGCCTTGCCAGCCCAGTTTTTGGAGAACAGAACGCAGGCGAGAATGGATGTCTGAGTGGTCATGTTGAAGTGCTCCAAATTGAACGCCGACTGGGCGCGTTTTTATTGTATCATAATACCGTTCTAATGTCAATTGCTCTCGATACTGCCTTCAGATCGGATGGGTTTTATTGTTTTGTAGGCGGGCTCGCGGCGGAAGGCTTCGCCGCGCACATTTCACTTGAAAATCGTGACGACACAGCTACTCAGATGCCGCCTGCCTACAACCGCCGGTTAGCGCCGGCGACCGCCCCTGCCACAGCGGAGCTGATGCTTGTCCCCGCCAGTCCGTCCCTCGTCTGCGCCGCTTGGACAGGTCGCCAAAGCTCTGAAGGAATTGCGGGGCTGGCTGATCGCCGTGGGGCTCTTTTCCGGCCTGATCAACCTTCTGGCGTTGACCGGTTCGATCTTCATGCTTCAGGTCTATGACCGGGTACTGACGAGCCGGAGCGTGCCAACGCTCGTGGCGTTGGCCATCATGGCCACTCTTCTTTACCTCATTCAGGGGGTTCTCGACCTCGTTCGCACACGCATGCTGGTGCGTTTGGGGAGCCGCGTAGACGAGATTCTCGGCGAGCAGACGTACGCAGCCGTGCTGTCCCTACCGCTCCGAGCCCGTGTCGATGGGGATGGACTGCAACCGATTCGCGATTTGGACAGTATCCGCACCTTTCTTTCCGGGCCGGGCCCTTCCGCGATTCTCGATCTCCCCTGGATCCCGCTCTATCTCGGCTTCGTCTTCATCTTGCACGCGTGGCTGGGTTGGCTTGCATCAGCAGGCGCTTGCGTCCTGATCTCCCTAACGCTCATCACTGAATTGCTATCGCGTGAACCTGCCAAGCGAGCCCATGTGGAAGGAAATCGAAGGCAAGCGCTTGCGGCCGCTGGTCGACGGAACGCCGAAGCGCTCCGCGCAATGGGGTTTGCACATCGACACCAAGCTCGATGGCTGACAGCGAATACGGCATTTCTCGACGCCCACCGCCGCGCCAGTGACGTGAGCGGGGGGCTAGGGGCTATTTCGAAGGTCTTCCGGGCTCTCCTTCAGTCTGCCATTCTTGCGCTGGGCGCATGGCTTACGATCCAAGGAGAGGTATCTGGAGGAGCGATCATCGCGAGCTCGATCGTCTCGTCTCGTGCGCTTGCTCCCATCGAGCAGGCGATCGCCAACTGGAAAAACTTCCTGGCCGCCAGAGAGAGCCGGCGACGCTTGAGCGAGCTTCTTGATCAAGCTGCCATGCGCACAGAGCGGATGACCCTTCCTGCGCCCAGTCGGGAGCTCGTTCTCGAAAACGTCTTTGCAGGCCCGCCGGGTGCGATGGCGGCCACCGCCGCTAATGTCAGTTTCAAAATCGAGGCTGGGCAAGGCCTTGGAATTATCGGCCCCAGCGCCGCTGGCAAGTCCTCGCTGGTGCGGTCCATCGTTGGCGCCTGGCCCGTTCTGAGGGGCGCCATTCGGCTTGACGGAGCTACGCTCGATCAATGGTCGCCCGCGTCCTTAGGTGAGCACATCGGCTACCTGCCGCAAGACATTGAGCTCTTCGCCGGGACCGTCGCTGAAAACATCAGCCGCTTCGAGAACGATCCCGATTCCCAGGCGATTCTGAATGCGGCTCAGGCCGCCCATGTCCACGACTTGATCGTTCGGCTGCCAGCTGGGTATGAAACGCAGATTGGACCGGACGGAGCCGCCCTGTCGGCTGGCCAGCGCCAGCGGATTGGGCTCGCTCGCGCACTCTACAGGGATCCCTTCCTGGTGGTCCTTGATGAACCCAACTCCAACCTCGATGCCGAGGGCGAGGCGGCTGTCAGCAAAGCTATCCTCGGCGTTAGGGCCCGCGGGGGTATCGCCATCGTCGTCGCCCACCGTCCGAGCGCTATAGCGGCGGTCGATCTGGTGGCGGTAATGGCCGATGGCACGGTCAAGCTATTCGGCCCGAAGGAAGAAGTGCTGGTGAAGTCGACACGCTAGCCTGTGGATAACCGCGCGATACCTCCTTGACCATGCGTCATACAACCTTAGCGTGATGGACCTAAGGTCAAGGGCAAATGATCCAAAACTCCCCCATAGGGGCGCCGACGATTGCGTCGTTGCGCCGACAGGTGCTCGTTGGCGTCAGCATCAGCGCCTTTCTGGTCGTCGGCCTCGGCGGCTGGGCGACCACGGCGGAGCTATCGGGTGCCGTAATTGCTCCCGGAACGGTGGTGGTCGAGACGAACCTCAAAAAAATTCAGCATCCCACTGGCGGCGTAGTTAGCGAAATTCTCGTTCGCGATGGAACGCGTGTGAAGGCGGGCGATGTGTTGATCCGGCTCGACGAAACGGTGATACGAGCGAACCTCGCGGTCGTCACTAAGAGCCTGGATGAGCTGGAAGGACGACGTACTCGACTTGAGGCCGAGAGGGATGCTGCAGAACGTTTAGAATTCCCGACATCCCTCAATGGTCGAGCGTCTACGAACGTAGATGTCGCTAAGATAGTTGCCGGTGAGAACAGGCTCTTTCTAGCCCGGCGAGATGCCCGTCACGGACAAACGGCCCAACTCAGGGAGCGCACCGCACAACTCAGCCAAGAGATTGCGGGGTTGGAGGCGCAAAGGGCTGCTGCCAGCGACCAGATTCTCCTCATTGCCAAAGAGCTTAAGGGGGTCGAGGAGCTCTATGCGAAAAATCTCGTCACCATTTCACGAGTGGCTGCGCTTCAGCGGGAGGCCGCCAGGTTGGAGGGGGAGCGCGGTCGGCTCATGGCAGCTATCGCCCAGTCGAAAGGCAAGAGCACAGAGACGGAACTGCAAATCCTTCAGATCGAACAAGACTTTGTTACAGACGTTCTGAAGGAACTTCGCGAGTTGGAATCCAAGATCGGAGAGCTGGTTGAGCGCAAGGTCGCAGGGGAGGATCAGCTCAAGCGCGTCGATATTGCAAGCCCGCAGGACGGCATTGTGCATCAGCTTGGGGTTCACACCGTCGGCGGTGTCGTCGCGCAGGGCGAGCCGCTGATGTACGTGGTGCCGGAAGCCGATCCACTAAAAGTCGAACTGCGCATATTACCGCAAGATATCGACCAGGTGTTTGCCGGGCAGGACGCATTTATCCGATTCACCGCCTTTAACCAGCGCACGACTCCTGAGCTGAACGGCAAGGTGGAGAGGGTCTCACCAGACCTCACGCGCACTGTAGAAACGGGGGAGAGCTTCTATATGGCGCGGGTCGTCATCACTAACGATGACCTCGCTAATCTACGTGGCTCAGCACTTGTGCCAGGCATGCCCGCGGAGGTTCACATCCGAACCGCACAGCGGACCCCACTTTCTTACCTTCTCAAGCCGCTCAATGATCAGGTCGCGAAGGCGATGCTAGAGGAGTAGCGAAGGGTACGCAACTTTTGACTTGGTAGAAGATCCAATCGAGGCCGATTTCAGTCGCTATTATGGTGTCACTCCAGCTAGCCCCATCCAGATGAGGGTCGACATAATATGAACGAGATGGCCGCACGGGAGCGCTCGATCGCGCATATATTTGGGGAGGTTGTATGGGTAATGACCCAGTCTTTCTCCCACAGAGAAAGAAAATTGATCGATCTAGAGGGCTGTATTATGCCACCGATCCTGCTTAATCAAGCAATTATCAGCCGACATAATGGTGTTCCAATCTACGTCTGCCTATTTGCGATGTTGACAGACTACGAACACGAACGATTGTCGCCGCTTGATAAAGATGCGCGATGGCAGTCGATGACGCCATCGCAATGGCAGTGCGGCACAACCCGGCTCGACATCGTAGAAATAGACCTACGGAACGAAAGAACCGCCCGATTCTTCCCTGGCCGGGCACCGCAGTCATGAAGCTACTTAAAGCTGCGGCGATCGCGTTGGGGATCGCTCTTCCAGCGTCCTTCGTTTGTGCATGGAGCGCTCAAAGTGCCCCGCCTCTCGGCCATACGGATGGCCATGGCAAATCTATATACACGGATTGTACCGGGGCCTGGCGGAAGCTCTGGCCGCCGGCTAGGAGCGGAGATCCGGAGGGTCAGACTAAATTGGGCGTGGGGCTCATGGTCGCTGGCATCGTACCACCCGGGGTACGGCCAGAGGACGGACCAACCAGACAGCGGTATGCTCTTACCCTACTTATATATGGATCTAGGAGCGGGAACGATTATGGCATCTCAACGGCCATCTATCTAATTGAGGCGCTAGTCCCGCTGCAGCATCAATCTTCAATAAAATCTTGCATTCTCAAATCTAAAACTGAACCGCGGTGCCTACAACAACTCGCCGAAAGAGGCATAATAGAGACATTTGACGAATATTCTCGCCGAATTGACGATGCAAATTCTGACAATGTTGTGTGTCTGCAGAGGCCGATCTAAAGAGACGACGGATTCAATTGGAGATCATAAGATGGCTGAACGAAAACTCACAGCTGGCGAAATCGAAATGGCAAAGACGGTTTATGGAAGCAGCATCGACTATACAAAAGTTACAATACATTATGACGAAACGTTTTTCAACCTCGTTGATACTCCACTAGGCGAGCGCCCGCATTCGCCAGACGGTTCTATATATTACCCAAAAAATACAAGTGACTACTATTATACTTCAGACTTTTCCGCGTCCGCCAATGAAGAAATGTACTCGACGTTTATTCACGAAATGGCCCATGTATGGCAGGCGCAGAATAGAGTCAGTCCGATTTTAGAGGTTGGAATGGACGCGCTTACGGGAAACAATATATATGATTATTCTGCTGTTTTTACGGATGGCAAATCATTTTATCAATTGAACGTCGAGGCTCAGGCCGCCTTTCTTCAGGACTACTACCTCGTCCTACAAGGTGTGCCATTAGATAACGGCGCAACCGTTGCTGATTACCAACTTAGGCTTCCTGCAAGCCTTATCGCTGCGGTTGAGCAGCTTCCCGACGGCCCTGACCAGCCCCGTCCCGGGCCAATCCGGCCAGCCACTCGCTGTTTTGCGGCTGGTACACTGATAGATATGGCCGACGGAAGCCAAAAAAGAATTGAGGACATTGTTGTCGGAGATGAGGTTCTTTCATACAACGAATACTCGGGTCTGTCAGATCGTCGATTGTATCGTGGGCAAGTGGCACGCACATTCCGCCGAGCGGTGTCCCATGTAATCAACTTTCATGGAACCTTTGTTACTCCTGATCACGTCACCCTATGCGGTGATGGAGTTAATGCAGGAAAACATCTTCCCCTTATCGATATACTCCGCCAAGATTTGTGCGTTGTGGGGCGTGATGGACGCTTAATCAGGGCAACGACCGGCTGCGATGCAAATTCTCCCGCTGATCAATTGCTGTATTGCATCGCGGTTCAGAAATCGACTATTGGTGATGATTTTGTGGTCTGCGAATCTGGTTTTCGAAGAGCCGGATTAAAGCTGCTTAATCGAATGCGGGAGCAAGAAACATCAATCATTGACGAAATAATAAATAGTAATGGGACTGTGCTGCCGTCCGGCTTGATCTCATACCCGAATATCGAATGCGCGGTTCCGTTCATCTTCTTCGCGCCATCGCTACCGCGCGCCGTGTCGAATGTGCTCAAGCAGAGCGCGCCTCATAGCCAAAATCAGCTGCATCCTAATTGACCACACTTCGGCGGAGATAAGCGATGCCTGAATCATGGCAACAGCCCACAACAGACACGACAATGTCGTTGGAGCTCGATTATATTTTGCTCCGCTCTGCGATCGGCGAAGGCGCGCCGATTCACATGGGCCTCAGCGAGCTCATCCCAGCCAGTCTGATGCCGGATGGCAAGTCTGTATTGGTCTATAACTTCGAGGTGGCCAACTTCCACACATATATTGCAAATGGGGTCCGTGTCCATAACGATTCACAAGTTGCTATCGACATAGCTGGGGCAATCGGCCAGGCGCTGGGGTCTTCGCTAGGGCGTATACTGAGCGACGACCCATTCGTTCAGCTTAGTGCTGGAACCGCTCTCGGTGTTGCGATAAGGAATTTTAACGAGGTTTTGGTTGATAATATTTCGTGGCACGATGGTGATACGATAGATCCGTTTCGTCAACTTGACGATCTGCCTGAGGATCTCCTAAATGCAAGCATTCAAACTGTAACGGCCTTCCTTTTTGCTGAGGCAGCAGAGGCTATCGGGTTGGATGGTTTTGGAGCAGATTTATTCAACGCAACTGGATCGGCATACCTAGGGAGCGTGCTCAATCAGGTCCTTGATCCGACGAAAAATGGGCTCGCAGCTTTATCCGGCAATCCCTTTCAAAGCGCCTTCGTTGGCCTTCCCGGCGCACTTGGGTCGTTTTTTGGTGCGGCTTTGGCGGAGCAGATTTTAACGGCCGACAGTCCGGAAGCAGCGGTTGTGGGCAGCGTAGGCAACGCGGCTGGTTCTGCGTTGGGCGTATGGGCGGCGACGACAGCTCTCGGCTCCGCCGGTGTTGGTAGTGTCGCGCTCACCGTGGGACTTAATTTCTTGCTTCCTGGGGTCGGGGCTCTGATAGGTACATTGCTTGGGACAGCGTTGGGTAATGTATTCTTCGAGGAAAATCCTTCGGCAAATGCGTTTGTGGCTTTTGATGATACAACAGGAGCTCTCAAGATCATCAGCGTAAGCGAGCAGGACGGCGGTGATGTTGAGCTAGCCATGACCATGGCAAAAAATGTCACCGATGTTGTGAATGAATTGGTAAAGCAGGTCGGGGGGATCATAGACCCGGTTCATGGCGTAAGGCCATTCACTTATGGGCATGACGAAGATCATATCTACGCGCGGGGTGAGGGGGCCGGTACATCAGAGGTCGTAGTCTACGATCTAGGCAATCCTGATGGCTCTATCGAGGCCGTTAAGTTTGGCATTGCAAAAACCCTTGATGATTTGCAGATAATCGGCGGAGATCCAATATTACGCCGAGCATTTTACGCCTCTCGTGGCGAAAATGTCGATCAATTGGCATTCAACCTCACAATCGCGAGCGAATACAGGACGTACATAGAAAATTATGCTGCGATTAATTTACTTATAGCCCTATCGCCGGATAGCGCTTTTTCCGCTGGCTGGATCATCACTCTTCAGCGCGCGCATGATCTGGGGTTAGACTCCGCACAGCCGTCTGACTATCTCGGCGGGTTCTTGCTGGCGCTCGAGAACTCCGGGCTTGCCAAAGTAGTTTCGTGGACTCCCGATTTCGATGGCGATACGCTTGTGCTGCGAGCTGACGACCCTTTGCAGGAAGATATCGTCATCGATAACTTCTTCGGTCCCGGCCACTCGGACAAGGTCGATGGCACAGCGGGCAACGATGTAATCTCAGTCTCGACAGCAGTCTCTGACGATCCGAACACGCCTGATACGCGTCTCTATACCGTCGTTCGCGTGGATGCCGGTGACGGTAACGACACGGTTACCGGCCACGCTGGTACCGACCTTTTGATTGGTGGCGCCGGTGACGACACGCTCAATGGCGCCGGCGGCTCCGACTGGCTCGTCGGCGGCACGGGCAACGACAAGCTCGATGGCGGGGACCTCGACGACCTTCTCGTTGGCAACTCGGGCAACGACGAGTTGAAAGGCGGGACCGGCGAAGATTCTATGCTCGGCGGTAGTGGCAACGATGTCTATGTCTACAACCGAGGCGATGGCGAGGACATCATAGTCAACGCCGATGGCAATGGCGCTTCCGATTTCGATACGGTTCGGTTTGGAGCGGATATCAAGCCAAACCAGGTGACGGCATCGCTCAAGGGCGACGATCTCCTGCTGAAGGTGGACGGTGATCCCAATCAAGCGGTGCTTGTCAGGGACTTCATCGGCTCCGGGATGATGGACGAGGTGCGCTTCGCGGATGGCACCGTCTGGGACCGGCAGACCCTGCTGCAGAAAGTGGCGCCTCTTCAGCTCCCGATCGGCACGGCAGTTACATCCGAGATATTCAACACCGGCGCCGGCAATCAGAGTGTCAACGGCTTCGGCGGCGGCGATACGATGATTTATGGCCGCGGCTACGGTTCGGACACGTTCACAGCTCAGAGCCTCGGGGAAAAGTCTGACCGAGTCGTCTTCCTTGATGGCATTTCAGCATCAAGTGTGCCTTTCACCTATTCGGAGAATCAGCTGATTTTCGAGTTTGGGGAAGGTGACAAGCTGACCATCGATAACCTGTTTTCGACTGTCGAAGGTGCTGAATACGCCGTCGACTTCGTCTTTCAGGATGGTACGCTCAGCTATCAGCAGATCATTTCCGCCGTCGGTATCAAGGCGGGTCCCGATTCACTTATCGGCGACGGCCGCGGCAACTACATTGTCGGCACTGCCGGCAATGATGAGGTCCGGTCGGGCGCCGATAATGATCGCATGTACTCTAGTGCTGGAGCGGACTTCTACGACGGCGGCGCTGGTACGGATGGGGTGTCCTATTACTTCACCAGCGGCGTAGATGTCGCGTTGGACGGCAGTGCCATTGTGGGCGCACGGTTGACCGAGGCGACCGGGGACACGTTCGCGGCCGGGACAATCGACTACGTTCATGGGTCCCGAACTGGGGCGGATTTCATCCGGGGCGACTTCGGGGCAAACACCCTCTACGGCTTTGGCGGCAATGACGTTCTGGAGGGGCTTGGCGGCAACGATAAACTCGTTGGCGGTGACGGCGATGATCTGTTGGACGGCGGTGACGGCGACGACCAGATCCAAGGTGACGAAGGCAACGACATCATCAGGGGCGGTGCCGGCGTTAACTCGCTCACTGGTGGAGAGGGGGACGACCTTTTCTACGGAGGCGTGGGCACGGACACGATTCATGGCGGCTCCGGCACTGACACGGTCTCTTATGAATTGTCAGCGGCCGGCGTCAGTATGACCTTGGACGTTCTGGACGTGACCTTCACGAAGGCTGGCGATGCTGCCGGAGATATCTTCGGAGCGGGCACGATCGAGAACCTGCGCGGCTCGGCGTTCGCTGATGTCCTCAGCGGGGACACTAGGAACAACAAGCTGGAGGGCGGAGCCGGCAATGACACCCTGAGGGGTGGAATGGGTGATGACACGTTGGACGGCGGTAGTGGCGTCGACAATATGGATGGCGGGCAGGGCAATGACATTTACTATGTAGATAATGTCGCCGATGTTGCTGCCGAGACGACGAACCTGGATACGGGAGATGAAGTGCGTTCGACGGTGTCCTGGACACTGGGCGCCAATATTGATCGCCTGACCCTCCTTGGTAAAGGATTCGACACGCTCGGCAATATCCTCGACGAAGCACTGAATGGGACGGGCAATGCCCTGAACAACCGCATTGCCGGCAACGCGGCCAGCAACACGCTCGCGGGCGGTGACGGCAAGGATCAGATCGCCGGGGGATCGGGTAACGATACGGTCCTGGGCGAGAATGGCGACGACGAGCTACGTGGTGATGCCGGGGCAGACACCATCGATGGGGGCGCGGGAACCGACGTCCTTGACTATTCGCTTGAAAGCGGTGGCAAGGGAGCGGTCGTTAATCTCTCCTCTGCCACCAAGACCTACGGAAACGCCCAGTCAATCGCCTCCAACAAGGCATTGGACACCTATGGGGACCTCGACACCCTGGTCAGCATCGAAGACGTGTACACTGGCGCTGGCGCGGACCGGGTTTGGGGCAGTGACGGCAACAACACGATCGAACTGGGTGATGGGGCGGACGTCGCTTTTGGCCTTGGCGGCAACGACACCATTAGAGGTGAAGGCGGCAATGACGACATCGATGGCGGCGACGGAAACGACATCATTATCGGTGGTGATGGCAACGACACGATCCGCGGCGGTGCGGGCACCAACACCCTGCGCGGGGGCGATGGGGATGACGTGTTCATCGGCGGCGCGGGCGCCGATTCCTTCAGCGGAGAGCAGGGCTTCGATATCGTCTCCTATGAGTTCTCCACATCTGGCGTGAAGGTCTCCATGGATGGCGGTGTCGTGCATACCGGCGACGCCGTCGGCGACGTGCTCGCCACGGCTATCGATACAGGGCAAGGCATCGTCACCGTTTACGTAGAGGGTATCCGGGGGACGAACTTCGACGATACCCTTGACGGCAGTTCGAGCGCGGATCGCCTGGAAGGTCTCGCGGGCAACGACACGCTCATTGGCGCGGGCGGCAACGACACCTTGGATGGCGGCGCCGGAAACGACTCCATGACAGGGGGCGGCGGTGACGACATCTATTATGTCGACAGCACCTCGGACACGGTCACCGAAGTCGCTGGCGGGGGTGCCGACGAAATCCGCTCGACGGTCACTTGGACGCTCGCCGCTCAGGTGGAAAATCTGACCCTTCAGGGCACGGCTGCGATCAATGGTACCGGCAATGCCAATGCCAATGTGATCCGCGGCAATTCTGCCGCCAACACAATCAGTGCACTAAACGGCGACGATACGGTCTCTGGCGGCGGCGGAGCAGATTCGCTTGATGGCGGCGCCGGCACCGATACCGTGGACTACGCCTATGACGGTGGAAGCACCGGCGTGGTCGTTAACCTCTCCTCGACCTCCAGGACGACAGCGGGTGGAGAAGTCATCGCTGCGGGCCGTGGCCGCGACAGTTCGGGTGCCACCGACGTGCTCAGCAATTTCGAGAACGTCACGACCGGGGCGAAGGCGGACACTGTTTGGGGCTCGGAGGTCGTCAACGTTATCTCTATGGGTGATGGTGACGACGTTGCCTACGGGCTAGGCGGCAATGACACCCTCACCGGTGGCGCCGGCAACGACATCCTTTATGGCGACGATGGAAATGACACCGTCGAAGGTGGGGACGGAAACGATCGCATCATCGGCGGAGCCGGAAGCAACACGCTGAATGGCGGAGCCGGGGATGACGTGTTCATCGGTGGCGCAGGCTCTGACAATGTCCGCGGCGAAGATGGCTACGACATCATGTCGTACGAGAACTCGACGGCGGGCGTTCGGATTGCCATCAGCGGGGCGCTTGGGCCGCTCGGAGACGCCCAAGGCGACAATCTCTCGAACCAAGTGATCATAGACGGCGTCCTCTACTACACCGCCTTTGTTGAAGGGCTCCGAGGATCTTCCTTCGCCGACACGTTGGGCGGCGACCGCTACGACAACCTCATTGAGGGCGGCGATGGTAACGACACCCTTTACGGCTACGCCGGCAACGACACACTCGTAGGTGGCGCGGGCGCCGATACCATGGATGGTGGCGACGGCAACGATATCTACATTGTAGACCAAGCCGGCGACGTGGTTACCGAGACCTCGGCTGCGGGAGGGACCGATGAGGTCCGGAGCTCGTTCTCGTGGGCGCTGGGTGCAAACATCGAAAACCTTACTCTGCTCGGCACTCAGGCCGTTAACGGTTCGGGCAATGCTCTTGCCAATACCATCGTCGGCAACAGCGCCGTAAATGAGCTTTTCGGCGGCGACGGCGACGACAAGCTCTCAGGCGGGGCTGGCGCAGATACCTTGGACGGCGGCAATGGCATCGACACCGTGGACTATTCCGCCGATGGCGGGACCGGTGCACTCACGGTGAACTTGTCCGGCGCAGCCCAGGATATCGGGGGTGGGCTGCTGATCGCCGCGGAGAGAGCTATCGATGGCTTCGGTGCCGCCGATACGATCAGGAATGTCGAGAACATCACCACCGGTAACGGTAACGATCGCGTTTGGGGTTCGGGCGTGGCCAATGTCCTCACCCTCGGGGACGGGGCCGACCTGGCCTATGGTCTGGGCGGCAACGACACGATCAACGGCGGGGGAGGCGACGACTTCCTCGACGGCGGCGATGGCGACGACACGATCGATGGCGGCAACGGCTCCGATATCCTGAAGGGAGGAGCCGGTACCAACGTCCTTAACGGCGGAGATGGCAATGATGTGTTCCTTGCCGGAAGCGGAGCCGACACCTTTAATGGCCAGGATGGCTTCGACATCGTCTCCTATGAGCTGTCGTCCGCCGGGGTCAACGCGTCATTGGATGGCGGTGTCACGCTGACGGGTGACGCCGTCGGTGACAAGCTTTGGAAACCTGTTCAGTCGGGGGACACGTGGATCTACTGGCCCCTGGTTGAGGGCCTTCGGGGATCCGCCTTTGCCGACACTCTTGACGGCGATCGTTTCGGAAACCGACTGGAAGGCGGAGCGGGCAACGATACATTGATCGGGGCCGGTGGTGACGACGTGCTCGACGGTGGCTCGGGCAACGATTCGATGGACGGTGGAACCGGCAACGATATCTTCGTGGTCGATTCCGCGAGTGATACCGTAACCGAGGGCACAAACGGCGGCATCGATGAGGTGCGCAGCTCCGTTACCTGGACCCTCGGCTCCAACGTCGAAAACCTGACTCTCATCGGCACCGCCGCTCTTAGCGGCACTGGCAATGCCCTTGCGAACGTCATCAAGGGCAATCAGGGCGCGAACGCTCTCTCCGGTGGAGATGGTGATGATACCCTGCTGGGAGGTACCGGGGCCGACAGCCTCAATGGCGGTGCGGGCACCGACACCGTCGACTATGCGGCGGACGGCGGGGACGGTTCGATCTCAGTGAACTTGTCGACCGTCGCACAAATCCTTGCATCAGGCGCCAGCCTGGCTGCGGGTGCTGCTATCGACGGCTATGGAGCGACTGATACGCTGTCTGCGATCGAAAATGTGAAGACCCGCGGGGGTGACGATCAGATCTGGGGATCCAGCGCAGCCAACACAATCGAGAGCGGCGAAGGCGCTGATAGGGTATTTGCTCTCGGCGGCAACGACATCGTCAACGCCGGGTGGGGCGAGGACTTCGTCGACGGTGGAGATGGGGATGATCGTATTGAGGGCGACGATGGCGACGACATTCTGAAGGGCGGGTCTGGGACCAATACGCTCTATGGAGGGCTTGGGGCGGACGTCTTCCTCGCTGGAGCGGGTACCGACAAGTTCGACGGCGGGGCGGGCTTCGATACAGTTTCCTATGAGCTGTCGTCCGCCGGCGTCGCGGTCTCCCTTTCGGGCGGCCTAACCCATACGGGTGACGCCGTGGGCGACACCTTCGCTACGAACACGATCGAGGGGCTCACGGGTACGGCGTTCGCCGACACCTTGCGCGGAGCCAATAATGCGGAAACCCTAAAGGGGGGCGCCGGAAGCGATCTGCTGCAAGGCCTCGGCGGCAACGATATGCTCTATGGCGACGCAGGCGCTGACACCATGGAGGGTGGCACCGGCGATGATGTTTATTTTGTCGACAATGCCGGCGACGTAGTGACCGAATTGGCGAACCAAGGCATCGACGAGGTCCGCTCCACGATCACACGTATTCTCGACAGCAATGTCGAGAACCTCATCCTACTGAGCGACGCTGACGGAACCTCAAGCGCGATCGACGGCACCGGCAATGCGCTGGCAAACCGGCTGATAGGCAACGCGGCTGCCAACACACTGAGCGGGCTTGGTGGAAACGACTACCTCTCAGGCGGAGCCGGTAATGACACCCTATTGGGAGGCGATGGAGACGACCGCCTTGAGGGTGGAGCCGGCAATGACAGCCTGGTCGGCGGGGCGGGATCGGACACGTTTGTGTTCAATATCGCCTCCGGCACCGACACGGTTTCCGGCTTCGCCGGGGGCGCAGGCGCGGGGGACGTTCTGGAATTCTCGAAGAATTTCTTCGAAGACTTCAGCGAGGTCATGACGGCGTCGCATCAGGTCGGTGCAGATGTTGTCATCACGATCGATGATGATGCCAGCGTCGTGTTGACAGGCGTAACCCTATCCACGTTGAACACAGACGACTTTAGGTTCGCATAGCACGTAAGGGAGGTCGCAGTGGTCGAGCCACACCAGACCTCCCGGAATAATTGTGAAGGTTCCGGTGGTGAACATTGCGTCGCCACCGGACGTCTCGGTTTGAACAGCAGGTCATGAGCCATGACGCACACCCGAAATGCGCCTACTTCCAACGAAGGGAGTGCAGTGCTTGAACGCCTGGATGTCCTGGCCTCACATCTGCCAGTGCGCATCGGCGAGGCCCTCGACGATACCTTCCAATTCCTGGACGATTTAGCGGATGGTCTGGCGCTGCGCCCCACCTCTCAGGCAGGCGCGGCCGTTGCACAATGGAAGGAATTCGCGCAGGACTTCTTTTCGGGCGGTCCAGATTCGATTTGGGACGAGATTCGGGATTCTCCGCCGGTCATAGCCTCCCGCGGTTCAGACCTCCCAGCGGTCGAGAAAGTACAGAGCAGCCCCCTCCCTAGCTATGCCAATGACGGGTCTGCGGCTCCCACTGTCGCGGGTTCTTCGGCAAATGATCAATCAGACTCCTCTCAAGAAGGCGATGCCGGCTTTCCTGCGTTCTCAGGTGCGGGAGCCTTCGCGGAGCTTCGGCAGGATATATTTGATTGGCTTGCCGATTTTCGTGACAGCCTCAAGGAGGCTCGATCGGACTTTCTTGAAAATAGAGCTGAGTTTCTTTCGGATCTTCGCACGCAGTTGATCGAGCTCCGGGATCTCATTCCTTTTGGCCATCTCGGCGACGAACAATTTGGAATGGCTCAGTCTGCTGGTGGGTCGACGGGTGATGCACGGCACCATTTCGATGTAGTGTCGGCCCAGGCCGAACCAACGATTTCTCAGAACTTGGACCCGCTGGGCTTTGTTTAACCTACTTGCAAAAGAACGACACTGGCGCGGCTCAAAATTCAAAATATTTGAGACGCGCGGCAGTCTCATAAATATCAATCGCTTGCGCGTCTCGAATTATAGTCTCATAATGCATTCATGATCATTGGCTATGCGCGCGTATCTACTGACGGACAGACGCTAGACAGCCAGATCGAACACCTCAGGACAGCAGGCTGCCAGAAAGTCTTTTCTGAGACGGCAAGTGGCGCCAAGACAGATCGGCGCGAGCTGCGACGCTGCATTGCTTCACTCAAGCCCAGCGATGTTCTCATTGTCGTGCGGCTCGACCGCCTTGCCCGCTCCACGCGCGATCTGCTCAATGTGCTGGCTGAAGTGAGCGAGCGGGGCGCGGCCTTCCGATCCCTGTCCGATGCATGGGCCGACACCACCACCCCTCACGGCAGGCTCATGCTGACGGTCCTTGGTGGCCTAGCGGAGTTCGAGCGCGAACTGATCAAGACCCGCACGGGCGAAGGACGCATCCGCGCCAAGGCGCGAGGCGTCAAGTTCGGCCGCAAGAGCGTGCTCACTGCAGATCAACGCGCCTACGTGGCCAAGCTCCGTGGCGAGGGCGAAAGCGTGCGGCACATCGCCCGTGTAATGGGCGTCAGCACAGCCACCATCGGACGCATTGCGCCTGCTCCCTAGGAGGGGATCCGGAGCACCAGGAGGTCCCTCAGCGGTTCACCCGATGCAAAATAGCCGATGCCCCGCATGACTGCGGGGTTTTACGCCACTAGTGCGACATTCCGCGCAAACGGGCGCCAACGTCGACCTTAACCGCGATGGCGACGAGCATCATGGCGCCAGCCAGGAAAAAGGTTAGCCGCATCCCCCAGGCGATGACAAAAGGCGTCGCACGCGCGAACTCTTCTGTTCCCAGGCCGAAAGCGAAGACGGTCCCCATCGCAGACGCACCGGCAATCAGGCCGATATTGCGTGACAGGCCCAGCAACCCGGAGACGGTGCCGCGCAGGTCCGTGGAGATGTCGGCCAGCGCGGCGGTGTTATTGGCGGCCTGAAATAGCTGATAGCCTGGCGTTAGCACGACGATGGACAGCACATAGCCCGCAACGCCGATCACGTTCGGCAGAAACGCCAGCAGAAGTGCGCCTGTCGCGAGTAGGGCCAGGCCGGCGGCGAGCACGCGGTCGCTGCCCCAGGCATCCACCAGCCTCCCGGACGGAATGCCGCTGAAGATTGGGATCACAGGGCCAACTGCTATGACAAAGCCGACCTGCGGCGCGCTCAGGCCAAGCCCGACGCTGAGATAGAAGGGGCCGACCACCAGCGTCGTCATCATGACGGCGGCGACGACGATATTCACCAGTAGGCTTGATGCGAGGTTCCGGTCCGTGGTGGTGCGCAGGCGAACGGCCGGGGCCCTCTCCCTGACGGGCTCGGCCGGGAGCATGGTGACCGCCAGTATCAGTGCCAATGCCGCCAATGGCGCCTGCACCCAGAAGATACCGCGCCATCCTGCCACCGGGATGAGCAGCCCACCGAGCGGGGGGCCAAGTGCTGTGCCCAGCGCCGATAGGGTGCCGAGCAGGCCCATGGCTCGCCCGACGCCCGCCTCGCTCGTGGTCTGGCGCATCAGCGCCATGGCGAGCGTCATCAGGAATGCCGCGCCCAGCCCCTGAAGCGCCCGCGCCCCGATCAGCAGCGAAAGGTTCGGCGCGACGGCGCATAGCACTGAGGCGATGGCGAATACGGAGAGGCCGGTCACCAGCATGGGCTTCAGTCCGCAACGGTCGCCGAGCCTACCAGCGATCACCACGCAGCCCGTCAGGGCCGCGAGATAGGCGACCACCACCGCCTGCACCTGTGCGAAGGGCGCGGAGAAGGCCTCGGCAAACGCCGGCAATGCGATATTGGCAATGCTCGTGCCGAGCGAAGCCAACAGCATCGCGAGCGCGAGTGTGACCACGATTCCCGCTTGCGCCTTCTCCAACACCCCTGATCGTGTCAATCCCATTGACTTGTCCTCTTGCTTCGAGAGCCGTTAGCGTGCAGGCTGCCACTTAAAGCCGACTTGAGGTCAAGCATGAAGTTTCTGGATATTGGCGAGGTTGCGGAAAAGAGCGGCAACAAGCCCTCGGCGCTGCGCTACTACGAGGAAGCCGGGCTGATTTCATCGGTCTCGCGGCACGGATTGCGCCGACAATTTGCCCCCGAGGTGCTGTTGCAGCTCAAGCTGATCTCAATGGGCAAGTCAGCCGGCTTTTCGCTCGGCGAGATCGCTGGGATGTTCGGCAGGAATGGCATGCCGGATTTGCCACGTGCGACGCTTCACGCGAAGGCGGAAGAGATTGACCGGAAAATCCGCGAGCTGACGGCGCTGCGCGACACCCTCCGCCATGTCGCCGAGTGCCCGGCCCCCTCTCACATGGAGTGCCCGACGTTTCGCCGACTGGTGGACATGGCAGGCAAACGCGGCGGCAAGCACAAAAAGATGACAAGGCCGAAATCGGGCACCTGATCGGCATGGAGGTTTCCGTGCGTCCGCGAGGGCTGGTGGCGATAGAGCTCCAGGGGCCGAAGTTTGCTGCTGTGATGATGAATGGCCGATTCGGGGCCGGGAGCGGACTTTCCGCTATTGGGGGACTTCAAACGAGAATCGGACATATCGCCGATGAATGTCCGAGGCCGAAACTGACGCTAAGCGTCCCATCAGGCGCGCCGTTGCGAACGTCCGCTTCGCGCCCCCAATCGTCTCGACCTTAGGACAGCCATTGCACCGATCCCGCCAGGCTCCCTTCTCCGCACTTACCGAAAGGGGTTGCACGCGATAGCTGGCAGATATCTTAATACGAATTGGCGGTTGCGCGGCGCACCAGTTTGGCCAAAATGGCCACCTCTTAGAAGGGTGGAACGATTCCGGATGAAGTCTCTCTCCGCAAAAGAGGCGAAGTACGAGTTTGGGCGTCTCATTGATCTAGCACGAGCAGCGCCGGTAGCCATCCTGAAGCATGGCCGGCCTGTAGTTGTAGTCATGTCCATAGAAGAGTTTGAAAGATTGAATCCCGAGGGCCGGACAAGCTATGATCTTGAGACCCCAATCCGATCCATCGGCAAGACTTAGTGTTCCTCCCCCGAACACGTACGGCTACACAAACGAATTTTTGCTGCGTGACCCCCAACACAATGGCTGCGCGCGATCAATGACTGAGTTGGACTACGAGTGGCTGCTCAAGCTTCGGGTCGCGGTAGCACGGTGCGGCGAGATGGATCTCGCCCGGTGGTGGAACACCAGCAAACAACTAGGGGCTTCCGGCGCATCCGTGCTCAAGCGGGGTTTCCCGCGGACGCACTATTTTGCGCAGGCGCGCGGCGTTATGGCCGTCGCGTCGCATCGCTGCGACCAGCTCCTCCGCCAGACCGACGCCATCACCCTCTGGCGGCTCCCGGAGGCAGTTGAAGAACGTTTCGAGTCACTCTGGGAAACCTGGCTCGATCGTCACGGCGAGTGGCGGCCCTACTTCGAGGCCGTCGCGGCTCTCCGCAGCGGTGACGTCATCGCGGCCACGACCGACCTCGGCCTCGTCACAAGCGACGAGGTCAAGGAATTTCTCGCCCTCCGGGCAGAGCCCGACGGCCGAGGGCTGTCCGTCGGCAATATCTTCACCGGGGAGCGCCCACAGATCGCCCTTCTTGCCTTGGCATTCTCGGTCGGGCGCGCCAACGACCCGGTCGTCCCCTTCGTTCGTGCAAGCGCCGCATGAAGAATGCGTCTAGATCACGCATCGTCTCGTCCTTCACCATCGTTAAAGGCGCGATGATCGAGGAAACGTACGCCGTGTTCCGCGCGTGGGACCTGCACCGCCCGAAGCGCGAGAACCTCGACCATCTCCGGGATAGCAATTTCATCGGAGCGCGCAGCGCCGCCTGGCTGCGCGACATGATCTTCGTCCTGAACCGGCGCTTCGATCCAGGCGGTCGCGACAAGCCGCTCGTGCTCCTCGCGAAGCAGGATTGCCCCATGGAGGAATGGAAGCCCCTTCTCCTGTGGCACATGACGCGCGACGAGTTTCTGCTCCGCGACTTCATCCAGCATTGGCTCTTTAAGGCTTACGCGAAAGGCCAGTTTCGCGTGCGCCCCGCGGAGCTAGATTCCTACCTGAAGTCGATCGAACGGCGCGGCGGCCGAATCGAGCACGTCTGGACGGAAGCGACCCTTCACCGTGTGGCGGCGGGGTTGTTGAAGATCGCCTCCGACTTCGATCTCCTCAAAGGCTCCGCAATCAAGGAGTTCACCGCCTACCATCTCCCGGAGCGCAGCTTCATCTACCTTCTCCACGCCATCCGGGAGCGTGAGGCCAATCCCGGACGCCTTCTTACCGCGTCTGATTGGCGCCTGTTTCTGATGAGCCCCGAAGATGTGGAGCGCGAGCTCTTGCGTCTCCATCAGTATCGCAAACTTCGCTTCGAGGTGGCTGGCAGCCTGATGCAGCTGTCGCTCCCCTGCAAATCCGCTGAAGCCTACGCGGAGAGGATGTCTGCATGACCGATCTGCAGGACCGTCTCACCCAAGACCTGGAGCCAGCCCTCAGTCTCGCCGACCCGCGTCCGAGGCTCAGCGCCTATCATGACATGCCTTATGCCATCTTCCGCTACGCCGCCGAGGACGAGTTCGTGCTTAGATCTGCGGTCCGGCGTTTGACGACACGGCTGCAGAACACGGGCAAGCGCGTTACCGATATCTCGCTGGCGGAATGCTTCCAGACGGCGGTTGCTTCACAGCGCCCGCCACAGGCTTGGTTCGATGCGGAGCGCGACACCGGGCTCGAGACGATCGCGCAGACCTTGACCAATCTTCTCGACGATTTTCAGCCGTTAGTCGATATGGTCGGCGCGCGCATGCCGCCAGAGGCCGACCCGCTGCACGACATAGTCTTCATCGTCAGAACCGGCGCGCTCTTTCCCGTCTATCGTACTTTCTCGCTCCTGGAGCAGCTGAAGGGTCGGGTAGTGGCGCCCACGATCCTCTTCTATCCCGGCGATCTCGATGGAGCGGCCGGGCTCCGCTTCATGGGTGTTTTCGACGCTGAGCACAATTATCGACCTAAGATCTTTTGAGTGGACATGGGCATGTCGACGATCGCAACCCTCTTTTCCGGTGACGTCTCGAGGCGGATCGAAGAGGTCATCAAGGTCGACCAGACGTCGGCCGAAGTCATCGCCTCGGAACTTGACGAGTACGTGGCGACGGAGTCGATCCGTCGCCACTTCGTCGACGTGCTCGAGCTCTATCTCGAAACACCCCGTAAACCCCATGAAGGGATCGCCGTTTGGGTCTCAGGCTTCTTCGGCTCCGGCAAATCGAGCTACGCGAAGATCCTAGGACTCGCGATCGAGAACCGCGACATCCTCGGCACCGGCGCCGCCAAGCGCTTCGCCACCCGCACCGGCGACCCTAAGCTGACGGTGCTGCTCGACGGCATCAACCAGACTATCCCGACCCATACCGTCATCTTCGACGTCTCGACAGATCGCGGCATCCGGTCGGGCAACCAGATGCTGACCGAGATCATGTACCGCCTGTTCCTCGAGAGCCTCGGCTACGCCAAGGACATCGAGCTGGCCGAGCTCGAGATCGACCTCGAGACCCGGGGGCAATTGCCCGAGTTCGAGGCGGCATTCAGCAAGCTTCACGGCAAGGACTGGAAGGCCGAGAAAGGAATGCTTTCGTTCGCCATCGGCGAGGCGAGCGCGGCCTTGAGTATCCTCAACCCGAAGGTGTATCCCCAGCCGGATTCCTGGGCCAAGGCCCGCCCGAAGGTCGACGTCTCGCCCGGCAAACTTGCAGAACGGGTCACCGTGCTGATGGAGCGCCGTCGCCCTGGTCACGCGCTCATGTTCGTGGTCGACGAGGTCGGACAGTTTGTCGCCCGTGACGTGCAGAAGATGCTCGATCTGCAGGCCATCGTGCAGCAGCTCGGCGTCAAGGGGCGCGGCAAGCACTGGATCGTCGTCACCTCGCAGGAAAAGCTGAGCGAGATCGTCAGCGGCCTCGATGACAAGAAGATCGAGCTCGCCCGCCTAATGGACAGGTTTCCGATGCAGGTCCATCTCGAACCGTCCGATATCTCGGAGGTGACCAGCCGGCGCGTTCTCAAAAAGAACAGTGCGGCCGAAAGGGCGCTCGGGCAGCTCTTCGATCAACACCGCGCGCGGCTCGAGGCCTCGACCAAGCTCACCGCTGACATCGCCCTGCCGCCGCTCTCGCGGCAGACGTTCATCGATCTCTATCCGTTGCTGCCCTATCAGATCGTTCTGATCATCGATATCGTCTCGGGGCTTAGAACCCAGGGCGGCGCGAGCAAGCACGTCGGCGGCGCTAACCGGACCATCATCAAGCTCGCACAGCAGCTTCTCATCAATCCGGCCACCAACCTCGCCGGTATGGGCACCGGTGCGCTCGCGCGTCTGGATCACGTCTACGACCTGATTGAGAGCAACATCGCCTCGACGGTCCGCGCCAAGATCGCCTCGATTTCGCAACGGGTCTCGCACCCGCTCGCGCAGGCCGTGGCGAAAGTCGTGTGCCTGCTCCAGTTCGTCCCGACCGTGCACCGCACCGCAGAGAACATCGCTGCCGCGCTGTTCGAAAAGGCCGACGGAGAATCGAAGCTTCCGCAGGTGAAAGAGGCCCTCGCCGACCTTGAGAAGGCGCTCATGATCCGCCAGGGCGATGGCGGGTACCGCATACCGACGCCCGCCGAGGACGATTGGGATCAGCTGCGTTCGAGCATCGACCCGAAGGCCGCCGACCGGAAGCGGTTGTTTACCGAAACTCTGACCACGCTGTGGACGCCCCAGCCGAGCTTCAATCTCGGCGACACGAAACAGTTCAAGGCCGGCCTGATCGTCAACGGCGCCGAGGAGGTCACGGGCGACATCCCGTTCCATCTGCAGCTTGCCGAGACACAAGCTGATGCCGCGCGCGAGGCACCGTTGTTGCGGCGCCGCAGCCAGCAGGACCAGAAAAGCGTGTTCTGGGTCGTCATCCTCGATGACGAAATCCAACGCGAGCTGCGCGAGGCGTTCCGTTCCGGCCAGATGGTCGACCGCAAGGGGCGCGGCGCCACCACCGCGGACGAGACACGCCTCATCGCCGAGGAGAAGATCCGACAGCGCAAGCACATGGAGGAGCTCCGCCGCCGGCTGCGGCTCGCTTGCCTGTCGGGCCAGATCTATTCCAAGGGCAACGACCGCAGCCCCGACAGCTCTGCGACCGACGTCGGCAAGACCGCAGCGGCCATCCTGGCCCAGGTGCTGCCCGCCGTTTACGACCGGTTCGTCGAGGCCTCGGCCAAGACCGTCGACCTCAAGCGCGGAATGGACGCCCTGCTTTCCGCCGACAACCTGTCCGGCCTTCCTGCGGTCTTCAGCCAGTTGGCCCTGCTCCGAGACGAACGCGGCAAGACCGTGTTCCGCGCCGACGGGGCGCCGCTCGCGGAGGTGCTGACCGTTATCGAAGGGAAAGCCAACTACGGCGATCAGGCGACCGGTCGCTATCTCGAGGACGAGTTCTCGAAGGCGCCCTTCGGTTGGGACTTCGAGGCCGTTCGCCTGTTCACCTTGTGCCTATTGCGGGCCGGGCTGATCGATGCCGTCAGCAAAGGCCATACGATCGAGGCCGCCACAAGTGTGCAGGCGCGGGACTGCTTCTCCAGCAACAACATCTTCCGTGCGGCAAGCTTCCGCCCCAAAAAAGGGATCGACTTCGCGGTCATCGCGGAGGCAGCGCAGCAGTTCAAAGATACGTTCGGCCATGATATCCGCGAGCTGTCCGCGACGCCCCTCGTCGCGCAGCTGCGTAAGGAGCTGGAAAAAAACGAGGAGAACTTCGACACCGTCTTGAGCGTTCTTCGCGCCGCCCGGCTCCCGGGCGTCGATCGGATCGAAAACGCGGCGCAGCAGATGCGCTCGATCCAACGCGGCAGCGAAGAGAACGCCATCACGACCTTCACGGCCACGTACAAGCTTCTGAAGGAAGCCATCCAACGTGTCGCTGAGTTGTCGCGGTGCCTGACCGAGCCGGCGTTGCGGGACATCGAAAGGGGGCGGGCCGCCTTGGCGCGCCTGCCTGTTCTCACCGCCGAACCCGACTTCGATCCCGATCTGGCAGAGCGGGGACGTACTCTCTCCGACATCCTCGCCAGGGAAACATTCTTCCGCGAGCTGCCGGCCATCGACCAGACGGCAAAGGCCATCGATGACGAATTCGAGCGCCGTCTGAAGGCTGCCATCGCCGCGCGCGTCACCGCCTATCTCGATGCGCACGACGCTCTCGTGGCGACACCTGGATGGGAGAAGCTCACGGAAGGGCAGCGCACGGAAATCGAACGCCCGATCCGGCAGGGAACCAACCAGACGGTTGACGGAGCGTCGCTGCAGCAGGTCCGGTCTGACACCGAGTTGTGCCGCTCCCGGTTCGATGCCGCCGTGCAGCGCGTCTACGAGCTGCTCGAAGGCGCGCGCCTCGCGACGGTGTCGGTCGGCAGGTACTTTACGGGTGGCATCGAAACAGAGGAACAGCTTGAGCAGGCTCTGACAGGCATGCGTGAGGAGTTCTCCCGCCTCATCGGCGAAGGCAAGAAGATCATCGTACGGTGAGGCAGTCCTGATGGAAAAGGAAACCCGCAACGCGATCCAGTCGGCGACGCAAAAGGCCCGCCGCGTGCTCGAAGACGACTTCCGGGAGCAGCTCGAGGGCGTCTACGACGTCCACGTCGATGGAACGATCGCGCCTCAGGCTGGGCCACATTTGTCAGCCAAAGAGCAACGCCAGCGCGACCAAATCGTCGCAGCGATCGAGCACAAACGCGCCGGCGGCATGAAGGCCAACGAGGCCATTCTGGACTACCTGCGCGACGCTGCGTTTACGACGATCAACCGCTTCGTCGCGCTCAAGATGCTCGAAGCCCGCGACATAGTGCAGGAGTGCATCTCGAAAGGTGATGCGTCGTCTGGCTTCGCCGAGTTCAGCGGCCTCGCGCCGGGCATCAGGTTCCCGGACGGCAGCGGATATCGGCTCTACCTCGAATGCATTTTCGACGAGCTCTCAACCGAGGTGAAGGTGCTATTCGACCGGCGTGACCCGTCCGCCGTGCTCTGGCCGAAGCGAAGCACATTCGAGCAGCTGCTCGAGATCCTGAACGCGCCCGAGCTTTCCGGCGTCTGGGGCGAGGGCGAGACCGTCGGCTGGGTGTACCAGTTCTTCAATGGGCAGGACGAACGCCGCAAGATGCGCGAGGAGAGCCAGGCGCCGCGCAACAGCCGGGAGCTCGCCATCCGGAACCAGTTCTTCACGCCACGCTATGTCGTGCAGTTCCTCTCCGACAACACACTCGGCCGCATCTGGTACGAGATGCGCAACGGCGCTACGCGCCTCGGGGACCTGTGCGAGTACATGTTGCGGCGCCCGGATGAGACGTGGCAGCCGCGCGCGAAGAAAGATCCGCGCGATATGCGCGTGCTGGATCCAGCCTGCGGGTCCGGGCACTTTTTGCTCTACTGCTTCGATCTGTTGCTCGTCATGTACGAGGAAGCGTGGGCGGATGAGGCGTCACCGGCGAGCGAGGTGACCGGCAAGACGTTGCGAGAGGACTATCCCGAGATCGCGAACCTAAAGACGGCGCTGCCAGGGCTGATCCTGCGATACAACCTGCACGGCGTCGATATCGACCCGCGCTGTGCTCAAATCGGGCAGCTCGCGTTATGGATGCGAGCGCAGCGGGCATTTAAGGAGCTCGGCATCGGCGGTGCCGAGCGGCCGATCATCAAGCGCGCCAATATCGTCATCGCCGAGCCGATGCCGGGCGAGAAGGACCTGCTCAAGGAGTTCCTGGCCGAGCTGAAGGAGGACAAGCTCGAAGGGCTGATCCGGCGGGCGCTCGACGTGCCGGCCGACAAGCAGGTACCTGCGACCAAGGCCATGGCCGACAGCCTCGCCGAGCTAGTCGAGACGGTCTGGGACGGCATGAAGCTTGCCGGCGAGATGGGCACGCTGCTCAAGATCGAGCGCGATCTGGCACGGGCAATCGAGAAGGGCCGCGCTGAGTGGGAGGACACACTGCCGCTGTTCCGTGTCGCGGACTACGGCCTCGGCGGCATCACCAACGAGAAGCTTGTGCGCGTCGTCCCGGGCGCGCAGGAGGACTTCTGGACCAAGGCCGAGAAGCTTGTGTTCCAGGCGCTGGCGGACTATGCGGCGTCGGCAAGCGACTCCGGCAATGCGCGGAGGAGATTGTTCGCGGAGGATGCGGCTCAGGGCATCGCGCTCGCTGATCTCTTGGCAAAGAAATTCGATGTCGTGCTGATGAACCCGCCATTTGGTGCGGGCAGTACGCGAGCGAAGCCATATTTCGAGCGATCCTATCCCCGAACGAAAAATGACGTTTACGCGGCCTTCGTGGAGCGCGGCGTCGACGTACTTTTGGCGCGCGGACGCTTGGGCGCAATCACTTCACGCACAGGGTTTTTTTTGAAAAGTTTTCAGAAATGGCGAGAGGAAATTCTCCTAGCGCAAGCGCCACCCGTAGTGTTTGTAGATCTTGGATTCGGAGTTCTTGATAGCGCCATGGTGGAAACGGCGGCCTACTGCCTGGAGGCGCAACCGTGACGACTTTCATAAGGGTGCTAGATGCGCCGATAGAGGATAAGCCGAATGCGCTCCTAGATGCCGTCCAGAACGGCACGAATGTAGTGCGTATTGCACCGACTGAGTTCAAGACTGTTCCAGGAACTCCCTTTGCCTACTGGACGAGTGCCCGACTGCGATCTCTGTTCAAGCAGAATCAAGCATTCGAATGCCCTCCGCGTATCGTTCGACAGGGCGGCGTTACAGGAAATGATGCCAAATTTTTGAGGCTCCATTGGGAGATCTCAAGTGTTGGGAGCACATCGAATCGAGAGCGTTGGGTTCCCTTTGCGAAGGGAGGCAACGTATCGCTGTGGTACTCTGCTTACCCCGTAGTAGTGCGATGGGACGATCGGAGAACCACATTCTTCGGATACACCGGCCTGCTACACCGCTCCAGTGAAAAACCGTCCTCCGCAGATCACTATTTCAATCCAGCACTCACTTGGCCACTTCGCGCGGCTCAGTTCGCACCTGTTCCACTTCCTCGCGGCTGTGTTTTTAGCATTCGAGGTTACGCTATAATTTCCATGGAAGCCGAACTTCTTTCGATTGCAGCAATCTGCAACTCATCAGTGTTTGACTACCTGTTCAAAGTGGCGCTGGGCCGATTTGGTCATCCTGAGTTTGTTGTTGGCGTTCTTCAGAAGCTCCCTTACCCGAATTTCTCGGAGAAGGTGCGCGCTGAATTGACTGAGCTGGCGCGACGGGCTTGGTCATTGAAACGGAGCCTCGATACCGGGAACGAGACTTCCCACGCCTTCACACTTCCCGCTGGCAAAAATCAGCTTCTTTCTGATTCCGCATGTCGTGCAATTGATGCGGAGATCGAAGCGATAGGAAAACGTGTCGATGCCATCTGCTTGCAGTTGTACGATGTCGATTCCGTGGATCGCAAAGCGATTGAGGAATTCTCGCGGAAGGCCGAGCAACCGCTCGGGGAAGATGAAACCAGCGAGGAGACACATCTCGACGACGACGAAGACACCGATGCTGCAGAGTCAGTGAGCTCAGAATGGGGTCAAATTTCTTGGCTGATCGGTGTTGGGTTCAGCCGCTTCGATCCCCGTCTCGCAACGGGAGAGCGCGCGGTCCCTCCAGAGCCTGAACCGTTCGAACCCTTGCCGTCGCGTTCCCCGGCCATGTACCCTGAAGGTGAGGAGCCCTCTGAACATCCCGACATCCTTGTCGACGACGAAGGCCATCTTAAGGACCTGACCGCACTTGTGCAGAGATGGGGCGAGAGCGTCGGCGTGGAGGTGGCGGCAGACTTGCGCCCGTGGATCGCGCGCGAGTTCTTCCCTCTGCACATCAAGATGTACTCGAAAAGTCGTCGCAAGGCGCCGATCTACTGGCAGCTCGCGACGCCGTCGGCCAGCTATTCGGTCTGGCTCTATATCCACGCCTTCACCAAGGACACGCTGTTCCGCGTCCAGAACGATTACGCCGCGGGCAAGCTAGCGCACGAGGAGCGCCAGCTCGAGACGCTGCGAGCCGAGGCCGGCCCCGATCCTATCACCGCGCAGCGCAAAGCCATTGAGGCGCAGGAAGGCTTCGTCGATGAAATGCGGACCTTTCTCGACGAGGTAAAGCGCGTCGCCCCTCTCTGGAACCCGAACCTCGACGACGGCGTGATCATCAACTTCGCGCCGCTCTGGCGTCTCGTGCCGCAGCACAAGCCCTGGCAGAAGGAGCTGAAATCGACTTGGGACACGCTCTGCGCTGGCAGATACGACTGGGCGCACCTCGCCATGCACCTCTGGCCCGAGCGCGTCGTGCCGAAATGCGCCGAGGACCGCAGCCTCGCCATCGCTCACGACCTCGAGGACGTGTTCTGGTATCAGGACGACGACAAGAATTGGAAGCCACGCGAGGAGCCGACGAGGCCAATCGATGCGCTCGTGAAGGAGCGGACGTCGTTCGCCGTTAAGGCAGCACTCAAGAGTCTGATGGAAGCGCCGGAGCAAGCAGGCGGCGCACGACGCGGCCGGGGGAGACGCTGATGACGACAAAGGAAGCTGCCGATCCCCATCCGCTGCACAGCTACATCGCTCGCCGGATTGCCGACAGGCTGAAGGAACGGCACGTTGTCGTCATCTATGACAAGAACGAAGAGCTCCGGCCATTCTTCGCCGAGCTGACCTCCGACCCCGCCACTGACTCGCTTGTTCCCGTGCGCGTCGGCTACAGATCGCCGAAGCTATGCATTTACGACGGGTCATTCCTCAAAGTACGCTTCCTCGTCGAGCCCGTCACGAGCGGTGAGGTTCCCGAGGATACGCTGATCTACATCCCTGGCCGCGAGCGCGACGAAACGGGATCGCTGCTCATGGAGCTCGAGAAGGGCGGAGACCTCTATCGGCCGCCCGCACTGAAGCGTCTCGCGCGCGAGGTGCTGCGCAAACGTTTCACCGATGTCGCCATCGACGAGATGCTGAAGTCGGACGCACTGCGCTACGCCGACTTCGCGCGCATGAGCCAGGATGACGGTGCGAACAACGGTCCATCCCTCCTCAAGGGCATCTTTGGCGTCACCGACAGCCTTTCGATCCTGACCGAATGGCTGGCCGACACCGGTTGCGATGCCGAGATCGCAGCAAAGGGCGCGGACGGGGAGCTGCGCACTCTGGCGCATGCGCGCCTGGGAGCCAGTCTTCCCGACGGTGCCGATCTGGCTCGGATGCGTTCGAACCTCGGCCGGTATGTGCTGGCCAACGCCTTCCGGGCCGACCTGTCCCCCAAGGCCAAGCTGCCCGCCACTGCCGATCAATCTCTGAGTGGAATTCCTCTCCCCTCGTCGGCCGAACAATCCCGGGCCGTCTCGGAGGTTTGTCGCCGGCTGCGCGAGAGGTATGCGGCCGCCTATGTGCTGCTCGCCGACCGAGTCGAGCAGGACCTCAGCCTGCATGCGGATCAGGACCTCGGCTCGAGCCTAGGGCCCGCCGATACCTTCCGCTTCGAAGAAAAGTCCGTTGCTCTGGCCTGCTTCAATCTCATCGCAGCGGCCGATTTCGCCGGAGCGAAGGCGGTTGTCGACACGCGGACGGAAAGCTTCTGGATCAATCGTGACGTTGCGCGCCTGACAGTGTGGCAGGCATGTCGCTTGATGCTGGACCTCGGCATCGCGGCCGAGCAAGCCGACGGGAGCATGAAGAAGGCCAACGGAGACGCTGCTGCCTGGGTCGAGCGCTATGTCGCCGCAAAGGACGGATGGCACCATCTTGACCGTATCCAGAGGCGCCTCGAGGCGATCCTTCCCGAGCTCGAGGACGAGATCCCCGAACGCGCCATCGGCCGCGTGCGGGCCATTTATGAAGACGCCGTCTGTCGGATGTCCGAGGGCTTCCTCACGGCCTTCGCGAAGGCCGGCTGCAGCATCCCTGGGGCCTTGCATCAGACCCGCATTTGGTCCGATCTTGTGCAGCCACTCCCGAAACCCGTCGTTCTCGTGGTCGTGGATGCCATGCGGTATGAGATGGGTGCGGAGCTTGCGACACGCATCGCCAACTTCGGTGAAGTTCAGCTGAGACCGGCGATTGCCGCTCTTCCATCGATCACTCCCATCGGAATGGCGGCCCTTCTGCCGGCGGCGTCAGGCGAATTCTCGATCGGGACCCAGAATGGCCGGTTCGGCGCGATTGTCGGGAGCGCCTTCCTTCCCGACCTTTCTGCGCGCCTAAAGTACCTGAAGGCCCAGATACGCGACCTCCTCGACCTCACCCTCGACGATGCACTCTCGGGCAACACCAAGTCGCTCCAGAAGCGCATCGGCACTGCCAAAGTCGTCCTGATCCGCTCGACGGAGATCGATGCAGCGGGAGAGAACACCGGGACCGTGTCGGCGCGCCGGATCATGGAGCGGGTCATCGAGGACATCGCCCGATGCCTGCAGCGCCTCGCATCGGCCGGCATCGAGAACGTCGTAGTCACTTCGGATCATGGCCACCTCTTCTTCGCATCGGATCGCGATGCATCGATGCGGATCGACGCACCGGGCGGCGATACGGCCGATCTTCATCGCCGCTGCTGGACGGGCAGAGGTGGCGCGACTCCCGCCGGCAGCGTCAGAATCTCCGGATCGAAACTCGGCTACGCGACGGATCTCGACGTCGTTCTCCCTGCAAGCACATCCGTGTTCAAATCGGGCGGAGATCTCGCCTACCATCACGGCGGCGCTTCTCTCCAGGAGATGGTGATCCCTGTCATTAAGACGCGCCTCAGATCCACGGCCGAGGCCCGGGCGGAAAAAAACGCCGTCACCGTCACCCACGACTTCAATGCGGTCACCAATCGCATCTTCTCCGTCAAGATCGAGCTCGGCGGCGCAGCGAAGAGCCTCTTCGAGCAGGCGCGCCGCGTCCGCCCTATTGTCGTGGCCGGAGAGCGTCAGGTCGCGATGCCCGGAGTTGCTGTGGGCGGGCACCTCGAAAACGGCTGCCTGCTTCTCGAGCCCGGTTCCCCTGCCACGGTAGGGTTCATATTGACCGATGACACCGTCGAGACTGTCCGCGTCCAGGTTCTTGACGCCGATACCGACGCCCTTCTTTTCATATCGCCGAAGGACCTTCCGGTCCGGCTCGGAGTCTAGTCGATGTTGTCAACAGCACGTGATGCCCTCGACGATAAAGCGAACCGCGTCTTCGCCGGCAAGGTTGTGCGCAAGGATCTCGTCCGACGGGTGAAGGTCGGTACCAATGTGCCCGTGTTCGTGCTCGAGTATCTCCTCGGAAAGTATTGTGCCTCGTCGGATGAGATGGCTATCCAGATGGGCCTCCAGGTAGTGAATACGAGTCTGGCCGATAATTATATCCGCCCCGATGAGGCGATGAAGGCCCAAAGCAAGGTCAAGGAGAAGGGCCGGTGGACTTTCATCGACAAAGTCAAGGTTCGTCTCGTCGATTCTGACTATTGGGCAGAGGTCAACAACTTCGGCAATCGCAACGTCCACATCCCCAATCAGTACGTCCGCGACTACGAGCGGCTGCTGACGGGCGGGATTTGGGCGCAGATCGACATGCGCTTTGAATATGACGAGGACGGCAAGGGCAAGAACCCCTTCTGGATCGACAAGCTGGTGCCCATCCAGGTGGCCACTTTCAATCTCGAAGAGTACCAGCAGCTTCGCGCGGAATTCACCGTCGCAGAGTGGATGGATCTCATTCTCCGCAGCATGGGCTACGAGCCCTCCGAGATGTCCCGGCGTCTCAAGCTGCTGTTCCTGACCCGGCTGATACCGTTGTGCGAGCGCAACTATAATCTCGTCGAGCTGGGCCCGCGCGGCACCGGCAAAAGCTATGTCGTGCAAGAGGTCTCGCCCTATGCCGCCCTCATGACCGGACCGACGACCGTCGCCAACCTCTTTGGCCATATGGGTGGTCGCTCGAAAGGTCTCGTCCAGATCTGGGACGTCGTCGGCTTCGACGAAGTGGCGGATCTCGAAAAGATGCCAAAAGAGGTCATCACCACCATGAAGACCTACTGCGAGTCGGGTTCGTATCAGAGAGGCCAAGAAGCTGCGTCTGGCGAAGCGAGCGTCGCGATGTTCGGTAACACCAACCAGCCGATCGACGTTATGGTGCAGTCGGGCCATCTATTCGAGCCGATGCCAGAATTCATTCGCAATGACATGGCCTTCATCGACCGCTTGCATTTCTATCTTCCAGGATGGGAAATCCCGAAGATGAGAAACGAGCTCTTCACCGATCACTACGGATTTGTCGTCGACTATCTGGCGGAAGCCTTGCGTGAGCTCCGGCGGCACAATTTAACCGAGGTCCCCGACCGCTATTTCACCATGGGCTCCCACCTCGTGTCCCGCGATCGAAAGGCAGTCAAGCGCACGGTCTCCGGGCTCATGAAAATTCTCTATCCCGACGGCAAAGCCACGCGAGACGAGGTGGCGGAGCTCCTCGAGTTTGCGATGGAGGGCCGTCGCCGCGTGAAAGAGCAGCTCAAGAAGATGGGCTCGTTCGAGTACTATCACACTTCGTTCAGCTATACGGATACCGAGACGGGCAACGAGCGCTTCGTGGGCGTGCCCGAACAGGGCGGTCGCAACATGATCTCTGCCGATCCACTGCCCCCGGGCAGTGTCTACACGGCCAGCGTCGCGCTTGATGGCACCGTCGGATTGTTCCGCGTAGAGGTATCAATCAGCACGGGCGCGGGCAAGTTGAGAACCGCCGGCGGAATCAGCGGCGCGACCAAGGAGTCCGTCAATCGTGCGTTCAGCTATATGCTCACTCGAAAGGCCGAGCTGACGATCGCTCGAGAGCTCGACAGCTCCGATCTCCACGTCGAGGTGATCGACCTGCTCAATAACCGCGTCGAAGGCGAGATTGGACTGGGGTTCTTCGTTGCCGCCTTCTCCGCGCTGAAGAAAGCCGCGCCCGCCGCAGCCCTACTCGTGCTCGGTGACCTCAGCGTGCAGGGCAATATAAAGGGCGTCAGGTCGTTGGTCGAACCGCTGCAGATCGCCATGGACAACGGCGCAAAGCGCGCACTAATTCCACTCGAAAACAAGCGCAGCTTCCTCGAGGTCACGGGCGACGTGATGGAGCAGGTCGATCCGATCTTCTTCGGTGACGCCAAGATCGCGGCCCTCAAAGCTCTCGGCATGAACTAATCGCGTCTAGGTTCAACAGATATGTACGCCACGGCGACCTGACATATGATGCGCTCGGCAAGGCTCATTTCCCATTGAACTGGCGCAAAGGCGCCAACGCCCCACGTCGCGAATGTCCGCTTTTGGGCCGCGGCGGTTACCATATCAATGGCCGAGATGGCGGCGCTTTGCTGACAGACGGCTTCGGGGGCCGATTTCGGTCTGCCCGGTTCCAGCGCGAAAACAGAGAAAGCCGACAATCTGCATCCAACCCCCTTTTAGGTCGTTCGCGGATCCCTTGGGGACTGCGGTAAAAGCTGCCGCTCGCGCCGAGTTTAAGAGCCGTTATAGTAGCGGTGACAAGATCAAAGCGTTCCTCACCTAGCCTGTTGAGACCGATAGACTAGGCACTCCGAGAAGATCGCGTTGCGTCTGTAGCTGCCGTCCTCGGCGTGGGCGTCAATACCGAAGGGCAGCGTGGGTCATTGGGCTACCCACCATCGTTCGAATGTGTCGTCCAAACGCCAATCTTTTGCCAAGCGCCGCAATAAAATTTCCCGCCGTCCTTCGATGTCTGATGGCATCCATGTCGAATAGGCGCGCACCTCGTTAGTCAGAGTGAACGCGCTTGAATTTCCAGGCGCGAAGTATTGGTTCTTCTTGATATCAAAATCGAAATTTCGGGCCGCCGCATTCTTTCGGAAATTCAGTAGCACGAGATTTCCCAAGGTGTGAAGCAAAGAACTGTGCGTGTCCGGGTCGGAAAACCACTCTGCCCAGTGGGAACTGTCGGGCAGGGTCTGTGGGCAGACGTGTTCGACCGAGATCGTCGGATAATCGTAGGTTGCAGATCCGTCGGTTGACGCTTGTTCCAGCCGCAACAAGATCGGTTTCACTACCCGCGTTGCGAGATACACATCACCGTTTAGGGCGTTGAACATGGCGAAAGCTTCCGCTTGCGTGAGGGTGAAACCTGTCGAGCGGTCCCTCACGCTGACTCTGGGCTTTAGCTCCGAAAGTGGTTCCAACGCGTCCAGCACGTCCGCATATCGCGACATACGCGCATTCACGTCCGCTCGAACCATAAAGAGGTAATAGGCCAACCTCTCAAGCTGGAACACGATGTCAGGCACGTCATCGCGCTTGCCCTCATTGCTCTGCCTCAGACAGAGCAGGAGCGGTGGAAGCCAGTCCTTGTTGTCTAGCCTATCCAGGGATCGGACAAGGTCGGCCATCTTTGGTCCGAACCGCTTTCTGAGTTCAGTGTCATTCTGCGACAACGTGAAAGCGTCGGCATAGGGTTCGAGGACCTTATCGACAAACCCTACGGGGTCCCTGCGGAAGATCGGCACCTGCTCAGGGAACCCGTTCTCAAGCGCAGATCGCGGTTTGTCGCGCTCGAAGATCATCCGAATGTGGGTGAACAGATCGCCGAACTTTCCGCGTTCCAGAGCAACCTCGATATCCTCCCACCTCTGGGAAAGGTCGCGTTCTTTCAACTCGCCTGCGCGTTCAAGAAGGTCGGCCTTGAGGATGTCGGTCGCTGACAGGTCCATCCCTCGGGCGTTGAGCACTGTGAAGATGCGCCGGGCGGCGGTTTGGGTCGGGACCTCCACAACTACTAGGTAACAGCACTGCAAGAGAAAACGCAGAAGCTCGCTCCTTTTGTCCTCGCCCATCTCCACTAGTTTCGCACGAATGGTCGTGGCGTTCTCGATGATCCGAGCCTTCGCCCCGGACTGGCCATCGGTCAACGGAAGACTTTCGGTCGCCCCCCGCGTCTGAATGTGCTTCTCGAAGAAGGCTTGGTCTTTCTGCCTCAGTTGAAGCCGCAACGCCTCGGGGATGCCTTCGTCCTCGTTGGCGACCTGCTTGATATAGGTCTCGCGGCTGGCCTGTTTCACGGGATCTTCCGTCAGGTCGCGTATCAGGCTGAAGAGGATAGTCAGCGTCGTCAGGCGTTGTTGTCCGTCCACGACGCGCGAGTCCGGACTGCCATGCGTTTTGACGAGAACAATGCTTCCCAGGAAATAGAACCCGTCCGACCGTGACTCCGGGCCCATCGCATCGGAAAGGTCGGTTAGCAATTCCTCGACTTGGGTGGTCTCCCACGCATAGGGGCGCTGATACGCCGGGATCGTGAACGAGTAGTCCTTCGAAAACACCTCCGCAACTTTCTTGTGGGCGGCTTCAATGCGAAGTTGGGCGACATCCTGCACGATCAATCCTTCAGGTTCCGGTTTATGCGCTGGGCAAGTTTAGGGCTCTGCACAATAAACACCATCCGTCCAAGTTGTTACCACCGGGAATCTCTACCGTCGTAGTCTGGGCGGCCATACGCTCCCTTCTCTTTACCACCCCCATCCGGTCATCGCCGCGGGACATGCCCTTCTCCAACGCAACGGAGTAATAGGGGGCCGGTTGCTGACCGACCGCTTTCTGATGGCCGCTTAATCTAAGCGGCGTCCGTGAGGTGCACCTAACGGCGGCTAGGCGGCCGCATCCTTAGGCTTGGACTTCAAGTTCAAATTGACCTTCGCGCAGCCGCAGCGCGCTGCTTCCTTGGTCTTGCCAGTCTGCACGACGTAGATCATGTCGCCGCAAGCAGGACACTCGAACTCGCGCTCCAACAGTTTAAAGGCGGCCACCACCGGCTCAAAATCCTGTCGCTGGAGGTTGGCCCATTCGTTGAAATGGACGGCTGGGTTGATTTCCCATTGCTCGCTTTGCGACTGGGTCACGGCAGCGGTGAAGGCCGTATGACAGCCGTTGATCTCTTCAACGCGGGCTTTGTCGCCCCAGCTTTGCGCGGTCGTTTTTGCCTTCTTGTAGAGTTCGTTCATCGCGCCGATAGCGGCGGGCAACAGGTCGCCCAGCTCGTACTTGCCATCGCTGCGATACTCGACGCGACCGCCAAGACGTGCGCACCATTCCGCTGCGGCATATTCGAGGTAATGCCGTAGCTGACCGGCGGCGGCGCGTATCTCGTTGTTGGCAACCATTTGATCGACCTCCGCCCATACGTCGGTCTGCTTCCATTCCTGCGGACCGTGATCGACATGCCATTTGCGGAAGGTAATTGCACTCTTGCCCGCGACGAGCTTGCTGCTCTTCATGTGGTTCAACCACACCGGGTCGTGGGTGGTGAGCACAAACTGGGTTTTCGGAAACTTGGTCCTGAGTAGGGTGCAGACTTCGCGCCGGTGCCCGGCATCGACAGACATCAACACGTCGTCCAGCACGGCGAAGGTGAATTGGTCGCCAAGCAGGTGCTTCATCAAGGCGAGGTATAGGCACAGGCCCATGCCGTCCTGATGGCCTTCGCTGTGATAGGCACCAGGCGGAAAAAAACCCTTGCCGTAGAAATCGACTTCGAAGCCGAGCTTGCCGAGCGAGGGCGTTAATTGCGCCTCAAACTTGCTTTCGTCGTCACCATTGATGTCGCGGTAGTAGCTGCGGAACTCCGCCTCCACCTCCTTGTATATTGCCTCGAGCGCCTTGTCAGTGGTCGTGCCATACAACGCGTGCACTCTGGCGGCGGCGTCGGCTTTAACCTTCCCCGCCGCATATTTTGTCATCGCCTGACGCCACGATTCTAAGCGTTCCTGGCCGACGGTCAGGAAATCGCGTGCCGCGTCGCGGTCCGTCGGCTCCGGCAACGCCTCGACGCTCGCGGAGAGCGTGGCGAGATGTTCAAGCGCCGGTTGGACGTCCCCCCAGTCGGTGTCGAGGGCCGTGATCGCGTCATCCAGCGGCAGGAAGTTGCGCAGCACTTCTGCACGACGATCGGCTTCCTTTGCCACCACCGCGAACGGCTCAATTGCGAGCGGGGTAGGCAGGTCGCGAGCATAGACAGCTAACTGCCGCAACATCGGTCGCAACCCTTCCAAGACGACGGCGATGGGCTCTATCAATTCCTCGACTCGTTTGCGTTCGACCGCCGCCGCTTTCAGTCGCTCGCGTTGGGCCTCGACCACGGCGCGAAACTCGGCGGGTTCCCACTCGGTTTCACAGACGGGGCAATGTTCTTCATCGAAAAGAGCAAGGGCAGTGGCAAGCATCCCGTCGCGGGTCAGGTCGGCAAGTTTGGCCTCGTTCTCTTTTAGCGCAATGAGCGCATCAACCACGCCCGACCACGCCGCTTCGGTTTCCGGCGTTTTGATCGCTTCAAGCGAGGCAAGCCCATTGGCAATGTCGGTTTTGGCCTGGACCTTGGGAACCTTAGATCCGGATATGCCACTCTGCGTTTCTAGCCCGTCACGAATGGATGTGGTCGCTTCGAGTTTGGTCAGGGCGGGAAGATCCAATGCCGCCCGTTTGACGTTAACCGCGGCAAGCAAGGTCGGCGCTTTGACCTCGGCTATGCCAAGCGCGCTCATCAAGTGGCTCGCGGCACGGTCGCGCTCGCCTTCCAGAGCATTTAAGTCGCGCGTCGCGGCGTTGGATATCTTCAGCAACAGTTTGCGGGTGGTATCGAGCTTGTCGAGCTGCAACAGCGTTTGCACTTCCTCGGCGCGCACGCCGGGCTCGGCGAGAACATATTTGATGATCTCGCGCCGTGAGAGTGAAAATTCCGGGTGGCGCTGGACATGCTCAAACACCGCCCGGATGGCGGGGTCATCCGGTGTGATCTTCGGAGCCTTGGGCGATTTGACGTTACGGGTGATGGTCGCCTTCTTGCCGAGGCTCTGGATCGACACCTCCAGCGTTACCACCGCTTTCTCGGGATGAGTCCGGCTGTTTACATGGGGGCCGTGTTCTTTAACCGACAGCGCTCCGCGACCCTTGCCGACTAGGCGAGAAATCGTGCCGGTCAGGCCGAATTCGAGAGCGTCAACTATGCCGCTCTTGCCGGTTCCGTTCGGGCCGCACACCGCAAAATTCGCGCTGCCGAGATCAACGGTCAGATCGCGGATGCCCCTGAACTCTTTAATCTTGATGCGCTCAACAGTGATCATGATTCGTCGCCGAAAATGGCCCGACGCAATGACGCTTCATTGACTGTATCGCCATCGAGCAAGACGGATTTCAGACGCGTGGCCACTTCAGACAGCCCTTCGTCTTCCCCAACCGCCGCAATGAACGTCGACAGCACGCGGTCGGCGATCGATCGTTCGGGCTTCTGCTGTGAATCCTCATCCATGAGGCAATTCTTCACTTTGGCCCCCCCAAACAATTCGAAATTGTGCTGACGCACAAATTCCTGGAACGCCATCCAGTTTGTGAGTCGAGGCAGTTTGACTTTATCTCAGTGACCAAGAGGCGCAATGCCGACATCAGCGAGACAAGTATGTCAAGACCATCTTGTGTTCGTCACCGCTCGCAAAAGGACCCAAGGCGAACGTATCCGAAGCTAACTGTCCGACCGTAGAGTTTATCAGGATGATTTACGGCGGAATCTGGGATCAAGCTGGGCGAGACCGAACGTCCGAGAAGGGAGCGCAAAGCGCACGTCGCTGAAAGGGCAGCCGAGGGGCAACTATGGGGCAACTCTCGCCCTTGCTCGCCCAGAAGGACGCGAGCCTCGGGTGGCTCGGATCAAGGGCGAGCGAGCCTCAGGACTCAGAGGTAGTCCGGATCGATAACGACACTGAGACGACCAGGATCGGCGGGGTTTTGCGCGACAGGACCTCGGCCACTCTTATTGGCTAGGCGCATCCCTTGCCCGTCTGGCAGCGAGTTCGTTTCATCTTCGATTTCGCGCAGATACTGCCGCAGTCGAGGCCAGTGCCGATTTGCTCCGACGCGCGGCCTCCGGATCGCGGGATCCGTAAACACCTCGTCCAGCACGCGTCGCAGAATCGGTCGGAGTTCGAAACGGCCCTTCTCGAGGCTGCGGAACTCCGCATACATCGCCGTCTTGATGGGTTTCGGCGCTAAACTGTCGATATCGGCATCGCTGAGCAGAACTGTTCCGATATCTTCGCCCGGCTCGATATCCAAGAAATCAAGAACGCGTTTTCCCCGTTCTGCATCTTGGGAAAGCCGTTTCTTGAGGTTGTTGAGGGCACTTTCGAACCGCGCCATCGGGCGGTCGCCGTAAGACTCTAACTCCTCGTCGTAAACCTCTTCAAAAGCTTGCTGCAGCTTCCGGAGAGCGTTCGAGTAAGCTTGCGATGCGAGTTTGCCGCCATCGTCGAATTCCCGCATTTCGCTGAATCGCATGCCAGTCCCCATTGCTGCCGACAGAGGCAGCCCCCGTGCACAACTAAAAACTGCAGAGGCTAAGCCGTCAACGGGGTGTCGCTGCTAATCAGTGGCCTGCGTTGTCACGGACATGATGTTGTCCTCAGGGATCGCCGACACGCGGACTGTCGCACACAGCCTGCCACTGAGGCGCATGGGCCATCCGGAAGAAGTTGCTGCGCCCGTTGTGTGGCTGCTGTCTGACGCGGCCAGCTACGTCGTCGGGCACGTCCTCGCCACTGACGGCGGTTTCCTGGCCGGATGAGGCGGCATGTGCAGTCTCCGCAGCAAGGACCACTTCCACAGCATGTGAAGTCGTCGCGGCTCGCGGGGTGGCATCACGGCTTCGTGCTGCCGGCCGACTTGTAATGGCGGCCCGATAGCAGAGCGAAGCCGATGGCGGCCGAACGTGCAACGTGAGCGGCTCGGCCGCGCAACTTGCTGCGTCGGCCTTCAGCGGCCTTCAGATGCGATTTCAGGCCGCGTCACCCTTTTGTTTCAGCTGGCAATCTGGGGCGTGCGGACTAGATGAGCGGAATTGTGCATGGTGACGCCGGTGAAGGGCATCTGAGCCGGCTGGGCGACCGCCCCAATCGGCATCAGGGCGACCGAGAGCAAGGCCGCAGCAAATGCATGCGTATGGCGGGAGACTTTGTCGGCCCCCCTGCTGCCCGTCATGACTGTCCCCCTTAGGTTTCCGTCAGGCCGTTGCAGCGGCGGGCAACTCAATCCCCCAGCGAGACGCGGCGAACTGGGCTTCGAGGCTGTCGGGCTTGGCGAAGACCCAGCCCATATTGAGCAGGTGCTTGCCCGTATACTCATTGCCCTTCAGGCCAAGCCAGACGACCAGCCCGACGTCGACGACGAACAGCAGCGGCATAAGACCCTCGCGCGCGTCGGCGCTCATGGGGATGATGCTGATCAAAATGACGAACACGCGCCAGGCGGCCATGAAAGCGCCGAGGCCATAGAGCTGGCGCAGGAAAAGTGGCAGGCCGAAAACCCCGGAGAACAGCACCAGCACCCAGCTGAAGCCGATCTTCACGGCCTTCAGCTCACCCGTCTTCGGGTTCTTGAACGCGACCTTCATGTGCTCCCCCAATGATGTGTGTGATGTGAAACGGATGCTCAGCGCGCGGCGCGGACAGTCGGCGCAATGACGCCGTCCTTGAACATGAAGCCGGCAGACCCATCGGCGAGGGTGCCTGGCACGAGTTCGGCTTCGGCCTCGCCCTGCGGCTGGACTTTTGTGATGGGCGCCGTCCAGGCCAATGTTGCGCCCGGACCGACCTTCCGGCAGTCGCCCGAGGCCGTGAAGGCTGTGAGCATCTGGCGGCGGGCAGGACCCGGCCGCTGCGACAGGATCGCCGCTATCTGCTGCGGCGTGCGGCAGAACAGTGTGACCTCGATGACCCGGCAAACGCGGCCCTGCAGGCAGTCGTCACCGGCCACAGGTTCCGGCTGCGGCGAAGGGAGCGACGATGCAGGGGCCTGCGGTGTCGGCTGAGGCTGTTGCTCCGTCGCGATGCCCTTGGCCTTCATGAGCCGGCGCTCGACCTCGGCCCGTTCGGTCAATGCTGCGTTCAGCAGCCCTCGGAGCCGAACCCCATCGCTGCCCTTGTCTTCGTATTTCAGGCGGGTTTGGTAGAAGTGGACGGTCCTGTCCAACTCGGTGCGCTGATACTCCAGCCGCTCAATCTCGTCTGCCCGGTCACGTCGAGCACGCCGTAAGGCTTCCTGCGCCTCCTGTTGCCTGCGCTCGGCTTGGCGGGCCTCCTCTTCCGCGCGCGCTCGCTCTTCGCGTGCCTGCTTCTCCTCGGCCTCTTTGCGCGCCGCCCGTTCTGCCAGGGTGGTGGCGGCCTCGTCCTCTGCGGCTGATAGACGGGCGCCATATCTGTCTATGCCGGCGGGGTCGGACTTCGCGGCGAGCAGGAGGCGCCGCATCGATGCGATGGCTCCCGCTGCGTCTTCGAATGTGCCGCCAGAAGCGTCGGTGGGTACTTCGATGCCATGCGCTGCGAGGCGATACAGCTTGGTCATGATGCTGTGAACGCTGAACGCCGCACGTTGCATTCTCGGGTCGGCCATCTCCGATGGGGACACCCATTCACCTGCGAAGCGGGTCCGCATGGACTTTGCGAGGCCTGCAAGTTGATGGTCCATGGACATGCTGTCCGTGAAGGCCATCTGGAACAGCCTCATCTGGGCGCTGCACAGTTGGTCGTTTGATGCCGGCTGGCGCACCAATTCTTCCGGACCTTGCGTCTCCTGTGACTCGGGCGTTCGGTCTATGGCCGTTTGGGCCGGGGTGCGATCCGGAAGGGTTTGACTGCCGACGAACAGGCCGGCGCACGTCCCGCCTGCAGCCTCTAGGACACGGTTGTCGAAACCGTTTCCGCCGGTCGTGGCCATCGCCCGAAGGCCGGACATGAGCAGATAGTTCTGGACCTCGAACGCGTTCAGGCCGTCCGGCAGCAGATATTTCTCCTCGAAGATCCGGTCCTTGTAGCCGAACTCGACGCCGCGCTGGGCCATGGCGGGCGCTGGACCGAGAGCGGCGAGAATGACGGCGGCGAACGTCGCATTATGGAAATTGGCTGAGAGTTTCATGGTTGCGATTGCGCACATAATGGACAACTATTAATATACATTTTGTTCGTAGACGGCACAAGGGGTGCCATGAACATTTTGTTCTCATGGATCTCTTTGCAGCCAATCTTCGAGCCCGTGCCGCGGCGCTCAATCTCTCCAACGCCGAAGCCGCCCGCCGGGCCGGCCTGAACGAGCGCCGCTACTTCCATTATGTGAGCGGGGCGAGGGAGCCGGACTTGGCGACGCTGGTGAAGATATCGAAGGCGCTGGGCACGACGCCCGATGCGCTGCTCGGGGTGAAACGCGAGCCTGAAGACCTGCCCGAGCCGACGGAGCGCTCGAAGTTGATCGACCGCATGGTGTCGGCCGTGAACAATCTGGACGATTACGAACTCGCCATCGCGGTTCAGCAGGTCGAAGTCATCCTGCGTCTGCAGGGCGAGAAGGCGGCTGCGGCCAAGGCCGAGAAAGGCTAGGGGAGGGGGCTTCCGGCCCGGTGCGTTCTCGTGCGCGCGAGGGCAAATTCGCGCAAGATTATTTCAAAAGAGGCATCGAACCACCTCACCTACGCGATTTGTAGGCGTATCTGTAGGCGTGAATTAATTCACAGAAAAAATATTATCTCGTTATCAGTGGCTTAGAATGTTAGTGTGGCGCCCTTCCGCGCACCATAAAATCAAAGACTTACAGCAAATTTCCCTTTCGCTTACATCGCCGTGTAAGCAGCTTGTAAGCGCCGGACCCACAATCTTAAGCCCTTTCCGCCATGGCAACGCCGCCGCCGTTTTGAGTCGGGGCGCTTCGGATTCGCTGCCGCTTCGCACCTTCAGCGTCGATCTGGAGGCAGGCCCGGCCGCTTTGAGCGCGCCTGCATCCGAACAATGCGCCAAGCGACGCCGATGCGAGCCCGCGGCGAGGTGAAGGAGATGACGTAAAGCTCTCGGTCCTACGGCTCATGGTCCGGCAGGCCGACCACGGCAAACTCGCCGCCCGGAGGTGAGGCGCGAGGGTGTCGTCCGTTACCTCGGACGTCATGTGGCCGGGCGGCACCTCATTGAGCACTAAGAAGGCGCGCAGCTCGGGCAGGTGCTTGAAGGGGACAGGGAAGGCGGGGCCGGCCGAAGGCCAAGAACCCGAAGGCGCTGCTATCGTTCCGGATCGACGCCGATGTGGCGGAAGCCTTCCGCAACATCGGGCCAGGATGGCAAGGGCGGATGAATCCTCCCTGCGCAAGGCGGCGGGGCCGAAGTCGGCACAGTCGGCCACCCGATGACTAAGTATCAGAGTGGCATTTTGAAATAAGCTTCTTTCAAATTATGATTTTACACATGCAAGATATTTGATATTTGAATAGTTTTAATTAGTATGGAAAATTACGCTCAAAATTTATCGATTTTATGTCAAATTTATATAACGCTAGCGTCGGGGCGTAAAAAGAAACAGGGCGCGCCCACGGCGCTCACGGTCATATAGATATCCGCGCGACGGGCCGATTCGCTGGTACTATAATTGGACGGAAAAATTGTCACGTGGAGTGCGCGGCCAGATGCGGAACGAGAAGCGTGCGGGCCCCGGAGCGATTGTGAAGACCGCATCCAGGAGCCAGCCGGTGCCTCAGCTGTTTGAACGCAACTGCTCGGTCGGACGCACAATCTCCATCATGTCGGATGCGTGGAGCTTCCTCGTCATCCGCGAGGCGTTCTTCGGCGCGCAGCGGTTTGAACAGTTCCGGACTGCCCTCGGGCTGCCCCGCGGCACGCTTGCGGAACGGCTGAAACGCCTCACCGTGCGCGGCATATTTCGCCAAGTGCACTATTCGGCGAATTCAAGCCGGGCCGAATATCATCTCACGCGCTGTGGAATGGAGTTGTACCCGAGCTTCGTCGCGCTGATCCGCTTTGGGGACCGATGGCTCTCGGGGCCAGAAGGGCCGCCGCTCCGCCTCATCCACGCCACATGCGGCGCGGAGTGCGAGCCTTATGTGGCCTGTTCCCACTGCCTCGGCGAGGTGAAGGCGAACCGCGTGCGTTACCGCGACGGGCCGGGCGCGGGCCGCACCCCGGTGGAGCCGGCGAAGCGGGCGCGGCGGACGGCGGAATCCGCAAGCTTCTCGCGCGGTCGCCCGAGCTCGGTGTCGCGGTCGCTGGAAATCATCGGCGACCGCTGGAGCTTTCTTATCCTGCGCGAGGCGTTCTTCGGCGTGCGGCGCTTCGACCAGATGCAGACCGAACTGCGGATCGCGCCCAATATTCTTACCGAACGGCTCGGCCGGCTGGTCACGCGCGGGGTGTTCGCGCGGGTCAAGTATCAGGATTTGCCCGAGCGCTACGAATATCGGCTCACCGAAATGGGCAAGGACCTCTACGGCGCATTCATCACCATGGGAGCGTGGGGCGACCGATGGTTGTCCGCCGGGGATCCGCCGCTGGTGCTCACGCATCTCGACTGTGGACACGACTTTTCCGCGGTGGTGGTGTGCGACAAGTGCCGCAAGCCCATCGAGGCCCCCGACATGCGCTACCGCCTCAATTACGATCCGGCGCAATATGGCGCGCCTTTGGCCGGCGATCGGATCGTCGATGCGCCGGTGGTGCGCGAGGATGCGCCTGCTCCGGATGCGCCCGGCCAAGACCAGGCGGAAGAGGAAGTGCCCCGGCCGGGGAAGCGGGCGGCCCGACGCCGGGGCCGCCCGGCGTCCGCTACTTCTTGATCAGCGGGCACTGGCTCTGGGACAGCGGGCGGAACGCCTGCTCGCCCGGAATGACCTGTACCAGCTTGTAATAGTCCCACGGGCCTTTCGATTCCGACGGGCTCTTCACTTGGTAAACGTACATGTCGTGGATGAAACGGCCATCGGCGCGGATGTAGCCGTTCTTGGCGAAGAAGTCGTTGACCTTCATCTCGCGCATTTTGGCCATCACCGCCTGAGCCTCATCGGTTCCGGCAGCTTCGACGGCCTTCAGATAATGCATGGTGGAGGAATAGTCTCCCGCATCGCCCATGTGCGGCTTGCGGCCCATGCGCGCCTCAAAGCGCTTGGAGAAGGCGCGGGTCTCATCGTCCCGATCCCAGTAGAAGGCATTGGTGAGCACGAGGCCCTGGGCGTTCTCCAGACCCATGGAATGGATGTCGGTGATCCACACGAGGAGCCCGGCGAGGGACTGCTTGCCGGACTGCGTCAGACCGAAATCGTGCGCGGCCTTCACGGCGTTGATGAAGACGGTGCCGGAGCCGGCAACCGCGATCACGTCCGCGCCCGATCCCTGCGCCTGAAGCATGAAGGAGCCGTGATCGAGGGTATTGATGGGGTAGCGCACGGAGCCCACCACGTTGCCCCCGCCCGCCTTCACGACCGATGCCGTGTCGGCCTCAAGGGCATGGCCGAAGGCGTAGTCGGCGGTCAGGAAGAACCAGTTCTTCTTGCCCTGCTTGATAAGCGCGTTCCCCGTGCCGACGGCCAGCGCATAGGTGTCGTAGGCATAGTGGATCGAGTTTGGCGTGCACATGTCGCCGGTGAGGCGCGAGGAACCCGAGCCGTTGATGATGGCAATGCCGTTCTTCTCCTTCGCCACACCCGCGACACCGATGGCCACGGCCGAATTGATGAGGTTGGCGATCATGTCGACCTTGTCGACGTCGAACCATTCCTTCGCCTTGGCGATGGCGACCTCGGTCTTGTTCTGGTGATCGGCGACAATGACCTCGATGGGTTTGCCGAGGACCTTCCCGCCGAAATCCTCTACGGCCATTTTCACCGCCGTTACGGATCCCTCGCCCGATTCGTGGGAGAACTGCCCCGACATGTCGGTCAGAACGCCGATCTTCACCATGTCGTTGGAGATCTTTCCGGCCGCGGGCGAAGCCGCAGGGGTCTGGGCATGGGCCGGCAGCGACATGGCAAGCGCGGCGCAGATCGTCGCCACGTGTGCAATCCTGGACATCCGTCTTCCTCCTGCGTGATCCGGCGCGCCTTTCCGGCTTAGCGTCCGGCTGGTCTGTCCCTGCACCGACCGTTGTCTTTCATAAATGGATGTTTTGACTGCCGTGCCCCAGTCATTTCATCCTGCACTGCAGTATGAATTGGCGCGAGCTGAAGCAAATGATGTCGAAGGCCGGGCAGTCGGTCCCGTGTCGGTCGGTGCGCCATTGACAACAGCACTTTCAGTCTATTAATGCAAGTTACGAATTGATCAGCGGATCCGATCGTCGTGGCCATCGTCCGCGGCACGACGGGCCGTACAAGAAACGCTGGTGCCCGTCTGCGGGCAGGTCTGGAAGGGAGGCGGCAGGTGAGCGCGCGCGAAACGCCGGACCGGCGGCAGAACTATCGACACTTCCGGGAGATCACGACGCGCTGGATGGACAATGATGTCTACCAGCACGTGAATAACGTGGTTTATTACTCGTTTTTCGACACGGCCGTCGGCCATTACCTCATCGAGACAGGCGCGCTGGACGTTGAGGCCAGTCCCGTCATCGGGCTCGTGGTGGAAACGCGCTGCCAATATTTCTCGTCCCTGTCCTTTCCCTCGAAGGTGCATGCGGGCCTGCGCGTCGGGCGCCTTGGAACCACCAGCGTGCGGTACGAGATCGGCATCTTCCGCGATGCGGACGATGTGGCGGCTGCGCAGGGGCATTTCATCCATGTCTACGTGGACCGCGCCACGAACCGGCCCGTTCCACTCCCGGGCAAGCTGCGCGAAGTTCTTGCCCCCCTCGTGGTCGACGAGGCGGACATCGGGGCCAGGGAGGGCTGAATGGCGGATATCGAAGTCGTCGTCGCGGATCACATCGCCACCGTCACGCTCAATCGTCCGGCGCAGCGAAACGCCATGACGCTCGCCATGTGGCGGGATGTGGCGCGAATATTCTCGGAACTTGGAGCCGACCGAGATGTGCGGGCGATCCTGCTCGCCGGCGCAGGCGCCGACTTCAGCGTCGGGGCGGACATCTCTGAATTCCCCGTGGTGCGCCACACGCTTGAGCAGAGCGTGGATTACGAGGTCGCAGTGGATGCGTCCTCCGACGCCATCGCTGGGGCGGGCAAGCCGACCATCGCCGTGGTTTCCGGCTATTGCCTCGGCGGGGGCTGCCACCTTTCCATGTCCTGCGATTTCCGCATCGCCGCGCCAACCGCGATCTTCGGCATTCCAGCGGCGAAGCTCTCCATCATCTATGGCGTCCGCAGCACCCAGCGCCTGCTTTCCCTCGTCGGGCTCACGCAGGCGAAGCGCATCCTCTACACGGCGGATCGCATCCCCGCCGAGGAGGCGCTGCGCATTGGCTTCGCGGACGAATTGGCCGACGATCCGATGGCGGCGGCCCGCACCCTCGCCGGGCGCATCGCGGCGAATGCGCCGCTCTCGGTCAGTGGCGCGAAGTTCATCCTCGACGGCATCGCCATGGGGGCCGGGGCGCTCGATCTCGATGCTGCCCAGGCGCGCATCGACGGTGCATCCCGCAGCTTCGACTATCAGGAGGGTCGCAACGCCTTCGCCGAGAAGCGCCCGCCGCGCTTCGAGGGGCGGTAAGCGGTCCCGCACGGGAGGAAACAGCAATGAAGATGCACGTGCTTTCCGGCGGCCGTCTCCGGATGAAGCGGCATATCTACCAGCCCGATGCCGACCGCAGCGAGACCATCGAGCTGCCGGTTGCCTCCATCCTTCTGCGCCATGCCCAGGGCAACGTCCTGTTCGACACGGGATGTCACCCGTCCGTGGTTGACGATGCCGAAGCGCGCTGGGGCGGCGTGGCGCGGGCCATGACGCCGATCATGGGGCGTGAGGACAACGTGGTCTCGCAACTCGCCTGCGTGGGCCTCGGGGCCGACGACATCGACGTGGTGGTCTGCTCGCACTTCCATCCCGACCATTGCGGCTGCAACGGGTTTTTTCCCAAGGCGACGGTCGTGGTCCACGCGGCGGAGCTTGCCGCGGCGAAGGCCGAGAATGCGGCTTCGGCGGGCTATCTCCCGGTGGAGTGGGACCAGGGCAATCCCCTCGAGCTGATCGAGGGAGAGAAGGATCTGTTCGGCGATGGGCGCGTCACCCTCATTCCGTTTCCCGGCCACACGCCGGGCCTCACCGGGGCTCTTGTCTCACTCGACCGGGATGGCGCCTTCCTGCTGGCCTCGGACGCGGTAAGCCTGCGCACAAGCCTCGACACGGACGTGGTGCCGAAGAACACCTGGAACGTCGACCTGCACAATCGCTCCATCGCGGAAATCCGCAGGATCGAGGTGGGCGGCGCCACCGTCCTCTGCGGCCATGACGATGCCCAATGGCAGAGCCTCCGGAAGGGGGCAGACGCCTACGCGTAAGGCGCGGCCCCGTTTCCATCCCTCATCTCACGCAAGGCGGATTTTCCATGGATCTCAATCTCAAGGGCAAGGTCGCGCTGGTCACCGGCGGCGCGCGCGACGTGGGGCGCGAGATATCGCTGGCCCTCGCCGCCGAGGGCGCGACCGTCGCGTTGAACTACCGCAATTCGGCCGAAGAGGCGCAGGCCGTCGTCGACGAGATCCGCGCGCTGGGCGGCGAGGCGAAGGCCTACAAGGCAGACGTGGCCGACTTCGCCGCGGTGAAGGGGATGGTCGAGGCCATCGTCACAGATTTCGGCGGCCTGAACATCGTGGTCAACAATGCCGGCCTCGCCATCCGGCAGCGGTTCACCGACTCCACCGAGAGGGAGTGGAAGGCGCAGATCGATACCTGCCTCTATGGCGCCATCCATCTCGCCCACGCGGCCGTCCCGCATCTGGAGAAGGCGGGCGACGGGCGTCTTATCGCCATCGTCGGGGATTCCTCGCGCGTGGGCGAATCCGGCCTCGCCATCGTCGCTGCGGCGCGGGCGGGCACCATCGCCCTCATGAAGTCGCTGGCGCGGGAACTGGGCCGCAGCGGCGTGACGGCAAACACCGTCTCCCTGGGTCTCGTCGAGACCGCTCACGACCGCTCGTGGGTGGAAGCCAATCGCGACAAGCTCACCAAATTCTATCCGCTGCGCCGTCTCGGCCAGCCGGAGGACATTGCGCCCACAGTGGCCCTGCTTGCCTCGCCGAAGGGATCGTGGATCACCGGCCAGGTGATCTCCATCTCCGGCGGCTTCTGCATGGTGTGACGACAGCCGCGCACAAGAACGCGGTCATCAGAGGGGAGGAACGGATGCTCAAGGCGGATCTGATCGCTCCGGTGCCGGAGCTGTTGCGGCGGCATGCCTCGGAGCGCGGCGCGAAGGTCGCGTTCCGCGACGCCCGGCGATCGGTCACATATACCGATCTGGAGCGGCGCACGGCGAACCTTGCCGGACATCTCGCCGGCCTTGGCGTCGGTCCCGGGGATCGCGTCGCGATCCTGCTGCCGAACAGCGTCGCCTGGGTGGAGGCCTGCCTCGCCATCGTCCGGGCCGGGGGCATCGCGGTGCCCATCAGCGCCGAGGCGGCGCCCGGCGAAGTCTCCTACCGTCTGTCGGACGCCGCGTGCCGGATCGTCATCACCACGGCGGCACGCGCGGAGATGGTGGAGGCATTGCGGGCCGAGGCCCCCAGCGTCGCCGGCCTGCTGATGGTCGACGCCGCGGCCGGGGACCTGCGCAGCTTCGAGACGCTGGCGGACCTGCCGTCGGCCGCGCCCCCGCGCGATGCCGCGGATATCGATGCGGCGTCCTTCATCATCTACACCTCGGGGACAACAGGTCGCGCCAAGGGCGTGCTGCTGACCTGTCGCAGCATGCTGTGGGTGACGGCGGCCTGCTGGGGGCCGATCGTGAGGCTGAGCTGCGAGGACAATGTGCTTTCGCCGCTGCCCCTGTTCCATTCCTACGCGCTGAACTTCTCGGTGCTGTCCATCCTCGCCACGGGCGCGAGCGAGTACATCCTGGACAAATACTCGACCCGCGAGGCCATGCGGCTGTTGGAGACCGGCGAGTTCACCGTCTTCCCCGGCGTGCCCACCATGTTCCATTACCTGATGGAGGCGGCGCTGGCGGAGGGACGCAGTTCCCTGCCGGGACTGCGCGTGTGCGTTTCGGCGGGAGCCATCATGCCGGCGACACTCAACACCGCCTTCGAGGGCGCGTTCCGCGTGCCGCTGCTGGATGGCTACGGCATCACCGAGACCTCGACCATGGTGACGATGAATGCGGCCTCGTCCTCGCGCGTCATGGGGTCGTGCGGTCTGCCCCTGCCGGGCGTCGCGCTGCGCATTGTCGATCCCGCGAGCCTGCGCGACCTCGATGCCGGACAGGAGGGCGAACTGATCGTGCGCGGGCCGAACGTGATGCTCGGCTATCATAACAAGCCGGAGGAAACGGCCAAGGCCCTGCGCAACGGCTGGTACCACACCGGCGACCTCGCCCGCGCCGACCGCAACGGCTTCGTCACCATCACCGGTCGGCTCAAGGAGCTCATCATCCGCGGCGGGCAGAACATCGCCCCGGCGGAGATCGAGGAGGTGGTGCTGCTATTCTCCGGCGTGCTCGACTGTGCTGTGGCGGGTGTCGCCCATCCCCAGCTCGGCGAGGTGCCGGCATTGTATGTGGTGCCACGCGACTCCAGCTTCGACGCGGACCTGCTGCTCGATCACTGCCGGCATCACCTTTCGTCCTACAAGGTGCCCCACGTGGTTCATCAGGTGGACGAGATTCCGCGCACGGGCTCCGGCAAGATCATCCGCTTCCGGCTGAAGGAGATGGTGCAGCCGTTGCCCTGACACGGCTGCAACAAACCTTCCCGCGAAGAAACGGGCGCCGGCTCCTCAGGAGCCGGCGCCCGATCCGTTTCCGCCTATTGTCGCCTCAGCCTGCGTCAGCGGGAAGTGGAGCTACGCGCGGCCTGAACCAGACGGAACAAGCGGTCCGGCGTCACCGGCAGCGTGTCGATCTCGATACCGAGCGGCGCGAGCGCATCCGACACCGCATTGGCGATGGCGGCCGGCGCGCCGATGGTGCCGCCTTCGCCCATGCCGCGGAAGCCACCGATGTTGTTCGGCAGTTCCGCCTCCACATGCAGGATCTCGATCTGCGGCATGGTACTGGCGATGGGGACGAGATAGTCAGCGAGGCTAGCGGTGAGCAATTGTCCGCCTTCGTCGTGAACCACTTCCTCCAGCAGCGCGGCACCGATTCCCTGCGCCACGGCGCCGTGCACCTGCCCGTCCACGATCAGCGGATTGATGATGCGTCCGCAATCCTCCGCCACGGCGAAGCGCGTCACCGTGACGGCAAATGTATCGGGGTCCACCTCCACCATGGCGAGGTGGGTGGAGGCGCAGGCCGTGCCGAGATAGGGGTCGTAGCTCTCGGAGGCGACGAGATCCTCCCGCTGCTCATGGGGGATGCGCCCCATCTGCGCATAGACCGCGTGGGCGACCTCCCGGAAAGTCATCGTCGCATTGGAAGAGCGGGCGCGGATGACCCCGCCTTGAGCCTCAAGGTCTTCCACCGGGACCTCCATGAGGAAGGCGGCGGCTTTCAGCACCTTTGCCTTCACCACCCGAGCGGTTTTGGTGGCGGCGCCGCCGCCGAGCACGGCCGAGCGGCTGGCGTAGGTGCCCGTGCCCATGGGCACGAGGGCGCTGTCGCCGTGCTGGATCTCCACGTCTTCCATGCGGCAGCCCAGCTCGTCTGCCACCACCTGGGCCAGAGTCGTCTCCAGCCCCTGTCCATGGGAGGAGATGCCGAACGCGGCTGTAACGGCTCCGGTGGCATCGATGCGGATGGTGGAGGTCTCCGTGCCAGTGTTGATGGGCATGCCGGGCGCGACGGCGATGCGCGAGCCGATGCCTGTCAGCTCCGCATAGCTCGCGAAGCCGATGCCGACCCAGCGGCCCTCTGCCCGTGCCGCATCGCGCTGACGCAGCAGGGCGGGGTAGTCCACCAGACCGCACACGCCTTGCAGGCACTCTTGAAACGCGGAGCGATCCCAGATGATGCCGGAGCCGGTGCGGTAGGGAAATTCCTCGGCTGTCACCAGATTGCGGCGACGGATCTCCGCCGGGTCCATGCTGAGCTTGCGCGCGGCCATGTCCATCAGCCGTTCCATGGCGAAGGTGGAGGAGGGGCGGCCGACGCCCCGATAGGGGCCGGTGGGCGGCTTGGGCGTGAGCACGCCCCGCACCCGGCCGCGATAATGCTCCATGCGGTAAGGGCCGGGCAGGAAGCTCACCACCTGCACCGGCTCCAGCGCGCCGGTCCACGGATAGATCGAGTAGGCGCCGATATCGCCGATCACGTCCGCCCGGAGGCCGAGGAGGCGGCCGTCCGCATCCACCGCCAACTCCGCCTCGATGGTTTCGTCGAAGGCCTGGCTCATGGCGGTGAGGTCCTCCATGCGGTCGGCGACGAACTTCACCGGCCGCTCCAGCTTGCGCGCGAGCACGCAGACCAGCATCTCCTCATGGTTCAGCGAGCCCTTGCCGCCGAAGCTGCCGCCCACGTCGGGCGCGACCACCCGCACCCGATTGCCCGGAAGGTCGAGGCAGGCGCCGAGCACATCGCAGATGATGCCGGGGATATTGGTGGAGGAATGCAGGGTCAGCGCCTGCCGCCGTCGGTCCCACTCGGCGAGGTAGGAGCGGGTTTCCATGGGCATGGGCGTCTTGCGCGTCATGCGGAAGCGGCCCTTCACCACCACTGCCGCGGCGGCGATGGCTGCATCCACGTCGCCGCGGGCGAAGGTGCGGGAGATGATGACGTTGGTGCCGGCCTCGTCATGCAAGAGCGGGGCGTCGTCCACAGCTGCGTCGTCTTTTGAGACGGCGACGGGCAGCGGCTCGTAATCGATGGAGATGAGCTCCAGCGCATCCTCGGCGGCGTAGCGGCTCTCGGCCACCACCGCGACCACGGGCTCACCCACATAGCGCACCTTGCCCTCGGCGAGGGGGCGGAAGGGTGTCGCGTAATAGCCCTTCATGCGGGAGGTGGGGATGGCCGGCTTGAAGTCGGAGACGATATCCCCGGCGTCGAAGATCGCGACCACGCCGGGCACTGCGAAGGCCTCCCCGACATCGATGGACCGGATGCGCGCATGGGGCTGGTCGCTGCGCAGCACCGCCACGTGGAGGAGGCCGGCGGGTGCCATATCGTCCACGTAGCGGCCCGAGCCGGTGAGCAGGCGCGGGTCCTCGGTGCGCTTGATGCGCTGGCCGACCAGCTTGGGGCGCATCTCCACTGAAGCGTCGAAGGCGGTCATGTCAGCGGCCCCCGTTCGCGCGCCAGCTCTCGCACCGCCTCCACGATGTGCTGGTAGCCCGTGCATCGGCAGATGTTGCCGGACAGCGCCTCCCGGATCGCGTCGTCGCTTTCCAGAGTGTGGTGGCGCAGCATATCGGTGATGGTCATCAGGAAGCCCGGCGTGCAGAAGCCGCATTGCAGGCCGTGGTGATCGCGGAACGCCTGCTGCACCCTGCCGAGATCGCCCATCCGGCCCAGCCCTTCCACAGTCTCGATGGTGGCGCCGTCCGCCTGAATGGCGAGGGTGAGGCAGGAGCGGGCGCTGCGCCCGTCCAGGAGGATGGTGCAGGCGCCGCACACCCCGTGCTCGCAGCCCACGTGGGTGCCGGTGAGGCCGAGGTCGTGACGCAGGAAATCGCTCAGCAGCAGGCGCGCGTCCACCGCTCGGGTATGTGTAAGCCCATTGATGGTGAGCGTGATGGTGACTGCATCTTGCATCAGGCTGCGTCCCCGTCCGTCTCGCGGGCGCGACTCCACGCATCGGCAAGCGCGCGACGCGCGAGGGCACCCGAGAGGTGGCGGCGATAGTCGGCGGAGGCGCTGAGATCGGAATTCGGTTCGATAGAGGCTTGCAGGCGGGTCACCGCCTCGTCGAAGGCCGCAAGCGTGCCTTCGCGTCCCTCCAGAGCCGCTTCCACCTCGTTGAACCGGATGGCCGTGTCGGCGATGCCCATCATGGCGATGCGCACATTGCGCATCCGCCCGTCCACCCGCGCCATGAGCACGGCCACGGCTGCCAGCGCATAGTCGCCGTGGCGGCGGGAGAACTCCTGGAAGGCCCAGCCGGTGCCGTCCTCCGGAATGGCGAGATCGACTCCCGTGACCATCTCGTCGGGCTCCAGCGCGGTGGCAAGGGAGCCTGTGAGGAAGTCCCGCGCTGGCATGGCGCGGGCGCCGCGCGGCGAGGCGATATGGATGGTGCCATCGAGCAGCAGCGTCATCATGGGCATCTCGGCGGCAGGGTCGGCGTGGCAGACGCTGCCGCAGAAGGTGCCGCGGTTGCGCACCGTGAGATGCGCCACATGCTTCATGGCGGCGTGGAGCACCGGGATGTGCCGCGCCACCAGCCCGTCCTCCGCCGTCATGCGGTGGCGCACCAGCGCGCCGAGGCGCAGGGCGCCGGCTTCGAGCGTAATGCGGTCGAGGTCGGGGATGCGGTTGATGTCCACCAGAACTGATGGCTTCACGAGGCGAAAATTCATCATGGGCATGAGGCTCTGCCCGCCGGCGAGCACCTTCCCGTCGCCGCCCGCGCCTGCGAGTGCCTCCACTGCATGGGCGATGTTCTCGGCGCGAACATAGTCGAACCGGGCGGGCTTCATCGGCGCATTTCCGGCATATCGGTTTCCGTTCCCTAGTGACTTGCATTATTAGACTATGTTAATCGGTGTCAAGCCGCCCGGGCCAGAGGCGGCAAGCGCGGTCGAGGGACGCAAGGGAGCACCACGCCATGAAGATCAAAGCCGCAGTCCTGCGCAGCATGGGCGCGCAGATGCCTTACGCGCAGAGCCATCCGCTCCATATCGAAGAGGTCGAACTCGATCGACCCGGTCGCGACGAGGTGCTGGTGAAGATCGCGGCGGCGGGCCTCTGCCACTCGGACCTTTCCGTCATCAACGGCAGCCGTCCGAGGCCCATGCCGATGGCCATCGGCCACGAGGCGGCGGGCGTGGTGGTCGAGGCGGGCGACGGAGTGGACGATCTCAAGCCGGGCGATCACGTGGTTATGGTGTTCATGCCCAGTTGCGGCCATTGCCAGCCCTGCTCGCAGGGCCGCCCCGCCCTGTGCGAGCCCGGCGCGGTGGCGAACGGCAAGGGCGAATTGCTGACTGGCGCGATCCGGCTGCACGAGGGCGCGGAGACCATTCATCATCACCTCGGATGCTCCGCCTTCGCCGACCATGCGGTCGTGTCGCGCCGCTCATTGGTCCGGATAGACAAGGATGTCCCCCTCGACGTCGCCGCGCTGTTCGGTTGCGCCGTGCTGACGGGGGTCGGCGCGGTGGTGAACACAGCCCGTGTGCAGGCAGGCGAGACGGTGGCTGTGGTCGGGCTTGGCGGCGTGGGTCTCGCCGCCGTCCTCGGGGCTCTGGCGGCGGGCGCCGCTCGGGTGGTCGCGGTGGACCTGTCGCCGGAAAAGCTGCAACTGGCCAAGGACCTCGGCGCCACCGGCGTCGTGGATGCACGCGCCCCCGATGCCATCGATCAGGTGCGGGCGCTGACGGGCGGCGGCGCGGATTTCGTGTTCGAGTTCGCCGGCTCCGCGCGGGCGCTTGAGAATGCCTACAAGATGACGAAGCGCGGCGGCACCACCGTCACCGCCGGCCTGCCACCGCCGGATGCCGTGCTGCCGGTGAACATCGTGAGCCTCGTCGCGGAAGAGCGCACGGTGAAGGGCAGCTATATCGGCACCTGCGTGCCGGTGCGCGACGTGCCGCGCTACATCGAGCTTTACAAGGCGGGCCGTCTGCCCGTGGACCGCCTGATGAGCGGGCGCATCCCGCTCGAAGAGATCAACGACGGCTTCGATCGTTTGCATGAAGGTTCCGTCGTGCGTCTCGTCGTGGACTTCCAGGGCTGAGAGGGCGCAATGACCGACAAGAATTCCGCCGCGACGGTCGGCCTCGCGGATCCGAGCCTCTTCCGCGAAGCGAACCTTATTGGCGGCGAATGGGTGTCCGCCGCGAGCGGCGCGACCATCGCCGTCACCAATCCGGCGGATGGCACGCTCATCGGCCATGTGCCCGCGCTGTCGCGCTCTGAAGTCGCGCGGGCCATCGGTGTGGCCCACGCCGCGCAGAAGAGCTGGCGGGCTAGGACGGGCAAGGAGCGCGCAGCAGTCCTGCGGCGCCTGTTCGATCTGATGATGGCGAACCAGGACGATCTCGCCCGCATCATGACCGCCGAGCAGGGCAAGCCCTTCGCCGAAGCCAAGGGCGAGATCGCCTATGCGGCCGCCTTCATCGAGTGGTTCGCCGAGGAGGCGAAGCGCGTCTATGGCGACACCATTCCCGCTCCCCTGCCGGGCCGGCGCATCATCGTGCAGAAGGAGCCCATCGGCGTCTTTGCCGCCATCACGCCCTGGAATTTCCCCTCGGCCATGATCACCCGCAAGGCCGGGCCGGGCTGGGCCGCCGGCTGCACCGGGGTGATCCGTCCAGCGAGTGAGACGCCTTTCTCCGCCCTCGCGCTGGGTGTGCTGGCCGAGCGCGCGGGCCTGCCGCCCGGTGTCTGCAACATCATCACCGGCCCCTCTTCCGAGACGGGCAAGGAGCTGTGCGAGAACCCCCTCGTGCGCAAGCTGTCGTTCACCGGGTCCACACGCGTGGGCGCACTGCTCCTCGCCCAGTGCGCGCCGACGGTGAAGAAGACCAGCATGGAGCTGGGCGGCAACGCGCCCTTCATCGTCTTCGACGACGCCGACCTTGATGAGGCGGTCAAGGGCGCCATGGCCTCCAAATATCGCAACACCGGGCAGACCTGCGTGTGCGCCAACCGTTTCCTGGTGCAGGCCGGTGTCTACGACACCTTCGCCTTAAAGCTGGCCGATGCGGTGGGGCGGCTGAAGGTCGGCCCTGGAATGGCGGAGGGCGTCACCCAGGGGCCGCTCATCAATGCTGCCGCCGTCGCAAAAGTGGAGGAACACATCGCCGACGCAGTGGCTAAAGGCGCCCGCATCGTCACCGGTGGACAGCCTCATGCCCTCGGTCACAGCTTCTTCGAGCCGACCGTTCTGGCCGACGTGCCGAAGGATGCACTCATCTTCTCCGAGGAGACATTCGGGCCGGTCGCTCCACTGATCCGGTTCGAGACGGAGGCCGAGGCGATCGCGCTCGCCAACGCCACCGAGTTCGGCCTCGCGGCCTACTTCTACAGCCGGGACGTGGGCCGCATCTTCCGCGTGGCGGAGGCCATCGAGGCGGGCATCGTCGGCATCAACGAGGGGCTCATCTCGACCGAGGTCGCGCCATTTGGCGGCGTGAAGTCGTCAGGGCTCGGCCGTGAGGGCTCGAAATACGGCATCGAGGACTATCTGGAGATCAAATACCTCTGCCTCGGCGGCATCGACACGCCAGCCTGAAGCGGACGGGAGATACGCACATGGACATGAGTGGCGAACAGCGCATTCCGGCCCCCCGCGCGGTGGTCTGGCAGGCTCTCAACGATCCGGAAGTTCTGAAGCTTTGCATCCCGGGCTGCCAGGAACTGATGAAGAGCTCCGACACCCAGATGAGCGCGAAGGTGGTGCTCAAGGTAGGGCCGGTGAGCGCGCGGTTCGAAGGCGCGGTGACACTCTCTGACCTCGATCCGCCGAACAGCTACCGCATCAGCGGCGAAGGCCAGGGCGGCATGGCAGGCTTCGCCAAGGGCGAGGCGTTGGTGCGCCTGGAGGCGGATGGCGACGGGACGATCCTGCGCTACGAGGTCGAGGCCCAGGTCGGCGGCAAGCTCGCCCAGCTCGGCGCACGGCTCATCGACGCGACGGCGAAGCAGATGTCCGGAGCCTTTTTCAAGCGCTTCGCCCAGGAGATCGTCGCGCGCCGGGACGGAGGGCAGGGGGATGCGCCAGCCTCGCCTGCGGTGTCCGGGATGCCGCCCAGCGCAAAACCCCATGCTATCCCATCGCCAGGCCTCTTTCCCGCCGCGATACCCGGGCCCCAGACAGGGGCAGGCGCAGTCCGTCTCGCTGGCCTCGGCATCGTCGCTGCTGCGCTCGTGGCTTCGGTCTATTTTCTGTCCGGATCCGTGGTCAGCGAGCCAAACGGTCGAATCGGCACCTCTCCCGACTTCGTCGCGGCGGTGATCCTCATCCTGACCGCAAGCCTGGGCTACCTCTTCGGCCGCCTCCAGGGCATTGTGACGACCGTCGTGACCATCAGGCGAGACGCAGAGTGAGCCATGGCAATTGACCATATGCCCGGACGGACGCGAACCTCTTTCATATAGTTATTCGATTTAGTTGAATCCTTTCCGGTCTACCGGAAGGCGGTGTAGGGCGGCGCCCTACCCGCGGAAGCGTTTCGCCAGCGCCTCGGCGTTGCGCGCGAGGAGGCCGGTGTCGGAGCCGACCGCGGTGAACATGCAGCCGGCGGCGATGTAGCGGCGGGCCAGCGCCTCGGCGCCCGTGAGGATGCCGGGGCGGTTGCCGGCGGCCACGATGCGGCCGATCAGTCCCTCGATGAGGGTGACGATGTGCTCGTTGTTCTGGTCGCCCAGATAGCCGATGGCGGCCGAAAGATCGCCGGGGCCGATGAACACCCCGTCCACGCCGGGCACGGCGCAGATGGCTTCGAGATTGTCCATGCCGAGCCGGGATTCGATCTGTACCAGAACGCAGATTTCCTCATGGGCGCGCTGGTGATAGTCGCTGATCCGGCCGAAGCGCGAGGCGCGGGAGGCGGAGGCGAAGCCGCGGATGCCGGCGGGCGGATAGCGCGTCGCCGCCACCGCATCGGCGGCTTGCTCCGGCGTGTCCACCATGGGCAGCAGCAGGGTCTGCACCCCCGCGTCGAGCAGCCGCTTGATGGCGACGGGATCGTTCACCGGCGGGCGCACGATGGGCATCACGGAGGGGTGCTCCATGCAGGCCTGGAGCTGGCTGAGCACCATCGGCACCTCGTTGGCCGAATGCTCGGTGTCCAGCAGTAGCCAGTCGAAGCCGGCGCCGGCGAGGATCTCTACCGACACATGGCTGGCGAGGCTGCTCCACAGGCCGATCTGCTGCTGGCCGGCATAGATGGCGTGCTTGAAGGCGTTGCGAGGCAGGTCCAAGGGGCTGTTCCTTGTTCAGTAGATGGCCGGTTCGCCGGGGGCGGCGCCGAAGGAGGTTTCCAGGAAGTCGAAGTCGCAGCCGAGGTGTGCCTGGCTGATGTGCTTGGAATACATCCAGCCATAGCCGCGCTCATAGCGCGGCACGGGCGCGGGCAAGGCGGCGCGGCGGCGCTCCAGCTCCTCGGCCGGCACCTCCATATCGATGCGCCGGTTGGGCACATCGACGGTGACGAGATCGCCGGTCCGCAGCAGGGCCAGAGGCCCGCCCACATGGCTTTCTGGCGAGACGTGGAGAATGCAGGCGCCATAGCTGGTGCCGCTCATGCGCGCGTCCGAGATGCGCAGCATGTCGCGCACGCCCGCCTTCACCAGCGCCTTGGGGATGGGCAGCATGCCCCATTCGGGCATGCCGGGGCCGCCGAGGGGGCCGGCATTGCGCAGTACCAGCACGTGGTCGGGCGTCACGTCGAGGTTCTCGTCGTCGGTGGCGGCCTTGAGGCTGGGGTAATCGTCGAACACCAGCGCCGGGCCGGTATGGACGCGCAGATGGGGCGCGCAGGCGCTGGGCTTGATGACGCAGCCCTCCGGCGCGAGGTTGCCGCGCAGCACGGCGAGCGCGCCCTCGTCATAGATGGCCTTGTCAAGCGGGCGGATCACGTCGTCATTGTGCACCTTCGCTCCCGCGATGGCCTCGCCCACCGTGCGGCCGGAGACGGTGAGGGCATCGAGGTGGAGGAAGTCCGCGAGGCGTCCCATCAGCGCCGGCAGGCCGCCGGCGAAGTAGAAGTCCTCCATCAGATAGGCATCGCCGCTCGGCCGCACGTTGGCGAGCACCGGCACGCGGCGGCTGGCCGCGTCGAAATCATCGAGGGTGATGTCGGCACCGGCGCGGCGGGCCTGGGCGATGAGATGGATGATGGCATTGGTGGAGCAGCCCATGGCCATGGCGACGATGATGGCGTTCTCGAACGCCGCGCGGGTCTGGATGCGGGCCGGCGTCAGGTCCTCCCACACCATGTCGACGATGCGCCGACCGGAGGCTGCGCACATGCGCATGTGGCCGGCATCCGCCGCCGGCACGGACGAGGCGCCGGTCAGCGTCATGCCCAGCGCCTCGGCGATCGCGGTCATGGTGCTGGCTGTGCCCATGGTCATGCAATGGCCGTAGGAGCGGGCGATGCCGCCCTCGATCTCGTTCCACTCCGCCTCGCCGATGTTGCCGGCGCGCCGCTCGTCCCAGAACTTCCAGGCGTCCGAGCCGGAGCCCAGCGTCTTGCCGTTCCAGTTGCCCCGCAGCATGGGGCCGGCCGGCACATAGATGGCCGGCACGCCGGCGCTGGTGGCGCCCATGAGCAGGGCCGGGGTGCTCTTGTCGCAGCCGCCCATCAGCACCGCGCCGTCCACGGGATGGGCGCGGATCACCTCCTCCACCTCCATGGCCAGCATGTTGCGGTAGAGCATGGAGGATGGCTTCAGGAAGGTCTCGGATACCGAATGCACCGGCACTTCCAGTGGAAAGCCGCCGGCCTGCAGCACGCCGCGCTTGATGTCCTCCACCCGGTCCCGGAAATGGGCGTGGCAGGAGTTGAAATCCGACCAGGTGTTGAGAATGGCGATCACCGGCCGGCCCGCCCAGTCCTCCGGGGCATAGCCCATCTGCCGCAGGCGGGAGCGGTGGCCGAAGCTGCGCAGGTCGTCGGCGGCGAACCAGCGGGCGCTGCGCAGTTGGTCCGGTGTCTTCAGGCGTGTCATGTCTCAAGAACCCGTGTCTCAGGGACCGTCGGGCACCGGGCGAGACCGCCCGGCGCGAAGGTAAAGTTGGGGGTTACTGGACCACGATGTTGCCGGCCTTCACCACCTCGCGCCAGCGCTGCTCCTCGGCGGCCTGGAATGCGGCGAACTCGGCCGGGGTGCTGGCCACCACCTCGAAGCCCAGGTCATTGAATTTCGCCTTCACGCCGGGGTCGGCGAGGGCTGCCTTGAAGGCGTCCACCACCTTGGCCTTCACCTCCGGCGACAGGCCCTTGGGTGCGGCCGCGGCCTGCCAGGAATAGACATCGATGCCGTCCACGCCGCCCTCCTTGAGGGTCGGGATGTCTGGAAACTGCGGGCTGCGGGCTGCGGCGGTGACGCCGAGTGCCTTCAGCTTGCCGGCCTTGATCTGGTTCGCCACCGCGCCGAGGTTCTGGAAAGAGACGTCCGCATGGCCGGCGATGAGGTCGCTGATGGCCGGTCCGCCCCCCTTGTAGGGCACATGGATGCCGGAGGTGCCCGTCTTCTGCCAGAACAGCGCGGCGGTGAGGTGGTCGGAGGAGCCGACGCCGGAGGAGGCGAAGGTCACCTTGTCCGGGTTCTTCTTCAGATAGTCCACCAGTTCCTTGACCGAATTCGTCGGGAAATTGGGGTTCGCCACCAGCACGTTGGGCGTGCGCACGGCCACCGTGATGAGATCGAAATCGGACTTGGGCGAATAGCTCAGCGCCGGATAGAGCGCCGGATTGATGGCGAAGACGCCGATGGAGCCCACCAGCAGCGTGTAGCCGTCCGCCGGCGCGGTCTTCACATGGGTCGCGCCCGTGCCGCCGTTGGCGCCGGGGCGGTTGTCGATGACCACGGGCTGGCCTAGCGCCTCGCTCACCTTCTGGGAGGTGAGGCGCGCCGTGCTGTCGGAGGCGCCGCCGGGCGGGAAGGGCACCACCACGGTGACGGGCCGCTGCGGATAGGTCTCCGCCGCCGCCGCGCCGGCGAGGGGCAGGGCGGTTGCGGCGAGCACGGCGAGAAGCGCGCCGGCGGCGAATGAGCGGGACGGGCGTTGCAAATGGATCATGGGTCCTCCCGGGGCCGGTTGGCTGCGCGGTTGCGGTGCGCGGGCTTCACGGGCGCCGTCCATGCCGCCCGGAAATGGGGCAGGCGGATGCGCCGGCGGCGGTCGTTTCCTCGGCGGCCCCTGCCTGAGGCGGGGCCTTCTCATTTATGGGTCCACTAAAACGCTAATGCATCAGTGGCGTCAAGCGCCTGATTTGCTATCCTCGCGGGATGGACACGACGACCATGGACCCGACGCGCAGCGCGCGGCCCTCCCGCGATCCCTCCCGCCATGCGGCGCCGCAGGTGTTCGATTATCTGCGCGAGCGGATCATCACGCTGGACATGCCACCAGGCACGCTGATCTCCCGCGCCGAATTGCAGGACCTGTTCGGTTTCTCCTCGACGCCGGTGCGCGACGCGCTCCTGAAGCTCCAGGAGGAGCAACTGGTGGAGATCTTCCCCCAGCACGCCACCGTGGTGAGCCCCATCGATCTGGAACTCGCCCGGCAGGCGCACTTTCTGCGCCGCTCCATCGAGCTGGAGGCGGTGCGCACGGTGGCGCTGGGCGAGGAGCATGCGGGGATCGCCGCCCGCCTCGATGGGGTGATCGCTCTCCAGGACGAGCGGCTCGCGCGCGGCGACCTTCCCGGCTTCGATGCCGGCGACCGCGACTTCCACCGCGTGCTGTTCGACGCCACCGGCATCCACAGCCTGTGGCTGATGGTGCGCCGCTATTCCGGCCATATCGACCGCATCCGCCGCCTGCATCTGCCCATGCCGGGCAAGGCGGAGCGGGTGCTGCGGGAGCACCGGGCGGTGGCCGCCGCGGTGCGGGCCGGCGATGCCGGCGCGGCGCAGGAGGCGCTGCGCACGCATCTGTCCAACTCGCTCGCCTATGCGCCGGATCTTGTCGCGCTGTGGCCGGCCTATTTCCGCAGCTAAGCGCGGCGCGTCTTCATGGTTAACCGCACGAGCGGCAGCGGGAGGTTATCACTCGTGGTCACATGCCTACGCCTGCTGAGACGCGACGGGCATGCTCAGGCGCCCACCACGACTTTGCCAAGGCCCGACTTGAGCGCATGCTCCAGGCGCTCGTCCGGGGGCGTGATCTCGGTGACGAGGTCGCGCAAATGCGCCTTGTTGCCCAGCGGCTCCAGCACCATCTCGCGCGGCTCCAGGCGCGCCGTGCAAGCATAATCCACCTTGCCGTCGACGATAATCATGCACTCCTTGCAGGTGTTCGCGTTGATGCAGGAATGGCGGACAGACAGCGTGGAATCGAGATTGGCACGCACGAAGCGCAGCCCGTCCAGAACGGACTGGCCCGGCGTATAGGGCACCTCGTAGGTTGAGGTGTGCGTATCCTTACCGGCATGGCCGCGGCGGACGATCAGGGTGGCGGTCTCACGCATCAGGCGACCTCGCAGAGGGTGCGGCCCTCGACCGGGGCGCGGTCGAGCACAATGTCTTCTCCCGCCAGCTTCACCGTGTGGTGCAGCACGAATGCAGGATCCATGGCGGGGAAATCGTCACGCTGGTGAGCGCCGCGGCTCTCCTTGCGGACGAGCGCGGAGCGCGTCACCGCTTCGGCGACGAGAAGCATGGAGCGCAAGTCGAACCAGTCGAGCCGCGCCATGTTGTAGGGACCGGGCGTGCTCGGCGGCAGTGCGCCGAGGCGCGTCTTGAGGTCCGCAATTCCGGCTAGCGCCGTGCGAAGACCCTCCTCGGTGCGGAATGGCCCGACATTCACGGCCATGATCTGCTGCAGCTCGGCGATGAGGCCGGCGTGGTTCTCGCCGCCATCGGGCGTCACGGCGGCAACGAGGTCCAGCGCGCCGGCCGGCACCGGTGCGTCGGCATTGCCGGCAGCGCGCGAATGGAGCGCCGCGGTTCGGCCGGCGGTTCGGCCGAACACGAAGGCTTCGGTGATGGCATTGCCGGAGAGGCGGTTGGCGCCATTGGCGCCGCCGTTCGCCTCGCCGCAGGAGAACAGGCCCGGCACGCTCGTGCGCATCTGGGCGTCCACCTTCACCCCGCCCATATGGTAGTGCGCGATGGGGGCCACCTCGATGGGCATCTGAGTGAGGTCGATGCCGTTGGCGGCGAGCCGGTCGATGACCGGTCCGAAGGAAGCCCGCAGCGTCTCCTCCGGGATGTGCTGGAAGGAGAGATAGGCGCCCCCCGCCGGCGAGCCACGGCCAGCCTTCACCTCGGAGAGGATGGCGAAGGTGGCGCGGTCGCGCGTCACGTTATAGGTGCCGGCCTCCTCGTTGCCGTAGTCGTTGACGAACTCGCGCATCTCGGCGTTGAGCAGACGGCCGCCGAGCTTGTAGCGGAAGGGGTCCCACATGATCGGGTCCATGCCTACGAGGCGCGGGGCAAGGTGGCCGATGGGGAAGAACTGCACGAACTCCATGTCCGTCAGCTCGGCGCCGGCGCGCAGGGCGAGGGCGTATCCGTCGCCGCCCATGTTGGCCGAAGCGCTGTTGCGCTGGTACAGGCGCGTGAGGCCCCCGGTCGCGATCACGACGGCCTTGGCCTTCACCGCGACCGGCCGTCCGTCGGCCAGCGAGAAGCCCGCCGCGCCGGTGGCGATGCCGTCGGTCACGAGGATGTCGGTGATGTAGAGGTCACCGATGCGGGTAACCTCCTTCTGGCGCAGCACGCGGCCGCGAAGGGTCTTGGCCACCGCCGGGCCGGTGGAGAGGAAGTCCACGTAGACGCAGCGCGGCCGGTCGTGGCCCGGCGCCAGCGCCTGGCGGATGGAGCCGTCGTCATTGCGCGCCCAGCCCACCTTCCACGCGTCGAGCTGGAGGATGTCGCGGGGGCCCTCCTCGCACACCAGTTGGGCGAGGGAGACGTCGCAGAGCTCGCGGCCGGCGGCGAGGGTGTCGGCAAGATGATGCTCCCAGGAATCCGGCGTCTGGGAGCCGAGCGCCACCGCCACGGTCATCTGCGCCATGATGGTCGCGCCGCTGCGCCCGATGAGGCTCCGGTCGGCGAGGATGACGCTGGCGCCATCCTTGCTGGCCTCCAGTGCTGCCATCATGCCGGCGGCGCCGGAGCCGATCACCAGAATGTCGGTTTCGAGATGGACCACATCCATTGCCACTGTCGTGCCTTTCATCGAGATCGGCCCTGCTCGCAAACTGTGGCCGCCGAGCGGACGTAGGGCGGTCGTGTCCCGAGACGGCGGGCGGCATCTGCCGGAGCATAATGCCTCTTCACCATGCACCGCCAATATTTCGGCAGGCACTTCCTTTCAAGTGCGCCGGCTCAACAATCGTCGTCCAGCACCGGTGCAAGACGCGGATTGGGTATCCAGCGGACAGGAGGCCGGCCGACGTCAAAGGAAGGGGTTGGAAGATAACGACGAGATGGGAAGCGATGTCGCGTCCAGCCAAAGGCACCCGAGAACCCGGCGCGCCGCCCGGGCTCCTGAGTCGCTCGCGCAACGGGCCAGAAATCATCCAGGTTCAGGATTTTTCTGGTCAACGAGGCTTTCTGGAAATGGGCGTGGGGCGAATGCCTTTCTAGGCCACGCCAACAGCCCGAGTAGTTGGCTCTTCGTCCTCGGCGTTCTTGTCGACAGCGTCGATGCCGACGGACATGCCCTTGAACTCAGCATCGCCGTAGATCGTCGCGAAAGCCGCGTCCGAGGCGTCACGACCCACGCCGATACGGACAAGGCCCTGAAGGGCGGCCTGCCGCGTCGCGTCGAACAGATACCATTGTCCGCCGAGATAGGCTTCGAACACCGCGTGGAAATCGGGCGGATCGAGCTGCCACGCATAGCCGCTGGCAAAGCGGGCGGGAATGTTGAGGGCACGGCAGAACGTGATGCCGAGGTGGGCGAAGTCACGGCACACACCAGCCCGCAAGACCATAGTGTCATACGCCGAGGTCTGGGAATCGCTGGAGCCGCGGACATAGTCGACGTGCTCATGGATCCAGTTGCAGATCGCCGTCACGCGGGTGTGGCCGGGTTCGATCTCCCCGAACTCGCGGCGGGCGAAGCGGCCGAGCTGGTCCGACTGGCAAAAGCGGCTTGGATACAGATAGGGCATGATGTCGAGCGGGAGGTCGCCAACCGGCAGCTCCTGGATGCTTTCGGGCGCCTCGTCGATCATGTCGACCTCGACGACGGCGTGGTAGCTAACCTGAAACGGCCCGGGAGAGGCGTTCACGCGGATGAACCGGCTTCCCCCCTCGTCATCAGCGAAGCGCTCGATGGCGAATGCGGGGTTGAGGCTGAGGCTTTCGACAATGATGCGCTGGCGATGCAGCGCGGCAGCCTCGACGTTCAGAATGAATACGGCGGGAGACTTCACATCGTATTCAAGGCTCGATCGCACGGCAAAGCGCATTTTCCGTCCCCATCGGTGGGCCTGAAGGCGGTGAGGAGACGCTTGGCGGGGCGCATTGTTCCGCTTCCGAAACGAATTACCTTCCGCTACCGCCGAACGGTGCCTGCGCTTGCGTCTGTCGGGAGTCTCTCATTCGACGGGGCGCCGCCGGCTTCCTTCGAGCGCCGTCAGATGCCCTGGCCGCCGGATACCTCGATGCGCTGCGCGGTGACCCAGCGATTATCCTCGGAAAGCAGGCTGGCGATCATCGGCCCGATATCGTCAGGCAGGCCAACTCGGCCGAGCGCCGTCATCTCCCAGTTCACGCGAGAGTACGCCCGGATGTTCGGCGCGCCGCCGGAGCGCGATGTCGAGGCCGCGAGGCGCAAGGGTTCGGTGGCGGCTTGAGGGCGGACTCGCCTGCCTGCCACCGTGTCATGGGAAAGGCGGCTGCGGATAGCCCAGGTCGCCCCCGTGGGCCGCGAGACCTTTGATCTCTCCAACGAGGCGCTCGCACGCCGGCGCTTCGGCACGCAGACCGTCTGCGATCCTGCGGGCATTCAGCACAAAGGCGAGCTGATCGATCAGGCGGCAGATGGCTGCCGCCATGTCCGCCTTTTTTCCTGCAGATTGGAGGCGAACATGCCCAGCAGAGTCGCGCTCGTCCCGTTGAAGCAGCAGCGGATTTCAGCCTTCTGCCCGTGTCCCGAAGGACAACGCTGGCCCATGGCTCGGAACCAAGACACGTCCGACCTCACCGCCGAGCGGCGCGGCCTGACGCATCGTCGGCCCCTGCGACGGCGGGCACGAGGGGAGATGCACTCCGTGTGCTCACCCCTGGTCGCCTCCGCCGACCGGCAGCACGGTGCCCGTGATGTAGGAGGCCTCGTCGGACGCGAGGAACAGGACGGCGGCGGATATCTCTCGGAGTTCGCCATAGCGGCCGAGATGGGTCGAGCGAACGGTCTGGTCCACCACCTGCTGAATCCACGCCTTGCCCTGCTCGGACGGCACGTCGGTGCCGCGTGGGATGCGACGCGGCGGCGCGGACACCCCGCCCGGCGCCACCGCATTCACGCGGATGCCGGTGCCGGCGAGCTCGAACGACAGCGACGCGGTGAGGGCGTTTACGCCGCCCTTCGAGGCCGAATAGGGAATGCGGTTGACGCCCTTGGTCGCGATCGAGGAGACGTTCACGATGGAGCCGCGTTTCTGCGCCAGAAGATAGGGCAGCACCGTGCGGCAGCCCCACAGGGTGGGGAAGAGCGAGCGGCTGATCTCGGCGGTGATCTGGCGTTCGTCAAATTCCTGGAACGGCTGCATCCAGATGGCGCCGCCCACATTCGTCACCAGCACATCGATCGTGCCATAGGCGTCATTGGCCAGTGCCATTACGCGCTCATTGCCGGCCCAGGTCTCCAGATCCTCTTCCATGGCCACGACGCGCCCCGCGCCATGCTCCGCCTCGATCTGCTGCGCGATCTCTCGCACGATGGAAGAGCGATCCACGATCACGAGGCGGGCGCCCTCGGCGGCGGCGTCCAGCGCCACCTGCATGCCGACGCCCTGCGCCGCGCCGGTGACGATGACGCTCTTGCCCTCGAAGCGCCGGGCGGGGGTCGGATCTGCCATGGCTGTCCTCCTGTGGAGGCCCGTTGCGGCGGGCCAGCCGTATTGGAAAGGTACCGGCCGGCGCGCACCGGCCGGTGTCGTCAGTGCGCGGGAACGTGGTCGCGGTGAACCACCGTCTGTGGTGCGTTGGCGTTGTCCTTCACCAGCACCACGTCGAAACGCGTGCGGGCGAAGGGACCATTGAGGCCGGCGGCATGGATCTCATCCGGCGTATCGACCCGCTCCAGAGTCACCACCAGCTCATCGCGCGTGCCGAAGGCGAAGTCCGTGTAGAGATACTTGTCGCCGGTGAAGTTGAACTGGGTCGTCAGCTGGCGATGACCAGGCGCCGACACGAAGTAGTGCACATGGGCGGGGCGCTCGGCATGGCGACCGAAGGCCGTCATGAGCTGACGGGTGGCGCTCTCCGGCGGGCAGCCATAGCCGTTTGGCACGATGGTGCGGGCGCGGTAGCGGCCTTCAGGGTCGGTCTCGATGCGGCGGCGCAGGTTGTAGGCCGCCTGCTCGCCGTCGATGAAGGAGTATCCGCCCTTGGAATTGGCGTGCCAGATGTCCACGATCGCGCCGGCGATGGGCGCGCCGTCCTCGTCCGTCACCTGCCCCTCGATGATGAAGACCTCGCCGGGATCGGAGCCATCATCCATGCGGGCCTCGCCCTTGGAGAGCGGAGCGCCGGCGACATAGAGCGGACCCTCGATGGTGCGCATGGTGCCGCCCGAGAGTCCGGCGAGGCGCTCGGCTTCGTCGAGCCTGAGGTCGAGGAAGTGCTCAAGGGCGACACCGGGCACCACGAGGCCCAGCTCGTCATTCTTCGCAGCCCGGCCGATGAAGCCAACGGCGGCCCAGAATTCGTCCATGGACACGTCGCACTCGTCGATCACCTGCATGATGCGGTACAAAAGCTGCTCCGACACCTGCTTGACGCGGGCATTGCCCATGTCGGTCCCGGCGCCGACGGCGCGGGCGGCGAGTTCCTTCTTCTGGGAATCGGGGATGAGATTGGCGGGCATAGCGTTTCCTGGTGTTTTGGTTTGATGGGCTGGTGGGAGAAGCGTCCGGCGCGTCTACCGGGCGCCCGCGACGACGTGAAGGGAGCGCTCCGCGCGGTCGCGGCGAAAACGGTTGACCTGCTGCTCGCAGAGCGTGATGCCGAGGCCCGGCCCCGTAGGCACGGTGATGCCGAAATCGGCATACTCCAGCGGGGTCTCGAGGATATCCTCGGTCAGCAGCAGGGGGCCGAACAGCTCGGTACCCCATTCCATGTTGCCAAGGGTGGAGAACAGATGCGCGGAGGCGGCGGTGCCGACACCCCCCTCCAGCATGGTGCCGCCATAAAGGCCGATACCCGCCGCTTCCGCAATGGCGGCGACGCGGCCGGCGGCGAACAGCCCGCCGGACTGCTCCACCTTGAGCGCAAACACGTCTGCGGCGGCCTGGGCGGCGAGGGCGAAGGCGGTCTCCGGGCCCGTCAGTGCCTCGTCCGCCATGATCGCGAGCGAGCTCTCGCGGGCGAGGCGGCCGAGGCCCGCGCTGTTGCGCAGCGCGACGGGCTGCTCCACGAGATCGACGCCGGCCTCCGCGAGCAGCGGCAGCATGGCGGAGGCGGTGGCTTCGGACCACGCCTGGTTGATGTCCACCCGCACCGAGGCGCGTGCGCCGAGCGCTTTCTTGATGGCAGCCACGTGGGCGACGTTGGCGCGCGGGTCGCCCTTGCCGATCTTGAGCTTGAAGATGTTATGCCGCCGCCGCGCCAGCATCTCCTCCGCCTCTGCGATGTCGCGGCCGGTGTCGCCGCTGGCGAGGGTCCAGGCCACCGGAAGGCGGTCGTGCTGACGTCCACCGAGCAATTCGGAGATGGGAAGGCCGACCCTCTGCCCCATGGCGTCGAGCAGGGCGGTTTCCACCGCACACTTGGCGAAGTGGTTGCCCTGCACGCACGTTCCGATGGTCGCCATGGTGCGGCCGATGCGGCGGGCGTCGCATGCCATCAGGATCGGCGCGAAATAGGTGTCGATGGCAAGCTTCATCCCCTCGGGGCTTTCGGGCCCATAGGCGAGGCCGCCGATGGTGGTGCCCTCGCCGATGCCGACGATGCCGTCCGACATGCGCAGACGCACGATCATCAGCGTCTGCTGGTGGATGGTCGTCATGGCAAGCTGGTGCGGGCGGATGGTCGGCAGGTCGACGAGGAAGGTTTCGATATCAACGACTCTCACAGCCTCGGGCACGGTCTTGCTCCTGGGTCATCGGAGAGGAATGGCAGCGGGCGAATGGCCCGGACGATTGAATTTCGACGCGCGAAAAGATGTCGGACTGAATTTGTGCTGTGGAATTAATTCCTGAAATTGGGATTGATACTTTCCGCTTGGTGGCCGCGGCTTGAATGCCGCGGCCTTTTCGGGGGGGGTGATTGCGCTGCAGTCGGTTTGGCCGTCCTCTAGTGGGCGGCCGGCACCGGAACACCCTGCTCCTCGCCGGACGCACGAACCGTGAGGGTGGCCAGCGCGGCGATGGTCAGCGGGATGGCGAGCGCCATGAAGTAGCCGGAGGGACCCGCGCCCGTCAGAAGCTGACCGCCGATGGCGGAGCCGCCGATGGCCCCCGAGCGGCCGATGCCGATTCCCCAGCCGGTGGCAGTGGCGCGAAGCTGTGTGGGATAGGCATTGGCGATCAGATAGTTGAGCACGAGCTGCTGGCCGCCGATGCCGAAGCCGGCGAGCGCAATCAGCGTGAACACCACCGGCCAGCGGTCGCCGGCAAGGCCGAGGCCAATCGCGACGCCGATGCCCACGAGGAACATGCACACCAGCAGCTTGCGGGCGTCCACCTTGGGCAGGAAGGCCGAGAGCGGCAGCGCCATGGCGATAAAGGCGGCGTTGACAGTGACGGTGCCGTAGGCCGCCTGCGCCTTCTCGAGGCCCAGCGTGGTGAGCGCGGTGGGCAGCCACTGGAGCAGCAGGAACCACGCGATCCAGTTGAACAGATAGATGGCCGAGATCGCCAGCGTCACGTTGCGGTAGCGGCTCTCGAACAGCCCAGCAATGGAGGCGCCGTGCGTCACCTTGGCGGGGTTCACCAGGCGCACGCCGTCGGGGATCCTCTGGCCGGTCATCTGCTCGATCAGCTTGCGAGCCTGGTTCTGGCCATCATTCTGCTTGCGGGAGACGAGATAGGCCGGGGATTCCGGCAGCAGGAAGTAGATCACGACCATCAGCGCCAGCGGCACCACGCCGCCCAGCAGGAAGATGCCGCGCCAGCCGAGCACCGGCAGCCAGCTCGCCGCGATGAGGCCGCCCAGCATGGCCCCGGCAGGCAGGCCGAGCAGCACGCCGGTAATCATGAGGCCGCGCTTGGAGGAGGTGCTGTATTCGCCGGCGAGCGCCAGCAGGGAGGGCGTCGCGCCGCCCATGCCGATGCCGATGAGGAAGCGCAACACGATGATCTGGGTAGGCGAGGTGGCGTAAGCGCCCATCAGCGAAAACACGCCAAACAGGAAAACCGCGATGAGGATGGCCCTGCGGCGCCCGAATTTGTCGCCGAAACTACCGAGGCCGATCGCGCCCAACGTCATGCCGATGATGGATGCGGTGATGACCCAGGTCATGTCCGCCGCCTTCATGCCGAAGTCCTGCGCGATCGCGGGGCCGATAAAGGCGATCGACTGGGTGTCGAAGCCGTCGAGCAGCGCGATCATGAAACACAGCGCGACGACCGCCCAGCGGCGGCCGGTCATCGACCCAGCGTCGATAATGTCCTTGATGTCCCGTGTGACGGCAGTGGGCGTTGGCATGGGGTCTCCTCAGATGTTCTGACGTTTTGGAAAGGAGGTGGCTATGTCTCGGCGCAGTTCGGCGGCGAAGAGATGCACGGCGGGAAAAAGACGGCGAGGCGTGAGCCCGACATGCCGGCATTCAGCACCGACGCCATGGCCTGCGGCGTCGCGGGGGTCTCGGCGCCGGCGGCGATGGTGGCGTGCGGGGCGATCGCGCAGAGGATGGCCTCGCGCCCGCGGGCATATCCGTCCCGGTCGATGGCGCGAAAGCCGGGCGTGGCGATGCGGCTGGCGAACATGGCCCTCCCGCGGCTTCGGCCGCGTAGTGTTCCAGTCGGGGGCCTTCGGCACCTCCGTCCGGACGTTTCTTCCCTGCGCGGCAAACTACGGCGCAAGAGGTCGGTGGGCTAAGACCGAATGAGTGTATATTCATACTTTCTGGGTATGAAAGCAGATGCGAATGGCGAGGTGCGAGGAGAAAATTGCGCAGATTGAGAGGGTTCGCGCCGCGATCATACTTGTGAGGTATCAAGACTGAGGTTGGATATGGACCTGCGGCACCTGCGCTACTTCACCACCGTCGCCGCGGAAGGCTCGTTCAGCCGCGCGGCCGAGAAGCTCAATATGGCCCAGCCGCCGCTCAGCCGGCAGATCCAGCAGCTGGAGGAGGAAATGGGCGTGCGCCTGCTCGATCGCGGGAGGCCGCTGACCCTGACCGAGGCTGGCCGCCATCTGTTCGAGCAGAGCGTGCAATTGCTCCAGCGGGTGGAGGAAATGAAGGCCACCACGCGGCGCATCGGGATGCGCATGGTCTTTCAGTTCAACATCGGCTTCGTCGCGTCCACGCTCTACGACGCGCTGCCGGAGCTGATCCGTGAATTCCGCATCCTTTCCCCCGAGGTGCAGGTGCAACTCATGGAGATGACGACGCTCGAGCAGATCGCCGCGTTGAAGGACGGGCGCATCGACGTGGGCTTCGGCCGCCTGCGCTTCGAGGACGATGCGCTGGTGCGAGACGTGCTGCGGGAGGAAACGCTGTGCATCGCCATCTGCGCGTCGCACGAGATGGCAGGGGCGAAAGTGCGCCCGCGGCTCGCGGACGTCGAGGCCGAGCCGCTCATCCTCTATCCTCACTCGCCGCGCCCGAGCTATGCCGACCAGGTGCTGTCCTTTTACCGCGAGGCCGGGATCACGCCGCGCATCGGCATGGAGGCCCGCGATGTGCAGACCGCGCTGGGATTGGTGGCTTCGGGCGCCGGCATCTGCGTGGTGCCGGCTTCGATCCGCCGGCTGGGGCGGGGCGATGTGCGCTTCCTCGACCTCGACGAGCCCTTCTCGAGCCCGATCATCTTGAGCCACCGCCGCAACGACGGCTCCGCCTTGCTGCGCCAGATGCTGCAGCTCACCGAGCGCCTCAAGACAAGAAGCTGACTTCTCCGTGCTCAGCCATTTCCCGCGCCCGCGCCTGAGACAAACAGCGCGTGACCAGATAACCGCCCGCCCCAATGAACCACCTCACCCACACCTAACGCAGGGTCCAGCACCGCCGCGAACTGGCGATGCGGCGGTGCAGATCCTCGTTTGGCAGTGCGCCTCGGTGGCTGCCTTCACCTCCTGGCAGGACCGACGAAGTCACCCGAGATGCTTGGTCCGGCTTCTTGTGCCGGACCCCGACGATGGCGCCGCGCATCTGTTCGAGTGTTCTCCGGCTACTTCACGAGCGGGCAGCCGCTGTCCTTGACCGGGATGTAGGCCTCGGTTCCGGGCACCGTCTCAAGGAGCGTGAGATAGTCCCAGGGGCCCTTCGAATCCTGGGGCTTCTTCACCTCGAACAGGTACATGTTGTTGAACACGCGCCCGTTCTCGCCGATCTTCGCGTCCTTCATCATCATGTCGGTCACAGGCGTGGCGCGCATCTTGGCGGCCACCTTGTCGGCGTCATCCGTGCCGAGGTCCTTCACCGCCTGGAGATAGTGCCGGACCGCGGAGTAGACGCCCGCCTGGTTCATGGAGGGCTTGCGGCCGGTCTTCTCCTCGAACTTCTTGGACCAGGCGCGGGTCTCGTCATTCATGTCCCAATAAAACGAGTTGGACAGGATGAGGCCCTTCGCCACCGGCAACGTCAGCGCGTGGATGTCGTTGATGTTGAGGAGCAGGCCGGCGAGCGTCTGGCCGCCCTGCGGCAGGCCGAACTCGGTCGCCTGCTTCACGGAGTTGATGGTGTCGCCGCCGGCATTGGCGAGGGCCACCACCTTGGCGCCGGAGGCCTGCGCCTGCAGCAGGAAGGAGGAGAAATCGGAGGTCGCGAGGGGCACGCGCACGCCGCCTTTCACGGTGCCGCCCATGGCCTTCACCGTCTTGGACGCCTCCTCCTCCAGTGAATGGCCGAAGGCGTAGTCGGCGGTGATGAAGAACCAGCTCTTGTCGCCCTTGTTCACCAGCGCGCGGGCGGTAGCGGAGGAGACCGAGTGGGTGTCCCACGTCCACATGAAGCCATAGGGGCTGCACGCCTTGCCGGTGAGGTCCACCGAGCCGGGGCCGGACATGAGGAAGATGCGCTTGCGCTCCTTGGTGATGGCCTGCACGGCCAGCGCGGCGGCGGAATTGGGCACGTCGGCGATCACGTCCACCTGCTCGGTGTCGATCCACTTGCGGGCGAGGCTCGCTGCCACGTCCGCTTTGTTCTGGTGATCGCCGACGATGATCTCCACCGGCACGCCGTTGATGGCGTTGCCGAACTCTTCCGCCGCGAGCCGCGCCGCCTGGGCCGAGCCCTCGCCGTTGATGTCGGAATAGACGCCGGCGAGATCGGACAGGAGCCCGATCTTGATCTTGCCGTCCGACATCTGCGCCGAGGCCGGTCCAGCGAGCCCGGCGACAGCCGAGCCGAGCGCCGCGGCAACCATGAGACCCTTCATGCGGTTTCTCCCTGCTTTATGTTTGCCTGATCTTTTGTTTGTCTGATCCGCACTGAACGCGTCGACACGCGCCTCGCACACCTCAGCGGGCGACGTAGCCGCCATCCACCGCCAGCGTCGTGCCCGTGACGCCGGAGCCGGCCGGCGAGCACAGGAACACGACGGCCCCGGCGATCTCCTCCGCCGTCACCGGGCGGCGGATGGGCTGGTTCTGGAGGAACACCTCCTTCACCACGTCCTCGGGCGACAGGCCCGTGACCTTCGCCTGGTCGGCCACCTGCATCTCGATGATGGGCGTCATCACCATGCCCGGGCAGACGGCGTTGCAGGTGACGCCGGTCTCTGCCACCTCGATGGCGATGGACTTGGTGAGCCCCACGAGGCCGTGCTTGGTGGCCACGTAGGCCGCCTTGTGCGGTGCGCCGACAAGTCCGAGCACAGAGGCAATGTTGACGATGCGGCCGAAGCGCCGCTCCGTCATGGAGCCGATGACCGCCTTGCTCGCGTGGAAGGCCGCGGAGAGGTTCACCGCGACGAGGCGGTCCCACTGCTCATCCGGAAAGTCCGCCAGCGCCGAGACATGCTGGATGCCGGCATTGTTCACAAGGATGTCTACCGGGCCCATTTCTGCGCGCGCCGCCGCGGCCAGCGCGCGGACTTCGGTCGGCCGGCTCACGTCGGCTCCGTGATAGGCGATCTTCGTACCGGCGGACGCGGCGAGATCGGCACGGACGGCCTCGATCTCGCCTGCGTCGCCGAGCCCGTTCAGCATCACGTTGCAGCCCTCGGCGGCAAGAGCCCGTGCGATGGCGAGCCCGATGCCGGAGGTGGAGCCGGTGACGATTGCGTTGCGGCCTTTCATGGCGTGTTCTCTCTCATGTGTCGTGAACCTCGAACCGGCGCAGATGGTCCGCAAGGCGCGTGCGCACCGCCTGCGCCTCCGCCTCGGTCCAGTCCCGGAATCCCCCGCCGGACCTCATGCCGAGGCGGCCGGCGGCGACCAGCTCTTCCAGCAGTTGCAGGGGACCGGGCGTGCGGTCGAGGTCGTGAAGCACATAGCGGTGGACGCTGAGCGTCAGGTCCGTGCCGACAAGGTCGGCATTCTCCAGCGGCCCCAGCACCGCAAGGCGCCGGCCGAAGCTCTCCTTCACCACCTCGTCCACGGTCGCGGCATCGCAGACGCCAGCCTGAACCAGCGCGATGGCCTCGCGCCACATGGCGTGCTGCAGCCGGTTGCCGATGAAGCCGGGCACGTCCCGGCGCACATGCACCGGCTTTTTCCCGATGCCAGCAAGGAGCGCCATCATGGCCGCGACCTCGTCCTCGCCGGTGTCCTCGGCCTGCACGACCTCCACGAGAGGGATCTGGTGCGGCGGGTTCCACCAATGCGTGCCCATGGCCCGCCGCCGGTGGGTGAGCCCCGCCATGATCTGCGTGATGGGAATGACCGAGGTGTTGCTGGCGATCAGCGCGTGAAGCGGGGCGGCAGCCTCGATCTCGGCGAACACCTGCTTCTTCAGCTCAAGATCTTCCGGCACCGCCTCGATGACCGCGTCGGCACCGGCAACCGCCGCAGCGAGCGTGTCGGCGGGCGTGACCCGGTCGGCGGCGGCGGTGTCGGCTCCCAGCTCGTCGAGGCTCTTGCGGATGCGGTAGGGAACGCCGGAGCGCCGCGCCGGATCCGCGTCGTGAATGGAAACAGGCAGCCCGGCGCCAGCGAACGCCAGCGCGATGCCATGGCCCATCAGGCCGGCGCCAATGACGGCGATCCTCTTCGGCTGCATTTCATCCCGATATCTTGCGCACCCGCCAGTGGCGGGCGATCTGTTTTGCCGATTCCCTGCGCAAGGCGCGTGCCAGCGGAGAGGGCGCGGCGCGGAGCGCGCAAAATCAAGGCGTTGTGCGGGTCATCCGGCCAATCTCAATGCCGCTTTTGTCCAACAATCCGGACGCGTCCGCCGCGGCATTGCCGGCGTCAGGCTGCCCCATGCTCACATCGACGGTTGACACCCGGCGCTTCGGGTGGTGTCCAGTTGAGCGACACAGCTTTCCAGAAGACTGGACACACATCCTCCGGATCGCCGCCATGACCACCATCGCCGACGAATGCTTCGCCTCTGCCAGAGCCCTTCTGGGCGTGGTGGAGGGCATGATCGATGGGGCGACCCTGGTCGATCGCGAGTCCCGGGTCGTCTGGTTCAGCGAAGGCCAGCTGGCGCTGCTCGGCAAGCCGGACCTTGCCGAACTCGTGGGGCAGGAGATCGAGCGTGTCATCCCCCATAGCCGGATGCGCGAGGTGGTGGAGACTGGCCAGCCCCATCCCCTCGACATCATCCAGTACGGCGATCGCTGGCTTTTGGTGACGCGGTTGCCGCTGCGCGACGAGACGGGTGCGATCATCGGTGCCATCGCTTTCGCCCTGAAGGACAGCATTCCCTATCTCAAGCCCATCGCCGAGCGGCTCCATCAGATGCAGTCGCGCCTCGCGCGGATGGAGCAGGCCTTCTCCGCCAAGCGGGGCGTGCGCTTCACCGCAGAGCACATCCTGGGTGCGAGCCCCGCCATGCGGCAACTGGCGCGCCTCCTGCGCCGGGCGGGCGAGGTCGGGTCTGCCGTGCTGCTCCTGGGCGAGACCGGCACGGGGAAGGAAATGGCCGCGCATGCCATCCACGCCGCCTCCAAGCGCATGAGCCGGCCGTTCGTGGCCATCAATGTGGCGGCCGTGCCGGAGAACTTGCTGGAGGCGGAATTCTTCGGTGTCGCGCCGGGCGCCTTCACCGGCGCCGCCCGCCAGCCGCGGCCGGGCAAGTTCCAGATCGCCCATGAGGGCACGCTGTTCCTCGATGAGATCGGCGACATGCCGCTCGCCCTGCAGGCGAAGCTGTTGCGCACGCTGCAGGATGGAGAGGTGGAGCCCGTCGGTTCCAACCAGCCGTCGCGTGTGGACGTGCGGATCATCGCCGCCACCAGCCGCCCGCTTGCCGACATGGTGCGTGCGGGGACGTTCCGGCAGGATCTCTATTACCGGCTCAACGTGCTGCCCATCCACCTGCCGCCCTTGCGCGAGCGGTCCGGAGACGTGGAACTGCTGGCCACCCGCTTCAGCGAGCAGACCGCCGCCGCCTTCGGCGTGGCCGTCCGTCCGCTGACTGCGGCCGCCGTCGCGCGGCTGGCGCGCCATGACTGGCCCGGCAACGTGCGCGAGCTCTCCAACGTCATCGAGCAGATCTATGTCCGCAGCGACGGCGCGCGGATCGAGGCCAGCCACGTCGCGGACGTTCTCCCATCCGTCGCGGATGAGAGCGAGGCATCGCCGGTGCTTGATCTCGCCGGTGCCGTCGCGAGGCTGGAGCGCTCCATGATTGCCGACGCGCTAAAACAGGCGGCCGGCAACAAGCAGGAGGCGGCCAGACTTTTGGGTCTGTCGCGCAGCAGTCTCTACGCAAAGATCAAGCAATACGGGACCTCCTGACATCGTCGACACGCTGGCTGTCGCCGTTCCTGCGTACGGGTTGGCGGCGATGATGATCGTGGGAAAACGGTCCGGCTCATGGAACGGAACGCCCAACTCGCGGACGAGGTGGAAGGGCTGCGCGTCGCAGTCGCCGGCGCGTTGCTGCGGCTGCGGCTGGAGACGATGGCGTAGCAAGGGGCGGGGATTCTCCGCCGCATGCTTCATCCGAGCTTCACGGCCCCGATCTGCATGAGAACGCCCAGCCGGTCCACCTGCAACCATGCCCGCGTGAGCTTGCCTTGGCTGGCCTCGTAAATGGCAATGCCCTGCTGAACCGCAACCTTTCCGGTCGGGGCGAAACCGGACAGCGGCCCAAGCTGCGCCGCCTCAAAACGCCAGCGGACGCAGGCCTTTTCGCCAGCTTCAAACAGATCCTCGATTTCGAAGCGTAGGTCGGGAAAGGCTGCGACCATCCGTTCGACGGTCTGCCGAAACTCGATCGGGCCCTGTTCGCCATTGGACCCCACGAAGGTGTCCGACAAATATTCCGACAGGCGATCGAGGCGGCGCGGATTGAGGCAATTCTCATAGAGGGATCGCACGAGTTCGGCGGGAGTCATGGATGGCGGCCCTCATTGACAACATATTGTCAATCACATACATGACAACCTATTGTCAACTCGCATATGTGATGGGGGAGGGCGTCCTGGATCGCAGAAAGAACGAAGAACTGAGCCGCCTGGTCTGGGACATCCTCCAAGCCGGCAACTGGCTGGTGGAGGCCGGCAACAGACTCAGCGCGCCCTTCGGTCTGACGGCTGCGCGATGGCAGGTGATGGGGGTGATCGTCCAGGAGCCTGCGACCGTCGCCGATGTGGCGCGGCGTCTCTCACAGACGCGGCAGAACGTCCAGCGGCTCGCTGATGACATGGTGCGCGTCGGGCTCGTGGCATACCATCCCAATCCGCGGCACGCCCGCGCCAAGCTGCTCGCCCCCACCGCCCAAGGCGCTGACGCTTATCGCAGGCTGATGAAGGCGCAGGCGAAGTGGATCGATGCCCTTTCGGCCACCATGCCGGCTGAAGATGTAAAGACGACACGTGCCCTGCTGGCGGCGCTTGGCTCCGCCTTGGAAAGCAATGGGGACTGAATTCGGGCTGACGTTCGCACTTGGTCGGATCGCCAGTCAGAATCCCCTACACACCGCCCGCCTTCATGGTCTCGACTTCGAGTGATCTCACGACCTTGCGCAACGATTCCAGATAGCGCGAGGCCGCGACCGCAGTCGTCATCGCGGACGCGATATAGACGACGCTGAGGCAGCCCAGAAGGCCTTGCGCCCCCCGGATCGGAACCGCGATCCCGGCCATCTTCGGTTCTTCCGTCCAGTTCATGTGGTTGTGGCCATAGCCTTGCTGCGTCACCCGAGCGAGGAGATCGTTCACCGCCGTCCGATCGCGGGCCAGCCGGCATTCCATCCGCGGCTGTCGGGCGAGGAAATCGATGATGCGTTCGCGTTCATCTTCGGGACAGAAGGCGAGATAGGCAGTGCCGCTCGCCGTCTGGAGCATCGGCAGGCGCCGGCCGATCATGGAGCGGTGGAAGGAGAGCTTGCTGAAGCGGTGGGTGGTCTCGCGCACCACCATGGCGTCCACGTCGAAGGTGCAGAGGTCTGTCGGCCAGCCGACCTCCCGCAGCAACTGCCCGAGCAAGGGCGAGGCGAGGGCGGAGATCCAATGCTCGTCGCGAAAGCCCTCGCTCAGTTCGCGCACCCGGAGGTTCAGGCAGTAGCGATCATCGGACTCGCTGCGCCGGACGTACCCCTCCGTCTGCATCGTCTCAAGCAGCCGCTGCACGGTAGTGCGATGCAATTTGGTCAGTTCGGCAAGGCGCGTGACGTTCGCGCCCCCATCCGTGCGATTGAGGGCATTAAGGAGCGCGAGCCCCCGGCTCAGGCCCCTGACGTTCTTGTAGCGGCTTGCCTCCGCCATCTGGTTTCGCTCCCGACTTTCCCGCCAGCACAGTCCAGGTGCAAAGCGCTCGGCGCGATCGAGCGAAGCCCCGACGCCGCCCCCGGCGATGGACGCAAAAGCGCGCAAAACCTCAATCTTCGCGGCGCTCGCATCTCTCCGAGGCTTTCAATTTATCGCCGAAGGGTATTTGAAATCAACGATGTGCACCAGGTGCACACTCGGGTGGTTTGAAGTTCCGTCTCCGCCTCGGCCGCCCCTACAGTGCAGCCACTCAAAATGAAGAACGCGACCTGGAGGGGGGAGCTGGCCACGCGCTGTCGTTGGCCCGCAGCTTCCAAGGTCGAGGGAGCCATCATGACCATCATGCTCAAGTGCCTCTCGCACACGCCTCTGCGCGGCCTCAACGATCCTGCGCCAGAGGTGATTGCGGAAGTCGATGCCGTGCTGGCCCGCGCCCGCGCCGAAGTGGAAGCATTCGATCCCGAGCTGATCGTGATCTTCGCGCCGGACCACTATAACGGCCTCTTCTACGATCTCATGCCCCCCTTCGTCATCGCAACGGCGGCGGAATCGGTGGCCGATTACATGACGTTGCCGGGTTCACTCTCGGTGGCGCGGGATCTCGCGCTCCAATTGACCCGCTTCGTCCTCGACCATGACGTGGACGTCTCGCTCTCGCACCGCCTTCAGGTGGATCACGGCTGCACGCAGACGCTGGAGGAACTGACCGGCAGCCTGACCCGCTATCCGGTCATCCCCATCATCATCAATTCTGTGGCGCCGCCCTTTGCGCCCTATCGGCGGGTACGCCGCCTCGGCGAGGTGGTTGGCGAGTTCATCGCGACCCTCGACAAGCGCGTGCTCATCGTCGGTACGGGCGGCCTCTCCCACGAGCCGCCGGTGCCGCTGCTCGAAGGCGCGCCGGAAGCCATCGAGGAATTCCTCATCTGCGGCCGCAACCCCACGCCGGAAGCGCGCGCGGCGCGGCAGGAACGCACCATCGCCGCAGGCAAGATTTACGGCTCGGAACTCTCCGCCCAGACGCCGCTCAACGCGGAATGGGACCAGGCCTTCGTGGATCTGCTGCTCGGCGGAAATCTCGAGGCCGTGGACGACTTCAGCATTGAGGACATCTCGCACGAGGCCGGCCGCTCCACCCACGAGGTGCGCACCTGGGTGGCCGCCTTCGCGGCCCTTGCCGCCGCGCGGGGCGGATACACCGCCCGCCAGGACTACTACCGCCCGATCAACGAGTGGATCGCCGGCTACGGCGTCATGAGCGCCGAGCCACGCTGACAGCGTGCACGCGACCCCAGCGAGGAACGCCAGGAGAATCAGCATGTTGGACAGATCGAGCTGCACCCCGACCGAAACCGAGATCGTCGCCCGCGCGACGGCCATGATCCCCTGGCTGCGCGAGCAGGCCGATGCGGTGGAGAAGGCGCGCATGGTGCCGGCCGCCACCATCCAGGCCTTCCAGGATGCCGGCTTCTTCCGCATCCTCCAGCCGCGGCGCTGGGGCGGCTACGAGATGAGCCCCAACGTGCTCAATCGGGTGCTGATGGAGCTTGCCCGCGGCTGCCCCTCCAGCGCGTGGAACGTCATGGTCCTCGGTGTCCACCCGTTCGAGGTGGGCCTGCTCGATCCGCGCTGCGGCGATGAATTGTGGGGCGAGGACCCGACCCGGCTCGTCTCCTCCTCCTATGCCCCCTTCGGCACCGTGACGGCGGTGGAGGGCGGCTATGTGCTGAAGGGCGAATGGCTCACCTCCAGCGGCTGCGACCATGCCGAAGGCGGCGCCTTCCTCGGCGGCCGCGTCATGGAGAATGGCGAGCAGGTGTTCCGCTCCTTCTGGGTGCAGAAATCCGATTTCGAGATCGTGGACGACTGGTTCGTCGTGGGTCTTGCCGGCACCGGCAGCAAGAAGCTGGTGGTGCGCGAGGCGTTCGTGCCGTCCTATCGCAGCCACGTCATCGCCGCCTATGGCGAGGCGACCCACGGTCATGTGGAAAACCTCTACAAGATGCCGTTCTTCTACGTGTTCTACGCGGCGGTGTCGTCCGTCATCGTCGGCATGGCGCGCGGCATGGCCGATCTCTACATCGAGCACATGCGCCCGCGCCAGAACCTGAACCAGGCCGTCGGCGCCGCGGTGAACGACCCCTTCATCAAGGCCCGGCTCGGGGAGGCCACCGCGAAGATCCTGGGGGCGGAAACCCGCATCCTGCACAACACCGACGAGGCCTGGAGCTATGCCGAGCGTGGCGAGCTGGTGCCCATTGACGTGCGCGTCCGCCATTTCGCGACCAACCAGTTCACCGGCGGCGAATGCTTTGAAGCGGCGCACATGATCTTCAAGAAGACGTCGACGCGCGGCGTCTGGCTCAACAATCCCATGCAGCGTCAGCTGCGCGACATCCTGGTCGGTGCCAACCACATCACTCAGAACCAGGACAATATCGGCGACCTCCTCGGCGGTCAGCTGCTCGGCAATCCCATGCCTGCCGCCAATCCCTTCGGCGTGCGCGCCTGAGCCCCCGGCCATGACACAGAACACCAACACAAAGAACATCAACCAACGCCTCGACTGGGCGGCGAGCGAAACCCTGCGCCACCTGCCCACTGCCAGCCCGGACGATCACCGCACCGGCATGCGCCACCTCGCTTCCGGCGTCTCCATCATCACCACGTGTGACGGCGAGGCCAAGATCGGGCTCACCGCCACGGCGGTGTGCTCCGTCACCGTCGATCCGCCCCGCATGGTGGTGCTGGTCAACAAGAAGGTGGCCGCCGCCGATGCGATCCTCGCCAGCGGCTCCCTGTGCATCAACGTGCTCTCGGCCGGGCAGGCCCATCTCGCCAAGGTGTTCGCCGGGATGGTGGAGGGCGTGTTCGGCCCCGCCCGCTTCGAGCACGGCACCTGGCAGACCCGCGTCTCCGGCGCCCCCGTGCTGGAGGGGGCGCTCGCCACCTTCGACTGCCGGGTGGTCAAGGTGTTCGACGAGAGCACCCATCATGCTTTGCTGTGCGAGGTGCTGGACGCCTCCGAGCCGCCGGGCGGCGAGCCCCTGATCTATGTGAACGGCGCCTTCTGCCGCGTCAGCCCCCTGGAATCCTGAGCATGAGCGAACCCTTCACGGAAGCGGGCACCAGCCGCTTCGTCCGCGTGCCCGAGGCTGGCGGCGAACTCACCATCCATTACAACGACTGCGATCCGGGCAATGCCCGCGAGACCGTCGTGATGCTGCATGGCTCCGGCCCAGGCGCGTCGGGTTGGGCCAACTTCAACCGCAACATCGCGCCTCTGGTGGAGGCGGGCTATCGCGTGCTGCTGGTGGATTGCCCCGGCTGGAGCAAGAGCGACACCATCGTCTCCACCGGCTCGCGCTCCAACCTCAATGCGCGGGTGCTGGCGGGCGTGGTGGCGGCGCTGGGGCTGGATCGCATCCATATCCTCGGCAATTCCATGGGCGGCCACAGCGCCGTCGCCTTCGCCCTCGACCATCCGGGCAAGGTGGGAAAGCTGGTGCTGATGGGCGGCGGTACGGGCGGGGCAAGCGCCTTCGCGCCCATGCCCACCGAGGGCATCAAGCTCCTGAATGCGCTTTATCGCACGCCGACCATCGAGAACCTGAAGGCGATGATGGCGGTTTTCGTGTTCGATCCCAACGATCTGACCGAAGACCTCTACCGCACGCGCCTCGAGAACATGCTGAAGCGCCGCGATCATCTGGATAATTTCGTCAAAAGCCTTGAGGCGAACCCCAAGCAGTTCCCCGATTTCGGCCCCCGCCTCGGCGAGATCTCCGCCCCCACCCTCGTCATCTGGGGGCGCAACGACCGCTTCGTTCCGCTGGATGCCGGGCTGCGTCTCCTTGCCGGCATCTCGAAGGCGGAGCTCCATGTGTTCGGCAATTGCGGGCACTGGGCCCAGTGGGAGCACGCGGACGCGTTCAACGCGCTGGTGCTCGAATTTCTTTCAAGGTGATTTGAGATGAGCGCAGCAGCAATTATCGCGGCCGCCGAAAGGCTGGCCGAGGCGGCGCGCACGGCGACGCCCTGCGAGCCGGTGCGGGACCTAATCGGCCTCGACCTGAAGGCCGCCTATGAGGTCCAGTTCCTGAACACCAAGCGGGCGGTAGAGGAGGGGAGGCGGCTCGTGGGCCGCAAGATCGGCCTCACCTCGCGCGCCGTCCAGCAGCAATTGGGCGTCGGCCAGCCGGACTTCGGCGTGCTGTTCGCCGACATGGAATATTGCGACGGCGAGGAGGTGCCCTTCGCCCGCCTGGTCCAGCCGAAGGCGGAGGCGGAAGTCGCGTTCGTGCTGAAGGCGGACCTCGCGGCGGCGGACGTCACCCCCACCGAAGTGTGCCGCGCCATCGATTATGTGGCCCCCGCCATCGAGATCGTCGGCAGCCGGGTCAAGAACTGGGACATCCGCATCTCGGACACCATCGCCGACAACGCCTCCAGCGGCGTCTACGTGATGGGTGCTCCCATCCGCCGGCTGGAGGACACGGACCTCGCCGGCCTAGGCATGGTGCTCAACCGCAACGGCACCGCTGCGTCCTTCGGTGGTGGCGCGGCCTGCCTCGGCAATCCGCTCACCGCGGTGCTGTGGCTCGCCCGCACCTGCGCCACGCTGGGAACGCCGCTGAAGGCCGGAGACGTGGTTCTCAGCGGCGCCCTCGGCCCCATGGTCCCCGCCGCGCCCGGCGATGTGCTGGAGGCGCGCATCGCGGGGCTCGGCACAGTGAAGGTCGCCATCGGAGCCCCCGCCACCACGGAGACGCAGGCATGAGCACGCCCAAGATCAAGGCCGCGATCATCGGGTCGGGCAATATCGGCACCGACCTTATGATCAAGATCATGCGCATGTCGCGCCATCTGGAGATGGGCGCCATGGTGGGGATCGACCCCGCGTCCGACGGCCTCGCCCGCGCGGCGCGGCTCGGGGTGCCGGTGACCCATGAGGGCATCGCAGGCCTCACCCGCCTGCCCAACTACGCCGAGATCGGCGTGGTGTTCGACGCCACCTCCGCCAAGGCCCACATCGCCAACGATGCGGTGCTGCAGAAGGACGGCAAGAAGGTCATCGACCTCACCCCGGCCGCCATCGGCCCCTTCACCATTCCCGCGATCAACGGCGAGACCAATCTCGACGCGCCCAACGTCAACATGGTCACCTGCGGCGGCCAGGCCACCATCCCCATGGTGCATGCCGTGCGCCGCGCCACCGACCGCGTGATCTGGGGCGAGATCGTCGCTTCCATCTCCTCCAAGTCCGCCGGTCCCGGCACCCGCGCCAACATCGACGAGTTCACCGAGACCACGTCGAAGGCCATCAAGGTGCTGGGCGGCGCCGAGCACGGCAAGGCCATCATCATCCTCAACCCGGCCGACCCGCCGCTCATCATGCGCGACACCGTGTTCACCCTCTCCCAGGGCGGCACGCGCGAGGCCATCGAGGCCTCCGTCCTCGACATGGTCGAGACCGTGAAGGCCTACGTGCCCGGCTATCGCCTGAAGCAGAAGGTGCAATTCGAGGAGATCGGGAACAACGCGCCCGTCCGCATCCCCGGCGTCGGCCCGGTCACCGGCCTCAAGACCACCATCCTGCTCGAGGTGGAGGGCGCCGCCCACTATCTGCCGGCCTATGCCGGAAACCTCGACATCATGACCTCGGCCGCCCTGGTCTCCGCCGACCGCTGGGCCGCCCGTTTCCTCGCGAAGGAGGCCGCGTGATGGCCCGCCCCAACCCGGACAAGCTCTACATCCAGGACGTCACCCTGCGCGACGGCATGCATGCCGTCCGCCACCAGTACTCGCTCGACACCACCCGCGCCATCGCCCGGGCGCTGGACCGGGCCGGCGTGGACGCCATCGAGATCAGCCACGGTGACGGCCTCACCGGCGCCACCTTCAACTACGGCTTCGGCGCCCACGACGACCTGGAATGGATCGCCGCGGTCGCGGAGGAATGCAGCCGGGCGGTCGTCACCGTCCTCCTCATCCCCGGCATCGGCACGGTGCATGACCTGAAGGCCGCCTACGACGCCGGCGCCCGCTCCGTGCGGGTGTGCACCCACTGCACCGAGGCCGATGTGTCCCGCCAGCACATCGAGGCGGCCCGTGCGCTGGGCATGGACGCCGCGAGCTTCCTGATGATGGCCCACATGATCCCGGCCGAACAACTGGCCGAGCAGGCCAAGCTGATGGAGAGCTATGGCGCGGAATGCGTCTACGTGACCGACTCCGCCGGGGCGCTGCTGCCGGAGGACTATACCGAGCGGGTCAAGGTGCTCCGCGACGCGCTGAAGCCGGAGACGGAGATCGGCGTCCACACCCACCACAACCTCACCCTCGGCGTCGCCAACGCGGTGGCGGGCATCGAGGCGGGCGCGGTGCGGGTGGATGCGTCGCTCGCCGGCATGGGCGCGGGTGCCGGCAACGCGCCGCTGGAGGCGCTGATCGCGGTGCTGAACCGCAAGGGCATCGCCACCGGCTGCGACCTCAACATCCTGATGGACGCTGCCGACGACCTCGTGCGACCGCTGCAGGATCGCCCGGTGCGTGTGGACCGGGAAAGCCTCTCGCTGGGCTACGCCGGGGTCTATTCCAGCTTCCTGCGCCACGCCGAGGCCGCCTCGAAGACCTACGGCGTCGACACCCGCGACATCCTCGCCGAACTCGGCCGCCGCCGCATGGTCGGAGGACAGGAGGACATGATCGTCGACGTGGCGCTCGATCTCGCCCGGGCCTCGGCCGCCGCCTGACGGGGCCTCACGAAAGTTCACCGCTTCCGGTCCCGCGCGGGACCGGGAGCACACACAGACGAACCGCGGGGCCTGCCGGCCATCGGCGGATGAACAAGACAACGGCCGCAACAGGCCGCACCGGATGGGAGGAAAGCAAATGCCAACCGAACTGAAATCGACCCCTGCCGGAAGCAGGGCGCTTCTTTACGTCTCGCTCGCCGCGGTGATCGAAGGCTTCGATCTGCAGGCCGCGGGCATCGCCGCCCCCAAGATCGGGCCGGCCTTCCACATGACGCCCCAGCAGATGGGGCTGTTCTTCTCCTCGGCTACCCTCGGCCTGATGATCGGTGCCTTGATCGGTGGCTATACCGCCGACCGCTGGGGCCGGCGCGCGGGCCTCCTCATCGCGCTGGTGGCCTTCGGATTTGCCTCCATCGCGACCATCCTGGCCACCTCCGTGGAGGCACTGGTGGTGCTGCGTTTCCTCACCGGCGTCGGGCTGGGTGGCGCGCTGCCGAACCTCGTGTCCATCGCCTCCGAGGCGGTCGGGCCGGAGCGGAAAGGACGGGCAGTCGCCCTCATGTATGCGGGCATGCCGCTGGGCGCGGCAGTGGCGAGCCTCGTCGCCCTGCTCGATCTGCATGGCGGGGACTGGCGCTCGATCTTCCTCGTGGGCGGCATCCTGCCCCTGCTTCTGGTGCCCTTCATCTACATGGGCCTGCCGCCGCTGAAGATGGCGCCGGCCTCGTCCGGGCAGAAGACGCCGTGGACCGAGGTCTTCCGGCCCGATGCGATGATCGCCACCCTGCTGCTGTGGAGCGCCTTCTTCCTCGGCCTCATGGTGGTCTACCTGCTCATGAACTGGCTGCCGCAGCTTTTGGTGGCGCAGGGTTTCACGCGCAGCGAAGCCTCGCTCGCCCTCATCCTCTACAGCCTCGGCGGGGCGGTCGGCAGCCTCATCGGCGGGCGGGTGCTGGACGGGCGCCAGCGTGGCATCGCCATCGCCGCGAGCTTCGCCTTCGTGGCGGCCGCCCTCGCCATGCTTGGCCTGCTCCAGCCGGCGCTCGCCACCATGCTCTTCACTGTGACGCTGGTTGGCGTGGGCGTGCTCTGCGTGCAGTCCATCCTCTACGGCATCGCGCCCCAATGCTATCCGGCGGAAATCCGCGGCACCGGCGTGGGCGTCGTGGTCGCCGTCGGGCGCCTCGGCTCCATGGCGGGGCCCCTGCTGGCGGGAGTCCTGGTGGCGCAGGGCAGCACGCCGGCGGATGTGATGCTGCTGCTGGTGCCCATCATCCTCGTCTGCGGTCTCGGCACCCTCGCGCTGGTGACCCGCCGGTTCCGCCCGGCCCTCGCCTGATGGTGCGGGCCTGCGCTGCCGCGACGCCGGGAGCGCAGGCCGACCGCGAGGGTGGCGGGCAAAGAAAAGGAGATCACCATGAAATTGCTGCGCTTCGGACCCGAAGGCCGGGAAAGGCCCGGCCTCCTCGACGCCGGTGGCCGTATCCGCGATCTGTCCCATGAAATCGGCGAGATCGCCGGCGACGCGCTTTCGCCTGCCGGCCTCGCGCGCCTGTCGGCGCTCGACCATTCCGCTCTGCCGATCGTGGAGGGGACGCCGCGTCTTGGCTGCCCCGTTGCCCATGTGGGCAAGTTCATCGCCGTCGGCCTGAACTATGCGGACCATGCGGCTGAGGCCGGCATGGCTCTGCCGAGCGAGCCGGTCATCTTTTCCAAGGCCACCAGCTGCATCGTGGGGCCGAACGACGATGTGGTCTTGCCGCCCGCGTCCACCAAGGGCGACTGGGAGGTGGAACTGGGTATCGTCATCGGCACGCTTGCCCGCCACGTGCCGCAGGAGCGGGCGCTGGAGCACGTGGCAGGATATTGCCTCGTGAACGACGTGTCAGAACGCGAATACCAGCTGGAACGCGGCGGCACCTGGGACAAGGGCAAGAGCTTTGACACCTTCGGCCCCATCGGTCCATGGCTCGTGACGCGCGACGAGGTTCCCGATCCCCAAGCGCTCGACCTGTGGCTCGACGTGAATGGCCGCCGCATGCAGACCGGCAATACCCGGACCATGATTTTCGACGTGGCCCATCTCGTCAGCTACATCAGCCGCATCATGACCCTCCTTCCCGGTGACGTCGTCACGACCGGAACACCGCCTGGCGTGGGCATGGGGCAGAAGCCGGCGCCCATCTACCTGAAGGCGGGCGACGTGATGGAGCTGGGTATCTCCCAGCTCGGCCAGCAGCGGCAGCAGGTGCGCGCCTGGCGCTGACCCTTCATCGGGCGCCCACGCCGATGGCGCGGGCGTTCGTGCAGGGAAAGGCGCGTGCGGCAGCGGCAAGTCCGGCCGACGGCGCGATGTTGCCGATTCTCGAGGCCGGCGCCCGCATCACCCACGGCCGTGACGCAGGCCATGGGCCGGTTCGGTGGCCGCCCCCTTCGCCGAGACCAATCCCTGGATCCAAGCTGCTGAAGACGCGTATCGCCGCGCCTCACCTACCGTGATGTCCTCCGTAAGATCCCGAGGGTGGCCGATACAGCCGCGGAATTGCCGTAGTGCGGAGCATGGTGGATTCGTGCGCAACGGAGCGCGGTACTGCTTGGGTCGGTGATGCGCGTTCTCATTCTTGAAGACAATGCCCGCCTGCGCGGGCTGACCGCCGGTGCCCTGCGCGCCGCCGGCTTTGCCACGGACGCGTTCGAAACCCTCGCCGATGCCCGCGCCGCCATCCAGACCACCGGGTATGACTGCATCGTGCTCGACCTCGGCCTGCCCGACGGCGACGGCATGGACCTCCTCGAGGCACTGCGCCGCCGCGGTTCCTCCACGCCGGTCCTGCTGCTGACGGCACGGGACGACAAGGCTTCCGTGGTCCAGGGCCTCAACCGGGGCGCCGACGACTATCTGCGCAAGCCGTTCGACGTGGACGAGCTGATCGCCCGCATCCGGGCCCTGCTGCGTCGGCCGGGCACCGCCTTCCAGACCGTCCTTGCGGAAGGCAACATCGCCCTCGACCCCACCGAGCGCCGGGCCATGGTGGACGGAACGGCCATCGACTTCAGCCGCCGCGAGGTTGGCGCGCTGGAGATGCTGATGCGATCTTCCGGACGCGTGGTGCAGAAGTCCGCGCTGGAGGAAGCGCTTTACGGCTATGACGAGGAAGTCAGCGTCAATGCCATCGAGGTGCTGGTCCACCGGCTGCGCAAGAAGCTTTCCGGTGCCGGCGCCAACCGGGAGATCGTCACCCTGCGTGGCATCGGATACCTGCTGGCGGAGGCTCGGCCGTGAGGATTTGGCCCCGCGACGTCTTCGGCCGGCTCGTGCTGGGCCTCGTCAGCGTGAGCCTCGTTGCCGTCGCGGTTGGCGCCTTCTACCTCTACACCCGCTTTCACAACACCCATTCGCTGTTCTTCGAGGGCACGCTGCAGGCCTTCATCGGCGACATTGCGGACGATATCCATCTGGTCGATGGCAAGCTCACAGCCGATGTGGATGCAACGACGCGCCAGCGCATTGCCGACGAATCCGGTCGCTACGTCGTGCTCGACGACAAGGGGCGAATTGTTGCCGCCTCCCCCGGGGTGACGGAACGCTTCACCTCGTTCCGCACCGACCGCCCCCTCTATTTCTGGATCCCCAGACAGGCGGAGGAGGGGGAATATTACGGACTGTCCGCGCGCATCCCCGATATGCCCGTCCCGGTCTATGTGCAGCTGATGTTTCCCAAGGGACACATCATCTTTGAATCGGTGCTGCACGAGTTCATGAAGGACATCGCCTGGATCTGGCTGCCTTTCCTGCTCGCGATCCTTGCGGTCAACGTCATCGTCGTGCGCATCGCCCTCGCGCCCCTCTCGCAGACGGTGGAGGAGGCGCGGGCCATCCAGCCGGGTGGTGCCGCAGCGCTGACCGAGAAGGGCCTGCCAGACGACCTGCTCGCCCTCGTGCGCACGGTGAATGCCGCCTTCGATCGCCTGCGGGAAGCCCATCGCCTGCAGGAGGAGTTCGTTGCCGACATGGCGCACGAGCTGCGCACCCCGCTCGCGGTGATGAAGGCCGAGCTTGCGACCATGAAGGACCCGCACGCCCGCATCCTGGAGCACGACCTCGGCGTCATGGCCCGGCTGGTGGAGCAACTGCTGGATCGCGCGCGGGTCGGACGCTTCAATCTCGAGGTGGGCAAGATCGTGGACCTAAGGGAAGTAGCGCGCGAAGCCTCGGCCTTCCTGGCGCCCCGCATCGTCGGCCGGGGCAGGATGATCGAGGTGATCGCGCCGGATATCCCCGTCCTCGTGGCCGGTGGCCGGGACGACGTGTTCCGGGCGGTGCGCAATCTGGTCGAGAATGCCCTTGAGCATACGCCGGACAGGGGGCTGATCTCGGTGGAGATCACCGCCGCGCCGTCCATCGTCGTTCGCGATCAGGGGCCCGGATTTCCCGAGCAGGTGCTGGACCGCGAGGCCCGCCGCAGCGGGCGGGTGCGCAGCGAGCGCCGGGAGGGGGTTGGCCTCGGCCTCTCCATCGTGGAGCGCACCATGATGGCGCACGGCGGCGATCTCACCCTGTCCAACGATCCCGGAGCGGGCGGGTCCGCGACCATGCGCTTCCCTGACGCCGGCTGGCTGCCGGCGGCGTGAGCGCTCACGCCGCCCGCGCGACGGCGATCAGCCCATCGACGCCGAATGGCAGGCGGTGCCCCACGATGCGGATGTCGGCATCGCCGAACCCCCCGTCGATAAGGAGGCGCCGCAGCCCGGGCGCGTCATAGGTCCGGTGGGTGTCTTCCCCGGCAAACGGCCAGCGCGCCATGGTGGATCGATCCGTCACATAGAGAACCGCAAGTCCGCCGGGCTTCAGCACCCGCCGCATCTCGGACGCCGCCATGCCCGCCGCATCGAAGAAATAGGCGACGTTGACGGCGAGCACCCTGTCGAAGCTCCCGTCGGTCCACGGCAGATCGCGGAAATCGCCGTCCACCAGTTCCACCTGGCCGCCCGCGATGGCATCGCGGTTGCGGGCCGCCGCCAGCCGGAGCATGGCCGGCGAGCCCTCGATGCCTGCCACGAGACCGCCCGGAACGCGCTCGGCCAGCTCCGCGATGCCCGCCCCCGGCCCGAAGCCGATTTCCAGCACGCGGTGCCTCTGGGCTGGGCCAAGGGCTTCGATCGCCAGCCGGTAGGGCTCGCGATTTGCGAGTGACATCGCCCGCCCCACCTGCGCGCCCCCGCCCCCTTCGGGACGGGCGAGCTGGTGGCCGAGCCAGTGCCAAAGGCCGGAAAGCGGCGCCGCCCCCGGCGCCGCGCCTGTGAGCGGCCGCGCGTCCTTCGCCATCAGTGCTTGGCCTTGATCTGCTCAAGCTTCTCGGTGATGACCAGCCGGCGATTTTCGTCCCACAGCGCCCGGTCGGCGCGCACGGGAATGGCGAGCGCGTGGGTGAATGCCTCGCGGGCCTTGGCATACTCGCCCTGGGTCATCAGGAAATCGCCATAGAAATACCAGGCGTCGAGGCCGTCGGGCGCGGTCTTGGTGGCCTGCTCCAGCAGTTGGCGCGCCTTCGCCTTGTCGCCGAACGCCACCGGGAAGCCTGGCACCCGATAGTACAGCACGCCCAGGCTGGTCGGCGCGCCGGCATCGAGCACGGTCGGGTTCATCTTGTACGCCTTCTCCAGCGTGTCACGGGCGCGGGTGGCGAGCGACAGCGCCGAGATGGGATTGACCAAAGAGGCGCGCTCGCTGGTGACGATGCCGTCCCAGATCAGGACCTCAACCCGGTCAGGATATTTGGCGGCGAGGCTATCGGCATCGGCGCCGAGGACGGTCATCTGGTCGGTCTGCTTGTCGCCTTCCGGCACCGTGAACTTGATGGTCTCCCAGCGGGTCTGGATCTGCTTCACCTGCCCGAGGACGGGGTCGTCGGCGGGTGCGGCGCCGGCGGAAACGGTGAAGGCGGCGGAGAGCAGGGCGCCAAGGAAGAGGGTTGCGCGCATGGTTTTATCCTTATGGTTCGGATGTAGGGGGCTCAGGCGCCGGGGCGCGCGAGGGAGCGGTCGATGAGCTTGGGGAAGAGGCGCTGGAGGAGCACGAACAGGCGCTCGGGACCGGCGGGGTAGGCGGCATCGCGGCCAGCGTCCACCGCCCGCCAGATGTGTGCGGCGACCTTCTCCGGCGTGTCGAGCCGCATGCCGGTCTTGGCGATGAGATCGGTGAAGGCCGCCGCCGCATCGGTCTGCGTTGCGCGCGGCGCGGCATAGGTGACGGCAATGCCGCGCCCCTTCCACTCCCGCCGGAGTGCGCTGGAATAGCCGCGCAAGGCGAACTTGGAGGCCGAATAGGCAGCAAAGCCCGGATAGGCGATGTCGCCGAACACCGAGCCCACGTTCACCACCCGCGCCGGCCGCGCGGCGGCGAGCAGCGGGGCGAGGTCCCGCGTCAGCGCCATGGGCGCGACGACATTTGTGCGGAAGAGATCTTCCAGCGCCCCGTCGCCCATCTCCTCCACATCACCGCCATCGACGCGGCCGGCATTGTTGAACAGGAGGTCGAGCCGCCCCCACGCCTGCTTCAGCCCGGCTGCGATGCGGGCGCGGTCTTCCAGCCGAGTGAGATCGGCCGGGATGACGAGGGGGCGGGCCGAAGACGGCAGCGCCGCCGCCGTCTCCTCCAGCGCCGCCGCGCGGCGGCCACACACCGCCACGACCATGCCGCGCCGACCGGCCTCCAGCGCCAGCGCCCGGCCGATGCCGGAGCCGCCGCCGGTGACGAGCACGCACTTCACATCACGCGGAAATCGCTCAGGCCGCATGGCTCAGCTCCGCGCGGGCGCCGAGCTCGCGGAAGATGTCGCCGTAGAGGCGATAGAACATTCGCGAATGGTCGATGATGATGTCCTGGACGGACGGGTCCTCGATGCCGTCCACCAGCGAGCGGAAGAAGGCCACGTGCTCCTGGTCGAGGCTGCCGTGGGAGGTCAGGTAGGAGAAGCCGGCGCCGCCCACGCTCCCGAACGTCCGCGCCAGGGTCGCCGCGAGCTGATCGGCGAGCAGAACCGACATGCTTTCCAGCACATGCACGCTGCCGAGCATGGCGTAGGGGCTCACATGCTCGATGGCGTAATAAGAGAAGCCCACCATCACCCGGCAGGCCTGCCCCGGTTGTCCGGTGCGCACCGCCTCGGCATCTCCGCCCATGGCGCGAATGTCGTCGAGGATCCACTTCTCGTGCCCGCGCTCCTCCTCCATGTATTCGAGGAGGGCCTCCTGATAGCGCTCGTCCTGCGTCCGCGAAGCCGCGAGCGCGAGCAGCGGAAAGGTATGCTTCACTTGGTGGTAGGCCTCGGTGAGGAAGGCCAGGTAGAGTTCACGCGGGCCCCCCGTGCGCGGCGCGTTGGCGACGAGGGGGATGGCGAGGAAGCTTTCGCGCGCGGCCGCGGTCTCGCGGGTCAGGCGGTCATGGAAGCTCATGGCCGATGCCTTTCTGATGATGGTTGGGAAGAGGTTGTCAGACGGCTGCGGCCAAGTCGGCGGCGAGCAGGTCGTGCGCGACGCGCCGGCGGATGCGTCCGTTGTCGGTGAAGAGGCCGGCGGCCTTGGCCGCCGGCACATCGATGACGCGCACGCGCGCCGGCCGCGCATAGGCCGGCAGACCCGCGCACGTCGCCGCGACGCGGGCCTCCACCGCCGCGCGGCCCGCATGCGCGAACCATTCGGCGGCGGGGGGAACCGGCACCACAAGGGCCGCGAGCCCCTCCGGGGCCGCCGCGACGGCGCAGGCGGCGATGTAGGGATCGGCCAAGAGCGCGGTCTCCACCCACTCGGGACTGACATTGCGCCCGAGCGGGGTGACAATGAGATTGTCCTTGCGGCCGGAGATCGTGAGCCGGCCGTCGGAATCCAGCGCCGCCAGATCGCCGGTCGGCCATGGCCGGGCGGCGGGCGCACCACGCAGATAGCCGTCGGTGACGCACGGACCATCCACGTGGAGTTCGCCATCCTCCACGGTGAGCGTCAGGCCCGGCAGCGGCTCGCCGACCGTGCCGGCCACGCGCCGGCCGGGCCGGTTCACCGCCACCACCGAGCAGCATTCGGACAGGCCGTAGCCCTCGTGGACGGGAATGCCGAGGTTCCACGCGGCCTCCGCCACCTGAGGCGGAACGGCGGCACCGCCGACGGCGACGAAGCGCAGGCTGTCCGGGGCGCGGGCCCGTGCGGCGGCAAGCTCCGCCACCCAGAGCCGGAGCAGTTCCGGCACCAGCACGCCGGTGGTCGGCCGATGCCGGGCGAACGTCGCGGCGATGCCGGAGACCGCGCCGCTGCCGATCCGCTCCGAGACGGCGGTGTCGAAATGCACGCTGCCTCCCACGAGAGACGGAATGAACAGCGCGCAGATGCTCTCCAGCAGCAGGGAGAGCGGCAGCACGGAGAGATAGGTGTCGTCTTCCCGCGCGCCGATCGCGTCCGCCAGGGCGGTGGCGGACCACCCCACCTGGCCGCTTTCGTGCCGCACGCCCTTGGGGGCGCCGGTGCTGCCGGAGGTGTAGATGAGCGTGCCGTAGCCCTCGCGGAAGGCCGGCAGGGCGCCGGGCGTGCCGGTCACAGGCACCGCCTGACGGGCGATGCCTTCGGGAACGGCCTTCTCCCCGCCCGGTGCGACGAGGATCAGCTCGATGCCCGCATCGCGCACCACATGGGCGATCTGGGCCGGGCTGAAGAAGCCGGGGAGCGGCACGGCGATGCGCCCCGCGGCCACCAGCGCCATCTGGGCCACGGCATAGGCTCGCCCGTTGGGCAGCAGCAGCCCGACGACCCGCGCAGTTGGAGGAAGCGCAGCGACAAGCCGCGCCGCGTCGGCCAGCAATCCGGAGCGGGTGATGGCGCCATCCGGATCGCTGAAGGCGGTGCGGTCCGGTGCCCGGCGGGCGTGGCCCGCCACAGACTCAAAGAACGTCCGCATGGTGCATCACCCGGCTGGCCGCAGACGGGAGGCGGACGGAAGCCGCCTGCGCCCGGCGATAGGCGGCGAGCATGTCCACGCCACACACGCCGAAGACCTTGGGCTCGGTCTCGTAGTAGCGCCCCCAGGCATCGGGATGGGGGACCCGAGCGGGATCGGCATCGCCGAGATAGATGGGGGACAGGCCCCGCCGCCGCACCAGAAGGCTGAGGCGACGGGTGAGGGTGAAGAAGCACCAGGACAGGCCGTGGTCGCCGCCGAAGGCCACGATATCGGCGATGAACGGCACGAGGTCATGCGGCGCGCCGCTGGCGAGCGTCGTGACCTCATAGACATCCGCACGGCGGAGCCTGCGCCCGGTGGCGCCGGAGAGCGCGGCCTCGACCGGCTTGTCCAGATAAAGCTCGGAGAAAAAACCCTCCTCGGCGAGACGCAGGCCGGCGGCGCAAAGGATGTCGCCCGCCGCGTTCCGCCGGCACAGGAGGCGCCGCGCGAACGCCCCAACGTGGGCGCCATATTCGCGGGCATAGACGGATCGGATGAAAGCCTCGACCTCGGCGCGTTCGGCGTCGCCGGGTTCAACAATCTGTGCAAATCCCATGTCCGCTCGTCCGTGTTTGAAACTGTCACGGACGTTGCAAGGCTGAGCTTACGCCTCGCTTACAGGTGAACGGTGAGGGCGGGGAGAATTTGAGGCGCTTCTGGGGCGCGAGCCGGCGGCCGCTGAGCCCGTGACCTCCGCCCGATCTGCAGAGGGTCATCGACCCATCCGGCGCCGGAAAATCAGGGTCGGCTCTTGCCGGGGGCCACTCAGGAGCGCAATGGGCAAAAGATCCGAAGCACCCGATCAGTCATCGTCGCCGTGCCCGGGCACCTGTTCGAGCCGTGCCGGATTGAACTTCGCCTTCAGCCGGGCGCCCTGCGCATTTGTCGCGCGCACCTTGTAGCAGCCGTCGTCCGAACGGATGGAGAGCACCGTCCAGCCCTCGGCCTCCAGCTTCTTCTGCAGCGCCTCACGCGGCTGCCAGTCGGCCAGAGGCACGTTGCAATCGCGATCGGCGGCCGCCGGCGTGGCGGCGAGGCAGGCAAGGGCCACGCCGGCCAAGACATTCCGCAATGCGAGCCCCGAGCGATTCACCGTGCAAACTCCTTTCGGCGAGGCCCGATGAAAAGCACGCCAAGCTGACACCCACCTGAACGCGCAGGAATATTCTCTCGCCCCATCGTCCTCCGGCCGCGCTAGATTGCCATGCGCCCCGCCGAGGTGACAGATGCGTATCCTCCTGATCGAAGACGATCCCGTCCTGGGCATGGCCGTGCGCGACCAGATCGTCGCGGACGGGCACGGTGCCGATTGGGCAACGCGCCTCGCCGATGCCGAGCACGCCGTCCATGCCGCGGCCTTCGACCTGATCCTCCTCGACCTGATGCTGCCCGACGGGCGCGGCTCGGACTTCCTCAAGCGTCTGCGCAGCTCGGGCGACGCGACACCGGTGATGGTGCTCACCGCCCGCGACCAGATCTCTGACCGCATCGCCGCTTTGGATGCGGGGGCCGACGACTATCTGGTCAAGCCGTTCGACCTGTTCGAGCTGTCGGCGCGCATCCGCGCCGTGGGCCGGCGCTATGCCGGAAATCCCAACCCGCTTGTCACGCTCGGCGACATCGAGGTGGACCTCGCCGCCCGCTCTGTGCGCCGCGCGGGGCAGGCCATCGCGCTGACGGCGCGGGAATGGGCGCTTTTCGAGGCCTTCGTGCAACGGCCGCACCAGCTCATGTCGAAGCCGCAGCTGGAGGAACGGCTCTACTCGTTCGATGCGGAAGTGGAGAGCAACACCATCGAGGTCTATGTGGCCCGCCTGCGCAAGAAGCTGGGTGCCGACGTCATCGAGACCGTGCGCGGCATGGGCTATCGCCTCGGCACGCCGGGAGGCGGCGCGTGAGGGGAGGCTGGAGCCTGCGGCGGCGCCTCGGCCTGTGGCTCGCTGTGTCAATCGCCGCGCTGTGGCTTGCGGCGGCGACGGTTGCGGGGCTGGTGCTGCGGCACGAGATCGACGAGGTCTTCGACAGCGCGTTGCAGGAGGTGGCGCAAAGGGTGCTGCCGCTCGCCTATTCCGAGCTGCTCGCGCGCGAGGACGGGGCCGGTACGCAACATATGCCGCCCGTGGGGCCGCATCGGGAATTCATCACCTACGTCGTCCGCGATGCCGAAGGCCGCGTGCTGCTCCAATCCAGCGACGCGGAGCAGATGGCGATACCCGCAGGCCTCGCCCCCGGCTTTCAGAGCACCGCCCGCCTGCGCACCTACACGGAAGCGGCGGTGCGGGGCACCGTCATTGTCACGACGGCGGAGGAGCTGGACCATCGCGCCGCCGCGGTGTGGCGGGCGGTCATGGCGCTGATCTGGCCGCTTGTCGCCCTCGTGCCCATCGCGCTCGCCGGTGTGTGGCTCACGCTTCGCCTCACATTGAGGCCGGTGCTCGCATTCCGCCATGCCATCGCCGCGCGCGGGCGGGGCAACCTCGCGCCGGTGCCGGAGCAGGGGCTGCCCGAGGAGATGGCACCCGTCGCAGGCGCCGTGAACGCCCTCATGGAGCGCCTGCGCGGGGCGCTGGAGGCGGAGCGGGGCTTTGCCGCCAACAGCGCCCATGAGCTGCGCACCCCCATCGCCGCCGCTCTGGCGCAGACCCAGCGGCTCGTGGCCGAACTGCCGGAAGGGCCGGCGCAGGAGCGGGCGCGCACGATCGCGGGCGCGCTGCGCCGTCTTTCGCGCCTGTCCGAAAAGCTGCTGCAGCTCGCCAAGGCGGAAGGCGCCGGCCTGGTCGCGGAGGCCCCGGCACCGCTCGCGCCCGTGCTGCGCCATGTGATCGCCGACCTTGAGCGCCAGTCCGGGCGCGCGGCGGACATCGAGCTGAGCATCGCGGCGGAGGGGGGACTGGTGAGTGACCTCGACCCCGACGCCTTCGCGGTTCTGGCACGCAATCTCATTGAAAACGCACTGAAACACGGCGCACCCGACACCCCGGTCCGGGTCCGCCTCACCGCCGACCGGCTGGACATTTCCAACCCCGGCGCCGTCGTTCCGGCGGACCGGATGGCCCTGCTGCTGCGGCCGTTCGAGCGGGGGCCGACGGGGGCGGAGGGCTCCGGGCTCGGCCTCGCCATCGCCGCCGCCATCTGCCGCGGGGCGGGGCTGGTGCTGGAGATTGCCTCGCCCATCCCGGGGGAGACGGAGGGCTTCAGCGCCGTCGTGCGCTTTACCGAACCTGAGAACCTGACAGCAAGCTGAACGCGATTCGAGAGGGGGTTCAGGCGGCTGTCAGGTTGGTTCGGGAGGGTGTCAGCGTCATCGAACGCCGGAGTCCCTCCATGAAGACGCGCACCCTGATCGGCACCGCCCTCCTCCTCTCCACCGCCGGCCTCGGCGTGGCGCTGGCGGCGACCCAGATCGACCATCTCGATCTCCCCGTCCACAGCCGTGACGACGCCCCCCGCGCCGACGCCCGCCCCCTCCGTCTCGCCGACAATGACCACCGGCGCGAGGGCAAGGAGCGCCATCACGGCCGCCATCACGACGATGATGATGACGACGACGATGACGGCCGCCCGGGCGCCCGGCCCGGTGCCACTCCGCAGAACGGCCCGGCCGATCCGGCGGCGCCGGTGCCGGACAACGGCCTGTTCCAGGGCAAGGCCCGGCCCAAGGTCGAGGTGCAGTGACCCTCAGCCGATCCCGGGCAACCTCCTCAAAGGACTAATCAGATGAAATTCGTTCTTCCCGCTGTGGCCGCCACCGCCACGTTGCTTTCGCCGGTGCTGGCCGAGGCGCGGCAGGTCACCTTCGAGACCACCCTGAAGCCTTATGGCGGCAACGGCGCCTATGTGGTGCTTTACGTCACCGATGCAGCCGGCGCCTACAAGGGCACGCTGTGGATGGCCGGAGGCAAGGCGAAATACTACCGCCACCTCTCCGACTGGCAGCGGGCCTCCGGCGGACGGCCGGCGGAGATCGACGGCATCACCGGCGCCAGCGTCGGCTCCGGCAAGACGCTGAAGATCACCCTCGATCTCGCCGATGCCATGATTGATGCCGGCTACCAGGTCCATGTGGACACGGCGGTGGAGGACGGGATGGACAATCCCTCCGAGGTTGTCGCCCCCTTGGGCGCAAGCGCGTCCGGCAAGCCCGTGGCCGGCAAGGGCTACGTGAAGTCCTTCACCGTCACCTTCTGATCTCCCTTCGGACATCCCCAAATGCTTCGCCGCCTCCATGGCCTGCCCGGCATCGTGCTGGCGCTCGCCCTTTCCGTCACCGCCCTGTCCGGCACGGTCCTCTCCGTGCAGCCGGCGCTGAACCACGTTGCCGCCCCCGCGATCCCGGCGTCCGCCAGCGTCGCAGACGTCGCGGCTGAGGTGGCCGCGCGCCATCCCGGCATCAGCGCCATCCGGCTGCGGGCGGACGGCAGCCTCACGGCGGCCTTCGATGAGGGCGGCACGCGCGGGGTGGAGCGCATCGACCCCGCCACCGGCGCGGGGCTGGGGCCTTATGCGGTGTCGGACACCGCCCGCTTCCTCACCAATCTCCACCGCGCCTTCCTGATGGGCGATGCGGGGCGCGTGGGTGCGGCCATCGGCGCGCTGGCGATGCTGGGGCTCTCCGTCTCCGGTCTCCTCCTGCTGGCCCGCCGGCTCGGCGGCATGGGGGCGCTGCTGCGGCCCATCCGCGGCACCCCGGCGCAGCGCTGGCATGGCGAACTCGGCCGGCTCGCGGCGGTGGGGCTGCTCCTGTCCTCGCTCACCGGCCTGTGGATGTCGGCCGGCACCTTCGGGCTATTGCCCGAAACGGGAGCGATGACCCCCGCCGTCACCGCCAGCGGCGGCGCGGCGGCGCCCGTCGGGACGCTTGCCGGCCTGAAGACCGTGAAGCTCCGGGATCTGCGGGAACTCACCTTCCCAGATCCCGCCGACCCCTCCGACGTCTTCACCCTCACCACCGCTGATGGCGAGCGGCTGGTGGACGCCGCCACCGGCACCACCCTCGCGCTCACCCCCGCGACCGCGCTGGAGCGGGTGAACGACCTCGTGCGCACGCTGCACACCGGGCGCGGCGCGTGGGTGCTCGGCCTTCTGCTCGGCCTCGCCTCGGCCATGGTCCCGGTGCTCGGCGGAACGGGTCTCGTCCTGTGGCTGCGGCGGCGGGCGGCGCGGCCGCGCATCGGCGCCAATGTCCCGGCGCGGGCGGCGGATACGGTGATCCTCGTGGGCAGCGAGGGCAATTCCACCTGGGGCTTCGCGGGCACCCTGCACGCGGCCCTCGCCGCCGCCGGCCACAAGGTCCACACCGCCGCCATGAACGATGTGAGCGCGGCGCACATGGCCGCCCCGCGCCTGCTGGTGCTCGCGGCCACCTATGGCGAGGGCGCCGCGCCCCAATCGGCCAGGCACTTCCTGTCCCGCTTCGCCAATCTGCCGGGGCAGCCGGCAGTGGCGGTGCTGGGCTTCGGCGATCGCAGCTTCCCCCATTTCTGCCGGTTCGCGCGTGACGTCGCCGATGCGCTGGATGCGCGCGGCTGTCCGCAGCTCCTGCCCATGAAACGGGTGGATCGCCGCTCGCCTCAGGAATTCGCCCAGTGGGGCCACGATCTCGGCGATGTGCTGGGGCACGACCTCACGCTCACCCATGTGGCGGAGCCGCCGAAGACCACCCGGCTGGTGCTGGCCGGGCGCGAACTTTACGGCGAGGCGGTGGGTGCGCCCGTGGCGATCCTGCGCTTTCAGGCGCCCGTGGACCCGCGCACCCGCGCACCCGGCCTTCTGCCCGCCTTCGAGGCCGGCGACCTCGTGGGCATCGTGCCGCCTGTGAATGAGAAGCCCGGCGAGGCCATGCCGCGCTTCTATTCGTTGGCCTCCTCCACCCGCGACGGTGTGCTGGAAATCTGCGTGCGGCTGCGCGAAGGCGGCCTGTGCTCCACCTTCCTGCACGCTCTTCAGCCCGGCGAGGGCATCGATGCCTTCATCCGCGAGAATCCCACCTTCCGTCCGGCCAAGGGACGCGGGCCGCTCATCCTCATCGGCGCTGGGGCGGGCATCGGGCCGCTGGCTGGCTTCGTGCGGGCCAATGCGGCGGGACGGCCGGTGCATCTCTATTGGGGCGGCCGGAGCGCGGCGTCCGACTTCCTCTATGAGCATGAGCTGGCCCAGCACCTCGCCGAACGGCGGCTGACGAGCCTGCGCACCGCCTTCTCGCGGGACGCGGATGAGAGCGCCTATGTGCAGGACCGCATCGCCGCCGATGCCCCGCGCCTGCGGGAACTGGTGAAACAGGGCGCGCAGATCCTCGTCTGCGGCGGCCGCGACATGGCCGAGGCCGTGACCCGCGCGCTGGAGCCGGTGGTGCGCCCGCTGGGCCTCGACCTTCCCACCCTCAAGTCGAGCGGACGCTATGTCGAAGATGTCTATTGATACGGGTCGGGATGCGACGGCGCTCCGCCGCCGCGCCCTGAGCGGGCCGGCCATGGGCGCGCGCTGGTCCGCCACCTTCTTCGCCGCCGACGGCTTCGACGAAGCTGCGCTTGCCCGCCGCCTCCAGAGCGCGGTGGAGCGGGTGGAACAGCAGATGTCCACCTTCCGGCCGGACTCCGATCTCGAACGGCTGAACGCCGCGCCCATCGGGGCGTGGAGGTCCATCCCCCGCGCGCTGATGCACGTCCTCTCGACCGCCCTCGAGATCGGCCGCCTCTCGGGCGGGGCGTTCGACATCGGGGTGGGCGATCTGGTGAAGGCCTGGGGCTTCGGCGCATCGCCGGGACCAGATAACGGACGCATCGCGGCGCTCGCCGGCCGGCCCTCCTTCGAGCCGCCCAAGACCCTGCAGCTCGATCCGGCCCGCTGCCGCGCCCGCCGGCTTGCGCCGCTGCGGCTGGACCTTGCGGGCATCGCCAAGGGCTTCGGCGTGGATGAGCTGGCGCGCGAGGTGCGCGCGGCGGGCGTCACGTCCTGGCTGGTGGGCATCGACGGCGAGATGCGCGCCGAAGGCCTGAAGCCGGACGGGCGGCCATGGACGGTGGCCCATGAGCGGCCGTCTGCCGGGGAGCGGGACATTCTCGGCGTGCTGGAACTCTCCGGCGCCGCCGTCGCCACCTCGGGCAATTATCGCCATCGGGTGGAGATGGGAGGCCGCGTGCTCTCCCACACCATGGACCCGTCGCGCGGCGCGCCGCTGGAGAACGACCTTTGCGCCGTCACCGTGCTCGGCGAGACCTGCATGGCGGCCGACGCCTGGGCGACCGCGCTGCTGGTGCGGGGGGCAGGCGAAGGCCCGGCCCTCGCCCGCCGCCTCGGCCTTGCGGCGCTGTTCGTGCGTGCCGACGGCACGGTGGAGGAGACGTTCGCCCCCGGCGGCGAGGCTCACCTCCCGGTGCGTGCCGCGTGATGCCGTGCGAGGTGGATGCGGTCGTCCAGCGTCGAGCAGGCCACCGCCAGGACGATGCCGATGATCGCGCCGACCAGCGTGTCGAACACCCGTTCCGGCGCCATGGCCGTGCCCGCCGCGCCGGGGGCCGCGAGGTAGCTCATCAGCAGCGCCATGGGCGTGACCAGGATCTGCCCGAGGGCGTAGTTCGCGCCGATGATCATCTCGGTGGCGAATTGCAGGAAGACCAGCAGGGCGACCACGCTCCACACCGACGGCTCCTGGGAGAGGATCAGCCAGACCAGCCCCGCGCCGACCACGGTGCCGGCCATGCGCTGCATAGCGCGGCTCATGCTGATGTGCAGGTGCGTGCCCTGCATCACCGCCACGGTACCCATGGCGGCCCAGGCGGGATGGGCGGCGCCGGCGAGATAGGCGGCGAAGGCCGCGATCGCCGAGCCGAGGGTGATGCGCGCGGCGGCGATGAGGCGGTGGTCGAGGGGGCGGACCGGCTCTGCGGGAAAAGGTGCCTCGGGCGTCGCCTGCTGGCGCAGCGCTTCCGTCCCCGCGCAGATCAGCCACGTCAGCCCCGCCGCGAGCGCAGTGGCCGCAGCGCGCTCCACCACCTCCTGCCAGGAGGCCACATGGCCCATGGCGGCACCGGCCGCGAACACGAAGATCAACGCGCCGGGCGGGCCATATTGTCCGGTGTTGGCAACGAAGAAGAAGAACCCGCAGGCCAGCGCCAGAAGGCCCAACTGGAGGGGATAGGGCGCGCCGAGCCAGGCTGCCGCCGACATGGCGAACACCGAGAAGGTCAGCCACAGGGCGCAGAACAGGACGATGCGGCTGCGTCCGGCCTGCGGGGCGAAGCGGCCGAACAGGGCTGCGAGCGTTCCCAGCGAGGCGAAGCCGACGAGATGCGGCCAGGGCGAGAGGAGGGCCAGGGGCAGGGCGATCGCCGCCGCCAGCGACGCCTGAAGGCCGGCCAGTGCCGCATTGCGCTGCCACGGCTGGGCCGCGAGGGCCAAGCTCTCGCGGATCTGATGCGGCTTCAGCAGATGGCGCGCGGCATCGAGCCGGCGGGTCGCGAGCGTCGCGGGCGCGGGTTCGGGCGGGCTCATGGGGCGGTCGTCTCCCGACGCTGGACCTGAAGGCTTTGGAGCCGCTGCTCGATCCGCTCGAAATGCCGGAGCATGGTCGCGATCTCGGCGTCGGACAGGTCCGCCAGCATCTCCGCTTCCCCCTTGGCCAGTTCGCGGCGGATCTCGGCGACCCGCACCCGGCCTGCTTCGGTCAGATGGACCAGCCGGGCGCGGCCGTCCGAGGCGTCGACCCGCCGTTCCACGAGGCCCTGCCGGCACAGGATATCGAGCAGGCGCACGAGGCTCGACCCATCGATACCCACCAGCGCCGCGAGCTCCTTCTGCGTGATGCCGTCCCCGGACTCCTGCAGATGGACCAGCGGCACCCAGGTGGCATCCGACAGCCCCGCCTCGGCGAGACGGGCATCGAGGGCCCGCCGCCAGCGACGGGCAAGCAGCGCGAAGCGCACGCCGAAGCGGGCGCGCGGTGAGGCGGAAGCCGGGGTCATGCCGCATCAGAAGCAGAATTTAATTTGCATTGCAATGCAAATTAAATTGAGCCGTGGCTGCCAGGTGAGGGTTCCGGCTGGGGTCGGCGGGCTATTCCCCGTCCCCGGCCGCCTGCTGGCCACGGACCGCCCGCGCGATGGCGGCTGCGATGCCGCGCAGGGCCTCCGCATGGGCGGAAAGGGCTTCGTCGAGGGAAAGGGCGGAGCGGATCCAGATCATCGAGACCACCGCCTCCACGCGGTCATCGACCATGACCGGAACGGCGATGCTGGAGGTCTTCGGCCGGAATTCGCCGCCGTCGCGCACGGCGACGGCGCGGCGGCGCGTGTCCTCGATCATCCGCCTCAGCCACGCCTCGTCGAGGAACGGGCGATCCTCGGGATCGGGAATGCGGCGCAGGTGATCGAGGATCATCGCCCGCTCCTCCTCCCGGCAGAAGGCCAGATAGGCCCGGCCGGCCGAGGTGCGCAGCATGGGCAGGCGATAGCCGATCATGCCCCGGTCGATGGAGAGCGGGCTGCGCGTGTGGGTGGTCTCGTGGATCACCATGGCGGCGTTCTCGTAGACCGTCAGGTCGAGCGGCCAGACGAGACGCGGCCCGTGCTCGCCAAACACCGGCCCCGCCGCCTGGCACACGCGGGAGTGCGCCGCATAGCCATCGCCGAGGCTGGCGGAAAGACGCGTGACCCGGACCTGTGCCGAGGAGGCGGAAAAGGCGACGTAGCCCTCCTCCTCCAGCGTCTGCAGCAGCCGGTAGACGGTGGGGCGCGGGATGTCGAGGGCGCGGGCGATGGCGGTTGCGCTGGTGCTGCCCACCGCATTGATGTGCCGCAGCACGGCGAGCCCGCGGCGCAGCGCGCGCACGCTGTCGGTGCGGTCCTGCGCCGCCGTCCGCTCGTCAGCCGGTCTCTCGCTCATGGCCCGTCTCGCTCATGGCCCGGCCTCTTCCCCGGCGTCCGTCCAGCCGGACGCGCCGGTCTACCCCCATGCTATACGCGATCGCCATGCCGTGCCCAGCAAGCGCCGCGCCCAGCACGTGCAGCGCCAAGCAAGTGCCGGCCCCGCGGAGTGCCGGGCCGGCCTGTTCGGGCCTCAGGCCCGCTCGGCGACGACGGGGTTGCGCAGCACGCCGATGCCGCTCACCTCCACCTCCACCACATCGCCATCCTTCATGAACAGCTTGGGCGTGCGCCGCGCGCCGACTCCGCCCGGCGTGCCGGAGACGATCACATCGCCGGGCTCGAGGGGCAGGATGGTGGAGGTGTAGGCGATCAGCGTGGGGATGGGCGTGATCATCAGGTCCACGGTGGTGCGCTGCACCTCGGTCCCGTTGAGGCGGGTGACGAGGCTGAGGCGGGTCGGATCGCCGATCTCGTCGGCGCTCACCATCCAAGGGCCGAAGCCGCCGGTGGCGGCGAAGGTCTTGCCGGGCATGAACTGCGAGGTGTGGCGCTGCCAGTCGCGCACGCTGGCATCGTTGTAGCAGGCATAGCCCGCCACATGGGACAGCGCGTCGGCCTCGCAGATTCGCCGGCCGGGCTTTCCGATGATGACGGCGAGTTCGCCCTCGTAGTCGAACTCGTCGGATTCCAGCGGCTTCACCAGCGCTTCGCCGTCCCCCACCTGGCTGCCGGCATAGCGCGCGAACAGCATGGGATTGGGGGTGACGGTGCGGCCCGTCTCCACCACGTGGTCGTGGTAGTTGAGGCCCACGCAGACGATCTTGTCCGGGTCGGGAATGACCGGCGCCAGCGTCACGTCGGCGAGGGCGAAATCCGCCGGCGCGCCCACAAGGGCGGCAGCGCGATCAAGCCCGCCGGCGATGAAGGTGCGCAGCGTCGGCGCCTCGGGAAAGCGACGGGCGAGATCAATGATCCCGCCGCTGGTCACGAGGCCGTAGCCGGCCTTGCCGGCGCGGGTGAAGGACGCGAACTTCATGGGGCAAGCCTTTTCCTTGAACGTTTCGGGATGTGAGAGAGATCAGGCGGCGGAGGCCTGCGCCGGGACGGCGGGCGCCAGCGCATCGGCCATGGCGGCGAGGTCCGCCGCGTCGGCCGCGCTGCCGGCCACGTAGCGATCCGGGCGGACGAGCACCGCCGCCGCGCCGGCCGTATCCAGCAGCGGGCCGAGGTCGGGACAGTCGGCGGTGGTGACGATGGCGATGCCGGCCGCCTCGAAGCGCTGTCGCACCCCCTCGGCGGCATTGCCCCAGAGTTCGTCGCGGCACAGCAAGGCGAAGCGATAGCCCACCGTGTCATCCAGCCGGCGCCCGTCGCCGAGGCGCGGCTGGGCGAAACGGCTGCCGGCGATGTCCGCGCGGCCGAGGACGACGCCCGGTCCCAGCTGGGGCACCCGGCTGCGCAGGCGCACCACGCCGTCCGCGTCGCGGAAGGCGGCGTTGAGGGCGGCTTCGGTACCGCAGGTGTTGATGAGGCCGCCGAGCCGCACCGCGGTCTCGATATAGGCGTGGGCATCGGGCGCCCGCTCGCTCTGGTAGGTGTCGAGCAGGCTGTCCTTCGCCTGCCCCTTCACCACCGCCTCGAGCTTCCAGGCGAGGTTCGCCACGTCGCGGATGCCGGAGCACATGCCCTGGCCCATGAACGGAGGGGTCTGGTGGGCCGCGTCGCCCGCCAGCAGCAGCCGGCCGCCGCGCCAGCGCTGCGCCACCGCCGAATGGAAGGTATAGACCGCCGCCCGCTCCAGCTCCGCCTCGTCGGGCCGGAGCCATGGGGCCAGCAGCGACCAGACGGTCTCGGGGTGCACCATGGCGCGGCCGTCCTCATGCGGCAGCACGGTGATCTCCCAGCGGCGGCGGTCGCCGGGGCCGCGTACATAGGTGGCGGGCCGCGCGGGGTCGCAATACTGGATGGTGTGGTCGCCCAGCTCCGGCTTCGGCCGCCGGAGCACCGCGTCCACCACCAGCCAGCGCTCGTGGAAGCCGAGGTCGTCCATGGACGAGCCGATGAAGCGGCGGACCAGCGAGCGGGCGCCGTCGCAGCCCACCACATAGCGGGCGCGGGCCTGCTGCAGGCGGCCGGTGGCGAGGTCCTCATAGCGGACGCTCACCCCTTCGGCCTCCTCGACGAAGGCGAAGGCGTCGCAGCGCGTGCGCACCCGCACGCTGGCGAAGCGCCGCAGGCCGTCGCGCAGGGTCCGCTCCAGATCCGGCTGGTGGAAGCGGTAGCTGGCGTGCCAGCCGAATTCGCTCACCTCCTGCGGGCGCGGCCAGTCCATCAAGAGCGCGCCGTTCACGTCGATGAAGCGCATGCCCGGGTTGACCCTGAGCGACGGGACGATCTCATCGGCGAGGCCGATGGTCTGGAACACGCGCATCACCTCGTCGTCGAAATGCACGGCGCGCGGCAGGTGGTAGGCCTCGGTCTCGCGTTCGAGCACGAGGGTGGAGACGCCCTGAAGGCCCAGCAGGTTGGCGAGGGTCGCGCCAACCGGGCCGAGGCCGATGATGACGACGTCGAAACGATCCGGCGTGCTGCCGTTTGCCTCGGGCATGGTTTTCCCCGTGTTGTGGTCCGCCTGCGCGCAGATCCGATGCGATGAAGAGAGTCCGCGCGCCTCGACGCCTGCGTCGCGGGGCGGGTTCGGAAGGGCCGGCGGTCAGCCCGCCAGCCGGCTGTAGAGCCAGGGGCAGTCCACCACGTCCGGAGACCTGAGGCCGTTGGCGGCCGCCGCGAGGCGCATGTTGCGCAGCCGCGCGCGCGGCTCCTCGGGCAGATAGAGGCGCTCGTGCCCCCAGAAGCTCGGACCGGCGAAGGTCTCGTGCGGCTCCCATGTGGCGGGATCGATCACCCGCCCGCCCCAGCCGTTCTCCACGAAGAAGCCGGAGGGCGAGTGGGCGTAGAAGGAGGTCATGAAATCGTTGGTGTGGCGCCCCAGCGTGTAGGCGAGGCGCCCCTCCTGCAGCTCGGCGAGGTCGTAGCCCTGGCCCACGTCGTCGAGATTGTTGAACTCGATCATGAAGTGGTGAAAACCGGTCTGCCCGGAGCCCACCATGGCGAGGCTGTGGTGGCGCCCGTTCACGTGGAAGAAATAGAGCGGATAGGGGGTGAGCCCGTAATCGCTGATGTGGAAGTCGAGCAGGTCGCGATAGAAGGGCAGCAACGCATCGATCCGCACCGCGTGCAGCACGGCGTGCCCCATGCCGAACGGGCCGGTGCGAAAGCCCGAGATGGGGCGGCCGGGCACGAAGGGATCGCTCGCCCGCATGGGGTTGAAGAACAGCTCCACGCTGTTGCCGTCGGGGTCGGCGAAGGTGATGAGGTCCTCGACGAAGCGCCGGTCGGCGAGCGCGCGGGTGCCGCGCGCCACCGCGACGCCGGCGGCTTCGAGCCGCGCGGCGAAACGGTCGAGGTCCGCCTTCTCCTCCACCTCCCAGCCGATGGCGGCGATGAGCGGGCCCGGCTCGTTCACCACGAACAGCCGCTGGCGCTGGTCGTCCATGCGGAAGGTCGTCTGGGTCCGCGTCGCGTCCACCGCCTGCATGGCGAGGAGGCCCGAGGCGAAGGCGTTCCAGTCGTCCATCCGGTCCGAGCGGATGCCGAGATAACCGAGCGCGATGACGCCCATGGGGTGGTCCTCCTGGGGGTGGGTTCCGGTGGCGGCGGGGCGCGGCCTCAGGCCGGCGGCAGCGCCGAGGCCGGACGGGCGGGGATGAGGAAGCTGCACCAGAAGGTCAGCGCCGCGGACGCCGCGATGTAGAGCGCGGGGGCCGCATTCATCCCGGTCTGCGCGATGAGCGCGGTGGCGGCCAGCGGCGCGAAGCCGGACAGCAGCGTGACACTCACGTTGTAGGACAGAGCGAGGCCGGTGAACCGCACCTGCGTGGGGAACAGCCCGGCGAGGATGCTCGGCCAGATGCCGCTCGCCAGCGAGAACACCAGCGACAGCAGGCTCAGCACCAGGACGATGCTGGCACCGTGGTTCGCCATCAGCGCGAACAGCGGGATCACCACGACCACCATGCCCAGCGATCCGGCCCGCAGGATGAGGCGTCCGGGCACGTAGTCCCCGGCCCAGCCGGCGAGGATGAGGCCGACGGAGCTGACCACCAGCGCCACCGTCATGGCCAGCGCCACGTCGGGGGCGGGATAATGCAGCGTCTTCACGAGGAAGGCGGGCACGAAGCCGTACAGCATGCCGTTGAAGCCGGCGATGATGGCGGCGATGCCCGCCGCGACCAGCACCGAGCGGCCGTGATGGCGCATCAGCTCGCGCAGGGGATGACGCGTCGCCTTGCCGTGGAGGTTCACGAACTCGGGAGATTCCTCGAGCTTGCGGCGCAGGGCGAAGCTGACGAGGCCGATGACCCCGCCCAGCAGGAAGGCGATGCGCCAGCCATAGTCCGCCACGTCCTGGGGCGGCAGCGCATACTGGATGCCGAGGTTGACCAGCGTCGCGATGAGCACGCCCACATTGACGCAGAAGATGATGAAGCCGCACGCGAGACCCGCTCGCCTGGGCGCCGCCTCCACCGCATAGGTCACCGCGCCGGGCAGCTCGCCGCCGAGGCAGATGCCCTGCACGAGGCGGAAGGCCACCAGCAGCAACGGCGCCGCGATGCCCCAGGACTGGTAGTTCGGCAGAAGGCCGATGGCGATGGTGGCAAGCGTGGTGAGGCCCAGCGAGGCGACGAAGACCGGCCTGCGGCCATAGCGGTCGCCCAGAACGCCCAGCACCGCGCCGCCGAATGGCCGCGCCAGGAAGCCGAGGGCCAGAACGGAGAAGGAGAGGATCAGCGAGACATAAGGGTCTTCCGTCGGAAAGAATTGTGCCGAGATATACTGAACGAAGATGCCGTAGATGATGAAATCATAGAATTCGAGGGAGCCGCCGAGGCTCGCCAGGAAGATGATCCGCCACTGCCCCTTGCTGAGGCTCGGCGCGGCTTGTCCCGACAGGGGATAGGTGGCGTGTGTCATGGGTCCTCTGGGCCTCCGTATTTGTTTTTGGCTGTGATTTGGCAACACGGCGTGCGACTGCCACGGCTCCCGCCGTGCGCGGTCGATCAAGGGCGGCGCCGGCGCGGGCCGGAGCGATGCCGGGTCTTAATCCCGCAGGGCATTCCATCGGTCGCGCGCGGGATGGCAGCGCCGGAGCGCCGACCCGTGCCGCCAGCGTTCCCGGCGGGTTCTGTTTGAGAATAGAGGACGCGTGATCCGGTCAGCGTGCGACGCAAGCCGATCGGCGCATGCTCTGGCGTTGAAGGGCTGCGGGTCTCAGGGGCAAGGGCGGGGCGCCGCTGTCGTCGTTCATGTCATCCTCCCGATATTTTTCTTGGATCCTGGTTAGGACCCCGGGAGGCTTGGCAACAGAGGATTGTCCCGAATGTCCGCAGGCCGGACATGCCGCTTGGCGGCCCCGGGGCTACCGTAACGGCGGGCGTGGCGAGAGCCTCAGGCCCCCTTGGCCGGCAGGGCGATCAGGCGCGCGAGGGCCTGGTCATCAGCGAGGGCGGCGGCCTTCTCCCTCGTCGAGAGCAGCGCCAGCGCCTCCTCGCGGGAGCTGGCATCCTCGATCCTGGCGCGTGCGACGAGGCGATCGGGCCGGACGTCACCGGGCAGGCGCTTGCCCTGCGCGGGCAGGGCCTTGCGATGGAAGGCGAGAAGATCGGCATCGCGGGCAAGGCGCGCCACGGCCTCCGCCGGGCCATCGGTCCCGGCGAGCGCGGCGCGCAGGTCCGTGGCCGCGCGCAGCACCGGCGGCAGTTGCTGCGCCTCCGGGGTTTCCAGAAGTCCGCCGGGCCGCCGCGGCCGGCTCGTCCACACCGCGAGCGGCACAGCGGCGAGAAGCCCGACGATCACCGGCGACATCCACGCCATCAGCGGCCACGCGATGGCGGCGGTCGCGGCCGCGAAGCCGAGGCCGAGGAACGTATGGGGCCAGAAGTGCCGCAACGCCTCGCCCCAGCCGAGGCTGCCGTCGTCGCGCCGCTGCGGAGTCCAGCCGCCGTCCCGTCCCATGAGGATGCTGACCACCGCGAAGGACTGGGACACCATGGTCACCGGCGCCATGAGGCCGGAGAGCAGGATTTCGCCCATCATGCCAAGGAAGGTCCGCCCGGCGCCGCCGAAGCCGCGTCGCGCCGCGCCGTCGCCGAGCATCAGGGCGAAGGCGATGAACTTCGGCAGAAGCAGCACCGCCATGGTGCCGCCGAACACCCAGGCCGCGCGCACCGGGTCCTGCGCCGGCCATACGGGGAACAGGGCGAAGCCGGAGGGGAAATAGTCCGGCGGCACAAAGCGCGCCTGGAGCGATGTGAGAAGGCCCGCGAGCAGCATCATCAGCCACAGCGGTGCCGAGACGTAGGAGCCGATGCCGGTGAGAAGATGGATGCGGCTGGCAAAGCTGAGCCCCCGCACCGGCAGCACGGCGGCGTGCTGGAGATTGCCCTGGCACCAGCGGCGGTCGCGCACGGCGAGATCGGTGAGGGAGGGCGGCCCCTCCTCATAGCTGCCGGGCAGGCCCGCCACCATGTGGACGCCCCAGCCCGCGCGCACCAGCAGCGCCGCCTCCACGAAATCGTGGCTCAGGATATGCCCGCCGAACGGCTTGCGGCCCTTGAGGTGTGGCAGGCCCGCCGCGCCGGCGAAGGCGCGGGTGCGGATGATGGCGTTGTGGCCCCAGTAATTGCTCTGCGGCCCATGCCACCAGGCAAGGCCGTGGGCGATGAGGGGGCCATAGAGACGTCCGGCAAACTGCTGGAGCCGGGCAAACAGGGTTCGTCCGCCGACGATCACCGGCAGCGTCTGGATCAGCCCGGCGTCGGGAGTGCGTTCCAGCGCGTCGGCGAGGCGGACGATGCAATCGCCGGTCATCACGCTGTCGGCGTCGAGGATGAGCATGGCCTCGTAGGCCGCGCCGAAGCGAGTGACCCAGTCCGCGATGTTGCCCGCCTTGCGATCCGTGTTCTGCGCGCGGCGGCGATAGAAGAAGCGCCCGCCGGTGCGGTGGCGCAAGGCCAGGAAGGCGGCCTCCTCGGCCACCCACACGTCCGCGTCGGTGGTATCGCTGAGGATGAAGACATCGAACAGGTCGGCCCGCCCGGTCGCCTCCAGCGAGCGCCATGTGGCCTCCAGCCCGGCGAACACGCGGTGCGGCTCCTCGTTGTAGCAGGGCATGAGGAGGGCGGTACGGATCGCCGGGGAGGGTAGGGGCGCGTCGGGATCGATGCCGAGCGCCTTGCGGCCGGAGAGAAGGCTGATGGCGCCGCCGAGCGCATTGGTGAAGGCAAGGGCGATCCACGCGAACAGGACGACGAACAGCACCAGCACAACGCATTCGAGCGCTGTGAGGCCGCCCACATCGAGCACCTTGTACATCTCGAAGGCGGCAAGTCCCGTCAGCGCGATGGCGCCGCCGAACACGAAGGCGCGGCGGGCGACGAGGGACGCGCCGAGCCGCGTGCCGGAACCGACCTGCTCCGGCCTGCGGCGAAAATCCTGCGCCGGCATGGCGAGCGGCGCTTCCGGGGGAAGGGCGCCCTCCGGCGCCTGGCGCACATCCGGCCGGGCGTCCGTCAGGGCGTCCATCGGTAGAGCCAGGTTTCCGTGAGGGGCACGTCGCCCTTCATGAGACGCGCCCTCAGTTCCGACAGGCCCGCGCCCTTCGGCTCGAAGGCGAAGGACAGGCGCGCCCCGGATATTTCCGGATTGGGCTGGAGCACCACATCGCGCAGCTCGCCGGCGCTGGCGGAGACGTCCACGCGCACACCGTCCAACGCCAGCCCCGCCATGGGGCCGTCCACGAGATCGATGACGAACAGCCGCCGCTCGTCGCTTCCGCCTGTGCGGAAGCCGCCCACGCGACCGAGGCCGGGCGGGGTGGGCATGTCCCAGGTCCAGTGCAGGCGATAGGTATAATTGTATTCGCTGCCCTTGCGCAGGGTGTCCTTGGGACGCCAGAAGGCGACGATATTGTCGTGGACCTCCTGCGGGGTGGGGATTTCCACCAGATGCACGGCGCCTTCGCCCCAGTCGCCGATGGGCTCGACCCACACGCTCGGCCGCTTCTCGTAGCGCGCTTCCAGGTCCTGGTAGTCGAAGAAGGAGCGCTGGCGCTGCATCAGGCCGAAGCCGCGCACGTTCGAGCCGGAGAACACGCTGATCTGCAAGCGCCCAGGATTGGCCAGGGGGCGCCAGAGCTGCTCGCCCGTGCCGTCGGTGATGGCAAGCCCCTCCGCATCGCGGACGGCGGGCCGGAAATCGTCGAAGCCGGCATGGTCGGCGGGCCCGAACAGGAACATGCTGGTGAGCGGCGCCATGCCCGCTTCCGTGAGGTCCGCGCGGGGGTAGAGGGCCATTTCCACCGTCATCACGGTGGCATCTCCGGGGCGGATGGTGAAGCGGTGGGCCGCCGTGGCGCTCGGGCTGTCGAGCAGCGCGTGAACGACGATGGAAGGCACGTCCGGCCGCGGCTGCTCCACATAGAAGGCCTTGAACACCGGGAATTCCTCGCCCGAGGCCGAAGCCGTCTTCACCGCGAGCCCGCGGGCGGAGGTGCCGTAGCCTTGCCCCTTGGCGACGGCGCGGAAATAGCTCGCGCCCTGGAAGACCGCGATCTCGTCGAGATAATCGGGCCGGTTGAGCGGGCCGTGCAGGCGGAAGCCGGAGAAGCCCAGATCGGCACCCGGATCGGGCGCCTTCAGCCCATGCTCGAAGCGGAACAGCCCGGGATCGTAGGCGATGCGCCGGGCGCGTCCCTCGGCCACAACGAAGACATCCACCTGATCGCGGAACAGGAAGCCCCGGTGGAGGAGCTGCATCTCGAACGGCAGGCGCTGGCCGCGCCACACCGAGCGGTCGGCATTGAAGCGGATGTTGCGGTAATCGTCATAGCTGAGCTTGTCGAGCGCGGCGGGCAGGGACTGGTTGCCCTGCTTGTAAGGCTTCGCCGCGAGCTGGCGCGCCATGTTGCGCACCGTGTCGGCATCGAACCGCTCGCCCTCCTGGGCCTGCGCCGGATGCGCCGCGGCGGCCTGAAGCGCCGAAAGCGCGGCCGCGCCCAGCATGAATGACCTGCGGTCGAGCAATACGTCCCCTCCGCCCGGATGTTCGGACATGCCTCGGCGGCATCAGGAGAGGAAGCCGCGAAGGCGGGTCCGGGTTCCCCGGCGGGAGCGCGACATTGGGTCTCGCGCTCGGAGAACGCGGGTCACTCCCCTCGCGAGGGGCCCTGCGCGGCGGCGTCGGCGAGGGTGCGGATGCCCGGCCGGTAGGCCTTTCCCGTGGGGCCTGTCGGGAGCGCGGCCACCACATGGATGGCGTCCGGCACCTTGAACCGCTCGATGCGCGCCGCGCACCATGCGCGCAAGTCGTCGGCAGAGGCCGAGTTGCCCGCTCGCAGCACCACCGCCGCGTGGAGCGCCTCGCCGAGGCGGGGGTCGGGCACGCCGGCGGCGAGGGCCTGGGCGACGGCGGGATGGGCGCACAGCACCGTCTCGATCTCGGCCGGCGCGATCTTGTTGCCGCCGCGCGAGACGATCTCCTTGATGCGGCCGACGATCTCCACCGAGCCATCCGCGCGTCGCCGCGCCACGTCGCCGGTGCGGAAATAGCCGTCGCGGAAGGCGGCCTGCGTGAGGTCCGGATTGTCGAGATAGCCGAGCATGCCGAAGGGGGTGCGGATGAGCAGTTCGCCCGCCGCGTCCGGCCCCGACCCCGTGGCGCCGGCGGCGGGATCATCCGAGATGAGATAGGCGACCCCCTGCGTTGGGCGGCCGATCGAGCCGCGCCCGGTCACCGCCTCCGCCGGTGTCAGGCAGAAGTCGCAGGAACCCGTCTCGGTGAGGCCATAGAGGTCGAACACGCCGGCATCCGGCAGCTGCGCCGCGATGGTTCCGGCGAGATGCGTCCCCAGCCCTTCGCCGCCGGTCAGGATGGCCCGCAGGCGCGGTGCCGCCACCTCGCCCTCCCCGAACAAGGTGCGCAGCATGGAGGGGACGGTGGCGAGGACGGTAGCCTCGGGCAGGCGCGCCTTGAGGCCGGCGGGCGTGAACTTGCCCACCAGTTCGAGACGCGCGCCGGTCTTCAAGGAGAGCAGGGCCACCCACAGGCCGAAGATGAAGATGAGCTGGAGCGGCAGCACCACCCTGTCGCCGGGGCCGAGGGCGAGCAGGGCCTGAAGCGCGTCGAGCTTTCCGGCGAAGCGGTCGTGGCCGAGCACCACGCCCTTGGGCTTGCCGGTGGAGCCGGAGGTGAAGACGATGAGCGCGGCGCCATGGAGCAGGGGCCGGGCCGGCGGGACAGCCTCTGCCAGGCGCGACACGGTGCCGTCGCAGACGAGAAACCGGGCGCCGGTCTGCTCGATGATGGCGGCGCGGGTCATCTCCGCCGCCCCGGAATGGAGCGGCACCGCGACGCCGCCCGCCTGCCAGACGGCAAAGAAAGCGGCGAGGTCGGTTGCGCGATTGGCGACGCGGACCACCACCGGCTCGTCGGCGCCGAGCCCTTCCGCCCGCAGGCGTGCGGCGAGGGTGGCGGCTTCCGTGCGGAGGATGTCGGCGTTGTGCGTCGCGCCGCCGTCCTCGGCCACGGTGCCGGCCGCGTCATCCAGGATGCGGCAGAGCGCGCCCATCACGGCCCCCTCAGCCTTCGCGCGCCGGGAAGCGCGCATCGCGCCAGGCGATGGCGGCGCGCAGCCCTTCGCGGCGGGCGACGTCGAAGAAGGCAATCTTGTCGGCCGAGCCCGCGCCCTCGATGGAAAGGTCGATCTCCAGCGCGCTTTCCAGCGCCTGCAACATGCCCTGCGTCTCCAGCGCGCGATTGAGCGCGCGCTTTGTTTCCTTCACGAGGCCGGGGTCGATGGCGCCGATGTGCCGGGCCACCCGCATCGCCTCGGCCTCCAGCCGGTCGGCGGGCACGACCCGATTTATCATCCCGATCTCGGCCGCGCGTTGCGCGCTCACACGGTCCTCGCCGAGCAGGATGATCTCCTTGGCGATCTTCGGCCCGACGATCCACGGCAGCAGCATCACCACGATGCCGGCGCCAAACTTCAGCTCCGGCTCGCCGAAGAAGGCGTCGTCGGATGCGATAGTCATGTCGCAGGCGAGGGCCAGTTCGCAGGCGCCGGCAAGGCAGGCGCCGCGCACCATGGCGATGGTGGGCTTGGGGCAGTGCCAGAAGCGCATCACCGTGTCGAAATCCTTGCGCAGCACGGGCCGCCACGCATCGACGCCCACCGGGCGCGCCTCCATCTGCGCCTTGAGATCGAAGCCGGAGGAGAAGGCATTGCCGGCGCCGCGCACGATCACCGCCTTCACGTCCGCATCCGCCTCGGCGCGGTCCATGGCGGCGTTGATCTCGCCGAGCATCTCCTGGTCCAGCGCATTGGTGCGCTCGGGCCGGTTGAGGGTGAGAAGGGCAATGCCGTCGCGGGTTTCGTAAGCGATCTTGGTGAAGGTCATGGAAGCCTCGTGGAGAGGGGTCAGCGGCGGCCGCCAGCCATGCTCGCCGCCTCGGGCCGCAGGCGCAGGCGCAGCATGGCGAGGACGCCGAGGAAGGGGCCGATGGCAAGGATGAGGAAGGCGAAACGCCAGCCGAACGCATCCACCGCATAGGGCAGGAGGTGGATGCTCACCAGCGTGATGAGGAAGCCGACGCAGGTCTGCACTGTCAGCATGGTGCCGATGAGGCTGCGGTCGGACAGCTCCGTCACGGCGGCGGAGAATTGCGCGGAATCGGAGATCACCGACACCCCCCACACCAGCGCCAGCGGCAGCACCAGCCAGATCGAGGCGCCGAACAGGAAGCCGATGCCCGCCGCGCACAGGCCGCTCACCGCCATGGACAAAGCCGTGACGAAGGTACGCCCCAGCCGGTCGGCCGCGAAGCCGCCGCCCAGCGCGCCCACGGCGCCGATGGCGACCACGCAGAAGGTGGCGAGGCGCGGGTCGAGGGGCGGGGCATCGCCATAGCGGGCGGCGAAGCTGGCGGCGAAGAAGGCGCCGATCCACGCCCACATGGCGTACAGCTCCCACATGTGGCCGAAATAGCCGAGATTGGCGAGCCGCAGCGCCGGGCGCCGGAATGCATCGAGGGCATTGGAGAGCCGCAGCGGCGGCGCCTTCGCATGGTTGGGGCCGAGTTTGGCGAAGCGGATGAGGAGGGCGGCTACCAGCGCGCTCGCCGCCGCGCCCGCCACCGGTGCGCGCCAATCCAGCCCGCCCACCGCCGCCATGGCATGGGGCGAGGCCGAGCCCAGGGTGAGGGCCGCCACCAGCATGCCGATGAGCAGGCCGAGATCGCCCTTCGCCCAGGTGGCCGCGAGCTTCATGCCCACGGGATAGACCCCCGCCATGCACATGCCGGTCATAAACCGCAGCAGCGGCACCGCAGGATGGGTGGGCTCGAACAGGAGGATGGCGCCGTTGGCTAGCGCCGCGACAAGGGCCGAGATGGAGAAGAGCGTCCGCAAGTCCGCGCGGTCCGCCAGAGAGAGCAGGGCGCTGAGGAGGGTGCCGGCGACGAAGCCCGCCTGCACGGAACTGGTGAGCAAGGCCTCCTGAAAGGGCGACAGGCTCCACTGCGCCCGGATCGCCCCCAAAGAGGCGGTGGTGGCGAACCATGTCGCCATCGCCGCCACTTCCGCGACCACGAGGATCGCGAGGGAAAAGGCCTTGCCGTCCGTGCGGGCGGCTGTCGCCGGCGCCGTCACTTCAGCCGGCCTTCTTCAGCATCGGGCAGGCCTCGGGCGACATGGGCCGGAAGGCCTCGTCGCCGGGGATGGTCGCAACCAGCTTCAGATAGTCGTAGGGACCCTTGGACTCCTCGGGCGTCTTCACCTGCCACAGGTACATGTCGTGGATGGTGCGGCCGTCGGCGCGGATGTGGCCCTTGCCGAACAGGGGATCGTCGGTGGGCATGGCCTTCATCTGCGCGACCACGGCGGCGCCGTCATGGGCCTTCGCCTTGTCCATGGCGGCGATGGCCTTCATCCAGTGCAGCGTGGCGGCATAGGTACCGGCCTGGTTCATGGTCGGCATGCGGCCGTTGTTGCGCGCGCCGAACGCCTTGCCGAAGGCGCGGGTGCCGTCGTTCAGGTCCCAGTAGAAGGCGTTGGTGAGCATGAGGCCCTGCGCCGTCTTCAGGCCCAGAGAATGGATGTCGGACAGGAAGATGAGCAGGCTGACCAGCTTCTGCTTCTGCGACAGGCCGAACTCCGCCGCCTGCTTCACCGAATTGATGGTGTCGCCGCCGGAATTGGCCAGCGCCACCACCTTCGCGCCAGAGCCCTGCGCCTGCAGGATGAAGGAGGAGAAGTCGGAACTCTGGAACGGCGCCAGCGCGCGGCCCATCACCTTGCCGCCGTTGGCCTTCACCACCTCGGCCGCGTCGCGCTCCAGCGCATGGCCGAAGGCATAGTCGGCCGTGAGAAAGTACCAGGAATCGCCGCCCTGCTTGATCATGGCACGGGCGGTGCCGTTGGCGAGCGCCCAGGTGTCGTAGGTCCAGTGGACGGTGTTGGGCGTGCAGGCCTTGGCGGTGAGGTCGGACGTGCCGGCGCTCGCCACCAGGAAGACCTTGTTCTTGTCGCGGCTGATGTCAGCGACGGCGAGGGCCACCGAGGAGGTGGGCACGTCGACGATGGCGTCCACCTTGTCGAGGTCGTACCAACGCCGCGCGATGGAGGAGCCGATGTCCGCCTTGTTCTGGTGATCGGCGGAGACCACCTCCACCTTGAAGCCGTGCTTTTCCGGATTGAAGTCCGCGACCGCCATCTGCGCGGCGGTCACGGAGCCGGGGCCGGCGATGTCGGAATAAAGGCTCGACTGGTCGTTCATGACGCCGATGCGGAAGGTCGGCATTTCCTGAGCGGAGGCCATCTGGGCCGAAGCCCTCTGGGCGGTCGTGATCGGGACGGCGACGGCGCACGACAGCACGGTCGCCGCAACGAGGGCAGCGCGCATTTCTTCTCTCCCGGCGTTTCCTGTGTCTTCTTTTTGACGCGGCATCTCCGTCCGCGATCTGTAGAACCAAAGGCTCATTTGAAGATTTGTCAAACGAATAATTTTTGGTTGATTTGAGGTCACCGATCTGAGACCAAGGGACGACCAAGGCGTCCCGGAACGGATCAGATGGAACCGACCTACGGCCAGATCGTCACCACCAGCGCGGCGAGCCAGATCGCCGATCAGCTCCAGCAGGCCATCATGGACGGCCGGCTGAAGGTGGATGAGCGCCTGCCCACCGAGGAGGAACTGGCCGCTCAGTTCGGCGTCTCGCGCCCCACCGTGCGCGAGGCCCTGAAGCGTCTCGCCGCGCGCCATCTCATCCGCTCGCGGCGCGGGCCGACCGGGGGCACCTTCGTGACCGGTCCGTCGCCAGAGGAACTCGCCACCAGCCTCGGCACGTCCGTGACCCTTCTCGTCGCCACCGGCGGCGTCTCGCTGGAGGAAATGGCGACCGCGCGGCTGGAGATGGAGGCGGTCTGCTGCCGCCTCGCCGCGCTCAACCGCACAGAAGCCCACCTTGCGGCGCTGGAGGCGGAGATCGCCCTGCAGCGCACCGCGAGCCTTTCGGATCAGGATTTCTGCGCCTCCGACGTGCGCTTCCATCGCACCATCGTGGACGCGGCGGGCAATGCTCTGCTGCGCTTCCTGATGAACGCGGTGGTGGAAGCGCTCATGCCGGTGAGCAACATGATCATCTTCCGTGTCCGCGACCGGAAGGAGATCGTCGCCCATCACGAGACCCTGCTTGCGGCCCTGCGCGACCGCGATGGCGAGGCGGCGGTGGCCGCCCTCGGCGGGCTCGTGCGCTACATCCGCGCCCAGTACGAGAAGGCCGAAGAGGCCCGCAAGGCCGCAAGGCCCTGAGCACGCCGCCTGCGCGGTCCACGCACATCACAGGGAAACGTCCAATGAGCACCGAGACCTTCCGCGCCCTCATGGCGCGCAAGACCGACGCCGGGCAGGCCATCGCCATCGAGACCATCACCGAGGCTGATCTGCCGGCCGGCGACGTGACGGTGGATGTCGAATATTCCTCCTTCAACTACAAGGACGGCCTTGCCCTGAAGGGCATGAGCCGCATCCTGCGCGCGCTGCCCATGGTGCCGGGCATCGACTTCGCCGGCACGGTGCGGGCCAGCGACAATCCGGGCTTCGCGCCGGGCGACAAGGTGGTGCTGACCGGCTGGGGCGTCGGCGAGAACTGGTCCGGCGGCTTCGCCGAGCGGGCCAAGGTGAAGGGCGAGTGGCTGGTGAAGCTGCCCGAAAGCCTCACCCCGCGCCAGGCCATGGCCATCGGCACCGCCGGCCTCACCGCCATGCTGTGCGTGGATGCGCTGGAGCGCTATGGCATTGCGGCGGGCGGTGATGTGCTGGTGACGGGCGCCGCCGGCGGCGTGGGCAGCGTCGCGGTGCGCCTGCTCTCGCGCCTTGGCTACAAGGTGAGCGCGCTGACCGGCCGTCCGGCCGAGGCGGACTTCCTGAAAAGCCTCGGCGCCACCGACATCGTGGACCGCGCCACCTATGCGGCAGCGGGCAAGCCTTTGGCCGGCGAGCGCTGGCACGGCGCGGTGGACACCGTGGGCGGCACCATCCTCGCCAACGTGCTCGCCGCCACCCGCTACGGTGGCGCTGTCGCAGCCTGCGGCCTCGCGGCGGCCACCGACCTGCCGACCACCGTCTTCCCTTTCATCCTGCGCAACGTGGCGCTGCTGGGCGTTGATTCCGTCAACTGCCCGACCCCGCGCCGCCTCGCCGCCTGGACGCGGCTGGGCGAACTCCTCACCGAGGCCGATTTCGATCTCGTCACCCGCGAGGTCGCGCTGGAGGACCTGCCGCAGGTGGCGGACGACATCATCGCCGGCGGCGTGCGCGGGCGCACGGTGGTGCGCATCTGAGCGGGCAAAGCGGGCGCGCCGCTGCGACGCGCCCGCATTGAGCCCGAGGGTCCCCTGCACTAGGGTCAGGTCTCCTGAATCGTCCGCCGCAGGGGGCTTGCGACGTGAATCTCGCCGGTATCGATCTGACGCTGTCCGCCAAGCTGTTCGCGGCGCTGTTCGCCATCATGAACCCGCTGACGATCATCCCGGTGTTCCTGAGCCTGACGGCGGACCGCTCCCCGGCGGAGCGGCGCAGCACCATGCTGGTGCTGAACGCGACGGTGGCGCTGGGTTGCCTCGTCTGCGCGCTGGGCGGACGCTTCGTGCTGGGCATGTTCGGCATCGATGTCACCCACTTCCAGCTGGCGGGCGGGCTCATCGTGCTGCTCCTCGCGCTCTCCATGCTCAGCGGCGAGGAGCACAGCGCGCACGCCGGCACGGAGGCGGAGAAGAAGACCTTCAGCTCGGCCTCCAGCATGGGTGTCTACCCGCTGGGCATTCCGCTTTCCATCGGCCCGGGCACGATGACCACCATCATCATCTTCTCGGGCTCCAGCGCCACCGCGGGCGGCGCGGCGGGGTTCTATCTCGGGCTCATCGGCTATGTGGTGTTTTTCGGCATTGCGATGGCCGTGGCACCGGCCCTCTCCTCCATCCTCTCGCCGACCGCGCTGAGCATCTCCAAGCGCCTGATGGGCATCGTGCTGGCGGCCATCGCCATGGAGATGCTGAGCGACGCGCTGGGCCACCTCTTCCCAGCCTGGGTCGCGCACGCCGGCTGAGGCAGCGCGCTCAGAAGCTCGGCGGGGTGCAGGCGCTGATGACCTCGCAGGGATTGGGGCCGATGCAGCGGAAGCGATGCGGGCGGCGGCTCTCGAAATAATAGGCGTCGCCGGGGCCGAGGATGCGCCGCACATCGTCGACCGTCACCTCCAGCCGCCCGGACAGAACGATGCCGCCTTCCTCGCCCTCATGGACGAGCGGGACGACGCCGGTGTCCGCCCCCGGCTGGTAGCATTCCTTCAGAATCTGCAGCTTGCGGCCGAACAGGCGCTCTCCCACCTGGCGATAGGAGATGGCGCCCTTGCCGATCTCGGTGAGTTCCTCGGCGGCATAGAACGTCTGCTTCGGCGCCTCCGGCTCGAACGCGAAGAACTCCGCGAGGCCGATGGGGATGCCCTCCAGAATCCGCTTCAGGGCGCCGACCGAGGGGTTCGACGTGTTGGACTCGATCAGCGAGATGGTCGAGTTGGTCACGCCCGTCCGCTTGGCCAGCTCGCGCTGGGAAATGCCGTGCAGCAGCCGCAACTGGCGCAGCCGGTCCCCGATGTCCATGGCGGAAGCCCCTGTTGCAGGTGTTGCGAATACCGAAATTACTGCCATTCGTGGTCAGCATTTTCAACGAGATAGTAGCTTTCAGAAAACGACTTGTTCAGCCTCTCCAATTGGCCGATGGGAGGGCAGCCAAAGGAGAGCGGCATGACCCTTCACGTTCGGTCCAACCAGCCCAGTCTCGACAATTTCTGGATGCCGTTCACCGCGAACCGCCAGTTCAAGGCCGCCCCCCGGCTCCTGTCGGGTGCGAAGGGCATGTATTACACCGACATCGACGGCAACACGGTTCTGGACGGCACGTCCGGGCTCTGGTGCGTCAATGCCGGCCACGGCCGCACCGAGATCACGGAGGCCGTCGCGCGCCAGCTGGGCGAACTCGATTTCGCGCCCACCTTCCAGATGGGCCACCCCGTCGTCTTCCAGTTCGCCGAGAAGCTCGCCGCCATTGCGCCGGGCGGGAAGGACGGCGGTCTCGACCGGGTGTTCTTCACCGGGTCCGGTTCTGAATCGGTGGATACGGCGCTGAAGATCGCCATCGCCTATCAGCGGGCGATCGGGCAGGGCACGCGCACCCGCGTCATCGGCCGGGAGAAGGGCTATCACGGCGTCGGGTTCGGCGGCATCTCGGTGGGCGGCCTCGTCAACAATCGCAGGGTTTTCCCGCAGATCCCCGCCGACCACATGCGCCATACGCTCGACACCGAGCGCAACGCCTTTTCCAAGGGCCTGCCGACCCATGGCATCGAGCTGGCGGAGGATCTGGAGCGGCTCGTCGCCCTGCATGGCGCCGAGACCATCGCCGCGGTCATCGTGGAGCCCATGGCCGGCTCGGCCGGCGTCATCCTGCCGCCGAAGGGATATCTGGAGCGCCTGCGGGCCATTGCCGACAAGTACGGCATCCTGCTGATCTTCGATGAGGTCATCACCGGCTTCGGCCGCCTCGGCACGCCGTTCGCGACCGACTATTTCGGCGTCACGCCCGATATCGTGACCACCGCCAAGGGCCTCACCAACGGTGCCATCCCCATGGGCGCCGTCTTCGCCTCGCGCAAGGTTCACGACGGCCTCATGACCGGCCCGGAGAACCAGATCGAGCTGTTCCACGGCTACACCTATTCGGGCCACCCGGTGGCCTGTGCGGCGGGCCTTGCGACGCTGGGTATCTATGCGGAGGAGGGGCTCCTGACCCGCGGGGCGGAGCTTGCGGACTACTGGCAGGAAGCGCTGCACGGCCTCAAGGGGCTGCCGCACGTGGCGGATATCCGCAACCTCGGCCTCGTCGGCGCCATCGAGCTTCGCTCGCGCGACGGCGCACCGGGCGCACGGGCCTATGACGTCTTTGTCGAGTGCTTCCGCAAGGGGCTCCTCATCCGCGTCACCGGCGACATCATCGCCCTGTCGCCGCCTCTGATCATCGAGAAGGAGCAGATTGACACCCTCGTCTCGATGATCGCCGACGCGCTGAAAACCACCGCTTGATGCTGGAAGGCAGCCGCCGCAAGACCCTTGCGGCGGCTGGCCCGGTCAAACGGCCTTCAGCGTCTCCGCCAGGGTGGTGAGAAGGCGGTCCGCATCCGCCGCCGAGAAGACGAGCGGCGGGCGGATCTTCAGCGTGTTGGCGTGATATCCGGTCGCCGAGATCAGCACCCGGCGCTGGCGCAGCCCGTCCACCACGGCGAGGGCGGTGGCGGAATCCGGCTCCTTGGTCGCGCGGTCCTTCACGAATTCCACGCCGATATAGAGCCCCGCCCCCCGGACGTCGCCGATCCGCGCGTCGGACTCTGCGATCTCCCGGATGCCATCCTGGATCATCCGGCCAATGCGGGCGGCATTCTCCTGCAACCCTTCCGACATCAGCACATCGAAGGTCGCCCGCGCGGCGGCGATGGCCACCGTGTTGCCGCCGAAGGTGTTGAAATAGCGCATCTCGTTGCCGAAGCGCTCGATGACGTGGGGTGCAACGGCCACGGCGGCGACGGGGAAGCCGTTGCCCATGGGCTTGCCCATGGTGACGATATCCGGCTGAAGGCCGTGGCGCTGGAAGCCCCAGAGCCGGTCGCCGGACCGGCCGAAGCCAGCCTGCACCTCATCGGCGATCACCACGCCGCCCGCCGCCCGCACCACCTCCGCGATTGGGCCGAGAATGTCGGTGGGATTGGCATAGATGCCGTCCGAGGAGAACAGGGAATCGGCGATGAAGGCGGCCAGCCCCTCGCCGCGTCGTTCCAGCTCCTCGATCTCGTATTTCAACTGGCGGATGAGCGTCGCCGCGATCTCCGCAGGGGCCATGCGGTAGGAGTCCGGCCCCGGAATCCGCCGCACCCATTCACCCAGCGGCGACTTCTTCCCGAGCGACGGCGACAGCCCGGCGGTGAGGAAGGAATTGCCGGTATAGGCCTCGGACGTGATGACGATGCCCTTGCGACCGGTGTGGTGCATGGCGATGCGGAGCGCGAGGTCGTTGGCCTCGGACCCGGTGCAGGTGAACATGATGTGGCGGATGGGATCGCCGAAGGTCGGGACGATCTCTTCCGCGAAATCGAGAATCCCATCCTGCAGATAGCGCGTGTGGGTACACAGCGTCTGCATCTGCTCATGGACCGCCTCGACCACGCGCGGGTGGCAGTGGCCCACGGATACGACGTTGTTGTAGGCGTCGAGATATTCGTTGCCGGCGCTGTCCCACAGGTGGGTGCCCTTGGCGCGGCTGATCTCCACCGGGTGGGCGTACATGAGGCGGTAGGCCGGCCCGAGCAGCGCCTGCCGGCGCACGATCCTGTCCTGCGTCGCGGGGTCGAGGGCGGAGAGGTTGGCCGGATCGAAGCCATTGACCATCCCGACGTTGATCTTGCGTTCCTTCACCTCGGTCATGACGAAACGCCTCCTTCACAGGGCGGACTGAAAGCGCGGACGGACGGCGAGGAAGGTCTCGCTGACCTCCTCGACGGAGCGGCTGAGGAAATGGTCGAGCTGCGACCAGCTCTGGTGCGTGTTGCGCAGGATGTAGGTCGCATTGTCGGGGAACTGTTCCGCCCGCCATGTGGTGATGAGGGCGCGGGCGATGACGCGGGCCATGACCATGTGCGGCAGAAGCAGCAGTTCATCCTGCGTCAGGTCGGCGACGCTAAGGTAGCCGCGCAGCAGGTCGCGCCCGGCATCGAACATCGCATCCGATCCCACCGGGCTCAGCTGGTTGAGAAGGGCGGTCGACAGGTCGATGACGATGGCGGTGCGCACCACGTCGCCGAAATCGATGATGCCGGAGATGAATTGCGGCCGCGCGCGATCCACCACCACGTTGGAGCGGCTGAAATCGTTGTGCAGCACCTGCGTGCGGCAGGCCGCAAGCCGGCCTTGCAGCGCGCGAAAGCGATCGAGCCCGCGTTCGAGCTGGCGGCGGCGGTCCCTGTCCGCGATGCGCTCCATGAGGAAGGCGAGCTTGGGCAGGTGCTGCACGTCCCAGGCGATTTCGCGGGTGTCGTGGGGGTGGGAGAAGCGGGCCATGGCCAGCCGCAGGCGGGCGAGGCTCGCCCCCAGCTTCTCGCGCTCCTCGCCCGTCGCCTCGATCCGGTCGAGCGGCGTGCCGTCGAGATAGGTCAGCACCCGCACGAGCCGCACCTGCCCATGGCTGTCCTCGTGGGAGAGGAATGCGTCGCCCTGGACCGTCCGCACCACCCGGGGCACCGGCAGCAGGGGATCGGCCTTCGCCACGTGGTCCAGCAGTTCGGCCTGCAGCGAGATCTCGCGCGGGTCTTCGTCGGGATTGGAGAATTTGGCGATGTGGCGGCCCTGCGCACCGCTGACCAGGAAGGTGTCGTCCTTCTCCGTGTCGAGCCGCGTCAAAGTCCCCGACAGGCCGAAATGACGGGTGAGCACCGCGACCGCCTCGTCCGGCGGAATGGAGCGGAAGGCGGTGGCCAGCCCTCCGGCCATGAGGAGGGAGGTGGATGCGGGGACAGGCGGGGTCGGCATTCGGTGTCTCTTCCTGGGGACAGGAGGGCGCGCGGCCGCATCGGCAGGGCGATGTCAGACCTTGGCGATCACGCGCTTCCTTCGGCCGGGAGCGGCAGGTTCCGCATCGGGCGACGTGCGTTCCGGAGCCTCGGCGCGGGCCGCTTCCCGATTGGGCGCGCCCTCGGTGAGATAGGCGAGGGTCATGTCGATGATGGTCGCCCGGTGCTGCTCCAGAAAATCCGGGCGCATCAGGTCGCGATCGAAGATCATCGACAGGGTGAAGCGGTTGGAGATGTAGAAATAGCCCATCGCCGAGATGGAGATGTAAAGGTCAATGGCGTCCACGCCCGGCCGGAACACGCCCTTGCGCTCGCCCTCCCGCAGGATGGCGTCCACGGTGCCGGCGAGGCGGCTGTAGAGCTGGCGGATGATCGGCGACTTGGCCACATGGCGCCCGCGATGGATGTTTTCCGAGTTCATCATCACGATGACCTCGGGCTCCTCGATAAAGGTCTGGAAGGTCGCATCACACAGGCGGCGGATCGCCGCCACGGGCTCGAGGCCGGTGAGGGGGATTTCCTCCTGCCGGCGGCGCATGGCCTCGTAGGTGCGCTCCAGCACCTTCACATACAGCTCTTCCTTGGAGGTGAAGTGGTGGTAGAGCAGGTTCTTGCTGATCTTCGCGCGGGCGATGATGGCATCCACCCGGGCGCCATCGTACCCCCGCCGGGCAAACTCCATCTGCGCAGCCGCGAGGATCTTGTCCTGCGTGCCGATGGAATCGCGTTTGCGGGGTTTCTCGCTCACAACCGATACGTCCTTTTCGACCATGATCCCATGAGGATGCGCGGCACCGCTTCCGTCAACCGCAAACTGTGGCGCCAGGGCGCGGTGCGACGAAGGGCTCGCACCGTTCCAGGCTGATGCGCGTCGTCTCGGCGGCGTCGCGGGTCCACCAGTCGAGCTTCGAGAAGATCTCGATCTCGAATGGGCCGTCATATGCGATCTCGTCCAGGAGACGGCGATAGAAGGCGGTGTCGATGACGCCGTCGCCCACCATGCCCCGGTCCTGATAGACATCGCGTGTCGGCACCAGCCAGTCGCACAGATGGAAGGTGAGGATGCGCGCCGCTCCAGCCGCCTTCAGGTCCGCCGCGAAGTCCGGATCCCACCAGCAATGGTACACGTCGGCCACGATGCCCGTGCCGGCACCCATCGCCTCGACCAGATCAAGGCAGTGGCGAAAGGTGTTGAGGCAGGAGCGGTCGGCCGCGAACATGGGATGCAGCGGTTCGAGACCGAGGGCGACGCCCGCCGCCCGGGCATGGGGCAGAAGCTCGGCCAGCGCATCCGCCACCCGGTTGCGGGCGGCGCCGATGTCCTTCTCGCCAGTGGCGAGGCCGCCGGGCACCACGACGAGGCATGCTGCGCCCAGATCGTGCGCGGCATCGAGCCGCCGACGGTTCTCGTCGATGGCCGCGGCGCGGGCGAGGGGATCGGCGAGGTTCACCCACGCCGTCGTGCACAGGCACGGCACGAACAGGCCCGCGTCACGGATCATCCGCCCGGCCGCGGCCGGCGCGATGCCTTCCAGATACTGGTTCCAGACCCCGATGCCGCGCGCGCCATGGCGCGCATAGGTGTCTACCGCCTCGGCGAGGGAGAGGGACGGGGTGGTGATCTGGTTGATGGCAAAGCGGGAGAAATCGCCGGGCACAATGCTCATGATCCGTTCCCCGCCATGGCGCTGCGCAGCGCCGCTGTCGCGTGGGCATCGACGGCGCCGTTCACCACCAGCACGCCGAAGCCGTCGCGGGCATAGGCGGGGCTGATCTTGCCGTCCAGCACATCCTCCAGCACGGCTTCCGGCGGGCGTGTCAGCGGATCGCCATAGCCGCCGCCGCCAGCCTGCTCGTGGCGGATGACCGTTCCCTTGCTCACGTTGCGGGTGACCTTGCTGGCCAGCAGCTCGAAATTGCCGGCCTCGGACAGGAGGTTCCGCGAGAGCGCGCCGGGCTTGCCCCCGAACAGGCCGTAGGGGGCATGGGCATAACGGTCCGCGCGCAGCTGCATCACCGCCTCGTCGGCGAGGAGCCGGTACTGGCGGACCACGCCGAGGCCGCCCCGCGTCCTGCCGGCGCCGCACGAATCGTCGCGCAGGGCATATTCCTCGATCATGAGCGGATAGGTCGCCTCCATGATCTCCACCGGCATGTTCGACATGTTCTGCGAGGGGTTCGTCACCGCATCGATGCCGTCCCGCGTCGCCCGCGCGCCGAGCGCGCCGTTGATCATGTCCACCACGATGAAGGGCTCGCGCGTCTCGGTGTCGTAGCCGCCGAGGCAGACCACCGTGTTGCCGCCTTCGCCGGCCGCGCACACCCGCTCGGGCACGATGGCGGCGAGGGCGCCGAGCACGGTGTCCACCACCCGGTAGCCGGTGAGGGCGCGAGCGGCGACGGGGGCGGGGAATTCGGGATTGAGCACGCTGCCCTTCGGCGCGCTCACATCGACGCAGCGATAGAGCCCGGCATTGTTCGGCACATCGGGGTCCAGCACGCAGCGCACGGCGAGGTAGGTGGCCGACTTGACGAAGGAGAGCGTGGAATTGATCGCCCCCTTCACCTGCGGCGCCGAGCCCTCGAAATCCACGCCGATGTGGTCACCCTTGACCGTGATGGTCACATGGATCGGGATCTCGCTCTCGTCGAAGCCGTCGCCGTCGATGTAGTCGGTGAAGGCATAGCTGCCGTCCGGCCAGGTGGCGAAGGCCTTGCGCACGAGGCGCTCGCCGTAATCGAGGAACTCGGCGAGGAATTTCTCCACCAGCGGAATGCCGTACTTCTCGGTGAGGCGCAGGAACTCGCGCTCACCAAGGGCACAGGTGGCGAGCTGCGCCTCAAGGTCGCCGATGACCAGATCGGGCAGGCGCACGTTCTTCGCGATGATGTCGAACAGGGTCTTGTTGCGCACGCCCTTGTCGAACAGCTTCAGGGGCGGAATGCGCAGGCCTTCCTGGAAGATCTCGGTGGAATCCGAGGCGTTCGAGCCCGGCACGCGGCCGCCCACGTCGCAATGGTGGCAGATCACGACGGAGAAGCCGATGTGCTGCGCGCCATCGAAGATGGGCTTGAACATGAAGATATCCGGCAGGTGCATTCCGCCGTCATAGGGGTCGTTGAGGATGATGACGTCGCCGGGGTTGAGGTCGTCGCCATAGTGGCGCTGGATCGCCTCCATGGCGTCCGGCACGGCGCCGAGATGCAGCGCCACCGTCTTCGCCTGGGCGAGGATGCGCCCCTTGGCGTCGCACATGGTGGCGGAATAATCGAGCACGTCGCGCACGATGGGGGAGCGGGCGGTGCGCATGACCGTGTAGGCCATGTCGTCCACGATGGATTCAAACGCGCTCTTGAGCACCGCGAAGGTGACGGGATCGATGGTCTTGTCGGTCTGGTCGAGCATGGCGCGATCCCGTCAGGCGAGGGTGATCAGGAGATTGGCGTGGGCGTCGGCCTCGGCGGTGGCGCCGGGGGGCACCACGACGGTGCTGTCCGCCCCCTCGATGACGGCGGGGCCGACGATGCGCGCCGGGCAGCGCGTGCGCACATAGACCGGCGTCTCGATGTGGCCCTGCTCCGCGCCGTAATAAACCTTGCGAATGCTCTCCGGCGCGCCCGAACCCTCGCCACGGGCATGGGCGGCGCGGAAGTCGATCTTGCCGGGCCGGAGGCCGCGTCCGATCACCCTCAGGCTCACCACCTCGATGGTGTCGGAGGAAGAGTAGCTGTAGATGGCCTCATAGGCCGCCTTGAACGCCGCGTGCAGCGCATCCCGGTCCGCCAGATAGGGCACGGAGAGCGACATTTCCTGGCCGCGGAAGCGCATGTCCACCTCGCGCGTCACGCTCATCAGGTGCTCGGCGACATCCTCGCCGGCGAGGGCGGCGCGGGCATCGGCCTCCAGCGCGGCGAAGGCCGTTTCTGCCTCGGACGGCTGGAAATCGGCGAGCTTCACCGCGAAGGGGCGGATGAAATAGCGCTCCACATCCCCCGCCAGCATGCCCATGGCAGTGAACACGCCCGGCGAGGCCGGCACCAGCACGCGCGGCATGGAGAGGAGGCGGGCGATGTCCGCCGCATGCACCGGGCCGGAGCCGCCGATGGCCACCAGCGTGAAGTCGCGCGGATCAACGCCGCGCTCCACCGTCACCGCGCGGATGGCGCGGGCCATGTTGGCGTTCACCACGTCGCGCACGCCGCAGGCGGCATCTTCGGGCGTCAGGCCGAACGGGTCGGCGAGATCGCGGGCAATGGCGGCGCGGGCCGCTTCCACCGAGAGCGCGCGGGAGCCGCCGGCAAGCTGGGCGGGCAGGTATCCGAGCAGAAGGTTGGCGTCCGTCACCGTGGGCCGCGAGCCGCCGATGCCGTAGCAGGCGGGGCCGGGATCGGCGCCGGCGGAGACCGGGCCGACGCGCATCAGCCCGCCCTGGTCCACATAGGCGATGGAGCCGGCGCCCGAGCCCACCTCGGCCACGTCCACCGTGGGCACGCTCATCATGTAGCCGCCCGCCTTGATGAAGCGGCTGGGCGTGGAGATGCCGGCGCGGAACTCGTACTCGCTCACCCGCGTCAGCTCGCCGTTCTGGACGAGCGAGGCGGAGGCGGTGGTGCCGCCCATGTCGAACACCACGAGATCCTTGATATCCAGCGCTTCGCCGAGGCGCGAGCCGCCCACGACACCGGCGGCCCGGCCGGAGGAGATGAAGAAGACCGGCTTTTCCCGCGCCGTGCCTGACGAGGCGAGGGCGCCGTTGGAATTGCAGACGAGGAGCGGCGCCTCGATGCCGGCATCGGCAAGGCCGCGCTCCAGCCGCGTGAGATAGGCTTCGAGCACCGGCCGCACATAGGCGTTCACCACGGTGGTGCTGGTGCGCTCATATTCCTTCGCCTCGGGCAGCACCGAGATGGAGCTTGTGACGCGCACCTGCGGGAAATGCCCGGCGATCAGGGTCGCGGCGCGCTGCTCGTGCGCGGGATTGCGATAGCTGTTGAGGAAACAGACGGCGAAGGACGTGATGCCCGCATCCACCAGCTCCTGCGCGGCTTCCAGCACCGCCGCCTCATCGAGCGGCACGAGGATGGTGCCATCGGCGGCGATGCGCTCGGCCACTTCCTTGCGGTAGCGGCGGGCGACCAGCGGGACCGGCTTTTCCCATTGCAGATCAAACATGGACGGGGTGCGCAGCCGGCCGATCTCCAGCACGTCGCGAAAACCCTTGGTGGTGATGAGGCCGGTGGGCGCTCCCACCTTCTGCAGCAAAGTGTTGGAGCCGACGGTGGTGCCGTGCACCACCTCCGCCACGTCGCCCGGCGTCAGCCGGGCATCGGCGATGATGGCGGCGACGCCCTCCAGAACCGCTTCCTCGGGTGCCGCGGGGGTTGAGGCGACCTTGCGATGGAATACCGCGCCGCGCCCGTCGGCGAGCACGAGGTCCGTGAAAGTGCCGCCGATGTCGACGCCGATGCGCGCGCCAGTCGCGGCGCGCTCCAGGCCGGTGAGTGTCCCCACGACATATCTCCTGAGTTATTGGACTGAATGGTTAGTTATGATCGATACCCCCGTCAAGACACGAACTGCACAAACCATTTGCTGCGACTGGTGCATAAATCCTCTTGCATGACGTATTGGACCATATAGTCTCATTTCGATGCCGAAGAGGGGATCGCAATAATGAAAACGACGTCCATCGCCGCCCGCCTCGTCCGGGCCGTCGCCGCCGCCGCTCTGCTGGCAGGCCCGCTCGCCGCCGGCCCCGCCGCGGCGGAGGAGAAGATGACGATCCGTCTCGATTTCTCGCCCTGGGGCGTGCATGCGGGCATGCATCTCGCCAAGGAAAAGGGGTGGTTCAAGGATGCCGGCCTCGACGTGGACATCCAGGACGGCCGCGGCTCCGGCAACACGCTCCAATTGGTGAATGCCGGGCAGGTGGACGTCGGCCAGATCCAGGTCGGCCTCCTGCCGCAGGCGCGCGAGAACGGCTCCACCGCCAAGGCGTTCGCCGGCTTCGACAAGAGGACCGACCTCGCGGTCCTCGTCGACCAGGATTCGCCCATCGCCAAGGTCGCCGACTTCAAGGGCAAGAGCCTCGTGGTCTTCGCCGCGAGCCCGTGGGCGCCGTTCATCGACTACTGGCTGAAGCAGGGCGGCCTCGACCGCTCCACGGTCAACGTGATGTTCGTGGACCCGGCCGCCGTGTGGGGCACCTACACCGCCAAGCGGGCCGATGGCCTCATGTCCACCGAGCCCTCCGCCATTCCAGTCGCCGCCGCGAACCGTCCTTCCAAGGCGATCCTTGCCGAAGATGTGGGCATCACCTTCCCGAGCTACGGCCTCATCGCCACCGAGAAGACCATCGAAGGCCGCAAGGAGGCGCTGAAGAAGCTGGTCGAGGTGCAGCAGAAGGCGTGGGCCTACATCCGCGACGGCCACATCGACGAGGCGGCGGACGCCATCATCAAGCAGCGCCCCAACGCCAAGCTGGACAAGAAGGTGCTGGCCGACCAGATCAAGCTCACCATCGACTTCTTCGATACGCCCAACACCAAGGGCAAGCCCATCGGCTACCAGTCGCCGGAAGACTGGGCTAAGGCGGCGAAGTCGGCGGTGGACGCGGGCGCGATCAAGCCCGGCACGGACCCCGCCACCTACTTCACCAACGAGTTCATTCAGTGAACGCCCACGTCGCCTCGAGGACGGATGCCACGACGATGGCCTATCTCTCGATCTCCGGCGTCCGCAAGACGTACGGCTCGCCCCGCGGACCGGTCACTGCGCTGAAAGGCATCGGCCTTGAGGTCAAGGAGGGGGAGTTCGTCTCCATCCTCGGGCCGAGCGGCTGCGGGAAGTCCACGCTGCTCAAGTGCATCGCGGGGCTGGAAGACGCGAGCGCCGGGACGATCTCCGTGGACGGCCAAGCCCTCAAGGGGCCGCCCCAGAACATGGGCATCGTCTTCCAGCGCGACGTGCTGCTGGACTGGCGCACCATTCTCGACAACGTGCTCATCACCGCAGAGTTCGCCGGGCTCAAGGGCCCGGCGGTGCGGGAGCGCGCGCTGGCGCTGCTCGGGCGCTTCGGACTCGGCGGATTCGAGAGCCGCCATCCCTGGGAACTCTCCGGCGGCATGCGCCAGCGGGCGGCCATCTGCCGGGCCTTGCTCTGCGACCCCAAGCTCCTGCTCATGGACGAGCCGTTCGGCGCGCTCGACGCCATGACGCGCGACGATCTCAATCTCGAACTTGCGCGCATCTGGCAGGACACGCGCAAGACCGTGGTGTTCGTGACCCATGGCATTACGGAAGCCATCTTCCTCTCCGACCGGGTGGTCATGATGGACCGCAACCCGGGCCGGATCGTCGAGATCATCGACATCGACCTGCCCCGGCCCCGGCATCTCGCCATGCGCGAGAGCGCCGAGTTCGGCCGTTATGTCGCCCATGTCCGCCACCTCTTCGCCAGCCTCGGCGTGCTGAAGGACGATGCCCCATGATCGCCTCCGGGAACGGCACCTCCGGGAACGGCGCCTCCAGCAGCGCCACCGAGACCCTCGATCCGCCCATGCCCCAGCGCCTGCCCACCTCGCTGGTGGAGGCGGGCATGGTGGTGGGCCTGCTCGTCGCCGTGCTCATCGCGTGGGAGGCGGCGGTCTATGTCTTCAAGCCGGCGCCCATCATCCTGCCGGCACCGAGCGTGATCTGGCAGGAGTTCCTGCTCTCGCCGGGCTATTTCCTCCAGATGTCGGCCTTCACGCTCTACACCACCCTCGCGGGCTTCGGCCTTGCCGTGGTGCTGGGGCTGGCGCTGGCGGTGGGCATCGTCCATTCCAAATTCATCGAGCGCACGGTCTATACGCTCCTCGTTGCGCTCAACAGCGTGCCGAAGGTGGCGCTGGCGCCGCTGTTCGTGATCTGGATGGGCACCGGCGTCGAGCCCAAGATCGCCATCGCGCTCATGCTCGCGCTCTTCTCCGTCGTCATCGATGCGGTGCTGGGCCTCAGGTCGGTCGATCCGGACATGGTGAACCTGGCCCGCGCCAGCCGCGCCTCGTCCTTCGACATCCTGCGCAAGATCCGCTTTCCCAATGCCCTGCCGAGCATCTTCGCGGGCTTGAAGGTGGCGATCTCCTTCGCGCTGGTGGGCGCCATCGTGGGCGAGTTCGTGGCCGGCTCCGAAGGCCTGGGCTTCGCCATCCTCACCGCGCAGGGGCAGTTCGACACGCCGCGCGTGTTCGTCTGCCTCATGCTGCTCGGCCTCTTGGGCACGGCGCTGTTCTTCGTGGTCGAGGCATGCGAGCGCCTGCTGCTGCCCTGGCACGTGTCGCAGCGCGGCGGTGGCGGCTCCGGTCACTGAGGTGGGGGCGCAGGGAAAGGCACCCCTTTCCGCCATCCTCGCCCTTCTGGCCACGGCCCTCCTGTGGGGCAGCAACCACGCGGCGGCGCGGGCGATACATGACGCCCTGCCGCTGCCCTCGCTCGTGTTCTGGCGCTGGGCGATCGCGCTCGTCCTGCTGCTGCCCATCGCGCTGCCCGGTCTGCTGCGCGAGCGCCACGCGATCCGCCGGAACGCCGGGCGCATCGCGCTGCTGGGGCTGGTGGGCGTCGGCCTCTTCTCGGTGGGCCTCTATGCCGGCGCCTATCTCAGCCCGGCGCTGGAGGTCGGCCTGCTGAATGCCACGACACCCATCTGGGTGCTTTTGATCGCCACCTTCGTCGGGCGCGCGCGGCCCCGCCTCGCACAGATCGCCGGCATCCTCATCGCGATGGCGGGGGTCACGCTCGTGCTGATGAAGGGGCTGCCCGCGGGTTTCGCGGGCTTTCATTTCGGCGCGGGAAATCTCTGCTCGATCGCGGCGGCGGTGCTGTTCGCCTTCTACACCTACAGCCTCGGGCAGAACCCCATCGGCATCTCGGCCCTGAGCCTCACGGCGCTGACCGCGCTCGCCGGCTTCGTGCTGGTCTTCTGCCCCGTCTACGCGGTGTTCCTCTGCCTCGGCGGGCAGGATCCCTTCACCAGCGGGCTCAAGGTGGAGCCCGTGACCTTGACGGTGCTCTACATCGCGGCCGGCCCGACGCTGCTCGGCAATCTGTTCTGGATCTACGGCGCCGCCCGGGTGGGCGCGGCACGCGCCGGCCCGTTCCTCTATTTCTCGCCGCTCGCAACGGTCGCGCTCTCCGCGACGCTCCTGGGCGAGACGATCACGCCGCTGCAGGTGGTCGGCGGCGCAGCCATCCTCGCCGGTCTCTGGATCTCCACCCAGGCGGGGGCGGGACCCGCGAAGGCGGCGCCTGGCTCGTAGGCCCGGCGACCTTATGCGAGACCCATGAGACGTGCGCCATTGGAGAGCACGCGGTCGCGGACATCCGCGCTTTGCCGGTCCAGCGCGGCGAGGGCTTTCGCGCCTTCCGCATCGCCGATCTCGAACGGGAAGTCGGTGCCGAAGACCACCTGTTCCGGTCCGACCAGATTCAGAAGGAAGTCCAGCACGGTCGGGTGCGCCACCACCGTGTCGTAATAGAGCTGGCCGAGATAATGCGACGGCGGCCGGCTGATGTGCGCCCGGCAGGCCGGGTTCGCCTCATAGAGCGGCGCCTCATAGGCAAGGTCCAGCCGGCCCGCGAGCATGGGCAGCGTTCCGCCGCCATGGGCCAGCACGAGCTTCAATCCCGGATGGCGCTCCAGTACCCCGGAAAAGATGAGGCGGGCCACGCACAGCGCGGTCTCGGAGGGCCAGCCCACGAGCTGGAGCATGGTGAAGCTGCCGAACGCCGGCCGGTCCACGCCGGAGGTGGGGTGCATGAACACGATGCAGCCCTGCCGCGCGCACTCCGCCCACATGGCCTCAAACGCTGGATCGTCCAACGGGCGCCCCGCCGCCGAGGTCGGCAGCGCGACGCCCACATGGCCGTCATCCAGCGCGCGGCGGATGGCGTCCGCGCACTGCTCCGGCTCGGCGATGGGCGGCACGGCGAGGCCGCCGAGCCGCTTCCCGCCCGCCTGCGCGGCGGCGAGCGTCTGCGCATTGAGCCGCCGCGCGAACGCGCCGTCCGCCGCCCATCCGGCGTGGGAGACCACGCGCGGCGGGGGCGAGACGAGCTGGAGGCCGATGTCGCGTCGCGTCAGGCTTTCGAGCCGTCCGGCCGTGTCGAACAGCAGCGGATCGAGGGGGCCGTAGCCGGCGAAGCGGTAGCCTTCGGGGCAGGTCTCCATGCCGAAGGCGCCCTCCCGCGCGAGTTCGCCGAGGAAATCGCGCGAGAGGGCATGGGCGTGGACGTCGACGATCACGGGAAGGGCTTGCGCGGATAAACGACGGGGGCCGCCGCGATGGCCGCGGGATAGACCGGCACCGCCTTGCCGCCCTGCACCTGCGCGACCACGGCTGAGGCCTTCACGTCCACGCCGGCGTCGTTGTACTTCACCGGGCCGAAGAAGGTGTCGGTATCGAGCTGGAGCATGGCCTCGCGCACCTTCACCGGATCGATGCTGCCGGCCTTCTCGATGGCGAGCTGGAGCGACAGCGCGCCCGCCGTGCCGGCGGCGGTGATGTAGGTGGGCACCTCGCCGCCGAACTGCTTCTTGAAGCCCTCCACATAGGCCGCGCTGTCGGCGACCACCGGGCCCTTGTAGGTGAGGGCCGGATCCCAGATCTGCACGCCGAAGAGGTCTTCCGCCGCCGGGCCGAGGGCGTTGAGGAAGTCCGGGATGCCCACCGCGAAGGCGAAGCCGATGAGCTTCGGGTTCACCTTCAGCGTCTGCAGCGTCTTGATGAGCAGGATGGAATCCTGGACGTATCCGGTGAGGATCAGCACGTCAGGATTGCTCTCCTTCAGCGCCGTGGCGACGGAGGAGAGGTCGGCCGAGCCCTTGGGATACTTGGTGGAATAGACCACCTTCAGGCCCTCGGCCTCGGCCTTCTTCTGCGCGGCGCCGGCGAACACGTTGGGGAAGAGGTCGTCGGGGCCAGCGATGGCGATGGTCTTGGGCGGGTCCTTCACCGTCTTCAGCAGCGCCAGCATGGGGTCGAGCGTGGTCGAGGCCAGAGGCGCGGGACAGAAGATGTATTTGTAGCCGCGCTGGTAGAGGCTGTCGGCCGTCGCCATGGGGGTCATGGTGATGACCTTGTACTTCTCGCTGATCGCCGCCGTGGCGGTGGCGATGCCGGAGGAGTAGGGGCCGAGGATGAAGCCCACACCGTCCTCGGTTATGAGCTTCTCGGTGAGGCGGGCCGAGGTCTGCGGCTTGCTCTCGTCGTCGTAATAGATGACCTCGACGGGCATCTTCTTGTCGCCGACCTTGATGCCGCCGGCGTCATTCACCAGCTTTTCCCAATAGGCGTAGCCGTTCTTCAGCAAATGCCCCTCGCGGGCGAAGTTGCCGGTGAGGCTGACGGCGGCGCCGATCTTGATCTTTTCCTGTGCCGCGGCCGTGCCCGCGCCCAGAAGGGTGGCGAGGCCGAGGGCGGCCACACTCTTCACCAGAGTTCGTCTGTGCATCATCTCGCTCCTGCTGGTCCCGGAAGGTTGGTTTTATTCAGTTATCTCAGGCGGATGCGGCGGTGCCGGGCACGAAGCGCCCGAAGCCCGGCGCGCCGACGAGCTTGCCGTCCTGCGCGACGATGGTGCCGCGCACGATGGTGTGGGTGGCCGCGCCCTTCGTGGCCATGCCCTCCCAGCTGGAGAAGCCGGTGCGCGAGAGCATGTCCTCGTTGCGGAAGATGCCTTCGCGGCTCATGTCGACGATGGTGAAGTCGGCATCCGCGCCGGGCTGGATCACGCCCTTCTTCGGGAAGATGCCGAAGCGCCGGGCCGGGGCCTCGGCGGCGAGGCGCGCCACGTCGTTGAGTGTCAGGCGCCCCTCGTTCACCGCGTTCATCAGAAGCGGGATGTATTCCTGCGCGCCGGTGACGCCGAGCGGCACCGAGAACAGGTCCTTCCAGCCCGGGTCCACGTCGTCCTTGGAATGGGGGGCGTGCTCCAGCACGATCATGTCGGCGGTGCCGTCCTTGATGGCATCCCAGCCGGCCTCGGGGTCGTAAGCCCAATTGTAGGTGCGCGGCCCCACCTTCTCCATCTGCGCGCGGTTCATGAACATGGTGCCGAGCTCCAGCTCGCACGACACGTCCTGGCCGAGATCATACTTGGCGTGGTGGATCATCTCGTTGGCGCCCTTGGGCATGACGCCGAGATGCAGCACGTGCAGCTTCACCCCGCAGATGCGGGCGTAATAGAGCGAGGCCGCGAGGCCCGCGACCATGCCGTGGCCGTACATGTAGCCCTTCGAGAAGCTCTCGTGATAGGCCATGGCATCGGTGCGGCCCTTGTCGATGTAATCGCGGAAGGTCAGCCGCTTGCACCACTCGGGATCGTCGTGATGCACCGAGGCGACGAGCCCCATGTCCCGCGTCGCCTCGTAGAGCTCGAACAGGATGCCGTGGTCGAGCACGCCGAGTTCCGAGATGTAGGGGTAGACTTCCTTGATGTGGCGGGTGTTGAAGATCTTGATGCCGATGGCGCCCGCCTTGGCCAGCGCCTCCACCGTGCGCGGATAGAGCCCGCCGCCATAGAGGGCGTAGTCCACATGGGCCTTGGGCGCGACCAGCGCCTTCTTCATCTCGTAGTCTTCGAGCGTGGTCGGGTGGGGCGTGTTGTTGGTCATGTCGATGCACATGGTCACGCCGCCGACCGCCGCCGCCGCGGAGCCGGTCTGGAAATCTTCCTTGTAGGTGTGGCCTGGCTCGCGGAAGTGGCAGTGGACGTGCCACAGGCCCGGCAGAACGGCGAGCCCCTTGGCATCCACGCGCTTCGCCGCCTCCGTGAAGGGTCCCCCCATGGCGGAAATCTTGCCGTCGAGGACGGCAATGTCCGCCTTGAAGGAGGAGGTCGGGGTGTGGATCGTGCCGTTTTCGATCACGAGGTCATAGGGTCGGGACACGTCACGCTCTCCGAACAGGTCAGTTGAGGCCGAGATAGGCGGCGCGGATGTCCTCGCGCCGCAGGAGGTCTTCCGCCGGGCCGTCGATGGTGATGCGCCCGGTGTCCAGCACGTAGCCGCGGGTGGCGATCTCCAGCGCGAGGCCCACGTCCTGCTCCACCAGCAGCACGGTGATGCCGCGCTCGCGGTTGACCTGGCGCACCGCGTCCGCGATGCGATCGACGATGACTGGGGCGAGGCCCAGCGACATCTCGTCGATGAGCAGCAGGCTCGGCCGCGCCATCAGCGCGCGCCCGATGGCGCACATCTGCTGCTCGCCGCCGGACATGAGGCCGGCGAGCCGGCCTTCCAGCCGCACCAGTTCCGGAAACAGCTTGAAGATGAAGGCGAGGTCGTCGTCCTCGCCCTCGCGGCTTGGGCGCGCGGTGGCGCCGAGCTTGAGGTTCTGGCGCACGGTGAGGCCGGCGAACAGGCGCCGGCCTTCCGGCACCATGGCGATGCCGCGCCGGGCGCGCTCATAAGGCTTCAGCGGGTTGAGGTCCGTACCGGCGAAGCGCATCTGGCCTGCGCGCACCGGCACGAGGCCGGTGAGGGCGCGCAGCAGCGTCGTCTTGCCGGCACCGTTGGCGCCCACCAGGGCAACGATCTCGCCCTCGGCCATGTCGAAGCCGACATCCCACAGCACGCGGCTGTCGCCATAGGCCACCGCGAGGCGTTCCACGGAAAGGAGGCTCATCGCGCCCCTCCCGCTGCCGCGTGGGCCTTGGCGAAGCGCTGGCCGAGATACGCCTCCACCACCTTGGGGTCGGACACCACGTCGTCCGGCACGCCCTCCGCGAGCTTGGCGCCGAAATTCAGCACCATGATGCGGTCGCAGAGCGCCAGCACCGCCTTCATCACATGCTCGATGACGACCACGGTGAGGCCGGCCTGCTTGAGGCTCTTCACGAGGTCGATCATGCGTTCGATCTCCGTGTGGTTGAGGCCCGCCATCACCTCGTCGAAGAGGATGATGCGCGGCCCCATGGCGAGGGCGCGCGCCACCTCCAGCCGCTTGCGGTCGGCGAGGGTGAGCTGCGGCGGCATGAACTCCGCCTTGGGCGCAAGGCCGGTGCGCTCCAGCGCGGCGTCCGCCGCCGCGAGCCAGGCCTCGCGGGTGCGCAGCCGCGCATGGCCGAACATGGCGCCGATGGCGACATTCTCCCGCACGCTCATGGCCTTGAACGGCTGCACGATCTGGAAAGTGCGGGCGATGCCGAGACGGGAAAGGCGATGCGGCGGCAGGCCGGTCACGTCCTCCCCGGCGAAGCGGATCGAGCCGCCGTTGAGCTTGTAGACGGCCGAGATGGCGTTCAGCAGCGTCGTCTTGCCGGCGCCGTTGGGGCCGATGACGCCGAACACTTCGCCCTCCTCCACCCGGAAGGAGACACCGGCCAGCGCCTTCACCCCGCCGAAGCGGATTTCGAGGTCGTTCGCCTCAAGCAGCGCCATGGCGCGACCTCCACCGCTGGATCAGGGAGCGCCCGGCCACCAGCATCCCGTTGGGGGCGACGAGGCAGATGACGACGATAAGCACGCCGAACACGATCTGGTGCGCCTGCAGGAAGCCGCCCCACACGAGGGTGGAGAGGAATTCCAGCACGAATGCCCCCAGCACCGGGCCGATCACCGTGCCCATGCCGCCGAGGATGAGCATCATGTAGGCCTTCACGCCGATGGCGGGATCGAACGCGCTGGCCGGCTCGATGAAGGTGATCCAATAGGCCCACACGCCGCCGGCAAAGCCGGTGATGCCGGCGGAGATGGCCCATGCCGCGACCTTGGTGGCGGTGGTGTCGATTCCCATCACCCCCGCCGCGCGCTCGCCGTCGCGGATGGCGCGCAGCGCGTAGCCGAAGGGGCGGGTGAGGATGAAGGCCACCAGCAGCGTCGAGACGATCATGCCCGCCAGCATCACCAGATAGATGGCGCGGTAGAGCGGCCCCGGCGGCAGGTCTGACAGCGGCAACGGCAGGCCTTCCGCTCCGCCGGTGACGCCGCCCACCTGGATGACCAGCTGGATGGCGGCGAGATTCAGCGCCACCGTGGCGATGGCGAAATAGTGCCCCCTGAGCCGCAGGATCGGCCAGCCGATGATGCCCGCCACCAGCGCCGAGAAGGCGACCGCCGCGACCAGCGCGACGGGAAAGGGTGCCCCGAGCGTCATCGCCACGCCCGAGGCATAGGCGCCGAAGCCGAAGAACACGGCATTGCCGAAGGCGTGATAGCCGGTGAGGCCGACGATGACGTTCAGTCCCTGCGTGACCGTGGCGTACATGAACACCGTGGTCAGCACGCGCAGCCAGTAATTGTTGAGGGCGAGGGGCGCGAGCGCGAGGACGACCGCGCCGGCGGCGAAGAAGGCCCAGAAGAGAAGCGCGCGGCGCCGCGCGCCCGAGGGGGAAGACGGGGAGATCATGCGTGCTCCCCGAAGAAGGCGCGGCCGAACAGGCCCTGCGGACGCAGCGCCAGCACCAGCAGGAACAGGCCGAAGCCGACGATCTCCTGATAATTGGCGCCGAGGAAATAGCCGGCCCAGGCCTGCACCAGCCCATAGATGAAGCCGGCGACGATGCAGCCTTCCACCGAGCCGATGCCGCCCAGCACCGTGATGACGAAGACCGCGCTCAGGAAAGTGACGCCCATGCCGGGCATCACCGGAAACAGCATGGAGGCGAGCGAGCCGGTTGCCCCCGCCAGCGCCGCCCCGGCGCCCGCCGTGAGCGCGTAGATCCGTTCCGGGTTGATGCCCATCAGGGACGAGACCTCCCGGTCGAGCGCGGTGGCGAGGATCATCTGCCCGGCGCGGGTGAAGCGCAGGAAGGCGAAGAAGGCGATGCCGAGGGCGATGGAAAAGCCCGCCGCGATGAGGCGCACCACCGGCACGAGGATGCCGAAGATCTCGATGGAGCTGGCCGCATAGGACGAGTTCACGGAGCGCACGTCCGATGTGAAGGCGATGGAGACCGCGTCCACCATCACCAGCTCGATGCCGAAGGTCACCACCAGCGAGAGCAGCAGGCTGGTGCGGATGATGCGGTTCAGCACCAGCACCTGCAGCGCGTAGCCCAGCGCGAACATGGCGATCATGGACACCGGGATGGAGGCGATCGGATCGAGCCCCGCGAAGCGGAACAGGCCGTAGGTGATGTAGGCCCCCAGCATGATGAAGCCGGTGTGGGCCAGGTTGATGACCCCCATGACGCCCCAGACCATCGAAAAACCGATGGTGGCGATGCCGTAGAGGCCGCCGAGCAGCAGCCCGTTGGCGGTGGCTTGCCAAAGCACCGTTACCCCTCCAAACCGTTGATATTGATATATTTTATGCTTGACGGAAGGCTTATTTATACATATCTTATGCAAAATAAATTGAGTCATGCAACTACGATGTCTGAACGCAGCGCACAAAGAAATCGCACCCCTGCCGCAGGACGCGGCAGTCGCGTCCTGCCTCCCGTGGCAAAGGCGGGAATCTCCAAGGGGGGATCGAGCGAGTTCGCCTATCAGGTGATCCGCGCCGAGATCGTCTCGCTGGCGCTGGCCCCCGGCTCTGACCTCGACGAGGCGGCGCTCGTGAGCCGCCTCGGCCTCTCCCGCACGCCGCTGCGCGAGGCGCTTGTGCGCCTCGCCGGCGAGGGGCTGGTGCAGATCCTGCCCAATCGCGGCACGCGCGTCGCGCCCATGGGCTGGAACGACATTCGCGAGCATCTGGAGGCGTTCGACCTCTCCCAGCGCCTCGTCACCCGGTGGGCGGCGCTGCGGCGGACGGAGGCGCAGATCGTCGCCATCGATGCCCAGCGCGAGGCCTTCGAGGCGGCGACGGCGCGGCGGGATTCCGAGGCCATGCTGGAGATCAACTGGCGCTTCCACGCCGCCATCGCCGCCTGCTGCCGCAATGGCGTGGTGGAGCGTTTCTATCTCCAGCTGCTCACCACCAATCTGCGCATCTCCCGCCTCGCCATGACCTACGACTGTTTCGCGACCGAGGAGGCGTATGACGCGCACATCGGCAACATCATCCGCGAGCACCGCGAGATGGTGGAGGCGATCCGCGCCCGCGACGCGGACCGGGCGGACACGCTCGGCAGCTCCCACGCCGGGCTCGCCCGCAAGCGCGTTTCCGAATGCCTCACCCAGAGCATGCTGTCCGACATGGAGCTGCCGCTCGGCGGCGCGCCGGACAGCCCCGCCTGAACGCGAGAAGGAGAAGCCGGCATGTGCGAGGTGTGCGCCATCTTCGGCGCGGGAGAGCATTGGAGCGATTTCGCCCGGCAGCGGGACGATCGCTTTCCATTCGAGGACATCCTGCATTATCGCGCGGAGCGCCGGCGGCGCATCGCCATGCTGAATGCGCTGGTCGGCCCGCTCGGTCTCGTCTGCGAGGATTGGGACGGGGAGGCGCTGGCGCTCACCGATGCGCGCGGCCGCACGAAGATCGCGCCGACGCTGGGCGATGTCTGGCCAATCGCGGAGAGCCTGTCGGGCCGCGGCATCGATCCCCTTGCCGAGGATTTCATCGCGCCCGCGCGGGAGACGCCAGCCCATGGATGAACGCCTGCCCCTGATTGTCGTGACCGGCTTCCTCGGCTCCGGCAAGACCACGCTCATCCGCCGCTTCATCGAGACCCCGGAGGGCGGCGATTCCGGCCTCATGGTCAACGAGTTCGGCGAGGCGGGCGTCGATCATCGCCTGCTGGTGCATGCCAGCGAGGCGGTGGAGTTGATCGACGGCGGTTGCCTGTGCTGCGCGCGCCGCTCCGATGTCGCCAAGGCGATGCACGATCTGGTGCGCATGGCCAAGGACAGCTCCCGGGCCGGCGGCGGCTTTCGCCGCGCCATCCTCGAAACGTCGGGGCTGGCCGATCCTGCGCCGGTCATCGCGACCCTCGCCCGCGACCCCTGGCTGAAGGCGCATGTGCGCCTCGCCTCCGTCGTGGCGGTGGTGGATGCGGTGGCGGGCCTGCGCAATCTGGAAAAGCGTCCGGAGGCGCGCCGCCAGGTGGCCATCGCCGATACGGTGGTCATCACCAAGGGCGACATGCGCGCCGCCGAGCCGGCGGCTCGCCTCGCCGCCGCGGTGCGTGCCATCTCCCCCGACGCGCGCATTCTCGACATTCAGGACGAGACGTTCCGGCTGGGCGATGTGCTCGCCGGGCGCGAAAGCCTGCATGCCCCGCCGTCGCCATTCCTGGCCGACGCGCCGGAGCATGATTCCGAAGTCTCCTCCTTCACGCTGCCCATCGCGGGCGCGCTGGACTGGCCGGCCTTCACGCTCTGGCTGTCGGCGCTGCTCCATGCCCATGGCGACCGCATCCTGCGGGTGAAGGGGCTGCTGCGGACCACCTCATCGGACCGGCCGCTGGCCATCCACGGCGTGCAGCATGTGATGCACCCGCCGACGCATCTGAGCGTGGACGACGGCGGGCCGTCCTTCCTCGTGTTCATCGCGCGGGGCATCCGCAAGGCCGAGATCGAGCGCAGCCTCGCCCGCGGCCTCGAACTGTGCGCCATTGGCACCGACGCCCCCGCGCGGCAGGCGGCGGCCTTCCGCGCAGGCGCCGCCCCGGCCGCGTAGGCAGCCGGGGCCGGCCATCCTCAGGCGCGGTTGTCGGCGACCGCGCTCCGCACCTCATGCTCGATGAGGTGCCAGATGCGGTCCACCAGCGCGCCGAACGCCTCGTGGCGCTTCACCTCCAGCGCGCGCGGGCGCGGCAGCGGGATCGGGATTTCCTCGCGGACCGAGCCGGGCCGGGCGGAGAAGACGATCACGCGGTCGGAGAGGAACACGGCTTCGTCGATCTGGTGGGTGATGAGCAGCACGGTGGTGCCGCTCTTCTGCCAGATGTTGAGCAGCTCCGTCTGCATGATCTCCCGCGTCTGGGCATCGAGCGCGGCGAAGGGCTCGTCGAGCAGCAGGATCTTCGGGTTCACCGCCAGCGCGCGGGCGACGTTCACGCGCTGGCGCATGCCGCCGGAGAGCTGGTGCGGATAGTGCTGCTCGAAGCCCTTCAGTCCCGCCATGTCGATGAAGCGCTGGGCAGTGGCATGGGCGTCGCGCTTGGGCGTGCCGGCGATGGTGAGGCCGTAGGCGACATTGTCGATCACCGGCTTCCACGGCAGCAGCGCATCCTGCTGGAACACCATGGCCCTGTCGGCGCCCGGACGCGTCACCGTGTGGCCGGAGACCTTCACCACGCCGGAGGACGCCGGCAGCAGGCCATCGATGATGCGCAGCAGCGTCGACTTGCCCGATCCGCTCGCCCCCACGATGGAGACGAACTCGCCTTCCCGGATGGTGAGGTTGATGTCGCGCAGCGCCTCCACGGAGGGCTTGCCGGTGCGCTCGAAGACCTTGTTGATGCCTTCGATGGAGAGAGCCTGTGCCATCCGGTTCACTCCTGTCGCCACGGCGCGAGCCGGCGTTCCAGCCACTCGAAGAAGATGCTGCCCATGAGGCCCAGCAGACCGAGCATGATGACGTAGGCGAGCAGCGTCGCGGTGTCGAAGCTCTGCCCGGCGGCGAGGATCGCGAAGCCGAAGCCGGCGAACGAGCCGAAGAATTCGGCGATGATGATGGCCACCAGCGCCCGCGCCCAGGCGACGCGAATGCCGGAGACGATGAACGGCACCGCGAAGGGCAGCGTCACCGTGGTGAACACCTGCCAGCGCGAGGCGTTGAAGGAGCGCGCCGCCTCGATGAGATTCCTGTCGGTGGCCTTGAGGCCGGTCTCCGTCGTCACCAGCACCGGGAAGATGGTGAAGATGGTGACGAGCACGAACTTGGACGCGAAGCCCAGCCCCAGCCACGCGATGAAGAGCGGCGCCAGCGCCACCAGCGGCACCGAGTTCAGCGCCGTCAGCATCGGCCCGGCGGTGAGCGCGAGCAGCCGGCTCGACGCCAGCGCGAGGCCGATGGCGACGCCGATCAGCACCGCCACCGGGAAGGACGCCGCCACCGCGCTCACGGTGGCGAGCGCGTTGGTCCACAGCGCACCGTTGGCGCTCTCCTTGGCGAGGGCGCGGAACACCTCGGCCGGCGGCACAAGCAGCAGCTTGTTGGTGACCACATAGGTCGCCAGCACCTGCCAGACCGCCAGCACGAAGGCGAGCGAGATGAGCATCCGCAGAAGGCCTGCGGCACGCGAGCGCCCTTCGAGGAAATCGTAGACGCTGCGCCAGAAGGGGGCGGCTGCGGTCATTCCGCCGCGGCCTTGTGCGCGTGGCGGGCGGTGGAGACGGCCTGCCTGCCGTAGCCCTTCTCGCCCACCACCTTGCCGTCCACATAGATGGTGCGGCCGCGCAGGATGGTGCGCACCGGCTTGCCCTTGAAGCGGCGGCCGGCATAGGGGCTCCAGCCGACGAGGGAGAGCACGTCCTCGTCACGCACCTCATATTCGGTGTCGAGGTCCACCAGCACGAGGTCTGCGTCGAAGCCGGGCTTGATCTCGCCCTTGCGGTCGAGACGGAACAGGCGCGCCGGGCGGGTGGAGGTGGCCTCCACCACGCGCTCCAGCGGCAGCTTGCCCTCGGTGGCGGCGGTGAGGAACATGGAGAGGTAGAACTGGGTCGAGGGCGTGCCGGTGTGGGCCTTCCAGCCGTCGGTCCAGCCGATTTCCTTTTCCTCGCGGGTGTGCGGGGCGTGGTCGGTGGCGATGATGTCGATGGTGCCGTCGCGCACGCCCTCCCACAGGCCAGGCACGTTCTTCTCCGGCACCCAATAGGAGAGCGCGTAGGAGCCGAGGCGCTGGATCGCCGCCCACTCGCAGCCGAGGAACAGCGCCCACGGGTTCAGCTCGCACGTCACCTTCTGCCCGCGCGCCTTGGCCTCGCGGATGAGCTGGACCGAGCCGGCGGTCTGGGTGTGCAGGATATGGAGATGGCAGCCCGCCGCCTTCTGCAGGCGCAACAGGGTGGCGATGGCGGTCTCCCAGATCACCCCGTCATGGGCGGCATAGGCCTTGGCGTAGGCGAGGGCGTCGCGCTCCCCACGGGCCCAGAATTCCTGCTCGATCACGTCCATCAGCGCCTGATCGTGGGGATGGATCATGAGCGGCACGTCGTGGGCGGCGGCGGCCTTCATGATCTCCAGGATCTTGCCATGGTCGTGCACGCCGATGCCCGGCATGTGCGGATAGGAGCGGCCGGTATCCACCACCATGAAGAACTTGAAGGCGGCGATGCCCGTCTGCGCCATCCCCGGGACTTCCTCAAGGATGGTGGGGGCGGGGTTGAAGTTCCAGTCCACCACCGCGTCGCGCTCATAGATGGCGAACTGCTTCTCCAGCAGGTCCAGGGTGTTGGGCGGCGGGGTCACGTTGGGCATGGCGACCGAGGTGGTCACGCCGCCCGCGGCGCACTGGAGCGTCGAGGTGTAGATCGTGTCCTTGTATTCAAAACCGGGCAGCGAGCCTTCGCGGTGATGCGAGTGCATGTCGATGACACCGGGCAGGATGGCGAGGCCCTTCGCGTCGATGATCTCGGCGGCGGCCGGCTCCAGCCCCGGCTCGAAGATGCCGGCGATGGCCCCGTCCTTGATGCCGATGGAGGCCTCGAAGCGGCCGTCGGCGGTCACGACGAGGCCGTTCTTGATGATGGTGTCCACACTACTCTCCCGAGGACGAGGCCCGCGCGGGCCGATTGGAAAGCGAAGGTCCGGCGGCGCGTCAGGACGCGAGGTCGAGCGCCACGGGGCGGGTGCGGATCACGTCCAGCACCTCGGTCACGTAGGCCTGCGAAAGGCCGCGGGTGATGAAGACGATGCGCGAGCCCGCCATCCCCTCCGGCCAGGCGGAAAGCTCCACCGGCGGCGAGAACAGCCGCTGCACGGCCTGCACCACCACCGGCTTGGGGCGGCCGGTGATGGCGAGGATGCCCTTCACCCGCAGCAGGTCGTCGCCATGGGCGATGACCAGCGCGTCAAGCCACGCCGAGACGTGCTCCCAGTGCAGGGGCTCGTCGAAGGCGAGGCAGAAGGAGCCAATGTCCTCCCGGTGCGTCACCGGGTCCGCCGCCTCGAAGGCTTCCGCGCGCAGCCAGGCGCGCACTTCGCTGGGGCGGGTGTTGGGATCGGCAGGGTCGATGCCGTCGAGCAGGGTCGGCTGGGCGAGATGCGTGAGTGAGGAGCGATGCAGCCGCGCGCCGGGGGACAGGCCGGTGATACGGTCTTCCAGCGGCGCCAGATCGGTTCCCGCGAGGTCGGCCTTGGTGAGCACCACCTCGTCGGCGACGCCCACCTGCTTGCGCGCCTCCGCGTGGCGGTCGAGCGTGCCCATGCCCTGCACCGCATCCACCGCCGTCACCACCCGCCCGAGGCGATAGGTGCGCGCCACCGGGAAGGTAATGAGGGCCTGGATGACCGGGCCAGGATCGGCCATGCCGGTGGTTTCGATGACGACCCGCGCGAAGGCCTTCACCTCGCCGCGCGCGCGCTTCTCGGTGAGGTCGCGCAGCGTCTCCACGAGGTCGCCCTTCACCGTGCAGCACAGGCAGCCGGTGGACAGCTCGATTGTGTTGTCCGAGCTGGCAGCGATCAGCGCATGGTCGATGCCGATCTCGCCGAACTCGTTGACGATGACGGCCGCGTCGCTCAGCGCGGGATCGCGCAGCCACCCGTTGAGCAGGGTGGTTTTGCCCGATCCGAGGAAGCCGGTGAGCAGCGTCACCGGCGTCCGCATGTCGCGAAAATGGGCCATGGTGTCGGCTCCTCGCGCCTGTCGCCTCACTTGCCCGCGATGTAGCTGGGGTCGTAGTAGCGCTTGAGGTCGAAGGCCTGGGTCTGGGGATCGCCACCCACCGCAGCGTCGATCTTGTAGAGGTTGTCAAGGCCGGCGGCCGGGACGGAGAGATCGGCGGGAACGGCCTTCTGCTCCTTCACGATAAAGGCGTAGGAATCTTCCACCACGTCGCGCGGCGTCTTGGTGTAGGCGGCGAGCACGTCGATGGCCGCGTCCCTGTTGGCCGGGTCGTCGATGAAGGCGGCCGCCTCCTTCAGCGCCTGTGTCACCGCGATGGCGGCGGGGCGCGTGGCGGGCGCCTCGCCCCAGGCCTTGTTCAGCACTAGCGGCGTCTGGACGTAAGGCTCGCGATAGACGTCGAGCAGCACGGCGCCATCGCGCCCGGCCAGGGTGTCGAAGGGGGCGATCAGCAGGGCGCCGGCGACTTGGCCATTGCCCATGGCGATGATGCGGTCGCGGGAATTGGCGATGGAGACCATCTGCACCCCAGCCGGGTCCACGCCCGCCTGCTTCAGCTGATACTTCAGCAGGTTGGCCGTGCCGCCCTTGACCGCGCCGGCGGTCAGCGGCTTGCCGGCGAGATCCTTCACCGAAGCCGTGCCCTTGGCGCCGTAGAGGCGCAGGATCGTCTTGTCGAGCACCGCACCGGCGATGATGACCGGGGCACCCTTGTCGATGGCGCGCACCGCGAGGTCGCCAAGGGCGATGCCCGCATCCGCGCTGCCGGACGCCACCGCCTGCAGCAGCGCCGGGCTGTCCGATGCGCGCAGCTCGCGCACGGTGATGTTCCGCTTGTCGTAGAAGCCCTTGTCCATGGCGATGGCGTGCAGCCACAGCAGCGCGCTCGGGGCCAGGACGGCGAGCTTCACTTCGGTCTTCGGCGCCTGAGCATGGGCCCCGGCGAGAGGAATGCTGAGGGCGAGGGCAGCGGCAACGAGGCGGGGAAGGACGCGCTTCATCATCTCTCTCCGGAAGGGGGACGCGTCTTGCCGCGCGTCATCTGCCGAAAGAGTGCTCGAACTTTTCATCTCCTTCAAGCATAATTCGCAACAGGTAGGAATTTTGAGAAATTCCTACTGAATGATATAAAATATCATTCTTGGGGAGGGCGGGTTTGGCCAGCAGGATTCTTCAGGTCATGGGTTTGTTTCGCGGGCGCCCCTGGCCGCTGACGGTGGAGGAGATCGCCCAGGAGACGGGCGTGTCCCAGAGTTCCGCCTATCGCGACGTGCAGGAGCTTTGCCGGGCCGGCTTTCTCGATCCCGTCATCGGCGCCGGCTATGTGCTCGGCCCCGCCTTCATCGAGTACGATCGCCTGCTGCGGCAGGGGGACACGCTGATCCCCATCGCCTCGCGGGTCATGCGCGACCTGCTCGACCAGACCACCCAGCGCGCGACGGCCATCCTCTGCCGGCGCTACCGCGACACGGTGATGTGCGTGCATCAGGAGCATGGCACCGCGCCCCATCCCATCACCACCTACGAGCGCGGCGTCGCCATGCCGCTCTTCGCCGGCGCGTCATCCAAGGTGGTGCTGGCTCATCTCGACGACCGCTCGCTGAAGCGCATCTATCTCGACAACGAGGACACCATCCGCGCCCGTCTCGGGCACGGCGACTGGAAAGCCTTCAAGGCCGAGGTGCGGGCCATCCGGCGCGACGGCGTGGTGGAGACGGTCTCGGAGGTCGCCGAGGGGCGCGCGGGCATTGCGGCGCCGGTCCTCGTCAACAAGCAGGTCATCGCGGGCGTCAGCCTCGTGCTCGCGGCCGAGGATCTCGCTGGCGCGTCCCAGGCTGTCCGTGCCGCCGTCATCGATGCGGGACGGCGGATTTCCGAGGAGATCGCCGGCAGCGGCACGTGGGTGGCGCGCTAGATCGGCCTTAAAACAGAACGGGGCGGCTCCGTCGCTGGAGCCGCCCCAGTCGAACTTCAAACCTCGGCGCTCAGACCAGCGCGCGGGGATCGTGCCGGGCGAGGCGGGAGAGCAGGTAGTCCACTTCTGCCCGCGCGGTGGCGGAGAGGGATGAGCCGGGCTTGCGCTGGGCGTCGGAGGCGATGAAGCCGCGCTTCATCATCACATATTTGCGCACCGCGAGGCCGACGCCCTGCTGCTGCTCGTAGCGCAGCAGCGGCAGGTGCGCGTCGAACAAGTCATGCGCCGCCTCCCGCTCGCCGGCCTTCTGCAGCTTCACCACATCGCCCAGCATCTCGGGGAAGGCGTAGCCGGTCATGGCGCCGTCCGCCCCGCGCTCCATCTCGAAATCGAGGAACAGCGCGCCGTTGCCGGTGAGGATGGAGATCGGGCGCATGGAACCTTCCTTCTGGAAGGCGCGCAGCGCCGAGATCTTCTCCAGCCCCGGCCAGTCCTCGTGCTTCAGCATCACGCAGGAGGGGTTCTCCTGAACGATCTGGCGGATGACCTTGGGCGTCATCTGCACGGTGAGGGTGAGCGGATAATCCTGGATGACGAAGGGGATATCGTCGCCGATGGCCTCGATGGCCTGCCGGTAATAGCCGGTGATCTGGTCGTCCGTGCGCAGGCTCGGCGGCGGGGCGATCATGACGCCCGCCGCGCCCTTGTCCATGGCGGCCCGCGCCAGCCAGCGCATGGCGGCAAGGCCCGGCGCCGAGACGCCGACGATGACCGGCAGCTGGCCGAAGCCGGCGATGAAGCGCGCGGTGACAGCGAGGGATTCCTCCGGCTCCAGCTTGGGCGCCTCGCCCATGATGCCGAGCACCGTCACGCCGGTGGCGCCGGCGGCGAGATAGCGCGCGATGAGGGTGTCGAGGGAGCCCTCGTCGATCTTCCCGTCCGGCGTGAACGGGGTGGGGGCGATGGGGAACAGGCCGGAGGCGCTGGCGTCGAGAAGCATGATGAAACCGATCAGATGCTGGCGATGAGGCCGCCATCCACGCGGATGACCGAGCCGTTGACATAGGACGAGGGCGTGCCGGCGAGGAAGGCCACCACGTTGGCATATTCCTGCGGGTCGCCGTAGCGGCCGACGGGGATGGAGGCCGTGCTTTCCGCGGACACTTCCTCCACGGAGCGGTTCTCGCGCTCGGCCTTCTTGGCATCGAGGAACTTGATGCGGTCGGTGGCGATGCGGCCGGGCAGGATGATGTTGGCGGTGATGCCGTCGCGCGCCACCTCGCGGGAGAGCGTCTTGGACCAGCCCACCAGCGACAGGCGCAGCGCGTTGGAGATGGCGAGGTTGGGAATGGGCGCCACCACGCCGGACGAGGTGGAGGTGATGATGCGACCCCATTTGCGCGCGCGCATGCCGGGCAGCACCCGGTCGGCGATGGCGATCACCGAGAGCACCATGTCGTTGAAGCTCTTGGCCCAAAGCGCCGGGTCCTGCCCAGCGGCGGGGGTGGGGGGCGGGCCGCCGGTGTTGTTGACCAGCACGTCCACCGGGCCGAGCTTCGCCTCGATCTCGGCGATGCGCGCATCGATGCCGGCGAGGTCGGAAAGGTCGAACTTCAGCGCCATCGCCTCGCCGCCCACGGCCGCGATGCGCTCCGCCACCGCACCGGCGGCGGCGAGATCGATGTCGCCCAGCGCCACCTTCGCGCCTTCGGCCGCCAGCGTCGCCGCGATGGCGCTGCCGAGCCCGCCGCCCGCGCCGAGCACGAGGGCCGTCTTGCCTTTCAGTCCGAGATCCATGGGTCTTCCTTCGTATTGTCGGAGCGCGGGGAGGTCAGTCGGCGATGGCCAGCCGGCCCGAGGCCGCCGTGCCGGCGGTGCGCGCGAGGTAGTCGGCCTTGCTGTACTGCATGTGATCGACGCAGAGCTGCGCCAGCGCCCAGCTGTCCGTGCCCTGCAACAGCTCGATCATGATGTCGTGCTGGCGGCGGGAGAGCTGGAGTCCGGCATGGTCCGCGAGATTCTTGGCGCGCATGGGCAGGGTATAGCCCATGTAGTCCTGCAGCGTGCGCACGAGATAGGGATTTCCGCAGCCCGAGAACAGCGTCAGGTGGAACAGGTCGTTGGTCTCATGGATGCCGCGCAGGTTGCCGGCGTCGGCGTTGCGGCAATAATCGGCCTGGATCTCCTTGAGGCGGGCGATCAGCTCCGGCGGGGCGGGCAGGGGGATCATCAGAGCCGCCTGCCGGGTGAGCATCTCGCGCACCGCGTAGATCTGCTGCACCTCCTGCGCCGAATAGGAGCACACGGTGGCGCCCACGTTCTTCTCGCGCCGCACGACGCCGGTGCGCTCCAACTGCACCAGCGCCTGGCGGATGTAGTGGCGCGAGGCGCCGTAGCGCGCCATCAGCGTGTCTTCCACCAGCCGCGAGCCGGGGGCGAAACGGCCGAAGATGATGTCATCCTCCAGCCGGCGCTGGACTTCTGCCTGCTCGTCGGCGCGGGATGCGGGCATGGACGCGGGAAGGGACGCTTCGCTCATGCGGCGCTCCTGTTCGCCGTCTCGAATCCGGAAAGCGTGTAGCAGTCTTCCACCAGCCGCAAGGTCTCCAGATTGTCCTCTGGCGACGTCTCGAAGGGGGCGCCGCTTTGAAGACACGCGACGAAATGGGCGATCGTCGCCGCATAGGAGCCGAGATAGGTCGCCTCGGGGTCGTAGTCCAGCCGCTCCGGCGCCGGGCCAGCGAGGGAGAGGCTGTTTCCGTCCAGCCGGAGCGTGCCGGCATCACCGAGGATGGTCAGCCGGTCCGCCTGCTGCGCTGGCACGCCATAGGCGGCGAAGCTCGCGAAGATGGAGACGCCGGCTCCATTCGCGGTGGAGAGCTGGATGACGGCGCCGTCCTCGCCCCGCATGGCGGTGCAGGTGCGGCTGAGGGCGGCGGCCTCCACCTTGAGCGGGCCGAGCAGCATGCGCAGCGTGTCGAGATGATGGATGAGCACCTCCGCCACCAGCATGCGCCGTTCCTCGCGCATGAAGGGCTGGCGCTCCAGCGCCTGGAACCGCCCCTCCGCATCCGGCACCGTGCCGGAGGTGACGAGGGAGAGATGGGCGGCGCGCACCGTGCCGATGGGGCCCGCGCGGAGCCATTCGGCGGCCTGCCGGTAATAGGCGCGGAAGCGCCAGTTCTCATGCACCATCAGGCGCACCCGCCCGCCGATGTCCGCAAGCAGTTGCTCCGCCTCCGGCAGGGTGGGGGCCAGGGGCTTCTGGCACAGGATGGGCAGGCCATGCCGCGCGGCGAGGCGGGCCAGCTCGGCATGGACGGCACGGGGCGCGGCGATGTCCACCGCATCGAGGCCGCCGGCCGACAGCATCGCCTCGGCGCCGGTGAAGACGGCGGGTATGCCGAAGGCGCCCGCCCGCTCGGCGGCGCGCTCGGCGGACGGGTCGGCGATGGCCACCACCTTTGCGGCGTCGCCCAGCGCAGCCCAGCCCCTGAGGTGATGCTGGGTGACCCAGCCGGCGCCGATGAGCCCGACGCGGAGCGGCGCAGCCATCAGTGTGTCCTCCGCTGCACGGCGGCGCGCACGGCGGCGGTGCCGGTCTCCAGCGGGGTGATGGCATCGCCCGTCTCGGCGTCGAACAGATAGGTGGCGTCGGCCCGGAAGAAGAGCTCCACCGTCTCTTCCGGCGCGGCGGTGACGTGGCGGGGCAGGCGGGCGGTGATCTCCCCGCCGCCGGGCAGTTCCAGCAGCAGCAGCGTCTCCGCGCCCAGCGGCTCCACCGCGATGGTGCGGCCGGTGACGCGTCCGCCCGGTGCGCCGTCGAGGGCGGCGGGATCGATGGCCATGTCTTCCGCACGCACGCCGAGCGTCACCTTGCGCCCGTCCCGCGCCTGGAGCACGCCGTCGCTCCAGCGGGCGAGCGGCGCATCGAGGGCCGGGCTCGACGCGCGGCGGGTGGCGGCGGAGAGCGTGGCGTCCATGAGGTTCATGGGCGGCGAGCCGAGGAAGCGGGCGACGAAGGTATTGGCCGGCTGCCAATAGACATCGAGCGGCGCGCCGATCTGCGCCACCTTGCCGGCGTTCATCACGCAGATGCGCGTGCCCATGGTCATCGCCTCCACCTGATCGTGGGTGACGTAGATCATGGTGGAGCCGAGGCGGTGGTGCTGCTTGATGATCTCGCTGCGGGTATTCACGCGTAGCGCCGCATCGAGGTTCGACAGCGGCTCGTCGAACAGGAACACCTGCGGCTCGCGCACCATGGCCCGCCCCAGCGCGACGCGCTGGCGCTGGCCGCCGGAGAGCGCGCTGGGCTTGCGCGTCAGCAGCGGCGCGAGGCCGAGGAGCGCCGCCACCTCCTTCACCCGCCGCTCGATCTCGGGGCCGGGAATGGCGCGACGGCGCAGGCCGAAGGCGAGGTTGTCGGCGACGCTCATGTGCGGATAGAGCGCGTAGGACTGGAACACCATGGCGATGTCGCGGTCCTTGGCAGGTACGTCGTTCACCACCCGCCCGTCGATGGAGAGCGTGCCGCCGGAGATGGTCTCCAGCCCTGCGATCATGCGCAGCGTCGTGGACTTGCCGCAGCCCGAGGGGCCGAGCAGCACCATGAACTCGCCGTCGTCGATGGTGAGGTCCACGTCCTCCACTACGACGGGGCCGCCGCCGCCATAGCGCTTCACGATCTTGTCGAGTTTCACCACTGCCATGGCAGCCTCACTTGATCGCGCCGGCGGTCATGCCGCGGATCAGTTTTTCGGAGAAGAAGACGTAAACGACGATGACCGGGATGACCGAGATCATGACGCCGGTGGCGATCATGCCGATGTCCTGGAAATGGTCGCCCATGAAGGCGCGGATGCCGATGGGCAGGGTGCGCTTCTCGGGATCGGTGATGAGCACCACGGCGAACAGGAACTCGTTCCAGAGCTGGATGAAGTTCAGGATCAGCGTGGTGGCGATGGCCGGCATGCCCACCGGCAGCACGATGCGCCAGAAGATTTCGAGATCGCCGTAGCCGTCCATCTTGGCCGCGTCGAACAGGTCCTGCGGGATGCGGGCGAAGAAGCCTTCCAGCAGATACACGGTCAACGGCAGCTGGAGCGAGATATAGACCAGCGCCAGCCCGAACAGGCTGTTGTAGAGATGGTAGTCCACCAGGATCTGATACAGCGAGATCAGGGTGATCTGCGGGGGGAAGATGATGGACGAGAACAGGATGCCGTAGATGATCCGGTTGCCGCGGAAGCGGTAGCGCGCCAGCGCATGGGCCGCCGCCGCGCCGATGATCGTGAGCACCGCCACCGCGCCCACCACCACGAGGGTGGAGTTCCAGAAATAGGTGGCGAAGTCGGAATCCACCCAGGCGCTGCGGAACTGGTCGAGGTGCAATGGGCTCGGCCAGGCATAGGGATCGGCGCTGATTTCCGCCGTGGTGCGCACCGACATGGTGGCGAGCCACAGGAACGGCCCGAGCTGGTAGATGGTGTAGACGCCCAGAACCAGCGCGAGGATGCCCCGCGAGAACAGGCGCGGCAGCGGCGCGCGGCTGGGGTTGGCTGCGAGGGTTGCGGCCATCTTAATACTCCAGCCGCTCGCGCGAGCCGAGCACGCGGTTGAGGATGATGACCGCGGCGCACACCACCAGGAACCACACGGTGGCGATGGCGGAGGGATAGCCGAGGTCGAAGGTGTTCCAGTTGAAGGCGCGCTTGTAGACGTAGGTGGAGACCGTCTCCGTCGCCCACAAAGGCCCGCCCTGGGTCATGATCCAGACGAGATCGAAGACTTTCATCTTGCCGATGAAGGACAGGATGTAGAGCGACAGCAATGTAGGCCGCAGCATGGGGATGATGATGTAGCGCAGCTTGGCGCCCCAACCGCAATTGTCGAGGTCCGAGGCCTCAAGTACTTCCTTGGGCAGGGAATGGATGGCCGCGAGGCACACCACCATGTTGAAGCCGGCCCACTTCCAGGCGTGGGTGACGATGACGGCGGCAAGCGCGAGGTTGGGATCGCCGAGCCAGGAGGAAGCGAGATCGCCGAGGCCGATGGCCCGCAGCATCACGTTCAGCACGCCCCAGTCGTAATTGTAGATCCACATCCACAGGATCGCGACGACCACGTAGGAGAGCAGCACCGGCGTGAACCAGGCAACGCGCAGGAAGCGCGCGAACGGCACCCCGGCATAGAGCGCGAGGGCGAGGAGAAGGCCGGTGGCGACATCGATGACGGGGGCGACGAAGGACCAGATGAAGGTGTTGCGCACGGCGACCCAGAAGGTCTCGTCGCCCATCAGCTCGCGATAGTTGGCGAGGCCGACGAAGGTCGCGTCCATGCCCTCGATGGTGAAGAAGCTGTCAAAGATGGTGCGGAAGGCCGGATAGGCCGTGAGCCCGCAATAGACCAGCAGCGCCGGCCCGAGAAAGATGGCGAGGACCAGCCGCGTGGCGCGCCTGGGGTCGGCGAGGGTGGCCCGCGAGGAGGCTTTCGCCTCCCCGCTCTTGGCCGCGGTTCGGATGGAAATGGCGTCGGGCATCGCTCACTTCTTCAGGCAGGCGGCATCCATCTTCTCCGCCGCATCGGCAACGCTGATGAGGCCGGCGGGGAAGGCGTTGTTCATGACCTGGATGTAGGTCTCGGCGCACTTGGCCCGGTAGTAGAGCAGGGGCGTGCCGAAGAAATAGGTCACGTCCTTGTTCCGGGCATTCAGCTCGTCAAAATACGCCTTGTGCGGGCTGACGATCTTGGCCGGATCGGACTTGAGCCCGCTCTGAAGCGACACTTCGCTGATCCATTTGGTGCCGTTCTCGGCATTGGCCATGGATTTCAGCAGCGCGCCGGCACAATCCTTGTTCTTGCCCTTGGAATACATGACGAAGCTGCCCGCCACCGCCAGCGTCTTGCAGTTCGGGCAGGCGCCCTTGTCCATGGCCGGGAACTTCATGATGCCCAGCGGGAAGTTCGCCGGCATGCCGCCCTTTTCCGGCGCGGCGAAGGCACGGCCGGTGAACCAGCTGGGATCGGGGAAGGTGAGGGAGCCCGGAGAATTGTAGAAGTAGAAGTGGGACTCGCCGAGCTTCAGGGTGGAGAAGCTCCTGGGATAGGCGCCGGCATCCACCAGCTCCTTCACCCAGGTCATCACCTCCTGCACGCGCGGGTCCTTGAAGGACAGCTCGCCGTTGAGGAGCTTCATGTAGTCATCCGGCCCGAGCTTGCGCAGCAGCGATTCAAACAGCAGCTGGCCGCCGGGGAAGGGCCGGTCGCCCACGCCCTGCGACACCGGCGTGATGCCGGCGGCGACGCCCTTCTTCACCAGGTCGGTGAACTGCGCCTGCGTGAGCTGGAAGGAGGCGGGCACGTCTACGCCGACCTTCTTCACGAGGTCCTTGTTGTAGTAGAGCTCGACCGTATAGGCCTCCACCGGCACGCCATAGACCTTGCCCTTGGAAGTCCAGGCGGGCTTGGCCCAGTCTTCGAGGCCGTTGAGGTCGATATAGCCGTCGAGGGGCTCCAGGAAGCCGCCGGCGAGGAATTCGGGCTGGTCCGGCTCCATGTAGAAGATGTCCGGGGCCTGGCCGGTGCGCACGGCTGACTTCGCCTGGGTGTAGATGTCCGCCTTGGGGATGAAGCTGAGCTTCACCGTGCATTGCTTGTTGGCGGCCTCGAACTCCTTCACCCGCGCCGTCACCCACTCTTTCTTGGCGGGCTCGTCGGGCCAGTTGCTCCACATGGTGATCTCGGTCTGCGCGAAGGCGTGGCCTCCGCCCATCGCCGCGGTCATGGCGATCGCCGCGCACAGTCCGCGACCCCACGACGTTTTTCCAGCGCCTCGAATGTCCGTCATCCACGTTCCTCCCGCTAAGTCCCGTTATGCCCCGGGTTTGCGGGGAGACTGGGCGGCGGTCGGATTATTGTCAATAATGATTCCGAAGATCGGCGCAATTTTCGCCTCATGGCGCGTATGGAGGCTTATATTATTGACAATCATGCGAGAGGGGGAAATTGTCCGCATTCAGGTCGGCGATGATCGGCACGAGGAAGGCGAGGATGGCGCGGGGACTGCGAAAAGGATTGACGAGCTACGGCGACGACGGGTTCGCGCTGTTCCTGCGCAAGGCCTTCATCAAGGCCATGGGCTATTCGGACGATGCGCTGGACCGTCCCATCGTCGGCATCACCAACACCTACAGCGACTACAACCCCTGCCACGGCAACGCGCCCCAGCTCATCGAGGCGGTGAAGCGCGGCGTGATGCTGGCCGGGGCCATGCCCATGGTGTTTCCCACCATCTCCATCCACGAGAGCTTCGCCCATCCCACCTCCATGTTCCTGCGCAACCTGATGGCCATGGACACGGAGGAGATGATCCGCGCCCAGCCCATGGATTCGGTGGTGGTGATCGGTGGCTGCGACAAGACCCTGCCGGCGCAGATCATGGCGGCGGCGAGCGTGGACCTGCCGACCGTGGTGGTCCCGGTCGGCCCCATGGTGGTGGGGCATCATCGCGGCGAGGTGCTGGGCGCCTGCACTGATTGCCGGCGCCTGTGGAGCGCGCACCGGGCCGGCGAGATCGACGAAGTGGAGATCGATACGGTGAACGGGCGTCTCGCGCCGTCGGTGGGCACCTGCATGGTCATGGGCACGGCCTCCACCATGGCCTGCATCACCGAGACGCTCGGCCTCTCCTTGCCCATGAGCGCGTCCATTCCCGCCCCCCATGCCGAGCGCGTGCGGCTCGCCGAACAGAGCGGCAAGGTTGCCGCGCGACTCGCGGTGGAAGGCGGGCCGAAGCCGAGCGAACTGCTCACCCCCGCGGCCTTCCACAATGCGCTGGTGGTGATGCAGGCCATCGGCGGTTCCACCAACGGCATCATCCACCTCACCGCCATCGCCAACCGCGCCGGCGTGAAGCTGGAGCTGGAGACGCTGGACGCCATTGGCCGCGACGTGCCGGTGCTTGTGGATCTCAAGCCCTCCGGCGCCCATTACATGGAGCATTTCCACCATGCCGGCGGCGTGCCCAAGCTGCTGAAGCAGCTCGGTGATCTCATCGATCTCGATGCCCCCACTGTGCATGGCGGCACCCTGCGCGAGATGGTCGCGAACGCCGAGGAGGTTCCCGGACAGGATGTGATCCGGCCCCGCTCCAACCCCATCAAGGCGCAGGGCTCCATGGTGGTGCTACGCGGCAATCTCGCCCCTGGCGGCGCCGTGCTGAAGCAGGCGGCGGCGAGCGAGCGGCTGCTCCAGCACACGGGCCGGGCCGTGGTGTTCGATTCGGTGGCCGACATGGCCGCGCGCATCGATGATCCCGACCTCGACGTCACCGCCGAGGATGTGCTGGTGCTGCGCAACACCGGCCCCAAGGGCGCGCCGGGCATGCCGGAGGCGGGCTATCTGCCCATCCCCAAGAAGCTCGGGCGGCAGGGCGTGAAGGACATGGTGCGCATCTCCGACGCGCGCATGAGCGGCACGGCCTTCGGCACCATCGTGCTGCACATCACGCCGGAATCGGCGGTGGGCGGGCCGCTGGCATTGGTTCAGAGCGGCGACATGATCCGTCTCGACGTAGAGGGTCGGCGCATCGACCTTCTGGTGGCGGAAGACGAGCTCGCCCGCCGCCGCGCCGCCCTCGCGGATGTGCCGGAGCGGCCGCTGCCGGAGCGGGGCTACGCCCGCCTGTTCCAGCAAAGCGTGCTGCAGGCGGACGAGGGCTGCGATTTCGACTTCATGGTCCCGCGCTGAGGCGCGCGATCATGAGGGACGCCCCGCTCTGCCTGCCGCCGCGCCCCATTTCGGCGGCGCCCGCCGTGCGCGTGCTGCCGCCCGGAACCTGCGACACGCACATGCACGTGTTCGACCCGCCCGAGCGCTATCCGCTGGTCGCCGGGCGCAACTACACGCCGCAGCCGGTGACGTTCGACGCCTACCGGCCGGTGATGGCGGCGCTTGGCATCGACCGCGCGGTGCTGGTGCAGCCGAGCGTCTATGGCACGGATAATTCCGCTTTGCTCGACACGCTGCGGCTTGATCCGGAACGCCTGCGCGGGGTGGTCGTGGTGGCGCCGGAGGTGAGCGACGCGGAGCTGGCCGCGCTCCACGCGTCGGGCGTGCGCGGCATCAGGGTCAACCGGCGCAATCCCGGCGGGCTCTCGCTGGAGGATCTGGCGCGCCTCGCCGGGCGGATCGGGGCGTTCGGCTGGCACATCCAGCTTCAGGCGGTGATCGGCGAAGGCTTCAGCCTCGCGCCCGTCGTGCGGGCCTGTCCGGTGCCGGTGGTGCTCGACCATATGGGCTTCCTCGCGCCCGGCCTGCCGCTCGCGGGCGGCCCGTTTGGCGAAGTGCTGGAGCTGGTCGCCGAAGGCAATCTCTGGGTGAAGCTCTCCGCGCCCTACCGCCTGTGCCTGCGCGGGCCGGACGGCTACGGCGCGCTCGCGCCCTATGTATCGGCGCTGATCGCCTGTCGCAGCGACCGGATGCTCTGGGCCAGCGACTGGCCGCACACCGAGCTGTTCGAGGCGATGCCCGACGACCTCGACCCCGCCCTCATGCTGGGCCTCGACCGTGCCGATGCGGAAATCCGCCGCCGCATCTTCATCGACAATCCGGCCGCCCTCTACGGCTTCGATTGAGATCAGCCCAAGATCTCGCCCATGAATTTCTCGAAGCGCGGATCGTCCGCATAGGCGACATTGATGCGCAAAGACGGCCGGCGCGGCTCCGCGTCGGGATGGAACACCGCGCCCGGCGCCAGAAGGATGCCGCGCTCGGCGGCGCGGCGGGAGAGGGCGCTGTCGTCCAGCCCCTCCGGCAGTTCGCACCACAGATAGAAGCCGCCGCCGGGCGGCCCGAAGATGGGCAGGCCGAGCCGACCCAGCGTCGCCTGCGCCTGATCGGTCGCCGCCGAAACGCGGCCGCGCAGGCGCTTGAGATGGCGGCGATACTGGCCGGAGGTGATGAGATCGTGGACGATGCGCTCCACATAGCCGGAGGAGTTCACGCTCGTCACCATCTTGAGCGCCCCCAAGCGCTCGATGAGGTCGGCGGAGGCCACCACATAGCCGCAGCGCAGACTCGCCGAGAGGGTTTTCGCGAAGGTGCCCACATGGATCACCCGCTCCAATTGGTCCAGCGAGGCGAGGCGCGGGTGGGAGGCGGGGAGGAGGTCCGCGAACGGGTCGCTCTCCACCACGAGCAATCCGTGGCGCGTGGCCACCTGCAGCAGGCGATAGGCCACCGCCGGCGTCAGGGACGAGCCGGTCGGGTTGTGCGCCAGCGACTGGGTGAAGAACAGCTTGGCGCCGGACTGCGCGGCCTTCTCCGCGAGGTCCGCCACGTCCGGCCCCTCGGGCGTGCGGCGGACGCCGAGGGTGCGCGCCTTGGCGAGGCGCAGCTTGCCGAAGAGGGGATAATAGCCGGGCGAATCCACCAGCACGGTGTCGCCCGGCTCCACCAGCATGCGTACGATCAGGTCCAGCGCGTGATTCGCGCCCTGTGTCAGCAGCACCCGCCCGGGATCGGCGGCGATGGCCCGCTCGGCGAGCAAACCGGCGATGGCCTCGCGCAGCAGGGGAAAGCCGAAGGGGCTGCCGTAGCTTGCCGGAAAGGGGCGGCGTCCGGGACGGTTGATGGGCTTGAGATAGCGCCCCACCTCCGAGCCCTCCATCCATGAGGGGGGCGGGCGGCCGTCGCCGACGCGCACGTCGTAATGCTGCTCCAGCTGCTCGCGCAGCAGCCACACGCTGTCCACCGCCTCGATGACGGCGGGCACGGCTGGCGGGTGCACCGGGGCGGCGCGGGTGCGCATCACATAGAAGCCGGAGCCCGGCCGCGCCTCTATCCGCCCGGAGGCGGCGAGCCGCTCATAGGCTTCGACCAGCGTGTTGCGCGACACGCCATAGGCCGCGAAGGCGGCGCGGATGGAGGGCAGCTTCTCCCCCGGCCGCAACTGGCCGGCATCGATGCGGCGCGACAGGAGGCGGACCACCGCGTCCACCCGCGTCAGGCTCTCATCCTCCTGGAGGAGTTGCTCGATCGTACCCATGAAATGAAGGGTACGGCTGCATCGTTTCCAACGCAAAGTGTTCCTTGCCGTACCCTTCGCCGCAGCGGAAAGTCCGCCCCAACAGGCACGCCACGCGCGGCCGACAAGAGACAGGGACGGAAACGCCGGTTGCCGCGCCACCTCTGGGGCGGGCCTTGCCTTCGCGCCTGCCTCGCGTCCGCCGCCCGGCGCTGCCGCGCGACCACAGGAAGGCCCGAAGATGACCAGCGCCGCCGGCACCAACCGTTCCTCCCGCATTGCCGGATTCCACAAATTGAGCCCGCGCGACCGGCTCGATCTCGTCGCCGGCTTCGCGGGGCTGGACGAGGCACAGGTCGCGCACCTCGCCAACATGGGCAATCTCGATCCGGTGCTCGCCGACAAGCTGATCGAGAACGTCATCGGCACCATGAACATTCCGGTGGGCGTCGCCACCAACATGAAGATCGACGGCGAGGACGTGCTGATCCCCATGGCGACGGAGGAATCCTCCGTGGTCGCCGCCGTCTGCAATGCGGCGAAGCAGAATTACGAGACGGGCTTCTTCACCTCGGTCTCCGGCAATCTGATGATCGCGCAGGTTCAGGCGGTCGACGTGGCGGACCCGGCCGGCGCGCGCATCCGCATTCTGGAGAAGCGGGATGAGATCAAGGCCGCGTGCGATGCGTGCGATCCGGTGCTGGTGTCGCTGGGCGGCGGCTTCCGCGACCTTGAGGTGCGCCTGCTGGACACGCCGTCGGGCACCATGGTGGTCACCCATCTCATCGTCGACACGCGCGACGCCATGGGCGCCAACGCGGTGAACACCATGGCGGAGAAGCTCGCGCCCTCTATCGCCGCGTGGAGCGGCGGGCGGGTCTATCTGCGCATCCTCTCCAACCTCGCCGACCGCCGCCTCGCCCGCGCCCGGGCGGTGTGGAAGGCCGCCGACATCGGCGGCGAGGCCGTGCGCGACGGCATCGTTTCCGCCTATGAGTTCGCCGCCGCCGATCCCTACCGCGCCGCGACCCACAACAAGGGCATCATGAACGGCATTTCCGCCGTGGTGCTCGCCACCGGCAACGACACCCGCGCGGTGGAGGCTGGCGCCCACGCCTACGCCGCCCGCTCGGGCCGCTACACCTCGCTCACCACCTATGAGGTGGACAAGGACGGCAACCTTTCCGCCTCCATCGAGTTGCCGCTGGCGGTGGGCCTCATCGGCGGCGCCACCAAGGTACATCCCACGGCGCGCGCGTGCCTCGCCATCCTCGGTGTCACCACCGCCGAACGGCTGGCCCGCATCATCACGGCGGTGGGGCTGGCGCAGAACTTTTCGGCACTGAAGGCCCTCGCCACCACCGGCATCCAGAAGGGCCACATGGCGCTGCATGCCCAGAACATCGCGATGATGGCCGGTGCCGTGGGCGAGGAGATCGACCGCGTGGCCCGCCTTCTCGTGGAGCGGGCCAGCGTGCGCATGGACGTGGCGCAGAAGGTGCTCGAAGAGGTGCGCGGCGGCTGACCGCGCGGGTTTCAAGAACAGTCAAAAGAACACACAGGGAGAAAACCATGCTCAGGACAACCCGGCTCGCGCTCGCCGCGGGCGCCGCCTTCCTCGCCGCGGCGCATCTCGCCGCGCCGACGCCCGCCCGCGCGGAAATCCCCGGCAACAAGATCCGTCTCGGCGTGCTGACCGATCTGTCGGGCTTTGCCTCCGATTCCACCGGCATGGGCTCGGTGGTCTCGGCGCGCCTCGCGGCTGAGGACTTCAAGAAGGAGCATCCCGGCATCGAGGTGGAGGTGATCTCCGTCGATCATCAGAACAAGCCGGACATCGGCTCGGCAACGACCCGCAAGTGGATCGCCGACGGCACGGTGGACGCGATCCTCGACGTGCCCTTCTCCTCCGTCGCGCTGGCGGTGCAGGAGGCGGCGCGCGGCTCGAACGTAGCCTTCATCGCTTCCGGCCCCGGAACTGCCCTGCTCACGGGCGAGAAGTGCTCGCCCAATACGGTGCATTGGACCTACGACACCTGGGCGCTGGCCCACGGCACCGCGCTGGCGCTGCTGAAGGCGAAGAAGGACACCTGGTTCTTCGTCACTGCCGACTACGCCTTCGGCCATGCGCTGGAGGCCGACGCCATGGCGGTGGTGAAGGCGGAGAACGGCAAGATTCTCGGCGCCGTGCGGCATCCGACGAACGCTTCGGACTTCTCCTCCTTCATCCTTCAGGCGCAGGCGAGCGGCGCGCAGGTGGTGGCCCTCGCCAATGCGGTGGGCGACACCATCAATTCGGTGAAGGCGGCGGCCGAGTTCGGCCTCACCCAGAAGCAGAGCCTCGCCGCCCTTCTCATGCAGCTAACTGACGTGCATTCCCTCGGCCTGCCGGTGGCCAAGGGCCTGTTCCTCACCGAAGGCTTCTACTGGAACATGAATGACGGCACCCGCGCCTATGCGGACCGCTTCGCGGCGCAGATGAACGGGCGCCGGCCCACCGCAAACCAGGCGGGCGTCTATTCCGGCGCGCTCCACTATCTGCGCGCCGCCGCCGCGGCCAACACCACCGAGGGCCAGAAGGTGGTGGCGAAGATGAAGGAGATGCCCTCCGACGATCCGCTGTTCGGCAAGGGCCAGGTGCGCGCCGACGGCCGGCACATCCACAACATGTACCTGTTCCAGGTGAAGACGCCGGACCAGTCCAAGGGGCCGTGGGACTATTACAACCTCGTCGAGACCATCCCCGCCAAGGACGCCTTCCGCCCCATCGCCGAAGGCAACTGCCCGATGGTGAAGGGCTGAGCCAGCGCGCTCCGCGCATCCGCCTAAGATCGCGCCCCGGCCTGTCCTCCAGGCCGGGGTTTTTTGTGTCGGTCAGGCCGGCGTGCGGCGGCGGATGCGGCCGGTCGGATCGGCGAGGCCGAGGAGATAGCGCCCGGCCTCCTCGATGTCGGCCACGATCTCCGCCTCGGCCGCGGCGCCGTCGCGGCGGCGCAGCGCGTCGAGGGCGGCCTGGTGATGGTCCGTGCCTTTCAGCAGCACCACATATTCGGGCACCACGAAGGACAGGATCGGCCCGCAGCGCAGCCAGAGATTCTCGATCATCTCGTCGAGGATGGGGATGCCGGCTAGCGCATAGATGCCGAAATGGAAGCGGCGGTGGACGTCGAGATAGGCCTCAAGTGCCCGCCGGGCGATCATGCCCCGCATGTCCACGAGCAAGGCGTCCAGCGCGTCGATGTCGGCCGGGCTCGCCTTCGCGGCCGCCTCGCGGGTGGCGCGGCCTTCCAGCTCGCAGCGGACCATGGTGATGTCCACCAGTGCGCTCCTGCGCAGGTCCGGCACCAGCGCGGAATTCCGCGGCCCCTGTTCCAGCACCCCCTGCGCGACGAGCCGGGCGATGGCATCGCGCACGGGGGTGATGGACGTGCCGAACGTCTCCGCCAGCTGGCGCAGCACCAGCGCGCTGCCCGGCTCGAACCGCCCGGCCAGAAGCGCCTCCCGCAGCTGCGCATGGGCGCGATCCCACAGGGGCTCGCGGGAGAGCCGGGAGAGGTTGCGGTCGGCGACGGTGGCTTGCGTGTCCATCTTCCAAGGGGAGCACTGGAAAAGCGCGTTGACAAGCAGCTTATATGTCGTTTGTTATAACAAACAACAAAAGGGAGACGCGCCAATGAAGCACAGCCTTGCCCTCGCCCGGGGCTTTGCCCCGGCTCTGGCCCTCGGAGCGACTGTGGGGACGGTCCTCCTCGCGTCAGCCGGGAGCGCCACTGCCCAGGACAAGTTCCCGAGCCGCGAGGTGCGCCTCATCGTTCCGTGGAACGCGGGCGGTTCCAACGACATCGCCGCGCGCGTGCTGGCGCCGATCCTCGCCGAGAACGGCGTGCGCATCATCGTGGACAATGTGCCCGGCGGCACCGGAACCATAGGCATGGGTCGCGTCGCCAGCGCCAACCCGGATGGCTACACCATTGGCATGGGCACCTCGTCCACCCTGTCCATGATCGCCCAGAACAAGACGCCGCTGCGCAACGACCAGTTCGCCGGCATCGCCCGCGTGTCCAGCGACCCGCTGATGCTGTTGGTGAAGACGGACGGGGCGAAGGACGTGGACGCCTTCGTCGCCCAGATGAAGGCCAATCCCGGCAAGATCACCATCGGCACGCCGGGCAGCTACAACATCAACCACATCTTCGCGACCATGACCGCCAAGGCGGCGGGCGTCGATTATGTGAACGTGCCCTATCCGGGCGGCGCCAAGGTCATCACCGACCTTGCCGGCGGCCAGATCGACGCGGCGGTGCTGAAGCCCTCCGAGAGCATCGCGCAGATCAAGGCGGGGCAGGTGAAGCCCATCGCCATCTTCGACAACCAGCGCCTCACCGTCTTCCCCGACGTGCCGACCATGAAGGAGAAGGGCTTCGACGTCTTCCCCTATGGCCCGGTGGTGCAGATGGCCTATATCGTCGGCCCGGCGAAGATGCCGCCGGAGGTGCGCAAGACGCTGGTCGAGGCCTTCCGCAAGTCCATCCAGGACCCGCGCTTCAAGACCTTCGCGGCGGAGAACGGCGTGCTGGTGGACGACCTCACCGGCGATGCCCTCGATGCGGAGGTGAACGCCGTGCAGAAGTCGCTGAACGCGGTCGCCACCCAAGTGTTCAAGGGCGCGGAATAACGCCCGGCAGCGGCGCGGGCCTCGCATCGCCCGCGCCCTTCTTTCCTTCCCGATCCATAAGAAAGGGCGCGACGTGAGCGTCATCAAGAGTGTCCGGGCCCACGTGATGGCGGCGCCCGTCGAGAAGCCGTTCACCTCGTCGCGGGGCTGGCTCTACAAGACGCGCGGCACCTGCCTGGTGGAGATCGAGACGGCCGACGGCATCGTCGGCTGGGGCGAGTGCTACGGCCCCTCCGCCGTCGCAAAGGCCTTCATCGAGACCCAGTTCGGCCCGCGCATCCTCGGCCGCGACCCGTTCGACGTGGAGGTGATCTGGGAAGACCTCTACAACCGCATCAAGGATTACGGCAACAAGGGCATGTCCATCGCCGCCATCAGCGGCATCGACATCGCCCTGTGGGACATCATCGGCAAGAGCTGCGGCAAGCCGGTGCACAAGCTCCTCGGCGGCGCCTTCCGCACCGAGGTGGATTGCTACGCCACCGGCCTCTATTTCATCGATTTCGACAATCTGGTGGGCGAGGCGGTGGAGGAAGCCACCGGCTACGTGGATGAAGGCTTCAAGGCCATCAAGATGAAGATCGGCCTTGGCAACATCGCCAAGGACTACGAGCGCGTGAAGGCGGTGCGCGACGCGATCGGCCCCAACATCCGCCTCATGGTGGATGCCAACCACGCCTTCTCCGTGCCCGTCGCCATCCGCCTCGGCCGCAAGCTGGAAGAGCTGGACGTGGAGTGGTTCGAGGAGCCCATCTCGCCGGAGGACATTGATGGTTATGTGGAGGTCGCCCGCGCCCTCGACATGGCGGTGGCCGGCGGCGAGAACGAGTTCACCCGCTGGGGCTTCCGCGACGCCATCGTGCGCAAGGCCATGGACATCGTGCAGCCGGACGTGTGCGCCGCGGGCGGCCTCTCCGAGTGCAAGAAGATCGCCACGCTCGCCTCCACCCATGGCGTCGAGTGCGTGCCCCACGCATGGGGCTCGGCGGTGGGCATCGCCGCGACGCTCCACTTCCTCGGCTCCCTCGCCGACCAGCCGCCGAGCCTGTTCCCTTTCGAGCCGCTGCTGGAGTTCGAGCAGTGCGAGAACCCGTTCCGCGACCACCTCGCCAAGGAGCCCATCGTGCAGGAGCGCGGACGGGTGAAGATCCCCACCGGTCCGGGCCTCGGTATCGAGATCGACCGCTCGGTCATCGACCGCTATCGGGTGGGTTGAGCCATGCGCTTCGTGAGCTTCCGCCACGCCGGCGAGGACCGTGCCGGCGTCCTTGAAGGCGATGGCGCGGGCGCCGATGACGTGGTGTTCGACCTCGCCCATCCGGCCATGGCCGATGCCCTCGGCGGTGTCGCGCCGCATGTCCATGCGCTGATCCTCGCCGGCCTGCCGGCGATGGTTGAGCGCATCGCTGCCCACGGCCTTGCCGGGGCCGCTCGGCTCCCGGCGAGCGAGGTGGACCTGCTGGCGCCCTATGTGCCGCCGCGCATCTACGCGCTCGCCTTCAATTATCGCGATGCGCTGGCCGAGCGGGGCATGGCGGCTCCGGCCGAGCCGGTGCTGTTCATGAAGCAGGCCTCCACCGTGGTCGGGCCGGGCGCGCCGATCCTGCTGCCGCCGGACGTCGGCGGCTGTACCTATGAGGTGGAGATCGCCGCCGTCATCGGCCGGCGGGCGGAGAGGGTGACGCGCGAGGAGGCGCTCTCCCACGTCGTCGCCTACGCCGTGTTCAACGACATCAGCGCCAGCGAGATGATCAAGCGCGACGGCGGCTTCACCCGCGGCAAGAATCTGCCGACCTTCGGCCCCCTCGGCCCCTTCCTCGCCAGCGCCGACGAGATCGCCGATCCGCACGCGCTTGCGCTCTCCCTCGACGTTGACGGCAACCGGCTGCAGGAAGGCATCTCGTCCGACCTCGTGTTCGACATCGCCGATCTGGTCTCGCGCCTTTCGCAGGCCCACACGCTGGAGCCGGGCGACGTGATCGCCACCGGCACGCCGGCCGGTGTCGCGGGCATGCGCAAGCCGCCGGCCTGGCTCCGGCCCGGCTCCGTGGTGCGCGCCCGCGTGGAAGGGCTCGGCACTCTGGTCAATCCCATCGTGGAAGGTGCGCCTTATGGTCCGTGAGCGGCCGATCGTCTTCGCTACCAATGCGCTGCATCCGGACGGCGCGGCGCTGCTGGAGGGCGTTGCCGAAATCGTCGTCGGCGCCGACACCTCCGATGACACCCTGCGCCGCCTCACCCGCGAGGCCGATGTGGTGATCGTGCGGGCCAAGCTCCCGGACGACGTGTTCGAGGGCGCGGAGCGCGTCAGGGGTGTGGTGCGCCACGGGGTGGGGCTTGATTTCATTCCCGTCGCAGCGGCGACCGCCCGGGGCATCCCGGTGGCCAACCTGCCGGGCAGCAACACGCAGACCGTGGCGGAATACGTGTTCTCCGCCCTCTTCCATCTGCGCCGGCCGCTGGCGCGGATCGATGCGCGCCTGCGCGCGGAGGGCTGGAATCCGGCTCGCGGGCTGGGGGACGGCACCAGCGAGATCGCGGGCTCGACCCTCGGCATCATCGGGCTCGGCGCCATCGGCCAGCGGGTCGCGGCCATCGCGCGGGCCGGGTTCGGCATGCGCGTCATCGGCGCGTCCCGCTCCGGCGGGGCTGTGGAGGGCATCGAGAGCGTCGATCTGGAGGCCCTGTTCGCCCAGAGCGACGCGGTGGTTATCGCCTGCCCGCTGACGCCGCAGACCAAGGGCCTCGTGGACGGGCGGCTGCTCGCCCGCATGAAGCCGTCCGCTTTGCTCATCAATCCGGCGCGCGGCCCCATCGTGGATACGCAGGCGCTCCTCACCGCCCTCAAGGCGGGATGGATCGCGGGGGCGGCGACCGATGTCTATGACGCTCACCCGGTGCCGCCGGACAGCCCGCTCTTCGACCTGCCGAACCTGCTGATGACACCCCACCTCGCCGGCATCACCGCCACCTCCATGCGGGCCATGAGCATCGGCGCCGCCGAGGAGGTGCTGCGTATCCTGAGGGGCGGGGAGCCGCAGAACCTCGTCAATCCCGACTATCGCGCCGCGCGCGGCTGACCGCGCTACAGAGCCAGAACCCGAGAGAGCCTCATGCGCATCGCCTCCATCCGTGCCGTCCCCGTCTCCTTCCGCGTGCCCGAGGGCAAGAACGTCACGCTGGGCATCGGCCGGGCGGTGAAGCGCGATTCCGTGCTCGTGCGGGTGGAGACGGACGAAGGCATCGTCGGCTGGGGCGAGGCCCATCACGGCCGCTGCCCGGGCGCGGTGGCGAAGCTCATCGACACCACCTTGTCCGAGCTGGTGCTGGGCATGGATGCGCTGGACGTGGTGGGCGTGTGGCAGAAGGTCTACCGCATGCAACTCGCCAGCCACGGCATGGGCGCGGCGGCGGCGCTGGCCCTGAGCGGGCTCGACATCGCCTTATGGGACATCCGCGGCAAGGCGATGAATGCGCCTATCCATCGCCTGCTGGGCGGGGCGCCGAAGAAGATCAAGGCCTATGCCGGCGGCATCTCGCTCGGCTGGCAGGAGCCTTCCGCGCTTGCCGAGGAGGCGCAATCCTACGTGGCGCAGGGCTATCGCGCCCTGAAGCTGCGCGTGGGTGACGCGCCCCGGCGCGACATTGCGCGGGTGGAGGCGGTGCGCGCTGCGGTGGGAGACGAGATCGACATTCTCGTCGATGGCAACACCGGCTGCTCTCTGGACGACGTGCGCCGGGTGATGCCGGCCTATGAGGCGGCGAAGGTGGGCTGGTTCGAGGAGCCGTTCCCGCCGCACGATTACCGCAGCTATCAGGACGCCGCGAAGCTCGGCACCGTGCCGCTGGCGGCGGGGGAGAACCACTACACCCGCTTCGAGTTCACCCGGCTGATCGCGGACGGCGCCGTTTCCTTCGCGCAGCCGGACCTCTCCAAGGCCGGCGGCATCACCGAATGCCACCGCATCGCGGTGCTCGCCTCCGCCTGGAAGATGTCGGTGAACCCGCACACCTCCGCCACCGGCATCAACATGGTGGCGACGCTGCATTTGATGTGCGCGGTGGACAACCCCGGCTATTTCGAGGGCGACGTCGCCCACCACAACCCGTTCCGCGACGAGGTGTGCGGCCTGCCGTACCAGCTCTCGCCGGACGGCACCGTCACCTGCCGCGAGGGGCCAGGCCTCGGCATCGAGGTGGACGAGGCCTTCCTCGCCGCCCACCCCCTCATCGAAGGCCCGTGCTACGTGTGATCGCTTCTCGCCTCACAGGAAGCCGGTGGAGATCCACGGCACGGCGGCGACGATGATGAGGCCGATGAGCAGCGCGATCATGTACCCCACGATGGGCTTCATGCCCGCATCCGGGCTGATGCGGCTGATGGCGCAGGCGGCGTAATAGCCGACGCCGAAGGGCGGCGCGAACAGGCCCATGCCCATGGCGAGGATCACCACCATGGAATAGTGCACCTCGTTCACCCCCACCTGCTTGGCGATGGGGAAGAGGAGGGGGCCGAACAGCACGATGGCGGGGATGCCCTCCAGCACCGAGCCCAGCACGACGAACGCCACGATGGAAACCGCGAGGAAGCTCGCCGCCCCGCCCGGCAGGGCACGCATGGCCTCGGCCAGTGCGTTGGAGAAGCCGGACTGGGTCAGCGCCCACGCCATGCCCGTGGCGGCGCCGATGATGAACAGGATGGCGCCGGAGAGCGCTGCCGTATCCACCAGCATGGGGAACAGGCGGCGGAAATCGAAACGGCGATAGATGAGCAGGCCCGCCACCACCGAATAGACGATGCCGATGGTGGAGACCTCCGTGGCGGTGGCGACGCCCTCGATCACCGCCGCGCGGATGACGAAGGGCAAGGCGATGGCAGGCACGGAGATGATGAAGGCGCGCCCCACCTCGCCCCAGCTCGCCTTGGCGACGCCGCTGAGATCCTCGTCGCGATAGCGCCACCACACCACCGAGCACAGGGCAACGGCGAGCACCAGCGCCGGCAGCAGGCCGCCCGTGAACAAAGCGGCGATGGACACGCCCGTGACCGAGCCGATGGTGATGAGCACGATGGAGGGGGGGATGGTCTCGGTCTGCGCACCGGTCGCCGAGAGCAGCGCCACGAGGTCGCCCGGCTTGGCACCGCGCTTGGTCATTTCCGGAAACAGCACCGGGGCGACGGCGGCCATGTCGGCGGCCTTGGAGCCGGAGATGCCCGAGACGAGATACATGGCGCCCACCAGCACATAATGCAGGCCGCCGCGCACATGGCCGAGCAGGCTGGCGAGGAAGGCCACCATGGCCTTGGCCATGCCGGTCATCTCGATGAGCTGGCCGAGGAACACGAACAGCGGCACGGCGAGCAGGATGAGGTGACCCATGCCCTCGTCGAAGCGGCCGATCACCACCATGCTCGGCGTGTGGGTGGAGAGCGAGATGTAGGCGAAGGTGGCAAGGCCGAAGGAGAAGGCGATGGGCACCGCCATCAGCACCATGACGCCCACGCCGAACAGGAAGAAGATCAAGAGGTTGTAGTTGCCCAGCGTCCGGAACACCGGACCGAGGGCATAGAAGCCGCCGACGATGGCGGCGACCACGAGGATGGCGATCACCGCATCGCGCCCCGTGGCGTGCTGGGCGAGCTTGAGCAGACCCACCATCAGCATAAGCGCCGTGCCCACCGGAATGGCGGCGGCGCGCCAGGTGTTGGGAATCTCCAGCGCCGGCATCACCACATAGGCTTCCTCCTGCGCATACTCGATGGCCGGGTGGAGGATCATCAGCAGGAAGGCGACGGCTGCGGCAATGGCGATCATGTCGAAGAAGGCACGGGCGCGCGGCTGCATCATGCCGACGATGGCCGTCATGCGCATGTGCTCGCCGCGGTTCAGCGCGATCACCGAGCCGAACAGGGAGAGCCAGAGGAAGAGCATAGAGGCCAGCTCATCCGACCAGATGAGCGGCTTGTGCAGGGCATAGCGGAAGATGACGCCTGCCAGTAGCACGAGGATTTCCGCCACCACCAGCACCGCGGCGGGAATCTCCGTCAGCCAGCCGAGGATGGCGCTGGCCTTGACCGCCCACACGCGTCCGGTGACGTCCGAATGGTCATGGGTGTGTAGCGACATGGAAACCCCTTGGCACGGTGCAGGCTTTTCGCGTCCACGTCCGGAGTGCCGACTCAAGACGATGCGCTGAACCGTCCCCGAAGATCGATGCGGGCTCAAGAGGGTAAGCGCGCGATCAGCCTGCGCCGCACCGATCTAGGGGGCTTGCCCCCGGCATTTTTTGCGTTCCGGCCCCAAGGGAAGGTGTTCGTGCTGCAATCGCACGCAAAGCTCGCACTGCAGCATGGCGTCATCCTCGCGCGTCATCGGTGGCGTCGCGAGGGAAGATGCGGCGGCGACGGGTGCGGGTGGGAGCGCGTGGAAACACAGGGAAACAAGAAGAAATGAACGTTCGGCCTGTCGGGGTCTGTAAAAACGGGAAATCACAAGAATTCGCTCATCTGCGCCGTCTGATCGGCGATGCGGCGTGCATGTTGATTTACACTTACTGACATGCACCGACTTCGGCGGAGACTATGAGGCAGGTATGTTTGGCACTGGGGCGGAGGTTCGTAATTCTGGTGCCCTATGCGTCATTGTGCAGTCGCCATGGCCTGCGCCCTGCTGGCATTTCCGATCTTGATGGATTGTGGGAAGGCCGCCGAGCGTGGCGCGCAGGCGCCGTCCGGGGATGAGGTGCTTTTCCTGCGGTGTGCCGGTCCCGCGGCGCCGTCCTCGGACACCTTCAGCTTTTCCAAGGCCTATAGGGTCGATCCGAAGGCGGGTGAGGTCTTTGCGTTCGATGGAGCGCGCGACGTCTTCGTCGCTGCCGGCCGGTGCGCGGTCGGTCCGGATATCATCACCTGCCGGGACGAGAATCCGGGTGCGGCGCAATATCAATCGATCACCATCCATCGGGCCGACGGCGCCTTCAGGCGCGAGACCACCGTCCGCGATGTCCGCATCACATCCGAGGGCGCCTGCCGGAAGAGCCTGTGATGGGGCTTAACGGTCATACCGCCTGCTCGGAGAGCCGGCCCAGTTCGCGTGAGACGAGATCGCGGTAGACCCCCGGCCGGCGCATCAGCTCCTCGGGCGGGCCGCTCTCCACCAGCCGGCCGCCGCGCAGCACCAGGATGCGGTCGAACTTGCGCAGGGTGGAGAGGCGGTGGGCGATGGTGATGACGGTGCGGCCGGTCATCAGCCGCTCGAGCGCGGCACGGATCGCCTCCTCGGCCTCGGTATCGAGCGCCGAAGTGGCTTCGTCGAGGATGAGGATGGGCGCGTTCTTGAGGAAGGCGCGGGCGATGGCGATGCGCTGGCGCTGCCCGCCGGAGAGCTTCACGCCACGGTCGCCGACGATGGTGTCGAGCCCCTGCGGCATCTCCTCGATGAAGGGCAGGCAGCGCGCGGCCACCGCCGCCTCCCACACCTCGTCGTCGTCCGCCTCGGGCCGGCCGTAGCGGATGTTCTCGCGCAGGCTGCGGTTGAGCAGGGCCGTGTCCTGCGGCACCAGCGCGATGGTCTGGCGCAGGCTCGCTTCGGTGCTCCGCGCGATGTCCTGCCCGTCGATGAGGATGCGGCCGCCGTCGAGCGCGTAGAAGCGCTGGAGCAAAGCGACCAGGGTGGACTTGCCGCCGCCGGAGGGGCCCACCAGCCCCACGCGCTGCCCAGCCTCGATCTCGGCGCTGAAATTCTCGAACACCCGCCGGCCGTTGGGAAAACCGAAGGAGATGTTCTCGAAGCTGACGCGAGCCCCGGCGGGCACCAGGGCGGATGCCTCCGGATGGTCGCGCATCTCGTGCGGGGAAAGCAGGGTGGACAGAGCCTCGGACAGGCGGGCGAGGTGCTGCGTCACGTCCACCAGCGCGACGGCGAGATCGCGGGTGGCGCTGAGCACCGAGATGCCGAGGGTACACACCAGCACCACGTCGCCGGCGCTGGCCCGCCCGCTCTGCCAGAGGGTGATGGCCCAGGCGAGGAGGCCGATGGTCATCACCACCACCACGCCGGCATGGAGCAGGCGCAGGCGCTCCAGATAGATGAGGCTGCGGCGGCGGGCGGTCATCTCCTCTGCCACCGTCGCGTCGAACCGGCGATGCTCGCGCGAGATGGCGCCGAAGGCGCGCACCAGCGCCATGTTGCCCACCACGTCCACCATTTCCCCGTCCACCGCCGCCGCCTTGTCGGCGAAGGAATGGTGAAGCGGCTTGCCGGCGGCGGCGATGCGGAACATGACGAACATCACGAGCCCCGCCACCGCTACCAGCACCGCCGCCATCTCCACGCTGACGAGGGAGAGGAAGAGGATGGCGCCGAAGGTGGCGACGCAGGGCGGCAGCACGTTCCACACGAACATGTTCTCGATCTGGAACACGGCGTTGGACGTGGCCGTCACGCGGCTGGTCAGCACGCCCGGAAGGCGCTCGGTGAAATAGCCGGGGGCATGGCCGGTGAGGTGGCGGAACAGGTCCGACCTCAGATCGCCCGTCACCGCCACGAAGGCATAGGCGGCGCACAGGCTCGCCACGCGCCAGAGCAGGGTATCGGTCGCGATGAAGCCGACCAGTACGGCGAAGGCGGTCCACGGAGCGACGGCGCCGGGGGCGGGGGAGGTGGAGAGCGCGTCCACCAGCAGCTTCACGCCATATTGCGTGCTGACGGAAGCCGCGACCGCGCCGAGCACCGCGATCAGGATCACGGCATGCAGCACCCGGTGTCGCGCCACATAACGCCCGAGGAAGGCGAGGGGCCTTTGCGCGTAGCGGCAGAGGTCCACCGGCGCGGCTTGAGCGCGGCTTGAGCCCGTCTGCGCGCCACGGCGGCGGAGCCAGGACGAACCCAGCAGATGGGGCGGCGTGGGGCAGGCCTGCCCCTCGGATTGCAATGTGGTCACAGGCCCTCGCGCGGTTCGGGACAATGGGTCCGGAAGGTTCTGGCGCTCTTGACGCACGAACCCGGAACGCTGCGGGGCCGTGTTCGTTTCCCACCGGTGACGAATTCGCTGCACTGCGCCATCCGGCGTGGGCACGGCGCCGCTTTCGCGCGCGGCGCGTCAGGAGGGCAGGCATGGAAAACCACGAGCGGCAGCAGGGGCCTGCGCTGACGCAGTTCATCGGAGATACGGGCGCGCGGCCGGGTCGCGATGCCGCCCGGGCCATGCAAGGGTGGCTGCGGCATCTTGCCCTTGCAGCCCTCCTCCTTCCGGGTCCGGCGCTGGCGCAACCGGCGGTGCCGGCCGAGCCTGCCCCCTCCGCATCCCCGACCCCCGCACCTGTCCCCCCTGCGCCACCCCCCGCCGCGCCGGCGCGGCCGACAGTGGAGACGCCCGCCGTGGTGCTCGATGGGAGCGTGGCCGAAACACTCCTCGGCAAGCCGGTGAAGGGCGCCAGTGGCGATGACATGGGGCGCGTGGTGGACGTGATGGTGGATCGCGCCGGGACCATCCGCGCCGCGATCATCGATTTCGGCGGGTTCCTCGGGGTGGGCACGCGCAAGATCGCCGTGGACTGGCGGGTGCTGCACTTCCCCGCCTCCGGGGCCATGGAGGCCATCGGCGCCGATCTCTCCCGCGACCAGCTGCGGACCGCGCCGGTCTACAAGCCCGGTGAGCCGGTGGTGATCGTCGGCCGGGCCGACCCCACGCCGGCGGCCGCGCCCCGCCCGTCACCTCCGAGCCCGCCGCCTCCGAATCCGGTGCCTGCGCCTTCCCTTGGCCCGCCGCCACCCGCTGACGCCGCCGCGAAGCCGTAGACGTCGAGTGGGGAACGCAGCGGCATGGCCGACGTGATCGACAGGCAGCTCAGCCAGCGGGACGACGCGGCCTCGCACCCATCCGTGCAGCCGGCGCGCGCCCCGCAACCACCGCCGCCCGCCACGGCGCGGAGCCGGCACGGGCTGGACGGGCTGGTGTTCTTCATCGCCGATGTGCAGACCGGCTTCGGGCCATTCATCGCCGTCTTCCTCACCACGCAGAAATGGACGCAAGCGGATATCGGCCTCGTCCTCACCATCGGCTCGCTGGTGAGCCTCGGGGGGCAGATCCCCCTCGGGGCGTTCGTGGACCGGCTGAAGGCGCTGCGCGCGGCGATTGCTGTCTCCCTGATTCTGATCGGCGGGGCGGCGCTGGCCTTTGCGCTGTGGCCGGTGTTCGCGGTGGTGGCGGCCTCGCGGGTGGTCCACGCCGCCGCCAGTTGCGTCGCCGGGCTGGCGCTGGTGGCGATGAGCGTGCGGCTCGCGGCGCCGGGGCAGGTGGGGGAGCGGCTTGGACGCAACGCCGCCTTCGCCTCGGCCGGAACCGGCATCGCCGCCGCCGCCATGGGGGCGGTGGGCTACTATGTGTCGAGCCACGCGGTGTTCTATCTCACCGCGCTCATGGTCATCCCGGCGCTGCTTGCCCTCTCGCGCATCCGCGCCGAGGAGGTGGCGGCTCCGCCCCGACCGGAGGGGGAGGACGTGCGGGACGCCCGCACCGGCGGCCTCGGCGCCGGCCTTCTCGCCCTCGCGCGAAATCGCCGGCTGGTGATCTTCGCCGGCTGCGTCATGGCGTTCCACCTCGCCAATGCGGCCATGCTGCCGCTCGCCGCGAGCATGCTCACCATGCGCTCCAGCGAGGCCGCCACCGTCATGGTGGCGGCTGCGATGGTGGTGCCGCAATTCACCGTCACCGTCCTGTCGCCGCTGGCGGGGCGCCTCGCCCAGAGCCTTGGGCGGCGGCCGCTGCTGCTTGCGGGGTTTGGCGCGCTGGTGGTGCGGGGGCTCTTGTTCGCCACCGTCACGGAGCCGGTGGGGCTGGTGGCGATCCAGCTTCTGGACGGCCTGTCGGCGGCGGTGTTCGGCGTGCTGGTGCCGCTGGTTGTGTTCGATGTCGCCCACAAGAGCGGCCACTTCAACCTGGCACAGGGCGCGGTGGGCTGCGCCATGGGCATCGGCGCGTCCATTAGCACGCTGCTGGCGGGCATCGTCGCCGACCGCTTCGGCAGCTTCGCCGCCTTCGAGACGCTGGCCGTCCTGGCCGCGCTCGGCTTCCTCGCGGTGCTTCTCGCCATGCCGGAGACCCGGGGGCGGGCGGGGGAGCTTATTTCCGAAGCCCCACCCGGTGGCGGGACATGATCTCGTTCATCTCCGCCCGCAGGATGCCCATGGTCTCGGACAGCCGCATGGCCATCTCCTGGATGGCCGCCTGCGCGGGATCCTGCAGCACCAGCTTCTTCGCCTTCTCGATGCAGTAGCCGGTGAACAGCGCGTCCTGCTCGGGGCTAAGGGCAAGGCCCGCCTTGAGCGTGCGGACCTCCGCCGCGTCGCTGCGGTGGGAATTCACCTTCGGCGCATAGAGCGAGGCGTGCCGCCGCCAGTATTCCGCCTCCGCCACCTGCCCGGCCATGAGCACGACGATGGCTTCGGCCACCCGCCGCCGGTCGGCCTCGAGCGAGAGGTCGAGGGGCAAGCTTTCCGCGTCGGCAAAGCGCGTTTCCCCGCTCAGCCCGTCCGGCGGGCGCAGCAGCGCCTCCGTCACGTCCCGCTTGAGGAGGATGGCCACCAGCGCATGCCCCGCCTCATGGACCGCGATGGCCTTGCGGCGGATACCGATGGGGATCTCGTGGGCGGGCGTCATGGTTATGGGCGGTTTCACGACAAGGGACGTGAGCCAAGCATTTCCCGTACCAATCGCAGCCCCGCCTGCCGTCCGCCTAGCGGGCGCGCTGCACCACTTCGCCGTCTTCCTTGGTGAAGCTTTCCGGCGGCGTCTCCAGAAGGTCGAGCACAAGTTCCGACGGGCGGCACAGGCGCGTGCCCTTGGGCGTCACCACGATGGGACGATTGACGAGGATGGGGTGTTCGACCATGGCGTCGAGCAATTGCGCGTCCGTCACGCCGGGCTCGGACAGCTTCAGCTCGGCGACGAGGGGTTCCTTGGCCCGCAGCAGGTCGCGCAGGGGCGCGCCGGTGGCGGTGGCGAGGTCCGTGAGCTGCGCCCTGGTCCATCCCGTCTTCAGATACTCGACCACCGTCGGCTCGACGCCGGCGGCGCGGATCATGGCGAGGGTGTTGCGCGAGGTGCCGCAGCGCGGGTTGTGATAGATGGTGATCGGAAAATCGCTCATCGGCTTGATCTTTCGCGGAAAAGCCAGCCGCACAGGGCCGCGGCGGCGAGAGCGCCCGCCAGTTGGGCGAGCAGGAAGAGGGGAACGGACTGCGGCGCGATGCCGGCGAACGTATCGCTGAGGCTGCGCGCCAGCGTCACCGCCGGGTTGGCGAACGAGGTGGACGCCGTGAACCAATAGGCCGAGGTGATGTAGAGCCCGACCACCGCCGGCACCATCTGCGGCCGCGCCCGCGCGGTGGCGAGGATCGCCGTGACGAGGCCGAAGGTCGCGATCGCCTCCGACAAGCCCTGCGCCGCGCCGTCGCGAAGCTTGCCAGAGATCTGCACCATGGGCTCGGCGAACATGGCGTGGGCGGCGAGCACGCCCAAAACCGCCCCGGCCAGCTGCGCCGCGACATAAGCGCCGGCCGCGCCCCACCCGATTTCCCGCCGGAGCGCGAACACCAGCGTCACCGCCGGATTGAAATGCGCGCCGGAGACCGGGCCGAAGGCGGTGATCAGCACCACGAGCCCGGCGCCGGTGGCGAGGGTATTGCCGAGGAGGGCGATGGCCGTGTTTCCGCCCGCCAGCCGCTCGCCCATGATGCCCGAACCGATGACGATGGCGAGCAAAAGCGCCGTTCCGAGCGTTTCCGCCGCGAGGCGACGGGGCAGATCGAAGGCGGGTGCGGCTTCGCGGGCGAAAGCACTGGCGGGCGGGGTGATCTGGTTCATGAGGCCTGTGGTCCCGCGGGCAGCTTCGGGGCACAGGCGCCGGCTTCGCTGGTGGAGGGCGCGCACAGCTCGGGCCGGCCGCCGCAGCACTTGTCGGTGAGAAAGGCGATGAGATCGCCCACCGTCTCGAACTGCGCCGCATAGATGATCGAACGGCCGTCGCGGCGCGACGACACGAGCCCGGCATGGGCGAGCACGGAAAGGCTGGCCGAAAGCGTATTCGGGGGAATGCCGAGCCGCCGGGCCATCTCGCCGGCCGCAAGCCCCGCCGGCCCCGCCTCCACGAGGAGGCGCAGCGCACTGAGGCGACCCTCATGGGCAAGGGCGGAGAAGACCGGGACGGCCTGCTTTAATTCCATATTTCATGAATAATGGAAGTCTGGCCCTTCCGCAACAGCCGGACTAAAAGAAACCTCGAGAGACGAAGGCTGGGAGACGAAGGCTGTGCTGCCTAGCGTTTAATCAGCGCTCATATGTCGGGCTTTGCAGTCGTCGGCTCTCGTGCGAATCAGAAGATGATTTCAAATCATTCCAGTCCGGCCTCCGCGCCTGCCCCACATGCGCGTCGCCCGGCCGGGGAGTTGAGTGACATGATGAGCCACACGGCCGAGCTTTCCGAGGACACCGTCCGTTCCACTTTGGCCAAGGTGCGCACGCCCGAGGGCGTGGCGCTGTCCGTCTCGCCGGCCTTGTCCGGCGTCGTGGTCACGTCGGGCAAGGTGTATCTCTCCATCAACATCGATCCGGCCCAGGCGCGGGCGTGGGAGGATGTGCGCATCGCCGCCGAGAACGCGGTGAAGGCGCTGCCGGGCGTTGCCTCGGCCCTCGTCACCCTCACGGCCGAGCGCAAGCAGGCGCCGGCGGCCCCGGCCGCGCACAGCCACGGTCACGGGCACGCCCATGGTGGAGCCCATGGAGGAGCCCCTGCGCCGCGCGGCATCGCCGTGCCGGGCGTTGCCTCCATCATCGCCGTGGCCTCGGGCAAGGGGGGCGTGGGCAAGTCCACCACCTCCATCAACCTCGCGCTCGCGCTGCGCGATCTCGGCCTGAAGGTCGGCCTGCTCGACGCCGACATCTACGGCCCCTCGGTGCCGCGCCTCACCGGCGTCGCCCAGAAGCCGGAGACCACGGCGGACGGCAAGACCATGCTGCCGCTGGAGAATTTCGGCCTTCAGCTGATGTCCATCGGCTTCCTCGTGGAGGAAGACACGCCGATGATCTGGCGCGGCCCCATGGTCATGTCCGCCATCTCCCAGATGCTGAAGGACGTGAAGTGGGGTCCGCTCGACGTGCTTGTGGTGGACATGCCCCCCGGCACCGGCGACGCACAGCTCACCATGGCGCAGCAGGTGAACCTTGCCGGCGCGGTCATCGTCTCCACCCCGCAGGATCTGGCGCTCATCGATGCGCGGCGCGGCGTCGCCATGTTCGAGCGGGTGAACGTGCCCATCCTCGGTGTGGTCGAGAATATGTCGCACTTCGTCTGCCCCCATTGCGGCGGACGGTCCGACATCTTCGGCCATGGCGGCGCCCATGCGGAGGCGGACAAGATGGGCGTGCCGTTCCTCGGCGAGATCCCGCTCCACATGCGCATCCGGGAAATGTCGGACGCCGGCCTGCCGATCCTCGTCTCCGATCCCGACAGCCCGCAGGCGGACGCCTACCGGCACGTGGCGACCGGCGTGAAGGCGGCCCTCGACAAGGCCGCCGCCCAGACCCGGCAGGCGCCGCGTATCGTCATCGAGTGACGCGCCATCGGCGCCGACCGGTGCGGTGCCGTGATTTTGAGCCGCCGGGGCATTTTTTCCCCGGCGGGCTGCGTTTCATCCCTTCCTCTGCGTTGAGCCGGAGGGGCGGCTGCTCTAAAAGCGGTACGACGGCCCGCCCCAGAAGCGGCGCTGCGTTGAAAGAGCCCCAGGGAGTTCTCCATGAAACGCCGTGAGTTCCTCACCGCCGCCAGCGCGGGTGTCGCCGCTTCCGCAGCCGTGGCCATGCCGGCGATCGCGCAGTCGGCGCCGGAAGTGAAGTGGCGCTGCACCTCGTCCTTCCCCAAGTCCCTCGACACCATCTACGGCGCCGCCGAACTGATGGCGAAGCAGGTGGCTGACGCGACCGACGGCAAGTTCCAGATTCAGGTGTTCGCGGCGGGCGAAATCGTCCCCGGCCTGCAGGCCCTCGACGCGACCACCAACAAGACCGTCGAGATGTGCCACTCGGCGTCTTATTACTACGTGGGCAAGGACCCGACCTTCGGCCTCGGCACCGCCGTGCCGTTCGGCCTCAACGCCCGCCAGATCAACGCCTGGTTCCTGTTCGGCAACGGCATGAACCTGTTGAACGAATTCTACAAGAAGTACGGCGTCGTCATGTTCCCGGGCGGCAACACCGGCGGCCAGATGGGCGGCTGGTTCCGCAAGGAAATCAAGACGGTCGAGGACCTCAAGGGCCTCAAGATGCGCATCGCCGGCATCGGCGGCCAGGTGCTCGCCAAGCTCGGCGTGGTGCCGCAGCAGCTCGCCGGCGGCGACATCTATCCCGCGCTGGAAAAGGGCACCATCGACGCGGCCGAGTGGGTCGGCCCGTATGACGACGAGAAGCTCGGCCTCTACAAGGTCGCGCAGTATTACTACTTCCCCGGCTGGTGGGAGGGCTCCGCCGCCCTCAACTTCTTCGTCAACCAGGACAAGCTCGCCGAGTTGCCGAAGAACTACAAGTCGATCCTCACCGCCGCCATGGCGCAGGCCAACGAGAGCATGCTCGCGAGCTACGATGCCAAGAACCCGGTATCGGTGCAGAGCCTCGTGAAGGCCGGCACCCAGCTGCGCCGCTATCCCAGCGACGTGATGGACGCCGCCTACAAGGCCTCCCAGCAGCTCTATGAGGAAATCGGCGGCAAGAACGAGGACTTCAAGAAGATCTACGAGGACATGAAGACGTTCCGCAACAACGCCTATCTGTGGTGGCAGATCGTCGAGTTCACGTATGACGACTTCATGGTGCGCGCCCGCACCCGCGGCTGACGCGAACTGCGGTCGATTTCCAGACAAGGCAAAGCCCCGGAGCGACGCTCCGGGGCTTTTTCATTTGGTGTTAGATCAACGCGTGCCGCCGGGCGTCGCCTGGGTGCGGCCGCCTTCCTGCGCCGGGCCCTTGTGCGGATCCTGGCCGGGCGCCATGCCCGAGCGCGGCGCGACGGTTCCGGTGGTGTCCATGGCGGGGCCGTTGCCGGTGGACGAGGCGCCCGGCGTGGCCTGCGTGCGGCCGGCCTCCTGCGCCGGACCCTTGTGGGTATCTTGGCCGGCGGACATGCCCGAGCGCGGGGTGGACGGCACGCCGGGGGTCGGGGCGGTCATGCCGCTGCCGCTCGGGCCGGGGGTGGCCTGGGTGCGGCCGCCTTCCTGCGCCGGGCCGCTCTGCGTGTTCTTGCCGGGCGCGGTGCCGGACTGGGCGCCCGCGGCGCCGGTCATGGCGATGAAGGCAGCGGCGGCGACGGGGATGGCGTACTTCGCGATGCTCATGCGGGGTCTCCCTCCAATTGACTGCACGGCATGACAACCGCGGAAACCGCATTTCGGTTCAGTCGATTTTGAGCCGGCGAAGGCGAAGTTGCCGCGGCCACGTTGCATTCGCGCCGCCCTCTGCCTAGTGTCCGCGCGCCTCCCGCCCCCCTCGTCCCGCGCCGCCGGGGAGGGCACGCCGGGGTCACGTTGCTGCGAGCTTTCTTGAAATGATCGACCCGAGCCTTCCCGCCCACATGCGCCCCGACCGTTCGTTCCAGGCGCTGCTCCTGACCCTTCAGCGATTCTGGGCGGACCAGGGCTGCGTCGTGCTCCAGCCCTACGACATGGAAGTGGGCGCCGGCACCTTTCACCCGGCGACGACACTGCGTGCGCTGGGACCGAAGCACTGGAAGGCCGCCTATGTGCAGCCCTCGCGCCGCCCCAAGGACGGCCGCTATGGCGAGAACCCCAACCGGCTCCAGCATTATTACCAGTTCCAGGTCATCCTGAAGCCTTCGCCGGAGAACCTGCAGGAGCTGTACCTGCAATCGCTGGCGGCCATCGGAGTGGACCTGAAGCTGCACGATGTGCGCTTCGTGGAGGACGACTGGGAGAGCCCGACGCTGGGCGCCTGGGGCCTCGGCTGGGAATGCTGGTGCGACGGCATGGAGGTGTCGCAATTCACCTACTTCCAGCAGGTGGCCGGCTTCGAGTGTTCGCCGGTCTCCGGCGAGCTGACCTACGGCCTCGAACGCCTCGCCATGTATGTGCAGGGCGTGGAGAACGTCTACGACCTGAATTTCAACGGCCGCGAAGGCGCCGAGAAGACCACCTACGGCGACGTCTTCCTCCAGGCCGAGCAGGAATATTCCCGGCACAATTTCGAGGCCGCCGACACCGCCATGCTGTTCGAGCAGTTCCGCATGGCCGAGGCGGCCTGCCACAAGTATCTGGCGTTCGGCGACAAGGGCGAGACCCACGAGATGGCGCTGCCGGCCTACGACCAGTGCATCAAGGCCTCCCATGTCTTCAACCTGCTCGACGCGCGCGGCGTGATCTCCGTGACCGAGCGGCAGAGCTACATCCTGCGCGTGCGCGAACTGGCCAAGGCCTGCGGCGCGGCCTGGCTGAAGACGGCCGGCGGCGGCGCCGCGGCCTGAGGGCTGAACGGTAAGGGATTGCCCCGACCGTCGCGCGGGTGCTAGCTCAAGCGGAGCCGCAACCGCCCGTCCGGACACGCCATGACCGCCACCGATGCCGGGAGACGCGACCTGCCCGGCCTCACGCCGCCCGAGGAGGCGGGGCCAGCGGGGGCGTCGCCGCGCCTGCTTGCGGCGGGGGGCATCGGCAATCTGCTGGAATGGTACGACTTCGCCTCCTACGGCTTCCTCGCGCCCATCTTCGCCCGCACCTTCTTTCCCGCCGAGGATGCGCTGGTGGGGCTCATCTCCGCTTTCGGCCTGTTCGGCGCGGCCTTCCTGATGCGCCCGCTGGGGGCGGTCCTGTTCGGTCATGTGGGCGACCGGTTTGGCCCCCGCATCGCCCTCATCGCCTCGGTGTCGGTGATGAGCTGCGCCACGGTGGGCATCGGCCTGTTGCCCACTTACGCAACGGCCGGCTTTCTCGCCCCTTTGCTGCTCCTCATCCTGAGGCTGCTGCAGGGCCTGTCCATCGGCGGGGAATACACCACCTCCTCCATCTATCTCGCCGAGCACGCCGTGCCCCGCCATCGCGGCCTCACGGCGGCCTTCTCCACGGCGGGCGGGCAGACGGGGACGCTGCTGGGCTCTGGCGTGTGCGCGGTGCTGAGCGCGGTTCTCTCGGCTGAGGCGATGCAGGCCTTCGGCTGGCGTGTGCCGTTCCTGCTGGGAGCGGTGCTCGGCATCATCGCGCTGCTGCTGCGCCGGCCCCGGCCCGGCGACCGCGGCGGCAGCAAGGCCAAGGGGCTGCCGCTGAAGCGGGCCTTCCGCGAGGCCGGCGGCGCCATCCTCGCCGCCATGCTGGTGACGCTCTTCGTCGGCGCCGACACCTATCTCCTCTTCGTCTACCTGCCGACCTATATGGAGCAGGAGGCCGGCCTCGCCCCCGCGACCGCATTGGCCTTCACCACCCTCGCGCTCATCGTGTCGGTCACCTGCTGCCTGCTGTTCGGCGCCCTTTCGGATCGTATCGGCCGCCGGCGCATCGTGGCGGCGGGGCTGTCCGGCTTTGTCCTTCTGTCCTGGCCGCTGTTCCTGCTGCTGCGCGGCGGCAGCCCGCCGGAGGTGCTGGCCGCTCAGATCGTCTTCTCGGTGCTGGCCGCGGCGGTGACGAGCCCGCTGCCGGCGCTGCTGGTGGAATTGTTCGAGACGCCGGTGCGCTGCAGCGCCATGGGTTTTGCCTGGAATCTCGGCATCGGCGTCTCGGGCGGTTTCGCGCCCATGCTCGCCACCTATTTCGTGAAGGGGCTCGGGCTCACCATGGCCCCGGCGGTCCACCTGATGCTGCTGGCGGCCGTCGCGCTGGTGGGCGTCGCAGCGCTGACCGAACGGCGCGGCCGGGTGCTGGACGCGCCTTCCGAATAGACCTAACGCTTGAGCTGAGCGGGGGCGGAATCCATGAGCAGCATAGCGCACACGCAGGCGGACGACTTTTCCGGGGGCTTGGCCCCGCAGGGCGCGCCCGTTCTCTCCCGGCGGCTGATGGCGGCCGGAATGCTCGGCAATGTGCTGGAATGGTATGATTTCGCCGTCTACGGCTTCCTCGCCAGCATCTTCGCCCGCAACTTCTTCCCCGAGACGAGCCCCACGGCGGCCATGCTGTCGGTGTTCGGCGTGTTCGCCGCCTCCTTCCTGATGCGGCCGCTTGGCTCGGTGCTGTTCGGCCATATCGGCGACCGGATGGGGCGGCGCGCGGCGCTCATGTCCTCCGCCGCGCTCATGAGCATCTCCACCTTCTGCGTCGGGCTTCTGCCCACCTATGAGACGGCCGGGGTGCTCTCCGCCGTGCTGCTTCTGGTGCTGCGCCTCGCGCAGGGGCTCTCGGTGGGCGGGGAATACATGACCTCCGCCGTGTTCCTGGCCGAGAATGCGCAGGTGCGCTGGCGCGGGGCGGTGACCTCGCTGGTCATCGTCGGCTGCAACGGCGGGATGCTGCTGGGCTCGGCGGTGGGGGCGCTGGTCTCCGGCCTCATGTCGGCGGACGACCTTGCCGCCTGGGGCTGGCGCATCCCCTTCCTGCTCGGCTGCCTGCTCGGCGGCTTCGCGCTGATCCTGCGCCGGACGGTGGCGCGGGACGTGAAGCCGGTGCATCGGCCCACCCTGCCGGTGGTGGAAGCCTTCCGCGAGAACGGCGGCAGCATCCTGCGGGCGACGCTCATCAACATCGTGCTGGGCATCGCCTATTACCTCTCCTTCGTCTATCTCGCCACATGGCTCCAGCAGCAGGAGCATTTCACGCCCCATGTGGCGCTGGAGCTGAACGCCGTGAGCATGGCGGTGGTGATGGCCGGCTGCCTCGGCTTTGCCGCGCTCTCCGACCGCATCGGCAGGAAGCCGCTGATCGTCGGCGGATTTCTGTGCCTTGCCGTCTTCACGTGGCCGCTGTTCCTGTTGCTGCAGTCCGGCTCGACGGGGCTGGCGCTTTTGGGACAGCTCGGCTTCGCGGTGATCGTCTCCATCTATGGCGGGCCCATCGCGGTGGCGCTGGTGGAGATGTTTCCCCGCCACACCCGCTGCACGGCGGTGGGGCTGAGCTGGAATCTCGGCCTCGGCCTCGGCGGCGGTACGGCGCCCATGGTGGCGGTGCTGCTGGTGAGTCTCACCGGCGATGCCATGGCCCCGGCCTTCTACATGATCGGCGGCGGCATCGTGGCCTTCCTCGCCGCGCTGGGGCTCAAGGAGATGCGCGGCCGGTCCCTCGACTGAGCCCGCCCCCTCGACGCGGCGGCCGAAACGAACTAGCACAGGCCCCGAAATTCACCCGCCGCGCGCAAGCGCCAGCCTCCCCGCATGGGGAGGACGAGCCCGAACCGATGCCTGATCTTCTGCTCGAACTCTTCTCCGAGGAAATCCCCGCCCGCATGCAGGCCCAGGCGGCCGACGCGCTGAAGAAGCTCGTCACCGACGCTCTGGTGGAGCGCGGCCTGCTCTATGAGGGCGCGAAGGCCTTCGTGACGCCGCGCCGCCTCGCGCTCGCGGTGCACGGCCTGCCCGGCCGTCAGGCGGACCAGAAGGAAGAGAAGAAGGGCCCGCGCGTGGGCGCGCCCGACCAGGCGGTGGCCGGCTTCCTCAAAAGCGCGGGCCTCGCCTCCCTCGATCAGGCGACCATCCAGTCCGACCCCAAGAAGGGTGATTTCTACGTGGCCGTGGTGGAAAAGCCCGGCCGCGCCACCACCGAGGTGGTGGCCGAGATCGTGCCCGACATCATCCGCAAGTTTCCCTGGCCGAAGTCCATGCGCTGGGGAACCGGCACGCTGCGCTGGGTGCGCCCGCTCCATTCCATCGTCGCCACCTTCGGGGCGGAGGGGGACGAGCCGGAGGTGGTGCATTTCTCCGTGGACGGCATCGAGGCCTCCAACGTCACCCGCGGCCACCGCTTCCTGGCGCCCGAGCCCTTCACCGTGAAGCGGCTGGACGACTGGATGGCGAAGCTGGAGGCCGCCAAGGTGGTAGCCGACCGCGACCGCCGCAAGGAAATCATCCTCAACGACGCCAAGGACCTGGCCCTCGCCGCCGGCCTTGAGCTGGTGGAGGACGAGGGGCTGCTGGACGAGGTGTGCGGGCTCGTGGAATGGCCCGTGGTGCTCATGGGATCGTTCGAGGAGCGCTTCCTCGACATTCCCGACGAGGTGATCCGCGCCACCATCCGCGCCAACCAGAAGTGCTTCGTGCTGAAGGACCCGAGGACCGGGCGCCTCGCCAACCGCTTCATCCTCATCTCCAACCTCGTTGCTTCGGACGGCGGCGCGGCCATCGTCGCCGGCAACGAGCGCGTCATCCGCGCCCGCCTGTCGGACGCGAAATTCTTCTGGGATACGGACCGGCTGAACGGCCTCGCGAGCCGCATGCCCAAGTTCCAGTCCATCACCTTCCACGAGAAGCTCGGCTCGCAGGCCGAGCGCATCGAGCGCATCGTCCGCCTCGCGAAGGAATTGGCCCCCAAGGTCGGCGCGCCGGTGGCGCTGGCCGAGGAGGCCGCGCTGGTGGCGAAGGCGGACCTGCTCACCGAGGTGGTGGGCGAGTTCCCCGAGCTGCAGGGCCTCATGGGCCGCTACTACGCGCAGGGTGAGAACCTGCCGGCTGAGGTCGCCGCCGCCTGCGAGGAACATTACAAGCCGCAGGGTCCGAACGACCGCGTGCCGACCGCGCCGGTCTCTGTGGCCGTGGCGCTGGCGGACAAGATCGACACGCTGGTGGGCTTTTGGGCGATCGATGAGAAGCCGACCGGGAGCAAGGATCCCTATGCGCTGCGCCGGGCGGCGCTGGGGGTGATTAGGATTGTGCTAGAGAATGGGCTGCGGGCGCCGCTGCTCTCGGTGTTTAGTTTTGCGGCCGGCGGAAAAGCCGACCTTTCGGCCTTGGCTAGTGTCAGCCTGTCGGACGGAAAATATTCCCCAAAGGGAACAGCTGAAGTCATCGATGACGTTTTGCAGTCGCATCGTGTGGCTGGCCTGAATTTCGATAAGACGAAGACCCTTATCGACCTCCTCGCCTTCTTCGCCGACCGCCTGAAAGTCTACCTGCGTGATCGCGGCGCCCGGCACGATCTCGTCGATGCCGTCTTCGCCCTCGAAGGGCAGGACGATCTCCTTCTCGTCGTCCGCCGGGTGGAGGCGCTCGCGGCCTTCCTCGCCACCGAGGACGGGAAGAACCTCCTCGCCGGCTACCGCCGCGCGGTGAACATCCTGCGCATCGAGGAGAAGAAGGATGGCCGCGCCTTCGCCGGCCCCACCGTCGCCGCTTTGCTCAAGGAGCCGGCGGAGGAGCACCTCGCCGCCGCCATCGACGATGTGAAGGCCCGCGTCTCCAAGGCTGTCGCCGCCGAGGATTTCGAGGCCGCCATGACCGCGCTGTCCGACCTGCGCCAGCCGGTGGACGCCTTCTTCGACGCTGTGACGGTGAACGACGCCGATCCCGCGCTGCGCGAGAACCGCCTGAAGCTGCTCGATGAAATCCGCGCCGCCACCCGCGGCATCGCCGATTTCGACCGCATCGAAGGGTAGGGCAGGGGGCGCTTTCCCCAATCGTAAGCGGGTTCCCTCTCCCCTTGCGGGAGAGGGTTAGGGCGAGGGGTAAATATCGCCGCTTTCCAGTCGGTCGTCTTCCCTTGCGAAGCCGCCGCTGACCCCTCACCCCCGCCCTCTCCCGCAAGGGGAGAGGGAGTTCGGCCGGTTCTTGCCCTACGTACGGCTCTTGGACCCCGGCTCGGCGCTCCGGCTGCGCCGTCGCTGGTCCGGGGCACGAGAGCGTTTCCACGCCCCTCATTTGACAATCCCGCCCGCCCTGCCTTTAGTGGCGGCGTCGAAGGTCCCGTGGTCCCACACGGGCGAAAAAGGGAATGCGGTGCGGGGAAACCCCCAATGCCGCGGCTGCCCCCGCAACTGTCGGCGGTGAGCCCCTGCCAGACGCCACTGGAGCAATCCGGGAAGGCGGCAGGGGCGGTGATCCGCGAGCCAGGAGACCTGCCTTCGACGAGGTCCGCGCCGGGCGGGGTGCTCCGGTATTGCGTCCCTTCGAGCCCGTACGCGCGGGCGCTCGCACCCGTGGACGTTTCGGTGGAGCGCGGCGCGATTCCCGACAGCACTGGCCCTGAGCCTGGCGCCGAAAGCCCGGACGCCGGCTGCGCGCCAGAAGCCGCGCGCGAACCCGCCCCCGCCGTCACCCTCTTCATCTGCACCACCTGCCGTGCCCCCGGCAATGACGCCCCGTCGGATGCCGAGCGCGACGGCGCGCGCCTTCTTGCCTCCGCCTGCGCCACGTCCGTCCCCGAAGGCGTTGCAGTTGAGGGCGTTTCTTGCCTCGCCAATTGCAAGCGCGCGCTCTCCGCCGCCATGGTCCGCCGCGACGGCTGGACCTATGTGTTCGGCGACCTCGCCCCGGACAGCGCCGCCGATCTCCTCACTGGCGCCGCGCTTCTCGCCGGCTCGGAAGATGGCCTGATGCCCTGGCGCGGCCGGCCGGACGTGCTCAAGCGCGGCATGGTCGCGCGCATTCCCCCGCTCACCCGCAAGGAGACCCGATGACCTCGCTCGCCCGCGTGCCCTGCACCATCGTCACCGGCTTCCTCGGCGCCGGGAAGACGACGCTGATCCGCCATGTGCTGGAGAATGCCGGCGGCAAGCGCCTCGCGGTCATCGTCAACGAGTTCGGCGACGTGGGCATCGATGGCGAGATCCTGAAGGGCTGCGGCATCGAGAGCTGCGACGAGACCAGCATCGTGGAACTCGCCAATGGCTGCCTGTGCTGCACCGTGGCGGATGATTTCGTGCCGGCGCTGGACCAGATCCTCGCCCGCGCGCCGAAGGTGGACCACATCCTCATCGAGACCTCCGGCCTCGCGCTGCCGAAGCCCCTGGTGCAGGCCTTCCAGTGGCCGGCCATCAAGGGCCGGGTGACGGTGGATGGCGTGATCGCCGTGGTGGACGGCCCGGCGCTGGCCGAGGGGCGCGTCGCGCCCGATCTCGCCGCGCTCGATGCGCAGCGTGCCGGGGACGAGAGCCTCGACCATGACGACCCGGTGGAAGAGGTGTTCGAGGACCAGATCGCCTGCGCCGATCTCGTCGTCCTCTCCAAGTCCGATCTGCTCGATGCGGCCGGCTTCGCCACGGCGGAGCAGGCGGTGGCCGGCGCTTTGCCGCGCGCGGTGAAGCTGGTGCGCGCCTCGGGCGGCAAGGTGGACCCGGCGGTGCTGCTCGGCCTCGGCGTCGGCGCGGAGGACGTCATCGACGCCCGCCGCACCCATCACGACGACGAGGAAGACCACGACCACGACGAGTTCGAGAGCATCGTCCTGCCCCTTCCCGAGATCGCCGATCCCGCCGCGCTGGCGGCCCGCGTGGTGAAGGCGGCGGAGACGCCGGACGTGCTGCGCGTGAAGGGCTTCGCCGCCGTGGAAGGCAAGCCACTGCGCTTGCTGGTGCAGGGTGTCGGCCCGCGCGTGTCGCACCATTTCGATCGCGCGTGGGGTGCGGGCGAGGCGCGGCGTGGGGCGCTGGTGGTCATCGGCCTCAAGGGCTTCGACCGCGCGGCGGTGGAACAGGCCATCCTCGGCTAGCCCATGCATATCCTCGCCACCACATCGACGAGCCTGGAGGCGTTGGCCGAGCCGGTCGACCTCGCCCAGCCGCCCGGCGACATGGTGGCGCTCTCCTTCACCGACAGCGACCTCATCGGCCTCTCCGCCGCATGGCGCGCGCGTGGCGGGCAGGGACCCAGCCTGCGCCTCGCGCGGCTGAAGGATTTGCGCCACCCCATGTCGGTGGATCTGTGGGTGGAGAAGGTCGCGGCCAAGGCGAAGGTGGTGCTGGTGCGCCAGCTCGGCGGCCTCGACTGGTGGCGCTACGGCGCAGAGCAATTGGCGACCATGGCCCGCGCCCGCAGCATCGCCCTCGCCTTGCTGCCCGGCGAGGATCAGGACGACCCGCGCCTCGCCGCCCTCTCCACGCTGCCGCAGGAGACGCTCGCCCGCTGGCTCGGCTATTTCCGCGCGGGCGGGCCGCAGAACATGGCGGCGCTGCTGGCGGACATGGGCGAGGCGGCGGGCTTCGCCGCGCCCGAGGCCGTCCCCGCGCCCCGCCCCGTGCCTTCTACCGCCTTCCACCGCCCCGGCGCCGGCCTCGCGACGCTGGAGGAGGTGCGCGGGGCGCCGCGGCCGAATGCGCTCATCCTTTTCTACCGCTCCCAATGGCTCGCCGCCGATACCGCCGCCGTGGATGCGCTGGCGGCAGCGCTGGAGGCGCGGGGCATCGCGGCGCATAGCCTGTTCGTCCCCAGCCTGAAGGCGCCGGAGGCGCGCGCCGCCGTGCGTGCCGCGACGGCGGCGCTCGATACCGCCATCCTCCTCACCACCACCGCCTTCGCAGCGGGGGAGGCGGCCGAACTCTTCCCCGAAGGCGGCCCGCCCGTTCTTCAGGCCGCCCCAGCCACCACGGCGCGCGAGGCGTGGGCGGGCAGCCCGCGCGGCTTCTCGGCGGCGGACCTCGCCATGCATGTGGTGTTGCCGGAGCTGGATGGGCGCGTGTTGGCCGGCGCCCTCTCCTTCAAGGATTTCGCCCCGCCCGACGACGACCTCGCCTTCACCGCCGCCCTCAACCGGCCGGAGCCGGAGGCGGTGGCCCATGTGGCCGACCGCGCGGCGGCGCTGGTCCGCCTCGCCGCCACGCCCCGCGCGGAGCGGCGCCTCGCGCTCATCCTGCCGGACTATCCCGGCGCCGAGGGGCGCTCGGGCTATGCGGTTGGCCTCGACGTGCCCGAGAGCGCGCGGCGGATGCTCGGAACGCTCTCGGCAGCCGGCTACGGCACCGGTCCCGTCCCGGACGATGCCAAGGCGCTGCTTGCTGCCATCCGCCCCGAACCGGCGCTGGCGCTCGACACCTATCGCCAACTCTTCGCCACCCTGCCAGAAGCCGCGCAGGCGGCCGTCACCGCCGCCTGGGGCGCGCCGGAGGACGACGCGGATGTGGCCGACGGCGCCTTCCGCTTCCGCCTCACCCGGTCCGGAAACATCACGCTGGCCTTCGCGCCGGATCGCGGCGCGAGCCTCGACCGGCGGGGGGACTATCACGATGCCAGCCTGCCGCCGCGCCATGGGCTGCTCGCCTTCGGCCTGTGGCTGCGAAAAGGGCTCGATGCCCATGCGGTGGTCCATCTCGGCGCCCATGGCACGCTGGAATGGCTGCCGGGCAAGGCGGTGGCGCTCACGCCGGCCTGCTTCCCGCAGGTGGTGATGGGGGCGCTGCCGGTGGTCTATCCCTTCATCGTCTCCAATCCCGGCGAGGCGGCGCAGGCGAAGCGGCGGCTCGCCGCCGTCACCATCGGCCACCTGCCGCCGCCCCTCGCCAGCGCCGGCCTCAGCGCGGCCGAGCAGCGGCTGGAGCGGCTGGTGGATGAATATGCGCAGGCCGACGGCCTCGACCGCCGCCGCCGCGAACGCCTCGCCGGCCTCATCGTGGAGACTGCCGCTGAGACCGGCCTTGCCGCCACTGCCGGCGTCTCCGCCGCGACCGACCCCGACGAGGCCCTGCGCCGCATCGATGCCTGGCTGTGCGACCTGAAGGACCTCGCGGTGAAGGATGGCCTGCACATCTTCGGCGCCGCGCCCGAAGGCGAGGCCGACCCGCTGCGCGCCGCCTCGGCGGAGGCCGAAACCCGCGCGCTCCTCACCGCCCTCGATGGCCGCTTCGTGCCCGCCGGCCCGGCCGGTGCCCCGGCACGGGGGCGGCGAGATGTGCTGCCCACCGGGCGCAATCTGTTCACCGCCGATCCGCGTACCCTGCCGACCCCCACCGCCTGCGACCTCGCCCGCAAGGCGGCGGACGAGGCGCTGCGCCTCATCCTGCAGGAGCAGGGCGACTGGCCCCGCGCGTTGATGCTGGACCTGTGGGGCAGCGCCAGCCTGCGGACCGGGGGTGAGGAGATCGCGCAGGGGCTCGCCTTCCTCGGCTGCCGGCCGGTGTGGGAGGCGGCGACCGGCCGCGTCACGGGGGTGGAGGTGCTGCCCCCCGCCGTGCTCGGCCGTCCGCGCATCGACGTGACCTTCCGCATCTCCGGCCTGTTCCGCGACATCTTCCCCGCCCAGATCGCGCTCCTCGATGCCGCCGTGCGCGCGGTGGCGGCGCGCGACGAGGAGGGGAGCGAAAACCCCCTCGCTGAGGCCCGGCGCAAGGGCGAGGACCTCGCCCGCCTGTTCGGCTCGGCCCCCGGCGCCTATGGCGCGGGCATCGAGGCGCAATTGCAGCGCGGCGCGTTCGAGACGCGGGAGGAGCTGGGCGCCGCCTATCTCGCCGCCGCCTCCCACGCCTATGGCGGCGCGGATGGAACGGCGCGCCCGGCGCCCGGCCTCTTCGCGGCGCGGCTCGCCGAGGCGGATGCGCTGGTGCATGGCGCGGACGATGCCGCCCGCGACCTGCTCGATGGCAGCGAGGATGCCGCGTTCATGGGCGGCTTCGCGGCGGCGGGTGCCGCGCTGGGGCGCTCGGCCCATCTCGTGGTGCTCGACACCACCGACCCCGACCGTCCCCGCGCCCGGCCGCTGAAGGAGGCGCTGGCGCGGCTTGTCCACGGGCGCGTCTCGGCCCGCTTCATCGCCGGCCAGATGCGCCACGGCCCGCGCGGCGCATCGGAACTGGCGGAGACGGTGGACCGCCTCGTCGCCTTCGCCGAAACCACGGAGCAGGTGCCCGCCGCGCTGCTCGACCGTCTCCATGCGGCCTATCTGGGCGATCCGGCGGTGCGCGCCTTCCTGCTTGCGCAGAACCCCGATGCCGCCCGCGCCATCGCCCGCCGCTTCGCTGATGCCCGGCGGCGGGGCCTGTGGCATGCGCGGCGCAACGACCTCGATAGCGATCTTGACGCGCTCCGCGCCGAAGCGGGCCGGGAGGCCGCGGAATGACGCCGATCCCCCCCACCCGTCGCGGTGCCTGCCCGGCCTTCCTCGCCCCCATGGAGACCGGGGACGGGCTCATCCTGCGCCTCGTCCCGTCCGATGGCCGGCTCTCGGCGGCGCAACTGCGTGGTCTCGCGGACGCCGCCCGCCGCTTCGGCAACGGGATGATGGAGGTGACGGCGCGCGGCAGCCTCCAGGTGCGCGGGCTGACGGGAGAGACGGTCGGCCCCCTGCAGGTGGCGGTGGTCGCCCTCGGCATCACCCCGCGCATCGGGCTGGCGGTGGATGTCTCGCCGCTGGGCGGGCTCGACCCGTCAGAGATTGCGGACGGACATAAGCTCGCCGCGGAAATCATCGCCGGGGCGCAGCCGCTGGCGGGGAAATTGGGGCCGAAGGTGTCGGTGGTGGTGGAGGGCGGCGGCGCCGTCAGCCTTGCCGGGCAGAAGGCCGATGTGCGTCTTGTCGCAAGCGAACAGGGGCACTGGGCGCTGACCATCGGCAATGGTCCGGCGCGTACGCTGCCCGAGGCGGAGGCCGCGACCGAGGCACTGGCTGCCCTTTCCGCCATCGCCGATCTCGGCCGCGCCGCCCGCGCCGCCGATTTGCCGGGCTGCGGCGGCCGGGCGCGCCTTGCCGAAGCCAAGGCGCCGCTGGGGCGCATTCCGCTCGCCGACGGCACGCTGGCCTTCGGCTTCGGCCTGCCGTTCGGGGCCGGCGATGCCGCGCAGTTCGAGGCCATCGCCGATGCGGTGGACGCGGCCGGCGCGCGCGATCTTCGGCCCGCGCCGGAGCGCACCCTCATCGCCACCGGGCTTGCGGACGGCGCCGCCGACGCCTTCGCGGCGCGGATCGCCGCCCTCGGCTGCATCACCGTTCCGGGCGATCCGCGCGCCCGCGTCGCCGCCTGCGCCGGGGCGCCGGCCTGCGCCTCGGCCCACATCCCGGCCCGCGCGCTGGCGCCGGTTCTGGCGGAGGCGTTCGCGCCGCTGCTGGACGGCACGGTGTCGCTCCACCTTTCCGCCTGCACCAAGGGCTGCGCCCACCCGGCGCCGGCGAGCCTCGCCTTCGTGGGCATGGATGCGGGCATGGACGCGGGCGTCGCGCTGGTGCATGACGGCCCGGCCTCCGGTGCGGCGCGCCCGGTGCGGCCGGCGGCGGACTTTCCCGCCGCCGTCGCCTCCCTCGCCGCGACGCTGGCGGCCCGGCGCGCGCCGGGCGAAACCACCCGCGCGCTCCTCGCCCGCCTCGATCTGGCGGGCCTGTGGGCGGGCGCGGCAACGAACAGAACAGACGACGTGACGAGCCGCGCAGAATGACCCTTCCCCTCGATTACGTGCGCGACGGCACGGCCATCTACGAACGCTCCTTCGCCATCATCCGCGCGGAAGCGGACCTCTCCCGCTTCTCGGCGGAGGAGGAGGACGTGGCGGTGCGCATGATCCACGCCTGCGGCCTCGTGGAGGCGGCGCGGGACTTCGTGTTCGGCCCCGGCGCGGTTGCCGCCGCGCGCGCCGCGCTTCAGGCGGGCGCGCCCATCCTGTGCGATGCGCAGATGGTGGCCCACGGCATCACCCGCGCGCGGCTGCCCGCCGGCAACGAGGTCGTCTGCACCCTGCGCGATCCGGCGGTGCCGGCGCTGGCGGAAAAGCTCGGCACCACCCGCTCCGCCGCCGCGCTGGAATTGTGGGGTGACCAATTGGCCGGATCGGTCGTCGCCATCGGCAATGCGCCGACCGCGCTCTTTCATCTGCTGGAGATGCTGGATCGCGGCGCGCCCAAGCCGGCGGCCATCCTCGGCATGCCGGTGGGCTTCGTGGGGGCGGCGGAATCCAAGGATGCGCTCGCGGATGATCCGCGCGGCGTGCCCTTCGCCATCGTGCGCGGGCGCCTCGGTGGCAGCGCCATCACCTCCGCCGCTGTGAACGCGCTTGCGAGGGCCGGGCTGTGAAGGGACATCTCATCGGCGTGGGCGTCGGCCCGGGCGATCCCGATCTCCTCACCCTCAAGGCGGTGAAAGCTCTGCAGAGCGCGGACGTGGTGGGCTATTTCGCCAAGGCGGGAAATGTCAGCCACGCCCGCACGGTCGCCGCCGCGCACTTCCCTGAGGGCGCGGTGGAACTGCCGCTGCTCTATCCCGTCACCACCGAGATCCATCGGCATGACGATGCCTATCGCACGGCCATCGGCGCCTTCTACGACGCCTCCGCCGCTGCCGTCGCGGAGCATCTCATGGCCGGGCGCACGGTGGCGGTGCTGAGCGAGGGCGACCCGCTCTTCTATGGCTCCTACATGCACATCCATGTGCGCCTCGCCAGCCGGTTCCAGACGCAGGTGATCCCCGGCGTCACAGGCATGTCCGGCTGCTGGTCGGAGGCCGGCGCCCCCATCGCACAGGGCGACGACGTGCTGATGGTGCTGCCCGGCACGCTGGACGAGGCCGAACTCGCGCGGCGTCTCGCGGATGCGGATGCGGCGGTCATCATGAAGGTGGGGCGCAACCTGCCGAAGATCCGCCGCGCGCTCGCCGCCGCCGGCCGGCTCGAGCGGGCCGTCTATGTGGAGCGCGGCACCATGGCCGATTGCGCGCTCATTCCCCTCGCCGAGCGGGCGGACGAGCGCGCGCCCTATTTCGCCATCGTGCTGGTGCCCGGCTGGGAGCGCGCGGCGTGAGCGGGCGGCTCACCGTGGTCGGCCTCGGTCCCGGCGCTGCGCGGCAGATGACGCCCGAGGCCGCCGAGGCGGTGGCGGCGGCGGATATCCTGTTCGGATACATGCCCTATCTCGCCCGTCTGCCGGAACGGCCGGGTCAGGAGCGGCGCGCCTCGGACAATCGCGAGGAGATCGCCCGCGCGTCCGCTGCCCTTGACGCGGCCGTGGCCGGGGCGAAGGTGGCGATGGTCTCGGGCGGCGATCCCGGCGTCTTCGCCATGGCGGCGGCGGTGTGCGAGGCCATCGAGCAGGGCCCGGCGGAATGGCGGGCGCTGGATGTCGAGATCGTGCCCGGCGTCACCGCCATGCTGGCGGTGGCCGCCCGCTGCGGCGCGCCTTTGGGGCATGATTTCTGCGCCATTTCCCTTTCGGACAATCTGAAGCCCTGGCCGCTGGTGGAAAAGCGCCTCGCGCTCGCCGCCGAGGCCGGCTTCGTGATCGCCCTCTACAATCCCATCAGCAAGGCGCGGCCCTGGCAGCTCGGCCGCGCGTTCGAGCTGCTGCGGGAGACGCTGCCGGGAAGCGTGCCGGTGGTGTTCGGCCGGGCGGCGGGGCGGGACGACGAGCGCATCGCGCTTTCGACGCTGGCGGACGCCGATCCCGCGCGGGCGGACATGGCGACCTGCGTGATCATCGGCACCGCCGAGACCCGCATCGTGCCGCGTGAAGGCAAGTCGCCCCTCGTCTATGCGCCCCGCTCGGCGCCCGCGCCGTGAGCGAGGATGCCGTCGAGCCACGCCTCGGCGTCGGCCGGTCGCTCCACGGCGGTCACGTCCGGCACGGGGGGGCGGGCGATCAGGATCACCTCGATCCCCAGCGCCCGCGCCGCCGCCATCTTGCCATAGGTGGCGCTGCCGCCGCTGTTCTTGGCGACGATGGCGTCGATGCCGTGGGCCTTGAGCAGGGCATGGTCCTCCTGTTCGCCGAATGGCCCGCGCCCGAGCACATAGTCCGCCTGCGGCACGGCGAGCGGCGGCGTGACGGGATCGACGCTGCGCACGAGATAGGCGTGCTGCGGCGCCGCCTCGAAGGCACGCACCTCGTTGCGGCCGAGGGCGAGGAAGACCCGGCGGGGGGCCTCCCCCAGCGCCGTCACGGCGGCGGGAACGTCCGCCACTTCGCGCCAGCGGTCGCCCTTCTGCGCCTGCCACGGCGCGCGGCGCAGCGCGAGGAGGGGCACGCCGGCCGAAGCGCAGGCCAGCGCGGCGTTGAAGGACATGCGCGCCGCATAGGGATGCGTCGCGTCGATGACGGCGGCGATGGCTTCCGCCTTGAGATAATCTTCCAGCCCGGACGGCCCGCCGAAGCCGCCGACGCGCACCGGCACCGGCTGCGGCGCCGGATTTTCGGTGCGGCCGGCCAGCGAGAGGGTCGCGCGGATATCGGCGCGCGGCGCGAGGCGGGTCGCCAGCGCGCGGGCATCGCCCGTGCCGCCGAGGAGAAGGATGTGGGGTTTCATGGCTGAGGCAGGGGTTTCCATCGCCGCCGACACTGCCCCGGCCGGGCGCTGGCTGTCCATCGTCGGCATCGGCGAGGATGGGGCGCAGGGCCTCTCTTCCGCCGCCCGCGCCGCCATCTCGTCCGCCGCCATTGTGTTCGGTGGGGCGCGCCATCTGGCGCTGGCCGGCGATCTTGTGAAAGGCGAGGCGCGGGTGTGGCCGAGCCCCTTCAGCCTCGACGGCGTGCTGGCCGCGCGCGGGCAGCGGGTGTGCGTGCTCGCCTCGGGCGATCCGTTCCTCTACGGCGTCGGCGCGAGTCTCGCCCGCCATGTGCCTGCGGACGAGATGGCTGCCTTTCCCGCCCCTTCCGCCTTCGCGCTCGCCGCCGCGCGGCTGGGCTGGGCGCAGCAGGAGGTGGACATGATCTCCCTCCACGGCCGCCCGCTGGCGCGGCTGCGGCCCTTCCTGCAGGACGGCGCAAAGCTGCTGCTGCTGACCTCGGACGGGGAGGGGTCGGCGCAGGTGGCCGCCTTCGCCACGGCCCATGGCTGCGGCGCCTCCCGTCTCACGGTTCTGGAAGCCTTGGGCGGGCCGGCGGAGCGCATCCGCAGCGCCACGGCCGAAGGCTTCGACCTCGAAGACGTGGCCGCCCTCAATGTGGTGGCGCTGGAGGTCAAGGCCGAGCCCGACGCGCCCGTCCTCCCGCTCGCCACCGGCCTCGCGGATGACCTGTTCGAGCATGACGGGCAGATCACCAAGCGCGAGGTGCGCGCGCTCACCCTCTCCTCCCTCGCGCCGCGGCGGGGGGAATTGCTGTGGGACATCGGCGCAGGTGCGGGCTCCATCGCCATCGAATGGCTGCTGGCGCATCCCTCCCTCTCGGCCATCGCCATCGAGGGGAATGCCGAGCGGGCGGTCCGCATCGGCCGCAATGCATCGCGTCTTGGCGTCCCGCACCTGAAAGTCATAGAGGGTGCGGCACCGGGCGCCCTTGCGGGATTGCCCATGCCGGATGTGATCTTCATCGGCGGCGGCGCCAGCGAGCCCGGCGTGTTCGACACGGCTCTGGCGGCGCTGAAGCCGGGCGGGCGGATGGTGGCCAATGCGGTGACCTTGGAGACCGAGGCCCTGCTGATCGCCGCCCATGCCCGCCTCGGCGGGAAGCTTACCCGCGTTTCGCTCGCGCGGTCGGTGGCGGTGAAGGGCATGACCGGCTGGCGGCCGGCGATGCCGGTGACGCAATGGTGCTGGGTGAAGCCCGGTGAGACGCCGGACGCGGGAGAGGGCGCATGATCGTGGCCGGCATCGGCTCGAAGCGGGGGGTGTCGGTGGAGGAGGTGATCGCCGCCTTCGACGCCGCCCTAGTGCGCGCCGAGCTTGGGCGGGACGACGTGTCCCTCGTCGCCACCCCGGCGATCAAGGGCGGGGAGGCGGGCATCAGCGAGGCGGCGGCGCTGCTCGGCCTGCCGCTGGTGCTGGTGCCGCAGAGCCAGCTGGAAGCCGCCTCCAGCCGCGCCAAGACTCATTCCGAGCGGGTGGTGGCGCTGCTGCGCGTGCCGTCCGCCGCCGAAACCGCCGCGCTCGCCGCGGCGGGAGCCAACGGCCGGCTCATCGGCCCGCGCCTCGCCCTCGGCCCCGTCACCTGCGCGCTGGCGCGGCGGGAGGGCGTTGTGTGACCGTCCATTTCATCGGCGCCGGTCCCGGCGCGGCGGACCTCATCACCGTGCGCGGGCGCGATCTCATCGCCCGCTGCCCGGTGTGCCTCTATGCCGGCTCCATCGTGCCGGCGGAAATGCTCGGCTGGTGCCCGCCGGGCGCGCGCATCGTGGATACCGCGCCGCTCGACCTCGACCGGATCGAAGCGGAATATGTCCGCGCCTTCGAGGCCGGCGAGGATGTGGCGCGGCTCCATTCGGGCGACCTCTCCGTCTACAGCGCGGTGGCCGAGCAGGTGCGCCGGCTGGAGCGGCGCGGCATTCCCTACACGTTGACGCCCGGCGTGCCGGCCTTCGCGGCGGCGGCGTCCGTGTTGGGGCAGGAACTCACCGTGCCGGAGGTGGCGCAGAGCCTCGTCATCACCCGCGTCTCCGGCCGCGCCTCGGCCATGCCGGAGGCGGAGAAGCTGGCGGCGTTCGCGGCCACGGGCGCAACCCTCGCCATCCATCTCGCCATCCATGCGCTGGATCAGGTGGTGGCGGAGCTGGCGCCCGTGCTGGGCGCCGACTGCCCGGTGGCGGTGGTGGCGCGGGCGACGTGGCCCAACGAACGGGTGGTGAGGGGCACGCTCGGCGAAATCGCCGGGATGCTCGCCGCCGATCCCATCCCGCGCACGGCGCTGATCCTCGTGGGGCGGGCGCTGGCTGCGGAAGATTTCCGCGAGAGCGCGCTCTACGACACCCAATATGTCCGCCGCTTTCGCGGGGGCGGTGAATGAACCGCCGCTCAGCGTTGCGCGGGAGACAGCGGTGCGCGGCCCATGAGGGTGCCGTCGCGGTCGAAGACGGTGATTTCCAGCAGGACATCCGCCCGGTCGAGGGCGCGGGCGGCGGTGGCCCAGGCGGCGCCGGCGACGCAATCGCCCAGCGGGAAACCCGCCGCTGTTGCTATCTGGAAGGCTTCCGCCACCATGTTCGCCCCGGCGATGCGGGTGCAGAGATCGGCCTCCGCGCCGGCCTCGGCGGCGAGGCGGGCGAGAGCGGGAAGGTCGGCGCTGCCGCGCTTGGAGTGCAGGTCGAGGAAGCCCTGCGCGAGCTTTGTCATCTTGGCCACGCCGCCGGCCACCGTCACCTTGGGCACGGGGTGGGCGTGCAGATATTTCAGCATGCCGCCGACGAAATCGCCCATGTCGATGAGCGCCACCTCGTCGAGCCCGTGCAGCTTCGCCACCGCCGCCTCGGAGGCGGAGCCGGTGGCGCCGGCCACGTGGTCGAGCCCCATGGCGCGCGCCACATCGATGCCGCGATGGATGGAGTGGATCCACGCCGCGCAGGAATAGGGCACGACGATGCCCGTGGTGCCCAGCACCGACAGGCCGCCGACGATGCCGAGGCGGGGGTTGAGCGTCTTCAGCGCCAGCGCCGCGCCATCCTCGATGGAAATCTCCACCTCCGCATCGGCGGCTATGCCATAAGCCGCGGCCACCTCGGCGATGCCGGCGGCGATCATGCGGCGGGGCACGGGATTGATGGCCGGTTCGCCGGGCGGGATGGGCAGGCCCGGCCGCGTCACCGTGCCGACGCCTTCGCCCGCCCTGAAGGTGATGCCCGCACCCGCCGCGCCGCGCCGCACGGTGGCGCGGACGAGGGCGCCATGGGTCACATCCGGATCGTCGCCCGCATCCTTCACGATGCCGGCGGTGGCGCTCTCCGCGTCACGTTCGTGAACGGCGAGGGCGAAGGCGGGCCGTGCGCCGGAGGGCAGCTCCACCTCTATCGGATCGGGAAAGACGCCCGTGACCAGCGCCGCGAACGCCGCCTTGGCCGCGCCGGCCGCGCAGGTGCCGGTGGTCCAGCCGCGCTTCAGCGGCCGGTCGGGTGCGTCTTCGGCGGTGTCGCCCGTGCTCATGGGGTTGGTGATAGCGGGCTCGGTGCCGGCAAGGAAGTGTGCGCGTCATGAGCAACACCGCCTGCGGCCTGCTCGTCGCCGCTCCGCGCTCGGGCTCGGGCAAGACGACGGTGACGCTCGCCCTCCTCGCCGCGCTGCGGCGACGCGGCACGGCGGTGCGGGCCATCAAGTCCGGGCCGGATTATATCGACCCCGCCTTCCATGCCGCTGCCACCGGCCAGCCGGGGCTGAACCTCGACAGCTGGGCCATGCCCCCGGCGCTGCTGGATCATCTCGCCGCGCTGGCGGGGGAGGGGGCCGAGATCGTCATCGGCGAAGGGGCCATGGGCCTGTTCGACGGGGTGGCGGTGGAAAAGGGTCGCACCGGCGCGGGGGCGGATGTGGCGGCGCGGCTCGGCCTGCCGGTGCTGCTGGTGCTGGATGTTTCCGGCCAGTCGCAGACGGCGGCGGCGGTGCTGCGCGGCTTCATCGGGCATGATCCGGCCGTGCGCGTCGCAGGTGTTGTGCTGAACAAATTGGGCAGCGAGCGGCATGAGCGGATGATCCGGGAGGCGGTGGCGCCGCTGGGCGTGCCGGTGCTCGGCACGCTGCCGCGCACCGCGGACATCGTGCTGCCGGAGCGCCATCTCGGCCTCGTGCAGGCGGGGGAGACCGACGATCTGCCCGGCCGCCTCGCCGCGCTGGCCGATCTCGCGGAAGCGCATCTCGACCTCGATGGCATCATCGCCGCCGCCGCGCCGCTTCAGGCCGGGACGGGGGAGGGGCAAGGGAACAGCAAGGCGCTGCTGCCGCCGCCGGGGCAGCGGATCGCGCTGGCGCAGGATGCGGCCTTCGGCTTCGTCTATGCCCACATGCTGGCCGGCTGGAGGGGGCAGGGGGCGGAGATCGTGCCCTTCTCGCCGCTGGCGGACGAGGCGCCGGATGCAAGCTGCGACGCACTCTGGCTGCCCGGAGGCTATCCGGAGTTGCATGCGGGTCGCCTTGCGGCGGCGGAGCGCTTCCGCGCCGGGGTCCATACCTTCGTGGCGGCGGGCAAGCCGGTGCATGGGGAGTGCGGGGGCTATATGGCGCTGGGCGCCGGGCTGGTGGATGCGGAGGGCGTGCGCCATGCCATGCTCGGCCTGCTGGCGCTGGAAACCAGCTTCGCCAAGCGCCGCATGAATCTCGGCTACCGGCAGGCGCGCCTCCTCGCGCCGTCGCCGCTGGGGCCGGAGGGCGCCTTGGTGCGCGGCCACGAATTTCATTACGCGACCGTCCTCGATCGCGGTTCCGACCAGCCGCTGGCGGACCTTTCGGATGCCGAAGGCCGTCCCCTCGGCCCGGCGGGCAGCCGCCGGGGCAGCATCACCGGCAGCTTCTTCCACGCCATCGCGCGGGGGTGAGGCTCAGGAATTGCCGGTGCGCACGGCCACGGTGGCGATGCCCGCCCCGATGAGCAGCGAGCCGCCCGCCTTGTTGATGGCGCCGATGACGCGCGGGCTGCGCACCGCCCGGCGGGCGCGGGAGGCCGCGAGCGCATAGCCGAGCGCATTCAGGAAGGCGAGGGTCAGGAAGGTCGCCTGGAACAGCAGCAATTGCGGCAGGAAGTCCGCCCTGGGGTCGAGGAACTGGGGCAGGAAGGCCACGAAGAAGGTGATGCCCTTGGGGTTCAGCGCCGTGACCAGCCAGGCATGGGCCATCATCTTGACGGGCGCGGAGCGTTCGGTGCGTGGCGCCGCATCCAGCGTCCCGCCGGCGCGCCACAGCTTGAGGCCGAGATAGACGAGATAGGCTGCGCCCGCCCATTTCACCGCGAGAAACAGGCTCGCCGAAGCGGACAAGAGCGCGCCTACGCCCAGCATGGAGAGGGTCATGGCCGTGAAATCGCCGAGCGCGACGCCCACCGCCATGGGCAGGGCCGTTCGCCATCCCTGCCCGAGGGCGTAGGACACCACCAGCAGCACGGTGGGGCCGGGGATGACGAGGAGCACGGCCGACGCCGCGGCGAAGGCCGTCCACGTTTCCAATGCCATATCAAGGCTCATGGCCCGCTCCCTTCCGCTGCGACTGAGGCGCAAAGGATGAACGGGGCGCAAGGCGACGGTCAACCGTCGCCTCCGCAGCTCGAAACAGGCCCCGGGCGGGGCTCCGAGCTTATGGCCTTCCGGCGCTCCGGAGCCTTACGCCCCCTTGGCGGTCAGCGCCAGGATGCGCTTGGCGACGAGCACCGCGAACGGGATGGCCACGACCGCGCCGACACCGGCGGCGATGGGGATGAGGCGCATGTCCTGCCCGGCCAGAGAGGGAAGGGCCAGGACGGCCAGAATCGCGGCACCCGCAAACACGGTCGCGAGCATGAGCCAGACGAGAATCGCGATCTTGAGCATGACAAAGCTCCCGCGGGCAGACGCTCAAGTTCTAGCCCCTTCCCCAGCGGCGCCTTTGATGCCGATCAACAGAAGATGGCCGGTGAATATCGCATGCGTTCAGAGCATGACCGGATTGGCCGAAGCAGCGTTATAGTCTCCAGAGGCGCGCCGGTCCGCCGGGCCGCAAGCACGCCCGGTTCCCCACGGGAGGGACGCGATGCAGTGCCAGAACAAGGAAGACGATTTCCGCCAGGCCGTGCTCGACATCGTCGGCCACAAGGAAGGCCAGGCCATCATCATCCAGGTGGTGGGCGGCAACACCATCACCGGCTTTGCCCCCCTGAGCGTCGGCAAGGACTATCTGCGCTGCCAGGTGGCGGCGGGAATCGGGCAGAAGGAGCAGATCGTGCCCTTCCACTCCATCACTTGCGTGCGTTGAATTTTTGCGTGCGCTGAGCCCTCTGCGTGCGCTGATACCTCGGCACTGGCCCGGATACGGCTGATCGTATATCCCACGGGCGCCGCCGCGCCCGTCACGAGCGCGCGCCCTTCGGCCTGCCACGGCCGGAGGAACGAGATCCAAGGAGCACGCCATGGCCGCCACCCAGCCCGCCTTCACCTCCGAGCCCCACCGCTTCACCCTGCTACGCGACAAGATGCTGATCGGCGGGGCGTGGGTGGATGCCGACGGCGGCGAGACCATCGAGGTCAACAATCCGGCCACCGGCGAAATCATCGGCACCATTCCGAAGGCCGGCGCCGCCGAGACGCGCCGCGCCATCGAGGCCGCCGCCGAGGCCTTCAAGACCTGGCGCGCCACCACCGCGGCCGAGCGCGCGGCCAAGCTGCACAAGCTCGCCGACCTGATCCTCGCCAATGCCGACGAGCTGGCGCTCATCCTCACCACCGAGCAGGGCAAGCCGCTGGCGGAGGCCAAGGGCGAGGTGGGCGGTTCCGCCGCCTATGTGCGCTGGTTCGCCGAGGAAGCCCGCCGGCTCTATGGCGACGTCATCCCCTCGCCGTGGCCCAACCGCCGCATCCTGGTGACCAAGGAGCCGGTGGGCGTGTGCGCGGCGGTGACGCCGTGGAATTTCCCCTCCTCCATGCTCTCGCGCAAGATCGGCGCGGCTTTGGCGGCCGGCTGCACCGTGGTGTGCAAGCCCTCCGAGCTGACCCCCTATTCCGGCCTCGCCTGGGGCGTGCTGGCGGAGATGGCGGGCATTCCGGCCGGCGTCGTCAACATCGTGGTGGGCGATGCCCCGGCCATCGGCGGGGAGATGACCTCCAACCCGGCGGTGAAGAAGGTGACGTTCACCGGCTCGACCCCCGTGGGCAAGCTGCTGATGAAGCAGTCCGCCGACACCATGAAGAAGATCTCGCTGGAGCTGGGCGGCAACGCGCCCTTCCTCGTGTTCGACGATGCCGACCTCGACCTCGCCGTGGAGCAGGCCATCGCCTCCAAGTATCGCAACGTGGGCCAGACCTGCGTCTGCGCCAACCGCTTCTATGTGCAGGCGGGAATCTATGACGCCTTTGCCGCGAAGTTCGCCGAGGCGTCCAAGAAGCTGAAGGTGGGCAACGGCGTGGACGCGGGCGTGGTCGCCGGTCCGCTGATCGACGAACGGGCGCTGGCCAAGGTGGAGCGGCTGCTGAAGGACGCGCTGGACAAGGGCGCCACCGTGCTCACCGGCGGCAAGCAGCCGGCGCTGGGCGGCACCTTCTTCGAGCCCACCGTGCTCGCCAACGCCACGCAGGACATGGCCTTCGCTCGCGACGAGATCTTCGGCCCGCTGGCGCCGCTGTTCAAGTTCGAGACAGAGGAGGAGGCCGTCTCCTACGCCAACGCCACCGAATACGGCCTCGCCTGCTACTTCTTCACCAAGGACCTCGGCCGCGCCTTCCGCGTCTCCGAGCAGCTGCAGTACGGGCAGGTGGGCGTGAATGCCGGCGTCATCACCACCGAGGTCGCGCCCTTCGGCGGCGTCAAGGAGAGCGGCGTCGGCCGCGAGGGCTCCAAGTACGGCTGCGACGACTACCTGAACATCAAGTACGTCTGCATGGGCGGGGTGTGAGGGGGGAGAGTTACGGCAACAGCGCTCGCAGCAGCAAGGAACCGTCATCCCCCGGCTTGTCCGGGGGATCCACGGTGAGGCTGGGTCGGTGTCGGTCCTTCAATACACCACGTTCGGCGTAGTGGATGCCCCGGACGAGCCGGGGCATGACAGCTTTTAGAAGTGTCCTCACGCCTCGAAATTGAAGGCGATGCCGATCCGGTTCCAGGCGTTGATGGTGGCGACCGCGACGGTGAGGAACAGGGCCTCGTCCGCCGAGAATTCCTCCAGCACCGCCTCCCAGGCGTCCTGCGAGGCCGCGCCGGTGCCGAGCAGCGTCAGTTCCTCGGTCCAGGCCAGCGCCGCCTTTTCCCGCTCGGAGAAGGCGGAGGCCTCCTCCCACGCTGCGAGCAGGTCCAGCTTCTCCTGCGCCACGCCGGCCTTGCGGGCGACGCCGAGATGGAACTTCAGGCAGAAGGCGCAGCCGTTGATCTGCGAGGCGCGCACCTTCACCAGCTCGGTCAGCCCCTTGTCGAGGCCGGTGGCGTCCACGCCCTTGGTGAGGGCGGCAAGGCCGGCATAGATATCCGGCGCGCGCTCGGTGAACGCCTTGTAGGTGGGGCGGGCGAAATCGTCGGACATGGGAACCTCTTGGGGATCAGCTCTTGAGCCGGTAGCCGGTGCGGAACATCCAGCGCACGATGAGGAGGCAGGCGATGAGGAAGGCGAGGGTCATGGCCGCGCTCACCTCCACCCGCACGTCGGACGTGCCGAAGAAGCTCCAGCGGAAGCCGGCGACGAGATAGACGACCGGGTTGAACAACGTGATTGTGCGCCACACCGGCGGCAGCATCTCCAGCGAATAGAAGGTACCACCGAGGAACGTCAGGGGCGTGATGACCAGCATGGGGATGAGCTGCAGCCGCTCGAACCCGTCCGCCCAGATGCCGATGATGAAGCCGAACAGCGAGAAGGTGACGGCGGTGAGCACCAGGAAGGTGAGCATCCAGAACGGGTGCCGCACCTCCATGGGCACGAACAGCGCGGCCGTGGCGAGGATGATGAGCCCGAGCAGCACCGATTTCGTCGCCGCCGCCCCCACATAGCCCGCGACGATCTCGAACGGCGAGACCGGGGCCGACAGCAGCTCGTAGATGGTGCCGGTGAAGCGCGGGAAATAGATGGCGAAGGCCGCGTTGCTGATGGATTGGGTCAGCAGCGTCAGCATCATCAGGCCGGGCACGATGAAGGCGCCGTAGGGCACGCCCCCCACCTCCGACATGCGCGAGCCGATGGCCGAGCCGAACACGACGAAATAAAGCGAGGTGGACAGCACGGGCGAGACGATGCTCTGGCCGATGGTGCGGCGCGTGCGGTTCATCTCGTAGGTGTAGATGGCGCGGATGGCTTGCAGGTTCACGAGCGCCTCACCAGGCTGACGAAGATGTCCTCGAGCGAGCTTTGCTCCGTGTGCAGGTCGCGGAAGGCGATGCCCTCGGCGGCCAGCGCTTCCAGAAGGTCGGCGATGCCGTGGTCGCGATCCTCGGTACCCTCGACGCTGGCCGCATAGCTGTACGTCAGGCAGGCGCCGCCATCGGACAGCGTGAGGTTGAACGGGGCAAGGCGCTCCGGGATCGTGGCCAGCGGCGCGGCCAATTCCACGGAAAGCTTCTTCTTGCCGAGCGTCTTCATCAGCGCGGCCTTCTCCTCCACGAGGATCAGCTCGCCGCGATTGATGACACCCACCCGGTCGGCCATCTCCTCGGCCTCTTCCAGATAGTGGGTGGTGAGGATGATGGTGACGCCGGAATCGCGCAGCTCGCGCACGAGGCGCCACATGTCGCGGCGCAGCTCCACGTCCACGCCGGCGGAGGGCTCGTCGAGGAACAGTACCTCCGGCTCGTGGGCCAGCGCCTTGGCGATGAGCACGCGCCGCTTCATGCCGCCCGAGAGGGTCATGATGCGGGAATCGCGCTTCTCCCAGAGAGACAGGCTGCGGATGACCTTCTCCACATAGGCGGGGTCCGGCTTCTTGCCGAACAGGCCGCGGGAGAAGCTCACCGTCGCCCACACGCTCTCGAAGGCCTCGGCGGTCAGCTCCTGCGGCACGAGGCCGATGCGCGAGCGGGTCTCGCGATACTGGGAGACGATGTCGAAGCCGGAGACGGTGACCGTGCCGGCGGTGGGCTTCACGAGGCCGCAGACGATGGAGATGAGGGTGGTCTTGCCCGCCCCGTTGGGGCCGAGAAGGGCGAAGATCTCGCCCCGCCGGATATCCAGCGAGACATTGTTGAGGGCCGTGTGGCCGGTGGCGTAGGTCTTGCTGAGCCCTGAGACGCTGATGACGTCTGAGACGGGGATGGCGTTCGGCATGGGCGCCTTATAGCGCGTTCCGCCCGGGCGGGGACCCGGGCGGATGTAAATTCTAAATTCACGGGGACGTCCGAAACGGCTCCGGTGAAACGGCTCGGCTCAGGTCTCCTGAATGGCGCTGAGCAGCCACGGGCCGGCGCCGAAGGGACCGCGCTCGCGCACGAAGGTCCAGATCTCCGTGGTCTCGCCGACGCCGGGATTGCCGGAGACGACGCGGCCGGTGGCGCGGTCCACCATCTGGTCCTTGATGGCGTAGCGCATGGCCACGGTGGCGTAGTCGCGCATGCCCTCGCGCCAGGCCTCGGCCACGTCGCCCTGCAGCAGCTTCACGTCGGAGACCTGATTGCGCAGGCCCTTCTCCGCATTGGCGCGCAACTCGTCGCCCAGGAAGCCGAACATTTCCGGCGTGGTGTTGGCCTTCAGCTCGCCCTGATCCTCGCGGGAGAAGGCGGTCTGGATGGTGGAGAGCAGGCGCTCGAACGTGTCGAGGTCGGCGGGGAGCACGCCGATCTCATCGGTCTTGCCGCCACGGGCCGGAGGCGCGGCGGACGGCTGGGGCGGCACCGAGCCGCCGGCCATCCCGCCACCCAATCCGCCACCCATGCCGTAGCCGGGCATCGGGCCGTTGTTCATCGAACCACCGGGAGTGGGGCCGCCCGCCATGGAGCGACCGTAGCCGGCGGCGGCGGGGGTGGGGTTCCGGCCGCGCAGCAGGCGCATCACCAGGAAGATCACGCCGGCGATGAGGGCCACCTGCAGCAGCAGGCCCAGAAGGCCGGCCATGCCGCCGAGGCCGCCGCCGAAGAGCATGCCCACGAGGCCGCCGATGAGCAGGCCGCGCATCAGCGCGCCGCCGAAGCCGTTGCCGAACATGGAGGGACGCGCCGCCGTCTGCGGCCGGGCGCCCGGATTGGTCGCCTGCGGGCCGGGCTGCGGCGTGGTGGAGCGCTGGATGGGCGCGGCGGTGCTCGGAGCGGTCTGGGTCGGCGCCGGGGTCGTGTAAGTCCGGGTGCCGCGGCTGCCGAAGGAGCCGCCCTGACGGGCATCCGCCTGATCGGCGACGACGAGGCTCAGGGCCAGCGCGACCGCCACCGCCGCAATCCCGGAAACCTTGCGCGAACCCATCCAAGACCCCTTGCTGTTGCTGGACATCTGACCTCGATCCTCCCGCGCGGCGACTTCCGCACCGCTGCGTTTCCCGACGGAGATAGGGAGCCGCGCGGGGATTTGCGAGGGGGGACGGCGAGAGAATTTCCCTTACGTCATATCGCCCGTCCTGCCGACCGCGACGATGCTGCCGCGGCGTGAGGTCGTGCTTTCCCGCCGGTGGATCGCACTGCTAAGGTCCGCCCGCCCCCGGACGACCGAGTTGCGGAGATCGTGATGCCTGCCTTGGAGATGCGTGCCTCGGAGAAGCGTGCCTCGGAGATGCCTGCCCGCGAATCGCGCGTCTCGCGCCCCGGCGCCCGTCACAGCCTCGCCGCCGCGCTGTTCGCCATTCCCCTGCTGGCCATTCCCCTTCTGGCTGGCACCGTCCTCGCCGCGCGTCCCGCGAAGGCGGAGCCGCTGGGCGTCACCGTGCGCAACGAGAGCGTCAACGCCACCTGCGCCGAGACCGACAACGTGACGCTGAAGCTGGTGTCGGACAAGGTGCAGAAATTCAACATCAGCGTCCGGCACCCGGCCTATCTCGGCATGCTGCTGGTGGACAATACCGATCCGGATTGGGAAACCTGCGACATGTCCGGCGACCCCATCGTACCGGCCGATCCCAAGGCGCCGCAGCCGCCCACCGCCGCGCCGAAGCGCATCACCATCTTCGAGACGCCGGACATGTGGGTCACCGGCTTCGTCTTCCCCACCTTCTGGCGGGCGGCGACCGTGCCGGTCCGCATCGGCGGGGACGTCACGCAGGGCCTGCACATGATTCAGCTCTGGGTGCGCGCGGAAGGCAAGGCCGAGGAGGTGCTGGTGATCTATCCGCCGGACGGATACATGCGCGCCCGTCCCATGTCGCCGGCGCACATGCGCGATACCGCCTATGGCTCGTCCTTCCTCGTAGGCCCGGTGGAGCAGGCGGAACGCCCCATCGTGCGGCTGAAGGAGGTGGACTTCGCCCCGCAGACCCGCACCTTCACCCTCCATTTTGCCGCCGGCGGCAAGGCGCGGATGCAGGTGGTCAAGGCGGGTTCCGACGAGGTGCGCCTCGAGGTGCAGCTCGACGGCACCCCGCCCGGCACCTTCGCCGCCTTGCGCTCCATGTATGTGACGGAGGGGAATGCCGACGTGGCCCGCGTCAGCTGGCGCAGCCTCGGCAGCGGCAAGAACGGAGCGGGCGGCACCATGGGCGAGGCGCCGGTGCTGTCCTTCGCCGATGCGCAGAACGTCTCCATGCTGTGGGCGGGCCGCCTCGTGCCCTCGCGCCACAACACCAGCGCGCCGGATTTCATCTTCGACGGCTTTGCGGGACGCTGAATCTACCTTATGATACCGTGGTTTGTCGCAATTTGCGATTCATGCGAAAACCATAACGCGCGATGCAACTTGAATGGCATGGCGGCTCACGCGTAAGTCGCGTCCGTGGCGAGGATGGGAGGGATCTTCCGCCGCGGTTCAGCGCGCCGGTCCCGGCAGGGAGCGGCCGGCCCTCATGCAGGTGAGATGCGCCCGCACACGATGCAGCCCGCGGGGCCGCCGACGGTGATGCCGCCGGTCCCCGGGGCCCAACAGGACAGCCCCGCCGGACCGGACGTCGCGTCCGTGCCGCAGGAGATCGCTGTGCCGCCGGCGGCGACCGCGCCGCGCGGTTCCGCCGTCTCCGTTCTGGCCGATCTCCTCCTGTTCGCCCTGTTCTATGGCGGCGTCGTCATCGCCTTCACCGAGATGGGGCGGCGCCTCGGGGTCTATCCGGCGATCTGGCCCACCAATGCGCTGGCGGTGGGCGTCTATTTCCTCATGTTCCGGGATGCGGTGGGGCGGCTGTCCGCCGTCGTCGCCCTCGTCTCCATCGTTGTCCAGCTGGCGGCGCTGGGACAGGACATCGGCTCGGCGCTGGCCGCCGGCTGCGCCAACGGGCTGACCTTCGCGCTGGTGGGCTGGGGCTGCGTGCGCGCCGGCATGGAGCGGGGCGCGCTGCGCAGCGTGCCCATGGTGGTCAGCCTCGGCGTGGTCGCGGTGGCGGGCACCCTGCCGGGAGCGGTCATCACCGCCTTCGTCCAGTTCATCGAGAACAACGGCACGTTCGTCCCGCTGCTGCTGCGCTGGTGGATTCCGGAAATGGCGAGCGTGGTGCTGCTGCTGCCGCCCTTCCTGCTGTGGCACGGACGCAAGGAAGACCTCACCACGCGCGGCACCGAGGGCGTGCGCCCGAAATTCTCCCGAGAGGAGGAACTGGGCTTCGCCAGCCTCGCGCTGGCCACGACGCTGGCGGCCAGCGCCTATTATGGCGAGCCGCTGCTGCGCGACCTCGGCGGCGCCATCCTGCTGTGGTTCGCCTTCCGCCTGGGCCTGTTCGCCACGGCGGTCGCCTCGTGCGTCTATGCGCTGGTGGTGCTGGGGCTGGGCATGGCCCAGGCGTGGCCGCAGCAATCGTGGGGGCAGGATGCTCCCGATCTCGTCGCCGCCATGCTGCGCCTGCAGGCGCGCCTCGTGCTGGCGATGATGCCGGCGCTGCTCATCGCCGCCATCATGGCCCAGCGCAGTCGGCAGCAGCGTGAGGTGCAGGAAGACCGCCGCCGCCTCGCCTACGCGCTGGAAGGCGCCAACGACGGCATCTGGGACTGGCACCTGCCGTCCGACGCGGTGTTCTTCAGCGCCCGCGCCCACCGGATGCTCGGCCTCGAGCCCGACGATGCCCGGAAGCGGCTCTCCGATTACGGACAGATGATCCACCCCGAGGATCTTCCCGCCGTCGCCAAGTCGCTGAAGGATCATGCGGAAGGCCGGCACCTGCTGTTCCAGGCGGAGATGCGGGCGCGGCATCGCAACGGCAGCTGGCTGTGGGTGCTGGTGCGCGGCAAGATCGTCGAGCGTGATCCGGTGGGGCGGCCGACCCGGGCGGTGGGCACCGTCACCGACATCTCCCAGCGCAAGCATCTGGAAGCCGCGCTGGAGCACGCCGCCTCCCACGACCCGCTCACCGGCCTCTCCAACCGGGCCGGCTTCGACCGGGCGCTGGAGCAGGCGCGCCGCCGCCTCGTGCGCGACGGCGCGCTGTTCGCGGTGGTGCTCATCGACATCGATTATTTCAAGTCGGTCAACGACCAGCACGGCCACATGGCCGGCGATCTGCTGCTGACCACCGCCGCGCGGCGGCTGCAGTCGGCGATCCGTGCTGGCGACCTCGTGGCGCGCTATGGCGGCGATGAGTTCGCCATCATCGCCGCCGGCAAGAGCCGGGAGGAGTTCGCCGCCATGGCCGAGCGCCTGCACCGGCACCTGTCGCGGCCGGTGGAGGTGGAGGGGCTGGTGCTGCCGTCCTCCTTCTCCCTCGGCATGGCGGTGGCGGACGACCGGACGCTGGATGCGGCCGCGCTCATCGCCGAGGCCGACACGGCCCTTTATGCGGCGAAGGATGCCGGCCGTGGCACCTGGCGCGCGGTGGGCATTGCCGCCCGCACCGCGGAGGAAGCCGCCCACGAGACCCCGCGCCGCGCGAGGTCCCCCCAGTCCGGCCTGCGCGTCGACCGCCGCCCGCCGCAATAGCGAGCGGCGTTACGCGCTCAGCCGATCGCCATCACCGCCTCGGCGTCCAGCACGCCGCCGGCGCCGCCGGTCACGACTTCCTCCAGCCCCTTCGCCTCCACCGCGAGGTTTTCCGCGAAGAAGCGGGCCACGGCGATGCGGGCGGCAAGGCGCGGGTCCGTCGCCCCGCCCGCCCGCTCCGCATAGGCGGCAAGCGCCGTGCGGGCGAGGAAGGCGCCGCCGGCCGCGCGGGCGTAGAGGCGCAGATAGGGCGTGGCGGCGGCGAGCGCCTTGGCCGGCTCGTCCGCCACCCGGTCCAGCATCACCCGCGTCGCCCGGGCGAGGGCGTCCACCGCCTCCGCGAGGCGCAGGCCGGCATGGCCGAAGTCCGGCGCGTTGAGGGCGGAGACCTCCTCCGCCGTCTCGCGATAGTCGGCGATGAGCGCGTTCACCACGTCGCCGTCTTCCTGCGTGAGCTTGCGGGTGACGAGATCGATGGCCTGGATGCCGTTGGTGCCCTCGTAGATGGCGAAGATGCGGGCATCGCGCAGGTGCTGGGCCGCGCCCGTCTCCTCCACATAGCCCATGCCGCCATGCACCTGGATGCCCAGCGACGACACCTCGATGCCGGCATCGGTGGAGAAGGCCTTGGCCACCGGGGTCAGCAGGCTTGCCTCGGCCAGCGCGGCGGCGCGGGCGATGGGATCAGGCAGAAGGCGCGAGCGGTCCAGCGCGTCGGCGGTCTTCAGGCACAGCGCACGGGCGGCGTCGGTCTCGGCGCGCATGGTGAGCAGCATGCGCTTCACGTCCGGATGGGCGATGATGGGGGCGGAGCCCTCCACCCCCGGCGCCTTGCCCTGCTTGCGGTCGCGGGCATAGGCGAAGGCGCGCTGGGTGGCGCGCTCGGCCACCGCCACGCCCTGCACGCCCACCGCGAGGCGGGCGTTGTTCATCATGGTGAACATGCAGGCGAGGCCGCGATTTTCCTCGCCCACGAGGTAGCCGACGGCGCCCTCGCCCTTCTCGCCGAACGCCATGGTGCAGGTGGGCGAGCCGTGGAGGCCCAGCTTGTGCTCGATGCCGGCGCAGACCACGTCGTTGCGCGCGCCGAGGCTGCCGTCCTCGTTGACGAGGAACTTCGGCACCACGAAGAGGGAAATGCCCTTGGTGCCGGCGGGCGCGTCCGGCAGGCGGGCGAGCACGAGGTGGACGATGTTCTCGGCGATGTCGTGCTCGCCGTAGGTGATGAAGATCTTGGTGCCGAAGATGCGATAGGTGCCGTCCGCCTGCTTCACCGCCTTGGCCCGCAAAGCGGCGAGGTCCGAGCCGGCCTGCGGCTCGGTGAGGTTCATGGTGCCGGTCCAGGTGCCGGCCACCATCTTGGGCAGGAAGGTGTGCTGGAGCGCGGCCGTGCCGTGGGCGGTGAGCGCCTCGACGGCGCCGAGCGTCAGCACCCCGCAGATGCCGAAGGCCGGGGAGGCGGAATTCCAGAATTCGGTGAGCGCCGAGGTGACCGAGGTGGGCAGGTTCTGGCCGCCGAACTCCTCCTCCGCCGCGACGCCGCTCCAGCCGGCCTCGCTCCAGGCCTCATAGGCGGCGCGCATGCCCTCCGGCGTCGTCACCGCGCCGTCCTTGATGGTGCAGCCCTGCTTGTCGGCCACCCGATCGAAGGGGGCGACGACGGAGGCAGCGAACTTGCCGGCTTCCTCCAGCACGGGGTCCACCACGTCGAAGGAGAGATCGACGAGGCCCTGGGCCATCAGCTCGGGGAGTGAGGTGGAGGTCTTGAGGAAATAGGAGATCTCTTCCACCGGCGCGCGATAGCTCACGGAACCCTCCCTTAAGGTTTGGGGGCGCCGGCTTGACCGCTCCCGACGGGCACGCTCTAAGCACGGCGATTGCCGGTCTCCCACATCGCGGCGCCGGCCGCTGACGTCAAGAGGCGCGCCCTGACCCTTTGGTCGGGGGGCGCGGGTTCCAAGCCATGGCCGTGACCGCTCCCGATCGCCCCACGAGGCTCCTCGACGCCCATGCGCCGGGCGCGGTGGATGAGGCCGCGCAGCTGTTGGCGGCGGGCGGGCTGGTGGCTTTCCCGACCGAGACGGTCTACGGCCTCGGCGCCGATGCCGCGAACCCGGATGCGGTGGCCGCCCTCTATGCCGCCAAGGGCCGCCCGGCCTTCAACCCGCTCATCGCCCATACCGCGGATGCTGCCGCTACCCGCCGCCTCGGCACCTTCAACGCGGATGCGGCGCTTCTGGCCCAGCGCTTCTGGCCGGGGCCGCTGACGCTGATCGTGCCGTTCATCGGCGGCGACGGCGTGTGCGACCTCGCCCGCGCGGGGCTCGACACGGTGGGCCTGCGGGTGCCGTCCGATCCCCATGCCCGGGCGCTGCTCGCGGCGTTCGGCGGGGCGGTGGTGGCGCCCAGCGCCAACCGCTCGGGCCATGTCTCGCCCACCGAGGCGGGCCATGTGATGGACGACCTCTCCGGCCGCATCGATGCGGTGCTGGACGGCGGACCGACGCCGGTGGGCGTCGAATCGACCATCGTGGACTGCACCGGCGCCGATCCCGTGCTTCTGCGCCCCGGCGGGCTCGCGCGGGAGGAGATCGAGGCGGCGCTGGGCCGGCCTCTGCGGCTGCCTGTCTCGGAGAGCGACGCCGCGCCCTTGGCGCCCGGCCGTCTCGCCTCCCATTACGCGCCCCGCGCCGCGCTGCGGCTCGATGCGGTTGCGGTGATGCCCGGCGAGGCGCTGCTGACCTTCGCCGGCGCCCGGCCGCCGGGCAGCGAAGGGGCGTCGACCGCCCTCGACCTCAGCCCCTCAGGCAGCCTCACCGAGGCGGCCGCCCGGCTCTATGGCGCCCTGCGCGCCCTCGATGCGGCGGGCGTTCCCGCCATCGCCGTCGTTCCCCTGCCGCGGGAAGGACTCGGCGAAGCCATCGCCGACCGCCTCGCCCGCGCCGCCGCACCCCGACCCTCCCAGAGCGAGTTGCCGCAATGACCACCCAGACGCTCGATGTCGACGGCCTCACCATCGCCATCGGCCACGCCTCCGACGCCGACACCGAGGCGCTGGCCGCGCTGTGGGAGCGGGCGGGGCTGACCCGGCCGTGGAACGATCCCCACGCCGACATCGCCCTCGCCCGGCGCGGGCCGCATTCCACCATCCTCGTGGCGCGGGAGGGCGGGCGCATTCTGGGCTCGGCCATGGTGGGCCACGACGGGCATCGGGGCTGGGTCTATTACCTCGCGGTGGAGCCGGATCTGCAGGGCCGGGGCCTCGGCCGGGCGCTGCTGCGCGCGGTGGAGGACTGGCTGCGCGCCCGCGCCATCCCCAAGCTCATGCTGCTCGTGCGCCCGGACAACGAGAAGGTGCGCGGCTTCTATGCCGCCGAGGGCTATGTGGAAGAGCCGCGCATCGTCTTTTCCCGCCGCCTGGACGGGAATTGAGCGAAGGTGTTTTTGGGGCTGCCGCACCCAAAGGGATGAGGCCATTGGGGCCTTCGGCGGCAATAGTCTTGATCCGGCGCAACATCCTCCCGGTGCTGCTGGAATATGGTATGGCACAATAAAGAACGTAAAGATTACGCCAAGGGAGGGCGTTCCTGTCCATGTCCACGCTGCTCGTCACCCATCCCGCCGGTCTCAGCCACGCGACGCCCGCCGGTCATCCCGAGCGCGCCGACCGGCTCCGCGTGCTGGATCGCATCTTCGAGCAGGAGAAGTTCTCCCATCTCGTGCGCGATCTCGCGCCGCGCGGGGAGCGGGAGGACATCATCCGCGTGCATCCCGCGGACTTCGTGGACGCCATGGGCGAGGCCGTGCCGCAGGACGGGCTGGTGCGCATCGATTCCGACACCATCCTCTCGCCGGGCAGCTGGGAAGCGGCCCTGCGCGCGGTGGGGGGCGCCTGCTTCGCGGTGGACGAGGTGATGGAGGGCAAGGTCTCCAACGCTTTCGTCGCCATGCGCCCGCCGGGCCACCATTGCGAGACGCGCAAGCCCATGGGCTTCTGCCTGATGAACCAGGTGGCCATCGCGGCGCGCCACGCGCAGGCGAAATACGGCCTCCAGCGCGTCGCCATCGTGGATTTCGACGTCCACCACGGAAACGGCACGCAGGAGATCTTCTGGGCCGACGACAGCGTGCTCTACTGCTCCACCCACGAGATGCCGCTCTATCCCGGCACCGGGGCGCAGGGCGAGACGGGGGCGGTGAACACCATCGTCAACGCCCCGCTGCGCTCGGGCGACGACGGCACGGTGTTCAAGGAGGCGATGGAGACGCGCATCCTGCCGCGCATCACCTCGTTTGCGCCGGACCTGATCCTGATCTCGGCCGGGTTCGACGCGCACGTGCGCGATCCGCTCGCCTCGCTGCGCCTCGTGGACACGGATTTCGGCTGGATCACGCGCCGGCTGATGGAGATCGCCGACCAGAAGTGCGAGGGCCGCGTGGTCTCGCTGCTCGAAGGCGGCTACGACCTCGAAGGCCTCGCCACCTCCGCCGCCGCCCACGTCACCGCGCTGATGCACGGCTGACGCCGGGGCGTCCCAGTTGTGGGGCGCATGACAAAGGCCCGGGAGACTTGCTCGCGGGCCTTTGGTCAAAGCTGAAAACTATTGCCTGTAGTGCTGGATGCGCGTGGTGCGCAGGCCGGGCAGGCCGTGGCGGTCGATGGAGGCCTGCCACGAGAGGAATTCGTCCACGGTGAGGGTGTAGCGCTTGCAGGCCTCTTCAAGGGAGAGAAGCCCGCCGCGCACGGCTGCCACCACCTCCGCCTTGCGGCGGATGACCCAGCGCCGCGTATCGGGCGGCGGCAGGTCGGCGATGGTCAGCGGTCCCCCGTCCGGCCCGATCACATATTTGACCCTCGGACGATAGGCATCCGTCATGTCTACGCACCTGTTACTCAAACCAACTTCGATGAAGATGGCAGGTGCCGATGAAGACTTTGCTAAAGCACGGAAATAAAAGGATTTTTACTTGTCTTAATGGGGGCTGAACAGGTTCTTCCCGAAGCGTAAACACGCGGCCACGCTTTCGCAATTTGCGAAGGGGCCAAGTTTTCCGGTCAGCATGTTGAAAAGAAAGGCGGCTTGGGCGGTGCCGTGGTGCTGCGCGGGCGCGCGGAGCGCCCGGGGATTCAGCACTTGTTCAGCTCTATTAATGGATCACGAAGTAATGATTGGCGCTGGGCGAGGGCGCCGCGTGCGCTGCAATATGCGTTTTGTGGGCCTGGCGTGTGCCGGGCGGGTTCGGGGCATCGCTTTTCTTTCACCGCCGTCATGCCCGGGCTTGTGCCGGAAGTCGGCTGTTGCCGACTTCCGCTCCCGAGAACGGAACCCGCGAACACGCGGGTGCAGGGCATCCACGTCCGGCCGATGGGACGGTGGGCGGAGACTGATTCCCGGCCGATCCACGTGGATGGCCGGGACAAGCCCGGCCATGACGGTGGTGAGAGGTGTGGATGGCCGGGACAAGCCCGGCCATGACGGTGGTTGGGGGCGGTCGGTTCCCCGGACCAGCGACGGCGACAGCCGGAGCGCCGAGCCGGGGTCCAGCGCAAGAGTTCTCGCGAAGCGGGGCAAAACCTGGGAGCGTTGGGATCGGGAAGCGCCTGCGGCGGACTATTGCGCCGGGCCCCGGCTCGCATTCCGCTGGCGCTGCATGCGTCCGGGGCGCGAGGGCGGTGAAGGCCGCCCTATCGCTCCTATGACTGGGCCACGCTCCTCCCGCCCGTCACATAGGCGCGCCAGCCGCCGAGCGCGGTGATTTCCTCCGCCTCTTCCACCGCATGGGCCTCGCAGAGGAAGCCGGGCACTTCCGAGCCGTCCTCCAGCCTGAGCTTGCCCACGCCCAGCGGCGCGGGAATGGCGGCGACGAAGCGGCCGAAGGCGGCGGGGGCCAGCGCCCACACCTCCACCTCCAGCCCCGGTCCGGTGAAGCCGGGGGCGCGCACCACGCCGGGCTTGCGGGGCGTGGTGTCGGGCAGGACGAAGAGGCGATAGTCGGGCGCGGTGCGGCAGCTTTTCACCAGCACGCCGCCGGCGCCGGTCAGTTCGCCGTTGAGGGGCATGCCCGAAAGATGCGCGCCCACCACGGCGATGGGCACGGCATCCGGCGGGAGAGAGGCGCGAGGGCCGCTGAGCGGGGTCTCGTTGGTCATCTTGGTCCTCACACGGTTTCGAGCACGGCCACCACATCGCCCGAGCGGACGGTGCGGCCCGGGGCGGCGCGGATCTCGCGGACGCGGCCGGCGGCGTGGGCGGTGATGGAAATCTCCATCTTCATGCTCTCGATGATGGCGATGGTGTCGCCTGCGGCGACCACCGCTTCCTCTTCCACCAGCACCTTCCAGACATTGCCCGGCACGTTGGCGGAAACGCCGAAGCAGCCGTCCGGCATCTCGCCCTCGCCGAGCATCCCGGCGCCGTCCTCGACGACGAAGCTGTCCAGCCCCTCCGCCTTCCAGCGCGCGCGCTCGGCCTCGAAGGCCGCCTGCTGGCGGGCCTTGCCGGCGGCGATGGCACCGGCATTGGCGGAGAGGTTCGCGGCATAGTCCGCATAGGAGAAGCGGCTCTCCTCGATGCGCACCGGATAGGCGCCGTGGGGAAACGCCTCGCGCGCCTCCATCAGCTCCTGATGGGAGACGGGGAAGAAGCGGATCTCGTCGAAGAAGCGCAGCAGCCACGGGTTGTCTTTGAAGGCAGGCGTGCGCCGCCACGTGTTCCACATCTGGATGGTGCGGCCGAACAGCTGGTAGCCGCCCGGCCCCTCCATGCCATAGATGCACATGTAGGCGCCGCCGATGCCCACCGCGTTCTCCGGCGTCCAGGTTCGGGCCGGGTTGTATTTGGTGGTGACGAGGCGGTGGCGCGGGTCGATGGGGGTCGCCACCGGCGCGCCGAGATAGACATCGCCCAGCCCCAGCACCTGATAGCTGGCGCCGAAGATGATGTCCTTCACCGCCTGCTCGTCCTCGAGCCCATTGATGCGGCGGATGAACTCGATGTTGTCCGGGCACCACGGCGCGTTCGCCCGCACCAGCTCCTGATACTTGCGCATGGCGAGCTGCGCCTGCGGGTCGTTCCAGGAAAGGGGCAGGTGGACGATGCGGCTCGGCACCACCACGTCCTCGGCTGCGGGGAGGCCCTTTTCGATCTCCGCGAGGGCGTCGAGCAGCTTGGTGCGGGGCAGGCTCGCGCCGTCATAATGGATCTGGAGCGAGCGGATGGCGGGGGTGAGGTCGATGAGGCCCGGCAGCCTGGCCTGTTGCACCGCCTCGGCCATGAGATGCGCGCGCAGGCGCAGCGCCACGTCGAGGTGCATGTCGCCGAATTCGACGAGGAGATTGTCGTCGCCCTGCCGGCGGTAGACCACGCGCACCGGGCCGTCCTCATGGATGGCGAGGATGGGGGAGGAGGTCTCCTCCGGCGCGCCGACGATGGCCGGGCCGGCGATGGGGTCTTCCGGCCTGGGCAGGGGGGTGAAGCGCACGCGGTCGCCGGGCTTCAACTGTCCCATCTTCCATTGCTCGTCCCGGGCGATCACCGCCGGGCAGACGAAGCCGCCGAGTGAGGGGCCGTCCGGGCCGAGGATGATGGGCATGTCGCCGGTGAAGTCGATGGCGCCGATGGCATAGGCGTTGTCGTGGAGGTTGGAGGGGTGGAGCCCCGCCTCCCCGCCGTCCGTGCGCGCCCAGCGGGGCGTCGGCCCCATCAGGCGGACGCCGGTGCGGGCGCTGTTGAAATGCACCTCGTAGGTGGCCGAGAACAGGTCGGCGATGTCGTCCGGCTGGAAGAAGTCCGGCGCGCCATGGGGGCCGTAGAGCACGCCGATCTCCCAATCCCGCGTCAGCGGGGCGGGGGCGGGCACCGTGGCGGCCGGCGTGGTCGGACGCGCGGATGCGGGGGCGAGGTGGAGGGCATCGCCCGCCTTCAGCGTGCCGGTGGCATGGCCGCCGAACTGGCCGAGGGCGAAGGTCGCCCGCGAGCCCAGCACTTCCGGCGCCTGGAACGCCCCGGCCACCGCCAGATAGGCCCGCTGTCCGGCGCCCTCGATGGTGCCGATGGCGAGCATCTGCCCCGCCTTCACCGCGAAGGCTTCATCATGCGGCACGGCCACACCATCGAGCTTCGCCGGCATATGGGCGCCGGAGATCGCCACCACCCCATCGTCGTGGAAGCGCAGGGTGGGGCCGTTGACGGTCATTTCCAGCGCGCACGCGGTCTCGGGATTGCCCACGAGGGCATTGGCGCGGCGGAAGGAGTGTTCGTCCATGGGGCCGGACGGGGGCACGCCCACGTGCCACAAATTCAGCCGCCCGGGCAGCTCCTGAAGGCTGGATTGCGCGCCCGGGACGACCACTTCCACGCTGGTGGGCCGGAAGGCGAAATCCTTCAGCGCGGTGGTCGCCACCTTGCCGGAGGCGAGGAGGTCGGACGCGGCGATGGCGGAGAGATACTGAAGGTTCGTCTCGATGCCGCAGATGGAGGTCTCGCTGAGCGCCTTCTGCAAGGCGGCGATGGCGCCCGGCCGGTCGTCGGCCTTAACGATCACCTTGGCGAGCATGGGATCGTAATAGGGCGTCACCTCCGTGCCGGTCTCGATCCAGCCGTCGATGCGCGCCCACGCGGGGAATTTCACTTCCGTCAGCAGGCCGGCGGAGGGCTGGAAATTGGCGTGGGGGATTTCCGCATAGACGCGCACCTCCATGGCCGCGCCCTTCGGCGTGAGCGGGCCGGCGGTGCCGATGGGGTCCTCGCCCGCCGCCTGCCGGATCATCCATTCCACGAGGTCGATGCCGAACACCGCCTCGGTGACGGGATGCTCCACCTGCAGGCGGGTGTTCACTTCGAGAAAGTAGAACTCCTGCCGCGCCGGGTCGTAGATGAACTCCACGGTGCCGGCGCTCTCATACTTCACGCTCTCGCCGAGTTGCACGGCGGCAGCGTGGAGGCGGGCGCGCACGGCGTCGGAGAGGAGGGGGGCGGGGGTCTCCTCCACCACCTTCTGGTTCCGCCGCTGGAGCGAGCAGTCGCGTTCGCCCAGCGCCACGACCTTGCCCTTGCCGTCGCCGAAGATCTGCACCTCCACATGGCGGGCTTCGGAAACGAAGCGCTCCAGATAGACGCGGGCATCGCCGAAGGAGGCGCGGGCCGTGCGCTGCACGCGCTCGAACACGTCACGCAACTCGTCCGGCGTGTGGCAGAGCTGCATGCCGATGCCGCCGCCGCCGGCGGTGGATTTCAGCATCACCGGAAAGGTGATGGCCTCCGCCGCCTTGAGCGCCTCCTCGGCGCTGTCGAGGAGGTCGGTGCCCGGCAGCAGCGGCACGCCGGAGGCTTTCGCCAGCTCGCGCGCCGTGTGCTTCAGGCCGAAGGCTTCCAGATGCTCCGGCTTCGGGCCGATGAAGGCGATGCCTTCTTCCGCCAGCCGCCGGGCGAAGCGCACGTTCTCGGACAGGAAGCCGTAGCCGGGATGCACCGCCTCAGCCCCCGTCGCCTTGCAGGCGGCGATTACGGCATCGACGTTCAGATAGCTCTCGGCGGCGGGCGCCGGGCCGAGGCGCACGGCCTCGTCCGCCTCCAGCACGCCGCGGGTGAAGCGGTCGGCATCCGAATGCACGGCGACGGACCTGATGCCCATGGCTCGCGCGGTGCGGATCACCCGCCGCGCGATCTCGCCGCGGTTGGCGATGAGGATTTTCGAGAACATCTCAATCCTCCGCGCCGAACACGAGCACCTGAATGGGCGTCGGGTTGAAGCCGTTGCAGGGATTGTTGATCTGCGGGCAGTTGGAGATGACGAGGAGCACGTCCATCTCCGCGCGCAGCTCCACATAATCGCCGGGGGCGGATATGCCGTCCACGATGGCGAGTTCCCCGGTGGGCTCCACCGGCACGTTCATGAAGAAGTTGATGTTGGGCACGATGTCCCGCTTCGTCATGCCGTGCTTCGCCACTTCGATGACGAAATTCTCGCGACAGGCGTGCAGATACTTCACCTGATGGCCGAAGCGCACCGTATTCGCCTCGCACGAGCAGGCGCCCGCCGAGGTGTCGTGCCGGCCGCAGGTGTCGGCGGTCACCGTCAGCATCACATTGCCTTCGGTGGAGATCAGCTTGGTGCCGGTGGAGACATAGGCCGAGCCCTGCACGCGCAGCGTATCCTGCGAGGAATAGCGCTCCGCGAAGTCATCGGCCTTGTAGAACAGCGTATCCACCGCCTGCTGGCCTTCGAGATCGACGATGCGCACGCTCTCGCCCTTCTTCACGAGGCAGGAGAAGGGCGCGTTGGCGGGCACGAAGTAATCGCGCAAAGCGGAGGACGCATCACGCACGGGGGTGGCGAAGAACTGGCTCATGGATGCCTCCCTCAGCGCGTGGTGTTCTCGAAGCCGCGGACGGCTTCGATGGTGGCGGTGCGGCAGAGATCGTCTGCGGCGGGAGCGGGCGGCTGGTGGCGGATGGCCTCCACCGGGGGCGGGGCGTAGTCCGGCGCCGGGTCCATGGGGTGCGGGCAGTTGGAGAGGGCGACGATGAGGTCCATCTCCGCGCGCAGGTCCACGAAATCGCCCTGCTGGCGGGCGTCGTCGATCCAGCGGAAGTTGCCCTCCGCGTCCGTGCGCACGGGGGCGAAGAAGGTCAAAGCGGGGGGAATGTCCCGCTTGTCGAGGCCGAGTTTCAGCGCTTCAAGAATGAAGTTGTCGCGCGTGTTGCGCAGCACTTTCTCGCCATAGCGGGCGCGGTTGGAGGCGGGGGTGGAGCCGCCCACCAGCGCGTCGTGCATGCCGGTGGTGTCCTCGATGAGGGAGAACATCACCCGCCCCATGTCGGAGAACAGCACGCGGCCCTTGCCCAGCGCGGACGTCCACTGCACCTTCACCGTATCGGCATAGTTCAGCCGCTCGGACGCGTCCGCCGCCGACCAGGCGATCATGGAGACCGCGGCCGGCCCATGCGCCAGATGGATGCGCAGCGCCTCGCCCGCCTTCAGCGGCGTGGACCAGTACCAGCCGCCGGGGATGGTCTCCGTGTGCAGCACCGCGCCGGGCATGATGGAAGCCGAGCCGCGCAGGGTGGGGCCGGGCAGGGCCTTGGGCGCATGCTGCTGGCCTGCCGCCTTCAATTCCTCGTAGCGGCGGCGGTTCTCTTCGATGAACTTCTGGGTTTCGACGCTGACGGTCATGGCTGTCTCCTCAAGCCGTCTTCAGCGCCGGGTCGTCCCGGCCGGTGCCCGAGGGAGTGGCCGGGTCGTCCCGGCCGGGGGCGGTGGATTTCAACTTGAGCTGGCCCGCGATCCTCTTGGGCCAGACCTCGATGTCCTTGGCGATGGTGGCGCCGTAGCGGGCCTTTTCCTCCGGCCGGTTGCGGCGGCGCTCGAAGGCGATGATGCGGGTGGCGAGGGTGAAGGCTTCCTTCAGGTCGTGCGTCACCATCACCACGGTCATCTCGCACTCGTTCCACAGCTTCAGCATCAGCTGGTGGATGTCGGCGCGGATGCCGGGATCGAGCGCGCCAAAGGGCTCGTCCAGCAGCAGGATCTTGGGCTTCCTCATGATCGCCTGCGCCAGCGCGAGGCGCTGCTGCATGCCGCCGGAAAGCGCGGCGGGATACTTGTCCTCTGCGCCCTTGAGGCCGACTTCCTCGATGAGGGCGCGGGCCTCGTCCTGCGCCTGCCGGCGGCGGGCGCCGAACAGCCGGCCGGTGAGGGGGGCTTCGGCGATCTCGGCGGAGAGCAGCACGTTGCCCAGCACGGTCAGATGCGGGAACACCGAATAGCGTTGGAAGACGACGCCCCGGTCGGCGCCCGGCTCGGGGGCGATGGGCCGGCCCTCGATCAGCACCTCGCCGCGTGTCGCGGTCTCCTCGGAGAGGAGAATGCGCAGGAAGGTGGTCTTGCCGCAGCCGGAGGGTCCGACGAGGGCGATGAAGGAGCGCGGCGCGAATTCGAGGCAGATGTCCTCAAGCACGATCTGCTCGCCATATTCCTTCCAGAGATGGCGCACGGAAATGGCGGTCATTTCGCGCCTCCGAACCAGGGGAAGAGGGTGCGGCGGGCGCGGGCGAGGCCGAAATCCATGGCCACTGCGATGAGGGTGATCCACGCCACGTAGGGCAGGATCACATCCATGGCGAGATAGCGCCGCACGAGGAAGATGCGATAGCCGAGGCCAGAATCCGAAGCGATGGCTTCCGCCGCGATGAGGAAGAGGAAGGCCGGGCCCAGCGACAGGCGCAGCCCGTCCATCAGGCGGGGCAATATCTGCGGCAGCACCACGCGGACCATCATCTGCCAGGTGGAGGCGCCGAGCGTCTGCGCCTTGATCATCTGCTCGCGCGGAAGTTCCTCCACCCGCATGGCGAGGTCGCGGATGAGGTAGGGCGCGATGCCGATGGTGATGAGGGCGATCTTGGATTCCTCGCCCAGCCCCATGACGATGAACAGGATGGGCAGCAGCGCCAGCGGCGGCACCATGGACACCATGGCGACGAACGGCGCCAGCAGCGACCGCACGATGGGCAGCATGCCCACCAGCACGCCGACGATGAGGGCGATGACGGTGGCGATGGCCAGCGCCGAGAGCAGCCGCTCCATGCTGGCGAAGGTGTCGGTCCACAAGAGGTAGTCGCCGGTGCGCGCATCGGCGGTGAAGGCCATCTTCACGATGGCATTGCCGAGGGAGGGCAGGCTCGGCAGCAACTTGTCGTCCGGGTTCTCCGCAAGGCGCTGCGCCGAGCCGAGGATGTAGGCGAGGACGACGAGGGCGAACGGGAGGACGGCAAGGAACAGCGCCGTTCCCCGATCCGGCCTGACATTGACGAGGCGCATCAGCGCTGCTCCTGGAGGGTGGAAAGAGGCGGGCGGGGATGGCCGCCCGGCCTTGACGGTGATGAAGGAGAGGCGCCTCGCGCCCCGGCCGACTGGAGCGCCAGCGCAAGGAGAGCCGGGGCCCAGCGCACGGGTTCGCCGAAGGCGGCTCCTGCCAGCCGCGCTGGCAGGGTATCGCCTGCTGCGCAGGGCTTTCTCCTGGATCCCGGATCAGCGCTCAGGCTGCGCCTTCGCTTGTCCGGGATACGAGGGAGCCCCTCACAGCTTTCCGTCGGCGACCAGCGCCATCCAGGTGTCGGTGAAGCGCAGCTTCACGTTCTTGGCGTCGCCGAGCACCTTGCCGCCGGGCAGCTCGATGCCGATGGCGTCGGCGGACTTGGCGCCGGAGCCGAGCAGTTCCTTCTCGAACAGGAACTTGCGCACGCGGTCCATGGTGGTGCCCACATCCGGCGAGCGCACGAAGGCCACCGCATCGGGCGCCTTGGCGAACAGCTTGGTGGCGGCGAGCTGGCTGTCGAAGCCGGCGAGGTCGGTGCCGGAGGCCTTGCCCATGGCCTCGCGCGCCGCCTTGCCTTCCGGAGTGTCGGCGGTGAAGAGGGCGGTCGTCTCGTACCAGATGCCCACCAGCGCCTTGGCGAAGTCCGGGTTGTCCTTCAGCACGGCGGTGTTGGCGACGAGGAGGTCCATGATCTCGCCGGGGATCTTGGACGAATCGAACACCGCGTGGGCGTTCTTGTCGGTGAGGATTTCCGACACCAGCGGGTTCCAGGTGACGACCGCGGTGACCGCCTTGGTCTTGTAGGCGGCGACCATGTCGGCGTCCGAGGTGTTCACCACCTTCACGTCGCGCTCCTTCAGCTTGATGCTCTCAAGCGCGCGGGCGAGCAGATAGTGGGAGACGGAGAACTCGACGAGGTTGACCTTCTGCCCCTTGATGGCGGCGAGGTCCTTCTTGCCCTTCAGGATCACGGCGTCATTGCCGTTGGAGAAGTCGCCGACGATGACGGCGGTGGTGTCCACGCCGCCGGCGGCGGGCACGGAGAGGGCATCCATATTGGTCACGGTGAGGGCGTCGAAGGCGCCGGCCGTGTACTGGTTGATGCTCTCCACATAATCGTTGAACTGCACCACATCGATCTTGATGCCGTACTTGTCGGCCCACTTCTTCACGATGCCGGTGTCGTTGGCATAGCCCCAGGGCATCCAGCCCACATAGATCGACCAGGCGACCTTGAAGTCCTTCTTCGGCGCGGCCTCGGCCGGGCCGGCGCCGAGCGCGAGGCCGGCGACCGCGGCGAGGCCGAGGGCGCCCGCAAGCGCGGATTTCAGACGGTGAAGTTTGGACGAAACCGGAGTGCGCATTCAAATTCCCCTTCGCTTCGACGATTGGGAATTGGCGAGACCAGTGCCGCCAATTCCTTGGCCACTGAGGTCTCCCGGGCTTTTATCCCGCCGTGCACCCGCGCCGGATGTCTCCCGTCGCGGTGGCAGCTCTCGGACCAGCGCATCGCTTTGATGCCGGAACCCTAGCCACCAACTCGACATCGTTAAAAGCAACGGACGTGCCAAGAGGCGGTTCGTGTGTTTTCAACGGCTTGACGGACGCGCTCGCGAAACGCCTGCGCCTCGGCTGGGCAGCAATGGGCCAAATATTGTGCAGAAGCGGCGGATTGGGTGTGCATTGCATACATGGGCGGGCCTCGCCATCCACTGCGCCCCGCGCCATTCTGAGGGGCAGGAGACAGGACGATGATCGACCGGCGCGCATTTCTGAAGGGGGCCCTTGCGGCGGGGCTGCTCGCCCGCCCGGCCTTCGCCGCGGGCTATCCGCGCCTGCCGTTCGAGGAATTGCAGCAGATGGCGGACGCGGAGGTGGCGAACGCCCGCGCGCATGGGGCGCGACTCGCGGTGGTCCTGGGGGTGGTGAACCCGCGCGGCAACGGGCAGCTCTTCCTCGCCCAGGCGCCGGACCTCACCCATCCCGGCGGGCGGCCCCTGACGCTCGATGGCGGCACGCCCTTCGCCATCGGCTCCATCTCCAAGGTGTTCACCGCCTGCCTGCATTATCAGGCGCATGGGCCCTTCAAGGGCAATCTTGGCGACTGGCTCGCGCCGCGCACTCTGTCGCCGGGGCTCGCGCGCATCCCCCTCGCGGATCTCGCGCGCTACCAGTCCGGCATGGCGCAGGACAATCAGGGCGGGGTGCATCCGCCCGGCGTGATGGCGAGCTTCCAGACCCTGTTCCCCTATCTCGCGACGCTCCAGCCGCCGTTCCCGCCGGGCACCTGCTATTCCTATTCCAACCTCAGCTGGTCGCTGCTGGCGCTGGCCGGCTCCGGCGCGGCGAAGGGCAGCATGGGGGAGGCGGCCGAGCGCTATGACCGTGCGCTGAAGGCCTACGCCGCCGGCATGGGCATGTCCGCCACCGGGATCTTCCGGCCGCAGATGAAGCTGCGCCTGCCCATCGGCTATCGCAAAAACTGGCAGCCCTTGCCGCCCCGCGCCGACTATGCGCCCACCCGCCTCACCGGCGTCGGCGCGGGCGGCATCGTCTCCACCGGTACCGACATGCTGGCCTTCCTGAGGAGCAGCATGGGCCATGGCGACGGCGGCATGGAGAATGCGGCGCTCGCCTATCAGCAGGGCAACATCTTCGCCTCTCCCCGCTGCGGCGGCGGGAAGGCGCCGCGCACCGCCTATGGCTGGATCCTGCACGATGTGGCCGACGCCTCCGGCCCGGTCGCCCTCGTCACCAAGGATGGCGCGGTGGCGGGCTTCACGGCCTGGATGGGCTTCCTCGCGTGGCAGGGCACGGGCGCGCCTTCGCCCTACGGCGTGTTCGCGCTGGTGAACGGGCCGGGCGCCGCCGGCCTCGGGCTCAGGGCCATGCGGCGCATCTTGTCCGCGTAAGCCTCGCCAATCGGCTCCACCTCAGGTAATCGCCACAGGGAAACCGGAGGCGGAATGATGCGGGGATTGGTGGGGCTGGCGGCGGCGGTGGTCGTGTTCGCGGCGCTCTACGTGACGGACGCGCTGCTGGCGCCCGTGGTGTTCGCCCTGTTCGTCATCGCCGTGGTGCATCCGCTGCTGGCGCGGCTGGAGGCGAAGCTGCCGAAGATGGTGGCCGTGCTCGGCACGCTCCTCATCACGCTGGCGGTGGTGGGGGCGGTGTCCTCGGTGGTGGTGTGGGGCTTCAGCCATGTGGCGACCTGGGTGTTCCAGAACGCCTCCCGCTTCCAGCGCCTCTATGGCGAGGCGGCGGTGTGGCTGGAGGGCCATGGCTTCGTGCTCGCCGGCCTGTGGGCCGAGCATTTCGACGTGCGCTGGCTGCTGCGCGTCTTCCAGGATCTCTCCGGCCGCCTGCAGGGCATGGCGAGCTTCCTTGTCTTCACCTTCATCTACGTGCTGCTGGGCCTGCTGGAAGTGGAGGCGATGAAGAGCCAGGTCAAGCGGCTCTCCCGCTCCGGCCGGGCGCCCTTCCTCGCCCCCGCGCTCGCCGACATCGCCCGCAAGATGCAGACCTACATGGCGGTGCGCACGCTCATGAGCATCGCCACCGGCGCGGTGGTGTGGGCCTTCACCCTCACCGCCGGGCTGGAGCTGGCCCTCGCCTGGGGCGCAATCGCCTTCGCGCTGAACTACATCCCCTTCATCGGCCCGTTCGTGGCGACGCTGCTGCCCACGCTCTTCGCCCTCGCCCAGTTCGAGAGCTGGGAGATGGCGGTGTTCGTGTTCGTGAGCCTCAACATCATCCAGTTCCTGTCGGGCAGCTATCTGGAGCCGCGCCTCGCCGGCAAGGCGCTGGCGGTGTCGCCGGTGCTGGTGCTGCTGGCGGTGTTCTTCTTCGCCTTTCTGTGGGGCATCGCGGGCGCCTTCATCGGAGTGCCGATCCTGATCGCCGCGCTCACCCTGTGCGCCCACCACCCGGACACGCGCTTCGTGGCGGAGCTGTTCTCCGGCCGGGTGGCGACGGAGGAGGGGGAGAAGGCCGCGTCGTGAACGCATGCCTTCGGGCATGACGCGCAGCCGCTGTTCTCTGTCATCCCCCGGCGCGTCCGGGGGATCCACCCCTCCGCCCGGCGGCTCTTTGGGATTCCGGGCACCGCCACGGCGGTGAAGTGGATGCCCCGGACAAGCCGGGGCATGACGGTGTTCGCGGACGGGGCGGCGCAAGGGCCGATCTGTCCCCTAATTCCCACTTGCCGGCGGCAGGCCCGCGGCGACGCGTTCCTCCACATACGGAAAGAAGGGATTGGAGGACATGCGCACCAGCATGTCCACGCCCACCACCAGCGCCCCATATTCCCCGCGCGCCGCGATGTCGCCGAGGCGGATGCCGAACTTTTCCGCCGGGTCGGGCGCGAGCCCGTAGAGCCCGTCCGTCAGGGGGAAGGGCACCGCCACGTGGGAGAGGGAATAGACATCGTCCGGATAGATGGCGGTGAGCGGCCGCACCGTTTCCTCGGTGGCCCCGGCCGCGGTCTCGCGCACCACGGTCGCCGCCGAGCCGGGCGCCGAATTGCCGATGACGGCGGTGCGGAAGCGGCGGGGGGCCGGCGGCAGCAAAGAGGTAATGGCGGTGTCGGACTGGCGCGTCAGCAGGTCCTCGAACTGGCCCGACCGGTTGATGTCGATGAGCACCAGCTCGCTGCCATTGTCGTCCAGCCGCGCGTGCAACTGCTCGATCACCGCCCGTGCGCTCACCGTGTGGTCCAGCACCGACTGGAAGGTGAGCACCGGCGCGAGGCCGGTGAGGCGGCCGGAGCGGGCGTGGCGCTCGATGTTCGCCTGCAGCGCCTGCGTGAGCAGGAAGGACTGGCGCGCGGCATGGACCGGGAATGAATTGTACTTGAAGGGGTTGAACTCGGGCACGATGTTCAGCCACGCGGCCTTGGCGAAGGCCGGGAAGATGGCCGGCAGGCCGGCGAGGCCGGCGAAGCGGGCAAATTCGGTCACCCCGACCATGGGCGACATCAGCACGATGCGGTCCGGCCGCACGAGGGCGGGGTCGTCCAGCGCGTCGAGCGCGTGCATCAGCGCCAGCGCGCCGCCGTTGGAATAGCCGACGATATGCACCGGCTTGCCCGCCCCCACCCGCGCGCGGGCCTCCCGCATGGCGAGGCGCGTGGCGGCGATCCAATCCTCGTGGTCGATCTCAGTCAGCGATCCCGGCACCGTGCCGTGGCCGGGCAGGCGTAGCACGATGGCGATGAAGCCATGGTCCGCGTAAAGCTGCGCCAGATGGCGGTGGCTGTAGGGCGAATCCGTGAGCCCGTGCAGGAACACCGCCGCCCCCGCCGGCTCCCCCTTGGGCTGGAGCACGTAGGTGCGGTTGAAGTCCTGCGCGAAGCGGGGCGGGTAGATGGGGCTCGCGGCGAAATAGCGGTTGAAGCGGACGCGGTCCTCCGGGTCCACCTTGTCGGTCACGTTGGCCTTCACGCCGGCGAAGGCCTTGTCCTCGGCGGCCATGTAGGCGGCGAGGTTCGCGGTGGCCATGACGCTGCGGCTCATCTCCGGCGGATGGTAGGTGTGCCAGGCATCGAGCGGCGGGCCGCGCTGGGAATCCACCGCCCGCACCACGAAGATCGTGGCGACCACGGCGAAGACGAGCAGCGCGACAATCTTCGCCGTGCGCTTCGCGCCCCGCCACATCAGCCCGAATGCCCCCATCCGCTCCGTCCCCCATTTGCCGCAGGCCCGGCGACCCTACAGGCCGCAGGCGCCGGGGAACAGGCGTCCTTCAGACGCCGAGATAGCGGCCCACCAGCGCCGCGTCGCCCGCGAAGTCCGCGGCCGGGCCGGAATGCACCACGCGCCCCTTTTCCATCACCGCCACCCGGTCGCACACCTGCGCCAGCGCCGGGACGTGCTTGTCGATGACGATGAGCGACAGGCCCTCGCCCTTCAGCACGGAGAGCACCGACCAGATCTCCGCGCGGATGAGCGGGGCGAGGCCTTCGGTGGCTTCATCCAGAATGAGCAGGCGCGGATTGGTCATCAGCGCGCGGCCGATGGCGAGCATCTGCTGCTCGCCGCCGGAAAGGCGGTTGCCGTAGTTGCGCCGCCGCTCGGCGAGGCGCGGGAAGAGGGCGTAGGCGCGCTCCAGCGTCCACGGCGGCAGGCCGGAGCGGCCGGGGGCGGCGGTGGCGACGAGGTTTTCCTCCACCGTGAGCGTGGGGAAGATCTGCCGCCCCTCGGGCACGAGGCCGAGGCCGAGGCGGGCGATCCTGTGCGGCTTCAGCCCGCGCAGGGACACGCCGTCGAAGGTGAGCGTGCCGCCGGTGGGCGGAAGCAGCCCCATGAGGGCGCGGATGGTGGTGGTCTTGCCCATGCCGTTGCGCCCCACCAGCGCCAGCGCGCCGCTCAGCGGCACCGTGAGGTCCACGCCGAACAGAGCCGGCGTGCCGCCATAGCCGGCGGTGAGGCCGGTGATGGTGAGCAGCGGCGCGGTCATGCGCCGTCTCCGAGATAGGCGGCGCGGACGGCGGCGTCGGCGCGCACAGCGTCCGGCGTGCCGCAGGCGATGATGCGCCCGGCGACGAGCACGCTGATGCGGTCAGCGAGGCGGAACACCGCATCCATGTCGTGCTCCACCAGCAGGATGGCGCAGCGGCCCTTGAGGCGGGTGAGCAGCGCCACCATGGCGGCGGATTCGGCTGGCCCCGTGCCGGCCATGGGCTCGTCCAGCAGCATCAGGCGCGGGCGGGCGGCGAGGGCCATGGCCAGCTCCAGCGCCCGCTTCTCGCCATGGCTGAGGGCGGATGCCGCCACCTCGGCGCGGGCGGCGAGGCCCACTTCATCGAGCAGCCCGGCTGCCTCCTCCCGCGCGGCGCGATCGGAGGCGGCGGGACGCAGCAGGCGGAAGGTGCGCCCGCGCGCCGCCATCACGGCGAGGGCCGCGTGCTCCAGCGCGGTGAAGCGGGGGAAGATGGAGGTGATCTGGAACGCCCGAGCAAGTCCGAGCCGGGCGCGGCGATGGACGGGCAGGCGGGTGATGTCCGCGCCGTCGAAGCGGATGGTGCCGGCATCGGGCATCACCTCCCCGGCGATCTGGCCGACGAGGGTGGTCTTGCCGGCGCCGTTGGGGCCGATGAGGGCGTGGATCTCGCCGGGCAGGACCGCGAGGTCCACCCCGGCCGTCACATGGAGCGCGCCATAGGCCTTGGCGAGGCCGGCGATGTGGAGCAGCGGCTCAGCCATCGCGCCGCCCCCCGAGCAGGGTTTTGAGCCCGCCCCGCGCCAGCACCAGCAGCACGAGGAGCGGGCCGAAGATGATGCGCCAGTGTTCGGTGAGGTGGGCGAGCCCATCCTCCAGCAGCACCACGCCCAGCGCGCCAAGCGCCGGGCCGAGGGCGCTCAAAGGCCCGCCCGCCACCACCATGACGATGAATTCCGCCGAGCGGTGCCAGGAGAGATAGGCGGGGCTCACGAACTCGGTGAGATTGGCGTAGAGCGCCCCCGCGAGCCCGGCGAAAGCGCCGGCGATGACATAGGCGACGAGCCGATAGGCATAGGGGTCCACCCCCAGCGCGCGCAGCCGCCGCTCATTGTCCCGCCCTGCCGCCAGCACCCGGCCGAAGGGGGAGCGCGCCAGCACAGTCGAAACGAGCACGGTGAGCGCGAGGAGGCCCAGCACCACGTAATGGAAGGTCTTCGGGTCCTTCAGCCAGCGCGCCCCCGCCACGGTGGAGCGGGCGGCCAAAGTCAGGCCATCGTCGCCGCCATAGGCCGAGAGGCTCTGGGTGACGAAGAAAGCCATCTGCCCGAAGGCCAGCGTAATCATGATGAAATAGACGCCACGCGTGCGCAGCGAGATCGCCCCGGTGACGAGCGCGAACAGCCCCGCCGCCGCCATGGCCATGGGGAAGGCGACGAGGGCGTCGCGCACGCCCTCCTCCATCAATATGCCGACCGCATAGGCGCCGATGCCCATGGTCGCCGCATGGCCGAACGAGACGAGCCCGCCCTGCCCGAGGATGAAGCCGAGGCTGGTGGCGGCGAGCGCGAAGATCATGGCGCGCGCCACCAGCGTCAGCATCGCGGTATCGGCGAAGGCCGGCACGGCGGCGAGGGCCGCGAACAATGCGAGGGCGAGGAGGGCGCGCGTCATGCCGGCGCCGGGAAGAGGCCGCGCGGGCGGAAGAAGAGGATGGCCGCCATCAGCACATAGACGCTCATGGAGGCGAGCGCCGGCCCAGCCGCGCTGGCGGCAGAGGCGGACAGGACGAGCTTGAGGATATCAGTGAGGAAGGAGCGGCCGAGCGTGTCGATGAGCCCAACCAGCAGCGCCGCCACGAACGCCCCGCGCATGGAGCCGATGCCGCCGATGACGATGACCACGAAGGCGAGGATGAGGAGATTGTCCCCCATGCCCGGCTCCACCGAGAGGATCGGCCCCGCCATGGCCCCGGCGAAAGCGGCGAGCATGGCGCCGAAGGCGAAGATGCGGGCGAACAGGGCATTGATGTCCACCCCCAGCGCCGAGACCATGGGCGCGTTGGTGGCCCCGGCCCGCAGCAGCATGCCCGCGCGGGTGCGGGTGACGAGCACATAGAGCAGCCCCGCCACGCCGAGCCCCGCGCCGATGAGGACGAGGCGGTAGACGGGATAGTTCAGCCCATCCATCAGCCGCACCGAGCCCGACAGCGCCTCCGGCATGGGAATGGCGAGGGGCGCCGAGCCCCACACCATGCGCACCGCCTCGCTCACGAACAGGATGATGCCGAATGTGGCCAGCACCTGGTCCAGATGATCCCGCCCATAGAGCTGGCGGATGACGAGGCGCTCCAGCAGCAGCCCCAGCACCAGCGCGACGGCGAGCGCCAGCGGCAGGCCCAGCCAGAAGCTGCCGGTGAGCGCGGTCATCGTCACCATCAGATAGGCGCCCAGCATGTATTGCACGCCGTGGGCGAGATTGATGACGTCCATCACCCCGAACACCAGCGTCAGCCCCGCCGCCACGAGGAACAGCAGGATGCCGAGCTGGAGCCCGTTGAGCATCTGGACGAGGAAGAGGGTGAGGGTCATGAGCGGGGCGAGGCTGGACCGGGACGGCTCAAGGAGGATGCGCCACCGCTTCAGGACCGTCATCCCCCGGCTTGTCCGGGGGATCCACGGCACGGCCGGGCAGGTGACCCTGCTGGCTTGCAGCGGAGAAGCGGTGGCGTGGATGCCCCGGACGAGCCGGGGCATGACAGCTATTAATCAGGAGGCGGTCCCCCGGACAAGCGACACCGCAGGTGCAGCGCTGATCCCGGGTCCAGGAGAGAAGCCGGCGAAGCCTGCGAAAGCCCCCGCAGCGTCAGGTCACGCCGCCTGCGGCGAACCTTTGCGCTGGACCCCGGCTCGCATTCCGCTGGCGCTGCATGCGTCCGGGGAACCGGGCACCCACCAACCTTCGGCCGGGGTGCGAGATGAAGGGAGGCGAGGCCTCACTTCATCTCGCACTTTTCCGCATAGGCGTCGCCATAGTTGGAGAAGACCTTCTCCTGCACCATGGTCTCCACCTTCCCGTCCGGCCGCTTGCCCACCTTCACGAGGTAGAAGTCCTGGATGGGGAACTGGTTGGTGTTGAACTTGAAGTTGCCGCGCACGCTTTGGAAGTCGGCCTTCTTCAGCGCCGCGCGCACGGCGGCCTTGTCGGCGGTCTTGCCGCTGGTGGCCTTCAGGGCGCTGTCGATGAGCTTGGCCGCATCATAGCCCTGCGCGGCATAGAGCGCGGGGATGTAGCCATATTCCTTCTCGAAGGCGGCGACGAAGGCCTTGTTGGCGGGGGTGTCGAGGTCCGGCGCCCAGGCCGCGCCGGAGAAGAAGCCCAGCGCCGCCTCGCCGGTGGCGGGGAGCGTCGTCTCGTCCACGGTGAAGGCGGAGAGGAAGGGCGTGGTGTCGGCGAGGCCCGCCTGCCGGTACTGCTTCACGAGGTTCACGCCCATGCCGCCGGGCATGAAGGTGAAGACGGCGTCGGGCTTGGCGGCGGCGATCTTGGCGAGCTCGGCGGAGAAATCGAGCTGGCCGAGCTGGGTGTAGATCTCGTCCGCCACCTCGCCCTTGTAATAGCGCTTGAAGCCGGCCAGCGAATCCTTGCCCGCCTGATAATTGGGGGCGATCAGCACCACCTTCTTGAATCCCTTGTCCTGCGCATACTTGCCGAGAACCTCGTGGTTCTGGTCGTTCTGGTAGGAGGCGGAGAAGAAGAAGGGGCTGCAGCCGGCGCCGGCGATGGTGGAGGGGCCGGCATTGCCGGAGATGAGGAAGGTCTCGTTCGCCGTCACGGGCTTGGCCACCGCGCCCATCACGTTGGAGAAGACCACGCCGGCCACGAAGTCCACCTTGTCGCGCTCCAGAAGGCCCTTCACCTTCTGCACGGCGATGTCGGGCTTCAGCTCGTCATCGACCACCACCACCTCGGTCTCCTGCCCGCCGAGCTTGCCGCCAAGCTCCTTCACCGCCAGCAGGAAGCCGTCGCGCATGTGCTGGCCGAGCACGGCGGACGGCCCGGAAAGGGTCGAGACCAGCCCCACCTTCACCGGATCGGCGGCGGCCGCGCCGGACAATGCGAGGGTGCCGAGGAGCGCGGTGGAGGCGAGAAGTCCCTTGAAACCCATGGCGGTGAAGTCCCCAGTCGTTCGGTCTGACGTCGTTGGTCTGACGTGGCGGCACCCTTGCAGAGCCGCGCGCGGCAGACAAGCCGGGATGTGGGAGTGGGGGGCTCTCCGGGATCGGACGCCGGGCCTCCCCTCTCCCCTTGCGGGAGAGGGGTTGGGGGTGAGGGGGCTGGCGCCGCAATCCCCGGCCACACAGGCAAAAGGGGAAACACCCCTCACCCCAGCCCTCTCCCGCAAGGGGAGAGGGAGCACGGCTGGTGCTTCAACTGGATTTGGCTCGCATTCCGCTGGCGCTGCACGCGTCCGGGGCGCGAGGGCGGTTCTCGGGCGGGCGACGGCCCCGCACGTCTCCTACGCCTGCCGGAACCTTGCCCTGATCCGCCGTTCCAGCTCGTCGCGCACCTCGCGATAGGCGTCGAGCCGCTGCTCGCGGTTGCCGCCTTCGCCGGTAGGGTCGGGGGTGGGCCAGTATTCCACCTTGAGGGCGTTGGTGCGGGTCAGCTCCAGCGCGCGGTGGTGGGCATCGGGCGAAAGCGAGATGGCGAGGTCGAAGTTCAGCCCCTCATATTCCTCGAGGTCCTCGACGCTCTGCGGCCGGTGCTTCTTCACGTCGAGGCCGATCTCCTCCATCACCGCCGTGACGAAGGGGTCAGGATCACCGGCGATCACGCCGGCCGAGCCCACATAGATGGACTTGCCGAACAAATGCCGGGCGAGCGCGGACGCCATCACCGAGCGCACCACGTTCTGTCCGCACATGAAGAGAACCGATTGCGGCCGCGCTGAGCGCTGGGGCGCCGCAGGGGGCTCCATCGTCGCTCAGCCTTTCCAGTGCAGGGCGCAGATGAGCGTGAACAGGCGGCGGGCGGTGTCGAAATCCACCACCACCTTGCCGTCGAGGCGTTCCTGCAGCAGCGTCGATCCCTCGTTGTGGAGGCCGCGCCGGCCCATGTCGATGGCCTCGATCTGGCTCGGGGAGGCGGTGCGGATGGCGTTGTAATAGCTCTCGCAGATCAGGAAATAGTCCTTCACCACCTTGCGGAAGGGGGTGAGCGAGAGGTGGTGCTGCACCACCTGGTCGCCGCTCTCGCGCTTGATGTCCAGCACGAGGCGGTTGTCGGCGAGCGAGATGAGAAGCTGGTAGGGCCCCTCGCCGGGATCGCCGCAGGGCAGGAAGCTGTTGTCCTCGATGAGGTCCCAGATGGCGGTGGCGCGCTCGTGCTCGATGTCCGGGCTGCCGGCGTGGCCGATGGAGGCGTCGTCGAGGGTCACGGCGCAGAGGCGGGCCGTGGGGCTCCTCTCCGGCTTGTCGCTCATCCTATTCCCCCGTCATCTGTTGCTGCGGATGGAGACCGACCGCCCGTGCGCGTCCAGCCGTTCCACGGCGGCGAGGCGCACGGCGGCCGGCCCGAGCTTTTCCAGCGCGTCGGCATCGAGCTTGAGGATGGACGTGCGCTTCATGAAGTCCAGCACGCCGAGGCCGGAGGAGAAGCGGGCCGAGCGGGCGGTGGGGAGCACGTGGTTGGTGCCGCCCACATAGTCGCCGATGGCCTCCGGGGTCCAGGCGCCGATGAAGATGGCACCCGCGTGCCGCACCTTCGCGGCGAGCGCGTCGGCATCCGCCGCGTGGATCTCCAGATGCTCGGGGGCGATGCGGTCCACCAGCGGGATGGCGTCGGCGAGGCTGTTCACCAGGAAGATGGCGCCGTGGTCGCGCCAGGAGGCGGAGGCGATCTCCGCGCGCGGCAGGGTGGCGAGCATGCCCTCCACCGCCTTTTCCACCCGATCCGCCAGCTCCGGCGAGGAGGTGATGAGGATGGACTGGGCGGCGGTGTCGTGCTCCGCCTGGGCGAGGAGGTCGGCGGCGATGAAGTCCGCGCTCGCATCGCCATCGGCGAGGATCAGCACCTCGGAGGGGCCGGCCACCATGTCGATGCCGACCTTGCCGAACACCTGGCGCTTGGCCGCCGCGACGAAGGCGTTGCCCGGGCCGACGATCTTGTCCACCGGGCGGATGGTTTCCGTGCCATAGGCCAGCGCGGCCACCGCCTGCGCCCCGCCCACGCGATAGACCTCATGCACGCCCGCAAGGCGCGCGGCCGCGAGCACCAGAGGCGCGATCACGCCGTCGGGCGCGGGCACCACCATGACGATGCGCGGCACGCCGGCCACCTGCGCGGGCACCGCATTCATCAGCACGGAGGAGGGATAGGCCGCGGTGCCGCCGGGCACGTAGAGGCCGACTGCATCCACGCTGGTCCAGCGATGGCCGAGGGTGACGCCGGCCGCGTCCACATAGGTCTCGTCCGCCGGCTTCTGGCGGGCGTGGTGCGCCTCGATGCGCGCCTTGGCGAAGTCCAGCGCCGCGCGGGTCTCTTCGGGGATGGAGGCGAGGGCCGCGTCCAGCTCGGCGTCGCTCACCCTGATGCCGAGGGCGTCGAGGTCCACCCGGTCGAAGGTGCGCGAGAGGTCCACCAGCGCCCGGTCGCCGCGGGCGCGGACGTCGGCGATGATGGCGGACACCTTGTCCTGCACGTCCACGGACGCCTCGCGCTTGGAGCCGAGGAAATCGATGAAACGCTCGGGGAAATCAGGCTGGCTGATGGTCAGGCGGATCGGCATGCCGCCTTGCTAGAGCAGGTTCGCGCGCGAGGGAAGCCCCAAGCGGTGCGGCAGGCCCGGCGGCGCAACCGTGCCGCGCCGAAGAGCCCATCCGCGCGGCGTCGGCGTCAGTGCGGGGCGGGGCTCGCGGTGGCGAAGGCATCCTTCGGCCAGAGCGGACGGGAAAACAGATAGCCCTGCCCGAGCTGGCAGCCCTGCCCGCGCAGGAAATCGGCCTCCGCCTCGGTCTCCACGCCCTCGGCGACGGTGATCAGGCCCAGCGTGCGCCCGAGGCTGATGATGGCGGCGATGATCTTGCAGCTCTGCGCCTCTGTGGCGATGCGTCGCGTGAAGGAGCGGTCGATCTTGATCTTGTCGATCGGCAGCTCGTTGAGGTGGCGCAGGCTGGAAAAGCCGGTGCCGAAATCGTCGAGGGAAATGCGTACCCCCGCGGCCTTGAGGGCGGCCAGCGAGCGGCGCGCGGTCTGGAAGTCCAGGAGCAGGCCCGTCTCGGTGATTTCGAGTTCGATCTGCTCCGGAGGTATGTTCAGCTGCTTCAGCAGATCGAGGATGCGCCGCGGCAGGTGCGGGTCCACGAGCTGGACGGGTGAGAGGTTGACCGCCACCGGCAAGGCGGTGCCGCACGCCGCGATATCCTCCCCCACCCGGCGGAGCATTGCGGTGAACAAAGGGTCGATCAGGCCTTCGTCCTCGGCGATGGGAATGAACTCGGCGGGGGAGAGAAGGCCGCGCTTGGGGTGCTGCCAGCGGGCCAGCGCCTCGCACCCCACCGTCTCGCCGCTCTTCAGGTCGACCACCGGCTGGTATTGCGCCACGATCTCGCCGGTCTCCAGCGCGCGGCGGAAATCCATCTCCAGAAGCCGGCGCTCGCGGCCGCGGGCATCGAGGCTTGAATCATAGAGCGCGTAGCAATCCTTGCCCGCAGCCTTGGCCTGCCGCAGGGCCTTCTCCGCCGCCTGCAGCAGCACCGTCACCGACGACCCGTCGCGCGGGTATTTGCTGATGCCGATGCTCGCCGTGATGTCGACACGCGCGCCGTTGCAATCGAACGGCTCGCGCAGGCGCGACAGGATGCGGCTTGCGAGGCGGAACAACTCGTCGGTCTCGTCCGCGCCCATGGGAAAGAGGACGGCAAACTCGCCGCTGCCCAAGCGCGCGACCATGCCGCTGCGGTGGGGCACCGAGACGAGGCGCGTCGCCAGCTGGCGCAGGACATCATCGCCGGCACCATGCCCGTGTGCCTCGTTGACCGAACGCAGCAGGTCCACATCGACCACGAGGAGGGCGAGGCGCGTGCCCCCGGCATGGGCGTCCTTCAGCTCGCGGCTGAAATCCGCTTCGAACTGAATGCGGTTGGCGATGCCGGTGAGGCTGTCGAACGCGGAGGCGTCATCGGCCTGCTTCTGCGTTTCCCGCTGCTGGAGCACCAGCCGGCGCAACTGGTGCTCGCGAATGATCAGGATTGCGATGAGCGCGAGGGTCGCCACGGTCCAGCCAGCGAAAACCGCATCCAGATGCCACTCTTCGTGCGCCTCGCCCATGGTGAACAGGGAATGGACGAGGTGCGCGCGCAGGAGGACAAGATAGGCCGCGATCGATGCGAGAAGGATGCTGCCGTAGATCAAAAACCAACGACGACGGGATGGAGAGTCTGGAGGCAGGGGGGACATGGTTCTGCGAATGCGATCCTCTGCCAGTATCCGGCCTGCCATCGAAGGCCAGGAGCCGAACTCCATCACGCGGCGGGCAGGTCTCAGCAAGCTTAGCCTTGGCGTCGCAATTCGCAAGCCTCATCAGCTGCTTGTTTAACAGCTTACGGCGGAGATCCGTCGCCGGATCACCTGCGTCTTCCAGTGTCGGGAGGCGGGGAATACCGCTGCTCAACCCTGTCCCGTGCTACCGCCGACGCCGGCCGCAGGTGTGGCGACCTCGGGATGCTTGGGCGCATGGGTGCAGCCCCAGGCGGGACCGAGATCCCTGAGGCCGGCCTCGATGCACTCCACTTCGAGCCGCACTTCGGCACCGCCGGAGAAGGTGAGGTAGACGAAGCCCGAGGGCGCATCGCCGGCCATGAAGGTGACGGCGAGGAGATTGAGCACGCCGGTGCGCCGGGCCTCTTCCATGCCGCGGCACTTCACGTCCCGCACCCGCTCGAAATGCAGGCCGGTGCGGCGCCGCACCGTCTCGTTGGCGAGCACCTTCTGGTCCCAGTCGAAGCGGTTCAGCACTAGGGCAAAGCGCTGGAGCCGGGGCAGGAAACCCATGTCCACCGTCTTCACCACCGCATCCTGAAGATGGGCGGAGAAAATGGCGAGGTCTTCCTCGTCGAGGGCGATGAGTTTCAGGTTTTCCATGGCAACGCAGCCTCTTGGGCAGCCTCTTTGGGGCGTGAACCGCAGATAGCGACGCCACCCGTCTGCCGCAAGGGGCGCACGCGCAGGGCGGTTGTGCGCCGGCCGCGTTTCGAGCCGCGGCCGGCGCCAGCGCCTACGCCGCGCGGCGGTCGTGCCTGCCTTCGCGCACTTCCTCGATGATCTTGCGGCTGAAATCTTCAAGATCGCCGGGGTTGCGGGAGGTGATGAGGCCATTGTCGGTGACGACGGAGGCATCCTCCCAGCGCGCGCCGGCATTCTCCACGTCCGTGCGGATGGATTTGTAGGAGGTCATGCGCTTGCCCTTGACCAGGCCCGCCTCCACCAGCAGCCACGGGGCGTGGCAGATGGCGGCCACCGTCTTGCCGGCATCGTAGAAGGACTTGATGAGGCCGATGGCCGCCGGGTCCACCCGCAGCAGGTCCGGATTGATCTGGCCGCCGGGCAGGACGATGGCGTCGTAGTCGCTCTCCCGCACCTCGGCGAGGGTCTTGTCCACGGGCACCGCGCGGCCCCAGTCCTTCTTGTCCCAGCCCTTGATTTCGCCGCGCTCGGGCGAAACGACGTGAACCTGCGCGCCGGCCTCCTTGAGCCGGTCGCGGGGCACCTCCAGCTCGGACTGCTCGAAGCCGTTGGTGGCGAGGATGAGAATGCGCTTGCCGTCCAGAGGACCGGGCATGTGAGCCTCCATGATGTGTGATCGGTGCGGGCGGCCCATGGCCCATGCCCGCGATTCCGGCGCGCTGCGTGCGGGCCGGCTACAGGGACAATGACGGGAGAGGGGGATCGTTCCGGGTTGCGGCCTGCGGTGCCCTTCACGCCCTTGACGGCACGGGCCGTTCGGCGCTTTATCCGCCTGTGCGGCTTCTGCTGCGCCGTAAGCGTCCGACGTCAGGCAACGCATCCAACCCCGGTCCCGGCCGGTCGGATGCGCGTTGCGATCCGGACCTCCGGGACCATCCGAAGAAGGATGGCCCGATGGCCTCTTCAAAACCTGCTTCCTGCAAATTTCTCCGCAAGCTGCCGGCGCGCTATGCCGGCTTCGTCATGCCGCTGGTGCTGTCGGTGCTGATGACCTTCGTGGTCTCCGCCATCGCCACCGGGCGCAGCCTCGGCTTCGGCCCGGACTTCCTCGCCACTTGGCCGGTGGCGTGGGGCCTCTCCTGGCTCGTGGCGTTCCCCACCCTGCTGCTCGTCCTGCCCGTGGTCCGGCGCATCGTCGGGCTCCTGGTGGAGGCGCCGGCGCGGTAGGCCCAAACGAAAACGGCAGGCCGAGGCCTGCCGTCTGTTCGTTGGGAATGAGCGCCGCTCAGTTGTCGAGGAAGGAGCGCAGCTTGCGCGACCGGCTCGGGTGCTTGAGCTTGCGCAGCGCCTTCGCCTCGATCTGGCGGATACGCTCGCGCGTCACGGAGAACTGCTGGCCGACTTCCTCCAGCGTGTGGTCCGTGTTCATGCCGATGCCGAAGCGCATGCGCAGCACGCGCTCCTCGCGGGGGGTGAGGGAGGCCAGAACCCGGGTCGTCGTCTCGCGCAGATTGCTCTGGATCGCGGCGTCGATGGGCAGGATGGCGTTCTTGTCCTCGATGAAGTCTCCGAGGTGCGAATCCTCCTCGTCGCCGATGGGCGTTTCGAGGGAGATGGGCTCCTTGGCGATCTTCAGCACCTTGCGCACCTTCTCGAGGGGCATGCCGAGCTTCTCGGCCAGCTCCTCGGGGGTGGGCTCGCGGCCGATCTCGTGCAGCATCTGCCGCGAGGTGCGGACGATCTTGTTGATCGTCTCGATCATGTGGACCGGGATGCGGATGGTCCGCGCCTGGTCGGCGATCGAGCGGGTGATGGCCTGCCGGATCCACCACGTGGCGTAGGTGGAGAACTTGTAGCCGCGGCGGTACTCGAACTTGTCCACCGCCTTCATCAGGCCGATGTTACCCTCCTGGATGAGGTCCAGGAACTGCAGGCCGCGGTTGGTGTACTTCTTGGCGATGGAGATGACGAGGCGCAGGTTCGCCTCCACCATTTCCTTCTTCGCCTGGCGGGCTTCCTTCTCGCCCTTCTGCACCATCTGCACGATCTTGCGGAACTCGGCGATCTCCAGCCCCGTCTCGGTGGCCAGCGCGTGGATGTCGCCGCGCAGTTCGTGGATGGTGTCCTTCTCGTGGGCGACGAAGCCCTTCCAGCCCTTGGTGCCGAGCTTGGAGACGCGCAGCACCCATTTCGGGTCCAGCTCCGCGCCCATGTAGTTCTTCAGGAAGTCGTCGCGGGAGACGCCGTAGCTGTCGGCGAGACGCAGCAGGCGGCCCTCGTAGCCCACGAGGCGCTTGTTGATCTCGTAGAGCTGCTCCACCAGCGCGTCGATGCGCGCCTGGTTGAGCGACAGGCTCTTCACGTCGCCGACCAGCTCTTCCTTGAGCTTCTTCGCCTTGCGCTCCTGCGCGGGCGAGAGGGTCTCGTTCTTGAGCTTGGACTCGACGTTCTGGTCCTGCAGCCGGCGCAGCTTGGTGTAGCTGGAATGGATGCGGTCGAAGGTCTCCACCACCTTCGGCTTGATCTCCGCCTCCATGGCGGCGAGGGACATGGAATTCTCCATGTCGTCCTCTTCGCCCTCGGGGCCGGCGCCGTCGCCGAGCAGGCCGTCCTCGCCCGCCTCGGGGGCGAGCGCCGCCTCCTCGCCGAGGGCGGCGGGCGGGTTCTTGCCTTCGGGGCCGGCGTAAGTCGCTTCGAGATCGATGATGTCGCGCAGCAGCACGCGGCCTTCGGTCAGCTCGTCGCGCCAGATGATGATGGCCTGGAAGGTGAGGGGGCTCTCGCACAGGCCGGCGATCATGGCCTCGCGGCCCGCCTCGATGCGCTTGGCGATGGCAATTTCGCCCTCGCGGGAGAGCAGCTCCACCGAGCCCATCTCGCGCAGGTACATGCGCACCGGGTCGTCGGTCCGCTCGGCGGGCTCGGACTTGGTCTCGGCGCGGGCGACGGCGCGCGGGGCGGCCTCCGTCAGCTCGCCGCCTTCGGCCTCTTCCGGCTCGTCCGGCGTCTCGGTTTCCTCGGCGCCCTCTTCGGCCTCGGCTTCCTCGGCCTCGATGACGTTGATGCCCATGTCGTTGAGCATCGCGAGGGTGTCCTCGATCTGCTCGGAGGTGACTTCCTCGGAAGGCATCACCTCGTTGAGCTGCTCGTAGGTCACGTACCCGCGCCGCTTGGCGTTCTTGATCATCTTCCGCACAGCGGCGTCGGACAGGTCGAGCAACGGCCCGTCGGGGGCGTCGGTCTCCTTTTCCGGGGCCTCTGTGGCTTCGGAAGATTGCTTCGCCATCGACTTCTCCTGCTGATCCCGCCGATTTCCAACAGCAGAACGGCGGCGCGGCTCCTCGGCCTCGCCACCTTTTGCCCTTGAACCCGGGAGCGGCCTTTTTGACGCCATCCCGTTAAACCAGCCTGAACGCGCTTCCAACCCCTATGGTCGTCGGCGGCAGGCTGCCTTCCGTCCCGTGGGCCGGAGCGTTCCGCATGCACCCGCCACGCGGGCCATGCCAGAGGCTCTTGGCCAAATTGTGCCGCTTCGGCTTCAAATTCCTACAGCGACCGGACCGCCGAGCGGCCCGAAGATGCACCGAACCCTTCCACCAGCGCCTCGGTTCCGTCGATCGCCGACAGGCGCTCGCGGACATCCCTGAGCCAGGCGAAATTGGCTTCGCTCGGGTCCTCCCCCAGCGTGCGCTCGGCTTCCTTCAACTCTCTAGATAGCGCGTGAGCCTTGCGATGCAAGGCCGTGCGCTGATGCCACCAGAGCCGGACATCGGCTTCTGCGGTATCTGAATAAGCTGGCCAGTCGTGCCGGGGGTTGGCGAGGGCCTTTACCCGGCGGGTCAGGGCGTCGAGATCGGAGCGGCCGAGATGCTCGGCGAGGGCGTCCGCATCCAGCCCTTCCAGATGCGCCTCGATGAGGGCGCGGCGCAGCCGGTCGGCCTCCGGATTGGCGAAGGGCAGGCTCGAAACCTCCTCGCCCGCTTCGTCCAGAAGGAAGGGGTGGTTGATGAGGCAGAACAGCAGCAGCGCCTCGTTGCGGGGCAGGGCGGCCATGGGCCCGCGCACCAATGCGCTCCTTGCAATCTCCTGTCCACGCGGGGCCAATGGCGGGGCGGAGGGCTTCCCGGGAAACTTGCCGCCGCGCCCCCGTCCGGGGGTGAAACCCGGCGACCAGCCTTCCCGGCTGCCGCCGCCGCGGCCGGTGCCCCGCGCGCGCTCGGCGGGGGCGACAAGGGCGTTGAACCGCCCCATCAAATCAGCTCGGTAGTGCTTGCGCACCGTCTCGTCGCCGATGGCGTTCACCACCTCGTTCAGCCGGCCCTCCAGCCCCGCGCGACGCTCGGGCGTTTCGAGGGAGGCATTTTCGCTCTCGCGCGCCCAGAGTTCCGTAGCGAGAGGCCGCGCCTGCGCCAGCACCTGCTCCATGGCCTCGCGGCCGGAGCGGCGAATCAGGTCGTCGGGGTCCTGCCCGTCGGGCAGGGTGGCGAAGGAGAGGCTGCGCCCGGCCTTCAGATGCGGCAGCGCGAGGTCGATGGCGCGGTGGGCGGCCCGCCGGCCGGCCTTGTCGCCGTCGAACAGCAGCAGCGGCTCCTCCGACATGCGCCAGAGCAATTGCAGCTGGTCCTCGGTCAAGGCGGTGCCGAGCGGTGCCACAGCACCGCCAAAGCCCGCCTCCACCATGGCGATCACGTCCACATAGCCTTCCACGGCGATGACGCGGGCGCCGGACTGGGCGGCGGCGCGGGCGGCAAACCCATTATAAAGCAGGGAGCCCTTGTGAAAGAGCGGGGTCTCCGGGGAATTGAGGTATTTCGCCGGAACGTCCTTCTCCAGCGCCCGTCCGCCGAAGGCCACCACCCGGCCCTTGAGATCGGTGATGGGAAACATCACCCGGTCGCGGAAGCGGTCGTAGGGGACGGGAATGTCCTCCCCGGCGATCAGCAGGCCCGCCTCCACCATGTCGGCGACGGAGACGCCCTCCTTGCCAAGCGCCTCCTTCAGGTTGAAGCGCTCGCCCGCCGCATAGCCGAGGCCGAATTTCTTCTGCGTGGCGGGGCCGATCTCCCGGTCCGCCAGATAGCCGCGCGCCTTGGCGCCGAGGCGCGATTGCAGATTGGCCTCGAAATGCCTGGCCGCCAGCGTCATCACCTCATGGAGCGTGCGCCGCCGCTGCTCCTTGGCGGCAGCCTCCGGCGTCTCCTGCGGCAGCGACAGCCCGGCCATGGCGGCAAGCCGCTCCACCGCCTCGCCGAAGGAAGCCCCCTCGGTCTCCATCAGGAAATCGAACACGTCGCCGTGCTTGCCGGAGGAGAAGCAGTGGTAGAAGCCCTTCTGGTCGTTGACGAAGAAGGACGGCGACTTCTCCGCATTGAAGGGCGACAGCCCGGCAAACTCGCGCCCCTGCTTCTTCAGCTTCACCCGACGGCCGACCACCTCCGACACCGGCAGCCGGGCGCGGATCTCGTCAAGAAAGGCGGGCGAAAAGCGCATGGGCGATTGGGGCCGGCAGTCTGTTAGGGGCGCGGGCAGGCGCCGGAAGATCAGCCCTTCAGTATAGCCGGGAATGGGGGGAGGGGGGAGGGGGCTCCAACAATGGCTTAGCTAAAGCCGCCTTCGCTCCCCGGACAAGCGACGGCGAATGCCGGAGCGCTGATCCGGGGTCCAGCGCAAAAGTGCCGCGCAGCGGGGCAAAACTTTGGTGCGGTGGGGCATTGAAGCGCCTGCGGCGAACTCTTGCGCTGGGCCCCGGCTCGCATTCCGCTGCGCTGCATGCGTCCGGGGCGCGAGACTTGCTCCCCGGACAAGCGAGGGCGAACGCCGGAGCGCCGATCCGGGGCCCAGCGCACGAGTCCCGCGCAGCGGACCAAATCCTGTTACCTTCGGGCAAATGCCAAGCTTCGCCGTCTACATCCTCGCGAGTGCCCGCAATGGGACGCTTTATGTGGGCGTCACGAACGACCTGACCCGACGGATGTTCGAGCACCGCTCCGGCGCTCTCCCGGGCTTCACCCGCAAATATGCCGTCTACCTCCTCGTGCATGTGGATCTGTTCGACGAACTGGAGGCCGCCCGCGCTCACGAGCGACGGTTGAAGAGATGGCACCGGGATTGGAAGCTGGCGCTCATCGAACGCACCAATCGCGAGTGGCGTGACCTTGCCGAAGACTGGCTGTCCTGACCCGTTCCCCGGACAAGAGACGGCGCAGCCGGAGCGCCGATCCGGGGTCCGGCGCAAGACCTCCCCCGCAGCGGGACAAAGCCCGAGAGCGGTGGGGTTCGGAAGCGCCTCCGGCGGATTGTTGCGCTGGGCCCCGGCTCGCATTCCGCTTCGCTGCATGCGTCCGGGGCGCGAGAGCTGTTACCCGGGCAAGCGGCGGTGCAGAGCAAGCCTCGTTCCCCGGACAAGCGACGGCGAAAGCCGGAGCGCTGATCCGGGGTCCAGCGCAAAAGTGCCCGCGCAGCGGGTCAAAGCCCCAGAGCGCTAGGTTTCGGAAGCGCCTTCGGCGGTGCGTTGCGCTGGGCCCCGGCTCGCATTCCGCTGTCGCTGCATGCGTCCGGGGCGCGAGGACGCGTCCGCCCCCGCAATCCCCCTTATCCACACCCTTCCGCCGTCGCCGAAATGTGTCCGGAAAGTGGCGCGAGGGGTGCCGGAAGGGATGGACCGCCAAGGTCACGCTGATAAGCTTGGCCATTCAGCGGGGGGCTGGCTGACATGGATGCGGTGATCGATTTCCTCAACACCATCTTCTGGGGCTACATCCTGATCTACGGGTTGCTGGCGGTGGGCGTGTATTTCACGCTGCGGCTGGGCTTCGTGCAGATCGTCCATTTCCCCGAGATGCTGCGCTCGGTGCTGCGCTCCAACGACACCGACAAGTCGGGCATCACCCCGTTCCAGGCCCTGTGTACCTCGCTCGCCTCGCGCGTCGGCACCGGCAACATCGCCGGCGTCGCCGTGGCGCTGACCCTCGGCGGGCCGGGGGCCATCTTCTGGATGTGGGTGGTGGCGGCGCTGGGCATGGCCACCGCCTTCGCCGAGAGCACGCTCGCCCAGCTCTACAAGGTGAAGGACGACGAGGGCCGCTATCGCGGCGGCCCGGCCTTCTACATCGCCCATGGCCTCAAGGCCTCCTGGGCGGGCGGACTGTTCTCGGTCTGCCTCATCCTGTCGTTCGGGCTGGTGTTCAATGCGGTGCAGGCCAATTCCATCGCCGATGCGGTGCAGGGCGCCTTCGGCGTGCCGAAGCTCGGCACCGGGCTGGTGATCGCCGTGCTCTCCGGCGTCATCATCTTCGGCGGCATTGCCGCCATCGCCCGCACCGCCGAGCTGGTGGTGCCCTTCATGGCCCTCGCCTATGTGGCCCTCGCCGTCTATGCGCTCGCCACCCACATCACTCTGGTGCCGAGCGTGCTCGCCCATATCGTCGGCAGCGCCTTCGGCGTCGGCGCGGCGGCGGGGGGCGTCGCCGGCTCGGTGGCGGCGGCCATGATGAACGGGGTGAAGCGCGGCCTCTTCTCCAACGAGGCGGGCATGGGCAGCGCCCCCAACATTGCCGCCGTGGCGACCCCCGACCCTCACCATCCGGTGAGCCAGGGCTTCGTGCAGTCGCTGGGCGTGTTCATCGACACCATCGTCATCTGCACCGCCACCGCGCTGCTCATTCTCCTGTCGGAGGTGGAGCCCTCGGCCCAGCTCACCGGAACCCAGCTCACCCAGGCCGCGCTGCAGGTCCATGTGGGCGATCTCGGGCGCTACTTCATCGCCATCGCCATCTTCTTCTTCGCCTTCACCTCCATCATCGGCAATTATTCCTATGCCGAGAATGCGCTGGTCTTCCTCGGCCATGGCCATGTCTCAGGCGTCATCATCCTGCGCCTTGCGTTGCTGGCCATGGTGGTGTGGGGATCACTGCAGAGCGTCGCCACCGTGTTCAACGCGGCGGACGCCTCCATGGGTCTGATGGCCTCCATCAACCTCGTCGCCATCGTCCTGCTCTCGGGCACGGTGGTGCGGCTGACGAAGGACTATCTTACGCAGCGGAAGTCGGGGAAGGAGCCGGTGTTCGTCGCCGACGAGATGGCCGATCTGCCCCCCGGCGTCGACCGGCAGATCTGGAGCCGGAAATGAGGGGCGTGCCGGGCCGGCCAGACGAAAAAGGGGCGGAGTCGGGACCGGCATCTGCCGAACGTCACCGATTCCGCCCCTGAACCTCACCCGGAAACCCGGTGTGAACCGGCCCGGTCAGGCCGCTGTCAGCGCTTCCTTGACCCAGCCGGACGCCTTGCCGAAATCCAGCGCGCCGGCGTGGCGCTCCTTCAGGACGGCCATGGTGCGGCCCATATCCTTGATGCCCTTGGCATCGATCTCGGCGATCACCGCGGCGATGGCGGCGCGCGTGTCGGCCTCGGAAAGCTGTTTGGGCAGAAAGGCCTGGATGTAGGTAATTTCCTCGCGCTCCTGCGCGGCAAGCTCCGGGCGGCCGCCCTCGTCATAGATCTTGGCGCTCTCTTCTCGCTGCTTCACCATCTTGGCGAGCAAGGCGCGCAATTCGTCGTCATTGAGCGGGTCCTTGCCATGTCCCCGCTGTTCGATATCCCGGTCCTTGAGCGCCGCATTGATGAGGCGGAGCGTCCCGGTTCTCTTTTTATCCTGGGCCTTTAGCGCCTCTTTCAGAGCCGCGTTGATGTCGTCGCGAAGCACGATCGTCCGTCCTGTGTTGGGTGGCGCCAGTTCCGGCAGCAGGTTCGCGCGGCCATCCGGCCGGCGGCGCTGAGGGCGCACAAATTCCTGCGAGAGGCGCTGGAAACGCGGCGCGCGAGCCTCTATCTAGGCGATCCATGACCAGCGAACAAGACCACGCCCCCAACGCCACCGAGGGCTGGGCCGAGCCCCGGCCCACAGCCCTTCTCGTGCTCGCCGACGGAACGGTGCTCGAAGGCTTCGGCATCGGCGCCACCGGCCACCTCGCCGGCGAAGTGTGCTTCAACACCGCCATCACCGGCTATGAGGAAATCCTCACGGATCCATCCTACGCCGGGCAGATCATCACCTTCACCTTCCCGCACATCGGCAACGTCGGCACCAACGAGGAGGACATCGAGACGGTGTCCATGGCCTCGGCCTCCGGCGTGCGCGGGGTGGTGCTGCGCACCGCGGTGACGGACCCGTCCAACTATCGCGCAACGCGTCATTTCGACGACTGGCTGAAGGCCCGCGGCATCCCGGGAATCACCGGCATCGACACCCGCGCGCTCACCGCCCTCATCCGTGAGGCGGGCATGCCCAATGCGGTCATCGCCCATGCCCCCGATGGCGTGTTCGACATCGAGGCGCTGAAGGCGGAAGCCCGCGCCTGGCCCGGCCTCGTCGGCATGGACCTCGTGCCCGGCGTGACCTCCGCGCAGCGGTTCGGCTGGGACGAGACAACCTGGGACGCCGAGACCGGCTACGGTCGGCAGGAGGCCCCGCGTCATCATGTGGTCGCCATCGACTACGGCGTGAAGCGCAACATCCTGCGCCTGCTCGCCCGCGCCGGCTGCAAGGTCACCGTGGTGCCCGCCACCACCTCGGCCGAGGACATCCTCGCGCTCCAGCCGGACGGCGTGTTCCTGTCCAACGGCCCCGGCGATCCCGCGGCCACGGGGGAATATGCGGTGCCGGTCATCCAGAAGGTGATTGAGAAGGGCGTGCCCACCTTCGGCATCTGCCTCGGCCACCAGATGATCGGCCTCGCCGTCGGCGGCCGCACGGTGAAGATGCACCAGGGCCATCACGGCGCGAACCACCCGGTGAAGGACCTCACCACCGGCAAGGTGGAGATCACCTCCATGAACCATGGCTTTGCCGTGGATCGGGACAGCCTGCCGACGAACGCGGTGGAGACCCACGTGTCCCTGTTCGACGGCTCCAACGCCGGCATTGCGCTGGCCGACAAGCCGGTGTTCTCGGTGCAGTACCACCCCGAGGCGAGCCCCGGCCCCCAGGACAGCCACTACCTGTTCGACCGCTTCGTCACGATGATCGAGAAGCATAAGGCGGCCTGAGCCGTCTGTGCGCGTAAATAGGAAGGGCCGGCACGCGGGTGCCGGCCCTTTTCTTTTGTCGGTTCGTGCAAGGAGAAGGCTAGTTCAGGAACTCGCCATGCTCCGCCACGTGCTTGGCGAGGCCGAGGGTGTGTTCGCGGACAAGACGCTCGGCGAGGTCCGGGTCGCGCTTTTCGATGGCCTCGACGATGTGGGTGTGGTCGACGATGGACCGCTGGGCCCGGTGCGCCTGGCCGATGGTGACCTTCCGGACGCCGCGCATGTGGGGAAACAGGTTTTCCGTCGTCTCCGCGATCAGGGCGCAGCCGGACATGCGGATGATGAGCTTGTGGAAGGCGAGGTTGGCTTCCGAATATTCGGAGACGAACTCCTCGGGGTTCCGGTTTGCGAAGGCGCGGACGTTCTCGCGCAACTGGCGGATCTCCGCCTCGGTGGCGCGCTCGCAGGCGAGCCGCGCCGCCATGCTCTCCAGAGCCGCCCAGACGGTAATCATCTCGATGATTTCCTGCTTGGTCTTGCGCACCACGAAGATGCCCCGGCGCGGCACGGAGCGCACGAAGCCCTCCTGCTCAAGAAGGGTCATTGCCTCGCGGATGGGGGTGCGCGACACCCCGAGCTTCTCCGAAAGCTGGCGCTCTTCGAGGCGGATTTCCTCGGGGTGGCTGTAGATGTCCATCTCCATGATGGCCGCCTTCAGCGCCTTGTAGGCCTTCATCCGGAAGCTCGATTCCGTCTCGATCGGCTTCACGTTGATATCCTGGTACGTCATCGCACCCCTTCGCCTTAGGCTTGCGGCGTTCCGGCGGGCCTGAAGTGATTCCCGTCTTGCGCACCAAATACATCATATCACATGCGAGGAAGAGCGCGCTGGCAAGCGATGCCGCAGCCTCTCCCTAGTCTTTTGGCAACGCAGCATCTTCTGCGCAGATGCGGGACGCTTCTTGCGTTGACAGGATGTATTTTGAATACCACGATGATCGGGGGAGATGGGCGAACAATGCCCCACCCTGCCGACGGCACTTCGCCGTGGCATTGGGCGAGCATTCGCCAGGGGAGGACACGCGAATGATTACCGTGGACGATATCCTGCGGGAAAAACGTGACACCCGCATCATCACTCTGCGCATGCACGAGACGGTGGCCGACGCCGTGCTCGTGATGAAGCGGGAGAACATTTCTTCCGTCATCATCAAGGACGTCTGCCGCACCGAGGGCAACACGGTGGTGGGCGTCTTCTCCGAGCGGGACGTGACCCGCGCGGTTCTGGAGCATGGCGCCAACACGCCGAGGGTGGTGCTGGCCTCGCTGCTCAAGCGAGAGGTCATCTCCTGCACCCTTGAAGACACCATAGAGACGGTGCTCCGGCTGATGGTGGAGCATCAGGTGCGCCATCTGCCGGTGATCGAGAGCTACGCCCTGGTCGGCGTCATCAGCGCGACCGACCTCATGCGGCATTACCTTAAGGAATCCGAGGCCCAGCCGGCACTTGAGGCCGTTTCGGGCGGTATCGAAGCCGGCCTCGCCGCCCTGCGCTGAGGTGCTGGCAGCCATCGGGGCCGCCTGTATCCCGCTGCGGCCCCGACGTTTTTTCCGACTTTGGTCTAAGAATGACTCAAAACCCGTTTGCGAACGGGCGAACGCAGTGTTACAGTTCTGTATCTGGCATACGTAATTCAAAACTTGAAATGCCAGGGAATGTTCCCTCCGATCGTATCTCTGGGGGCACGTCCAAGCCGGCGCAGACCGGCACCGAAACAGGGCAGGAATTTCCGGGAGTGGGTGCATGGGCAAGGCGCTTGACGGCGTGCGCGTCCTGGACATGACGCACGTTCAGTCCGGCCCCTCGGCGACGCAGCTTCTTGCGTGGCTGGGCGCGGATGTCATCAAGGTGGAAATGCCGCGGCGTGGGGATATCACCCGGTCGCAGCTCAGGGACAAGTCCAACGTGGACAGTCTCTATTTCACCATGCTCAACGCCAACAAGAAGAGCGTCACTCTCAACATCAAGACCCCCGCCGGCCAGGAGGTACTGAACCGCCTCGTGGAAGCCTGCGATGTGCTGGTCGAGAACTTTGGCCCTGGCGTGCTCGACCGCCAGGGCTTCGGCTATGAGCAGGTGCGCGTCCGCAACCCGCGGCTGATCTATGCCTCCATCCGTGGCTTCGCCGAAGCCTCGGGCGTCGACGCCAAGGCCTACGAGACCATTGCCCAGGCGATGGGCGGGGCCATGAGCACGACCGGCTGGCGTTCCGGACCGCCGACGGCCTCCAGCGCCCAGATCGGCGACACCGGCACCGGCATCCATTGCGTCGCCGGCATCCTCGCCGCTCTGTTCCAGCGCACCGTGACGGGCGAGGGCCAGAAGGTGGACGTGGCCATGCAGGACTGCGTGGTCAACCTGCTCCGGGTGAAGCTGCGCGACCAGCAGCGCCTCGACGCGGGCGCGCTCGGTGAATATCCCGGCGCCCCGTCCGGCGAATGCGTGCCGCGGGCCGGGAACTGCTCCGGCGGCGGCCAGCCCGGCGCGGCGCTGCGATGCGCTCCCGGCGGCGAGAACGATTATTGCTACGTCATCATCCAGCCCCAGGGTTGGGCGCCGCTGATGCGCCTCGTGGGCCGCAAGGACCTGATCGACGACCCCAAATTCGCCTCCCACGAGGCCCGCGCCCAACGGCTGGATCAGTGCTTTGAGATCATCGAGCGCTGGACCGCACGCCGCACCAAGTTCGAGGTGATGGAGGCGCTCAACGCCATCGATGTGCCCTGCGGCCCGGTGCTCTCCACCAAGGACATCATGGAGGACCGCGCGCTCTACGATCGCGGCTTCCTCGTGGAGGTGCCGCACCCCGAGCGTGGAACCTATGTGACGGTCGGCTCGCCCATCAGCCTGTCCGCCAATCACGTGCCGGTGGAGCGTGCGCCGCTCCTCGGCGAGCATACCGAGGAAGTTCTCGCCAGCGTGGGCTTCTCGGCCGAAGAGATCGCCGGCATGCGTGCCGCCGGTGCTGTCTGACGGGGAGGGAACGAACCGTCCGAAAAACGAAACGCCGCGCCACGAGGGACAATAAGAGGGTGGGGCGGTCAATCAGATCAAAAATATAAAAATGGTCTAAGGGGTAGGAAAAATGAGCGAAATGGCAGTGAAGGCGCCAGCGACAAATCGCTGGCTCCAGTTGGTCGCCGGCGTCGTTTGCATGGTGGCCGCAGCAAACATCCAGTATTCGTGGACGCTGTTTGTCCCCGAGATCGTTTCGGCGCACGGTTGGACCCGCGCATCCGTCCAGGTGGCTTTCACCGTGTTCGTCGTGGTGCAGACCTGGCTCACGCCCATCGAGGGCTACTTCATCGACAAGTACGGCCCGCGCGTGATGGTGCTGGTCGGCGGCTTCTTCACCGGCCTCAGCTGGGTGATGAACTCCTATGCCGGTTCGCTCACAGCCCTCTACGTGGCGGCGGCCATCGGCGGCATCGGCGTCGGCTGCGTCTACGCCACCTGCGTGAATGCCGCGCTGAAGTGGTTTCCGGATCGCCGCGGTCTCGCGGTCGGCCTTACCGCCGCCGGCTATGGCTCGGGCACGGTGCTGACCATTCTGCCCATCGCCGCGATGATCAAGTCGAGCGGCTACCAGGAAACCTTCTTCACCTTCGGCCTCGTGCAGGGCGCCGTCATCATGCTCGCCGCCGGCTTCCTTCGGGCGCCGGGCAAGAGCGAGGTGACGTTCTCCTCGACGGTGGCCCAGTCCCGGCGGGACTACACTCTCGGTGAGGCCCTGCGCACCCCGGTGTTCTACGTGATGCTGACCATGTTCGTCCTCACCGTCTCGGGCGGCCTGATGGCGGTGGCGCAGCTGGGCGTGATCGCCGAAGACCTTGGCGTCAAGCACATCGACGTGAACCTGTACTTCTTCACCATGGCCGCGCTGCCGTTCGCCCTGATGCTGGACCGCATCCTGAACGGCTTCTCGCGTCCCTTCTTCGGCTGGATCTCCGACCATATCGGCCGTGAGAAGACCATGTTCTTCGCCTTCGCCATGGAAGGTATCGGCATCGTGGCGCTGGGCACGTTCGGGACAAACCCCTGGGCGTTCGTGATCCTGTCGGGCGTCGTCTTCCTGGCCTGGGGTGAAGTCTACTCCCTGTTCTCGGCCACGGCGGCGGATACCTTCGGTTCCAAGCACATCGGCAAGATCTACGGCATGCTCTACACCGCGAAGGGCTTCGCCGCCCTGCTGGTGCCGCTGGCCAACCTGCTGATGGAAGCGACCGGCAGCTGGAGCACGGTGCTCTACACGGTCGCCGCCATGGATCTGACCGCCGCCTTCGCCGCCCTGTTCGTCCTGCGGCCCATGCTCGCCCGCCATCACCGGCTCAATGCCGAGGCGGCGGCTGCGGCGGCAACGGCCACGCGCCAGGCGACGGCCTGAGTCCCCGATCCGGGCGGTAAAAGCCGCCCGGATCGACATGTCGCGCGCCGCTTGGACGGCGCTGGTGTTCGAGAATGGGGCGAGGCCCCGTCCAAGAACGTCACACCTCGATCCGCGCGACCTGCGCGCGCGCCAACGGGTCCCTCCACCGCCATCTGGCGGTCCCTCAAGCCCCGGCTTCGGCCGGGGTTTTTTTCGTTTGAGCCGCAGATGGCAGGGCGAATTGGTGCCGGTGATGGCGAATCTGGCCCCGCCCAATGGATCGCCTTGCTTAAATGGCGGGGCTTGGCTGGGCCATCGCATCAATGTAGAAAAGGAAAATGATTCGGCTCATGTTCATATGTCTCGAGTAGATGAGAAGATGAATACGTAGCCCTCTTCTGCATTGGATTGCTGAGATCGCAATGTGGAACTTGGTAGGCCCGCCCTTTTCGTGGGCGGGTTCTGGTGCCGGCCTGTCAAAATAGCCCTTTAACGTCTGGTTTTCATGGGAAAGTAACAGTTACATAGCCGTAACGGCATTCTGTATACCAGATTCCTTCCGCATCTTCCGTCGTGGTTCGCGAACGGGTCGATGAATGACCCGAACAAGAATGGCGACCGTCACGGGCCGTTCATCGCACTCGATGATCCCCAGTGAGAAAGGGAAGGAAATGGCTCAGAACTCCGCAGCGCCTGTCGGCGGCCCGATTGGAGGGCGTTGGCTGCAACTGCTCATCGGCGTCATCTGCATGTCGATGATCGCCAATCTTCAGTATGGGTGGACGCTGTTCGTCGAGCCCATGAACGAGAAGCACCAGTGGGGCCGTGCCTCCATCCAGGTCGCTTTCACCATCTTCGTGCTGTTCGAAACCTGGCTGGTCCCCGTTGAGGGCTGGTTCGTGGACAAGTTCGGCCCGCGGATCGTCGTGTTCATCGGCGGTATCCTGTGCGCCCTGTCCTGGTTCCTCAATTCGCGGGCCGACAGCCTCGCCATGCTCTATGTCTCGGCAGCCCTCGGTGGCACCGGCGCGGGCGCGGTCTATGGTACCTGCGTCGGCTCCGCGCTGAAGTGGTTCCCCGATCGCCGCGGTCTGGCCGCGGGCATCACCGCTGCGGGCTTCGGCGCCGGCTCCGCCCTCACGATCGTGCCCATCGCGGCCATGATCAAGTCGCAGGGCTATGAGCACACCTTTCTCTTCTTCGGCCTGCTCCAGGGCATCGTGGTGATGGTGCTCTCGCTGCTGCTCCAGGCCCCGAAGGAAGGCCAGCTTCCCCCGGTCAAGGCTTCGGCCACCCAGAGCCGTCGCAATTACGGCCCCGGCGAAATGGTAAAGGCCCCCGTGTTCTGGGTGATGTACCTGATGTTCGTGCTGGTGGCGGCTGGTGGCCTCATGGCGACCGCGCAGCTCGGCTCCATCGCCAAGGACTTCAAGATCGCCGACGTGCCGGTCTCCATCCTCGGCCTGACGATGCCGGCGCTGACCTTCGCGCTGTCCATCGACCGCGTGCTGAACGGCCTGACCCGTCCCTTCTTCGGCTGGGTGTCGGACAACATCGGCCGTGAGAACACCATGTTCATCGCCTTCGCCCTTGAGGCGGTCGGCGTGCTAGCCCTGGCGCACTTCGGCTCCAACCCGGTGCTGTTCGTGATCCTCACCGGCCTCGTGTTCTTCGCCTGGGGTGAGATCTACTCGCTTTTCCCCGCCACTTGCGGCGACACCTTCGGCGGCAAGTTCGCCACCACCAATGCCGGCCTTCTCTACACCGCCAAGGGCACGGCCTCGCTGGTGGTGCCGATGGCCTCGGTGGCTGTGGCGAGCCTCGGCAACTGGGACCTGGTGTTCATGATTACCGCTGCGGTCAATGCGATCGCCGCCCTCATGGCCATCTTCGTCCTGAAGCCGATGCGCAGCCGCTTCGTCGCCGGCGCTGCCGCCGAGGCTGCTGCCCAGCCGGCGAGCGCCAAGGTCACCGGCTGAGGCTCTGCCTCAAACTTTCGGCCCACCTACCCCGGGCCCAACTGAGGGAGCGGCTTGCCGCTCCCTTCTTTTTGGTCAGTTGCCGCGCGGGGCCGAAGGTGTGAAGGGACCCGCATGGACCATGACGAGGTTCGAGGCGGTGCCCTTGGAGTCCGCGGAGGGGGCAACGCGGGCAAAGCGAGGCTCGGGCGTCTGCAGCAGGACATCCTCGATCGGAATGCCAGGGCCGCCGGCAACCGTCATGTACGGCTTCTGGGCCGTGAGGCCGTTGGCGGCGAAGGTGAGGACGATCCCGAAAAGGCCGAAAGCCGTAAGCTCAAGCGCGTTCATAACTCTCTCCCGGCATGATGCCGAAGGGATGCGGCGCGTTTCGTCGGGCTCGATCCAATTCGCCCGACGCCTCCGCGTCCCGGTACGCTCACCTTGTACCGCGCTTGCCCAAACTCGTGGTATACAAAATACGCAGAGGCAGACCCGCAATGCTGCATAGCAGCATTGCCCGCTTCCGTCGGCAAGCGCGCACAAGCGCGCAGGGCGATTAGGAGAAGAACAGGCGTTTCAGCCCTGTCGGAGCGCGCCGAGATGGGCGAGCAGTCCCGCCGTCGAGCCCGATGCACCCGCGGGAAGCGGCCCGCCCTGGACCGCCGGAAGGAACTGGGTCGCCAGTTCCTTGCCCAGTTCCACGCCCCATTGGTCGAAGGCGTTGATTCCCCATACCGCCGCCTCGACGAACACGCGGTGCTCATAGAGCGCGATGATGCGGCCGAGCGAGAACGGGTCCAGCTCGGCATAGGCGATGGTGACGGACGGGCGGTCTCCGGGAAAAACGCGATGGGGCGCAATGGCCGCCACCTTGTCGGCATCGAAACCCTTCTCCACCAGCTGAGCCGCGGCCTCCTCCAGCGTGCGGCCGCGCATCAGCGCCTCCGCCTGGGCGAGGCAATTGGCCACCAGGAGTTTCTGGTGATTCGTCAGATTCGCCTCGTGCCCCTGAGCCGCAATCAGGAACTCAACCGGCACGGTATCGGTGCCTTGGTGCAGCAGCTGGAAAAAAGCGTGCTGGGCATTGGTGCCCGGCTCGCCCCAGACGAGGGGTCCCGTCCCACGGGCCGCCGGCCGGCCGTCGCGCGTGACGCTCTTGCCGTTGCTCTCCATGTCGAGCTGCTGGAGATAGGCCGGCAGGCGCGCGAGCCGCTGGTCGTAGGGAATGATGGCGCGGCTGGGAAAGCCGCAGACGTTGCGGTGCCAGATCCCGACGAGGCCCAGCAGCACCGGCATGTTCTGGTCCAGCGGCGCCGAGCGGAAATGCTCGTCCATGGCCGCGGCGCCGGCGAGGAACTCACTGAACCGGTCCGGGCCGATGGCGATCATCACCGGAAGGCCGATGGCGGACCAAACCGAATAGCGACCACCCACCCAGTCCCAGAAGCCGAAAGTCCGCTCGCGCGAAATGCCGAAGGCTTCCACCCGGTCAAGCGCAGTGGAGACGGCGGCGAAATGGTCGCCGACCGCCGCTTCGCCCAGCGCATCCGCGATGAAGGCGCGGGCGGTGCCCGCGTTGCACATGGTCTCGACGGTGGTGAAGGTCTTGGAGGCGACGATGAACAGCGTCGTCGCGGGATTGAGCCCCTTGATGGTGTCAGCGATGTGAGCGCCGTCCACGTTGGAGACGAAGTGGCAGCGTGGCCCGTCGTGATAGGGCGCGAGTGCGCCGGTCACCATGGCCGGGCCGAGGTCCGATCCCCCGATGCCGATGTTCACCACGTCGGTGAAGGCATTGCCCCGCGCTCCGGCGATCCGCCCCTCGCGCACCGCATAGGCGAAGCTGGCGAGATTGCGCAGGGTCTCGTCTACCCCGGTCTTCACGTCGATGCCGTCGACCGGGATGCTCTCGTCCGAGCGGTTGCGGAGCGCCGTGTGCAGCACCGCTCGGTCCTCGGTGAGATTGATGTGGTCGCCAGCAAACATGGCGTCCCGCAGCTGTTCCACGCCCGCGGCCCGGGCGAGATCCAGCAGCCGCGCCAAAGTCTCCTCGGTCATCGCGGTCTTGGAGAAATCGAGCAGCAGGTCGCCGTAGCTGGTGGAGAATCGCTCGAAGCGGTCAGAGGCCGAGAACAGCTCGGCGATGCGTCCGGTCCGGCCTTTCCAGGCTGCATCGAGGGCGGCGAAGGCAGCGTCGGTCGCGCGCGGCTGGTCATCAGTCATGGCTCGGACCTCTTTTCTCAGGGGCACCACATCACGTCGAGGGGCGCACGCGCCCGGAGGACGGAGCGGACGGGCAACTCATCGACAGGGCCGCCGGCACAGGCGCGCTCCAGCACGGCGCGCTTGGTCATGCCCTCGATGTGGAGCACGAGCGTGTCGGCCGAAACCAGCCGGGGCAGGGTGAAGGTGATGCGCGGCTCTCCTGCCGCGTCAGCGTGCACGGCCATGAGGGCTTCCGGCGTCGTCGGATCGATGGCTGCGGCAAGCGTCTCGGCGCCGGGGAAGAAGGAGGCGGTATGCCCGTCGTCTCCCATTCCCAGCACTACGGCGGCGAAGGGGGAGGGGAGGGCAGCGACGCGCCCGGCAACCTCCGCTAATCCCTCCTCCGGTGTCGGCGCACCGGTATACAGCGGAAGGAAGCGGGCGGCGGCAGCCGGTCCCTTGAGCAGGTGACGCCTGACAAGGGCGGCGTTGGAGCGGTCCGACGTCTCCGGCACCCAACGCTCATCCACCAGCGTCACCGCCACGCGGGACCAGTCGATCGGCGCGCCGGACAGGATCTCGAAAAAGGAGACCGGAGTGCGCCCGCCCGACACGGCGAGGCTCGCTGTGCCGTTCTGGGCGATGCGGCGGCGGAGGGCCTCGGCCACATGGGCGGCCAGCGCCCGGGCGAGGCCGGCCGAATCGTCATAGGCGTTGAGGGCGATGGGTGTTGTCGGCGGGGTCACGGGCAGCCTCAGGCGTCATCGGTCCAGGTGCGCCCGTCCCGTTCGATCAGGGCGATGGCGGCGGAAGGCCCCCATGTCCCGGCCGTGTAGGGCTTGGGCTGGTCACGCGAGGCCCGCCAGGCGTCGAGGATGGGATCCACCCAGCGCCAGGCGGCTTCCACCTCGTCGCGACGCATGAACAGGGTTTGGTTGCCACGCACCACGTCCATGATAAGCCGCTCGTAGGCATCCGGGTTCCGCACCCCGAACACGGAGGCGAAGCTCATGTCGAGCGGCACATGCTGCAGACGCATGCCGCCGGGGCCGGGGTCCTTGATCATCAGCCACAGCTTCACGCCCTCGTCCGGCTGCAGTCGGATCACGAGGCGGTTCGCCATGATAGGGCCCGCGTGATCGTCGAACACCGAATGGGGAATAGGCCGGAACGCCACCACGATCTCGGAGACGCGCGAGGCGAGGCGCTTGCCCGTGCGCAGATAGAACGGCACGCCGGACCAGCGCCAGTTGCCGATCTCCGCCTTGATGGCGACGAAGGTCTCGGTGCTGCTCTCGCCGGAGCCGAGTTCCTCCAGATAGCCGGGCACTGCCCCGCCGGCCGAGGCTCCGGCACGATACTGGCCGCGCACCGTCATCTGCGCGAAATTGCTCTCGTTGATGGGCTCCAGCGCCTTGAGCACCTTCAGCTTCTCGTCGCGCACCGCGTCCGCATCGAGCGAGACTGGCGGCTCCATGGCGACGAGGCAGAGGAGCTGAAGGATATGGTTCTGCACCATGTCGCGCAGCGCGCCGGCCGTGTCGTAATAGCCGGCGCGGCCGGCGGTGCCGATGCTCTCGGCCACGGTGATCTGCACATGGTCGATGTGCGCGTTGTTCCACACGGGCTCGAACAAGGCGTTGGCGAATCTCAGCGCCATCAGGTTCTGCACCGTCTCCTTGCCGAGATAGTGGTCGATGCGGAACACCGCCTCCTCGCGGAAGACGCGACCGACCGCGGCATTCACCTTCTGGGCCGAGGCGAGGTCCTTGCCGACCGGCTTTTCCACCACCACGCGGGACAGGTCGGTGACGAGACCGAACGCGCCGATACGCGCGCAGATGGGATCGAAGAGGTCAGGCCCAACGGCCAGATAGAAGACGCGAACGCGATCTTCTCCCGTCTTCAGGGTCGCCGCGAGATCGGGCCAGCCCTCGTCCGAGAGGGCATCGACCGCCACATAGGTCAGCCGGTTCAGGAAGCGGGCCAGCACCGCCTGGTCCACGTCCTCGACGCCATCCGCCACGCCGAGCGCATCGCGTCCGAAAGCGCGGAAGTCTTCATCGGGCAGGGGGCGGCGGGAGGTGCCGATGATGCGCGCATCGTCCGGCATCTGGCCGGCGAGGTCGCGCTCGAACAGCGCCGGGAGGAGTTTGCGGCGGGCGAGATCGCCGGTGGCGCCGAAGACGACGATATCGAAGGGCTCGACAGTGACCACGCGTGCGACCATTCGGCCTTTCTCCCTTGTCGGGGGCCTTCCGCCCCCTGCGCCGGCCGTCCGACCCGCAGCCGGATCAAGGCCCGGCATGCCGGCGCAACGGCAGTCTAGAGCAGGCGTCGACCGGATTGCACCGCAATCTGATCGAACAACATCTTCTCTTCCCACGGCTTTGGAGACAGGCGCGCGACATGCGAGAGGCGGCGCCAGGCGGAGCACGCAAAAAAGCGGTGCACGCGAAGCGCGGACCGGACAAAAGCAAATCCGCGCGACCGGGGTCGCGCGGATGGAAAAGCTTCAAAACCGACTGAGGGGGCGCTTTCGACGGTCAGCTCGAATGCCCGGCGTTGCGGACCTCAGCGACCTTCGCGTCTCAGCGGGTGGGGCGCGGCTTGGACGGGATCAGGCCTTCGCGCTGGGCGCGCTTGCGCGCCAGCTTGCGGGCGCGACGGATGGCCTCGGCCTCCTCGCGGGCGCGCTTCTCGGACGGCTTCTCGTAGTGGCCACGCAGCTTCATCTCGCGGAAGATCCCCTCGCGCTGCATCTTCTTCTTGAGCGCCTTGAGGGCCTGATCGACATTGTTATCGCGGACGAGAACTTGCACGTGTTTACCTCTTCGAGCTGTTGCGCCGAGCCGGAGCCTTACCTGATCTGAAACGCCGGACCGCAGAAGATGGCGCGTACGCCTGTCCTCGACCTGTCCGAAGGAAGCGCTCTCTTACCAGAAGAGGGGGAGCTTGTCCACACGCCTTGCTGCGGTCGAAACGGGAGGCGGCGCCTTGCGCCGGCTCACTTTCCGGCGTGCCGGCAGCAGTCGGCGGTGCGACCCGCCAGTCTCAGCAGCCGGTGGCCGGGAGGCTGGATTCGCTCTTGGCCGGCACAATGAAGATCGGCCCGCCACGCTTCTGCGCCTCGCGGCAAAGGGCGTCGAGTTCGCTGCGGATGGCCGCGTCGGAGAAGCAGGTCGCTGCCTCGCGAATGCCCTGCATGAAGCGCAGCTCGATCTGGATCACCCGCCAGCTGCAATAGCGGCCGGACCGGGCCATGTGCCGTGCAAGGTCGCGCAGCCATTCGGAGAAGCGGTCCTTGATGCGATCGTCGGACAAAGACATCTGCCACCACAAATTCGGGTCATGGCTTCGACGGTACAAAAAAACCGCCGCGAACGCCCGAGTCATGCGTCAAACGCGGCGGTGCGTCATCAGGGCGATTCGTCTCAGTCCCTAGCGGAAGAGCCGGCTCACAATTCAGCAGCCGTCGCCATCGGGCAGGTTGGCGCAGGCTTCGGGATCGCGTTGGACACGCACGATATGGCCCATCTTGCGACCGGCGCGGGCCTCTTCCTTGCCGTACAAGTGGACGTGCGTGCCGGGCTCTGCGAGCAAGGCGTGCCAGTCATGCACGTCGGCACCGATGAGGTTGGTCATCTGCGCCCGGCCGACGCGGGACACCTCGCCGAGCGGCCAGCCGGCGATGGCCCGCACGTGCTGCTCAAACTGGGAGGTGACGGCGCCGTCCTGGGTCCAGTGCCCGCTATTGTGCACGCGGGGGGCGATCTCGTTGACGATCACCCGCTCATTCGAGCCCTGGCACACCACGAACAGCTCGACCGCGAACACCCCCTCGTAATCGAGCGCGTCGCCGATGTCCCGGGCGATAGCCCGGGCCTTGCGCGCCGCCTCGGCGGTGAGGGTCGCGGGGACCGTGGAGGTGTGCAGGATGTGCTCGCGATGGACGTTCTCGGTCACGTCATAGGCGCAGAAGGCACCATCGCCGCGCCGCGCCGCCACCACGGAGACCTCGCGGGAGAAGCTGACGAAGCCTTCGAGGATGGCGCTCTGCCGCCCGAGCGCATGCCACGCGGCGGTGAGATCCTCGCCGGGGCGGATCATCACCTGCCCCTTGCCGTCATAGCCGAAGCGGCGGGTCTTCAGCACGGCGGGAAGGCCAAGCTGTGCAACCGCGGCTTCGAGATCGGCGAGGCTGTCCACCGGCGCGAAGGGCGCGGTCTCGATGCCGAGGTCGCGCACGAAGCTCTTCTCGGCAAGTCGGTCCTGCGTGATGGCGAGCGCCTTGGCGCCGGGCCGCAGCGGCACGCGCGCGGCGAGGAATTCGGCGGTGGCCAGCGGCACGTTCTCGAACTCGTAGGTCACCACGTCGACGCCCGCGGCAAACGTCTCCAGCGCGTCGAAATCGTCATAGGCGGCGCAGACATGCGCGGCGCTCACATGAAAGGCGGGACTGTCCTTGTCCGGACACAGCACATGCGCCTTCAGGCCGAGTTCTGCCGCGGCGAGTGCGATCATGCGACCGAGCTGGCCGCCGCCGAGAATGCCAATGACGCTGCCGGGACGAAGCATGGTCACACGGGCCGTTCCGCCACCGCTCCGGTGCGCGCGGCGCGCCAGGCGTCGAGCCGTTCGGCGAGGGCGGTATCGGAGATGGCGAGGACGGCCGCGGCGAGCAGCGCCGCATTGGTGGCCCCCGCGACGCCAATGGCCAGCGTACCGACCGGGATTCCGGCGGGCATCTGCACGATGGAATAGAGACTATCGAGGCCGGAGAGCGCCTTGGACTGCACCGGCACCCCGAACACGGGCAGGGGCGTCAGCGCCGCCACCATGCCCGGCAGATGCGCCGCGCCGCCGGCACCGGCGATGATGACCTTGAAGCCGTCCGCCTTCGCGTTCTTGGCAAAGGCATACATGCGGTCGGGCGTGCGGTGGGCGGAGACGATGCGGCAGTCGTGCGTGATCCCGAGCGCCTCCAGCGTCTCGGCCGCATGACGCATGGTCTCCCAATCGGACTGGCTGCCCATGATGACGGCAACGTCGGCCGTGCTCATCCCTCGAACCTTCGCGAAAACGGAAAGCGCGGGCTTTATAGGAATGGCGGGGGCGCGGCAAGGGGGAGGAAGAAATCCTCACCGCCAGCGGCGGTGCAGCCAGAGCCATTGTTCGGGATGTTCGCGCACCCAGCCCTCGATGACCGAGGTGACGGCCTGCATGCCGCCAACCACATCGATCTTGCCCTCGGCATCTCGGGGGAGGGCGATTTCCTCGGTTATCTCCACCCGGAAGCGGGCCCCGGGCAGGCGGATGACGCGCATGCCATGCACCGGGCAATCGAACTGGCGGGCAAGGCGGGTGAGCGTCGGGTTGGTAGCGCAGGGGCGGCCGAAGAACATCACCTCCGGGCCGCCGGTCCAATACTGGTCCACCAGCATGCCGAGATGCTGCCCCTCCGCCAGCATGCGCGCCATCTGGCGCCCCGCATCCCGACCGGCGCGGATGAGGCCCGGCATGGTACCGGAGCGCATCTCCTCGATCAGCTCGGCGGCGCGCTTGTTGTTGGGCGCGCGATAGAGCACGCCGCCGGGCACGTCGAAGGCGGCGCCGGCGATGGCGCACAATTCCCAGTTTCCGGTGTGAGCGGTGAAGAACAGCGCCGGGCGGCCGTCGTCACGCAGGCGCTGAAAGATTTCCGCGCCCTTTACCTCGATCCGGCCCGCGTCCGGATGCGCGGGATCATAGTCCCACAGGCGATCCTGCTGGGCGAACTCGGCGGCGAGGCGCCCCATGTTGGCCCAGATGCCGCGGACGAGGGCGTTGATCTCCGCTTGGCTCTTCTCGGGGTACGCCGCGGCGAGATTGCGTCGCGCCACCTTGCTGACCGCGAAGAACGGCCCGAGCAACTTGGCCCAGAAAGCCATACCGCCCGCCGAGAGCCACAGCGGCCACAGGCGCAGCCACCAGACGGAAAAGCGCACATAGCCCGCGACTAGCACCTCGACGGCGGGCGCGAGCGCCAGCTTCAGCCGGTGGATGGCCTTGCGGACGGGGAGGGGGAGCCGGGCCACGGTCGCGTGCGCCGCCCCCGCCTCAGAACTTCACCACGATCTTGCCGAACACCTTGCGGCTTTCCAGCCGCTCCAGGCCCTCGTTGAAGTTTTCGAGGGGCACCACGGTGTCGATCACCGGCATGACGCCCCGGCCCATCTTCTCAAGGCCGTCCGCCACGTTGCGGATGGTGGCGCCGAACGAGCCGAAGATCTTGTACTGGCGTTGGAACAGCTGCATCAGATTCATCTGGACCGAGACGCCCGAGGTGGAGCCGCAGGTGACGAGGCGCGCGCCGGGCTTCATGGAAAGCAGCGAGGCGTTCCAGGTGTCCGCGCCCACATGCTCGAACACCACGTCCACGCCCACCTTCTTGGTGATCTTGCGGACCTCGTGCTCGAAGCGGTCCTTGCGATAATTGATGACGTGGTCGGCGCCCAACGCCTTCGCCTTTTCCATCTTTTCGTCATCGCCCACGGTGGTGATGACGGTGGCGCCCACATCCTTGGCGAGGCGGATGGCGGCGGAGCCGATGCCCGAGCCGCCCGCATGGACGAGCACGGTTTCGCCCTTTTCCAGCTTCGCATTGTCGAACAGCATGTGCTCAACGGTAGAGAAGGTGATGCCGGCGCAGGCCGCTTCCTCGAAGGAGACGCCCTCGGGGGCGGGGATCACCAGCCGCTCGGGCATGTTCAGCACGTCGCGGGCGAAGCCGTCGATGTGGAAGCCGAGCACGCCGCCCACGTTCTGGCAGAGGTTGTCGCGGCCCTTCAGGCAGTTGGCGCAGTGGCCGCAGGTCATGGCGCCATACATGGCGACCGTCTGCCCCACCTTGAGGCCCCGCACGTCGGCGCCCAGCGCCACGATCTCGCCGGCGGCCTCGGCGCCCACCACGAGGGGCATCTTGCGCTTGGCGAAGGCCATGCCGCGCCAGCCCCATACGTCGATGTGGTTGAGCGCCAGCGCCTTTACGCGGATCTGCACCTCTCCGGCGCCCGGGGCTTCCGCCTCGGGGAGTTCGACGAGTTCGAGCTTGCGGTCGGAGACGAGCTGGAGGCCACGCATTGTTGTTCTCTTGAATGGATGTCAGCGGTGGGCGGCGAGCGAGGCGGAGAGCCCGCCATCCACCGGCAGAATGGCGCCGGTCATATAGCCCGCGCCGGGGGAGAAGAGAAAGGCCACCACCTGCGCCACGTCGTCGGGGGTCGCGAAGCGGCCGGCGGGGATCTGCGCCTCCATCTTCGCCCGATAGTCCGCGAACTTCTCCAGCATGGCGGTATCGATGAAGCCGGGGGCGACATAATTCACCGTCACGCCACGCCGCGCCGTCTCGATGGCGAGGCCGCGCACGTGGGCGAGCAGGGCTGCCTTGGAGGCGGCGTAGGCAGCATTGCCCTGGTTCGCCTGAAGCGCCGCCACCGAGCCGATGGCGACGATGCGCCCCGCCCGTGCGCGGGTCATCGGCCGCACCAGCGCGCGGGTCAGGCGGACGAAGGCAAAGTGGTTCACCTGCATCACCTCCTCGGCCTTGTCCTGGTCGATCATGGCGGCGAGCGTGTCGTAGGAGGCGCCCGCGTTGTGGCAGAAGCCGAAGAAGGTTTCCCCGGCCTCCAGCTCCTCGGCGAACGCCTCCACCGCTGCGCGGTCGGCAAGGTCGAGGGGTCGGGCGGAAACGACCGCGTCCGGCTTTGGCGCGCGGATGTCGGCGATCAGCGCTTCCGCCTCGGCGACCGCCGAGCGATAGGTGAAGACGACGGGGTGGCCGGCTTCGGCCAGACGCCGCACGATGGCGGCGCCCAACCCGCGGCCGCCGCCGGTGACGAGGATGGGAGCGGTCATCGGATCAGGCCTGTCCCGGTGTGAGCCCGCTCACGCCGGCTCCGCCGCGAGCACGAGGCAGACGTTCTGACCGCCGAAGCCGAACGAGTTGGAAATCACCCGCTTCACCTGCGCGTCGCGGGCGACGTTCGGCACCACGTCCAGCGGAATGGCAGGATCGGGGATGTTGTAGTTGATGGTCGGCGGGATACGGCCATTCAGGATGGTGAGCAGCGACACGGCCGCCTCGATGGCGCCGGCCGCCGTCAGCGTGTGGCCGATCATGGACTTGTTGGAGGAGATGGGCGTCGCCGCCAGCTTCTCCTCGCTGAACACGCCCTTGAGGCCCACATATTCCATGCGGTCGTTCTCGGGCGTCGAGGTGCCGTGGGCGTTGATGTAGTCCACGTCATCCGGCGTCACCCCGGCATCGGCCAGCGCATTCTTCATGCAGCCGACGATGGGACGGCCGTCCGGGCTGGAACGGGTGCGGTGGAAGTTGTCCGCCATCTCGCCGCAGCCTTCCAGCACGCCGAGGATCTTCGCGCCGCGCGCGACCGCGTGGGCGTAGCTTTCCAGCACCAGCGCAGCGGCGCCTTCGGCCATGACGAAGCCGTCGCGGTTCTTGGCGAAGGGGCGGGCGGCCTCCTCCGGCTTGTCGTTGGCGGTGGTGAGGGCGGAGAGCAGCGAGAAGCGGATGAGGGCTTCCGGATGCACCGAACCGTCCGTGCCGAGCGACAGGGCCACCTCGGTCTCACCGCGGCGGATCGCCTCGACGCCGAGCTGGATGGCGGTCGCGCCGGAGGCGCAGGCGGTAGACAGGGAAATGGGCTGGCCCTGCGTGCCGAACTTGTCGGCGAGGCGATCCGCCACCGAGCCGAACAGGAAGCGCTCGTGCCACGGACGGAACTTGCCGGACGCGGCGGCGCCGAGCAGGTCGTGATAGACGATGGGGTAGTGGCCCACCGCATCGGCTATCTGCTGGCGCTCAGGCCACTCCAGCTCCACCGGCGGAACAGCAGCGAACAGGGGGCCGGGGAACTCGCCCGGGGTGCCGATGCCGGACTCGGCGATGGCTTCCTCGGCGGCGAGGGTCGCCAGCTTCTCGGAGAGGTTGGGCGCAGCCACGCGGCCATCGAACAGGAAGTCCACCGTACCGGCGATGGTGGTGCGCATGCCCTCGATGGGGAAGCGCGTGATGGTGTGGATGCCGGATTCACCCGCGGTGAGGCGGCGCCAGTTGTCGTCCTTGCCTTGGCCGAGGGAGGTGACGACGCCGATACCCGTCACCACCACGATGGGGCGGCCGAACTTGTCGAGATGCGCCTGCGTCATGATCGCGGCTCCTGTCGTTGAAGCGCGCCCGCCCCGGCGCTGCTCGAAGGGCGCGCCGGGACCCGCGCTGTAGGAGGGCCCGGCACTCGCGCCGGAAAATACGCCGAAGCCGGCGCGAAGGACAATCGGCCTCGTCTCGCCTGTCCTCGTCTCCGTTGGCGGGAGCGGGAGGAGGCCCGTCAGGCCTTCTCCACCAGGCCGGCGCCTTCGCCCCGCCAGTGGCCCACCTGGGTCACGATCGCGCGGGAGATGCCGTCCGCCGCCTTTTCAAGCGGGTCGCTGGCGAGCGGCGGGAACAGGGTGCCCTTGGACACCGCCAGTGCCGCGAGGGCGAGGGCGGCGATGAACTGGGCTTCGAAGCCGTGGCCGATGCGGTTCGCGACAGCGCGCACGGGCAGGCCGCTCGCGGCCAGCGCCTCGGCCTCGGCCTCGGTCGCCTCGCGGGCGCCGGTGACGCCGGAGATGACGGCGGTGCCCGGCGCGGTGCCGGCCTTGTCCAGAAGCGCCTTCACTTTGGCGGTCACGGCCCCCGCCACGGCGCGCTTGGCGCGCTCCGACCAGACGCCCGACAGCTTGGCGATGGGCGTTGCGCCACGCGCCTTGGCATGCTCCGGCGATTCGAGCACCAGGAAGGCGCCCATGGAGCCGGAGGCGATGCCGGGAGCGGTGAAGGCCGGGCTGAATTCGCCCTTCATGCAGAAGGCGTCGAGATCGTTGAGGAGCAGCGTGTCCTCGCGCTCGGCATTGTAGGCGCCGCCCACGAGGCCGATCTCGCTCTGACCCGCCGCGATGCGCGCATAGGCGATGCGCGCAGCATCAACGCCTGAGCTTTCCTCCCCCATGAAGGTCCGGGAAGAGCCGGTGACGCCGTGGACGATGGAGATGTTGCCGGCGAGCAGATTCGAGAGCTGGGCCAGCGAAAGGGTCGGCCGCAGGTCCGACAGCAGGCGCTCGTTCAGGAGCCGGCCGGCATCATTGGAGGCGGAAAGATCGTTCAGGATCGCCGCATCCACCTGGAAATCGCGCTCGCCACCACCCGCCGCGACCACCATGTCGGTGTTCGACAGGATCTCGGCATTCTTAGCGATGCCCGCGGCGTCGAGCGCAAGGCCGGCCGCATAGGTGCCTATGCGCTGCCAGGGCTCCATCTGCCGCTGGTCGCCCTTCTTGGGGATCTGGCTGTCGAAATTCACCTTCACCAGCGGATGAACCACGTAGGGGGCGAAGGTGGTGCTGTCCGTCACCGGACCGGTGCCGGCGGTGAGCGCCTGCCAGTGGGCATCGAGCCCCTCCCCAAGGGAGGAGACGAGGCCGATGCCGGTAATCCAGACGTCGCGCTGGTTCCGGCTCCGGCCTTCAGTCACGTCAGGCATCGGCAAATTCCGAAAGGGGGAAGGAGACGTACTCGGCCACCTTCATCACCACCGGCTTCATCTTGCCCTCGGGCCAGGGCAGCACGCGGAAGGTGAGTTCGGCGCTGCAGATGGGCTTGCCCTCCAGAGTGGCGTTCGTCTTGGCGACGACGAAGCCGGAGCCCTCGTGCAGGATTTCCGAGTAGAGATCGAGATTCTGCCCGGGCAGCACGAAGGTGCGCAGTTTCGCTTCCTTTACGGTCGCGAGGAAGGGCATCCGGTCGAAGCGGTTGCGGGCCAGGACCAGCCAGCCGGTGGTCTGGGCCATGGCCTCGATGAGCAGCACGCCGGGCATGATGGGATAGCCGGGAAAGTGCCCCTCGAAGATGGAGCTTTCCTCGGGCACCATGCCCTGGCAGTGGATCTTTTCCAGCGACGGGTCGATGGCGACGACCCGATCGATCATCTTGAAGACTTCAGGACGCATCTATCCCGTCCGGCCTCAGGCGGCTTTCGCAGCGACCAACTCGTCGATGCGGGCGCAGAGGTTCTTGAGCACGAAATACTGCTCGGTCGTGGCCTTGCCGTCGTTCACTTCCTGCGTCCACTGCTCCAGCGGAAGCTTGATGCCGAACGCCTTGTCGATGGCGAACGCGATGTCGAGGAAGTCGAGGCTGTCGATGCCAAGATCGTCGATGGCGTGGCTGTCCGGCGTGATGGTGTCGCGCGGAATGTCGCAGGTTTCCGCGATGATGTTGGCCACCGTGTCGAACGTCGAAGACATGGACTGACGCCTCTCGTATGCTCGGCCCTTGCGGTCGCGGCCCGCCCGCGTGGCGCGCAGGCATGGTGCAAGGCACCGACCGGGGCCGAGGGATGGCCGCATGGCCCCTTCGGAATGAGTTGTCGGCCCCTATAGCGAAGGCTGCAAGAGGTTTCAATGGCCGACGCCGAACGGTCCGCGCGAGAGGTCTCCCGCGGCGGCGCCGTGCGTTGATGCTGCTTCGCACGCCAGCCGCCCGGAGGCAAGGGGGGGAGGCCGCCGGGGGGCGCCAAAGCCACGCCCAAGCCGCGCCCCGACTCGCCGACGCAACCGGCGCGGGCAGGCGTTTCGCCAGTCTGCGATGTGCGGCTGCCCGCCCGGGAGGGAGGCATCCGTTGCGTCAGACGACGTCGTTCCCTAGCGGCAGATGGCGATTCGCTTGGGCTAATGCCTGGCTTTCCGTCAGATCGCGCCGGAGAAGGTATTGCACTGCTGCATGGAGCCGCTCTTCAGCCCGCGGGTAAACCAGTTCACCCGCTGCTGGGACGTGCCGTGGGTGAAGCTGTCCGGCACTGCATAGCCCTGCGAGCGTTTCTGAAGCGTGTCGTCGCCGATGGCGCTGGCGGCGGTGAGCGCCTGCTCCACATCGCCGGGCTCCAGAATGCGATAGCGGGCATTGGCGTGGTAGGCCCATACGCCGGCGAGGCAATCGGCCATCAGTTCGACACGGACGGAAAGGTTGTTGGCCTCCGCGCGGGACGAGGCGCGGGCCTGGGCCTGCTGCACCTTGGGCAGGATGCCGATGAGGTTTTCCACATGATGGCCGACCTCGTGGGCGATCACATAGGCCTGAGCGAAATCGCCGCCCGCCTTGAAGCGGTTCTTCATCTCCTGGAAGAAGGTCAGATCGAGATAGACCTTCTGGTCCAGCGGGCAATAGAACGGCCCCATGGCGGACTGGGCGCCGCCGCAGGCCGAGCGTGTGGAGCCGGAGAACAGCACCAGCTTTGGATCCTGATACGTCTTGCCGTCGGCGCGGAACAGCTCGGTCCACACGTCTTCTGTCTGGGCGAGCACATTCGCGGCGAAACGGCCGAGCTGGTCGGTGGGCGGGGCCGTCGGCCGGCCGCGCTGCGGGGCGGGCGCAGCCTGCTGGGGCGATCCGCCGCCATTGATGGCTTCCAGCCCGCCGATCAGAACCGCCGGATTGATTCCCAGCGCCCAGCCGATCAACCCCACGACAATGATAGTGCCGATGCCGAGGCCGCCGCGGCCGCCGGGCATCTGGAAGCCGCCACCGCCATCGCCGCGCCGGTCTTCCACATTGTCGCTGGAGCGGAAATCCTCCCACCGCATGCTCTTCTCCCGCGGACGCCAACGCCGGCAGCCTGAACCCTGAGCTTGAACATGGGCTGACACGGCACAAGGAGCAATCCCCGGCCCCCGCCCCGGTTCCATGCTATCAACGACGGCGTGGCCGAATCGCTCGGCCTGCCTGTCGCCGGGGCCTCATCGGGCGCACGCCGGACCGATGCCGCCGCGCCGAGAGCCGAACCCCAGCCGCATCGCCATTGAGCCGCAGCCCTCCGCGCGCCGGCGCGGCCGGCCGCCTAAGGTCGCTGTGCCTGTCGCCGATGCGTGGGCCGGTCTCGACTTCGCGCGGGAGCGCGGCCTCTACGCCCAAGGGCATGCCCCCATCGCCGGTGCCGACGAGGTGGGGCGCGGGCCGCTGGCCGGGCCGGTGGTTGCCGCCGCCGTCGTGCTCGATCCGGAACGGGTGCCCAAGGGCCTCGATGATTCCAAGCGGCTGACGCGCGCCAAGCGCGAGGCGCTCTATCTGGAAATCTGCGCCACGGCCGAGGTGGCGGTGGCCATGGCGCCGCCGGAGCGCATCGACCGCGACAACATCCGGCAGGCGACCCTTTGGGCGCTCGCGCAGGCGGTGCGCGGGTTGCCGTGCCGGCCGGCCTTCCTGCTGGTGGATGGCAACGACCCGCCCAAGGTGCCCTGCGCGGTCGAGGCGATCATCGGCGGTGACGGGCTCATCGCCTCCATCGCCGCGGCTTCCATCGTCGCCAAGGTGGTCCGGGACCGGCTGATGGCCGGGGTGGGCGCCGCCTTTCCCGCCTATGGCTTCGAGCGGCACATGGGCTATGCGACGGCGGAGCACAGCACCGCGCTCGTCACCCACGGCCCCTGCCTGCATCACCGCCGCTCCTTCGCGCCGGTGCGGGAGCAGCAGCTCGGCCTGTTCGGCGGCGGACCGGTTCCGGATGCGGCGGAATAGTGCCAGTCGCGTCTCGGCGGCTCAGTGGTAGCCTTCGCCTTCCCGCACCTTGCCGCGGAAGATCCAGTAGACGAAGACGATGTAGCCCAGCACCACCGGCAGCAGGAAGATGACGCCGAACAGCATCAGGATTTGGCTGGGCGGGGCGGCGGCCGTCTGCCACACGGTGAGGCTCGGCGGCACAAGGTAGGGGAAGGTGGAGATCGCGAGGCCTACGAAGCCGAGCACGAACAGCCCGATGGTGCCGAAAAAGGGCAGCATCTCCCGCCCCGTCTTCAGCCAGTGCCAGACAAGATAGGTGAGCACGGCGGTGACGATAGGCACGGGCGCCAGGAAAAAGATGTTGGGCCGCGAGAACCAGCGCGTGGCGATGCGATCGAACGCCAGCGGCGTCCACAGGCTCACGAGGCCCATGAGCACGATCACGCCGATCAGCAGCGGGATGGCGTGGCTGCGGGCGCGGTCGGCGATGGTGCCCTCGGTCTTCACCAGCAGCCAGGTGGCGCCGAGCAGCGCATAGCCCACGACCACGCCGATGCCGCATAGCAAAGCGAACGGCGTCGCCCAGTCGAGCGGGCCCCCGGCGAAGGCGCCGTCCTTCACGGTGATGCCCTGCACCAGACCGCCGAGGATGATGCCCTGGAAGAAGGCCGCCACCAGCGAGCCGGCAGAGAACGCGAAGTTCCACAGCCGCCGGCTGGACGCCGCCACCCAGCGGAACTCGAAGGCGACGCCTCGGAACACCAGAGCCAGCAGCATGATGATGACCGGCAGGTAGAGGGCGGGCATCACCACGGCATAAGCCTTGGGGAAGGCCACCCACAGGCCACCGCCACCGAGGATGAGCCAGGTCTCGTTGCCGTCCCAGAACGGGGCGACGGTGTTCATCATGACATCGCGTTCCTTCTCCTCCTTGGCGAAGGGGAAGAGGATGCCGATGCCGAGGTCGAAGCCGTCGAGCACCACATACATGATGACCGCGACGCCGATGATGAGCCCCCAGATGACGGGGAGATACCATTCCATGGTCATGTCCTCCTGCGCGTCGGCGGGTCAGGTTCCGGGCGTCATCTGGCCTTCGCCATGGGCGGCGGCGATGGGGCGCGTGGGCCGCTCGCGAGCGGGCGGCTGGATCATGGATTGATCCGGGCCGCGCACGATCAGGCGGTTCATGAAGTGAATGCCGGTGGCGAAGATCACCGCGTAGATGATGACGAACAGCGTCAGCGACAGCCCCACGGTCCAGCCCGCGAGGGGCGACATGGCATCCTCGGTGCGCAGCAGTCCCTCCACCACCCAGGGCTGGCGGCCCTGCTCGGTGACGATCCAGCCGGAGAGGATGGCGATGAAGCCCAGCGGCCATGCCCAGGAGGTGACGATCAGATACCAGCGGGTGGTGGTCTCACGACCCTTGTAGATCAGCCATGCACCGATCCAGCCGAGAAGGATCATGATGACGCCCACGCCCACCATGGCGCGGAAGCCGAAGAAGGGGCCCAACACCGGCGGGCGATCCTGCGGCGGGAAGTCCTTGAGGCCCGGGAAGAGGCCGTCGAGGCTGTGGGTGATCATCAGCGAGGCGCCGTGCGGGATCGAGATCTCGAACAGGTTCTTCTCGGCCTTCTCGTCCGGCCACGCGAACAGCACGAGAGGGGCGGGCTTCGTGCTGTCCCAGTGCGCCTCCACCGCAGCGATCTTGGCCGGCTGGTAGTGCGCGGTGTTGAGGCCGTGGCTGTCGCCGACGAAGGCCTGGATGGGGCCGACGATGGCGAGCATGCCGATGCCCATCACCATCATCACCTTCGATTCGTCCTTGAACTTGCCGGCGAGCAGGTAGCGCGCGCCCACCGAGAGCACCACCAGCGAGGTGGTGAGGTAGGCCGCGAGCAGCATGTGCGGCAGGCGCCAGTGGAAGCTCGGGTTGAAGATGATCTGAAGCCAGTCGAGCGGATAGCCGACGCCGTTGCGGATTTCGTAGCCGGCCGGCGTCTGCATCCAGCTGTTGGCGGCGAGGATCCAGAAGGCCGACATGAAGGTGCCGAACGCCACCACGCAGCAGGACAGAACGTGGAGCCACGGCGGCACCCGGTTCCATCCGAACAGCATGATGCCGAGGAAGGTCGCCTCCAGGAAGAAGGCGGTGAGCACCTCGAAGCCGATGAGCGGCGCAATCACCGAGCCGACGAACTCGGCATAGCGGCTCCAGTTGGTGCCGAACTGGTAGGACAGGACGATGCCCGACACCACGCCCATGGCGAAGGAGACGGCGAAGATCTTGGTCCAGAAGCGCGCGAGGCGATGGAACACGTCCTTGCCGGTCTTCAGCCAGATCAGCTCCAGCGTCGCGATGAAGGCGGACAGGCCGATGGTGAAGGCGGGAAAGATGACGTGAAAGGAGACCGTGAAGGCAAATTGCATCCGCGCGAGGGTGACGGGATCGAAATCCATGGCGTCCGCTCCTTGTCATCCGTATCGGCCGCGACCGTCCGGTCGGAGAACGCGGCCGTCGCTGCGGCCGAGCCGCGCTCCGGACGACCTACTTACGCCGGCGGGGCCGGAGGTCGACCAGAGGCAATCCCCAGAGGATGGCGGGACAATAACCAAACACCACAGCCCCGTCGATACGCGCAACCGCATCCAAGCCCTGCGCGGGCGGTGCCGCGTTGACGCAGCTGCAGGGTGTCGCAGCACAATGCCCGTCGCAACCTGGACAGTTGTGATGCTTGAACGCCACGGTTGCGAAAGGTAACCTGTACATGGGCTTGCAACCGTTGATGGTCCGTATCCGGCTGCTGCGGGTCAGGGGGAATAATGGGGAAGCAACCTTCACTTGAGCGCCCATCGGCGCCTGCTGTCGTTATTCTCGCCGGTCTATTGTTGGTTCCGCAGCCCGCATGGGCTGGTTCCCGCGCGGCGCTCGGAGTCGTCGCGGGAGCCGTGCTGGGGGCTGCTGTACTCGGGGCGATGGCGAAGTCGCATGCTGCGCCGAGGGCCGGCGCACCGAAGTCTTCGGCAACGCGTAAGACATCAAAGAAGAATTCGACGCCGAAACAAGATAGCGGATCTGCCAGTGCCGCGAATGACGACCCGTTTGCCGGACCCTCTGGCGAGGCGCGGCCCGTTTCCTCCAAGCCCTGAGCTGAGCGTCGGAGTCCCGCCTATGAGCGACGGAGCCTTGTTAGGGATGATGCGCGCGCTACGACGTGCTGGCGCACTATTGCTGCTCGGCATCGCTGCTTTCGGATCGCTGCGCGCGGCGGCGGCAGAAGGCCTGCTCGCTATGGACCAGGAACTGGGGCAGGTTCGGGGCTGGGATATCGGCATCAACACGGATGCTGGCAGTTGCATTGCCAAAGCCCGCTACGAGGACCGCACCACCGTTTGGTTGGGCTTCGGTGAAAACGGCAAGGGGTTTTTCGCCTTGTCAAATGCCCGTTGGCGCTCCCTCGAAGAGGGCAAATCCTATGAGCTGAACCTGCTCGCCCGTGGCGCGGGACGGTGGCGCGGCACGTTCAGCGGCGGATCAGTGGGCGACGAACATTCCCTTCTTGCGACCAGCCTGAAGGAATCGTTCATGGTGGACATCGCGCGTGCCGGCGGCATCGAGGTGCGCTATCAGGACAAGACTATAGCCCGGTTATCACTCTCAGGCTCCATGGCGGCACTGACCGCAGTTCTGGACTGCCAGAAGGATCTGGGGAGCAGGGGCGACCGCCGACCGCCCGCTACCGCGGGTAGCAAGGGGGGGGACGGCAAGGGCAAGGATGGAGATGGCGGCAGTTCCGGAACCGCCTTTTTCGTGAGCGCCGCCGGCCACCTGCTTACAAACCATCACGTGGTCGAAGGTTGCAAAACGGTGCAGATCACCCGTGCCGGATCGGTACCCGAACCGGTGCAGGTCATCGCCCGGGATCCCACCAACGACCTCGCTTTGCTGAAGGCGGGAGGGGCGGCCCCTGCGAACGTTCCATCTCTGTCGACACGCGCGCGTATCGGCGATAGCGTCTATGTGTACGGCTTTCCGCTGGCGGGATTGCTGGCAAGCTCGGGCAACTTCACTGTCGGTAATGTGACCGCCACATCCGGCCTCAATGACGATAGCCGCGAATACCAAGTTTCGGCGCCGGTGCAGCCAGGCAACAGCGGGGGACCGCTGATGGATCAATACGGAAATATCGCGGGCGTCGTCGTGTCGAAGCTAAACGCGCTGCGAATTGCGGCCGTCACCAAGGATCTCGCGCAGAACGTCAACTTTGCCATTAAGGCATCCGTTGCCACCACCTTTCTAGACAGCAATTCGGTACCCCCCGGACCGGCAGCGGCCACCACGCCGCTCGATCCCGCTGCCATCGCCGAACGCGCGAGGGCCTTTACCGTTTTCGTGCAATGCCGCTGAGTCGGGCGCCCTCGCGAGGGCGTGTCCATCATGATGCCGAGCGGTTGGTGGCCCTGTCCGCAACCCGGCCTACGAGGCAAGAAGACGGCGGCGGTGAACAATCTCGCGGGCCAACTCATACACACCGAAGGCCTTGGCGATGCCGGCCAGGTCGAGCTGGAGTGGCGCCAGACGGCGGGCACGCCCGTCGTCTGGCGCATGTGTGTATCGAAGCCCGATGCCCGTCCGGTCCGATGCCCGGATGCCGCACCCCCGTTCAAAAGCCGCTAGGAGCGCGGCCGCAGGACGCAGAGGAGTGCGGCAATGAGCGCCATGATGGCGACCAGGATGATGCCCCATTCCACGGCATTGATTAGCGCGGGACCCGATACATCCCTCATCCGGTCCGTCATCCCTCCCGCCTGTTTCAGGCCGAGGGACAGCGTGGACGTCGCCCCCGCGACGCCGAGGCTGGTGCCCAGCACGCGCATGAGGTTGAGCAGGGCGCCGGCCTGCGTCGCCAGGTCCGCGGGCGCGGCCTTGAGGGTGGCGTGGTTGTTGGGGGCGATGAACAGGCCGAGGCCGGCCCCGAACAGCACGAAGGCGATGAAGCTCATCAGCTGGCTCGCGGCCGGGTCGTCGGTGCCGATGCCGAGGAGCAGCAGGCCGAGGAGGCAGATGCCCATGCCGCCGGCGCCGAGCCGGCGGATGCCCATGCGATCGGCAAGGCCGCCACTGAACGGCGCGACCAGCCCGAGAATCACCGGGATGACGGCAAGGCGCAGCCCCGCCTCCCACGCCTGCTCCCCATAGCCGTGCTCCAGAAGGAACGACATCAGGAAGAACATGGCGTAGAGCATGGCGTAGCCGAGGACCACGGCGACCGCTCCGAGAGCGAATCCGGGGCTCGCGAACAGCTTGAGGTCCACCAGCGGAAACGCCGTGCGCCGTTCCTGCCGAACGAGCAGCCAGAGCAGCCCCGCGGCGAGCAGGGCGCTGCCGATGGTCTGCGGTGATGTCAGTCCCCAGCCCGCCGCGTGGTTCAGCGCCCGCACCAGAATGACCAGCGCAGGCGCGAGGAGAACCGCGCCTGCCCAGTCGAACCGCGCATCGGGCCGGGCGCCGGAGGAACGGGGCAGGGCGATCCAGCCGGCGATGGCGGCGAGTAGCCCGAACGGAACCGTCAGCCAGAAGATCCAGGGCCATCCCAGCGCGCCGAGGACGATGCCGCCGACAGCCGGCCCCGCGCTCATGCCGATGGCCTGCGCCGCGGCGAAGACGCCCAGCGCCCGGCCGCGCTTCTCCTCCGGCACGGCGGCGACGAGGATGGCGATGCTGTTGGCGCCGAGCAGCGCCCCGCCTATGCCCTGCACCACCCGCGCCACCACCAGCGATGGCAGGTCCGGCGCCAGCGCGCACAGGGCGCTCGCCGCGACGAAGATGAGATAGCCGACGAGATAGAGCGTCTTGCGGCCATACATCTGGCACAGGCGCCCGAAGATGGGCAGGAAGGACGCGAAGGCGACGAGATAACCCAGCGACACCCAGCTCACCGCATGCAGCCCGGCATCGAACGTGGTTGCGAGCGTCGGGAGCGCGAGCTGGACGATGGTCGCGTCAAGCTGGCCGACGAAGGCACCGATGCAGACGAGGCCGACGACGATCCAGGAATGCCACGGCAGGGTTTCAAGAGCTGCGAGGGGCGCCGGTTCGTGCGTGAGGCGGGCCCTCAATGGACTGCGCCCGGGCCCGTCCGGTGCGGAGCCGCCTGGAAATCTCTGGTCCATCGATCCGTCGTCGCTGTGTCCGGGGATGTTTTAGTCGATGGCGGCGGGGCTTGTCATGCGGGCGGGGGAGCTGCGCAGTGCTGGAGATCGGTCGGGCGATCTTCTATCACCGCTCCACTCTGCCGCCGGGACGGCGCGGCGCAATCGGGGACGGCATATGGCGCGAAGGCTCGATCTGACGGGACGGGTGGCGGTGGTGACGGGCGGGGCGAGCGGCATCGGCCTTGCTGCTGCAACGGCCATGGCCGAGGCCGGCGCGCGCGTCATCCTCGCCGACCGTGACGGGGACGCGGCCAGACGCGCCGCGGCGGGCATCCCTGGCGCCGAAGCGCTCGCGCTCGACGTTACCGACGAGGCGGCGGTCTCCGCTGCGTTCGCGCAGGTGGTGGCCGGCCATGGCGGCCTCGACATCCTCGTGAACAATGCCGGCCTCTCCATCCGCAAGGGGCTGACGGAGCTGGACCTCGCTGACTGGGAGAAGGTGTTCGCGGTGAACGTCACCGGCGGCTTCCTCTGCGCGCGCGCTGCGGTGCCATCGATGACGGCCCGGGGCGGCGGTGCCATCGTGAACGTTACGTCCATCATGGGGCTGAGCGGCGGGGGGCCTTATCCCAACCCGGCCTATCAGGCGAGCAAGGGCGCGGTGGTGAATTTCACCCGTGCGCTGGCCATTGAACTGGCGCCGGTGAAGATCCGCGTCAATGCGGTTGCGCCCACCTGGGTGCGCACGCCCTTCATCGATCCCCTGATGCGCGATCCGGACAAGCTCGCCGCCATCGAGAGGCTGATGCCGCTCGGCCGCATCGCCGAGCCGGAGGAGGTGGCGGACGCCATCCTGTTCCTCGCGAGCCCCATGGCGGCCATGGTGACGGGCCACGTGCTGGCAGTGGACGGAGGTTTCCTGGCGCAGTGAGGGGGCGGATTCTTCGCCATGAACCAGTTGTCCGGTCTCGGCGGCCTGCCCCTGGGGTCCATACCGGTGGCTCCCGTCGACGATGCGCGTTTCGGCCTCTCGCTGGGATTCAGGCGTTGTGACGGGCAAGCTTGGCGACCTCGCCAAGGCAAGTTTGCGGCGTGCCGCAGGTGGAGGCGAGGGTCGCCACCCGGCGGAAGAGTGGGGCGAGAACGTATTCATCCGAGAAGCCGATGGCCCCGTGCATCTGCACGCAGTCCTTCAGCACCATGCGCGCGGTCGTCGAAGCCTTCGTTTTTGCCATCGCGCAGGCCATGCGCTCCGTCTCGCCGCCGACGCTCAGGGCGGCCTCGCAGACGAGTGCCCAGGCCGCCATATGGGCGACATGCAGCGATGCCGCCCGGTGTTGCAGCGCCTGGAAAGCGCCGATGGGTTGGCCGAATTGGGTGCGGACGCGGAGATAGTCCATCGTGAGGGCGAGCGCGCTGCGCACGAGCCCCATCAGGCTCGCGGCCGCGCCGAGGCGCAGCCGGTCTACGGCCATGTTGAACGCCGCCATCGCGCAGGGCCCTTGCGCCAGTTCGCGGCCGGCGCCACGCGGCAGGGAAAAGACGCGTTGCCCGCTGCCGTCGATGGTCCGGCGCAGCGGTACGACTTCGAGTTCGGCGGTCCGTATGGCGGTGATCCGGAAGGACTGGCCCTCGCCGTCCGCGCAGATGATCTCGTCGGCCCAATGCGCGTCGAACAGCACCAGGTCCGCCCCGGGCGACATGGGGAAGGCGCCGGGTTCCGCCAGCAGGACGATCGCCTCTCCGTCGAGCATCTGCCGCAGGAGAGCCGCCGCCGCCGCGCTTTTGCAATCGGCCAGAAGCGGCGCGATGGCCAATACGGCCGGCAACGGCTCGGGCGCCAGCGTCGCGGCGGCGCCCTCGAGCAGCATCACCATGTCGAGGGCCGTGCCGCCCCATCCGCCGGAAGCCTCCGGAACGAGGAGGCCCGGCCACCCGGCACCACTGATCTGCGCCCATCGGGCGCGGTCGATGCGTGGCCACGCATCGCCGGCAGCGCGGGTCCGCGCCACCCCGTCGCCGAGGAGCTGGACCAGGCTGTCGCGCATCAGAACCTGCTCGGGCGTGGGCTCGATCATGGCCGCTTCCCCTTTGGAAGTTTCAGCACGCGGTCGGCAATGAGGCCGCGCTGGATCTCGTTGGTGCCCCCGTAGATGGACAGGCGGCGGGACTGGAGGAACAGCTCGCTGAAATCGATCACGGCACCGGCCACCATCTCGGGCAGCTTCAACGGTGCGGCTGAGCCGGCCAGCTCCTGGGCGATGTCGAGCACGCGCTGGGTTGTCTCCGTGGAGAGAATCTTGAGGCCGGAGGGATCCCCCGCTTTGCCACTGGCGGCGGCGGTCAGGATCTGGAGAAAGGCCGCAGTCAGCGCCGCCACCTCCATCTCCGCCTCCGCGACCTTGAGCTGCCCGTGTTCCCCGAGCGCCGGCCCCAGGGCCCGCGCCATGCGGCGCACGCGCTCCAGCGCTCGCAAGGCATGGGAGGGTGCGCCGAGCTGGATGCGCTCCTCGTCGAGAAGTGCAGTGACAATGTTCCAGCCGCCGTCGAGCGGACCCACCACGTCCGCGCGGGGTACCCGAACTTCATCGAAGAACACCTCGCAGAACTCGCACTCATCGGCGAGGGTGCGGATGGGGCGGCGGGAGATGCCGGGCGACTTCAGATCGATGAGTAGGAAGGTGATGCCCTGTCGGCGCGGCAATTCCTCGTTGGTGCGTACGAGGGCGTAGATCCAGTCCGCATGATGGCCCCAGGTGGTCCAGATCTTGTGGCCGGTGACGACAATCTCTTCGCCTTCCACGCGCCCGCGCGTCCGAAGCGACGCGAGGTCGGAGCCTGCGCCGGGCTCCGAATAGCCCTGGCACCAGATGACATCCCCGTTGAGGATCGCGGGCAGGTGCCGCGCCTGCTGCTCCGGCGTACCGAAGCGCTGGAGGATGGGGCCGATCTGGTTGAGGCCTTGGGTGGGGAGCTCCGGCGCACCGATGCGCGCGGCCTCCTCCATCAGGATCACCTGCTCCACCGGCGAGGCGCCCATGCCGCCGAACGCCTTCGGCCAATGGGGTGCGATCCATCCGCGCTGTGACAGGCGGCGATACCAGGAAAGCGCCTGCGCCGGCTCGGGCCGGAAGGTGAGGTCGCGCAGGTCACGGGGAAGCTCGGCCGCGTACCAGTCGCGCACCTCGCGGCGGAAGGCCTGCTCTGCCTCGGTCTCAATCCTGAGCATCGGCCGCCCCCTGCGCCAGCGTCCGGAAGGCGGGGTAGGGCGTGCCGTCGCCGAGATGGTCCCATGTCAGCTCCACCGCGGCGCCGATGCACGCGCGCTCGGGCGGGCTATCGATGATGTTGGCGATGAGGCGAACGCCCTCGGCCAGTTCCACCGTGGCCACGGTCAGCGGCAGCCGGCCGGCAAGGCCCGGCCCCGGCACGCGCACCACCGTCACGGCGTAGATGATGCCGAGGCCGCTCACTTGTCGCCACGCGACATTCTGGCTGCCGGTGTAGAGACTGAGCGGATGGGGCGGATGCTGGAAGCGGCCCGTGTCGAGGCACATCTGCAGCATCAGCCGCCCCTCGCGGGCGCCGTCCCAGAACGGCTGTGATTGCACGTAGCGGTTGGCGGCCGGCACCGGCCTTGCTTCGGTTTCGGCCATCTCACACCTCCAGGATCATCGCGGCGCTGCAACCCCAGTTGCGGCCGTAGGGGATGACGCCGATGCCCGTGACCAGCGCGTTGCGCACGCCCGGCACCTGCCGTTCGCCGCCCTCGCCGAAGAGCTGGCGCACGGCTTCGGCCAGGTTCAGCCCGCCGCTGGCGAGGCCCGGCTGGCCGGCCGAGATCTGGCCGCCGCCGGTGTTGAGCGGCAGCGTGCCGGTGAAGGAGAGATCGGTGTCGCGCACGAAAGCCGAGCCCTCGCCGGGGGCGCAGAAGCCGAATGCCTCGAGCTGCATCAGCACGGCGATGGTGAAGTCGTCATAGGGCTGGAACGTGCCGACGCCGGCCGGGGTGAGGCCAGCCTTGGCGAAGACCTTCGGCGCGATGCGATAGAAGCCGCTGTCGGTGATGTCCGCCAGCGGATCGGCGCCGTTGTGGTTGGTCACCTCGGCATAGGCGGTGGGATGGGCCACCTTCTTGATGCCGCGGGCGCGGGCCTCCTCTTCGCTCATGACGAGGAAGGCATTGGCGCCGTCGCAATACATCACGCAATCGAGCACACGCAGCGGATCGGCGATCGGGCGCGAATCCAGATAATCGTCCATCGTCAGCGGCTTGCGGAACTTGTCGAGGGCGTTGGGATTGCGCAGCGCGTGCTCGCGCTGGGTGATCGCGATCTTGCCGAGCGCACGGGCATCGATCCCGTACTGGTGATCGTAGCGGCTCATGAGCAGGCCGAAGGTGGCCGGTGGCCCCTGCACGCCCTGCGGGTCCTGGAATTCCGGCCGGTAGGCCCCGTAGTTCGCTCGGAAGGCCGTACTCGGCGCGTCGGCGGAGAGGACGACCGCAATGCGGCACGCGCCCTCGCGAATGGCCCACATGGCCCGCGCAACGCCGCCCGCGGCCGAGCAGCCGCCGATGCCGCCGGCATTCAGCCAGGTGGGAGTGAGGCCGAGGGCATCCGCCATGTAGACGGCGAAAAATGGGTTGGTGCCCTCGCTCAGGGCCAAGGTTACCGAGAGGCCGTCGATCTCGTCCTTGGCGATGCCGGTCTTCTCAAGCAGTTCGCTGAGCGCGAGCCCGGCGAAATCATAGGCCGAGCGGCCGCTCTGGTAGACCACCTTGGTCTCGGCATAGCCGGCGATGACCACGTCTGTCCGTGCCATTCTGGCACCTCCGGATGATGAAGCGGGGGTCGGCGCCAGGGCATGGCCGACCGATCACCGGCAGGATGCGGCAGCCGATGCTGAAAGCGTGACGCGCAGGCGGATCAGCCGGCGGGGAGGGGGGCGAGGCTTTCCTCGTCGTCCGCCTCGCCCTCGCCGCCCATGGCTTCGGCGATGCGGGCGTGGCAGGCGCGTACGCGGACCGGATCGGCGCGGAGCTCCGGCGTGATCTCCTCGGCCAGCACGATGCGTGCGCCCGGATTGAGTACGATGGCCCTGTCCGCGATCTCGATGGCATCCTCGATGCGGTGGGTCACGAACAGGCAGGTCTTGCCGAACTCCTTGGCGATGCGATGGAAATCGCGCCGCAGCTTGCCCGCCGTCGCGTGATCGAGCTGGCTGAAGGATTCATCGAGGAAGACGATGGCCGGGTCCACAGCGAGCGCGCGGGCCAGCGACACGCGCTGGCGCATGCCGCCGGACAGCTCGTGGACATATTTGTCCTGCGCACCCTTGAGGTTCACCCGCTCCAGCCAGGCCAGCGCCCGCGTGCGGGCTTCGGCCTTCGGCACGCCGAGGATGAGGAGGCCGAGCTCGGCATTCTCCACCGCCGTGCGCCACGGCAGCAGGCGGTCGGTCTGGAAGGAGACGGCGATCCGCCCCTTCAGCTCGCGGAACTGGGCATGGGGATCGAAGCCGGCGACGCGGATCGTGCCCTGATCGGGGCCGATGGTGCCCATGACCAGATTGAGCACGGTGCTCTTGCCGGCGCCGGTGCGTCCCAAGAGCGCGACGATCTCGCCGGGCTCCACGCGCAGGCTGAAGTCGTCCACCGCGACGAAGCCGCCGAAGCTCTTGTGGATGTTGCGGATCTCGATGACCGGATCGATGGTGCCCATCACCGCACCGCCACTTCCGGCCGCCATTTCAGGAACAGCTTCTCTATGGCCGAGACGCCCCACTGCAAGGCGATGTTGAGGATGACCAGCAGGAAGGTCCAGGCGAAGACCTGATCGATGCGGAAGCTCGACTGGGCAAGGCTCATGCGCGAGCCGATGCCGATGGCCGAGGCGACCAGCTCGGCGAACACCGCCATGCGGATGGCGTAGCCCACGACCGACTTGGTGGTGATGAAGATGTAGGGGACGATGTGCGGCATGATCATGTAGCGCAGCATCTGCCAGCGGCTCGGGCGGAAGCTCTCCACCATGTCCACGAGATCCTTCGGAAGCGCGCGGATGCCCTCGTAGACGTTCATGGCGTAGAAGGGCAGCAGGATCACCGTGAGGATAAAGAAGATCCGCGTCTCGGTGTCCTTGAACCAGAACACTGCGATCAGCATCCAGGACAGCGCCGGAATGCCGGTGTCGATGACGATGATGGCGCGCAGGAAGGGGCGCACCAGCGGCACCATGCCCATGATGGCGCCGACGATCACCCCCGCGACCAGCGAGAAGGCCAGCGCCGCGGCGAGGCGCGCCAGTGTCACCAGCACGTGCATGCGGTCGCCGAAGAGGATGTCGCCGGTGGCGTGGAGCACGCTCATTGGCGAGGGCATGATGTAATCGGGGACGTGGCCGCTGGCGATCTGCATCGCGATGACCATGGCCGCGACCACGACCAGCGTCGCTATGACGTCGCTTTGTCCCGAGCCACGCCTCGAAGCCTTGCGGGCGGGCGCAGGCCGCAGGGGCGGCCGCCCTGTCGCAACAAGGTTGTCGCTCATCGTGTGCCTTTTCCTCCCGCATTGCCCGCCTTCGGGTCGCGCACATGGGCGCGGGACCGGCGGATTGGCGCCGTTGCGGCCCTTGGCGCCGAGCGCCCGGGGCCGAAGCACCTTCGTTGGAGGGGACCATAGCACCCCCGCCAGCGGCACAAAGCGCGGATTTGCACAGCGCGTTGTTCCAAAATTGGGACAATGCTAGAAACCATCGCCCGGGAGGAAGAGATGAACTTCGACCTTAACGCGCTGGTGGTGTTTTTCGAGGTGGTCAACCAAGAAAACATTACTCGAGCTGCGCGGTTACTTGGCCAGCCCAAGTCGACCGTCAGCCGGAAGATCAAGCATCTGGAAGATCAGGTCGGCGCGGCCCTGCTCAAGCGCACCAGCCGGCGCATTCTGGTCACCGACGAGAGGCGCCGCCTGCACGACCACTGCTCCCGCATTGCCGCGGAGCTGGAGAGCGCGGGGTTGCAGACCACGCAGCGGCGCACCAGCCTGCGCGGCAAGTTGAGGGTGAGCATGCCCATCGATTTCGGCACCGGCTGGATCAGCAGCGCCATCGCGTCCTTCGCCGAAAAGTACGCGATGATCGACCTTGACGTGCACGTCAACGGCCGGTGGGTGGATGTGACGGAGGAGACCTACGACATCGCCATCCAGCTCGGCAGCCACGTCAATCCGGGCGTCCCGTCGCGCCGGCTGACGGCGCTCACGCGCGGGATTTACGCCAGCCCGAAATATCTGGCCCGGCTCGCCGCAGCACCCCGACGCCTTGCCGACGTCAAGGGCGTGCTCACGGAGCAGCAGGTGGCAGAGGGGATCTGGCAGGAGGAGGCGCGCGGAGAGGCGGATCGCCACGGAACGGTGCGCGTCAACAATATCGGCGTCGCGCGCGAACTGGTGATCGCGGGCCTGGGCGCGGGCGTGCTGCCCAATGTGATGTGCCGGGGCGACGTGGCCAACGGCCGTCTGGTGCGGCTCGAGATGGAGGAGGAAATCCCGGCGCTCCAGGCAACGGCAACCTATTTTGCGGGCCGCCACGTGCCGCAGCGCACCCGCGTTTTTCTCGACCACGTGGAGGCCTTCCTGGCCGCCGACGGGCCGGCGCGTCTCGACCGGCGTGACCAGGCCGAACCGGTGCGCCGCCGCCCTGCGGGCGACGCGCGCAAGGACCCCGCGAACGTCAGGATGCGATGAAGAAGCCGGGATCGATGGACTGCTTCAGCAGGCCGTTCCGCTTCAGGAAGTCGCCGGCCTTTGTCATCTGGGCGCGCTCCTCCGCCGAGGCCATGGAGCCGAAGCGGAAGCTCAGCCGCTTTGAGGTCAGCGCATCGAGAAGCACGGGCGCCGGCGCGCCGGCCGAGTCCGCGACAAGGCTCACCGCTTCCTTCGGATCGGCGATGATGCCGTTGATGGCGGCCTCGAACGCTGCGCGGATGCGGCGCACCCGCTCGGGATCGCGTTCCGCCAGCTCGCGCCGCACCGCGATGCCGAAATAGGGCAGCTCCGCGCCGCCGCTGATCTCGCGATAGGCGTTTCCGGCATTGAAGATGAGCGAGAGGTCCTTCCGCCGCGCCAGCGCCGAGCTGATGTTCGGCTCCCAGGAGAGGCCGGCGTCCGCCCGGTTGGCGAGAACCATGGTCATGGACGAGGCCGGATTGTCGACGCCCTGGATATTGATGTCACGCCCCAGCTCCAGGCCGTAGCGCTCCTTGATAAGGCTCGACACCATGCGGAACGTGCCGGTGGATTGCGGCGCCGCCAGCGTCTTGCCCTTCAGCTCCGGGATGCCCTTGATGGACGGCTCGCCGGTGAGGATGGAGATCATGCTCGCGGTGGTGATGGTGCACAGCATGCGGATGGGCACGCCCGCCTCGAAGCGCTGGGCGAAGACGTCCCAGCTGCCGATGCAGACATCGTAATTGCCGGCGGCGAAATCGTTGTAATACGTGGAGACGGTGGCGTATTCGCTCGGTGCGGCGAGGCCGACGCCGGGCGCGTCGCCGAGCTTCTTCTGCTGCATGTAGCGTGCGATGAGCACGGTGAAGCCGGGCACAAGATAGGCCCAGCGCACGGCATCGCCCTGCGCCCATGCTCCCCGCATGGGGAAGCCCGCCAGAGCCCCCGCGCCGGCACCGAGGCCAGCCCGCAGCAGTGTCCGCCGATCGACGAGACGGCCCATTTCGTCCTCCCTGTTTTTATGATGCTGATTTGTATTTGCAGGTTCTTCTCTATTCGGGCCGCGCGAGGGCGGGGGCGCGCTTTTCAAGGAAGTCTTCCAGGCGCTTCAGGGCCTCGGGCGGCCGCGTCATGGACGTGTTGAGATATTCCATGAACAGCCCGTCGTCGTGCGACAGGTCGTTGATGCGCGGCAGGACGTTAGTGATCATCCAGTTGGTCTGGGGCACGTTGGAGGCGATGACGCGGGCGAGTGCCTTGGCCTTGGCCAGCGCTTCTCCGGCCGGCACCACATATTGCGCGAGGCCGCAGCGGCTACCCTCCTCGGCGGTGAGGAGGCGGCCGGTCAGCATCATGTCGGCCATCATAGGATAGCCGATGATGCGCTGGGTGCGCACGCTGCCGCCGCCGCCCACGAAGATGCCGCGCTGGCCCTCGGGCAGGCCGAAGAAGGTGGTCTCGTCGGCGACGCGGATGTGCGCGGCCGAGGCAAGCTCCAGTCCGCCGCCTATGGTGGCGCCATGGAGCGCGCAAACCACGGGAAAGTTGCCCCGCGCGAGGAGGTCGAAGGTCGAGTGCCACAGGTGGCGCGGCCTGCGCTTGCGCGGGGCCTGCCCCTCGGGCGTCAGGCGCTTCGACAGTTCGGAGAGATCGAGTCCGGCGGAGAAATTCTGACCATGGCCGAACAGCACGGCGGCGTCGATCTTGTCGCCCGCGTCGTTGAGCACGTCGCGAAGCTCCATCAGCAGCGCGTCGTTCATGGCGTTGCGCTTGTCCGGCCGGTTGAGGCCGATCAGCGCGATATTGTCCTCGACCTCGTAGGTCACGAGCGCGGGCATGTCAGGCTCCGATACTTGGTGCGTTACTGTCGCTTTGCTTTCGCCGGAAGCTCTAGCTGCCGGTGCTGATGATGAGAGCGTCGAGCGCGACGGCGCCGCGACCGCGCTCGTAGACCATGAGCGGGTTAATCTCGACGTCGGTGATCTCAGGCGTCGCGAGCAGAAGGCGGCCGATGGCGACTGCCACGTCGGCTGCCGCCTCCACATCGACGGACGGCTGGTTGCGGAAGCCGTAGAGCATCTTCGACGCCTTCAGCTTGCCGAACTCGGCCACGAACTCCTCGCGGCTGGCGTCCGCCGCGACGAGCCGGACATCGCCCAGCGCCTCGATCATGATGCCGCCGAGGCCGATGAGCACCACCGGGCCCCAGCGCGGATCACGCCGGCCGCCGACCACCAGTTCCAGGCCCTTCGCCGACATCTTCTCCACCAGCACCCCGTCCAGCGCGAGGCCGGGCTGGGCGCGGGCGATGTTCGCGTGCAATGTGGCCCAGGCGGCGGCGAGCGCATCGGCATCGGAGAGGTTGAGGATGACGCCGCCCGCCTCCGTCTTGTGGGCCAGCGCGCCGGCCTGTGCCTTGATGACGATGGGATAGCCGATGGCCTCGGCCGCCGCATGCGCCTCATCCAGGGTCCGCACGAGGCGCCCGCCGGGAATTGCTATGCCTTCGCCTTGCAGCAGACTTTTGCCCAGCCATTCCGGCAGGGTGCCCTTGGGCAGGTCGCGCGCCCGGATCGATGCTGCGGCAGCGGGCGCCGGGCGCGGATCGGGCTGGCGGACGATCCGGGCCAGCGCCTTCAGCACCCTATCCGACGAGCGGGAGACGATCACCTTGCTTGCGCGGGCGATCTCCAGAAACTCGGGCGGCAGGGGCAGTTGATCGCCCAGCATGGCCATCGCCACCGGCTTCGTGCTCTGGCCCCGCGCCTCGACTACTTGCTCCACATAGGCCTTGGCATGAGCAGGAGACACAATTGGGATGGAGATGGCGACGGCGCCGATGGCCGGCTCCTTCAGCAGCGCCGCGACGCCCGCGCCCACCAGTTCCGGCCGCCACACCGCCTCGGTGCCGAGATCGATGGGATTTTTCGGCGAGATGAACGCTGGCAGCAACGCCTTCAGCTCGGCTTCGGTGGCCGGCGAGAGAGCCGGAATGTCCACGCCGATATCGGCGCAGAAATCATGGGCGATGCCGCAGAAGGCGCCGGAGAAGGTGAGGATGCCGAGCCCACCGCGCGAAGGCGCCGGATAGCGCGAGAGAATCTCGGCAACGTCCATGAATTCGTCGAGGGTCTCCACCAGATGGACGCCGGCGCGCTCCACCATGGCCTTCATCACCGCATAGTCGCCGGCCAGCGCGCCGGTGTGCGACTTGGCGGCCTCCTGCGCATGGGGGCTGCGGCCGGGAAACAACATCACCAGCGGCTTGCCCATGGCGCGGGCGCGGGACGCGGCGGCCAGGAACACGTCCGGCCGCCGGATATCCTCCGCATAGATCATGATGACCCGCGTCGCCGGATCGCCCACCAGATGATCGACGAAATCGCCGAGGCCGAGATCCATCTCGTTGCCCGTGGAAATGTTGTAGGAAACCGCCACGCCGCGGGAGTTCAGACCGTGCCGCAGGTGATTGGCGAGACCGCCGGACTGGGAGACGATCGCGACCGCATCGCGCGTCCCCTCCGGCATCACCGGGACCTTGTTGACGCCGACGAAGGTGATGCTGAAACCGGCCGCGTAGTTGGTGAAACCGAGGCAGTTCGGTCCGACGACGACCATGCCCCCCGAGCGCACCCGGGCGCCGATGCGCTCCTGCTCCCGCCGCCCCTCCTCGCCCGTCTCGGCAAAGCCCGAGGCGAAGACGATGGCGGAGCCCACCTGCCGCCCCATGCACGCTTCCAGTGTCGCCTCGACGCTCGCCGCCGGGACGGTCAGCACGGCGAGGTCCACGCCGAGCGGCAGCTCGGCCATGTCGGTGATGACGGTGAGGCCGTCGATGAGGCCGGGGGTGCGCCCCACGAGATGGATCGCCCCGGCAAAGCCGTTCTCGCGCAAGTTTCTCAGCACGATCTGGCCCGCCGACTGAGGCTTGGCGGACATCCCGATGATGGCGACCGACTTCGCGTCGAGCAGGCGGTCCAGGCCGTGGGTTCGCTTCGCCTCGGTCGCCAGCTTGATCGGCATTCCCATGTGTTCCTCCGCCGTCGGAAACCCCGCCACAGGTGGGAGAGTCCGGCTGCCAATTGGCTGTTTTGGCAGTTCTCAGAGGTGGGGTATCAGCCGGCGCGGTCAGCGGAAAGCGCGCATTGACTGCCCGCCGCGTTCCAAAATTGAGACGATGGCCCGAGAGGAAAACCGGCCGCCCGGCCGGTCTCGCTGTCGCGCCTGCGCTATCGCCTGCGACGCTCCATGTCGATGCCGACGGAAATGCGGTGGGGTCGGCCTCGATCCGCGCAGGGCGCTCCTGGCCGACCCCGAGCGGCCTGCATCAGGGTCAGCGTAGGTCGATGAACAGGTAGCCCACGACGGCGAGGACCACCCCGGCCCTCAGATCGCTTCGAGCGCGAGGGCGATGCCCTGTCCGCCGCCGATGCAAAGGGTGACCATGCCGCGCTTCAGCCCGTCGCGCCGCATGGCGTGGAGCAGGCGGGTGATGAGGATGGCTCCGGTGGCGCCGATGGGATGGCCATGCGCCACCGCTCCGCCCTCCACGTTCACGATGTCCTCCGGCAGGCCCAGTTCGCGCGCGACGGCGATCGGCACGGCGGCAAACGCCTCGTTGATCTCGATGCGCTCAATGTCGCCGAGGGACCAGCCGGCGCGCCCCAGCGCCTTGCGCACGGCCGGCACCGGGCCGAGGCCGAACAGGCCCGGTTCAACCCCGGCGATGCCGAAGCCGGCGAGCCGGCCGAGGGGCGCGATGCCCTTCGTCTCGGCGAACGAACGCTCGGCAACGATCATGGCGGCGGCCGCGCTGTTGAGCCCCGGCGCGTTGCCGGCCGTGATGGTGCCTTCGGGCCGGAAGGCGGGGCGCAGCTTCGCCAGCGTCTCCACCGTGGTGTCGGGGCGGGGCGCCTCATCGGTTGAGAAGGATTCGACCCCCTTCTTGCCCTTCACCTCCACCGGAATGATCTCCTCCACGAAATGGCCGTCCGCCTGTGCGGCGGCAAAGCGCTGCTGGGAGCGGGCGGCGAAGGCGTCCTGCTCGGCGCGGGTGATCTGGAGCTTTTCGACGAGATCTTCCGTGTGCCAGCCGGAATGCTTGCCGGAGAACGCGTCGTCGAGCCCGTCGGTCAGCATGCTGTCGAGGATCTGCGCCGGACCCATGCGATAACCCCAGCGCCCGCCATCCATCAGGTAGGGCGCACGGTCCATGTTCTCCATGCCGCCGGCGATGGCGACGTCGTGGACGCCGGCGGCGATCTCCAGCGCCGCGGTGACGACCGCCTGCGCGCCGGAGCCGCAGACGCGGTTGACGGTCATGGCGGGCACCTCCACCGGCAGGCCGCCATGGATCGCCGCCTGCCGCGCCGGGTTCATGCGGTTTCCGGCCTGGATGACGTTGCCCATCACCACGCTGCCGATGGAGGCGGGATCGAGCCCGGAGCGGCGCAGGGTCTCGCGCACGGCGATGGCGCCGAGTTCGGTGGCCGGGGTGCCCTTCAGCGTGCCGTTATAGGTGCCGATGGCAGTACGCACCGGATGGGCGATGATGATGTCTGTGGTCATGAGGATCTCCTTAATCGGACGATGCGGCGGCCGGCATCGGGGAATGTCAGGCGACCGGCAGGGCCGGGCGTTCGGTGTCGCCCGCCGTCTGCGCCACGGCCGGAGCGGTGGAGGCCTTTTCCTCCGCGCTGGCCGCATCAAGGCTGGCAATCTGGTCGGGCGACAGCACCAGCGCGGCGGCACCGAGATTGCTGGTGAGCTGGGCGAGCGAGCGCGGGCCGATGAGGGGGATGGCGCCGGCGCTGCCGGCCCGGTCCCGCTTTGCCCAGGCGATGGCCACCTGATCGGGGCTCGCGCCCTGCTCGGCCGCTACCGCGAGCACGGCATCAAGCGTGGCGCTGCGCCGGGGGGAATTCTCGGGCTGGAACACGCGGCCGCCCAAGGCCTCGGCGCGCCCCTTTTCACCCCCGCGATACTTGCCCGTGAGCATGCCGCCGCCGAGGGGCGACCAGGTGACGGCGCCGAGGCCCAGCGCCGCGCAGGCCGGCAATAGGTCGCCTTCCGGCTCCCGGCGCACCAGGCTGTATTCGAACTGCGCGGCGGCGATGGGCACCGCGCGGGTCAGTTCCGCCAGCGTGACGGCGCGGGCGAGGCGCCAGGCCGGGAAGTTGGACAGGCCCGCATAGAGGATCTTGCCGGCGCGGGCGAGATCGTCGAGGCCGCGCACGATCTCCTCGGCCGGCGTCACGTCATCTGGATGGTGCACCCAGTAGAGATCGATGCGGTCCGTCTTCAGGCGCTTCAGGCTCGCCTCCAGCGAGGCCACCATGGCCTTTCGGCTGTTGCCGGTGACGAGGCGGTTGGCGTTGGGCGCGGCGCCGTTGGTGAACTTGGTGGCGAGGAGGAAATCCTCGCGCCGGCCGTCCAGCAGGGGCGCCAGGAATTCCTCGGACTGGCCGAACTGGTAGATGTCGGCGGTGTCGATGAAATTGCCGCCGGCCTCGGCATAGGCGTTGAAGATGGTGGCGCTCTCGTCCGTATCCGCGCCATGGCCCCAGCGTCCGCCGAAATTGGCGGTGCCGAGGGCGAGTTCGGAAACCCTGAGGCCGGTGCGGCCGAGCAGTCGATACTTCATCGGGTCAACTCCTTCTGGGGCGGCGGCAAAGGTCCGGCCGCCTTCGATCGTAAATTACGGGCATATGCCCGTATGAGGCGAATATATTTGTAGGTTCATCCTCAGCCTCAGAGGGCGGCGAGGAGATCCCGCAGTTGTTCGAGCCTTTCCTTGCCCAGCCGCTCCTCCATCGTCTTCTGGCCCCGGTTCCAGGCCACGGCGGCGGTCTTGAGGAGTTCGGTGCCCTGCGGGGTGAGGGCGATGCAGGACGCGCGCTGGTCGTCCTTGCCGCGCCGCGTCTCCAGCAGTCCGTGCTTCGACAGGACGCGCACGTTCCGGCCGATGGTGGAGCGGTCGAGCTCGAGCATCCGGCCCAGCTCGGTCATGCTGACCTCGCCCTTGTCCCGCACGGTGCGCAGCAGAGAATACTGCGCGACGTTGATCCCGAGTGGGACGAAACCCTCGTCATAGATAGCGCTGATCCGGCGCGTCGCCCGGCGCAGCTGAGCAGAGTGGCAGGGGGTATCCATAATTCGTGTATATACCCGTAACTGACCGCCGTCCATCCTCCGCTGCACGGGGCCCGGGCCCGGCGCATCGCCGGCAACTTGTCCGGAATCGCCTCGTCTTCGTCCTGCGGCGGGGCGGCCTGGCGCCCTAGGCTCGGGCGAACCCCCTTCACACGGAACCAGCGCATGACCTCCATCACCGTCAACGGCATGGCCCACCGGGTCGATGCCGAGCCGGACACCCCGCTCCTGTGGGTGCTGCGCGACACGCTCGGCCTCACCGGCACGAAATACGGCTGCGGCATTGCCCAGTGCGGCGCCTGCACGGTGCTGATGGACGGGCAGGCCGTGCGCTCCTGCCAGATGCCGCTGGAGAGCATCGGCACCGCCGACATCCGCACCATCGAGTCCATCGGCGAGGATGCCGTTGGCCAGAAGGTGGTGGAGGCGTGGGTGGCGCAGCAGGTGCCGCAATGCGGCTACTGCCAGTCCGGGCAGGTGATGGCGGCGACCGCACTTCTCAAGCAGACGCCGAGGCCCACCGACGCCGACATTCGCGACGCCATGACCAATCTCTGCCGGTGCGGCACCTACAACCGCATTGCGGCGGCCATCCATCAGGCGGCGGGGTGAGGCCATGGAAGCGCTGACGAAAATCCGACCGGCTGACGCCGTGCCGCTGATGCCCTCAGAGGGCATCGCCAACCTGTCCCGCCGTGGCGTGCTCGGCCTCGGCGGCGCCGCGCTGATACTCGGCGTGCTGATGCCGGCGCTGCCAGCCCGGGCGCAGGCGCCGGCCGCCATCAAGCCCGGCACCCGCGTGCCCGCGTTCCTCGTCATCGGCCCGGACAACAGCTTCAAGATCCTGAGCCCCTTCGTCGAGGGCGGGCAAGGGATCAGCACCGGCATCGCCCAGACCATCGGCGAGGAGCTGGACGTGGACCCCGCCCGCTTCACGGTGGAGTGCGCCCCGCCCGGTCCGGACTATGCGGTGATCGACGGGCTGCGCATGACCGGCGGAAGCTTCTCTACCCGCTCCAGCTACACCGTCATGCGCCGGCTGGGCGCGAGCGCGCGGGAAATGCTGATCCGCGTCGCCGCGACCCGTCTGGGCGTGAAGGCGGACAGCCTCACCACCCGTGACGGCGAGGTGATCCACGCCGCCACCGGCCGGCGCATTCCCTACGGCGCGCTCGCCAGCGAGGCGCTGGCCCTCGATCCGCCGGCCGAGGTGAAGCTGCGCGATCCGGCCACCTTCCGCTGGCTCGGCAAGGCCGTGCCGCGCATCGATGTGCGGGCGAAGTCCACCGGCAAGGCGGTCTATGCCATCGACCAAAAGCTCGACGGCATGCTCTACGCCGCCGTCCAGCACGCCCCGCATCTTGGCACCGAGCCCACCGCCATCGCCAACGAAGCCGCGCTGAAGGCGATGCCGGGCGTTCATGGCATCCATCGCCTACCCGGCGCCGTCGCCGTTACGGCGGACAGCTGGTATCGCGCCCGGAAGGCGGTGGAGGCGGCCGAGGTCTCGTGGTCCGCCCCGCCAGCGACGGGGTTCGATGCGGTGGCGGCGGATTTCTCCTCCGCCGGCTTCCTCGATGTCCTGAAGGCGAGCAAGGCGCCTGCCGTGCCGGCCGAGCAGGACGGCACGGCCGAGGCGGCTTTCGCCACCGCCGCCAAGGTGATCGAGGCCGACTACGACGCCCCCTACCTGGTCCACGGCCAGCTGGAGCCGGCCTCCTCCATGGCGCGCTTCAACGCGGCCGGCACGCTGGAACTATGGATACCGAACCAGATGCCCGAGGTGTTCCAGCAGGTGGCCGCGAAGGTCTCCGGCCTGCCGCCCGAGAAGGTGATCCTCCATTCGCCCATCCTCGGCGGCTTCTTCGGCCGGCATTTCATGTACGGCCCGGGCAATCCCTTCCCGCAGGCGATCATCCTGGCGAAGGAGACGGGGCGGCCGGTGAAGGTGCTGTGGTCGCGGGAGGAGGAGTTCAAGCGGGATGCGCTGCGCCCGCTCAGCTACAGCCGTTTCCGCGCGGCCATCGGGGCGGATGGCAAGCCGCAGGCCATCGAGGTACGCACGGTAGGGGAGGGGCCGCTCGGCCGCTATTTTGGCTTCGGCGCCAATGGCGGGGTGGACCCCTCGGCGGTGGAGGGCATCATCGAGAAGCCTTACGCCATCCCCCACCGCCGGATGGACTACGCCAAGGTGGCCCATCCCGTCACCATCGCCTTCTGGCGGTCGGTGGGACACTCCATGAACGACTTCTTCTACGAAGGCTTCTTCGACGAGATGGCCATGGCCGGCGGGCAGGACCCCTTCGAGCTGCGCCGCGCGCTGCTGAAGGAGAAGGCTCGCCACCTGAAGCTCCTGGAGACGGTGGCCGCCATGACTGGCGGCTGGAAGCGGGGGCCGTTCGAGGCGCCGGGCGGCAAGCGCGCGCGGGGCGTCGCCATGGCCTCCCCGTTCGGATCGGAGACGGCGACCATTGCCGAGGTGTCGCTGGAGGGCGGGGAGGTGAAGGTGCACGAGCTGTGGATCGCCTTTGATCCCGGCAGCGTGGTCAATCCGGCCATCGTGAAGGCACAGGTCGAATCGGCCGCCGCTCTGGGCCTCTCAGCCACCTTGTTCGAGGAACTGGCCTACACGGATGGTGTGCGGCAATCGCATAATTTCGACGACTATCCCATCCTGTCGCGCGCCAACATGCCGAAGGTGAACGTGGAGATCGTCGAGAGCGGCGCGCCCATGGGCGGCGTCGGCGAGCCGGGCCTGCCCGGCGTGCCGCCGGCCGTGGTGAACGCGGTCGCGGCGCTCACGGGGCGCCGCATCCGCACGTTGCCGCTGGCAAAGACCAAGCTCGGCGCCTGAGGCTCGGGGCTTGATACCCCGCGCAGACGGACGAAAACGCGGCGATTCCGGTCATCGGCCCCGTCTGGCCCACTGCGACGGGGCAGGGTGGCTTGCATTCTCGATACTATGTCCCAGATTGCCTTAAGCGGCGAAACAGGACATCGGAGCGGGACATGCGGCACATCGGCTTCATGGTCGAGGATGGGTTCCAGATGATGGGGCTCGCTGCGGTCTCGGCCTTCGAGCTTGCCAATACGGTGCTGGAGCAGCCGGGCTATTCCCTCACGCTGATGTCGCAAAAGGGCGGGGGCATCTCCTCGTCCCTCGGGGTCTCGGTGACCACCCAGCCCCTCGGCGCCTATCCCGACACGCTGGTGGTGCTGGGGGAACTGGTGCCCGGCCCCACGCCGGAGGCATTGCGCGCCTACATCGCACAAGCGGGCGAGCGGTCGCGTCGTGTCGCCGGCATCTGCACCGGAGCCTTCCGCCTCGCCGAGGCCGGCTTGCTGGAGGGCAGGGCCGCGACCACTCATTGGGCGCACGCCCGCGCCCTGCAGGAGCGCTATCCCTCCATCCGTGTGGAGGACGACCGCATCTTCATCCGCGACGGCAATGTCTGGACCTCCGCCGGCATGAGCGCGGGCATCGATCTCGCCCTCGCTTTGATCGAGGACGACCACGACGCCGCGCTGGCGCGGTCCATCGCCCGCAAGCTGGTGGTCTATCATCGCCGGCCGGGCGGGCAGTCGCAGTTTTCCGCGCTCCTGGAGCTGGAGCCGCGCTCCGATCGGGTCCGCCGCGCTCTGACCTATGCCAAGGAGCACCTGCGCAACCCGCTCACCGTGGAAGAGCTGGCCGAGGCCGCGAGCCTGAGCCCACGGCAGTTCAGCCGGGTGTTCCGCGAGGAGACGGGGGAATCTCCCGCCAAGGCGGTGGAACGGCTGCGCCTCGAGGCGGCGAAGGCCATGCTGGAGGAGGGGCGTTACGCCATGGATGTGGTGGCCCGCGACACCGGCTTCGACGACCGCGACCGCATGCGCCGCGCCTTCCTGCGCCACTTCGGCCATCCGCCCCAGAGCCTGCGCCGCAGCCTGCGCTACATCGAGGGCGATAAGGAGGAGACGGCGCGTGGCGGAAATTGACGTTTGCACGTCATTTGAGACATGACCGACCGCGCCTAGGGTCCAGCCATCGCACGATGCGTCTGGAGGCCGTGATGGCCAATCTCATTTCGGAAGACACCCCGGCGGCTTCCGCCGCCTTTGCGCCGGCCAAGGCGCCGGCAGTTCCCCTCGCGGCCAGTTCGTCGCTGATGCCTGCGGTTTTCCTCGCTTTGGGGACGGCCGCCATCGGCACCGAGGGCTTCATGATCGCGCCGCTCCTGCCGACCATCGCGGCGGACCTCGGCATGAGCCTGTCGGCCACCGCGACCCTGGTCGTGGTGTTTACCCTGATGATGGCCGTGTCCTCGCCCATAACCACGGTGGCGACGGCGGGCCTCGGGCGGCGGAGCGCGCTGCTGCTCGCCATGGGGCTGTTCACGGCCGCGAACCTCGCGGCGGCTTTCTCCTCCTCCTTCGCAGCGCTGCTCATCGCACGGATGGCCATGGCTATCGCCTCGGGCCTGTATGTGCCCGGCGCCAACGCGCTGGCGGGCGTGATCGTGGCGCCGGTGAAGCGCGGGCGGGCGCTCGCCATCGTCAGCGGCGGGATGACCCTCGCCATCGCCCTCGGGCTGCCCCTTGGCGCGCTGGCGGGGCACGCCTTCGGCTGGCGCGCCACGTTCCTCGGCGTTGCAGGGATGGGGCTCGTCGCCATCATTGGCATATTGCTGGGCATCCGGCGCGATGCGGGCGCACAGGTGGCGGTGGCGAGCCTGTCGGAGCGGCTGGGCGTGGTGCGCCAGCCGGCAGTGCTTGGCCTGCTCGGCGTCACGCTGTTCTGGTCGGTGGGCGCCTTCGTCGCCTATCCCTACATCGCGCCCTATCTCGCCGAGGTGCTGGGCTTCGGGCCCGCCGGCATCAGTGCCAGCGTATCGGCCTGGGGCCTTGCTGCGGCGGTAGGCGTCTCGGCGGGTGGCAGCCTCAACGATCGGCTCGGCTCGCGTCGGGTGGTGATGGGCTCCCTTGCGGTGCTCGCTTTGTCCTTCCTGACGCTCGCGCTGGCGACTCGGCTTCCCCCCGCGCTCGCCCTCGCGCCAGTGCTGGCCGGCGTGGTGGGATGGGGCTTCAGCGTGTGGTCCTTCTATCCCGCGCAACTCGCACGGCTCATCGCGGCCGGGCCGGCGGCGCAGGCGCCCGTTGCCCTCGCGCTCAACACCTCCACCATGTACCTGGGCTTTTCCCTCGGCTCGGCGCTGGGCGCGGGCCTTGTCGCCGGTGGTCTCATCTGGGCCATCGGCGCAGTCGCCGCCGCGTCCGAGATCATCGCCCTTGTACTCGACCGACGTCGCGCGCTCATGTCCTGATTTGCCGCTTCTTTGACATTCAAGACATGTCGCCTCACGCCTAGTCTCCCCGCATGACGAACGACCGGGGATCGGCCATGAACACGGAACAGAACAAGAGCATCGCGCTGGTCACCGGCGCCTCCGGCGGCATCGGCGCCATCTATGCGGAGCGGCTGGCGCGCCGCGGCTATGACCTCATCCTCGTCGCCCGCAACGCGGCGCGGCTGGATGAGGTGGCGGCCCGCATCACGGCCGCCACCGGACGCGCGGTGAAGACGGTGCCCGCCGATCTGAACGATGCAGCCGACCTCCGCCGCATCGAGGCGCTGCTGCGCGAGGACGCCAGTATTTCCCTGCTGGTGAACAATGCCGGCTTCGGCGCCGCGACGCCGCTGCTCGACAGCGACGTCCGCGCGCATGGAGGAAATGATCGCCCTCAACGTCACGGCCCTGACCCGCCTGACCTACGCGGCGGCGCCGGCCTTCGTGGCGCGGGGCGGCGGCACCATTGTCAACATCTCCTCCATCGTGGCGCTGGCGCCGGAGGTGCTGAACGGGGTCTATGGGGCGAGCAAGGCGTATGTGCTGGCGCTCACCCAGTCGCTCCAGCACGAACTCGGCGCGCGTGGCCTGCGTGTACAGGCGGTATTGCCCGGCGCCACGGCCACCGAATTCTGGAACATCCCCGGCGTGGGCGGCCACGGGAACCTGCCCAAGGAAATCGTGATGTCCGCGGAGGAGATGGTGGACGCCGCGCTCGCCGGCCTCCATGCCGGCGAGGTCGTCACCATCCCGGCCCTGCAGGACGGCGGTGAATGGCTCGCCTATGACGCCACCCGCCGGGCCATGGCGCAGCACCTGGGCGGCTCCGCCCCGGCGCCGCGCTATCGCGCCGCCTGAACGCCTGTGCCGGCGCTGCGTTCTTGACGCCGGTGAGGATCAGCCACGGGTGAAGTGGGGCCGGGTGAGGGCGCTCAATTCTTCCATCAAGCTCCTGGAAATAGATGGAAACTTCCCCCTGTCGATGCCGACAGTAGTGCCAACCCGCAGGCGGAGAACGCGGGACGCATCCCGAGCTTGAGCCGGAACATGGCGACCAGACCATCGGCTTTGCAATGGTTGGCCGGCCCCTCACCTGTAGGCGGTCACCTGCTGCCGCTGCCGGCCAAGCCCAGCGATTTCCAGTTCCACTACGTCCCCCGGGCGCAGCCATACCGGCTCGGGCTTCATCCCCATGCCGACGCCCGGCGGGGTACCGGTGGCGATGATGTCGCCGGGCAGGAGCGTCATGTAGCGGCTGCAATACGCGACGAGTTCGCGCACGCCGAAGATCATGGTGCGCGTGTTGCCGGCCTGCATGCGCCGGCCGTTCACGTCGAGCCGCATGTCGAGGTCCTGCGGATCCGGCACCTCGTCTTTGGTCACGAGGAACGGCCCGACAGGGCCGAACGTGTCGCAGCCCTTGCCCTTGTCCCATTGGGACGACTGCATCTGGAAGGCGCGCTCCGACACGTCATTCACCACGCAATAGCCGGCGACGTGATCGAGCGCCTGCGCCTCGTCCACGTAACGGGCAGTGGTGCCGATGACCACGCCGAGTTCCACCTCCCAGTCGAGCCGCGTGGAGAGCGGCGGCTGGACGATGGGGTCGTCCGGCCCCGAAAGGGCGGACGGCGCCTTGAGGAAGATGATGGGCTCGCTCGGTACCGCCATGCCCGCTTCCGCCGCGTGGTCCGAATAGTTCAGGCCGATGCAGATGAACTTGGTCATGCCGGTGAACGGCACGCCGAGGCGCGGCCGGCCCTCGACCACCGGCAGAGTGGCGGGATCGATCGCAGCAAGGGAGGCGAGCCCCTCGGCGGACAGTTCGCGCGGGCCGATATCCGCACAGACGCCGGAGAGATCGCGCATCCGGCCATCGCGGTCGACGAGCGCTGGCATCTCGGCGCCCGGCGCGCCATAGCGACAGAGCTTCATGGGGAATTCCTCGGATAGGGACGGGCTTAGAGCAGGGTCAGGGCACGGTGGCGCCGGCATCGATGGTCCAGGCGGCACCGTTGACGTGGGCGGCGGCCGGCGAGAGGAGGAAGGCGACCACCGCCGCCACATCCTCCGGCGCGCCATAGGCGGCGGTGCCCGCCCGGCGGATGCCGCCGGCAGCGGCGGCCTTCTCTTCCAGCGCATGGATCATCCGCGTCTCCACCGGGCCCGGCAGGACGGCATTGACCCGGATGGCCGTGCCCGCGACATCCAGCGCTGCGACGCGAGTGAGGCCGAGCACGGCGTGCTTGCTGGCCACGTAGCCGGCGAGCCCAGGCCGGCCGCGGATGGAGGAGGTGGAAGCGGTGTTGACGACAGCCCCCCTTCCTCTCGGCCTCATCCGTGCCAGCACGTGCTTGAGCCCGAGGAACACGCCCCGCACATTCACCGCCATCACGGCGTCGAAGGCATCGTCCGGATACTCGAAGATGGGCGCGACCGCCCCCTCGATGCCGGCATTATTGGCGAAGAGTTCGATGGGGCCGAGCTGCCCCTCAATCTCGGCGACGAAGGCCGCGACATCCGACGGGGAGGAAACGTCGGCAGCGAGAAAGAGGGCGGCGGATCCAGCCTTCTCGACCAGCCGCGCCGTCTCGGCCCCGAGCGCCACGTCGCGGTCGATCACCGCCACGTCGTGGCCGGCGGCGGCGAGCTTCAGTGCGATGGCGCGCCCGATGCCGCCACCGCCACCCGTGACCAGGGCGACGCTCACGACTTGACCAGCGAACAGCCGCCTTCCGACAGCGGACGCCACACCTGCTCCGGCGGAATGGACTTCACCACCGTGTAGTAGTCCCACGGATACTTGGACTCGGCTGGCGTCTTGACCTGAAACAGGAACATCGGGTGGATCTTGCGGCCATCGATACGGATCGAGCCCTTGCCGAACAGCGGATCGTCGGTGGGCAAAGCCTTCATCTTGTCCACCACCGCCACGCCGTCGGTGGCACCCCCAACGGCAGACACGGCCTTGAGATAGTGCAGGGTCGAGGCATAGGCCCCGGCGTGCAGGGCGCTGGGATAGCGCCCGTCGTTGCGCGGCGCGAAGCGCTTGGTCCAGGCGCGGGTGCCCTCGTTCAGGTCCCAGTAGAAGGATTCCGTGAACTGGAGCCCCTGCGCCACCTTCAGCCCCAGCGAATGCACGTCGGTGACGTAGAGCACGGTGGCCACCAGGCGCTGGCCGCCCTGCGGAATGCCGAACTCCACCGCCTGCTTGATGGAATTGATGGTGTCGCCGCCGGCATTGATGAGGCCGACCACCTGCGCGCCGGACGCCTGCGCCTGCAACAGGAAGGATGAGAAATCCTGCGTGTTCAGCGGGGCACGGACGCCACCGATCACCTTGCCGCCGGTGCGGGCGACCACGTTGCGGACGTCCTGCTCCATGGCATGGCCGAAGGCGTAGTCGGCGGTGAGCGTGAACCAGTTCTTGCCGCCGGATTCCACCACCGCGGTGGCGGCGCCGGTGGCGAGGGCATAGGTGTCGTAGGTCCAGTGCACGGTATTGGGCGAACAGGCCTTTCCGGTGAGGTCCGAGGAGGAGGGACCGGAGGCGATCATTACCTTGTTCTTCTCGCGGGCGATGGCGGCCACGGCGAGCGCGACGGCCGAGTTCGGCACGTCCACGATCATGTCGACACCCTCGGTGTCGAACCACTTGCGGGCGATGCCGGCGGCGACATCGGCCTTGTTCTGGTGGTCGGCGGCGATCACCTCGACCTTCAGAGGCTTGCCGGCCGCGTTGAAGTCCTCGACCGCCATCTGGGTCGCGACCACCGAGCCCTTGCCGGTCACGTCCGCATAGAGGCTGGACATGTCGGTGAGCACGCCGATCTTGATCGTCTTCTGGTCCTGCGCGGCGGCGAGCCCCGGCATTGCCAGCATCAGCGCGCCGGCGGCCACCATGGCTCGGCGGGAGAGCGTTGGCGGGCGCCGGAGCCGGGCGATGGTCTCGTCTGTTTTGCGGGTCATGGATAATCCTCCCTTCGTTCTTGTTCTGGGGGCGGCTCAGGGAATGAGCCGCTTGAGCAGACGACGGTCCTCCACCGCGAAACCGCCGCCGTACACGTCGGAGACCATGAACTGCGCGGAGAGGACTTCCGGCTCCAGCTCGGTCAGCGGATCGAAGGCGCTTTCGTGCAGGTTCATGACCGCGCGGCCGGCGACAGGCGCGGAATAGGCAATCGGCGTGCGGCGGTAGACGACATCGGCATAGGCCGTCTCCAGCCGCTCGGGGTGCGGCAGACGGCGCACATGGATCTCGCCACCGGGCTGCTCCGCGCCGTCCACGAGGCGCACGATGGGAGCTTGCGGATCGGGCGTGAACGACACCTCCGCGAGCGGCACGCCGCGCCGGATCACCGCGCTTTCAATGGCGCCGCTCTCGGCCTCGTCGAAGCGATAGGTGCAGTCTTTCTTGGTGTAGCCGAACAGCTCGCGGCCGGCCGCGATGCCCATGGGGTCGGAGCAGTACATGTAGATGTGCGTCTGGGTGAACAGATCCTCATAGCGGACCGCCACCGTCACCATCAGGTCGAACATGCGGCCCTGATGGAGAGACAGAGTGTGTCCCGGCGAGGCCATGAAGCGGAAGGCGACGCGGTCGTTCACCAGCTCGAACGGCGTGTCCGCGAGCAGCGCCCGCGTTTTCGCGGGATCGACGCGGGTCATCACCTCCAGCGTGCGCAGCGCGCATTCCCACTCCACCGGATAGGCCGGGGAATAAGGCGGGTTGACCCCGCTGCCGGGGTGCATCTGATACTTGCCGAACATCGGTCGTCTCCTGTGGTCGCGGGCCCCGGCGTGCGGGGCATGTCGGTCAGACGGGTGCCGCCAGGCGCGCGGCGGGTTCGCGAAAAGCGGCGCGTCCATCAATGCGCGCCCGGCGTCGGCGATGTCCGTGATGCCGCAGAGCGCCATGGTGAGGTCGAGTTCCCGGCGGATGAGTTCGAGGCAGCGCGTCACCCCCGCCTCGCCCATGGCCCCGAGGCCATAGAGGAACGCCCGGCCGATGAGCACGCCGCTGGCGCCCAGCGCCAGCGCCTTCAGCACATCCTGTCCGGAGCGGACGCCGCCGTCGAACAGCACCTCGGTGCGCGCCCCCACCGCCTCGGCGATGGCCGGCAGGGCGGAAATGCTGGAGGGCGCCCCGTCCAGCTGGCGACCGCCGTGGTTGGACACGACGATGGCATCCGCCCCCGCGCGGGCGGCGGCGCGGGCATCCTCCGGGTCCATGATGCCCTTCACGATGAGCTTGCGGTCCCAGATGCGCCGCAGCCACCGCACATGCTCCCAGCTGAGGGTCTGGTCGAATTGCTCGGACACCCAGTGGGCGAGGGAGGAGGCATCGCTCACCCCATCCACGTGGCCCACGATGTTGCGGAAGGTGCGCCGCTCGGTCCGCGCCATGTTCAGGCACCAGCGCGGCTTGGTGGCGAGGTTGACGAGATTGCGCAGCGTGGGGCGCGGCGGGGTCGAGAGCCCGTTCCTGATGTCGAGGTGGCGCTGGCCCTGCACCGGCAAATCCATGGTGAGCACCAGCGCCGAGCAGCCGGCATCGCGGGCGCGGGCGACCAGCCGCTCCATGAAGACGCGATCCTTCATCAGATAGAGCTGGAACCAGAAGGGGCGCGAGGTGTGGGCGGCCACATCCTCGATGGAGCAAACGCTGACGGTGGACAGGGTGAAGGGGACGCCGAAGCGCTCGGCGGCGCGCGCGGCGAGGATCTCCCCGTCCGCCCACTGCATCCCGGCAAGACCGGTGGGGGCGAGCGCCACCGGCATCGCGACCTCCTCGCCCAGCATGCGGCTGGAGAGATTGCGCCGGGAGATGTCGATGCCGACGCGCTGGCGCAGGCGAATGGCGGCAAGGTCTTCTTCATTCGCCCGATAGGTCGCACCGGTCCAGGAGCCGCAATCCACGTAGTCGTAGAACATGCGCGGCACCCGGCGCGCGGCCAGGCGGCGGAGGTCCTCGACGCAGGTGATGGGCGCGTTCGGGAAGATCACTCTGGCTGTCCTGAGGTGCGGCCAAAAACGTACTTTGGATTCAAAGTACGTTTTATGTTAGATGCGATGAGACGGTCCCTGTCAAGGGCGCGGGCCTCTTGCAACGGATCGTCGCTGCCGATAGGCGCGGGCTATGCCGCGCAGGGCCCGGAGGAACGGAGCAGGCCATGGGGGACGCAAGAACCGGCAAGGACGCTGATGCCGCGGCGGGCGGCTCCCTCCAGGATCGGACCTATCTCCAGCTCCGCGAGATGATCGCCGCCGGCCAGATCCGTCCCGGCGAGCGCCTGCTGGAGGCGGAGGTGGTCCGCGCTTTCGGCATCAGCCGGTCGCCGGCGCGCCAGGCGCTGGAGCGGCTGCGCGAGGATGGCGTGGTGGAGCCGCTCGAAGGGCGCGGCTACCGGGTTCCCGGCGGCGAAGCCTCCGACACCGCGGTGCTCGATCCAGTGGACGTGTCGGCACCCCGGCAGTGGGAGCGCATGTATCAGGAGGTCGAGCAGGAATTGTTCGTACGCACCCTGTTCGGCTCGGTGCGGCTGAACGAACTGCGCTTGGCGGAGCATTTCGGCGTCAGTCGGACGGTGACGCGGGATCTGCTGGCTCGAATGCACGGCGTCGGCCTCATCGCCAAGGATCACGCTGGCCACTGGATCGCCGAGCAGATGACGCCGGATCGCATCCGCCATCTCTACGAACTGCGCTGCCTACTGGAGCCGGCTGCCCTGCGCCAGGCGGCCTCTCACGTGCCTGCCGCCGTGCTCGCGGACATGCGCGCCCGCATCCTCGCCACCCGCGCCCAGACGCCCATCAGCAGCACGCGCTTCGATGAGGCGGAAACCGACCTCCACATCACGCTGCTCGGCTATTGCGAGAACCCGGAGATCATGCGCGCCCTGAAGCGCACGCACCTGCTGTTCGGCCCCACCCGTCACCTCTTCGATCCATTCCTGGGGATCCCCATCCGGCTGATCGTGGCGGCCCTGGACGAGCACATCGGGATCATCGATTTGCTGCTGGATGCCCAGCCGGAACAGGCCGCGAAGGCGCTCGAATCCCATCTCAGGGACGCTGTCGAGCGCTGGCTCGGCCGCTTCGAGATCACCGCCAAGGGTAAGCCGATCCCCGTCCCGTCCTATCTGCAGACCGTGGCCGACTGAAGGGCCGGGCGGCCGTGCCTCGTTGGCGTCCATCCAATGCTGGTCCGTGGCACCCAGGTCTTACTGAGCGCGTGGAGGTTCACGTGCAGTCATTCTTGCTGGGGTTACGCTGACGGGAAAGGAGATGAGCCCGAGGCCGAGGTATGCGACCTGCGCCACTGGCATTTGTGCCCTCCCGCTCCTTCCCCGCGACGAGCACCTTCAGGATGGCGAGGAATTCGGCCGCGTTCGGCGTCATCATCACGCCCTTTCGCGTGACGATGCCGTAGGGCTCCAGCTCCCCCTTCACCTCCAGCGGCAGGCGGACGAACCCGCCGCTCGCAACTTCCTGCGCAACGATGGTGCTCGGCAGCATGGAAACCATGCCCGCGTGCCGCACCAGATTGAGCGTGGCGAAGATGGAGGAGGTCTCCACGAGATTGTCGAGCGTCCTGAGGCCAGCAGCGGCAAACGCGGTGTCGATGAGCCGCCGCATGGGGCTGGGGGCTGGCTGGAGCACCCAGGGCAGATCGCCCATGTCGGCGAGGTCGAGATGGGGCCGCCCGGCCAGCGGATGCGAAGCCGCCGCGAACGCCCACAGATCCTCCATGGACAGCGGCTCGAAATCGAACTTCGCCCGGTCCTCGCTGGTGGGCAGCCGACCTATGACGAGATCCAGCTCGCCCCGTCCGAGCGCTGCGATCAACTGGTCCGAGGTGGTGGCGAGCACCTGGATGGTCATGAGCGGCCGCTGGCGCTTCAGTTCGGCGATGGCGCGGGGCAGAAGGTCGGACGCGGTTGCCATGATGGCCCCGAGCGCCAGCGCGCCATATCCGCCGCGCTTGAGATTGGCGAGGGCACCGGCGAAGCGTTCGCCGTCTGTCAGCGCCCGGCGGGCATAGTCCACCACATGGGTGCCGATCTCCGTAGCGAGCATCGCGCGCGGCGTGCGCTCGAACAGCTTCACCCCAAGCGTGTCCTCAAGATCCTGGAGGATCTTGGTGGCGGCCGGCTGCGTCATGTTCAGCTCCGCCGCCGTGCGGCGGAGATTTCCCGTGCGTCCAAGAACGTCCACGAGGCGCAATTGCTTGAAGCGCAGGCGCGAGAGAAGGGCGGCAGGTCCGAGGTCGCGCATCGCGATAACCTGATGGAATTGGCTGAACAGATTTTCTCATTATCCCGTTATCGCGCAGTCGGCTAGCGTCCGCCCGAATTGGCTCGAACCGGTCCGGCCCATAACGGACGAACGGCGGACCGATGGGAGGAAACATATGAAGCTCGTTCGCCATGGCGCGGCGGGGCAGGAGCGCCCCGGCCTCATCGATGCGGAAGGCCGCCTGCGCGACCTCACCGGCATCGTCCCGGACATCGCCGGAGCCGCCCTCCTTCCCGAAAGCCTCGATCGCCTGAAGGCCATCGACCCAGCTAGCCTGCCGCTGGTGGAAGGCAATCCACGCATCGGCGCCTGCGTCGGGTCGGTGGGCAAGCTCGTCTGCGTCGGCCTCAACTATTCCGATCATGCGGCCGAGAGCGGTCTGCCCGTGCCGTCCGAGCCGGTCCTGTTCATGAAGGCCACCAGCTCCATCGTTGGCCCCAATGACGACGTGGAAATTCCCCGCGGCTCGAAGAAGACCGATTGGGAAGTGGAGCTGGGCATCGTCATCGGCAAGCCGGCCAAATACGTGAGCGAAGAGGACGCCCTCTCCCATGTCGCCGGCTACTGCGTGATCAACGATGTGTCCGAGCGCGAATTCCAGATCGAGCGCGGCGGCCAGTGGGACAAGGGCAAGGGCTGCGACACCTTCGGCCCCATGGGCCCGTGGCTCGTGACCGCCGACGAGGTGGCCGACCCGCAGGATCTCCACATGTGGCTGGAGGTGGACGGCAAGCGCTTCCAGGACGGCTCCACCCGCACCATGATCTTCGGCGTCGCACACCTCGTGAGCTACATCAGCCAGTTCATGAGCCTGCAGCCGGGCGATGTGATCTCCACCGGCACCCCGCCTGGCGTCGGCCTCGGGCAGAGGCCCCCGCTCTATCTCACGCCGGGCCAGACCATGCGCCTCGCCATCCAGGGCCTCGGCGAGCAGCGCCAGACCACCGTGCAGGGCTGAGGAACAGCGCCATGACCAATATCGATCTCAAGGGCCGCGTGGCCATCATCACCGGCGGCGCGCGCGGCATCGGCTATGCCACCGCCCAGCGCATGCTCGCATCCGGCGCCGAGGTCTCGCTCTGGGACATCGACGCCGCCCGCCTCGCGGAGGCCGCGGCTGAACTCGGCAAGCTCGGGACGGTCTCCACCGAGACGGTGGAACTGACCGACGAAGCCTCCGTCACCGCCGCCGCTGCCAGCGTCGCGGCGAAGCACGGCAAGATCGACATCCTCGTCAACAATGCCGGCATCACCGGCGGCAACGGCAAGACGTGGGAGCTGGCCACCGACGTGTGGCGGCGGGTGATCGACGTGAATCTGGTCGGCCCCTTCCTCACCTCCAAGGCGGTGGTGCCGCACCTGCTGGCGAACGGCTGGGGACGCATCGTCAACGTCGCCTCCATCGCCGGCAAGGAAGGCAACCCCAACGCCTCCCATTATTCCGCGTCGAAGGCCGGCCTCATCGGCCTCACCAAGTCGCTGGGCAAGGAACTGGCGCAGTCCAACGTGCTGGTGAACTGCATCACCCCCGCCGCCGCGCGCACCGAGATCTTCAACCAGATGAAGCAGGAGCACATCGACTTCATGCTGTCGAAGATCCCAATGGGCCGCTTCCTGGAAGTGGACGAGGCGGCTGCGCTCATAACCTGGCTGTCGTCGGAAGACTGCGCCTTCTCCACCGGAGCGGTTTTCGACATCTCCGGCGGCCGGGCCGTTTACTGAGCGCATCGCAAGACGTGCTGGCGGCCCAAAGCCGCCGTCTCCCCGCGCCTCCCGGCCGACCGGGCGCGCCAAAAAAAGAGCCGTCCGGGAATGACCCCGAGACGGCCGGAGGCAACGTTTCCAAAAGGAGAGGCTCATGCCCGCCCCGTCCGAGTCGCTTCAGGCGACGATTTCCAAGGTCACCAAGCGGCTCCTGCCGTTCCTTTTGCTCATGTACGTGCTCGCCTTCCTCGACCGGGCGAACGTGGGCTTCGCCAAGAAGGCGTTCCAGGCGGACACCGGCATCTCGGATGCCGCCTTCGCGCTCGGCGCCTCCATCTTCTTCCTGAGCTACGCGCTGTTCGAGGTGCCCTCCAACATCATCATGCACAAGGTGGGCGCGCGCATCTGGATGGCGCGCATCATGGTCACCTGGGGCCTCATCTCGGCCGCCATGATGTTCGCGCACAACGAATTCACCTTCTACGTGCTGCGCGTGCTGCTGGGCGCGGCGGAAGCCGGCTTCTTCCCGGGCGTGATCCTCTATCTCACCCTGTGGTTCCCGTCGTTCGCTCGCGGGCGGGCCATGGGCCTGTTCTATTTCGGCGCGCCGCTCGCCTTCATCTTCGGCTCGCCGCTCTCCGGGCTGCTGCTGGACTGGCACGGCCTCGGCGGACTGCACGGCTGGCAGTGGATGTTCATGGTGGAAGGGCTGCTCGCCACCGTGGTGGGCGTGTGGGCCTATTTCTACCTCGACAACAAGCCGGCCGACGCCAAGTGGCTCAATTCCGCCGAGAAGGACGAGCTGACGCGCGTGCTCGCCGCCGAGGACAGCCACAAGACCACGCACGGTCCCGCGCATCTCCTCTCCGCCATGCGCAACATGAAGGTGCTGCACTTCGCGCTCATCTATTTCCTCATCCAGATGAGCGTCTACGGCGTGGTCTTCTACCTGCCGACGCAGGTGGCGAACCTGCTCGGCACCAAGGTGGGCCTCCAGGTGGGCTTCGTCTCGGCTATCCCGTGGGTGTGCGCGCTGGTGGCCGCCTATGTGCTGCCCCGCATGGCGGACGCCTCGGGCAACCGGCGGGGCTATGCGGCGGCGATCCTCGCCGTCTCCGGTCTCGGCATCGCGGCGTCCGTCGCTACCACCTCGCCGGCGCTGGCGCTGATCGCGCTCTGCTTCGCGGCGGCGGGCTTCATCTCGGTGCAGCCCATCTTCTGGACCTTCCCCACCGACTATCTCGGCGGCGTGGCGGCGGCGGGCGGCATCGCCCTCATCAACTCCCTCGGCGCGCTGGGCGGCTTCGTGGCGCCCAACGTGAAGACCTGGGCGGAGGCGACCTTCGCCTCGTCGGCGGCGGGCCTCTACCTCCTCGCCGGGACGACGCTCATCGGCGCGCTGCTGATCCTCGCCATCGGCCAGTCCCGGACCCTTCCCGTCGCGCCGGCCACGCGCCGCGCGTGATGCGAGCCTGATTTCGACCAACTGACGCCCCGCGCCGGACGCGGGGCGAAGAGGAGACAAGACCATGGCCATGCCGACCATCAAGGCGGTCCGCGCCTATACCGTGCGCGGCGGCGGCGCCGACTACCACGACACCCAGGGCTATCACTGGATCGACGACCACATCGCCACCCCCATGGCGCGCTACGAGGAATACCGGCAGAGCCGCCGCTCCTTCGGCATCAACGTGCTCGGCACGCTGGTGGTGGAGGTGGAGGCCTCCGACGGCACCGTCGGCCTCGGCGTGACCACCGCGGGCGAGATCGGCGCCTTCATCGTGGAGAAGCACCTCTCGCGCTTCCTCATCGGCCGGCAGGTCACCGAGATCGAGAAGATCTGGGACCAGATGTATTTCTCCACCCAGTTCTACGGCCGCAAGGGCGTGGTGGTGAACACCATCTCGGGCGTGGACATCGCTTTGTGGGACCTGCTCGGCAAGCTGCGCGGCGAGCCGGTGCATGCGCTGCTCGGCGGCCCTGTCCGCGATGAGCTGCAGTTCTACGCCACCGGCGCGCGGCCGGACCTGGCCAAGGAGATGGGCTTCATCGGCGGCAAGCTGCCCCTGCTGCACGGCCCGGCGGAGGGCGACGAGGGCCTGAAGAAGAACATCGAGAAGCTGGCCGACATGCGCGCCAAGGTCGGCGACGACTTCTGGCTCATGTACGACTGCTGGATGAGCCTCGATCTCAACTATTCGATCCGCCTCGCCCAGAAGGCGCAGGAATTCGGCCTGAAGTGGATCGAGGAATGCCTCTCTCCCGATGACTACTGGGGCTATGCGGACCTCAAGCGCAACGTGCCCAAGGGCATGCTGGTGACCACCGGCGAGCACGAGGCCACCCGCTGGGGCTTCCGCATGCTGCTGGAGATGGATTGCTGCGACATCATCCAGCCCGACGTGAACTGGTGCGGCGGCATCACCGAGCTCATCAAGATCTCGGCGCTGGCGGATGCCCACGGCAAGCTCATGGTGCCCCACGGCTCGGGCGTCTACAGCTACCATTTCGTGATCACGCGCCATAACAGCCCGTTCACCGAGATCATCATGAGCGCGCCCAATGCGGACGAGGTCCGCCCCGCGTTCAGCCCGCTGCTGCTGGACGAGCCGGTGCCGGTGAACGGCCGCATGAAGGCCTCCGCCCTCGACAAGCCGGGCTTCGGCGTGCGCCTCAACCCCGAGGTCGAGCTGCACCGCCCTTACGGCAACTGAGCGGCGTTCCGTTTCTTCCCAGCCTGGTCGGCGCCGCGTGCGCCGGCCCTTTCTATTGGGCGTCCTTCCCATCCGTTCCGGGAGCCCGAGCGCGTTTCGGTCTGGAATCCGCTCGAGACGGGGTGGAGGGCGATGGGTCTTCTCTGCGCGGTGATCTCGAAGCGCCAGGGCCAGCGGCCGAGCGCATCCTTCTCCGCCTCTGCCTTCGCCGCTGGATCGACGCCCGCTGCTAAGGGCACCTTTGCGTCCGGTGCTCTTCTGGCGTCGGCGAGCCCGACCGCCGGGTAGGATCGCGTGATGAAGGCGCCGCCGCCGCCCTTCAGCTCACCGCCGCCTGACCATCCCGGCGCGGATCGCTGGCCGCCGCGTAGCCTTCCACGGCCGGATCGCCCATGCGCCAGATGAACTGGCCGGCGCCGAAATCCTGATAGGTGTCGTTGAGCACGGCCACTTCGTGACCGAGCGCGGCGAGGCCATCCAGCAACTCCGGCGTGTTGCCGGGCTCGAGGTTGATGGAGAGGCCCTCGTCGAAGCGCCAGCGCGGTGCGTCACAGGCGGCCTGGGGGTTCTGGGCGAAGTCGAGCATCCGCACCAGCGTCTGCACATGGCCCTGCGGCTGCATGTTGCCGCCCATCACGCCGAAGCTCATCACCGGCTGGCCGTCCTTGGTCAGGAAGCCTGGAATGATGGTCTGGAACGGCCGCTTGCGGGGCGCCACCACGTTGGCGCGCTCCGGGTTCAGGCTGAAGCCGAAGCCGCGGTTCTGCAGCGACACGCCCCATTCCGGCAGCACCACGCCCGAGCCGAAGCCCTGGTAGTTGCTCTGGATGAAGCTAACCATCATGCCCGATGCATCCGCCGCCGTGAGATAGATGGTGCCGCCCCGCACCGGATTGCCCGGCGCGAAACGCTGTGCGCGGCGCGGATCGATGAGGCGGGCGCGGTCGGCGAGATAGGCTGGGTCCAGCATGTCCGCCGGGCTGATCTCCATGGCCCTCGGGTCCGCCACGTAGCGATAGACGTCGGCGAAGGCGAGCTTGATGGCCTCGATCTGGAGGTGCTGCGCCTCCACCCCGTCCACATGCATCCCCGAAAGATCGAAATGGGAGAGGATGCCCAGCGCCATCAGCGCGGTGATGCCCTGCCCGTTGGGCGGGATCTCGTGGACGGTGTAGCCGCGATAGTCCTGCGCCACGGGCGTCACCCAGTCCGGCGCGTAGGCGGCCATGTCGGCGGCGGTGAGGGCGCCGCCATTGGCCTTCGCGTTGGCCTCCAGCGCCTCGGCGATCTCGCCGCGATAGAAGGCCTCGCCCCTGGTCTCGCCGATCAGCCGCAGCGCGCGGGCGGCGCCCGGCATGGTCACATGCTCGCCCACGAAGGGCGCGCGCCCCTTGGGCAGGAACACCTCCTTGAAGCCGGGCTGGCTGGTGAGCTGAGGCAGGGTCGCGGCGGCGGCCCATTTGTGCTGCACATTGGTGGAGACGAGGAAGCCGCGCTCCGCGATGGCGATGGCGGGTTCGAGCAGGTCCGCGAACGGCAGTTTGCCGAAGCGCTCCGAGAGCGCCACCCAGCTCGCCACCGCGCCGGGCACCGTCACCGCGTCCCAGCCGCGCTGGGGCAGGGTCTTGGCGTCGGCACCATACTTGGCGCGGAAGTAGTCCGGCGTCCAGGCGGCGGGCGAGAAGCCCGAGGCGTTGAGGCCGTGCAGGCCCTTGCCGTCCCACAGGATGCAGAAGGCGTCCGAGCCGAGGCCGTTGCTGCACGGCTCCACGATGGCCATGACGGCGGCGGCGGCGATGGCGGCGTCCACCGCGTTGCCGCCCCGCGCGATCATGGAAAGCCCCGCCTGCGCCGCCCGCGGATGGGAGGTGGAGACCACATTGTTGCCGAACACGGGCAGGCGCCGCGAGGGATAGCCGGCGGACCAATCGAACGACGCAGTCATGGTGCAGTCCCGGAAAGAGGGAATTTCAGCGCTCGGGGCCAAACACGGCATCGAGCCGCGCGATATGGGGCGTCAGATCGATGCCGTGCTCGGCGAGCCAGGCATCGTCATACAGGGTGGAGCGGTAGCGCGCGCCGGAATCGCACAGCAGGGTCACGATGGACCCTCCTTTCCCCTCCGCCGCCATCTCCTCGATGAGGTCCACGCAGGCGGAGATGTTGGTGCCGGTGGAGCCGCCGCAGGCGCGGCCGATCACGGCGCTGATTCGCCGGGCGGCCGCGATGCTCGCCGCGTCGGAAATCACCGCCATGCGGTCCACCACCGAGGGGATGAAGGAGGGCTCCACCACGGTGCGCCCGATGCCCTCGATGACGCTCTTGCAGGCATCCACCTGCATCACGGAGCGGTCGGCATAGTGGCGGTGGAAGACGGAGGCTTCCGGGTCCGCCACGCACAAGCGGGTGGGGAACTTGCGGTAGCGGATGAAGCGCCCGATGGTCGCCGCCGTGCCGCCCGTGCCCGCGCTGCACACCACCCAGTCGGGAATCGGGTGCGGCTCCCAGGCCATCTGCGAGAAGATGCTCTCGGCGATGTTGTTGTTGCCGCGCCAGTCCGTGGCACGCTCGGCGAAGGTGAACTGGTCCATGTAATGGCCGTCCAGCTCCTCGGCGAGCCGGCGCGCTTCTTCCGAGGTGTTCCAGCCGTCGATGAGGTAGGGCTCGCCGCCCTCGAAGGCGATGGCCGCCACCTTCTCCGCCGAGGTCCGCCGGGGCATCACCGCGATGAAGCGCAGGCCGAGGAGCCGGGCGAAATAGGCTTCCGAGATGGCGGTGGAGCCGGAGGAGGATTCGATGATGGTCGTGTCCGGCCCGATCCAGCCGTTGCACAGGGCATAGAGGAAAAGCGAGCGCGCCAGCCGGTGCTTGAGGCTGCCGGTGGGGTGGCTCGATTCGTCCTTCAGATAGAGCGCGATGCCCGGCACGCGCGGCAGCGGGATGCGGATGAGGTGGGTGTCTGCCGAGCGGTTGATGTCCGCCTCGATGCGGGCGATGGCCTCGGCCACCCACGCCTGGTCCGGCACCGCGCGGGGCGGGGCGATGATGTTCATGCGGGGCTCCCCGCGCTGACTTCGGTCGGGTTCATCTCGGCCATTGCGCGACGCTTGAGCGCGCTGCGATCGATCTTGTTGGTGGTGGCGAGCGGCATCTGCTCCAGGAACCAGACGCGGCGCGGATGCTGGTAGGCGGGGGCGTTGGCGAGCATGAACTGCTTCAGCGCCTCCTCGCCGATGTCGGCGCCCGGCCGGCGCACCACGAACGCCACGGGCTTCTCGCCCTTGATCTCGTCCGGCACCGGCACGACGCAGGACTGGAGCACCTGCGGGTGCTTGTCGAGCACCGCCTCCACCTCGCCGGGGAAGATGTTCTCGCCGCCGCAGACGAACATGTCGTCGGTGCGGCCGAGGAAATAATAGAAGCCGTCCGTGTCGCGGCGGAACACGTCGCCGGTGCGGTAGAAGCCGTCCGCCGTGAGGGGCGAGCGCACGTCCGGGCGTTTGTGATAGCCGAGCATCACGGCCGGGCTCTTCATCTCCAGCTCCCCGCTCTCCGGCGCCTCCGGCCCCACGAGGCGCACCGAGACCTGCGGATGGGGATAGCCCACCGAGCCCATGGGCACGGGCCGCCCGTCCGGATGGCCGGAGAACACGATGGGCCCGCCTTCCGTGGTGCCGTAGGCGTTGATGATGGCGGCGTTGGGCAGAAGCTGGCGGATTTGCTGGGCAAGCGAATCTGTCACCGGTGCCGAGCCCATGCGCAGCAGGCGCACGCCAGAAAGGTCGGCCTCAGCCAGCGCCGCTTTCTCCCGCAGCATCATGGCGATCATGGGCGGCACGGCGGTGAGGAAGGTGCAGCCGTGGCTGGCGATGGCCTCGATATAGGGCACCGCGCGGAACTGGGGCAGCAGCACCGCCGTGCTTCCGGCCGCGCAGGCGAGGAAGGCCAGCGCCAGCGCGTTCATGTGGTAGAGCGGCGCGGCGATCAGCATGCGCTCGCGGGAGAGGTCGATCTCGGCGCGGCGGGTGTCCGCGACCCAGCGGTGCGCGGCGTGGGAGAGCAGCACGCCCTTCGGCCGCCCGGTGGAGCCGGAGGTGTAGAGGCTGAGCGCCGGCTCGTCGGGGGCGGGCACCACCGGCTCGAACGCGCCGGGATCGAGCAAAGCGGCGAGCGTGCCCGGCCCCGTGCCGTCGAAATCCACGAAGGCGACGCCCTCGGGCGCCTCGGCGGGCAGCAGCGCGCGGCGCTCGCCGTCATGGACCACGAGGCGCGCACCGCAATCGGCGATCACGTCGGCGATGGTGGCGGCGGGGAATTTGAAATTCACCGGCACCGGCACGATGCCGGCGCGCATGGCGCCCATCACCACCGCCACATAATCCGGCCGGTTCGCGGCGAGGATGGCGACGCGGTCGCCGCGCACGAGGCCATGCTTGAGAAGACCCCGCGCCACGGCATCCGCGAGGGCGTCGAAGGCGGCGCGGGTGAGCACGGTGGTTCTGCCGTCGAAGTCGAGGCCGATGAACAGGGGATGGTCCGGCGCGGTGGTGCGGCAGACGAAATCCCCGAGGTTCGCGGGCAAGCTCATCGGCTGCTCCTGCAGGTCAGGTTCAGGTCAAAGGCGGGCAGGGTGAGGCGCCCCGCGTCGGGGCCAAGCGCCTCCCAACGGGCGTCGCTCAGCGCGTTGGCGCGGGCCGCGATGTCGTCGAGGGATGAGAAGCGCAGCGTCGTCGTGCGGCAGGCGGCCTTCTCGCCCGGCACCGCCAGCACGTCGGCATCCTCCAGCGGCACGCGCCAGCCATCGCCATCCGGCTCGGCCGTGCTGTCGAAGGCGCTCGCGAGGCGGCGGGCTTCGGCTTCCGGATCGGGTGAGGCGATGGTGAAGGCGTCGATGGCGCAGAAGCCGTTGGGATGGCTCATCCACTCATCCCGCCAGACCAGCTCCGGCGTCAGGTGCTCGCAGAAATAGACGCGCCCGGCCGGAAATGTCTCCGGCGGCAGGCGCACGGTGCGGAAGCGGGCATCGTGCTCCACGCCGGCCAGATCCACCGGGCGGGAGAAGGCCACCGGACCGGTCGGGGCGAAGCCCGAGGCCGCGAGGCGGTCGCGGGTGGCGTCGGCATCGAAGGTGCGCAGCACAAGGCCGTTGAGGCCGAAGGGGCTGTCCAGCACCTCCTGGCGCTGGCGGCCGGTGTCCGGCACCCCCACCAGCTCCAGATAGGCGCCGGGCGTCATCATCAGATGGTTGATGGACCCGAGCGAATGGTACCCCCGCGGCGTGAGCGTGAAGCCCAGCGCCGCAAAGAGGTCCGCGGCCGCGTCCATGGACTTGAGGGTGTTGATCACCACATGGTCGAGCGCGGCCACGGGCGCCTCCTCAGGCCTTGGGCGGGATCATGTAGACCCCGCGCCCGGAGGCCAGCAGCTTGCCGTCCTCGTCCAGGATCTGCGCCTCGGAGACGCAGAGCTGGCCGCCGAACTTGATGACCTTACCCACGCAGATGAGGTCGTGCTGCATGGCCGCGCGGTGGTAGTCCACCCGCAGGTCGACGGTGGGCACGCCGCGCCCGGTCTTGGAGACGAGCGCCCAGTCGGCGGTGAGGTCAACGAGCGTCGCGAGGATGCCGCCGTGGGCGTAGCCCTTGTCGGCATTCACCACCCATTCCGGGCGCCACTTGGCGCGCAGGCGGATGGTGCCCTCGCCCACGTCCTCGACGGTGAGGCCGAGCCACTGGTGGAAGGGGCCCTTCAACAGGAGGGCTTGGACCTGTTCCTTGGTCAGGGGAGCGTCAGACATGATGAAGCCTCTCAGGGGGTGACGACGATCTTGCCCATGACCTCGCGGTCGCGGATCATGCGCAGGCCCTCGGCGGCCTCTTCGAGGGGGAGAACCTTGTCTACCACCGGCTTCAGCTCGCCCTTCTGGATCATGTCCATGAGGGCGGAGAGGTTCTCGTGGTAGAAGCTGTTGGAGCCGATGACCTTCAGCTCGAAGCTCCAGATGTAGCGAAGGTCTTCCTTCGGATCGTGCCCGGCGGTGGCGCCGCACACGAGGATGGTGCCGCCGCGCTTCACGCAGCGCAGCGAGGGCACCCAGGTGTCGCCGCCGGTGAAGTTCACCACCACGTCCACACCACCCTCATAGGTGCGACGCTGGGGCTTGCCGTACTTCTCGACCGCCCACTTGGAGAAGTCGGTGGTGCGGTAGTTCACGACATGGTCCGCGCCCAGTTCCTTGAGGCGGGCCATCTTGTCGTCGGAGCCGGCGCAGGCGATCACCTCGCAGCCCATCTGCTTGGCGAGCATGACGCAGCCCGTGCCCACGCCGCCCGAGGCGCCGAGGATGAGCACCTTGTCGCCCGCCTTCACCGTGTTGTGGGTGACGAGCATGCGGTGCGCGGTGCCGTAGGCCACCGGCAGGGAGGCGGCGTCGGTGAAGCTCACGCCGTCGGGCATCTTGATGAGCTGGCCGGCGGTGACGGCGCAGTATTCCGCCATGCCGCCGTCCATCATCTCGCCCATCAGCCCGACCTTGGGGTTGAGCGGGTTCACGAGCACGCGGTCGCCCACCGACCAGCCGGTGACGCCCTCGCCCAGCTCCACGATCTCGCCGGCCATGTCGAGGCCGATGATGACGGGCAGCGGCACCTTGATGCCGGGCATGCCCTTCACCGTGAACACGTCGTGATAGTTGAACGACGAGGCGCCAACGCGGATCACCACCTCGCCCGGCTTGGCGCTGGGCACCGGATAGTCGGTGACGACCTGGAGGTCGCTCACGTCGCCATGTTGCTTCAGCAGCAGGGCCTTCATGGTCTTAGTCATTTCACTTCTCTCTGCTTGGACGTTTCTTTGGTCCGTTTCTCTGGGACGTTCGGCGGCTTGCGCGCCAGGGCGACTACTTGATGGCCTTGGACGCCTCGTAGGGGGCGGGGTCCAGGGCCGCGTCGGGCAGGTCGCCCTTTACTGCGCCGACGCTTTTGAAGACTTCGAACTCGGCCTTCATCGAGGCGATGTCGGCGGGCTCCATGGAGACGGTGTAGATGCCGTCCCACAAAGCGGCGTAGGCCTTGGCGTCATCCTCGGGGATGTTACCGGCAGCCATGAGGGCCTTGGCGACGGCGGCCTTGTCGGCCTTGCCGGCCTCATAGGCGCCGCGCATGCCGGCGATGACCTTGGCGGCGGCGCCCGGATTTTCCTTCATCCAGGCATTGCGCATGAGGCCGACGCCGAGCACGGGCGGGGCCTGCTTGCCGGTGACTTTCGCCCACTCGGCCCGGAAGGAGGCGAGCTTGCGCAGCTTCACGTCCGGCAGGAGGGCGATGGTGACGGTGCGCAGCGCCGCGGCCTCGATGTTCTTCTGCACCAGGAACTGCGCAAGGCGCGGGTCGGCGCCCGGCACGGCCTCGAAATCCGAGGCGGTCATGCCGTAATTCTTGATGAGGATGGCCGCGCTGATGGCCGCCGTGGCGCTGCCGGCCGGCGACATGCCGATCTTCTTGCCCTTCAGCTCCTCCATCTTGGTGATGGGCGAATCCGCCATCACCACGAAGTCGAGATCGGCCACCTGCGTGGCGAGCACGATGGTGAGCGGCAGGCCATCAGTGGCGACGGAGAAGGCGCTGCCAGCGCTGGCGCCAATGGCGAAGTCGATGGCGCCGGCGGCCATGGCCTTGGTGGGGGCATTGACATCGGGAAACTTCACGAACTCGGCTTCGAGCCCCTGCTTCTCCATGAACTTGCCGGCTTCCAGGAAGGAGCCGAAGCCGAGGCTGACGCCGGAGCTCCAGTAGCCGATCCGCACCTTCGCGGCTTCGGCGGGAAGAGACGACAGGCCGATTGCGACTGCGGCGGCCAGTAATGCAAGACGCTTCATATCGAAATCCCCGTAATGGAAGGTTGTCTGTTTTTTGGCTTTATGGGTTTCAGGCCGGGCGAGGCTTGCGCCAGGCGAAGAGATGCGTTTCGAGGGGCTTCAGCAGCACCGCCTCGATGAAAATCATCAGGATGACGAGCGTCGCGGTCCACGCGAACACCTGGTCCGTCTGCACGAGATCCGCCGCCTGCCGCAGCCGGTAGCCGATGCCGCTCGATGCGCCGAGTGCTTCCGCCACGATGGAGACGCGGGCGCCGAAGCCGAAGGCGAGGCGGGCACCGGCGAAGAACTGGGGCAGGATGGTGGGCAAATAGATCTTCAGCAAAACCTGCAGCCGCGACATGCGGAATGTCTGCGCCAACTCGATGAATTCGCGGTTTACCGTGCTCGTGCCCTGCCAGACATTGGTGAGGATGAGCGGCATCGCCGTCATGAACACCACGAAGATGGTGGACCAGTTGGACAGGCCGAACCAGATGAGCGCGAAGATCGCCCAGATCGACGAGGACACCGTGTTGATAACCACCAACAGAGGTTGGAAGAAATCACCCAGCAAGCGGCTCGCCCCCAGCAGGAGGCCGAGCACCACGCCCACCACGGTGGCGAAGGCGAAGCCCATGGCGATGCGGTAGAAGGTGATGCCGAAATCGGCCCAGAAGCCCGGCGTCACCACCAGCTTCGTCCACACGCCGAAGACCCGCGCCGGGCTCGGCAGGATGAAGGCGGGCGCCCCCAGCGAGCCGATGCCCCAGATGCCGACCACGACGAGGATGAGCAGCAGCCTGAGGCCGATCAGGCGCAGCCGGCGGTCCTGGGTCATCTGGAGGGGAGAGCGCTTCATCGGGCTCGGCTTCTGCGAAAGGGGACGGACGTGGCGGAAAGCGTTGGGGCTCAAAGGGCGAGGCGCAGCAGGCGCACCTCCTCGGCGACCTCCGGCGAGAGCGGATCGCGGGGGTAGGGCAGGGCGATCTCGCGGGTTTCCTTCACCCGCCCGGGACGCGGCATCAGCACCACGATCTTGTTGGCGAGGACCACCGCCTCCTCCACATCGTGGGTGACGAACAGCACGGACATCTGCCGGAGTTCGGCGATGCGCAGCACCTCGTCGTGCATCTGGGTGCGGATGGAGGGATCGAGCTTGGAGAAGGGCTCGTCCATGAGCAGGATGGACGGCTCGGTGACGAGGCTGCGGCCCAATGCGGCGCGCGAGCGCATGCCGCCGGACAGCTCGTGGGGGAAGGAATCGGCGAACTTTTCGAGCCCCACCAGCTCCAGCACCTGCATCACCCGCTCGCGCCGTTCCGCGCGCGCCATGCCGGCAGCCTCGAGGCCAAGGGCGACGTTCTGCGCGGTGGTGCGCCAGGGGAACAGCCGGTCCTCCTGGAACATGTAGGTCATGGTGCGCCAGTCCTGGAAGGCGCTGGACTTCTGGCCGTTCAGGAAGACCGTGCCCTGATCCGGCGGGATGAGGCCGGCGACGATGTTGAGCAACGTGCTCTTGCCGCAGCCCGAGGCGCCGACCAGGGCGACGATGGAGCGCTCAGGCACGTCGAGATCGATGTTGCGCAGGACTTCGAGCTGCTCGCCGTCGCGGCGCATGAAGCTCTTGCCGACGCTTTCCAGCTGCACGACGCTCACCGCACCCTCCCGCCGAGGCTGGAGAGCGGGGAGACCGGAACCACCGCCGCGGAGTCGCGCAGCGAGGCAATGACCTTTTCCATGGTCATCTCGCGGAACGTCTCCACATGGCGACGCGCCACTTCGGCGGCGGCGGCCGCATCGCCGGCGGAGAGATATTCGATGAGCAGCACATGATCGTTGGCGATGTTGGGGCGCACGCCCTGCACGCCGAAGCCGAGCGCCACGAGGCGCGTCATCTCGTCGAGAAGGCCGGAGAGCGTGCGGACGAGGCGCTGGTTTCCGGCGGCCTCGGCGATGGCCATGTGGAAGCTGCGGTTGGCTTCCAGGAAGAAGTCGATCTGGTTGCCCACATCGGTCGTCAGCTTCACCCGGCAGGCCTCTTCGAGCCGCTCCAGATGCGCCCGGTTGACCCGGCCGGCGGCGCCGCGCGCGGCCAGCGGCTCCAGCACCAGCCGAAGCGCGAAGACCTCTTCCACGTCCTTCACCGTGATGGGTGTGACGCGGTAGCCGTGGCGCGGCATGGAAGCGACGAAGCCGTCTTGGATGAGCCGCTGGAGGGCGATGCGGCAGCTCGCCTTGCCGATCTCCAGCCGCTCCATCAGCTCCGCCTCGGTGAAGCGGGTGCCCGGCAGGATGCGGCAGGAGACGATCTCGCGCCGGAGCAGGTCATAGGCCTGCCGGCCCTTCAGGGTCGCGCCCGGAATTTCGAGGACATGCCCCGCATCCGATCCCCGGTCGCTGTCGCGCTCCACGGTCACGCTCATCACCTCTCGGCTGACTGGTGAGAAGCCTACAGCGCGTATTCGGGAGGGAGAAGGCTAAATAGATAGCACGCTATGAAAAAATTTATCCATTTAAATTAGATAATTATGCCTACCCTGTTGCAAAGGTGGGCGGTTTGGGGTGGGCAGCTCACAGAGGGCTGCCCAAGAATGGATCAGTGAGGGCGCCAGCGGCCGGCGCCGGCGGCACGGGGGCGCGGGGCCTTGGAAATCTCGCCTCTCTCCCTCTAAAACCGAAAAGGGGACGCGGCCCGAGGGGCTGCGGAAGACGGTGCGGCGCCGGGCGTCCGCCCGGCGGGATCGGCAATCGAGCGGGGGGTAATGATGGCGGCCAAGGGCAAGCATCAGGCGCAGGAGAGTGAGGCGCCGGAAGGCTTGGACGTCGCCCCGCTGCATCGTACGACGCTTGGCTACCTCATCAGCCTTCTGGCTCGTCTTCTTGCGCAATCGCTGAAGGTGCGCAACGGGCCGGATGGAATCCTGCCCGGCCAATATCCCATCGCCGTGGAGTTGCTCGCGCAGGATGGCATGAGTCAGCGCGACTTGTGCGAGGTGGTGCGCATTGAGCAGGCCACCATGGCCAACACCCTCAAGCGCATGGAGAGGGATGGGCTGATTACCCGCCGCCAAAGCGCGGAAGACGGGCGGCTCGCCACCATTCATCTCACCGAGGCGGGTGCGCGCCTTGCCCGCGATGCCGTCCGCAATGCCGCCGAGGTGAACAGCGTGGCGCTCGAAGGGCTCGATCCGGCGGCGCAAGCGGCGCTGCGCAACATGCTGATAGACCTCACGGAACGGCTGGAAGCCGATCTGGCGCGCCGGGACGACTGATTGTCTGCCTAATATTCGCGCATGGCGAATATATGGACTTACATACCAAGCTATGTATTATGTCTGTCGTGGTGGCTGGTCTCCGGCCGACCCCGCATGGCGGGCGGAGACCGCGTTTCATCCGCGTGAAAACCGACATCGTTCGGCCCGAGGGACGCTTGAAGACGGGTTCCTCCGGCATGACGGGCATCCTCAGATGCCGAAGCATCGCGGCGCGGTCCCCCGTGCCACGGCGCCCGATTGATTCCTGATCGCTGGCCGGTAGCCACAAGCAGCGGCCAAGAAGTGCGTCAGTAATGGCGCGCGTATGCGAGGGTTTTCATGTCATGATCGATGCGACAACTGCAAAGCATCCCGATTTCACCAGTCGTCAGCCGATTGCCACGCGCGAACCCGTTCGCGGCGGGCTCTGCGCGTCGGGTGCGGCCTCGTCCAGGTGATCCGGAGCCTGGCGGCAGGCCGGGCTTTTTTATGGGCGTGGCCACGGCACGTGGCGCGCGTGGAGCGTGACAGATGCGGCACGATACCGAGACGTTTCGCGAGTTTCTGGGCCGGCTTCGCGATCAGGGTGAGTTGATCGACCTCCACCAGCCGATCGACATCCGCCACATTGCGACGCTCGTGGACCAGTCCGACAAGGCGTTGTTCTTCCACAATGTCATCGGCTACGACGTGCCCGTCGTCTCCGGCATCATCCGCTCGCAGAAGCGGGCCATCATGTCGCTCGGCTGCACCGCCTATCCCGAAATCGAGACGAAGCTCAGGGCGGCCATCGACCGGCCCGTCAGCCCCAACATCGTCAACACCTCGCCCACGCAGGAAGTGGTGATGGAGGGGGATGAGGTCGATCTCTACAAGCTGCCCATCCCCATGAGCTCGATCTATGACGGCGGCCCGATGATCACCGCCGGCGTGGTCATCGCGCGCGATCCGGAATTCGGGCTCAACGCCGGCATCTACCGCTTCATCGTCAAGGAAAAGAACCTCACCGGCATCGATATCGTCACGCCCAACAACATGCGCCTGTTCGCGCAGCGGGCGTATGAGGCGGGACGGCCGTGCCCCATCTCCATCTCCATCGGCACCCACCCCTACGAGATCATGGGGTCGGGCTTCCGCGCGCCCCTCGGCGTGGACGAGATGGCCATTTCCGGTGGCCTGCGGGGCGGCCCGGTGGACCTCGCGCCCTGCCGCACCATCGACGTGCCCTACATCGCCGACGCCGAGATCGTGCTGGAGGCGGAGATCCTGCCCCACGGCTGGATTTACCCGGAGGGCCGGTTCGGCGAGTTCACCCGCCTGATGGGCGGGCTGCACTGGAACCCCATCGTGCGCATCAAGTCCGTCTCCATGCGCAAGGATGCGGTCTATTACGCGCTCCACATGCCGTGGGAGAACACCTGGCTCGCCGCTCCCACCCGCTACGCCGCGATCCGGCACGCGCTGAAGACCGCCGGCGTGCAGGTGAAGGACATCAACGTCACCCTCGGCGGCTGCGCCTTCTGGCATGCGGTCATCTCCATCAAGAAGCAGCCGGGGGAGGGCAAGAACGCCCTTCTCGCTGCCCTCTCCGTGATGGATCTGAAGCATGTCGTGGTGGTGGACGACGATATCGACGTCTTCAATCCCATGGACGTGGAATGGGCCATCGCCACCCGCGTGCAGGGCGACAAGGACATCATGATCGTCACAGGTGCGCGCGGAAAGCCGCTGGACCCGAGCCTGCCGCCGACCCCGCCCGGCGTGGTGCCCACCACGGCGAAGGTCGGCATCGACGCCACCATCTCCGAGGGCATCCCGAAGGAGCGCTACGAGCGCATCGCCTATGCCTATGCGGACACGGCGAAGATCGGCGATTACGTGTCCGGCAAGGCGGACCAGCCCGGCGCCACTGCGAGCGAGGGCGATGTCGCGGCGTTGGCCGAAAAGATCGCCCAGATGATCGGCGAGGCGCCGCGCTATTACACGGATATCGCGGAAGCTTTCAGTGACTACAACTTCGCCATTGTCGCCCGCGCGCTCGGACACCTGCATGCCACCGAACGCCTGTGGCAGGACGCGAAGGGTGCCATGTGCCTGCGTGGCTCGCCCTTCGCCGCCAAGCCGCCGGGCCGCTGAGCCGGGTGGCGAAGAGGACGGGCGTGGCGGCTGCGGGGACGCCACGCCCGTCCCCTCCACGCCACAAGAAGTTTCGGGATGATCCCGGCTGATAACAAGAAAACCATCGATCGCCTGAAGCACAGAAGGGGTCAGGCATTTGAGGTTGATGAAGCAGCCTTCCACTCTTCCAGGGGTGAACACATGCGTCGCAGGGTCCAGTCTCTTCTCTTCGCCGCGGCGCTTCTGACGTTGGCAGGCCTCTTCTCCACGGCCGCCTCCGCCGAGGAGCTTCTCAAGATCGGCGTCGCCCAGCTCTCGGCCGGTGGCCTGCCGGTTCTCGTCGCCGAGCAAAAAGGCTACTTTGCGGAAGAAGGCCTGAAATACGAGCGGCTGGACTTCAAGGGCGGCGGGCCGGTGGCGCAGGCCCTCGCCTCCGGCAGCATCGATCTGTGCATCTGCGCCGCCGACCATGCGGTCCATCTCCAGGATCGCGGCCTCGGCGGAAAGGTGCTGGTGGCGCTGGCCGAGCAGCACAGCTACGCGCTGATCGGCAAGGCGGATTCCACCGCGAAAAGCATCGCCGATCTCAAGGGCGAGAAGATCGGCATCACCACGGCCGGCAGCCTCACCGACACCACGGTGCGCTACGCCATCCGCAAAGCGGGGCTCGATCCGGACAAGGACTTCGTGCTGCTCTCGGTGGGCCGCGCGGGGGCGCAGAAGGCCGCGCTGCAGGCCGGCGCCATTGCCGGCGGCATGTTCTCGACGCCCGACATCCAGATCGTCATGGCCGAGAAGGGTGCCTACCGGATCATCGAGGATTTCCGCAAGCTTCCCTATCCGGCGCAAGACCTAATCGCCACCGACACCTGGCTGAAGGCGCATCCGGAAGACGCGCGCAAGGTGGCGCGGGCGGTGGTGAAGGCGCTGCGCCTCATCCAGCAGGACAAGACCGTGCTCTACCCGGCCATCAAGGGCCTGTTCCCGGAGATGAAGGACGATGCCATGGTCGCCCAGCTCGCGGATGATCTGGCCGCCGGCTATCTCTCCAAGGACGGCGTCATGTCGCCCGAGAGCTTCAACTTCCTCATGTCCATGATGACGATCGCCGAGCCGAAGCTGAAGCCGGTGCCCTACGCCGACATCGTGGCCCTCTCTTATCTGCCCAAATGAGGCGCCGCATGAGCGACAGCATCACCACGCGCGGGCCGGCCTTCGCCCGGCCGGGACGGCGGAGCTTTTCCATCGGCATCGGCGCAACGGGGCTGCGGCAGATCGGCCTGATCGCCGTCCTACTCGGTCTGTGGGAGCTCGCCTCCCACACCCTGTTCAACCCCTTCTGGAGCAGCCGGCCGAGCCTGATCGCGGCGCGGCTGTGGGAGCTGGCGCTGAGCGGCGAATTGTGGCTGCACACCAGCACCACGTTGCAGGAGGCGGGGGCGGGGCTGATCCTCGCGGCGCTGGTTGGCATCCCGCTCGGCATCGTGCTGGCGCGGGCGCCGGAAGTCGCCCGCACGCTCGATCCCGTCATCATGGGTCTCTACGGCCTGCCGCGCGTGGCGCTGGCGCCGCTGTTCATCCTGTGGTTCGGCATCGGCCTGTTCTCGAAGATCATGATGGCCTTCACCATGGTGGTGTTCATCTTCCTGATGAACGTGATGGAGGGCATCCGCACCATCGATCCCGATCATCTGGACCTCATGAAGTCCATGCGCGCCGGGCGCCTCTATCTGGTGCGCCGCGTGCTGCTGCCGGCGGTGACGCCGTGGATCCTCGCCTCGTTCCGCATCGGTATCGGCCTCGCCCTGATCGGCGCGGTGGTGGGCGAGCTGATCGGCGCCAATCGCGGCCTCGGCTGGTACGTGGAGAGCCGTGGCGGGCAGCTCGACACCACCGGCGTGTTCACCGGCCTCATCGTGCTGATGGTGCTGGCCATGCTGGCCAACCAGCTTGTCGGCTTCATCGAGCGGAGGGTGATCACATGGCGCTGACCAACTTGGCGCTTTCCGCCGAAACAACGAGGCCCCGCGCGGCGCTGAAAGACCTCTGCATCTCCTTCCCCCGGCCGGACCTGCCGCCGCTGGAGGTGGTCTCCGGCATCTCGCTCGATGTGGCGGAGGGCGAGTTCGTCGCCGTGGTGGGGCCCTCGGGCTCGGGCAAGTCCACCATCCTGCGCGCCATCAGCGGGCTGTTGAAGCCCTCCGGCGGGCAGGTGGAGGTGGACGGCAAGGCCGTCACCGGGCCGCCGCCCAAGGTGGGCTTCATGTTCCAGAAGGACGCCCTGCTGCCGTGGCGCACGGTGGCCGAGAACATCCGCGTCGGCGCGGAGCTGGGCGGCACGCCCGCCGGCGAACAGGCGGCGCAGGTGGCAGGTCTTATCAAGCTGCTGCGGCTGGACGGCTTCGAGAATGCCTGGCCCAAGCAGCTCTCGGGCGGCATGCGCCAGCGCGTGTCGCTGGGGCGGCTGCTCGCCTATCGCCCGTCCCTGATGCTGATGGACGAGCCCTTCGGTGCGCTCGACTACCAGACCAAGATCGCCATGGGCCTCGAACTCTTGAGGGTGTGGGAGGCGGAGCGCCGCTCCATTATCTTCGTCACCCACGACATCGAGGAGGCGGTGGCGCTGGCCGATCGCGTGGTGGTGTTCAGCGCCCGCCCGGCGCGCATCCTCAGCGAATACCGGGTTGAACTGCTACGGCCCCGGCACATGCGCGCCATGCGCAGCGATCCCGCTTTTACGGAGCTGACCGAGGCGATCTGGTCCGATCTGGCGCTGCCGGATTGACGACATGAAACGTCTTGTGGTCGCCATCACCGGCGCGTCGGGCGCCATCTACGGCATCCGCGCGCTCCAGCTGCTGCGGGAGCGGGGCGGGGTGGAGACCCATCTCGTCCTCTCCGCGTCCGGCGCCCGCACCATCATCGCCGAGACCGACTTCACGCCGGAGGTGGTGCGCGCGCTCGCCCACCACGTCCACAATCCGAAGGACATCGGGGCCTCCGTCTCCTCCGGCTCGTTCGTGACGGAGGGCATGCTGGTCGCGCCCTGCTCGATCAAGACGCTGAGCGGCATCGCCCATTGCTACAATGACGAACTGGTGGTGCGGGCCGCCGACGTGTGCCTGAAGGAGCGGCGCCGGGTGGTGCTGCTGTTGCGCGAAACCCCGCTTCATGCCGGTCATGTGGAACTGATGGCCCAGGCCACCCGCAACGGCGCCATCCTCATGCCGCCCGTGCCGGCCTTCTATCACCGGCCCACGTCCATTCTCGACATCGTAGACCAGACGGTCGCCCGCGCCCTCGACCTGTTCGGCCTCGACCTGCCGACGACGAAGCGCTGGAACGGGAAGGGCGTGGATTGAGGGAGGGGGGGCCTGCCGATGGCTTAACCGAGGGCCGCCACCGCCTCCACACTCCTCTGGTGCACGGCCTCATAGGGTTCGCCGTACGAAATCGCCCCGGTCGCTAAGGCCTCTGCCGCGAACGTCCGCAGATCGAGCCCAGCCAGCGCCGGCTCGGCCTTCAGGCGCAGCAACTTCTCCACATAGAGCCGCGTCGCGTCGATGAGCGCCGGGACAGACGGGCATCGACGGCCCTCTACGCTTAGAGCGGGTATCTGATTGATTTTCTTTGATTTTTCGACGCCAATCGACGTGGGCCGACCGGGAAATGGTGCGGGTGAGGGCACTTAATTATTCCATCAAGATACTGAGGATGTTGAGAGAATTTCCGACATCTCATTCCGGTGCCAACAGAAGTGCCAACAAGCCCGATCGCTGCCCGTAGACGGTGCTATCTGGAATTTGCCGGGACCAGGTGGGATCGGGCGGGACGCGCCCGCTCAGGCCGCCTCCTCCACCCGGCTTCTTCTAGGGCGGGACATCACACCCTGATCAGCCAGCCGGCTGCCGCGCCGCAGTGATCCGACCGTCCACCACCTCGACGATGCGGTCGCACTGCCGGGCGAGGTCCATATTGTGGGTGACGATCAGGAAGGTGGTCGCCCGCTCGCGGTTGATCTGCCGCATCAGCTCGAACACCGCATTGGCCGAGGCCGTATCGAGATTGCCCGTGGGCTCGTCCGCGAGAACGAGGGTGGGGTCCATGGCCAGAGCGCGGGCGACGGCGACGCGCTGCTGCTGCCCGCCGGACATGTTGGTGGCCCGGTTGTTGCGCCATTTGCCGAGGCCGACCCGGTCCAGCAACTCGGCGGCGCGCTCTTCCATCTGGCGGTCGGGATGGCCGCGGTCCACCAGCATGGGCATCATCACGTTCTCGGCCGCGGTGAAGGCCGAGATCAGATAATGATACTGGAACACGAAGCCGATGGTATGGCCCCTGAGCTTGGTCAGGGCCGTGTCCGGCAGGTCGGTGGTGTCCTCGCCATTGATGAGGAGCCGCCCGGACGTGGGCCGGTCCAGCAGCCCGATGATGTTGAGCAGCGTGCTCTTGCCGGAGCCGGACGGCCCCATCAGGGCGACGAATTCGCCGGCGCGGATGGCGAGGTCGATGCCGTGCAGCACCTCCACCTCCACCGACGTGCCGACATTGTAGGACTTGCGGATCAGGTCGAGGACGAGCACGTCAGCCACGGATCGCCTCCACCGGATCAAGGCTTGCCGCCCGCACCGCCGGGGCGACGCCCGCCGCGACGCCGGTGAGGCTGGCGATCGTCGCCGCGGCGACGAAAAGGCCGGGCTCCAGCACCAGCGGAAACAGCTCGGTGCCGTCCACCTGCCGGGCCAGATGGTGCCACAGCATCAGTGCACCGGCGCCGAGCACCGAGCCGACGAGGGAGCCGAGGAAGCCGAGCACCCCGCCCTGGATGAGGAAGATCTGCAAAATCTCCCGCCGCGCGGTGCCCATGGCCCGCAGGATGCCGATGTCCTTGGAGCGCTGGATCACCGAGACGATCAGCACCGCGGCGATGCCGAAGGCCACCGAGAGTGCCACGAACAGGCGGATCAGCGTGTTGGAATTCTGCTGCGCCCGCACCGCCGTGAAGAATTGGGCATTGGTTGCGATCCAACTCTCCGCCTGCACCGGCAGGCTCGCCTCGATCTCCTGGGCGATGGTCTCGGCGGCGTAGATGTCGCTCACCGTCAGGTCGATGGTGGTCACGCCGCCGATCAGGTTGAGCAGGCTCTGGGCGGTGCGCAGCGCCACGAAGGTGTTGCGCTGGTTGGCGCCCTTGTTGCCGAGGTCGAATATGCCGGTGATGGTTAGGATGCGGCCGCGCGCCTCGGCGGAGGTGACGTTGAGCTTGTCGCCCACCGTGGCGCCGAGGTCCTTGGCCAGCTCGGTGCCGATGAGGATGTCGTCGGTGCCCAGCCGCAGCTCGCCGGCGACGATATAGTCCGGCACCCGCACGATCTTGAAATACTGCTCCGGCTCCATCCCGGTGAGGGTGATGGAGCGGCTGGCGTCGCCCCGCACCGCCAGCATGGCGCCCGAGGCGGTGGGGGCCGCCACAACCACATCTGTCCGCGCCCGCATGGCATCGCGGATGGCCTGCCACTGGTCGATGGAGAGGACACGCTGCGCGGGGCGCTGCACCACCGCCGCCTCGAACACGCCCTCCCCCCGCCGCAGCGGCCGGGCCACCTCGTCGGGCGGCAGCAGCTGGATCTGCGGCTGGGAGGTGAGCACCCGCTTGATGAAATTGGCCTGGAGCCCGGCCAGCATGGCCGACATGAAGACGATCACCCCCACGCCGATGGCGATGCCGCTCAGGATGAAGGTGGTCTGCATCCGCCCCTCGGCGAGGAAGCGCAGCGCCGCGATCCAGGCGAAGGGTAGCCAGCGTTTCACGCCTGCACCGGCCGGATGCGCTGGCCGGCCCGCACGCCGGACGAGAGCGGCAGCACCATTTCCCCGGGATCGACGCCCTCCAGTATCTCCACATACTCGCCTGCCCGCAGGCCGATGCGCACCTTCTGCACCCGCGCGCGGCCGTCGCGCACCACCAGCACCCAGGGCGCGGCGGAGGTCGCGTCATGCACCGTGCGTGCCGGAAGGATCACCGCCGCAGCCCGGCGGTCCACCGCGATGTCCACGGAAACGGTCATGTCCTGCCGCAGGTAGGCCGGAGGATCGACCACCGTCAGCTTCACCTCCACCGAGGCGCGGGTGATGTCCACGGAGGGGTTGATGTAGGTCACCGTGGCTGCGAAGCGCTGGTCGGGATAGGCATCGGCCGAGGCCAGCGCGGTCTGGCCGAGCTTCAGCAGGCCGAGATTCTTCTCGTCGATCTGCAGAACCAGCTGCATGTCGCCGGCCGGGGCCAGCACCAGCAGCGCCTTCCCCGCCTGGACGACGGCGCCGCGCTCCACGTTACGGGAGATGAGGACGCCGGCGCGCGGGGCGGTGATGGTGGCGTAGCCGAGGCGCGCCTGCACCATTTCGAGGTTGGCGCTGGCCTGGTTCAGCTGGGTCTCGGCCATCACATAGTCGCTGCCGCCCGGGCTGGAGGTGTAGACCTGAAGCTCGGCGGTGCGCACCTGCGTGCGGGCCACATCGATATTCTTCGTGGCGTCGTCGAGCGTGACGCGCGTGCCGGCGCCGGTCTTGGCGAGCTGCTGGGCGCGATCATAGGCGGCCTCGGCATTGGCAAGGTTGGCCTTGGCCTGCTTCAGCGACTCCTCGGCGGCGGGGCGGGTCAGCTCCTTCATCTGGCGGACGCGGGCTTCCGCCTGCGCTTTCGCGCCCTCGGCCTGGACTTCGAGGGCCTTCAGCTCGTTGGTTTCGAGGGCGACGAGGGGCTGGCCCTGGGTGACGGTCTGCCCTTGGTCCACCAGAACCTCCCGGACCATCCCTGTGATCTGGCTGCCGATCTCGACGCGGAACGCAGTCTCCACGTGCCCGCTCGCCACCACGGTCTTCACCAGCTCGCCGCGGGTGACGGGATAGGCGACGACCTCCGGCCCCAGCAGCCAGCGCGTGAGCGCCCAGGCGAGGGCGGCGGCGAGCAGCAGGGCGCCGCCGATCTGCCATTTGCGACGCCATAGCACTTGCGCAAACCGGCTTCGCGCCGGGCGCTTTGGGACAAGGCGATGATCGGCCATGTGCGTCTGATCCACCGCAATTCCCTACCCGCGTCCGGCCCCCGCCGCATTGCGCTCGATCATGAACGGGCCACGTGACCGGTCGCGTCCGGTCGGGGAACGTGCTTGACGCCTCATGACTCGTGCTCCGTGAAGTCCAAAGCCGCGAGTGGTCGATCCCATCAGTATGCTATCATGGCGCCGTCGGGTCAGAAGGCCGGCTCACCCAGCCCAGCGCTGCGAGCACCACCCCCGCCACACCACAGGTCGCCAGCGTGGGAAAGCATCCCGAGCCTGAACCGGAACATGGCGAGCATGGCCATCGCGGAGAGCGCAGCCACAGGCGCGGCGGGGGCATCGGCGCGCGGGACATGCCCGTTTTCGCCGTGGGCGTCACCCGTCGCCGCCCCCTATAAGGACGCGCCCGGAGAGATCTGCTTTCCCATTTCCATCGAGGGCCGGTGATACATCCCGGCGATCTCAGCCTCGGCGACGGGATTGGGTCATGTGCGTACCAAGCGAGCAGGCCGCTGCAATCGCGGAACGTGCGCAAGAGAGAGGTGCGCACCATCTGCGTGACTTACAATGCTAGGCAGATCGCCGACCCTGGCCGGGCGTCGCATCATCGGGCATTAGAGCGGGGCGCCGCAGATGATCTCGTCCTAGAAGATCCGGAGAAGGTCGGCTGATGGGCCGACAGGGCCGGTTTTGCCGGCGGCGGCCCGGTCATTGTCGGGGGCTTTCCGACTGCCACAGCTGTTCATCAAGCCACCGCGAGGGCGGTAGCGCCTATTTCAAACGGAAGAATGAGATGACGGAACTGATGAGCCTCTCTGACGAGCAGGTGGATACGATGGAAAAGAACTTGGCCGCCGTTTATCGGGCCATCAAGGCCGGCAAGATGTCCGAAGATGATTTTGTGGAATCCGCCGGGCACATCCTTCAAGCGTTGTGTAGCGGAAGCGCGAACAAGTTTGTTACCTTTGTCCTGGATGCCGAGGGCAATGCCCTAATCGAGCAGTGGCGGGGACGCGGAGCATAGGTTCAAATTGTGGACCGGATCGGGAGCTACGAGCCGGTCCAACAACCGCACGAAGGAGGAAGAGTGATGTACGAGGCATTCGATGCTTTTCTCAGAGTTGATTGATGGAATACCAGCCAGCCCAGCGACGGCGAGCGATTTTATAAAGTGCTGCATGAAGTTGTGCAGAAGCCGGGGTTTAATCCGGACCAAATGGGCCAGCACATGCGCGAGAAGTTGGGCGTGTCGAGAGATGATGAGGATCATCCTTTCAATAGCGCCATAGATCGGTACGTGGCAGCTGCGTGGGCCATGAAGGAATACTTGCAAGCGAACAGCCCTTGACTTCCGGAGCGGCTGCGCTGCGCCGGCTGCGGAAATCGCCGGCGGCGCGGCTTCCAGCTGAGGAGCAGCAGATGGTTGAATCGGGAGATCCTGCCCCTCTCGTGGCCGCCGAAGACGTCACGCGGGTGCTGACGGCAGCCATGCACGCGCTGAGGAGCTATCAGCACGGCAATGCGGCGCCAGATCTCGCCGCTCGCACCGCTGATGCGTGCGAGGCATTGCTAGCGCGCCTGGGACGGGCACAGGGGAGCGGCGCACCGCGCGACACCCAGGACGCGATTGCCAGCCTGCAGGCCCTCCACGCGGGCCTCGCGCTGGCCGGTTTCGCACCGATCGTTTCGTCCAAACGTGAAGCAGACGATGTCTGAGATCGAAGCGTTGCGCGCCGGCCTGCTGAAGCTGCGCACCGTGACGGCGGCCATCGCCGCCGAGCTGAATCTGGATCTGGAGGGGACGACGGTTCGGGTGAGCGCGCAGTCGCACGCTGGCGGTCGGAGGCCCTTGGCCGAGGTGTCGCTCGCCGAGTGCTTCGCGGAGGTGGACGCCCTCCTTCAGCGCCAGGCCGGCGCCGCTCGCGGCCTGTAGAAGACGCTTGTCCAGGACGCCTCGCGGCGATGGCCGCGCGGTTCCATATAGGGAGTGGGGGGATGGTGTTGGCTCTGTCACCCGTCTTGGGGTTCGTGAGCGCGTTGTCTGCTTTCGTGGCAGCTTTCTATTGGTTCCGAGCATCGGCAGTGCCGATCGGTCCGAGCTGGGCGGTCAGAGATCTCCCAAGTGGCCTGTCGGAGCCGGTCGATCAGAACCAGGCGTCGAACGGCTGGATTGTGGGTGTGGTCTCGGCTCTGCAGGACGGCGGCAAGCTGAATAGGCGCGGCGCGCTCTGGAGTGGCATCGCCGCGCTGACCGGCGGGGTATCCGTTCTGGCCAATGCATTAGCCAGCTGAGGCGGGAACACTTGGGAAATGGAGGGCGCAGCAGGGCGGCGCGGGGCAGATGGAACGGACGGCGCGCAGCCGGCAAGGGGCAGCACTGCTTCTCGCCTTTGTCCACCCGGCTGACGAAAGGCGTCAGCGCGGGCCGCAGGCGGTACGCCATCGCCGCAGTGCATTGTCCGAATTCCGCCCTTGAATCTACATGTTGCGGGAGGCGCTGAGTGATGCCAGACGCGCAGGTGGTCCACGGCTCGGTCAAATAGATCGACTATGCCGAATTGGCTTCAAGGGGCATCGAAGGCGATGAAAAGCAGCGTCATCCTGACAGATGACGAAGGCGGCCAAGGCTTCCTCACCTTCCTGCCATGGCTGGTCCTCTCTTCGCCTGTGGTCGTCGGCGAGACGGCGTTCGTGCCCGTGACCGCGAGGACAGCTCGCCGAAGGCTGCTCGGCGCCACAGGGGCCACCGTGGCCGCGCTCCTGCGCCGGCATCGCGACGCCCTCGGGCATCGCTTGCGGGGCTTCACGGTTGCCCTCCATCGGCGGGACGGGGCATGGTCATGGAAGACGCAGGACGATGACGCCGTTCGCGAGCGGGTGAATTCCGACAGGCAAATCCTCGCTCTGGCCTGCCTTGCCGAGCAGGAGTTCTTCCGGGGCGGCGCGCATATGAACGGCGGCATGTTCGCCCAGGCGGTGCAGGGTCTGGTTCCGGGGACAGACGGCATCACGTTGGTGAGGCAGCGCAGGGACGGGCAGACGCTCGACGGCGGGTGGGACTTCGCCCACGTCACCCTTCAGGCGCCGACCATCATCCCGCACGACGTCTGCGCGGCGCCATCGGGCAGCCTGCTGCCGGACTTGGTGGCGGCGCGCGCTGCCGGCGCGCCCGCCTGGGACCGCATCCATGCAGCCCTGCCGAGCCGCGCCGCGATTGGCGTCGCGTCCCTACCGGGAAATGCAGTGGTGGAAATTTCAATGATTGCGAGCCTGGAGGCGGTCGTTTAAGCGATATAGAATAATAAATAAGAAGTATAATATGTAAAAATTGCGACAATAATTTCATCGAGTAGAGGCCAATATCGGTCGCTTCGGCGGGCCGTTTCGCCACATCCTGATCCTTGGCGAGGGGAACAAGGCCGTCGCTGAGGAGATAAAGGGAGAGATCGCGACTCGCGACGACCGAGCGAACGGCTTCATGACATCGTCGCCGCCGTCACCAAACTGGAGACAGGGAGGGGGCAAAATCTTCTCGAATATTGCCAAGGCCATCGGCGAGGCAGCAAGCGGATCAACCCTTCGGACTATGGCAAGCCCGGCTCGTCCAACTGTCGCTGATGGGCAAGGCCGACAGCGGGCGAGCGGCGAGAAGGCCGCCCTGCAGGGTCATCTTCGTGAGTTCGGATGCCCAGCCCGCGAAGACGTCAAGCATCGCCGTTCGCACCTGCTCAGCAGGAGGGCGAGAAAGCGCCTTGGCGATCGCCTCAGGCGCGCGCCAAGCCGCATATCCGCGGATGTGGTCATGCCGGTTGCGTTGCGCAACCAGCGCGCGGTTGTCGCCGACGGCGCAGCATGGCGAACCATCATCCACTTGCATCCAGATCAACCATGCCACTCCAGAACATGGAGTAGGCATCCACATCCACATCGTACTTGCGCGCAAAGGTCAGCGTGCCGTTGTTATGAACGCGGAAGACGGACAGCCCGGCCGCGTTCGTCGTCATCCCCGATCCGGCACGCACTTTCACCGGCAGGTTGTGCTCGACCACCATCATCCGGCCGCTCGGATCCATATGGAACGTGCGGGGATGGATACCATGGGTGTCTACATGCTGGATGGGCCGCGGCTCACCCGTCGCCGGGTCAATCGCGAAGACGGCGATGCTGTTCTCGCCGCCCTTGAAGACCTCCGTGCCGTCGACCTCCTCGGTCTGCTCCGCCCGGTTCGCCACATAGACGAACCGGCCGTTGGGGTGGACATGGATGGGTCCTGCGGCCTGCCGCGCCCGTCCGGCGCGTGCCGCATCGAGGGTGGACACCCGGAACAGCAGCTGGGGATCGACCCCGTCTTCGCTCATCCGCAGTAGCGCGATCTGGTTCTGCGTTTCGATGGACAGGAAAATCCATGGCTTCGTCGGATGGAAATCGAGGTGGCGCGGGCCAAAGGCACGGCCCCCATCGGGAGCGATGGAGTCTTTGTTGGAGAGGAGGCCGCGCCGATAGTCGAACACCTTGATCGCGCCCGGCTCCTCGGGGCGCACGGGGGTTCCCTCGTTGCCGCGGGTGACGAGCAGCGCGTGCCGGTTGTCCGGCGTCACGCGGGCCTGATGGGCATAGATACCGGCATCGAGTGCTTCGGGCTGACGGACCTCCTCACCCGGCGTGCCATCCTCGTTGATGCGGTACACTCTGAGTGCGCTCGGCCGGTTGAAGGCGACCAGGATGTACTGCGATGGCATGTCGGTAGAGAGGTGGATAGGGCGCGTGGGCAGCGCTACCGGCGCCCCATACAGCCCAAGCGCGCCGCTGCGTTCATCTATGCTGAGGGCGCTGAGGTGATGGGCGGTGCCCGGCGCTGCGCCGTTGCCGGGCGCGGTGTTGCTGGTGGCGACGTAGAGAAACCGTCGCGAGCGGTGCGGCCAGGCATATTGCACGTTGTCCGGCAGCGTGACCGTGCCGCGCCGCGTCAGGGTCAGGTCCTCCACGTCGACCTCGTAATGGGTGAGGTCCGGGCCGACGTTCGCGTAGAGCGCCAGCCGGCCCGATGGCGTCTGCGCGGACGATGCGGCGGAAAGGGTGAGGCTACCGGCAACAGCGGACAAAAAGGTTCTCCGATCGATCATGGTGCGGCTCCCGCATGGGCTGAAGACTCGCGCCGGGGGGCGCCGGTTCACTCGTCGCGGACGACGAGCTTGAGCAGGAGCGCGAAGACGGTGGACACCGCGAGGAAGCCTGCCATGGCGAGCAGTCCCGCCTCGAAGGTTCCGGTGGCGTCCTTCAGCCAGCCGACGATGGTCGGGCCGAAGAACCCGCCGGTGGTGCCGATGGTGTTGATGAAGGCGATGCCGCCCGCCGCCGCGATGCCGGTGAGGAACCGGGTCGGGATAGACCAGAAAATCGCCCGCGCCGAGGTCACGCCGACGAGCGCCGCCGTGAGCCCCAGCAGGGAGAGATCAAAGCGCCCGGTTGAGATGGCAATGAGAAAGCCGACGGCGGCGAGGCCGCAGCAGGTGGCGAGATTGAACACCTTGCGGCCGGAGCGATCTGCAAAGCGCGCCCAGACGATCATGCCGATGGTGGCGGCGAGATAGGGCAGCGCCGAGATCCAGCCGATCTCAAGATTGGTCAGGCTCTGCTGCTTGAGGATCTGCGGCAGCCAGATCTGGATGCCATAGGAACCGACCGTAAAGCCGAGATAGACCACGGTGCAGATCCACACCCGCACATCGCGCAGGGCGGAGCCGAACTTGGTTACGGCGCGATCGCGCTTCTCGTCCTCGACGCTGGCGATGATGACGCGCCTTTCGTCATCCGTCAGCCACTTGGCGTCCTGCGGCCGGTCGGCCAGGAGCTTCAGCAGGAAGAGGCCGATGATGACCGCCGGGAGCCCCTCGATGATGAACAGCCACTGCCATCCGGCGAGGCCGTAGAACCCGTCCAGTTCCAGCAGCATGCCGCCAAGCGGTCCGCCGATGACCGACGAGAAGGGGATGGCCACGAGGAACCAGGAGAGGATGCGCGCGCGATACTGGGCCGGGAACCAGGCCGACAGGAAAAAGGCGACGCCGGGAAAGAAACCGGCCTCCGCAACGCCCAGCGCGAACCGCATCAGGTAGAAGCTCGTCGGGCCGGAAACCAGGCTCATGGCGCACGACAGGAGCCCCCAGGAGATCATGATGCGCGAGATCCAGATTCGCGCGCCGAACCTGTAGAGCATCATGTTGCTGGGAATTTCGAAGCCGCAATAGCCGATGAACAGGATGCCCGCGCCCCAGCCGAACTGGGTGGCGGAAAGGCCGATGTCGCGGTTCATCTGCAGGGCCGCGAACGCGATGTTGGTTCGATCGAGGAAGTTGAAGACGTAGCCCAGGGTCAGGATGGGCAGCATCCGCCAGATCACTTTTCGGAACGCGGCTTTCCTCAGCGCCTCGTCATCGACCGCAAGGCTGTCTGGACTGGATTGCTCTATGGCTATGTTGGTCACGGTTTCCTCCCGGTTCGGCCTCTTGTTGCCGAGGCCTCTCTTCATTGGCGCCCGTCTCGCGTGGGCAAGGTGATGTCGTCAGCCGCGAGGCGCGCGAGTCGTCAGGTCCTCGAGCTTGGCGAGAAGGACCGGGTCGAGGGCGACGCCGTCGCGCCTCGCCCGCGCGAGATTGCGGTTCTCGATCTCGCCGGGAACCAGCACGGGAGACTTGGGATCGGCCGGAGGGGTCGTGTGGAGGATGTGGGCGAAATCCTCCATGCGCCCGGAGAGCCAATCGGGCGTGCCGAGGCGCCGGGTGTCGATCAGCAGGAAGTAATGGCCAAGATTCTGCGGCTCTTCCGGCGCATCGACCCAGGATTTCACGTGGGTGAGATAGGCCGCACCCGACAGGAGGCCGGCGAGCAAGTCCACCACGAGGGCCAGGCCATAGCCCTTGTGTCCCCCGATGGGCAGCAGGAAGCCATCCAGCGCCGCGTTCGGATCGGTGGTGGGGCGGCCGAGGCGATCGGTCGCCCAGGTGTCGGGAATGGGTTGGCCCGCCTTGGCGGCATTGCGGATCTTGGCCCGGGCCGCGACGCTCACCGCCATGTCGAGGATGATGGGGTCGCCGCCCGGATTGGGAAAGCCGAAGCCGCACGGACTGTTGCCGAGGCGCGCCTCGCGGCCGCCCCAAGGCGCGATCGTGGTGGTGGCGTTGCTGCCGATGAGGCTGGCGAAACCGGACTCCGCGGCGATGTGGCTGTAGGGCGAGACTGGCCCGAAATGATTGCTGCCGCGGGCCAGAGCCAGCGCGACGCCGGTGGTGGCAGCGGCGTCCATCGCGGCCTCCAGCGCCCGCATCCCGACCAAGGGGCCGACGCCATTGTCGCCGTCCACGCGGACCAGCGCCGGTGCGACCTGTTCCACCGTGATGGACGGGCGCGGATTGATGCCGTTGATCTCAAGGCGCTCGCCGTAGGATTCGATGCGGCCCACCCCGTGTGTCGAGAGGCCGAACATCTCCGCCAGCGTAAGGACGCGGGCGGCATCGGCGGCGTCCTTCCGCCCAAGGCCGAGACCCATGAGCGCCGTGGTCGCGAGTTCGGTCAGCTCGGCCTCGGAGAGGACGGGCTTCGATTGCTTGTCCAACAAGACTTTCCTCCACTGCCGCGGACAAGCGCCGAGCTTTTTTGGGGCCCGACGGCCTGCGTGTTGGCAAGGATTATGGCGCTCTGGATAGGAGATAAAAACTACGCTATACATGAATTCAAAACGCAGGAAATATGGGTAATGGATACGCGCTTTCTGGAGTGCTTCGTGGCGGTGGTCGAGCACGGATCCGTCGCCGAGGCCGCGCGCCAGCTCAATCTCGCTCCGACGACGCTGGCACTTAGGATCCGTGCGCTGGAGGAGGAATTGGGCTTCGCCCTCATGGCCCGTTCGGGGCGCACCGCACGGCCTACCTCGGCCGGAGAGGCGCTGGCGCAGCGGGCGGTAGGGATACTTCGGGATCTGCGCGAGCTGAGGACGGTGCAGGATGAAGACAAGCCCCGCGGACAGCTGCGGCTCGGCGTCGCCCAGACCGCCATCGCGACCATCCTGTGCGACGTGCTTCCCGCTCTGGCGCAAAAGTATCCGGACCTGGAGATCATCGTTCAGAAGGGCTCGTCCGCCCACGTTTTTGAAAAGCTCAACGCAGGAGAGGTGGACGCGGGTTTCTTGTTCCACCCGCCTTTCAGCCTGCCCAAGAACCTCGCTTGGCGGGCCCTCAGGGCTGAGCGCTTCCTCGTCATCGCCTCCAGCGGCGAGGCCTGCACTGATCCGCTCCGGCTGCTGAAGGAACGGCCGCTGGTGCGCTACGACCGCTCCCTGTGGTCCGGCCAGATCGCGGAGAACTATCTGCGCCAGCAGCGCATCCGACCGAAGGACAGGATCGAGCTTGATGCGCTCGACGCCATTGCCGTCCTGGTCCATCGCGGGCTCGGCGTCTCGCTGGTGCCGGACCGCGTGTTGCCGTTTCCCGAAGGGCTGGCCCTGCGCAAGCTCGCGCTGCCGGACCCGGCGCCCCGAAGGGAGCTTGGACTGCTGTGGCCGGTGACCTCCACCCATGCTCGAGCGATTCGGATAGCCGAACAGGAGACCGCGCTGGTCATCGGCAACGGAGCCTCCTCAGATGCCGCTCTGACGCAAGCCGGACGCTCCGGAGATTTTATCCGCCCATAAGAGAGTCCGCCGAGCAAACTCCTGGCCCCTCTAACATCGTCTCGGCCGGTGATAGCCTCCCCTCGCCACACGAGGGAGGGAACCATGAAGACGCTCGCCATCGCGCTCGCCCTGCTGTCGTTTTCTGCCGTCGCCGCCTCGGCGGACACGTGCGTCGCGAATGCCGACGCGAAGAAGCTCGCCGGCGCGGCGAGCACCAGCTTCCTCGCCAAGTGCCAGAAGGACGCGACGGCGGCCTGCAACACCCAGGCGGCCGACAAGAAACTGCACGGCGCCGCCCAGACGAGCTTCACCACGAAATGCGTGAAGGATGCCGTGGGGCAGTGATCCCGAGGTCGCTCAGCTCGCCGGCTGGGCTGCGGGCTCGCCCGGCTTCGCCATGGGTGCGTGCCCCTGGGGCCAGACGATGTTCGGTGCGGCGTCGGCGGGCTTCTTCCCCTTTGGACACAGGATGACCCGCAGCGGGTTCGGCGTGTGCTCCAAGGTCGCCCCGGACGCCGCGTCGGCGGCAAGCCCAATCACACCGCCCACAATGGCGTTGCCCACGATCCCGGCCGCAGCGCCCTCGCCGGCAATCCGCGTTTTCACCTCAACCTCTTCCGGTTCGTAACCGGCCCTTGTGAAGGTGACGGAGAACTCGTCCTTCCGGTTCACCGTCATCGTGCACGGGGTGTGCAGGTGAAGCCGGTTGAAGTGCGGACATCCGCGCCGCTCGGTTCCGATTAGCGGACTGCTACCAGGCGGCGGCGGCGGCGCCCGAGGGGCATGGCAACAGCGCCATTGCCGCTTTGCCTGGCGGCCCGCCGGCAGTCTACGACGCGGAGACTTGGGCCGTACCGATCATGCTGTCGCGGGTGACGAGGCGGACGAGATCCTCCTCGCGCGCCTCCTCCGTGTTGGCGGGGCGCTGGGGCAGGACCATGTAACGCATGTCCGCATTGCTGTCGTGGACGCGCACCTTCACGCTGTCCGGCAGTTCCAGCCCAAACTCCTTCAGCACCGCGCGCGGCTCGCGCACGGCACGGGCGCGGTAGGACTTGGAGATGTACCACCACGGCGGCTGGCCCAGCAGCGAGCGCGGATAGCAGGAGCACAGGGTGCAGACGATGACGTTGTGGAGATCGTCCGTATTCTCCACCACCACCAGCTGCGCCTCCTTGATGGTGAAGCCCAGCTCCGCGGCGGCGCCGGCGCCGTCCTTCAGCAGGCGGGCCTTGAAGGCGGGGTCCACCCAAGCGCGGGCCACCAGCCGCGCGCCCCATTCCGGCCGAGGTGCCTCAAGGGCGGCGATCACCTTGTCCGTCTCCTCGGGGGCGAGGAGGCCCTCTTCCAGCAGAATCTGGTGCAAAGCGCGGGTCATAAGGGCGTAATAATCGGAGCCCTGATGACCCTCGATCACGGGAACGGCGCTCATCTCGGCGGGGGAAGCAGATGTCGCAATCATAGTGCGTCGTCCTGTACCGGCGCGAGCCAGTGGTCGTAGACTTCGATCTCCAGCGTGTCGTCGGGCGCGCCGGCATAATCGGGCCACAGGTCACGCTGGCCGAGCCGCACGCGATAAAGGTCGATGGCCGGCAGGCCCGGCCGCGCGCAGGAAAGCTCTTCCGGATTGGGATAGGCGCCGCAATGGCGCTCCACCACCCCCACCTTATGCCGCACATACCAAGGAATGCGCACATGGCCGGGCTTGCCGATGTCGAGGATGCGCACGAGGTCGCCGGGCGTGAAGCGGGGGCCGCTCATGGGCGCGTTCATGGGGCGGGGGTCTCAGTTGGTGGGGCGCTCTTCCCGGAAACCGTCTTGGCAGCGTGGTCCACCTGCCGGCATTCCATGGCGGCGATGGCGTCCATGCGCGCGAGCACGGCGGCGCGGGGCACGATGCCCTTCTCGTCGAGCAGCACGGTGAGGGCTTCCGCCCGTCGCTCGTAGAAGCCGAGGGTGTTGTAGAGGTCCTCGCCGAAGCTCTCGAACACCCGGCGGATCTCGTCGAGGGAGACGATGCGCCCCTTGGCCTCCAGCGCGCCGCGCATGGCCTCGGACAGCTTCTGCCAGTCGGCGAAGGCATATTCGTCCTTCACCACCGGGCCGGCCGGGCGGCCGCCGATGTCGTGATAGCCGCGATAGGGGCCCTTCGGCTGGCCCTGGGGCGCGTCTGAACTCATGGGGCGCTGCTCCTCACCGCCGTCTGGAACACCTCCAGCGCATGGGCCTTCAGCGCCACGAAGCGCGGGTCCGACATGGTCTCGGAATTGCGCGGCCGGGGCAAGTCGATGTCCATGTATTCGGCGATGCGCGACGGCCGGCGGGTGAGGAGCAGCACCTTGTCGGAGAGCCACACGGCCTCTTCCAGATCGTGGCTGACGAGCAGCGTGGTGGTGCGCGTCTCGGTGAGCACCTTCTGGAGCAGGTCGCGCATGGTCAGCGTCATCTCGTAATCGAGCGCGGAGAAGGGCTCGTCGAGGAACAGCACTTCCGGGTCCACCACCAGCGCGCGCATGATGGAGACGGTCTGCTGCTGGCCGCCGGACATCTCATAAGGGTAGCGGTTCAGGTCGAACTTGAGGTCGAACTGCGCCGCCAGCTTCTCGATGCGCCGCGCCCGCTCGGCCTTGGGCACGCCCATCATCTTCAGCGGATAATGGATGTTGTCGATGGCCCGCTGCCAGGGGAACAGCGCCTCGCGATAGTTCTGGAACACATAGCCGATGCGCGTTTCGGCGATGGTCTTGCCGTCGAACAGGATCTGTCCGGCATCATAGGGCAGGATGCCGGAGATCATGTTGATGAGCGTGGACTTGCCGCAGCCGTTCGGCCCGAAGATGGAGACGATGCCGCCGCGCGGGAAGTCGATGTCGAAGCCGGTATAGACCGGGTTGCCGCGGAACGTCTTGGTGAGCCCGCGGATGGTGATGTGCGTGCCGGGCGTGAACCAGGTGAGGTCCGGCAGGGTCTCCCCCGCCGGCTCCCGTACCTTGCGCTCCGTGGCGGTCATGGCGAAGGCGCTCACGACAGGTCGGACGGCTTGAGGATGAAGGGCTTGATGTCGAAGTCCTGCTTCAGCGCGCCCTCGGAGCGGAACACGTTGACGAAGGTCTGGTAGGAGGTCAGATCGGTCTCGTTCAGCTCGGTCCACGGGCGCAGGTAGGGCTGCGCCACGATCTCCACCTGGTCCGGCTTCACCGCCGTGTAGGCGGGCAGGATGGTGCGGAGCGAGGTGTAGTTCTTCTCGGCCATGATGGTGGCCTCGTCGAGCGCCTCCACGAACGCCTTGGCCACCTTGGGCCGTTCCTTGATGAACTTGGTGGTGAGCAGCGACACGCCCGAATAGAAGGGGTCGTAGACGGCCAGCGACATGGGGTTGGTGATGGCGCGCTTCGCCTCGCCCAGTGCCACGGCGATGGAGCCGACGGGCTCCAGCGAGAGCGTCGCGTCCACCGTGCCGGCCACCACCGCCTGAACCTGAAGGCCCACGGCCAGCTCGACGAGGCGCACGTCTTTGTCCGGATCGAGGCCCGCCTTGCGCACCATATAGCGCGACAGCGTGCGCCACTGGATGCCCGGCAGGTGGCCCAGCGACTTGCCCTTCAGGTCGGCGAAGGTGGCGATGGGGGAATTGTTGGCGACGATGAGCGCATCATTGATGCGGTTCACCTTGATGCCGCCGCCCTGCAGGCCGAACACCTTGAAGGTGCCGGGAAACTGCGTCTCGGCGATCACCGCGATGCCGGCGGCGGCGCCCGGCGCGCCCGCGTCGGCCCGGCCGGAGACGAGGGAATCGATGATCTGGTTGGGCGCCTGGAAGCGCACGGATTCGATCTCGATGCCGCGCTTCTCGAACAGCTTCTGCTCCAGCGCCACGTAATAGGCGAAGGACTGCATGATCGGCAGCCAGGAGACCACCACCTTCTCCTTCGGCTGGGCGCGGAGCGGCCGCGGGAAGGACGAGGCGGCGGCGAGCGTCGCGGCGCCGGCGCCGAGGACGAAATTGCGGCGGGTGGTCATGGTCTTTTCCTTCAGGGACAGCGCGGACAGGGCAAAGCGGAAAGGTCGGGCGATCAGCGGCCGGCCCAGTGGACCAGCAGCTTCTCGGTGGCGAGGAAGAGGAGGTTGAGGCCGTAGCCGAGAATGCCGGACACCAGGATGGTGCCGTAGAGCTGCGGCAGGTCGAAGGTGATCTGGCTGTCGATGATGCGCTTGCCGAGGCCGTTGTCGGAGCCGATGAACATCTCGGCCACCACGATCACCACCAGCGCCATGGAGACGCCCGTGCGCAGCCCGATGAAGGTCTGCGGCAGGCTCTCGTAGAACATCACGTCCTTGAACACGCGCAGGCGGGAGGCGCCCATGACGCGGGCCGCGAGCATGCGGGTGGGGCGCGCGTGCATCACGCCGTAGGCCACGTTGAACAGGATGACGAGGAAGGCCGCGAAGGCCGCCACCGAGATCTTCGAGAAATCGCCCAGCCCGAAGATGATCATGAACAGCGGGAACATGGCCGTGGCCGGCGTGGAGCGGAAGAAGTCGATCAGGAATTCGATGGAGCGGTAGAATTTCTCGCTGGCGCCCACCACGATGCCCAGGGGCACGCCCAGCAAGGCGGCGAGGGCGAAGGCGTGGAGCGTGCGCTCCAGCGTGTAGAGAAAATCCTGCCCGAGGCCGGAGCCCATGTTCTCCCAGATGGCCTGGAGCGTGCGCACGGGGGAGGGCAGCAGCTTCGGCGTGACAAGGCCGGCGGCGAACACGCCGTACCAGATCAGGAAGAGGGCCAGCGGGCCGATGGCCATGTATCCCCAGCGGCGCCAGCCCGAAATGTCCGACTGCATTTATTTGCCTATTTTTCGATCAGAAATGGTCAGTTGCATACCGGGGTCGTCGTGACTGATCGTGCGCCTTCCCGCTCGCGGGACGAGCCTCGGAGGGCCGGATCGTTGTGACCAAAGCAAGCGCGGGGCCATCTGCCGCCACGATGCGCGCAATTTTTGCCTTGGGTGGAAGGCCTCCGGGGAAAACCGCGTCCGCAGAGTGGTTTGCGGAGAGAGGCGGTGCTGGCCTGCCGGGCGTCGGTTTGGGCGCAATCGGCGCACTTTGCTACCTCTGATTTAGAGCGTGCGCAATAAAACGAGCCTAATAAATAGGCATTGCACACACTGTGCATGCAATCTCGCTGCGCGGGCTCCGCCCGGACCGGCGTCTGCGAGGCCTGAACACAGAGTAACTACATCTAAAATCACGACTTTTCGTGTGGCTCCCGCCAGCGGCCCGCATCTTGCTGCGGATCCGGCGGGCGCCCGCCGAGGCGTCCGCTCATCTGGAGGAACCCGTGCCCGTCATTGCCGCCGACCCCTATTCCTGGCCCTTCGACGGCGTGATCTCGCCGAAGGACACCGCGCTGGTCGTCATCGACATGCAGACCGATTTCTGCGGCCCCGGCGGCTATGTGGATGCGATGGGGTACGACATCTCCCTGACCCGTGCGCCGCTGGAGCCCATCTCCCGCGTGCTCGCGGCCATGCGGGCGGCGGGATACTGGATCATCCACACCCGCGAGGGGCACCGGCCGGATCTGTCCGACCTGCCGGAGAACAAGCGCTGGCGGTCGCGGCAGATCGGCGCCGGCATCGGCGATCCGGGGCCGTGCGGCAAGGTGCTGGTGCGCGGCGAGGCGGGCTGGGACATCGTGCCCGAACTGGCGCCGCTGCCGGGCGAGATCATCATCGACAAGCCGGGCAAGGGCTCTTTCTATGCCACCGATCTGGAGATGATCCTTCGCACGCGGGGCATCCGCAACCTGGTACTCACGGGCATCACCACGGACGTGTGCGTCCACACCACCATGCGCGAGGCCAATGATCGCGGCTTCGAATGCCTCCTGCTGGAGGACTGTTGCGGCGCCACCGACGCCGGCAACCACGCCGCCGCGGTGAAGATGGTGAAGATGCAGGGCGGCGTCTTCGGCGCGGTCTCCAATGCGCACGATTTTATCGATGCTCTTCCTGCCTGAGCGCCATTCCCGCGCTGGTGCAAGCCGGCGTCGGAGCAGTCGAGGCCGCCCAGGGAAGGTGAACGACACCTCCGCAGCCGCCTTCCCGCATGTGTGCTACCTGAAGCTGGCAACTGGATATGGCCGCGCCGAGGCAAGCCAAACGCGAACCGCGCGGCCCATAAAAAAACGGATGACCTAATCTAACCGGCCCGTTGCTCCTAACCACTGTCCCGCCCCCACAATTTGCCGAGATAGGTTTTCCGGTCATTGAGCCAGAGCCGTCGGGCGCCGCGCGTTTACTCTCGCTCCTTAAACCGCACGCCGGGCCCGTTGCCGTTCTGTTCGATAAAGAGCACGCCCGCAGCTTCTAGGGCCACACGGATGGCATCTACAGCATCGGCAGAGACGGCGCGCCGGCTTCGCTCGAAGTCAACTATCGTGGACAAGCCGAGTTGGGCGGCATCCGCCAAGGCCGGCTGGGTGAGGTCGAGGAGAGCGCGGGCAGCGCGGCATTGTGCTGGGGTCATGTCACTCAACATTTTATGTTGACAGGGGTCCGCGCACGCTTCTAGCGTCTCAACATTAAATGTTGATTACCGCTGGAGCAACACAAATGCCGAACCCCACCGTTCCGGCAGCCGCCCCCGGCTTGCCTGCCGCGCCGAAGCCCGTCGATCCGGTCATTGCGCTGATCGCCCAGTGGCGAGAGGCTCGCGCCGAGTTCGCCTCGCGACCGCCGACCAACACCGAAAGCTGGCATGACGCCTACGGGTGGAGGGCCGATGGGCTGAACGAAGCTCCCTCAGCACAAAGTCTGGAGGGCGCCATTGCGGCACTGGAGTTGGCCCAGACGGAACCCGCCTTCGCGCCCGCGCTGGTCCGGTCGGCACTCGGATTCCTGAAGGCGTTCACCGCTCCGGTAGAGCGGCCAGCGACGCGAGCGGAAATGGAGGCTTATCGCGAGTGGCTCTTCATGGAAGGGCGCCTCCTCGGGATGGAGCTCTATCCGGAGATGGGGGACGATGCCGATCGCGTCATCCCCTGCAACACCGGCGCAGGCGAACTCCATCTGCCACCCTGCGGCTCCTGGAGGAAAATAGCGAAGCCGTCGTCGCGAGCGGTGCGAATTCTCACGGCTGTCGGCGCAAACTTCGAGAAGATCGCCCGCTGCGCAGCAAATGGCGGCGGTATATTGGGACCGGACAAGGCGACCGGATCGGACGACGAGGCCCACCATGGCTGATCCGATCTTCGCCGCCATCGCAGAACACGAGCGGCGCCGGGCCGAGCACGAGGCTGCATTCGACGCGGCGGGCGAGGCCGAACTGGCAGACTGCCCGGACGGCCCTCTCGCTGCCGAAGCTGGCGCCCGGCGCGATGCCGCCTCCGAACGGGAGGTCGAGGCGCTGCAGCAGGTGCTCCACACAGTGCCCGTCACGACGGCCGGCATGCTGGCGTGGCTGGACCACATCAGCGGGCCGGCCGGCTTCGACGGCATCGCACCTCGCGACGACGACGTGGCAGCCATCTTCGGCACGATGCGCGCCTTTGTCATCGGGTCGGAGAGCGGCGCATGAGCGTGATCGCCGCTGCCCTGCGCGAGCTGATAGTCGCCGGTCTCGCCGGCGACGAGCTCGTGGCAGCCGTCGCCCGCATAGAGGCCGAGATGGCGGTCTCGTCGCCGGTGGCTCGTTCGAGCGACGCCGCCGAGCGAAAGCGCGAAGCCGACCGTGAGCGCCAACGTCGGAAGAGAGCGACAGCCAAGGAGGAGAACGGTCGGGCGGACGATCGTCAGAAGTCGCAGTTGTCGCACGAAGTCGCGGAATGTCGCGCGACTTCCGCGACATCGCGCGACGGTGGCGACCCCTCTCCCGAGGAAAAAAGAAAGGTCGCCCCCTGCACCCCCTCTAAAGAAAAAACCCAACCCTCTCCCAATTTCACCCCGTCGGTTCCTAACGGAACCTCCTCCCCCTCGGCGACGGATGGCGATGCCGCAGATCGACCGGACGAACTCGCCGAGGCGCTGGGGGCGTTCAACCGAATGGCGGCTGAGGTCGGGCTTCCCAAAGCGCAGGGGCTGAGCCGGAAACGCCGGTTGGCCCTGAAGGCCCGGTTGCAGGACTGCGGAGGGATCGCCGGCTGGCGGATCGCCATGGATCGAGTTCGCGCGTCCGCGTTCCTCCGCGGCGACAACGACCGAGGATGGCGGGCGAGCCTCGATTTCCTGCTGAAGGCCGAGAGCTTCGCGAAGCTGATGGAGGGGGCATACGACCCGGCGCCGGGAGCGAGGCGGCAACGGGCGGAGCCTCGGTCATCGATGGCCACGGCGATGGCGGAGGTCCTCCTCGAGCACCCCGATTCCGAGTTCGGGAAGCGCGCCAGGGCCGCCGGCTTCCGGAGCGGCGATTTCCGCAGCGGCGACGGGATCCTCGCTGGGATGGCACGGGTGGCCGAGCGGCGCTTCGGGCAGTGGCCGGGATCGTCGGATGGGCCTGTGATCGATGGCGCGGCGGAAGAGCTGTTCAGCGACTACGCCGATGGTTGACGTAGAGGCGGCCGGAACGGCATCCCGACGCTGACCTTAGGGCCATTCCGCGCCTCGGACCCTGAGTGCCCAATACTGCCACGGTCACGCCGAAAATATGCCCGGCGGCAGGAGCACCAACGAGCCGTCGAACAGCGGTCCACCGTCATCATCCTGTTTGGACATCAACATGAAGGGCATCGCCTTCGGGCTTCTCCTCACAGTCGTGGCCGTGTTCCTAAGCGTGAGCCTCACGATGCTTTTCGGCGGCAGCGAGGCTGCGAACTTCCTGCTGTCCCTCGGTGGGACGGTGGTGGCCTTGGCGCTGGATTTCAGCTCCTTCGCCTGACCGTCATTGATCCGCCGCTACATATCGGCCGGCTGCACCTCCGTGGCGAACGAGATCGTCATGGCGCCACGATCTGAACTGCCCCTATTCCGACGAGGGCAACACGCGTCCAGACTGGAAGGAGAGTCGGAAATGAGGCGCCCTTCACCTGATACCCCTGGCCTATCTTGGCGTCCTCGCAAGGGCGGTCTAGCCGCATATTGGATTGCGCGCCCTTTATCCGTGAAGCAGGGGTTTCTGCCGGCGATCGTGCGAATCCATTTCGATCCGGCCGATCCACTCCACATGAGCCACATCGCTGCGCGCTGCCGCGATTTGCAGGGCCAGATGCTGACATGGTCCGCAGAGAACCGTTTCCCCGACCACGACGTCTATGACGGCACCTTGCGCTCGCTGATCCGCCGCTACCAGACCGATGCCGAAAGCCCATATCGCGAGCTGCGCCCGCGCACCCAGGGCTTCTACGATTATGGCCTCGCGCTTCTCGACAAGAATGTGGGCGGCTCCGACATCGCCGAAGTCACCGGGCCCGACGTGCGGCGCTGGTACAAGAAGCTGAAGGAGCCGGCGCCGCTTACCGATGCCCAGAAGAAGCGCGGGATCACCGAGAACCCGGAACGCGTGCGGCGCGCCTATGCCGCGATCCAGATGCTGCGGGTGGTGGTCAACTATGGCCGGTCACTGAAGCTGTCCGAATGCCGCGACCTCGGCGATGCGCTGTCCGCTATGGAGTTCAAGGGCGTCCAGCGTCGCGAAACCCGGATCACGCACGCCCAGGTGTGTGCCTTCCGCAAGGCCGCGCACGAGGCCGGCCGTCCATCCATGGCGCTCGGCATCACGCTCCAGTTCGACCTCGGCATGCGGCAGCGGGACGTGATCGGCGAGTGGCTTCCCGACACCTCACCCGGCGCCGAGGGGATCGTTGACCACGGCCTGCGCTGGGGCGACGGCCTCGCCTTCAGCCACATCGTGGGTACCGTCCTGCGGAAGCGGACCAGCAAGACCGGTAAGGTGGTCGAGCACGATCTGGCGCAGCTACCCGACACCCTCGCGGAACTGGAGCGCATCCCACCCCTGAGACGCATCGGCCCCCTGGTGCTCAATGAGGAGACGGGACTGCCCTACAAGCGCCGCGTCTACACCAAGTGGTTCCGCACCATCGCGCGCGAGGCGGGCATCCCCGACGAGGTGTGGAGCATGGATGCGCGGGCCGGTGCCGTGACGGAAGCCCTCGACGCCGGCGCCCAGCCCCTCGACGTGATGAACGCCGCCGGGCACACCCAGCTTTCCACCACGCAGGGCTATGACCGCACGACGCTGAAGAAGACCGCTCGCGTAGCGCAACTCCGAGTGGCGAGTAGAAAGAAGCCGAATGGCTGCGGAGAGATTGACCCCGCCTAAGCTGTTCATCCGCTTGCCAAAAATACGTGCCTTCACCCGCTCGCAGACGGAGGAGAAAGCAATGGCCCCTCGTGCCGAAATGCCCCTATTTCCGTGTGAAGCCGATATTGCCAGAGCGGTCCTCGGACCAGGGCGTGTCGGTGATTGGAAAATTCTGGTGCCATCTCTTGAGCGCCAGGGCCTCCCCCGCATCGACCCAATGTTCGGCGGGCGCTACTGGCCGGCCGTGAAGTTGTGGTTCGATCGCAGAGCGGGCATCACGAACGTCACGATCCCGGCCCGCCCCAGGGATGGCGACGTTCGAAGCCGCGAGACGTGGTCGTGACATGCAGCCGAGCGGACGCTTTTCCCTCGCTGAACAGATGGGCGCCGGCGCTGCCCACTGCTATGGTTGATCCTCGTCCCTAGTGTCGGAGAACACGATCTGCGCGCCGCTGCCCAACGGCTCCGGCTGGTGATGACCACGCTGGATGATCACGACGATGCCGGGCCGCACATCGGAAGGTGGTGCGGCATCAGCCTGCTGCGCCAGATCTTCGAGGACACGGATCGCCTGGACCGCCGCACCCTTGGCTTCATTCTGATCCCTCAGCTCGGCCAGACGGTGGACGTTGCGCGGACGCTGCGATGTTTTGAAGGCTGCCATTTCGGCGTTGAGCGCGGCCCGGAACTTCGGATCCTGGGCGCACATGTGGGCATTTCGCTCGGTCATCCCGGCTTCGATGGCGGCGTCGGCGAGCTTGAGGCCCCGCCACACCATGCCGTCGATCAGGGCCCGGCGCTTCGGCGTCATCGGGTCGGGTGTGGTCAGCTCAGGGAGAAGGTCGTCTTCGCTCTCGTCGATCATCATGTCTTCCTCAGCGCATTCGGATTTCGGCCAGGGGAGCCGGTGGGCGCGGCGCCGGCGCGGGCGGCATGGCGGGTGCAGTCGGAGCCTTCCTCCGCCGCTTCCGCTTCAGCGACGGCCCGCCCGGCTGGATGGCAGCCTTGAGCAGTGGCGACGCCCGGAAGCGCAGGCTGTACCGCGTCCCATCGCCCGGCACCTGCCGTAGCAGGGTCTCGGAGAAGCGAACCTGAGCCATCCGCCGGGGAGGAATTGGCCTGTGGCCCGGCACATTGCCCTGAAGGCCGATCGTCGTTCCTCCGAAGCGGGAATAGAACGTGCCGAAGCCGGGGATTTGCACGTCGCGGCCGGCCGCCAATTCGCGGGCGATCACCCGCATGATGATGGCGGTCATGTCGCTGGCGAGCAGCCAGGCACCTCGCCGGTCCCTCTCGCCTTTCCGGCAGCCGAGGGCACGGCGCGAGAGCGGCTTCCAGCGCCGGCGGACTTCGGTCCGGATGCGGTTGCGCATGCCGTTCTCAGCGTCGGTCACTCCGCGGCCTCTCTGATCTCGTGGAGAGCTTCGGCCGGAGCAGCCTCAGCCGCAGCGGCTTCCTCCTTGGCCTTGCGCCGCCGGTTCCGGCCCGGGAGGCGGACGAACTCGCCGTCGTGGTGACGGCGCATCCCGCCACCTTCGAGCGAGAGCCCGAGCTGTGACGGGTCATGCTCGGGCCGTTCGGAAGGAGGGCGCGTTTCGAACAGGACGAGGCCCACGCCATAGGTGTCGAGCAACAGGTCGAGCGACACCGGCCCGAGCCGTCGGCCGCTATCCCGGTCCCAGGCCTCCAGCTTCCCGCAATAGCCATCCTGGAGGCCGGACTTGTCGTCGACTTCGAGCTGGGAGAGGCCAAGTTCCTTGCGTCGCGCCTTCAGGGCGTTCATCAGGCCGCGGTAATTCCAGCAATAGGCGAGGGTCTCGTGGTCGGCGTTCATGCGGTCCGCACCACCTTCTCCGCCATGGCGGACACGGCGCGCGGCGTGGCGCAGTCCGGGCAGGGCAGGACGCTGCATAGATCCTCTGGCGCGCGTTCAAGATGCTCGGCGGTGAGGTCCGCGAACGCCATGTGCGCGACGACGCGGCAGCCCGGGCACCAGGCCGATAGCCGGTTGAAGCCGAAGCCGGCGAGATAGGAGAGCGAGATGCCGGCTGCGCTGGCTGGTGTTGCGGCTGGCGGGGATGCGGGGCGAGGCGCGCGCGGCTTCCGATCGAGAGCCGGCAGCGGCCGCGCAAAGCTCGTCTCGGGATCCCAGCGCTTGCGGGGCGCGCCCCAGTTCATCCGGGTCATCGCACGCTTTGCAGCAGTGCGAGCCAATAAGAGCTTTCCATGAAGATGGGCCGCTTCGCCCTCATCGCTTCATCCCGCCATAGCCAATCTTCGCCATGCCGGTGACGGCGTCGAGCCCACCTCCGACCAGCGCCATGTTCGCGGCCGAGCGTCGGAATGCGGCTTCATCCAGCTTGGCGTTCGCTTCCATGTTCAGGTTGTCCACCCGAATGCGCCTTTCGCGATCGGACACACGCCGCTGCTCGTCCATGATGGCCTGCCTCGTCGGGCTATCCAGCCCCACGCCGGCCGAAGCGCTTTGCGAGCTGATGTTGGATAGCGTGCGGTTCAGCTCTTCGCGCAGAGCGGTGTCCGTCTGCGCCGCCTGCGTCTTCGCCACCATGGCGTCACGCTCGGCGATCACCGCGGCATAGCGTTGGGCTTGAGATTCCCCATAAGCCTTGAAGCCGGACGATGCTCCGGTCAGGGCGGCAAGGGCAAGGGTTTCGGCACCCATCAGATGTGCTCCCGAGACGTGCCGAAGCGACCTTTGTTGGCGAGGACCCGACTGAGCTCTTCAACCAGCGTCCCCTCGCACGGAGGTGTCACCTGGGCATCGGCGAAGCGGGGAATATTACTCGGGCGGGCGAGGTGCGCGGGGAACGGCGCGGCGGTCGCGACGCCCCGCTCCTCCGGCGCCTGCATGTTGTGGGTGCACGCATCGCTCGACATGGAGTTCTCCCGGCTCCGGCCTGGCAGGGCCGGAGCGCGAACGAAGGGGGTCGCTGAGCGACCGCCGGAGCCGGGAGAATTCGAGATCGGTGGCCGCGCTCACCCGCTGCCAGCAGGTGCTGCAGAGGAGGCTAGGCGCCCCGGAATTTGCGGCAACGCACCGGGTCGGAGCGCCTACCCTTACCCTACAAAACCTTTAGGTTGCGTTCATGATGCGTAATCGCAACCGAATGTCCAATATCAATGCCAATAGTTCCAATTTGATCACTCGAATATTTCGTCGATCAACCACTCCACGAAAAGGTCGACGAGCGCATCGGGGCGGCTTCTGGGGCGTACCAGCCAGTAGTGGAACGGAGATGGCAGTTCCTTGTGCCAGGCTGGCACGAGGCGACCTGACGCAAGGTCTGCAGCGATAAGCCGGCTGCGGCCCACCACAACGCCGAGGCCATCGGCAGCTGCGCTCAGGGCAATGGCGCTGTCGGTGAACATGAGGCCACCCGTCGGCGGATCGGAAACGCCGACGCTCGCGAACCACTCGGCCCATCCGACCGGCATCAGGTCGTGAATCAACGGGAAGCGCGCAAGTGCCGTCGGGCTTTCGACAGGCCCCAACTCGCGCAACAGACCCGGTGCGCACACCGGCAGGGCATGTTCGTCGGCGAGGAACTGGGCATCGACGCCGGTCCAGCCACCGGCCCCGTAGCGGATGCAGCAGTCGAAGCCGTCGCGCTCTGGATCGGACAGAGCGGGCGAAGAGGACATGCGCAGCTCCACATCGGGGAACCGCTCCGCAAATGAGCGCAGGCGCGGCGCCATTCGCATCGAGGCAAGTGCCGGCAGGACATCGATAGACAGGCGTCGCTCGCGCCCCGCCGGCCGCCGCGCGCCGCGCGTCGCGAGCCGGCTAGATGCGGCGTGCAGGCGGCGCAGGGCTGGGCGCACCTCAAGCAGATACAGCCGCCCCGCCTCGGTCGGCTGAAGGCCGTGGGGCAGGCGCTCGAACAGGCTGACGCCGAGGATTTGCTCAAGGGACTTGATGCGCTGGCTCACCGCCGAGGCGCTAACGTTGAGTTCTTGTGCAGCGCCGCTGAAGCTCATCTGGCGCATGGTGGCATCAAAAAAGGGCAGAGCATCGAGGGGAATGGTGCGGAGGGAAGGGTTCATCATACCGGGAGCATAAGCATAGCTTACCCTCAGGGACAGAAGTTTGCGTTCGCCATTCACCGGGAACGGGTGCGTAATCGGCTCAAGGATCGCACTGCAGCACTACAGAAGAACCAGAGGGACCGGATCATGGCACGCACGTCCTGGCGCACTCGAGCCGCAGCAGCATTTACACTCCTCGCCGCCGCCTTTCCCTGGGTAAGCCTGCCGGTGCGGGCAGAGACTGTCAGCGTTGAAGTGGCCTACCTGCCGCTCATGGGCATCGCCCCCTTGTTCGTGATGGACCAGGAGGGATGGGCGAAGCAGGCCGGTGTCGACCTCAAGCTCACCAAATTCTCATCCGGCCCGGCCATCATCCAAGCGCTGGGCTCGGGCAAGTTCGACGGCGTGTACATGGCGGTGTCGCCGGTGCTGGTGGCCAAGAGTGCCGGAGTCGATCTCAAGATCATCGCCGCCAGTGGTCGGGAATCCCACGCTTTTCTCGCCGCCGGCCAGTTGGCGGACGCGTTCAAGGATGCGCCGTCGCCCAAGGCCGCATTTGCAGCTTTTGCCAAGGTCAACGGCCGTCCCGCCAAGGTCGCCTCGCTGCCACGCGGCAGCATGCCCGACACGCTTTTGCGCTATTACATGGAGCAGAACGGCCTGACAGCCGAGGATGTCCAAATCCTGAGCCAAGGCGAGGAGCAGGTGCGGCAAGCAGTGCTGGCGGGTGCCGCAGACGGCGCGCTCATGCCCGAGCCGATCATCACCATCCTCGAACGAAAGATGCCGACGGCCAAGGTGGTCGCCGACGGCCACGCGCTGATGGCGGGCCATCCCGGGTTCGTGCTGGCCTTGCGCTCGTCCTTCATTGACCAGCACCCTGACGCTGCGGCAAGGATCGCGGCTCTCAACACCCGCGCCGCGGCCTTTATCCAGGCGGATCCGGAGAAGGCTGCGGATGACATCTTCGCCTTCTTTGGCAAGGGGTTGATCGACAAGGACATCATGGTGGCTGCCCTGAAGTCGCCCTACAATCCTCCGCTCGATCGCCTGTCTGACATCGTCAGCGGCTCCAGGAGCCTGCAGGACTACCTCGTGAAGATCGGCTCGCAGGCCAAACCCGTCGACATTGACGCCCTGTTCTACGCACCCGCGCTCACCCAGAGCAGCACCTCCAAGTAGGCTTGAGCGCAGCCCTCCACCCGTCAGGTTCGAGACAGGCAGGGCGGCGCGCAAGGAGCGGTCATGAAATCACCCCTCGCAACCAACACGCTCATCCAGATGGTCAGCGTCCTCGGCTTCCTGGCGGTATGGGAAACGGCCTCTCGCACCCACGCCGTCTCCTCGCTGATCCCCCCGCCCTCCAGCGTGCTCTTCGCGTTCCAGCGCGAGCAGGCTGACGGAACCTGGCTCACCAACGTGACGGCGACGGTCTCCCACTACGGATGGGGCGTCATCGTGGGCACGCTTCTGGGCATCGCGCTCGGCTATGCGGCGGCGCTGTCGCCGGTGGTCGAGGCCTGCCAAGAGGGCGTCGCGCGGCTCCTGCGGCCGATCCCGCCGCTCGCCTGGGTACCATTCGCCATCATCTGGTTCGGCATCACCGAGCTGGCCGCCGCCTTCATCATCGCCATCGGAGCGTTCTGGGTGAACTACTTCTCCGCTTATTCCGGCGTCCAGGCCATCGACAAGCGCCTGTTCGAGGTGTGCGCCACCTTCGGCCAAGGGGGATGGTGGGCGCGGGTGTCCAAGGTGGTCATTCCCGGCTCGGCGCCGAGCGTTCTGGCCGGCATCCGTTCCGGCCTCGGCATCGGCTGGTTCGCCGTGCTCTCGGCGGAACTGTTCGGCATCCCTGGCATCGGCCAGCGGATGCAGGAGGCCTCGGGTGTGCTCGCAACCGACGTGGTGCTTCTCTACATGGCCACGATCGCGCTCTGCTACACGGCATGTGACACGGCGATGGCCCTGGCCAGCAAGCGGATGCTGCAATGGCTCGCGTGAACACCCTTCCGATGCCGCCCGTCGTCGTCGAGCTGTTCGACATCAGCCTCGGCTACGGCAAAAGGGCGGAGCCCATCCTTACCGACGTGAGCTTCTCGGTGCGCCAAGGCCAGTTTCTGGTGATCGTGGGTCCGTCGGGGGTCGGAAAGTCCTCGTTGCTTCGTGTGGTCTCGGGGCTGGTCAAGCCGCAGAAGGGCGACGTCTACGTGCAGCCGCAGACTCGTCGCGAGAGCCGGGCCCTTGGCTTCGTGTTTCAGGATCCGCTCCTCTTGCCTTGGCGTCGGGTTCTCAAGAACGTCGAGTTGGGCCTCGAGGGGCTGATCCCCTCGCGTGCCGAGCGCCGTGACCGGGCGCTCGAAGCCCTCTCCTTGGTGGGGCTCGAAGGCCACGCCAAGAAATGGCCCAACGCCCTCTCCGGTGGCGAGCGCCAGCGTGTGGGCATCGCCCGGGCGCTGGCGGTGCAGCCCTCGCTGCTGCTGATGGACGAGCCGTTCGGAGCGCTCGACCCCGGTACCCGCGAGGCGCTGCAGGATGAGCTTCTCGCCATCTGGGAGAAGACTGGCACCTCGGTGATGTTCATCACCCACGACATGCACGAAGCGACCTACCTCGGCGATCGCGTCATCGTGCTGGGCGGAAAGCCCGCCACCATCGTCCACGACATCCTCGTGGACGAGCCCCGCCCGCGCCTGCGCGCCGCCCACGCCGAGGGCGACTTCGCAGGCTTTCTCTACAAGACCTTCAACTCGAAACGATAAGGACCAGTCCCGTGAGCAATGCAAAAAGTGGATTCCGCCTCGGCATCTATGTGTGCAAGGACGCAGAAGTGGTGGATTTTTCCTCGCCCTACGGCGTCTTCTCGGTGGCGCGACGCATCCAGCCGGATCTCGACGTTTTCCTCATCGCCGAGACCCTGCGGCCGACCCAGGCGGCGTCGGGCTTCACGGTGTATCCCAACTACAGCTTCCGCGATGTGCCGGCTGTGGACGCCTTCCTCATTCCCGGCGGTCCCGGCCTGAGGCCGGAGCAGTACAATGGTGGCCTGCACGCCTATATCCGCTCGCTGCCTGAAAGCTGCCTCCTCACCAGCGTCTGCACCGGCTCGTGGGTCTACGCTCGCATGGGGCTGCTCGACGGGCGCACCGCCACCAACCGGAAGAACCCCGACCGGCTGGAGCGCAAGGGCATCGGCAAGCTCCCCATCGAGCAACTGGCGGAGATGGCTCCCACCTGCCGCATCAGCCGCGCCCGCATTGTCGATACCGGCCGGATCGTGACCGCTGGCGGCATCGCCTCCGGGATGGAACTCGGTTTCCATCTTCTGCGGCGTGCCGGCATGGACGAGGACACCGTCGCGGAGGTCGCCCAGATCATGGAGTATGAGACCGGCTGGGCAGCCTACAAGAACGATGTCGAATATGCCCTCTCGGCCTGACGCGCGCCATGGCTCGCTGGGTCTGCATCTTCGAGGACACGCCGCAGATGCTCGAAGTGAGGAACGAGCGGCGCGCCCTGCACCATGCCTACCTCAGGGCAAACGAGGGGCGCATCCTGATCGCAGGCGGCCTCAGCCGCGAGGATGGCCTGCCGCCTGACGGGGGCCTCTGGGTGATGGAGGCCGCCGACCGGGAGGAGGCGAAGCGAATCGTGGAGAGCGATCCCTACTTCGTCCCGGAATATCGCAGCTATCGGCTCTTCGTCTGGAACAAGGTGCTCAAGGACCGGACTGCAACGCTTTGACGGGCCGACGCGGTCGCTTGCGCAACTTGCACGTCTGCGTCGGTCCCATCCCCTCGCCCCTATCGGCCCATCCGGCGACGGGAGCCGCACCAACCCGCCGGGAGAAAGATTTGGCCAACCCTTTGATTGACCACTTCCTGCTGCCCCGCAGTGGCGGCCATCGCCCCTTCGTCCGCATGGGCGATGACATCCTTAGTGAGGGCGACTTTGTCGGCCTCACCGCGCGCCTTGCCCATGTGCTCGCCGCCCACGGCATCGCAGCCGGCGACAGGGTCTTGGTGCAGTTGGAGACCCAGCCGCTGGTACTCGCCTTGTTCCAGGCGTGCCTCAGGCTCGGCGCCGTCATGGTGCCGACGAGCCCGGGCTTTTCCGCACGCACGGTGGCCGACCTCACGGGTCACATGGCACCGCGCATCGTCGTGTGTCGTGCCGAGATGGTTACCGCGTTCGTCGCCCTCATGCCGGGCGTTCCGGTGCTTGGCGCAGCGGGCGGCGAGGAAAGTCTAGTGACATTGGCAGCAGGCGCGCCGGAGCACGCCGCCATTGCTGACGTTGCCGGGGAGGATACGGCCCTCATCCTCTTCACCACCGGCACCAGCGGAACACCAAAGCCCGCCGCCCTGTCCCACGGCGGCATGCGGGCGAACGCGCAGGCTCTGGTGGAGGCGTGGGGCATCGGACGTGACGACGTGATCTTCCACGCCTTGCCGCTCTACCACATCCACGGCCTTGTGGTGGCGACGAACGTCGCCCTCGCGAGCGGCTGCGGGATCGTCATGCTGCCCAAGTTCGATACGGCTGAGACGATGGAGCAGGCGCGCGAGGCCACCATCATGATGGCGCCCCCAGCCCACTACGTGAGCCTTCTCGCGCGATCCGACTTCATCGTCGCGGCCTTACCGCGCATGCGCCTTTTCATCTCGGGCGGCGCCATTATTAGCCGCGCTACGCATGCGGCGTTCGAGGGGCGCACCGGCCGCCGCATCGTGGAACGCTACGGCATGACCGAGGGCGGCATGATGACCAGCGCGCCGCCAGAAGGTGAGCGGCGCGTGGGCAATCTGGGTCGCCCCCTGAGGGGCACCGACGTGCGCATCTGCGATCCGTTGACCGGCGATGCACTGCCCGAGGGCTGCGCCGGGGAAATTGAGGTGCGCGGGCCAGGCGTCTTCCGCGGCTATGCGCGCGCCGGCGGATTGGATCGAAGCGATTTCCAGCCGGACGGGTTCTTTCGCACCCGCGACCTCGGCTGTCTCAACGCCGATGGGACACTCGAATATCTCGGCCGCGCCAGCGAATTGATGGACCTCGGGTGCGGGCCCATCGCACCCGCCATGATCGAACGGCGCATCGAGCGGTTGGACGGGGTAGTCGAAGCGGTAGCGGTGGAGGATAGGAGTGCCGACCGTGCTCCTGGTCTGTTCCTAGCCATTGTCGCAGACGCCGACGCCATTCTCGACGAGTCGACTATTGCCGACGCGATCGCGGATCTGCCGGAGATCCGCGGTGTCCCGCTCGTCATCGCGTTTCCGGCTGCACTGCCGCGCACGCCCAGCGGCAAGGTGCAGAAGCGCACGCTGAAAGCGGACCTGGCGCTCAGCACGAAGGCGCCAGCGGGTTGATGCCTCATCCAGACCAAGCACTGAGGAGACAGACATGAAGCGCGAGCAACTGACCGAGAAGCTTCTCGACATCAAGCGCGAGAAGTGCTGGACCTGGAAATACATCTGCGAGGAGATCGGCGGCATGTCGCCGGTGCTGGTCGTCGGCGCGCTGCTGGGCCAGATGAAGCTGGTGAAGCCGCTGGCGAAGAAGGCCGCCGATCTGTTCGGCCTCTCCGAGGTGGAAGAACGGATGCTCAACGAAGTGCCCATGCGCGGCGCCGGCACGCCAATGCCGCCCACCGACCCTCTGATGTACCGCTTCTACGAGCTCGTCATGGTGAACGGGCCGGCCTGGAAGGCGCTGATCGAGGAGGAGTTCGGTGACGGCATCATGTCCGCCATTGATTTCAACATGGAGATGGTGCGCGAGCCGAACCCCAAGGGCGATCGCGTGCAGATCACCATGTCCGGCAAGTTCCTGCCCTTCAAATATTACGGCAACGAGCAGGGCATTCCAGACTACGGCTTCAAGGAGGGATGATTCAGCATGAACCTGTGTGCCTGCTCCTGAGCAGCGGCTTCGAGTTGTAAATGCGCCCTGTGATGGAGGGGGCTCGTGGCGGACGATGCACGTTTTTTCGAGGCCGCCGCCTGCCCTCAAAATGCAGGGTGATCTGACCATCTAAAGCAAAGGGCGGCAACGTCGAGTGCCGCCGATTGGTGATCTCTCATCCCCACGCGCCAGTTACGCGATACCGGATGATTTGGGATCCAAAAAAAATCGCGGGTCCGGATCGTTTTCGGGTCTGTTGCGCGGATGAGGTACCTGCGCCTCAGTCGGACGCCGTTTTTGCCCTCAACCGGACAGCCTCCGGGAATTTCCAGCGCTACGGCAGGATGTTCTTGTGGACTCGCCCGTCCTTCATCACCACGGCGAGGTTCCGGGCCGGATCCTCAAGCAGCCGGATGTCGGCGACTGGATCGCCGTTCACTACCAGGATGTCCGCCAGCGCTCCGGCCTCGATCACACCCAGCCTGCCGTCATAGGGAGAGCGCAGCCCGGAGAGCGCCAGCAGTTCCGCGTTCACGGCCGTGGCGATGCGCAGCGCCTCCGCGTTCGAGTACCAGTTGGCGAGATGGGTCAACATCACGCTCTGCCGTGGAGCGAGCTCGGAAGAGAACAGCAGGTCCGAACCCCAGGCCGCCTTGATGCCGAAGCGTCGGATGAAGTCGTAGACCTTCGGCGTGCCGGCGAAGAGCCGCTCGGCGCGCTCCGCCGCCGGGCCTGTCAGCACGCCAGTATCGGCCGGGGTGAGGAAGGGCTGCATGGAAAGCCAAACGCCCTTTTCGGCGATGGCCTGCGCCGTGGGCTCGTCCATCAGGTGCCCATGTTCGATGCAGGCGGCGCCTGCCCGCAGCGCTCGCTGGACGGTCTCGGGCGCATAAGCGTGCACCGCGACATAGGTGTTCCAGTCGCGCGCCACCGCCACCGCGGCGCGCAGTTCGTCCTCGCTGAAGGTGGAAGTGTCGAGCGGGCTGCGAGGCGAGGACACCCCACCACCGCCCACCACCTTCACCTGAGAGGCGCCTTGCAGCAGTTGCTCCCTGATCCGCTGCTGCAGTCTACCGGCATCATCCGCGATCGCCGCAGCGCCCATGCGCTCGCTCAAGGAAAGCCGGTCGCCGTCGCGGGGAATCTCCGACGGCAGGCGCAGATCGCCATGACCGCCCGACGTCGTGATCATCGCGCCCGAGGGGAAGATGCGCGGGCCGACGATGATCCCGCTGTCAATCGCCTGCCTGAAGGAAAAGACGGGTCCGCCCATATCGCGCACAGTGGTGAAGCCGCGCAACAGTGTCCGTCCGGCCTCCGCCGTTGCGGACGCGAAGATGATGCCGGGGTCGCCGGCCAAAAGGACGTTCAGCGGGACGGCCGCATAGATCGCGTGCCAGTGCGCGTCGATCAGGCCCGGCATGAGGACGCGGCCGTCGCAGTCGATTATCTGCGCGCCGTGCGGAGCCGGGTTCATGGCGGTGTCGACCGCCGAGATGCGATTTCCCTCTACCAGAACCTGAGCCAGGACGAGGCCCGTGCCTGAGCGTCCGTCGAACACCCTTGCGCCCCGGAACAGGATGCGACGCGGCGCCTGCGCTGAAGCCGTGCCGCTGGCCAAGCCGGCAACGCTGGCTATGGCCCCGGCGAGGAAGTGCCGCCGCGAGAAGGCGTCGAGACGCCGCGTGGCTTGCCGAAGCGCAGGATCGCAGCAGCCGCACCCGTTCGAACCCGCGAGGTGGCCGTATCTCTTGCCCAGTCGCAGCATGACGCTTGCTCCCTCGCCTCGCGCAGGATGGCTGCCATCCCGCCGGTACGCTGGCGCGAGAGTGGCCTCTTCGTAGGGCGCGAGCAAACGCCGCCCTGCCGCTCCGCTCGGGCCGGCCCTGAGAAGGAACAAGGCAGCATCGATATTCCGGACATTTCTCCAGCCTGAAAAATTTCCGACCCGGGAGCTTTTTGGGCTCAGTTGCGTGGGAGAGGCACGGCGCGTCGTTCGATCGCCAGTTTCCCCCTCTCTCGCTCTGGGCCGGCCGCCGCCGCGCTGGCCCGGGAGGCGGAGGACACGACTGCGGTCCGAAGCTCGCCGAAGCTGGTGCTTCGTTCCGATGAAGCCTACGGCACCAAGAGCAGCGATCCCGTGGTTTCACCCCGCTCGAGCATGACGTGGGCGTCGGCGACGCGAGCGAGTGGCAATTCGGTCCCAATGGTCACAGGCAGCCCGGCGGTGATCTCGCTGAACAGATCTTCCGCTGCCGGCCGGTAGGCTGAGAGATCGGCTGCATATGTGAACACGCTCGGCCGGCTAAGGGCCAGAGAGCGGCGCGCGCCAAGCTCCGTCAGAGGCAGTTGCGGCAGCGAGCCGGAAGCCTGGCCGATGCTCGCCACCATTCCGAAAGGGCGCACGGTATCTAGCGTTCGAACGAGCGTCTCGCCCCCGATGCCATCAATCGCAAAGTCCACGCCGTATCCATCGGTCAGACGGCGAACCTCGGCGACGAAATCTTGCTCTCTGTAGAGGATCACATGGTCGGCGCCTTGGGTGAGGGCCAGTTCCGCCTTGGCGTGCGAGCCGGCGGTGCCGATCACGCGCGCGCCAAGCCGCTTCGCCCATGCGGTCACCAGCAGCCCCAGCCCGCCAGCAGCCGCGTGGAGAAGGATGGTTGTGCCAGATCCCACCGGAAACACGCGCCGCAATAGCATGTGGGCGGTGACGCCGCGCAGCATGGCCGCTGCGGCGATGCGGTCTTCGATCCCATCTGGAATGCGAACGAGCCGGCTCGCCGGAATGTTGCGGGCCCGCGCATATCCCCCCAATGGCAAGCCGGCATAAGCCACGCGCTCGCCTGCAGCCACCTCATGCACATCCGGGCCGATCTCCTCGACCACGCCTGCGCCCTCCACACCAAGCACGGCTGGCATTTCGCCGACCGGATAGAGGCCGCTGCGCTGGTAAATGTCGACGAAGTTCACGCCGATCGCGGTATGGCGGATGCGGACTTCTCCGGGCCCTGGAGCGGGAAGGGTGCGGTTTGCGGCGCGCAAGCACTCGATCCCGCCGGGCGCGGTCAACTCTATGGCGAAGGTGGTGGTCATTGCGGATCCCCTGTGAGGTCGCTGGAACCCTAGCCGCGATGGTTCTGGGCAGAAATTCCTGATAAATGCGCACTCTCTGGTGATTTTTGCGCAGACGTGCCGATGCTGAACTGGGACGACCTTCGCTTCTTTGTCGAGCTGGCGCGGTCCGGGAGCCTGTCCAAGGCCGCGCGGCAGCTTGATGCCGACCATTCCACCGTCGCCCGGCGCATCGCCGCGTTGGAAGAAGCGCTTGCCCTGAAGCTCTTCGACCGGCTGCCACGCGGATATGCGCTCACCGACGACGGTGAGCGGCTGCTGGATCGCGCAGGCCTCGTAGAACAGGCGGTGCACGGGGTGCAGCGCTTCGCATCCGGCGCCGCACCGGGGATCGTCGGGCGGGTCCGGATCAGCGCGCCGCCTACGCTTGCGAGCCACTGGCTGGTGCCACGCCTCGCGCCGCTGCTCGCTCGCCATCCCGACCTCAAAGTCGATGTTTCCGGCACACCTGCCGCCGCGCGCCTGTCTCGGAACGAGGCGGACCTTGCACTTCGCCTGTCGCGACCGCAGGAGAAGGGGCTGGTCGCCCGACGCCTGGGCAGCCTCGCCTACGGACTCTATGGCGCACGGGGCTATGTGGAGGCGACGCCGGAGCCGCGCCGCGTCTATCTGGGCTATGACGAGGAACTGGCTCGCTCCCCGCAGCAGATCTGGCTCGAAACGGTGGCGCAAGGTCGCCCCGTCGTGTTTCAGAGCAACGATCTCTCCAGCCTCATCTCGGCGGTGCGCGCGGGCATCGGCCTCGCCGCTCTCCCTCACGTGCTGGCAAGGCAGGACGACCTCACTTGCGTGATGGAGGGCGAGGTCTCGCGGGAGCTCTGGCTCGTGGTTCACCCGGACCTTAGGCGCGCAGCCCGCGTGCGGGCGGTCATGAACCATGTCATCGAGGTGTGCCGCGAACTGAACCACCGCTGAGCAGGGGCGACGCGGACTTTTCCGGGACGATTTCCGAGCCAGAAAAATCCTGAACCCGGATGATTTTCGGGTCTGTTGCGTGGGCGAAGCAGGAGCCCCGAAGGCGCGCCCGGTTTTTGCCCCCCACCCCTCCCGCGCTTTCTCGCGTGCGAAGTGCCCGGGGTAGGGGGTGCCTCGCCGACCGCGGGCAACTGACCCGCGCAGTCATCGATCGCCGGCTAGGCACGGCCGTAGCGGGGCAGCCAGTTCGGGTCAGGATGAGAGGCGCGTCCCTGCGCACCGGTCCCTTGGTCGCTGGGCAGGTGCGCTGCGGCCGGCGCCAGCAGCCTGACCGTGGACCGGCGCGGAGATGCACGGCCTCCCAAGCACTGGCTGGGCGGATGGGTTGAGCGACGCCGAGCTTCGGTGCGATCTGCGGATCGTGGGGGCAGCGCGTGGCCGCTCGTCTGCCACGGGCGTGACGCATTCGAGGCCATACCGAAAAGGCCGGCGGAATTGGGCCGTGTGCGCCCTTGCGCCGCAATGCTTTGCGAAGGCCCTTGCGCACATACCGTAATCAATCATAATCGGTATGTTCACCGCGCCCACTCTGGAGCCGCTTCCATGTCTCCGAAACCCCGCCGTCGCGTTGCCTTTTACTTGCGCGTCAGCACCGACGGTCAGACGACCGAGAACCAGCGCCGCGAACTGGAAGCCGTCGCTGAAAAGGCCGGCTGGCAGGTGATGACTACTTTCGAGGACGCGGGGATCTCCGGCGCCAAGGGTCGCGACAAGCGGCCAGGCTTCGATGCAATGCTGAAGGCCGTGACCCGCCGGGAGGTGGACATGGTGGCCGCGTGGTCGGTGGACCGCCTGGGCCGTTCAATGGCCGACCTTATCGCGTTCCTCGGCGAGCTCCATGCCCGCGGCGCCGATCTCTACCTGCACCAGCAGGCTCTCGACACCTCGACGCCCTCTGGCCGGGCCATGTTTCAGATGATGGGCGTGTTCGCCGAGTACGAACGCGCGATGATCCAAGAGCGCGTGAAGTCCGGCCTTGCCCGGGCGAAGGCACAGGGCAAACGTCTGGGCCGGCCGACAGTCGGACCGGCGGTCGAAGCGCGCATCCGTCAGCTTCGGGCCGACGGGATGGGCGTGCTCAAGGTGGCGCGCACCCTCGGCATCGGCGTCTCGGCGGTGCAGCGGGTGGACGGCGAGCGGAGCGCCGAAGCATGAAAGCGCTCAATATCGCTGGATTGGTCTTCGTCGGAGCCGGCTTCCTGTGGCTCTACCTGGCCGCCTTCGGGCTCCCGCTGTCCCCGCCTACGCCTCCGCTACTTCAGAGGGACGGAAGCGGGGACGGCGGAGGAGGCGACTGGCGGATCGGCGGATGCATCCTCATCTACGACTATCGCAAGCGGGGCGCCGCGGAGCCGTTGGAGAGGCATGGTGAACTGACCAATCGCCTAGCGGCTCGTTTTCCGCCGGGCAGTTCGGCCACGGTGCTGGAGGGGGTGCTGCTCGCTCAAGGCTTCGACAGACTGACCCCGTGCGAGAATGATGCATCGATCCATCGCGCGATGTTTCAGCAGTATGGCGGCGGTTTGCTCGTGCATCCGATGACCGCTGTGGTCGCTTGGAAGGTCAAGCCGAGCGATGAGTTGGAATGGGCCCAGGGGGTCATCTGGCTCGAAGGCCTCTAGCAGGGGCTTCGACATCTGCCCGCATCGATCCCGACGGCAGCCGGTCCCTCCGCGCGGTGGCCGCAGCACTGGAAGCCGAGGGCGTTCCGAGCGTCAACGGCGCCGAAGGATGGACCGCTGCCGGCGTCGCCCGGCTCCGCAAGCGCCTGGCCCCGGCTGATCCCGGCGCTCCGCCCACCGCTCCGCCTGCCAAGCGCTTCCTGCCGACGCCGGATGAAGGCGCGCGTGCAAATCGCCTAGGAGGGCCGCTCAGAGTCAAACGCGGCGCCGGACGGCCCTGACCTCGCCGGACGCGCTGAATGGGCGCCAGCGGGCTCCGGAGGTCAGCGGCGGGGTTGTTTCGGAGGTGTTGCGCGGTGAACCTACCTCACTCCCACACCCCCAATTCCCCCGGCTTCAGGAGCGATCCACCATAATCCACACCTTGTTTCCGGACATTCTGGTAGCTGCTGCCGTGCTCGACCCGCTTCCCCTTTCTCAGGGATGATGACAGTGCATCGATAGATGAGCATCCCGCCCGAGGGCGTAGCGCCCTCTCCAGAGGGGCAGCGCAGCGCCCTCTATGGGCGCAGGGGGTATGGGGGGTTGGAAGACAGGGGCGTTGGAAGGTTTCGAGCCCCATTGGAAGGCAGAAGCAGGGCGTTGGAAACCGTTTTCGCCGCCTGTTGGAAGGCGCAGAGGGGGACGTTGGAAGGGGTTGGAAGGCGTTGGAAGGGAAATGTGCCGCGTTGGAAGGCGTTGGAAGATCTTCGATCAGGCTCCGGCGAGGACGATCCGATGGCGGGGGCGCGAGGGCGATCCGCCCACATGCACCGCGATTTTCCGCTTCTCGAACAGACGGTCCATGGCCTGCTTCAGGGTGACGCTCTTCAATCCCTCTGCTCGGTGGTCTTTCGCGAAGACGGCCGGAGCGAACGTTCTGCTGGGATTATGGCTCACGTCGCGTTTCTCGGCGATGTACGTCGTAAGCATCCGCAAGAACACCTCCTCGGCGTGGTCCGCAGCAGCCTGCGCACCATATGCTGCCGTGCCCTGTACCGGGATCGGCACGAAGACGCCGCGTTGCCAGCGAACCCGCAGCTCGAGGCCCTTCTGAGCATAGTTCGCCTTCATGGTGGCTAGCCGGCGCACGTCCGGGTCGGCCTCACCGCCATCTTCCCCCTTCATGCGCTCGAAATAGAGCCGGCTGCGAACCGAGTTCCCCCAACCGAGAGAGCCGGAACCGCCGTCGCCGCGCGCGAGGCCGCTGGCGGAAGGATGATCAAGCAGCAGCGTGGTGTACTGCAGCCGGATCGAGGGCGACCGCAGGAGCCCGATGAATTGCCGGGCGTGCGCACGCTTGATTTCGTCACCACCGAAGAGGTCTGCCTTGGTATCGAGCGCGAGAAGCGAGGGTCGAACCATTTCCACTCGCTTCATCAAAGCGTGAAAACGCGGCGTCGGTTCAAGATTGCCGGCCTTATTGGGCACCGCCAGCAAAGCATCCTCGCACTCGGCCAACGGAATAATTTGGAGCCCAGCTCCGACCAAGTGGCTGAAGTTCAAACTGAGATCGTCGACGATTGCCGCGAACCGGCGATGGAGCTCGTCGAGATCATCTTCGGCAGCAACGTAAATAACCGGCCCCTTCTCCACCGGCATGCCAAGCCACGGTCGCCCCAAGACGGTGCACACCGCAAGCTGCATCGCCAGGGTGGATTTCCCGGTACCGCCATCGCCGGAGAGGATGGTCACCGTCTTTCTTGGGATGTAGTTCTCGACGTGCCACTCGCGCTCCGGCACCTCGACCCCATCGAAAACTGAGGCATCGAGCATCGGCGCCAAGCGTGCGATATCATCGGCCGTCAGCTCCCCGCTACTGTCGGGATGTCGTGCATCAATGGGCGCTGCGCCGAACCGAGGATCTGCTGCCTGCTCCGAGCGGCTCTGCGCACTGCTGCGCCGCCGTTCCCGCCGCTCCAGATCGTCGGCCTCATCCAGCGACAGGTCGTGGGTCACGCGGCCCCCCGGTGAATGGAGGAAGCCGGCACGCGGATCCGGCTCGTCGGGAACGCCCGGCCCATGAGGCGGTGGAGCTCGCGAGCGTGGTCCAGATCCTCTGCCAGCAGGTTGCCCAGTGCTCCGGCCAGCCGGGCTCCGGCGCGCCGCTCGTCCAGCACGACGACGCCGCAGCAGCCAGCGCGGAGCCAGGAAAGCGGGTGCCGGTGGACGAACAGCGGCCGTCCGCCGAAGAACGACGCCGGATTGTCCACCTGATCGGAGCCCAGCAAGTCGGCGCGGCCGGCCGCCATCGCGAACTCGGACGGTCGATCGACGGGCCACGCGACGTGATCAACGATCCAGCGTTCGCCGTGCTCGATCTCCAGCGCTTCGATAACCACCGCCAGTTCACCAGCGGGATCGATGAGAAACCGCCGAGGCGGCGGAGAGAATGCGCAGCGGGCCAGCGTCAATGAACCGGCCAACGTATCGAAGAGCCGCAGGTCGAGCGCCTCATGGGCGATGAAGTCGCGAAGCTGCGCGAAATTGTCAGCCGCTGCCTCGCCGACACCGCAGCCGGCGAGGATGAGGTCTCCGAGGTCGCGAGCGATGGCGTGGTCGGGATGGGCGGCCGTCATGCCCGACCTCCCTCGGTCCGCCAAGCCGCACAGAGCCGATTGAACTCGCGGAGGAAGAGCAGGCCGACGAAATCTCGAAAGCCTCCAGCGAGATCCCCTCCGCCGGCCTCGCCGCGCGGGTAAACGGCCCCGGCGCAGTTGCGAACCGCCAGCAAGGCGCGATCGCACACCTCTTGGTCGGTCATTCCCGACAGCTCGCCGTGAGGGCGTAAGCATTGCGCAAGCAGGGACACTGCGGCCTCGCGTGCAATCTGATTGGCGAGCGCGACGTGGTCGTCCATTTCGGGAGGAGCTGTCATGACGCGCCTCCCGTCCGATCGACCACGAGCCAGCCGGCGCGCTGGTACTGCAGGGCAAGCCAGTGAAGATCGCGACGCGAGAAGGAATCTGCCACGACGGTGCTCTGGCCGTTCTCGTCAGTCGCTTCGAGCCAGAACAAGCGCCGGCCCAAAGACCCGTCGCCCGACCCGGCAACGAGCCCGCTATCCAGCACTACGCGCGGCCGGACGGGCCGGCGCGGAGGCGCGGTGCGTTGAGGCAGGGAGGTGGAAGAGGGAAGCTCATGGTCGCCGTTCGCCCGAACCGCAGTCCCAAGAGCCCCGCGCCGATCCCACCCCGGCGCGGGGTTTTTCGTTGCGGCCATCGATCAAGCCGCCCGCGTCTTAGGCTTCATCCGCGGGAGCGATGCTGCCCAGGCGTCCGCCGATTCCACAACAATCAGCGTTTTCCGCCCGAGCTTGACCGCTTCGATGGCGCCCTCATTGATAAGCTTGTAGGTGGTCACATGGCTGACGTTGTTTTCCGCGCAGAAGTGCTTGATCTCTTGGAAGCGCGGGCGACCGCTCGCGGCCTCGTTCGTCTGGAGCGCGGGCTCGGTGCTGCCGATCGACATCTTAACCTCACGAGCATTTAGAACCATGAATGCTTCGTGAGCAGGCCAGCGGGGGCGCCGGCAATCAATGTTGCAAAATCAGGCCGTGCAAATTTGCTATAGCGAAATTCAATCCGCGGATTTTGCATGGGGAGGAAGCCACGCCTCAGCGGCCTTTTTCCACAAGTCCACAGCGTCGCTTCCCTCTGGTAGTTGGGCGAATATAGACAGCAATCCTTGTGCAGCTGGCTCATCGCGCGCCTCGGCGTAGCGGCGCTGCAAGCTCACAGCAGATCTGGATCCAAAGGCTCCCGATTGATGGACGGCCCTGCATGCCGCGGCCTCAGACCGCCCCTCGGCCAACAGCGCCTGCACGGTTGTGAATAGTGAAAGACGGGCTTCCGCCGTCCATTTTTGACTTGGCCCACTTCTCGTTTTTTTCTCCACTCTCATGCCGGGAACGTGGTGGTCGACAAGTTTTAACAAAAGTAGATCTCTTGCCCCATCGGCATCCCGCGGGATGCCGTAGAAGTCCAGAAGAAGACCCAATTTTCGCGCGTATTCGGACAGCTGAATTTTATGCATATCAGAGATTAAATTCTGAACGCCCTCGCTCGAAGAAAGGGGAATTCGCTCGGGTACAGGAGCGATCGGTGTAGCTAGGTCACCAGCGTAGGGCGGATAGGTCGCGTTCAAATTAAACTTGACCATTGCCCTAATCCTTTTCCAATGCCTTGGTCGCCAATGCGTCGAGGTGATCCGCCCACCACTGCATCATCCGGACGCGCTCATCCCAGTGCTCGCCGCGGGCATATGCTTTTCGAACTGCATTGCCGTCGAGATGGGCAAGCTGGCGCTCGATGGCGTCCGCGTGCCATAGGCCGCTCTCGTTCAGCAGCGTGGACGCGGTGGCCCGAAAGCCGTGAGGGGTGACTTCGTCGTTCGCATAGCCTAGCCGTCGCAGGGCCGCGTTCATCGTGTTTTCGCTGATCGGGCGGAGCACGGTGCGGATCGAGGGGAAGGCGAGCCTTCCCCGTCCTGTGATCTGGTGCAGCCGCTTGAGGATCGCTACTGCCTGTCGGGGCAGGGGGCTCCGATGCGGACGTCGCATCTTCATGCGCGCCGCCGGAATGGTCCATTCGGCCTTTTCGAGGTCGAACTCACTCCATTCCGCCATCCTGAGTTCGCCAGGCCTCGGAAAGAGGATCGGCATGAGCTGCAGTGCAGCTCTTGTCGTGGGTTGCCCGTCGAAGCCGGCAATGGCCCGAAGCAGGGCGCCAAAAGCTTTCGGGTCGGTCACCGCCGGACGATGCACGACCGTCGGGGTGACGAGAGACCCTTTCAAGGCGAGGGTCGGATCTCGATCCGTGCGAGCTGTCGCAGCCGCATATCGGAAAACGCGTCCAATAGTCGATCGGAGCCGGCCGGCACTTTCATGTCGGCCCCGTGCCTCCATCTTTTTCAACACCGAGAGCACCTCCGCTGCGGTGATCTCCGAGATTGGACGATTTCCAAGTTCCTCCCTGGCGAACCCCAACAGCCAAGCGACCTTGTCCAGCGTTGTGGCGGACCGATTTTCCTGAGCCAGCTTTTCCAGAAGCTCGTCGGCGATGAGATTGAACGTGTTCGCTGCCGCCGTCTGACGCGCAGCTTTCTCCGCCTTTGCCTTCGCGGCTGGATCGACGCCCCCCGCCAAAGCCGCCTTTGCCGCGTCCCGTGCCTTTCGGGCGTCGGCGAGCCCAACTGCCGGGTAGGCGCCGAGCGCGAGCTGCTTCTGTTTCCCTTCGAATCGGTAAGCCAGGCGCCAAAGACGGCCGCCCGTGGGGGTGACCAGCAGGTGGAGGCCGCCTCCGTCAGACAACTTCACGGGACGCGGCTGGGGCTTGGCGGAACGAACGGCGACATCAGAAAGCGCCATATTGTTGGCATCCGGATTTGTTGGCACCTGACGATGCCAACAATCATGCCAACAAATCCACTGAATGCCAACACCTGTAGGCTTACGCCCGCTAACGCCGATCCCGCTGAAAATCCTGTATTGGCGCCATTTTATTTACGTCGATGAATGTCGGCGAAGGGGGGAATGGTGCCGGGTGAGGGGATCGAACCCCCGACCTTCGGTTTACAAAACCGCTGCACTACCGCTGTGCTAACCCGGCTACGGCCCATGATCTACCAGCGCCTCGATGGCTGAACAAGCCGGAGGCCGGGGGAAATGAAAACGGCCCCGCCCGGGGGCGGAGCCGTTCGATCGGTGAGTGACGCGCGGCGGGCCGCGCGTGTCCTCAGTGCCAGTGATCGATATTGCGATCCTTGGTCTCGGGAACGAACAGAAGGCCGAGGACGAAGGTCATCAGCGCGATCACGATCGGGTACCAGAGGCCGTAGTAGATGTCGCCGGTGGCGGCCACCATGGCGAAGGCGGTGGCCGGCAGCAGGCCGCCGAACCAGCCGTTGCCGATATGGTAGGGCAGCGACATGGAGGTGTAGCGGATACGGGCCGGGAACAGCTCCACCAGAGCTGCCGCGATCGGGCCGTACACCATGGTCACGAAAAGCACGAGGATGAACAGCAGGCCGATCACCGCCGCCACCTGCGGGCGGAAGATGTCGAACGGATGCGCCATCTTCACCACGTCCTTGTTGGTCGCCGCCGACGGGTAGCCCGCCGCCTGGAGCGCCGCGAGGGCCGTCTTGTTGAAGTCCGGCGAGTAGGGCACGACCGTATCGTTGATCTTCAGCTGCACCGGGGAGCCGGCGGGCCCGGCCTCGGTCGAGTACTTCACCGAGGACTTCGCGAGGAAGTCGCGGGCAAGGTCGCAAGGCTGGGTGTAGATGCGGGTTCCCACCGGGTTGAACAGGCTTCCGCAGTTCGCCGGATCAGACACCACCGTGACCCGGATGTTCTGGATCGCCTTTTCCAGCGCCGGGTTGGCGTAGGTGGTGATCATGTTGAACAGCGGGAAGTAGCTCGCCGCAGCGATCAGGCAGCCGGCGAGGATGATCGGCTTGCGGCCGATCTTGTCGGACAGCCAGCCGAAGAACACGAAGAACATCGTGCCGAACACCAGCGACCACGCGATCAGCAGGTTCGAGGTGTAGCCGTCGACCTTGAGGATCGATTGCAGGAAGAACAGGGCATAGAACTGGCCCGTGTACCAGACCACGCCCTGGCCGGCGACGAGGCCGAACAGCGCGATCAGGACGACCTTGAGGTTGCCCCACTGGCCGAAGGCCTCCGAGAGCGGCGCCTTCGAGGTGGTGCCCTCCTCCTTCATCTTCTGGAAGGTCGGCGATTCGGAGAGCTGGAGACGAATCCAGACCGAGATGCCGAGCAGCGCGATGGAAACGAGGAACGGCACGCGCCAGCCCCAGGCCGCGAAATTCTGCTCGCCCACGATGGTGCGGGTGAACAGGATCACGATCAGCGACAGGAACAGGCCGAGGGTCGCCGTGGTCTGGATCCACGAGGTGTAGAAGCCGCGGCGGCCATGCGGGGCGTGCTCCGCCACGTAGGTCGCGGCGCCGCCATACTCTCCGCCGAGCGCAAGGCCCTGCAGCAGTCGCAGGCCGATCAGGATGATCGGAGCGGCGATGCCGATGGACGCCGCGTTGGGCAGGATGCCGACGATGAAGGTCGACAGGCCCATGATGAGGATGGTGACGAGGAAGGTGTACTTGCGCCCGACGAGATCGCCGATGCGGCCGAACACGATGGCGCCGAAGGGGCGCACCAGGAAGCCGGCGGCGAAGGCCAGCAGGGCGAAGATGTCTCGGGTGGCCGGCGGATAGGCCGAGAAGAACTGCGCGCCGATGATCGCGGCCAGCGAGCCGTACAGATAGAAGTCGTACCACTCGAATACGGTGCCGAGGGACGAGGCGAAGATAACCTTCTTCTCCTCCCGGCTCATGGGACGAGGCTTTGCTGCCGCCCCCGCTGTTGTCACGCTCATGGAACCACTCCCTCCCATCGCTTCGGGGCTCCGCCGCCGGCGGATGTCGGACCCAACAGGTCCTGCGAGAGAGGGTCTTTTCGGCGCAAGCCCACAGCGCCGTGCGCACGCGGGGGTGCGACGGTTCTCAGGGCGTTCCTCCGGTAGACCCTCTGGGTTCCGCGTCATTGTTGGCGCGCGGATATCCCGCAGGGCTGGGCGCGCACGGCGCGCCGAGCGGTATCATGGCGAAGGTGTGGCCACCTTACGATTGGTCATTGGTCTTAGGTGCAAGGCGAAAAATGCGTGCGCCGCAGCATCGCAGCACCGCCGGCGGCCCGCCCCGCTTCAGCTTCTCTTCATCGCGCGTCGGGCGATGCCCAGCGCCAGGGCGGCCGCGTTCGAGACGTTGAGGCTCTTGATCGCGCCGGGCAGGTCGATGCGGGCGAGCACGTCGCACGTCTCGCGGGTGAGCTGACGCAGGCCCTTGCCCTCGGCACCCAGAACCAGGGCGAGGGGCGCCCGCAACCGTGTATCCTCGATGTCCGCCGGCCCCTCGCTGTCGAGGCCGACCACCAGCATGCCGTTGTCCTTCAGCTCGGTGAGGGCCCGGGAGAGATTCTGCACGAGGCAGAACGGCACATGCTCCAGCCCGCCCGAGGCGCTCTTCGCCAGCACGCCGGTGGCGGCCGGGCTGTGGCGGGCTGTGGTGACGATGGCGCTGACCCCGAAGGCCGCCGCCGAGCGCACGATGGCGCCGACATTGTGGGGGTCGGTGATCTGGTCGAGCACGAGGAGCAGTTCGCTCTGCGCGAGGTCCTTCAGGGGCGGAGAGCGCAGGTGATCGACCTCCGCGAGGAGGCCCTGATGCACGGCATCCGGCCCCAGCAGCTTGTCGATGTCGCCGGGGCGCACCACCTCGGGCGTGACCGGAGGCACGAGACCCTCCTCGGCCAGGCGGTTGATCGCGTTTTCCGTCGCCATCAGCTTGCGGAAACGCCGCTTGGGATTGCCGATGGCCTCGGCGACCGTGTGCCAGCCATAGAGCAGGGCGACGTCGTCGGCGCCGGCCCACGGGGGCGGCTTGCCGCCGCCCTTGCCCTTGCGCGGGGGAAAGGGCGCGCCGGAGGGGCGTGGGCCACCGCGGCCGGCGAAGGGCGGGCGGGCGCCGGGGCGGCGCGGTTCGCGGGGCGGACGATCAGACATGCCGTGGCTTTGTCAGACCCCGCAGCCGCGCGCAAGGGGCGACGGGGTTCGCAGAGGCGTTTCGGTGCGCCATGTTGCGGCATGCCCGGCCAAGCCGTCCACAGGTGCGCGGATTGCAGCGCATGGTGGGGCGATTTCCGGTTGACTTCGGCACGGCGTTTTCACATAAACCCGGCCTCGGATGGCGATTTGAGCTTGCGCTCTGCGTCACCTTGGGCCGCTGGGGCTTTCCTGCATCACCAGTCCGGCTCGAAGCCTTCCTGCTCCGGCATGAAGGTCCGCGATGACGGGCGTCGTCATGGAGGGGTGCCCGAGTGGTTAAAGGGGACGGACTGTAAATCCGTTGGCTCTGCCTACGTTGGTTCAAATCCAACCCCCTCCACCACCCGTCGTCGCAATGCGCTCGAAAGGGCGTGGGGCCGGTGTCAGCCGGTCCGCGGAAGCAGGACGGGGCCGGCCGCGCCGGCCACCCGCCACCTCTTCCGCCCTACGGACCGGCATGGTAAGCCAGCCGGAATGCGGGTGTAGCTCAATGGTAGAGCAGCAGCCTTCCAAGCTGAATACGAGGGTTCGATTCCCTTCACCCGCTCCAGCCTTCTTTCAGAATGCTCTTCCCGAGTTCCGGTTCGCACCACTGCGGCCGCGGCCTTCCCATTGCCGGGGCTGTGACTGACGGATGCGTGATTCGCCTGGCGAGCGCAGTTCGCCCGCGAGGACCGCGCCAAGCGCCAGCTCCAAAACGAAAGCGGCCGTCAGGGGCGTTCGGAGCCCCTGACGGCCTGAGACCTCGCCTCGCTGCGCTCCGGCCCGGGGCCGTCATCGCACACCCCACCGAGGTCGAGGTCTCAATCGGTCAAACGATCGCGCGGACGATCACTGCAGCGCGTTGATCGCCAGGCCCTCCACGAAGGTGAACTTCGCATTGGTGCCCTGCTGCAGCGTCTGGAGGTCGCTGAGGACCTTGCCGTTGGCGGCCTTCAGGGTGCGCAGGTAGCCGTCGGGGCCCGGGAAGCTCACGGTGCCGGCGGCCGGATCGGTGGCGACGACGGGGGCGACGATGGTCACCTCGCGCAGGCCGAAGCCCTCGGGCAGGCCCGGCAGGCCGTCATTGACCACGACTTCGTTGATCACCGCGGGCTGCTCCTTGCCGGCCTTGGCGATGGCGGTAACCACGCCGGGCAGCTTGCGGATCAGCAGGCTCTGGCCATTGCGGAATGCGCGCAGGTCGCCGACCAGCGGCGGGGCGACGACGGCCCAGCGCTTGCCGGCCGGGGTCTCGAGCACGACATTGCGGGTCGCGGGGTCGGCGGAGACGAAGCGGACCTTGTAGGAGAGGATGGTGGCGCTGCCGAGGCCCGGCAAGGTCACGACGTCAATCGCCTCGGGCTTCGGCCCGTCGGGCGTCTGGGCGGCCGCCGGCAGGGCGGCGGCGAGGCTGGCGGCAACGATGGCCAGCTTCAGGGTGCGAAACGTCATATCGTCTTCCTTTTGGTAAATCCGGCAACCCAGCCGGGCCGATGGGAACTGCTCACGATTGCTCAATGATGCGCGCGAGACGACAGGTGACGCTGCTGCCACCGGTCGTCCTCGCGCATCGCCTGCGTTTGACCACTGCCGCTTGATGCGGCGGTGACATCAGGACGCCGTGACGGCGGGAATTTTCCAGCTTCCGTCGAGGATCGAAGGCTTTTTCGGGTTCGGCCAATACATGCGCAGCATGAGGACAAACGCGCCGGAGGGCGCCGGAAGCCAGTTGGATTCCTTGTCCGCGCCGGGCGAGTCGTGCTGGATGTAGAGATCGACCGAGCCGTCGGCATTCGTCTTGAGGTTCTGCCGAGCGCTGATCGAATAGCGGTTGAGCGGATTGGCGACGAAGAAGTAGTTCTCGTCATACATGGTCAGGGACCAGAAGCCCTTCACCGGCGGCAACTGTCCCTTGGGGAAGTGCATGACATACTTCTTCGAGCCGTCATACTTGCGCGCCAGCAGGCCGCCCCCGGACTTCAGCGAGGTCGGATAGACTGCATCCTCCGGCCGGTTGGCGCCGAGGCCGATGGCGGTGATGAGGGCGCGCTGGATGTAGTCCGTGCCGTAGATGCCGGTGGCGGTGGTGAAGCGCCAGCCGTTCACGTTCTTGATTTCGGGCCCGGTCACGAAGTGCAGCATGATGCGGTCGAAGCTGAACTTCGGCACCCGGTTGAGCACCGCGGGGTCGGCCGCCTTGGGATCGAAATCCTTGCCGGGCACGATGCCGATGGCGGCGAGCCGAGGCAGGATGGGCGCGTCGGCGGCGGCGGGCGGGTTGGTCTTGAGCAGGTCCGCCAGCAGCTTGAAATATTCAACGCCGCTCAGGCCGTTCACCTGGTCGCGCACCGCCGTCTTCATGTCGATGCCCGGGTCCACTGTACCAGCCGGCGGCGTGTAGTCCTTGCCCCAGGCGCTGAGGGGATAGATCTTGCAGGCGTCCTGTAGCGCATGAACCGCTGCGTAATCCTCCGGCGTGCCGGTGCAGTAGATGCGGCCGAGCAACCAGACGATGGACGTCGGCGACTTGTACTGGACGACGCCGGCCGGCAGCGTGCCCTTCCAGCCCGGGCCGGTGATGGCATAGGTTTGTGCGCCGGTGCCGGTGGTGCGCGTGCCGGGCACCTGGAATACGTCGGTCCAGCCGTCGAGCATGGGGAAGAGGAAGTAGCGTCCCTTCATGTCGGGGATGCTGACGATCCACGGCTCCTTGCCCACGTCGAGCCAGGCGGTGGTGTAGAGGGTGTCGGCGTTGGGGGCGGTGACGTCGCGAAAGCTCGCATCGGGATAGGACCGCATACGCACCAGCTGCCCCATGGGGGCTCGGGTGCCCTCCGGCGCGGCGATATTCGTCATGACCCGGCGCGTAATTTCCATGGTCACCAGCGGGTAGCCGTAGATATAGGCTTCCGATGCGGCACGCAGATCTTCGACGTCTGCAGTCAATTCATGGATCAAGCCCTCGGCTGCGGCAGGCCCCAAGGCGGCGCCAGCGCCGAGAACGCCAAGGCCCAAAGAAACTGAACGCCTCGAAACCGTCATGGCGAATCCCCCCGTGTCGAACAGCCGTCGCAAATCACCCCTCGCGCGGCGCGGCCGGACGCTATACGAAGCGAAAGCGTGACGTTTATCTTTTCGCGACAGCACACAATCAGGTGATGGCATGACGCATGTGCCGATGCAGAGGGTTGGGGGTCTATCGGGCGCGGCGGACCTGCTGCGCGAACTTGGCGCCGATCCCCGGGATACCTGCACCGGTCTGTCCTTCAATGCGGAAGAGCTGGAGCCGGATACCCTCATTCCTTACAGTGAAGGCCTGCAGTTCCTCGCCAATTGTGCGCGCGCGACCGGGTTTGAGCACTTCGGCCTCTTGCTCGGGACTCGCTACGACCATCTTTCGCTGGGCCGGATCGGGCGGCTGATGGATGCGAGCCCGACGCTGGGCGACGCGCTGCGCAGCTATGTTCAAGTCCAGATCGGCCTGTCGCGCGGCGCTTCTGTCTATTTCTATCCGTTGGGAGATGACGTTGTGCTGGGCTACGGCATCTACGCCCGGCATGATCCCGGCGCGCGCCAGGCCTATGGCTATGCGATGGGCTGTGGCGTCAACATCGTCCGGGCGCTGACCGGAAACCGGGGACGCATCGTCGAAGTGCTGCTCTGCCATCGCGCGCCGGCCGACCCGAGCCTCTTCGAGACCCTTCTCGGCGCGCGCGTGCGCTTCGATCAGTACCAGTCGTGCGTGGTCTTTCCCCGCGCCGACCTCCGGCTCCCCAATCCCGGCGCCGACGCGGCCCGCTACGAGGCATTCCTGGCGCAGCTCGCCTCCATGATGCACATCGATACGGCGGATTCGGCGGCGACGCTGCTGCACCAGATGAAGCCGCTTCTGATGCAGGACGCCTTCTCCCTTGAGGCCGTGGCACGGCGTCTCGATCTTCATCCCCGCACGCTCAACCGGCGCCTGCGGGAGACGGGATCATCCTTCGTCGCCATCCGCGCCGAGGTGCGTTTCCGCGCCGCGCAGGAGTTGCTCGCGCTGACCGACCTGCCGGTGGGCGATATCGCGCTCGCCCTGTCCTTCTCCGCGCACAGCAATTTCGTGCGTGCCTTCGGTCGCTGGGCGGGGATGACACCGACCCAGTGGCGCGCGGGATTGACGAGTCGGGCTGCCGTCTGAGGGGAGGGCGGTTCAGAAGGGCTGCCCGGCGGCCCGCATCAGGGCGTCCGTGTCGCCCAGCCAGACCTGGTCCTCGGCCTTGAGCGCCTCCAGCACCCGCCGAAGGGCGGCAGCACCGGCCGGCGTACCGACGACGAAGGGGTGGATGCCGATGGCGACCACGGTCGCCGGCCGGGCCGGATCGGCCTTCGCCTCGCGCGCCAGCTCGCGCACATAATCGATCCAGAGCCGCGCGAGGTCGTCGGCTTCCTTGAAGCGGGAGAGATACTGGCCCATGTCCACCACGCTGGGCGGGTAGGGCACCAGCACCAGCGGTGTGGGCTTGGTGTCGAGCCGCGCCAGCACGTCGGAATCCATGCCGTCGAGGGTGTAGCGGATGCCTTCGGCGGCGGTCGCCTCGAACGTCTGCGCATCTGGATAGACGCTCGGGCTGGACCAGCCGTTGGAGCGCACGCCCGTGTCCGCCTCGATCATGTCGAGCGTCCTGCGGATATAGGCCCGCTGCGCCGCAGGCCCCTCAGACAGGGGCAGAAGATCAGTGGAATTGTTCAGCCCGTGGGCGATGATCGGCGCAGATGGAACAAGCGCCCGAAGTGCCGACCACACCTGCGGCTGCGCTTTCGGGAACTGGGCGTTGAGCGCGAGGCTCAGGGGAACGCCCATCTCCTTGAACAGCCGGCCGGTGCGGGGCAGGCCAAAATTGATCGCATATTGCCGAAAACCCTCATCCACCAGATCGGGCGTGCGCCCGGTCATGTCCGGGCGGAAGTTCGGGCCCTGTCCGTGCCCCCACGTCTCCACGTAAAGGACGAACAACACGGCGACTTTCCTGCCGCCCGGCCATGCGGCGACGGGAATGTCCTGCCGTGGCAGGCCGGTGATCCAGTCCGTGCTTGCCGCCTCGCCCGCCGACCCGCGGGCGGGTGTGAGTGCCGCGACGGCGGCGAGGAGGAGGGCGAAGATCGGTGCGCGCATGTCTCACCTTCCTGTGTGGATGGCCCCGGGCACGGGCATTCCGTGCCCGGGGCGCCGCTCAATGGAGATCGTCGAGGGACGCTGCGCCCGATCCGCCGGAGATCAGCGCCGGCCATTGCTTCGAGCCGAACGGAACCTGCGGTGGCAGGAACGGCTCCTGACCGCGCGCCTTCATCTCCGCGATGATGGCCTTGCGGGCGTCGCCCCCCATCAGTTCGTAGTCCATCAGCCGGTCGTTATTGAAAAACAGCCCGCCCACCGAGCGGTCGGAGATGATACGCACCACGGCGGTGAGCATGTCCTCCGGCGTGGTGGTGAAGGAGACGGTCTCGATCAGGAACAGGCGGTCGTTGATGGCCTTCTCGCCGAAGTATTGCGCGAGAACGCTGTAGAGCACGTTGTTCTGGCGCGCCACATAGATGGTATTGCTGGCGCCATAGACCTGATCGAAGCTGCCGCCCAGCTCCTTCTTCCAACCGTCCAGCACGCCCATCCAGTGCTTCACCTGCGTCTGGGCCGCCCAGGCGATGGCGTTGCGCAGGACAGGCGCCTGCGTCTTGGCATAGGCCTGCACGGCATCGAGGGTGACGACACCCTTGGCGAGGCTGTCCTCCATGAAGGCGATGTTGTTCTCAAGGATGGCACGGGAATTGGCGCGCCAAGCATCGGGCATCTCCGCCGCGCCGATCGTCTCCAGCGCGCTCTTCATCTCGCTCAGATAGGCACGCATGGGCGCGACCCAGGAAGTGTCGGTCGGCGTGTCCACATAGGGCAGCACGACCTCGGAGATGGCCATGGCGCTGTGGCCCAGCGATTTCATCACCTGATAGGCCTTCGGCACGGACGGCGCCTCCAGCGGCGGCTGGCCGGGCCGGTAGAGGATCATGCGCCCGCCCGCGCCCGAGAACAGCGCCAGAATGACCGGATGGTTGGCGAGGATGTTGCGGCGGAAGGCGGCGCCGGCGTTCTCGTAGAGTGAGAACATGGTGGTGTTGAGCTGGAGGACGTTGCGGGTGGCGAGATCCTGTGCGGAGGGTGGCTGCGGCGGTCCGGCAATGGGCTTGAGATAGGCCGGTGGCTCGGCCGCCAGGGCGCCGGGTAGCGGCATTGCGGCGAGCGCGGCCGCCACGGCCAATCCGACTGGAAGGTATTTCATCGTTTCCTCCTCCATATGCTCTTTGCGCGGGCCGCTTTGGCAGACCGTCCGGGGCAGATCATTCGGGGCAGGCGGCGCCGCTCTCGACCCACGCTTTGACCAGGGATTTCGCTTCCCGTTGCGAGCCCGGTGCTGGTGTCCGCGTGCCGCCCGGATGCCAGGCCCAGCCGACCAGCGTGTCGTCGCCGATATGCGTGACGAGATCGGCGAGAGACCGACCGCCGTTGCGGCGCGGGTCCTTGATCTGGTTGCAGATTTCGGCCGGGCTCTTGCCCTCCCAGGCCATTTCGGCGGGCGCGAGATGCCATTCGGGATGGCCGGGGACGCCGGCGGGTGCGTAATTCTCGCCGCGATGGCAGATGCCGCACCTGAGGCTCGCGGTGCCGAACCCGTCGGCGCCGCGTGTCACCGGCGGCTGGTGAAGACGTGCTGCGTCCCCCTGCCGTGGCCGATCAGTGGCGGGGTGGCAATTGGTGCAGCGCGGATGGGTGAGCACCTTGCTCAACTCGCTGAAATACGCCGCCGAGCGTTGCGCCGGATCGGCGATCGCGGCGAAGGCTTCTGGGGGCGCCAGCGTTTTGGCAGGTGCGGAAAGCGCGATCCCGGCCGCCGCCAGCAGCCCGGCGAGGGCCACCGCGGGCAGGATCGTTGCGAGGCGCCTGTCGAACAGCATCGAAAGCCCCTCAGGTCAGGAAGCGCTTGGGGTCGGAGAGCACAACATCGCGCACCGCCTGGTGGTATTTGACGTAGCCGGAGCAGCGGCACAGATGGCCGTCGAGGGCCTCGGCGATGGTGCGCTCCAGATCAGCCCGTGGAATGGGGGCCCGTTCCAGCCGCTCCAGCAGCACCTGCCCCTCGTTGAGGAAGCCGGGGGTGCAATAGCCGCACTGGAAAGCGAAGTGGGCGACAAAGCTCTTCTGCAGGGGCGTCAGCTCGCCATTCTTCGCGTGGCCTTCGACTGTGCGGATGGCGAGCTTGTCGAAGTCGGTGGCGGGCGCGATGCAGGTGGGGGTGGTGGAGCTGGTGCCGTCCGCATGATCCACGATGACCGCGCAACTGAGGCATTGGGCGGCGCCGCAGCCGAACTTGGTGCCGGTCATGCCCAGCACTTCCCGCAGGAAGTCGTTCATGCTCAAGCTCTCGCGGACCTCGACGGGTCCGTGGCTGCGACCGTTGATGGTGAGCGAGACCGGGGGCAACGGGCGTCTCCCTTCACAGCACCCGCCGGACATCGTCCGGCGTGACGGGCAAGGCACGGAAACGATGGCCGGTGGCATCGTGGATGGCGTTGAGGATGGCGGGCACCACCGGGATCATGACCACCTCGGCCATGCCCTTGGGCGGCTCGTTCGGCGCAACGCGTGGCAAGACTTCCACCTCCAGCGCGTGGAGGGGCAGATCGGAGCCGCGCGCGACCACATAGTCGCCGAGGTTCCAGCGGCCATTGCCGGGTCCGTTTTCGAACGGCGGCAGGGTTTCGAGCAAGGCGTAGCCGAGGCCCATGGCGAAGCCGCCCTGCGCCTGGCCGACCACCACCTCAGGCGTGAGCACCTCGCCGCATTCCAGCACGCTGTACGCCTGCGACACCCGCACGGCGCCGCTCGCCTTCTGGATCTCGACTTTGACCAGCGTGCCGCAGCTCGATGTGAACGAGGTGCCGATCCGGTTGTAGCTCGCCGGCGGGAAGGCGATGAAGCTGCGGTCCAGCACCTTGAATGCGCCACCGCCGCGCCGCACCGCGAGCGCATCGAGGTCGACCACCCAGTCGAACCCGTCCAGCGGAAAGGCGGCCTGCGCCCATGCCCAGCGGGAGAAGGCGTGGGCCATGGCGCCGGTGAGGCCGCCCATCTCGTGGGCACGGGCGGCCACCTTCTCCTGCTTCAGCGGCGGCAGGCCGGAGAGGATGAGCACGTCCTCGTGCCAGAACGCTTCCTGCCAGAGGAAGCGGCGCGGATCGTCCTGGCCGATGCCCCACAGGCTGAGCGCCGCCGGCCACAGGCCGAAGCGAAAGATGAGGCGCGCCGCCTCGGCCGCGGCCTGGGTGCCCACATGGGCACCGATGGAGGCGCTGGTGGCCGAGCTGATGGCCGGCACCCAGCGCGGATTGCGGGCGGCCTCATCCTGCTCCTTCTGCGTGATGGTATATGGATCGCCGGAGGTCACGAGCCCGAGTTCATCGAACGCATCGATGCGGGCGACGGAGACCGCGTCCGCCCGCCGCCCCAGCAGCCCCGCCACGCGGTTCGCCACCGCTGTGCCGATGCCGTTGCCCATCTCCACCGCGTCGCAATAGATGTGTATGCGCCCCTGCGGATCGATCTCCACCCGGCCGAGGGAGCAGTCCGCCCCAGTCCCGTAGTCCTTCGCGCAGACCGCGACACCGGTGCCGACCAGCGTTCCGCCCGGTGCCGCCTTCCGCGCGGCATCACGGCCCCGCCACAGGGCGTGGCCTTCGAGCTTGTCGAGGATCTCCGGCGTGCGGATCGAGACGGTCCACGGATTGCCGGTCATGGTGAGATCGCCGGCCTTCAGCAGATTTCGCCGCCGCAGGGCGATCGGGTCCATCGACAGCGCTTGCGCCGCCTCGTCCACCAGCGTCTCAAGCGCGGTGGTGGTCTGGAGCACACCGTAGCCGCGCATGGACCCGGCCGTGACGCCGCGGGTGTGTTCGGCAAGGGTGGTCACATCCACCTTCGGAATGTCGTAGATGCCAATGGCGGAGGTGGCCGAAACGGCGGCGACACTGGCCGAGTAATTGGCGAGGCCACCGCCGTCGAGGATGTGGTCGGCTGCAAACGCCTGCATCCGCCCCGTGGCACGGTCGAACGCCACCTGCGTGTGCATGTCGAAGGCGTGGCGCTTGATGCCGCCCTGGAACTGCTGGAACCGGTCATGGGCGAGGCGGATGGGCCGTCCCGGAAGGAACAAGGCGGCCAGCGCCACGTAGAGCGGGAACGGAGTATGGTCACGGCCGCCGAACCCGCCACCCAAATGGGCGAAATGGCTCTCGATCCGCTCGGGGCGGAACCCCGTGGTCGCCTCCCCCAGAAGGTGGGCCAGCTCCTCGTTCGCCTCCAGCGGCGACTGGACGCCGATCACCAGCCTGAGCGCCTTCGCCTGCGGATCGTACCAGGCGAGGCCGCCCTCCGGTTCCAGGAACATGGGGTCCACGGACTGAGTGCGGAAGCGCTGGTCCAGCACCAGCATGCCCGGCCCGCCGGCGGCGATGAGGGCACGGATGGCCTCGCCATGGATGGCGCCCTTCTTGTATTGCCCGCCGTCCTCGGTGGGCAGCGGGCGCCAGATGGGCCGGCCGCCGGGCTCGAAGACGCCGGGGCTGATCCAGCCCTCGATCAGCGGCGAATAGACATCCGGCGCGCCGGGCGTGTCGCCGGCCACACGGGTGAAGCGCAGGGCCGCGTAGTTCGGTTGCGCCACGGGGCCGGTCTCGGTGCCGAAGCGGGCGGGATTCTTCTCGCGCAGGATCAATCGCGCCCGGTCATAGGCGTCGAAGCTCTCGAACAAGAGCAGCGCCAGCGGCTGGCCGAGATAAAGCGGCGTCTTGCCCGCCGGGCAGAGCAGGTCGCCGGCATAGAAGGGCGGCACGCGGATCCCGGCGCGCTCCAGATCCTGCGCCGTCACGATCTGCGTCGGCCGGGCGCCGGTCTCCAGAGCGGAGAAATCGAGGCCCGTGAAGACATGGGTGGCGTCGGCGGCACGCAGCAGCAGGGCATGGGCGGTCGTCGCCGGCCAGCCCTCCATGTCCGCCGCGCGGAAATCCGATGCGTAGAGCTTGGCGCCCGTCACCTTGGCAAAGGCGTCGATCCGCCCAGCCGCGGAGCCGGAAAGGCGGGACGCGACCGTGCCGGGGAGCGTCTGGCTCGCGTTGAAGCCGGCGGCCCGCCCCGTACCAATGCGGCTCATGGCCAGCGTGATCCCACTGGCGGCCACCCAGGTCACGAACTCACGCCGCGATGGACGCATGTCTTTTCTTCCCCGGGACAAGTAAATAAGCAACGTATCAGCAATTTATCGCTGCTGCTACGCTGTATAAATAATCAAAATTCGACGATAACGGTATGATGTAACTATAAAAGCAAGCGTTCAATTTGAATTGAACGTGCAGGACTGCGTGCTCCCACCGGAGGCACGTGCTGGCGCGCGAAACGGTCTGCGCTCAACACCGGCGTCCCGCCGACGCTGAAGCTTGAATCCCTGCATACCAAACACGCCGGACCTCTTCCTATTCCCTCATTTGAGGGATGGGGCCGGAACTGCGGTCGTCAGCCCGCTTCCTGCGCGGCCGGCCGGCGGTCGCCGCCGTCGCCCATCTGGAACCGCCTCAGCAAAGTGGCGTGCGAGCGGACGCCGAAGTGGCGATAGACCGCCCTCTGGTATTGCGCGACGGTGTATTCGGACAGGTTGAGGCCGACGGCGATTTCCTTGCGCGTGCGGCCGTCGAGCAGGAGGTTCAGCACCAGGCGCAGCCGGGGAGAGAGGCGGGGCACGCTGGCGCCGCGGTCGCTCGGCCATCCCTGCTCGTGCAGCCAGGGCAACTCGCTGAGGAGAATGTGGGCGATCCGCGCCTCCCGCTCGGAAAACGGAGCGGCTTCCCGGCGCCGGAAGATGGAGATGGTGCTCACGGCGCGTTCGTCGATGGGGCGCAGCGAGAAGATGAAGGGGCCGATATCCGCGTCAGCCAGGTGGTTGCCGACGCCCGATGCCACGAAGGTGGCTTCCTCCACGATCTGCTGGCGCGTCCGCGTGACATGGGCGTTGCACGCGCGCATCTCGCCGAGCAGTTTTGCCGACGTCCAGGCCATGTCTGGATGGGCGGCGGCGAGCAGGAGGCGGCCATAGCGCGCCTCGTCGAAGCCGCCATGGGCCATTCCCAGATAGACCGGTTGCGCGCCCGGCTCCGCGAAGCAGCCGAGGCTCCAGGTCCATGCGTCGGCGCCGACCAGCGTCGAGATGCCGTCTATGAGTTGCCGCTTCACGCAGGAGAAGTCCGCGCGCGAGACGATGACATCGCCCAGCAGCCTTACAATATCGCGCACGTCGGACGCGGACAGCAGGTCGTCCGGCGCGCAGGAAAGAGGAGAACTGGATAGAGGGGACATGTCAGGGCTCATGTCGCACCCGTGCTGGCGGTGGGCCCCTGCATTTCCTTGAGGTCAGCAAAGACCGTCGCACTGTGACGGTTCGCGGACGCAGGGGCAAGGCGCCAGCGTGGCGGCGATCTCTCGCGCCTGTCGATACCGCCGCATTGCGCGTTCGGCCGGCTCGACTATTGTCCCGGCACAGCTTTGGGGAGACGTGCGTGCGGGCAGCTCGACGTGGGGCCGTCGGTTTTGCGGCCGGGATGATTCTGGCGGCTATGGCCGTGCCGCCGCTCGCAGCCGCGCCGGTCGAAACGCTGGCGGCCGGCACGCTTTCGGTCTGCATGTTCGCCACCTTCCCGCCCTTCGTCGGCAAGTCCGACGCCGGCGTCTGGGAGGGATGGGACGTGGACTATCTGAAGGCCTTCGCCGCGACACAGGGGCTCCGGTTCCAACCAGTGGAGGTGGCGGATTTCGACGGGCTGTGGACACGCCCCGGCGCCGACGCCTGCGACATCGCCGCCTCGGGCATCGCCGACCTCGCCACGCGCCGGCAAGAGACGGGCGCGGCGGGCGTGTGGTCCAATCACTATTATTTCGTGCTGCGCGCCTTCGGCGTGCGCAAGGCCGACGCCGGGAAGCTGACACGTGCGGCCGACCTTGCCGGGCGGACCATCATGGTCATCGCCGGCTCGACGGCGGATGTCGATGCCCGCAGCCGCATCGCGCACGATCAAATCGCCAACGTGACCATCATCGGCACATCGGACGATGTGGAAAATGCCCGCCGGGTCCGTGACGCGGGGGAGGGAGAAGGCCCGTTCGCCTTCGGCTCGGGGCTCGGCACCGTTCAGTACCTGTCGCAGAAGATGGGCCTCGTCCCGGTCTGGCCGCACTGCATGATGACGCCGGACGGAAAGGTGCGGAACGAGCCGTTCTCGTTCATCGTCCGCGCGAAATCGACGGGCGTTGCTGACGCGCTGAACGCCTTCATCGCCGCGACGCCTTATGGCGTCGGGCGTGGCTCTGAGGCTTGTCCCGGCGAAGGTGGATAGGCGGGGAGGGAGGCGCACCGCGGCCTTGCCGGACCGGCTTTCGCGCGTGCGCGCGCGAGCGGACGGTTTGCGCGCGATTGTCCCGCCTCTTGCATCCGCTTCTGAAACCCCCTATCCCACGGCGGATTTTTCGGCGGCCCGCGCGGGGCGCTGACCGAGAGTGAGAGAGAGAAATGGCCAAAGAGAAGTTCAACCGCTCGAAGCCGCACTGCAACATCGGCACGATCGGTCACGTTGATCACGGCAAGACGTCTCTGACGGCTGCGATCACGAAGATCCTTGCGGAGTCTGGCGGCGCGACGTTCACGGCGTACGACCAGATCGACAAGGCGCCGGAAGAGAAGGCGCGCGGCATCACGATCTCGACCGCTCACGTTGAGTACGAGACCAACAACCGCCACTACGCGCACGTCGACTGCCCCGGGCACGCCGACTATGTGAAGAACATGATCACCGGCGCGGCGCAGATGGACGGCGCGATCCTGGTGGTTTCGGCGGCCGACGGCCCGATGCCGCAGACCCGTGAGCACATCCTGCTCGCCCGTCAGGTCGGCGTGCCGGCGCTGGTGGTGTTCCTGAACAAGTGCGACATGGTCGACGATCCCGAGCTGCTCGAGCTCGTGGAGATGGAGGTGCGTGAGCTCCTCTCGAAGTACGACTTCCCCGGCGACGACATCCCGATCATCCGCGGCTCGGCGCTGGTTGCGCTCGAGAACGGCGATCCGGCGCTCGGCCGCGACGCGGTGCTGAAGCTGATGGAGGCGGTCGACGCCTACATCCCGCAGCCCGAGCGTCCCATCGACCTGCCGTTCCTGATGCCGATCGAAGACGTGTTCTCGATCTCCGGCCGTGGCACCGTGGTGACCGGCCGTGTCGAGCGCGGCATCATCAAGGTCGGCGAAGAAGTCGAGATCGTCGGCATCCGTCCGACCGTCAAGACGACCGTCACCGGCGTCGAGATGTTCCGCAAGCTGCTCGACCAGGGCCAGGCCGGCGACAACGTCGGCATCCTGCTGCGCGGCACCAAGCGCGAGGACGTGGAGCGTGGCCAGGTCGTGTGTAAGCCGGGTTCGGTGAAGCCGCACACCAAGTTCAAGGCTGAGGCCTACATCCTGACGAAGGAAGAGGGTGGCCGTCACACCCCCTTCTTCACCAACTACCGCCCGCAGTTCTACTTCCGCACGACGGACGTGACCGGCGTGTGCACGCTGCCCGAAGGCACCGAAATGGTGATGCCGGGCGACAACGTGTCGATGGACGTGCACCTGATCGTTCCGATCGCCATGGAGGAGAAGCTGCGCTTCGCCATCCGTGAAGGCGGCCGCACCGTCGGCGCCGGCGTCGTCGCCGCCATCATCGAGTGATCGCGCTTTCGGACCTCGCGTCCGCAGCGTGACGGAACAGGGCGGCGCCTCCGGGCGCCGCCTTTTTCTTTTGGCCCGTCCCGAATCCCGCACACCCCGCAGATCGATGATGCCTCCCACTGTCCCGGTGGCTTGCGCTCCCTGTTCGCGCCGGGCATCCTGCGTGGGCTCCCCTTTTGACGTAGCCATGCGCGGCGCGTCCGGGTGCATCCCCAAAACTCGACAATGCAGAGGCAGGCGGCCATGGCGCGCGGCTCTACACGCTTGATCGTGCTCACGGGCGGTCCGGGTTCAGGCAAGAGCACGCTGTTGGATGCTCTTGCGACCGCCGGACGTTCCATCGCGCCGGAGGCGGGCCGGGCCGTCATCCGGCAGCAGATGGCCATTGACGGTCCAGCCCTCCCGTGGCGGGACCGGGCGGCGTTCGCCGAGGCGATGCTCGCCTGGGACCTGCGTTCCTACGAGGAGCAGGAAGGGCGGGCCGGCCCGGTCTTCTTTGACCGCGGCATTCCAGACGTGGCTGGATACCTTTCGCTTTGCGGCCTGCCCATTCCTCGGCACATCAGCCGGGCTTGCGCGGTGTTCAGATACGATTCCCTCGTGTTCGTTGCCCCGCCATGGCGCGAAATCTACGCAAACGATGCCGAGCGTCGGCAGGACTGGGACGAAGCCGTGCGTACCCATGCGGTCATGGTCGACACCTATCGCAGCCTCGGCTACGAGACGGTGGAGCTGCCACGGACAGACGTGGCGGCACGAGCGGCCTTCATCCTCGATCACCTCTAGCCGCGCCTTTGCGGTGGACAGGCTTGTTCGCGCGCCCGTCCCCCTTTACAGCCGCGTGGCATCCCACTAAACACACCCGGCCGATGCGCTGGGTCACTTCCCGGCGCGGCGGAGTCTACCCTCGAGGCAGGACAATCGCTGAAAAGCTGATTCTGCCGGGCTTCGGGGCGCAGGCCTTAGGAGTGTAGCTCAACTGGTTAGAGCACCGGTCTCCAAAACCGGGGGTTGGGGGTTCGAGTCCCTCCACTCCTGCCATCTTCGGGATGCCCTCGATCCGGGCTGATGCGGGATGGCAGGTCAGGCGAGACGACGACGCCGGAATGGCACGGCTTGAAGGCGCGTTTCGGACAGCCCATATCAGGCGCGGTCCGGCCCCGCCGAAGGCACGCCCGCAGCAGCGTCTCGCGAGAGCCGAAGCCGGCGGGAAGAGGATTTGAGCGGCATGTGCCGCATCCGCGTCATCGGAAGGTCCGGTGCGTGGCAACCGGCGGCGCGGGAACGGGCGGCAACAGGAACGGACGGCGAGACGCCATGGCGAAGAACAGCCCGATGGAGTTCTATCAGCAGGTCCGCGCGGAAACGGCCAAGGTCACCTGGCCCACCCGCCGCGAGACGCTGATCACCACCGCCATGGTGTTCGTGATGGTCTTCCTGGCCTCCATCTTCTTCCTCGTCTCCGACCAGGTCATCCGGTTCGGCGTCTCCACGCTGCTGACCCTCGGGCACTGAGGCGGGAGGCCCACATGGCGAAGCGCTGGTACATCGTTCACGCTTATTCCAACTTCGAGAAGAAGGTGGCCGACTCGATCCGCGAGCAGGCTGACCAGCGTGGCCTGACCGACCTGTTCGAGCAGATCCTCGTCCCCACCGAGAAGGTGGTCGAGGTGCGCCGCGGCCGGAAGGTCGACACCGAGCGCAAGTTTTTCCCCGGCTACGTGCTGGTGAAGATGGACCTCACCGACGAGGCCTTCCATCTCATCAAGAACACGCCGAAGGTCACCGGCTTCCTGGGCGCCGACAACAAGCCCATGCCGATCTCCGAATCGGAGGCCATGCGCATCCTGCAGCAGGTGCAGGAGGGCATCGAGCGTCCGAAGCCGTCGATTTCTTATGAGGTCGGCGAGACGGTGAAGGTATCGGACGGCCCGTTCGCCTCCTTCAACGGCATCGTGGAAGAGGTCGACGACAGTCGCTCGCGCCTGAAGGTGGCGGTGTCCATCTTTGGCCGCGCGACGCCGGTGGAACTCGAATTCGGTCAGGTCGAGAAGGTCTGACCGGAGCGGGCCGTTTCTCCCTCGTGGGGCAATGGTCCGAAGTCTGGCGCGCCGCCTGAGGGTCGCACGCCGGCGTGGGAGGGGAGGGGGCGTCTCGCCAAGCGCCCTTTTGATCCGCACCACGCAATCCCGCCCGCCGCTCCCTCACCGGACGGCGGCGATTTTTGGGAGTTGTTGAAATGGCGAAGAAAATTACCGGTTACGTCAAGCTGCAGGTGCCCGCCGGCAGCGCCAATCCGGCCCCGCCGATTGGTCCCGCGCTCGGTCAGCGCGGCCTGAACATCATGGAATTCTGCAAGGCGTTCAACGCCCAGACCGCGCAGCTCGAAAAGGGCATGCCGATCCCGGTGGTGATCACGGCCTATCAGGACCGCTCCTTCACCTTCGAGCTGAAGACCCCCCCGGTCTCCTACTTCCTCAAGAAGGCCGCCGGTCTCGAGACGAAGAAGAAGCCCGGCTCGGGCTCGAAGACGCCCGGCAAGGGCGCCTTCGTCGGCAAGGTCACGCGCGCCCAGCTCGCGGAGATCGCCGAGAAGAAGATGAAGGATCTGAACTGCGATACCGTTGAGGCCGCCGTCCAGATGATCGAAGGTTCGGCCCGGTCCATGGGCCTGCAGGTTCAGGGGTGAGCGCCATGGCGAAGGAAGGCAAGCGCATCCGCGCCATCAACGAGGGCATCGACCGTAACAAGCTGTACGGCCTCGACGACGCCCTCAAGCTCCTCAAGGAGCGCACCACCGCCAAGTTCGACGAGACCATCGAGGTCGCGCTGAACCTCGGTGTGGATCCCCGTCATGCCGACCAGATGGTCCGTGGCGTGTGCAACCTGCCCAACGGCTCGGGCCGTACCGTGCGCGTGGCGGTGTTCGCCCGTGGCGCCAAGGCCGACGAGGCCAAGGCAGCGGGCGCCGACATCGTGGGCGCCGAGGACCTCCTGGAGACCATCCAGGGCGGCACCATCGAGTTCGATCGCTGCATCGCGACCCCGGACCTGATGCCCCTCGTCGGTCGTCTCGGCAAGGTGCTCGGCCCGCGCGGCCTGATGCCCAATCCGAAGGTTGGCACCGTGACCATGGACGTGAAGGGCGCCGTCGCCGCCGCCAAGGGCGGCGCGGTGGAGTTCCGCGTCGAGAAGGCAGGCATCATCCACGGCGGCATCGGCAAGGCCTCGTTCCCGGCCGACAAGCTGGCCGAGAACATCCGCGCCTTCGTGGATGCGGTGGTGAAGGCCAAGCCCGCGGGCGCCAAGGGCACCTACCTGCAGCGCGTGGCGGTTTCCTCCACCATGGGCCCGGGCATCAAGGTGGAGCCGTCCACCGTGCTCACCGCCTGATCGGCAGAGGTCAAGCTTCAGGAAAGGCCGGGCCGCAGGGTCCGGCCTTTTCCGTTTTGATCACGCATTCGTGTGAGGCCGTGACCTTCCCATGCTGCATGGCAGACGGGCGGTTGCCATATGCAAAAAGTGCGCAACGATGGTGATCGGGGCGTGACAAGGCTGGCACCAGCCTTTATATGGGCTGTTTCCGGGTGGCTCGCCGCCCGGATCAGGTATTGTGGCTTTCGCCCTTGACCGGGTGGAAGGGCTGGGAGGGTTCGCCCGCCCGGCCTTGTCGTCTGTCAGGCGTTCGGGTGGCTCCCTCGGGAGCTTTCGGGCGAACCAGCAGGCAAAGTCCTGTCCGAGACTGCCGGTGCCGAGGTGCCGGCCTGATGGAGATGCGCCCCGAAAGGGATGTTCGCTCAATCCGGCCGAGGATCAAGGCTTAATTCCCGACATCCGCCCTAACGGGTGGTTAATGGGGAGCCAGCATAGACGGGGAAGACCGGAATTTGCCCTCCGCCCGGCGCTGAGTCGGCGGAGATGAAGATCGGTTCGGAACCAGCGCCTTGCGCTTCGCGACACGGTTTTCCGTGCCGGGGCAATAGGGGACAGGGCATGAGAGCGTCGCGGATCGCGGCCTTCCATGTCGTCAGACAGGTTGGCCGCAGGACGCGGCAAGGCGCAACCGGCGGGACTGGATGCCTCCCTTGGGAGGCGGATGGTGCCGCCAAGGCTTAAAGAGAGCCAGACGTGGATCGAGCGGAAAAACAAGAGCTCGTCACGACGCTCACGGAAGTGTTCAAGACCACTTCCGTCGTCGTGGTCGCCCACTATTCCGGCCTCACCGTGGCCCAGATGTCGAAGCTCCGTCGACAGATGAAGGCCGAGGGTGCGACCGTGAAGGTGGCCAAGAACCGCCTCGCCAAAATCGCTCTGGAAGGCTCCGACGTCGCCCATGTGGCGTCCCTGCTGAAGGGACCCACCGTGATCGCCTATTCCAGCGATCCGGTGGCGGCGCCGAAGGTTGCCGTCGAGTTCGCCAAGGCCAACGACAAGTTCGTGATCCTCGGCGGCGCGATGGGCAAGACGGCCCTTAACGTGGACGGTGTGAAGGCGCTTGCCACACTCCCGTCCCTGGACGAACTGCGTGCCAAGCTCGTCGGCCTTATCCAGGCCCCGGCGACCAAGATTGCGCAGCTCACCACGGCACCGGCGGCCAAGCTCGCCCGCGTGTTCGGGGCCTATGCCAAGCAGGACGAAGCAGCGTGAGGCCGCGGCCGCGGGGGATCACGCATCCCGGCGGCCTGATCTCGCAATTCCAAAATCCGAACCTATCTTAAGGAATATCCCATGGCTGACCTGACCAAGCTCGTCGACGAGCTGTCCTCCCTCACCGTGCTCGAGGCCGCCGAGCTGGCGAAGCTCCTCGAGGAGAAGTGGGGCGTTTCCGCCGCCGCCGCCGTGGCCGTGGCCGCTGCCCCGGCCGGCGCTGCCGCCGCTGCGGTGGAAGAGCAGACCGAGTTCACCGTTGTCCTGGCTTCCGCCGGCGACAAGAAGATCGAGGTCATCAAGGAAGTCCGCGCCATCACCGGCCTCGGCCTCAAGGAAGCCAAGGACCTGGTGGAAGGCGCTCCGAAGCCCGTCAAGGAAGGCGTGGCCAAGGACGAGGCCGAGAAGCTCAAGGCCCAGCTCGAGAAGGCTGGCGCCAAGGTCGAGCTCAAGTGAGCCTTTGACGTTTCGGGTCCCGGCCTCGTGCCGGGACCCGTTCCATAGCCGGCCTCAGGGCCGGAGAGGGAGAGAGACGGTTCTCCCGGCAGCCGGTCCGGACACGGTTCGGGGGCTGCCGGGAGAGCCGTCATGGTGCTGAAAGGGGATGGCGTTTCGCCCCCAACCCTTGACGGCATGATGGCAGATTGAGGTTCCGGTGCCGGCGCGGCGAGCCCGCCTCCTTCGGGAGGACAGGGGCCGGCCCGAGAGACCAGGACGGACGAGGATCGAGATGGCGCAAACGTTCACCGGTCGTAAGCGGATCCGCAAGTTCTTCGGCAAGATCAAGGAAGTGGCCGAGATGCCGAACCTCATCGAGGTTCAGAAGGCGTCCTACGACCAGTTCCTCCAGATCGAGGAGCCCAAGGGTGGACGCGACGACGACGGCCTGCAGGCGGTGTTCAAGTCGGTGTTCCCCATCTCCGACTTCTCCGGCGCGGCCATGCTGGAGTTCGTGCGCTACGAGTTCGAGCCGCCGAAGTATGATGTGGACGAGTGCCGCCAGCGCGGCATGACGTTTGCCGCTCCGCTCAAGGTGACGCTCCGTCTCATCGTGTTCGATGTGGACCCGGACACCGGCGCCAAGTCCGTCAAGGACATCAAGGAGCAGGACGTCTACACCGGCGACATCCCGCTGATGACCATGAACGGCACGTTCATCGTCAACGGCACCGAGCGCGTCATCGTCTCCCAGATGCACCGTTCGCCGGGCGTCTTCTTCGACCACGACAAGGGCAAGACCCACTCCTCGGGCAAGCTCCTGTTCGCGGCGCGCATCATTCCCTATCGCGGGTCCTGGCTCGACATCGAGTTCGACGCCAAGGACATCGTCTATGCGCGCATCGACCGTCGCCGCAAGATTCCGGTGACGAGCCTGCTCTACGCCCTCGGCCTCGACAACGAGGAAATCCTCTCGACCTTCTATGAGAAGGTGCCTTACGAGCGCGCCAAGGGCGGCTGGCGCATGCCGTTCGATCCCAAGCGGATGAAGGGCTACAAGGCCGTTGCCGACCTGATCGATGCCGACACCGGCGAGGTCGTGCTCGAGGCCGGCAAGAAGCTCACCGTCCGCGCCGCGCGCCAGCTCGCCGAGAAGGGCCTCAAGGCCCTGCGCATCTCCGACGAGGAGATGGTCGGCCAATACATCGCCGAGGACCTCGTGGACCTGCAGTCCGGCGAGATCCACGCCGAGGCCGGCGACGAGATTACCGAGAAGACGCTGAAGCTGCTTGAGGAAGCGGGCTACAACGAGATCCCGATCCTCGACATCGACCACGTCAACACCGGCGCCTACATCCGCAACACGCTGGCGGCCGACAAGAACGTGACCCGCGAGGACGCGCTCTTCGACATCTACCGCGTGATGCGCCCGGGCGAGCCGCCGACGCTCGATTCGGCGCAGGCCATGTTCCACTCGCTGTTCTTCGATCCGGAGCGCTACGACCTCTCCGCGGTCGGCCGCGTGAAGATGAACATGCGTCTCGACCTCGACTGCCCCGACACGGTGCGGGTGCTGCGCCGCGACGACATCCTCTCCGTCATCAAGACGCTGGTGGAGCTGCGCGACGGCAAGGGCGAGATCGACGACATCGATCACCTCGGCAACCGGCGCGTCCGCTCGGTCGGCGAGCTGATGGAGAACCAGTACCGCGTCGGCCTGCTGCGCATGGAGCGCGCCATCAAGGAGCGCATGTCGTCCGTCGACATCGACACCGTGATGCCGCAGGACCTCATCAATGCGAAGCCGGTGGCGGCTGCGGTGCGCGAGTTCTTCGGTTCGTCCCAGCTGTCGCAGTTCATGGACCAGACCAACCCGCTCTCCGAGATCACGCACAAGCGGCGTCTCTCGGCGCTTGGCCCGGGCGGTCTGACCCGCGAGCGCGCCGGCTTCGAGGTGCGCGACGTGCACCCGACCCACTACGGCCGCATCTGCCCCATCGAGACGCCGGAAGGCCCGAACATCGGCCTCATCAACTCGCTGGCGACGTTCGCCCGCGTGAACAAGTACGGCTTCATCGAGGCGCCCTACCGCCGCGTGGTGGATTCCAAGGTCACCGACGAGGTGGTCTATCTCTCCGCCATGGAGGAGGGGAAGTACTACGTCGCGCAGGCCAACATCCCGCTCGACAAGGACGGCCGCTTCGAGGAAGACCTCATCGTCTGCCGCCATGCGGGCGACGTGCTGCTCGTCAGCCCCGACCGCGTGGACTTCATGGACGTGTCGCCGAAGCAGCTCGTTTCGGTGGCCGCGGCGCTTATCCCGTTCCTTGAGAACGACGACGCCAACCGCGCGCTCATGGGCTCCAACATGCAGCGCCAGGCGGTTCCACTGGTGCGCTCGCAGGCGCCGCTGGTCGGCACCGGCATGGAAGCCGTGGTCGCCCGCGACTCCGGCGCCGCCATCGCCGCCCGCCGCACCGGCGTGATCGATCAGGTGGACGCCACCCGTATCGTTATCCGCGCCACGGAAGAGTCCGACCCCTCCAAGTCGGGCGTCGACATCTACCGGCTGATGAAGTTCCAGCGCTCCAACCAGTCGACCTGCATCAACCAGCGTCCGCTGGTGCGCGTGGGCGACCAGGTGAAGAAGGGCGACATCATCGCTGACGGCCCGTCCACGGAACTGGGCGAGCTCGCGCTCGGCCGCAACGTGCTCGTCGCCTTCATGCCGTGGAACGGCTACAACTTCGAGGACTCGATCCTCCTCTCGGAGAACATCGTCAAGGAAGACGTGTTCACCTCGATCCACATCGAGGAATTCGAGTGCATGGCCCGCGACACCAAGCTCGGGCCTGAGGAAATCACCCGCGACATTCCCAACGTCTCGGAAGAGGCGCTGAAGAATCTCGACGAGGCCGGCATCGTCTACATCGGTGCCGAGGTCCGCGCGGGCGATATCCTGGTCGGCAAGATCACGCCGAAGGGCGAGAGCCCGATGACGCCGGAGGAGAAGCTCCTCCGCGCCATCTTCGGCGAGAAGGCCGCTGACGTGCGCGACACCTCGCTCCGCCTGCCGCCGGGCACCACGGGCACCATCGTCGAGGTGCGCGTGTTCAACCGCCACGGCGTCGACAAGGACGAGCGCGCGCTCGCTATCGAGCGCGAGGAGATCGAGCGTCTCGCCAAGGACCGTGACGACGAGCAGGCGATCCTCGATCGCAACGTTTACGGCCGCCTGACCGAGATCCTGGACGGCAAGGTCGCCATCGCGGGGCCGAAGGGCTTCAAGAAGGAGACCGCCGTAACCCGCGAGATCCTCGGTGAGTATCCCCGCTCGCAGTGGTGGCTGTTCGCGGTCGCCGACGACGCCATCATGGCCGAGCTGGAGGCGATCCGCGCCCAGTACGACGACTCGAAGAAGCGGCTCGAGCAGCGCTTCCTCGACAAGGTCGAGAAGCTGCAGCGCGGCGACGAACTGCCCCCCGGCGTGATGAAGATGGTCAAGGTCTTCGTCGCGGTGAAGCGCAAGATCCAGCCGGGCGACAAGATGGCCGGCCGCCATGGCAACAAGGGCGTCGTCTCGCGCATCGTGCCGGTGGAGGACATGCCGTTCCTCGAGGACGGCACGAACGTGGACATCGTGCTCAACCCGCTGGGCGTGCCTTCGCGCATGAACGTCGGGCAGATCCTCGAGACGCATCTCGGCTGGGCCTGCGCGGGCCTCGGCCGGCAGGTGGCCGCTGCGGCGGAAGCCTATTATGCCAAGCAGGATCTGAAGCCGCTGCGCGATCGGCTGGAGACCATCTACGGCAAGGAAGAGATCGAGCAGCTCAAGGATTCGGAGCTGCCCGAACTCGGCGAGAACCTGCGCAAGGGCGTACCGATGGCCACTCCGGTCTTCGACGGCGCCCACGAGGCGGACATCGAGCACGAACTGGAACGGGCGGGCCTCGACCGCTCCGGCCAGTCCACGCTGTTCGACGGACGCACCGGCGAGCCGTTCGATCGTAAGGTGACGGTCGGCTACATCTACATGCTGAAGCTGCATCACCTGGTCGACGACAAGATCCACGCCCGGTCCATCGGCCCCTACTCGCTCGTGACCCAGCAGCCGCTGGGCGGCAAGGCGCAGTTCGGCGGCCAGCGCTTCGGCGAAATGGAGGTGTGGGCGCTCGAAGCCTACGGCGCCGCCTACACGCTGCAGGAGATGCTCACCGTGAAGTCGGACGACGTGGCCGGCCGCACCAAGGTCTACGAGGCCATCGTGCGCGGCGAGGACACGTTCGAGAGCGGCATTCCCGAGAGCTTCAACGTGCTCGTGAAGGAAATGCGCTCGCTCGGCCTCAACGTCGATCTCGAGAACACCTGACGGGCGCTTTGAGCCCGTCGCCCCGCGCAAAGCGGATTGCCCGACCGGCGCTTCTGCCGGCCGGGCCTCAAGTTAAAGGCCCACTTCGTTTGGGAGCCAGCTCATGAATCAGGAAATCCTGAACGTCTTCAATCCGACCGTTCCGGCCCCGAGCTTCAATCAGATCCGCATCTCGATCGCGAGCCCGGAGAAGATCAAGTCCTGGTCCTACGGCGAGATCAAGAAGCCGGAAACCATCAACTACCGCACGTTCAAGCCCGAGCGTGACGGCTTGTTCTGCGCGCGCATCTTCGGTCCCATCAAGGACTACGAGTGCCTGTGCGGCAAGTACAAGCGGATGAAGTACAAGGGCATCATCTGCGAGAAGTGCGGCGTCGAGGTCACCCTGTCGCGCGTGCGCCGCGAGCGCATGGGCCACATCGAGCTCGCCGCCCCGGTGGCGCACATCTGGTTCCTGAAGTCGCTGCCGAGCCGCATCGGCCTGCTGCTCGACATGACGCTCAAGGATCTCGAGCGCATCCTGTACTTCGAGTATTTCGTCGTCATCGAGCCGGGCATCACCAAGCTCAAGTACCGTCAGCTCCTCTCCGAGGACGACTACCTGCGCGCCCAGGACGAGTATGGCGAGTCGAGCTTCACCGCCATGATCGGCGCCGAGGCCATCCGCGAGCTGCTGCGCTCCATGGACCTCGAGAAGATCGCCGCCGATCTGCGCGTGGAGATCTCCGAGGCCACCACCGAGCTGAAGCCCAAGAAGCTCGCCAAGCGCCTGAAGATCGTCGAGGCCTTCCAGCTCTCCGGCAACAAGCCGGAGTGGATGATCCTCACGCACGTCCCGGTGATCCCGCCGGACCTGCGTCCGCTCGTCCCCCTGGACGGCGGCCGGTTCGCGACCTCCGACCTGAACGACCTGTATCGCCGCGTCATCAACCGCAACAACCGCCTCAAGCGGCTGATCGAGCTGCGCGCGCCGGACATCATCATCCGCAACGAGAAGCGCATGCTTCAGGAAGCGGTTGACGCGCTGTTCGACAACGGCCGCCGCGGCCGCGTCATCACCGGCGCCAACAAGCGTCCGCTGAAGTCGCTCGCCGACATGCTGAAGGGCAAGCAGGGCCGGTTCCGCCAGAACCTGCTCGGCAAGCGCGTGGACTATTCCGGCCGCTCGGTCATCGTGGTGGGTCCGGAGCTGAAGCTGCACCAGTGCGGCCTGCCCAAGAAGATGGCGCTGGAGCTGTTCAAGCCCTTCATCTATTCGCGCCTCGACGCGAAGGGCCATTCGGCGACCGTCAAGCAGGCGAAGAAGCTGGTGGAGAAGGAGCGTCCCGAGGTTTGGGACATCCTCGACGAGGTGATCCGCGAGCACCCGGTGATGCTGAACCGCGCGCCGACGCTCCACCGCCTCGGCATCCAGGCGTTCGAGCCGGTGCTCATCGAAGGCAAGGCGATCCAGCTGCATCCGCTCGTCTGCTCGGCGTTCAACGCCGACTTCGACGGCGACCAGATGGCCGTCCACGTCCCGCTCTCGCTGGAAGCCCAGCTGGAAGCGCGCGTGCTGATGATGTCCACCAACAACATCCTGCACCCGGCGAACGGCCAGCCGATCATCGTGCCGTCGCAGGACATCGTGCTTGGGCTCTACTACCTCTCCATCATGAAGGAGAAGGAGCCCGGCGAGGGCATGATGTTCGCCAACATGGCGGAGATCGACCACGCGCTGAATGCCAAGGCGATCACCCTCGCCACCAAGATCAAGGGCCGCTACATCGGCATCGGCCCGGACGGCAAGCAGTATTCCAAGATCTATGAGACCACGCCCGGTCGCATGAAGATCGGCGAGCTGCTGCCCAAGGACCCGAAGCTCTCCTACGACGTCGTCAACAAGCTGATGACGAAGAAGGAAATCTCCAACATGATCGATGCCGTCTACCGGCACTGCGGTCAGAAGGAGAGCGTGATCTTCTGCGACCGCATCATGGCGCTCGGCTTCTACAACGCGTTCCGCGCCGGCATCTCGTTCGGCAAGGACGACATGGTGGTGCCGAAGAAGAAGTGGGATCTGGTCGAAGAGACTCGCGCGCTCACCAAGGAGTATGAGCAGCAGTACAACGACGGCCTCATCACCCAGGGTGAGAAGTACAACAAGGTCGTTGACGCCTGGGGCAAGTGCTCCGATCGCGTCGCCGAGGAGATGATGAAGGAAATCTCTTCGGTCAAGAAGGACCCGAAGACCGGCCGTGAGAAGCAGATCAACTCAATCTACATGATGAGCCACTCCGGAGCGCGTGGGTCGCCCGCTCAGATGAAGCAGCTTGCCGGCATGCGTGGCCTCATGGCCAAGCCGTCGGGCGAGATCATCGAGAGCCCGATCATCTCGAACTTCAAGGAAGGCCTGACCGTGATGGAGTACTTCAACTCCACCCACGGCGCGCGTAAGGGCCTTGCCGACACCGCTCTGAAGACGGCCAACTCGGGCTATCTCACCCGTCGTCTCGTCGACGTGGCGCAGGATTCCATCATCACCGAGCGCGATTGCGGCTCGGACAAGGGAATCCACATGCGCGCCATCATCGACGCGGGCCAGATCGTGGCCTCGCTCGCCTCGCGCGTCCTCGGCCGCACCGCGGCCGAAGACATCGTGGAGCCGGCGACTGGCGACATCATCGTGCCGAAGGGCCAGATGATCGAGGAGCCGCACGTCGAGCGGATCAACAAGTCCGGCATCCAGGAAATCAAGATCCGGTCGGTGCTGACCTGCGAGACCCGCAACGGCGTGTGCGGCACCTGCTACGGGCGAGACCTCGCCCGCGGCACGCCCGTAAACATGGGCGAGGCGGTGGGCGTCATCGCCGCCCAGTCCATCGGCGAGCCGGGCACCCAGCTCACCATGCGCACGTTCCACATCGGCGGCGCGGCGACCCTCGCCGACTCCTCCTTCGTGGAATCCAACTTCGAGGGCTCGGTCCGCATCCGCAACCGCAACGTGGCGCGGAACTCGGACGGTGACCTCGTGGTCATGGGTCGCAATCTCGCGGTGGTCATCGTCGACCATGACGGCACCGAGCGCGCGGTGAACCGCGTGCAGTACGGCGCCCGCCTCAAGGTGGACGAGGGCGACACCATCAAGCGCGGCCAGCGCATCGCCGAGTGGGACCCCTACACCCGTCCGATCCTCACCGAGGTGGACGGCACGGTGGCCTTCGAGGACCTGATGGAAGGCGCTTCGATGAACGAGACGGTCGACGAGTCGACCGGCATCGCCAAGCGAGTCGTCACCGACAGCCGCTCCGGCCGCGGCCCCGAGCTGCGCCCGGCCATCCTCATCAAGGGGAAGGACGGGAAGGTCTCCAAGCTGCCGCGCGGCGGCGATGCCCGCTATCCGCTGCCGGTGGAGGCGATCATCTCGGTCGACCCGAACCAGCATCTGAAGGCCGGCGACGCGGTGGCCCGCGTGCCCATGGAAAGCGCCAAGACGCGCGACATCACGGGCGGTCTGCCGCGCGTGGCGGAGCTGTTCGAGGCGCGTCGTCCCAAGGACGCGGCCATCATCGCGGAGATTTCCGGCACCATCCGGTTCGGCCGCGACTACAAGAACAAGCGCCGCCTCTCCATCGAGCCGGCGGACGGCGGAGATCCGGTCGAGTACCTGATCCCGAAGGGCAAGCACATCCATCTCCAGGACGGCGACGTGGTGGAGAAGGGCGATTTCATCGTCGACGGCAATCCGGCGCCGCACGACATCCTGGCGATCAAGGGCGTGGAAGAGCTTGCCGCCTTCCTCGTGAACGAGATCCAGGAGGTCTACCGGCTCCAGGGCGTGAACATCAATGACAAGCACATTGAGGTGATCGTCCGGAACATGCTGCAGAAGATCGAGATCGACGACGCCGGCGAGACCGACTTCCTCGATGGCGAGCAGGTCGACCGTCTCGAGTTCATCGAGGCGAACGAGAAGGCCGCGGAGGAGGCGAAGAAGCCCGCCACCGGCCGGCCCGTGCTGCTCGGCATCACCAAGGCGTCGCTGCAGACCCGCTCGTTCTTCTCGGCGGCCTCGTTCCAGGAGACCACCCGCGTCCTCACGGAAGCGGCGGTCAACGGCAAGATCGATCCGCTGGAGGGCCTCAAGGAGAACGTCATCGTCGGCCGCCTCATTCCGGCCGGCACCGGCGCCCAGATGAACCGCCTGCGGACCATCGCGACCAACCGCGACGACCTCATCGTCGCGACCCGCGACGAGCAGGGCGAGGGCCAGCCCCTCGTGGAAGGCCCCGCTGACGCGGCGGAGTGACCCCGGGGCCCACGCCCACATTCATCGGAAAGGCCGCCCCCCGGGCGGCCTTTTCTTTTACCGGTGGGCCCGGCGCCGTGCGTCGCCGATCGGGTCGATCTCCGGCATTGCCGAGGCGACGGTCGCAAGCGGACACTGCCCATGGTTTCCTTGGGGAATCGGGGCGCGGATCATGGTCAAGCTCAGGCGTAACCTCGGGCCGGTGGAGGCGGTGGGGCTTTCCGTCTCGGTGATGGCGCCGACCATGTCCATGGCGCTGAACGTGACGCTGGCGGTCGGCGCCGCCGGGGTGGCCGCGCCTCTTGGCTTTGCCGTGGGCACGCTGCTCGTGGCCATCGTCGGGTTCTCCTTTGTTTTCTTTGCCAGGAAGACGACGCGCGCCGGTTCGGCCTATTCCTACATTGGCCAGACCTTCGGCCCCCGCGCCGGCTTCATCGCCGGATGGTGCATGCTGCTGCTCTACATCGCCGGCGGCTCGGGCAGCGCGGCGCTGGTGGGGGACTTCCTGCGGGCGGCCTTCGCCGATCACGGCATCCACATCGGCGGCTGGTGGCTGGCGCTCGGCGTCGCGGCGCTGCTCATCGGCACGCTCTTCGCCTACCGGGACATGGCGGTCGCCGCGCGGCTCATGCTGCTACTGGAGCTGGGCTCCATCTGCGTCATCGTCTATCTCGGCGTGAAGATCCTGACGGCCGTCGGGGCCACTGGCGGCCTCACCGCCGCGCCGTTCCGGCCGGACCCCGCCATGGGCTGGTGGGGCGTGGGCTATGCCGTGGTGTTCGCCGTGCTTTCCTTCGCCGGCTTCGAGGCGGCTGCGACGCTGGCCGAGGAGACCGGCCAGCCGGGCCGCGCCATTCCCATCGCGCTGCTCGGTTCGGTGGTGCTTGCCGGCCTGTTCTTCGTCTTCGCCTCCTACATCCAGGTTGTCGGGTTCGGCGTGGACAACATGAAGGCCCTCGCCGCCGACGAGGCGCCGCTCAACACGCTGGCGCTGAAATACGGCACGGTGCGCATGGCGACCGCGCTGGATATCGCTGCCGCGGTGTCGGCCGTCTCCGCCGTGCTCGGCACGCTCTCCGCCGCCGGGCGCATGCTGTTCGTGCTCGGCCGCGCCGGCCTGTCGGAGGCGGCGGCGCGGGTGCACCCGGTCCACGGCACGCCCTCCGTGTCCGTGCTGGTGGTGGGATTGCTGATGCTCGCCGGGCTCCTCGCCTGGGCGCCCTTCATCGGTCCGGCGGACTATTACGACGATGTGGGGACCATCGGCGTGCTGGCGCTGATCTTCGCCTATCTCGGCGTCACGCTGGCCGCGGTCTCCCACGCGGTGAAGGCGAAGAGCCTCGTGTGGCTGGCACTGGGGCTGCTCGGGACGCTGGCCATGCTCTGGCCGCTCTACAATTCGATCTATCCCGTCCCCGCCTTCCCCGGGAACCTCTGGCCCTACGTGGTGGGCGCGTGGATCGCCCTCGGCGCGGCGCTGGCGATGCTGCGCCCGGGTATCCGCAACGCGGAACCGTAGGGCACGCCCGATCTGGCTCCAGTCCTGCATGTCGAGCCTGCGGACGTGCGGCCGCGGCGCCTTTCCGACAGGGAGAGGGCGCGGACGCGCATCCGGGATCGGCTCGTGTCAGACACATGCGCGGGCAGGCACAAGGCGCGTCGCATGACCGACATGGGTTCGAGCGGGACGGAGCAATGGGTCGTCTGGAACGGCTCGCTGGGCGTGCTCGACATGGTCACCATCGGCCGTGTCGAGACTGGCGCCGGCGCGCGGCAGGCCTGGCTGGATGCGCCCTATGGCATCGTCGGTCCGTTCAGCCTGGATGAGCTGGAGGAGACGGGTCGCATCGCCTTCGGTGCCTGCTTCGTCATGTCCCGCCGGCGCTGGCAGGAGGAACAGGTGGAACTGCGCCTCGCCGCGCAGAAGGCCCGCCGGGCGCTCATGTCCATGTTCGAGGGCGGCGAGGACGACAGCGCGCACCGCGAAGCCCTCGGCCTGCCGCCGGATGGGCGCCTCGACGCCACCGACATCAACGCCGCTTTCCGCCGCCGCGCGAAGACCGCCCATCCTGACGCCGGCGGCAGCGATGTGGAATACCGTCGCATCGCGGAGGCCCGGGACGCCCTGCTGGAGATGCTGGCGACGGTCTGAAGAGCACCCGCGATGGCCAAGGCTTAAGCCTTCGCCTATGGTGCCGCCCCGTTTCCAGCCTGATCGTGCCTCAGTGAGCTTCGCCGCAGTCCTCCAAGCAACCCTCGACTTGACCGACGAGGTCGACGCCGTCGCGCGTCCGGCCGACGCCGTCGTTTCCGACTTCTTCCACACCCGGCGCGACATTCCGGCGGTGCAGCGGGGGCCGATCTCCGAACTGCTCTACATCCTGTTGCGCCACCACGCCCGCCTCGGCTGGTGGCTGAAGCGGCACGGACGAGCGGACACGCCCCGCAACCGGCTTCTGGCCTGGCTGATGCTCGGCGGCGGCAAGACGCGCGACCAGATGCAGGCCCTGTTCAACGGCGTCAAGTTCGGCCCCGCCCCCCTCACCGATCAGGAGCGGGCGCTGCTGGTGAAGCTGCAAGGCGCGCGGATCGATCACGCCTCCATGCCGGACGACGTGCGCTTCGAATGCCCCGACTGGGCGGCGGAGGCTCTCCACCGCCGGTTCGGCGAGGCCTTCGCCCATGAGATGGCAGCGACGCTCACGCCTGCGCCGCTCGACCTGCGCGTCAATCCCATCAAGGCCGATCGCGTCCAGATGCTGGAGGCTCTGCGCGCCCTCGGCCTGCCGGCCGAGCTGTCGCCTTTGTCGCCCTATGGCATCCGGGTCAGCGAGCGACCGGCGCTCAATCGCCTGCCCATGCTGAAGACCGGCGAGGTGGAAATCCAGGACGAGGGCTCCCAGATGGTGGCCGTCGTGGTGGATGCCAAGCCCGGTGATCGGGTGGTGGACTTCTGTGCCGGTGCCGGCGGCAAGACGCTGGCCATCGCCGCGCAGATGAAGAACAAGGGCCACGTCATCGCGTGCGACGTGCTGGACGGCCGCCTCAAGCGCGCCGCCGAGCGGTTCCGGCGGGCGGGCCTCCACAATATCGAGACGAGGCCGCTGGCCAGCGAGACCGACCGCTGGGTGAAGCGCCACAAGGCAAGCTTCGACCGCGTGCTGGTGGATGCGCCGTGCAGCGGCACCGGCACATGGCGGCGCAATCCTGATGCGCGCTGGCGCGTGCTGGGACCTGGGCTTGATGCGCTGCTGCCGCTGCAGGCCCGCATCCTCGCCAGCGCGGCGCGGCTGGTGAAGCCGGGCGGGCGGCTGGTCTACGCGACTTGCTCGCTGCTGGCCGAGGAGAACGAGGATCAGGTGGCCGCCTTCCTTGCGGCACACCCCGCCTTCCGCGTCGTTCCCCTGAGCGAGGTGGCGCCGCAGATCGTCGGCTCCGCGCATCCGGATTATCTGGCGCTCACGCCCGCGCGGCACGACACGGACGGCTTCTTCGCCGCCGTGCTTCAGCGCGAGGCGGCTGCGACCGAGACGGACGCAGACCCCGAATAGGCAGCCTCACTTCTTGCGCAGCGGCACGCCCTTGGTGGTGAAGCGCTGCGCGCCCGCAGGGGCGGGCCGCACCGGGCGTCGCGTGCCGGCGGCCTTGCCGGTGCCGGGCGGCTGGTGGGCCGGCACGAGCTGGTCGGGGCGCGGGCCGATGAGGTCGGCGCGGCCCATGCTCTTCAGCGCCTCGCGCAGCAGCGGCCAGTTGTCCGGATCGTGGTAGCGCAGGAAGGCCTTGTGCAGCCGGCGCTGGCGCAGCCCCGTCACGGTCGTCACCCGATCACTGCCGCCACGCCGCACCGCCCGGAGCGGGTTGACGCCGGTGTGATACATGGCGGTCGCGGTCGCCATGGGGGAGGGCAGGAAGGTCTGCACCTGATCGGCCCGATAGCGGTTCTTCTTGAGCCAGAGCGCGAGGTTCATCATGTCCTCGTCGGTCGTGCCCGGATGCGCGGCGATGAAATAGGGGATCAGGTAGTATTTCTTCCCCGCCTGCTTCACCGCGGCGTCGAACATCTCCTTGAAGCGGTCATAGGTGCCGATGCCCGGCTTCATCATCTTGTCGAGCGGGCCGCGCTCGGTGTGCTCCGGGGCGATCTTCAGGTAGCCGCCCACGTGGTGGGTCACCAGCTCCTTGATATATTCCGGGCTCTCCACGGCGAGGTCGTAGCGCACGCCGGAGGCGACCATCACCTTCTTCACCCCCTCCACCTCGCGCACCTTGCGATACAGGCGGATGAGGTCGTCGTGGGAGGTGTTGAGGTTCGGGCAGATGCCGGGGAAGACGCAGGACGGGCGGCGGCAAGCCGCCTCGATCTTCGGGTCCTTGCAGGCCATCCGGTACATGTTGGCGGTGGGGCCGCCGATATCGGAGATGACGCCGGTGAAGCCCGGGGTCTTGTCGCGGATCAGCTCGATCTCGCGCAGGATCGAGCCTTCCGAACGGTTCTGGATGATGCGCCCCTCATGCTCGGTGATGGAGCAGAAGGTGCAGCCGCCGAAGCAGCCGCGCATGATCGTCACCGAGAAGCGGATCATGTCCCACGCCGGGATCTTTGCGTCGCCATAGGAGGGGTGCGGCGCGCGGGCGTAGGGCAGGTCATAGACCGCGTCCATCTCCTGCGTGGTGAGCGGAATGGGCGGCGGGTTCAGCCACAGGTCGCGGTCGCCGTGGCGCTGGACGAGGGGGCGGGCATTGCCGGGATTGCTCTCCCGGTGCAGCACGCGGGAGGCGCGGGCATAGGCCTCCTTGTCCACCTCCACCTGCTCGTAGGCGGGCAGCCGGATCACCACGTCGCCCGGATGGCGCGCGGCGCCTTCGTCCGAAGCGTCGAGATCGTCGGCGTGAAGCTCGGTGTAATGCTCGGGCACGCGGCGGAACAGGGCGACGCCGCGCACGTCGTCGATGTCGCGCGGCGCCTCGCCATCGGCGATGCGGTTCGCCACCTCCACCACGGCACGCTCGGCATTGCCGTAGATCAGCAGGTCTGCCTTGGCGTCGGCCAGGATGGAGCGGCGCACCTTGTCGGACCAGTAGTCGTAATGGGCGATGCGGCGCAGGGAAGCCTCAATGCCGCCGAGGATGATCGGCACATCCCTGTATGCCTCGCGGCAGCGCTGCGTGTAGACGATGGTGGAGCGGTCCGGCCGCCTCCCGCCCTCGCCGCCGGCGGTATAGGCATCGTCATGGCGCAGCCGGCGGTCCGCCGTGTAGCGGTTGACCATGGAATCGAGGTTGCCGCCCGTGACGCCGAAGAACAGGCGCGGCTTGCCCAGCGCCTTGAACGGTTCCGCCGACTGCCAGTCCGGCTGGGAGATGATGCCGACGCGAAAACCCTGCGCCTCCAGGAGCCGGCCGATGATGGCCATGCCGAAGCTCGGGTGATCCACATAGGCATCGCCCGTGACGAGAACGATGTCGCACTCCTCCCAGCCGAGCGCCGTCATCTCGGCGCGGCTCATGGGCAGGAAGGGAGCCGGCCGTCTGGCCGGGGCGGGCCAGGGCAGGAAAGTCAAAGGCTTCGTGGGGCAGACCTGTGTGTCCATGGGTGACGAATAGGGATCAAAAGCGGCAAATTCAACCGATCCCGGCCCTTGGGGGAACACATCTTCTCGTGCGGCTCCCCTTCGCGTGCAAAGCGCGCTTGCGGAGGTGAAAGGTGCGCCGGGCGGCGTGCCGGGCTAGGTTGGCGGCAACGTTTCACAGCCCAGAAGTGTCTGCCTTGAAGAAGATCGGCTTTCTCTCGTTCGGCCACTGGACGCCCTCGTCCCAGTCGCAGACCCGCTCGGCGGCGGATGCGCTGCTGCAATCCCTCGAGCTTGCCGTGGCGGCCGAGGAACTCGGCGCGGACGGCGCCTATTTCCGCGTCCATCACTTCGCCCGCCAGCTTGCGGCCCCGTTCCCGCTGCTGGCGGCGGTGGGCGCGCGCACCAAGCGCATCGAGATCGGCACCGCCGTTATCGACATGCGTTACGAAAACCCGCTCTACATGGCGGAGGATGCCGGCGCGGCCGATCTCATCGCCGGCGGACGGCTTCAGCTCGGCATCAGCCGCGGTTCGCCGGAGCAGGTGATCGATGGCTGGCGCTACTTTGGCTACGGCCCGCCGGAAGGCCAGACTGCCGCCGACATGGCCCGCCGCCATGCGGAGGTGTTCCTGGAGGTGCTGAAGGGCGAGGGCTTCGCTGAGCCCAATCCGCGGCCCATGTTCCCCAACCCGCCCGGCAAGCTGCGGGTGGAGCCCCATTCGGAAGGGCTGCGCGAGCGCATCTGGTGGGGCGCCAGCTCCAACGCCACCGCCGTGTGGGCGGCCAAGCTCGGGCTGAACCTGCAAAGCTCCACCCTGAAGGACGATGAGACGGGTGAGCCCTTCCACGTCCAGCAGGCCGCGCAGATCCGTGCCTACCGCGCCGCATGGGCCGAGGCGGGCCACACCCGCACGCCCCGCGTCTCGGTGAGCCGCTCCATCTTCGCCCTCGTGGACGACCGCGACCGCGCCTATTTCGGCCGGGGCGGGAAGGAGGAGGATTCCATCGGCTTCATCGATGAGAAGACCCGCGCCATCTTCGGCCGCAGCTACGCCGCAGAGCCGGACGCCCTTATCAAGCAGCTCGCCGAGGACGAGGCCATCGCCGAGGCCGACACGCTGCTCCTGACGGTCCCGAACCAGCTGGGCGTCGACTACAACGCCCATGTCATTGAGGCCATCCTGACCCACGTGGCCCCGGCCCTCGGCTGGCGCTGAGGCGGGCCCCGCTACCGACCGGCGAGGCCATGGCCCCGCTGGCTACCAGCCGCTGCAGAGCCGCATCCAGTGCCTGTGCTCGCGCGGGATGCGGCCTGCCTCACAGGCGCGCCTCGCCTCGCCATCGAGCGCCATGAAGCACGACTTGCCCTCGCGCAGGTGCTGGCACCAGCCGCGATCGGCCGCGTCGTTGAAGGACATGAAGCAGGATTTCCCTTCGACATAGGCCTGGCAGAATCCGCGGTTCGGGCCGTCGAAGGTCATGAAGCAGGATTTTTTCTTGGAGCAGATTTCGGGGAGGGGCTGAGCCTGGGCGGAAAGCCCGCCAAGCGCCGCGAAAAGCACCAGAAGTCCGATAAGCCGTTTCATCGTGTCCACCATTCGTGGGTGTTGTTGGCTCAGGCCGGGACATCATGCCTTGTGGCGGATTTTCCCGTTCATCATGGTCAGCTCGACCTTCGCCTTGTGGATGTCGCGCGGATCGCCCTCAAGAATGTTGCGGTCGAGCACGATGAGGTCCGCAAGCTTGCCCGTCTCCAGCGAGCCGATCCTGTCGTCCATGCGGATCTGGTAGGCAGCGCCCAGCGTGTTGGCGTGGATCGCCTCGGCAACCGTCAACCGTTCGTCGGCCGGGGCGAGCACGGCGGCATCCGGCTTCCCGATCAATTGGCGGGTGACGCCCACCTCGATGGAATCGAGCGGCTTGTAGGTGGAGAAATAGCCCGCCGCCGGCCAGTCGGTGCCGAACGACACGCGCCCGCCGTCCCGCAGGATCGTCTTGGTGCGGTACATCTTGCTGGCGCGGGGCTGGCCGTAGCGCGCCACCATGTTGATCATCGTGTCCGGATCGGCCGACGACCAGTTGGCCGAGAATTGCGCCGTCACGTTCAACTTGGCGAAGCGCGGGTTGTCCACGTCCTCCACATAGACCAGATGGGCGATGGCGTTGCGGCGTTCGCGCCTGGGGTTGGTCGCGATCGCCTTCTCGATGGCGTCCAGCGCCACCCGCGCCGTGCGCTCGCCGCAGGCATGGACGTGGACGTCGTAGCCCGCAGCATCCACTGCGCCGATCAACGCGTGCCACTGCGCTTCCGTGAAGGGCGAGGCGCCGATGGAGTTGGGCATGTCGGCATAGGGCTCGATCAGCCACGCGGTGTAACCGCCCTGCGAGCCGTCGCCGACGATCTTCACGATGTCCACATGGACCAACTCGCTCGACACCCGGCTGCTGACATCCTTGAGCTTCTCGACCACATCGTCGATGGGCAGGCTCTTGACCGAATAGGAGGCCGACACCCGGAAGGGCAGGGCATCGCGCTTCTCGGCATCCACATAGAGGTTGATGACCGCCCCCTGATCCGAGCCGATCGGTGGCACGCCGGCATCGAAGAGCGCGGTGATGCCAGCGGCGGCGGCCTTGGGCAGCCAGCCGTCCAGCAGTTTGCCCAGGTTGGCGGCGGTGATCGGCTCGACCGCGTTGACGAGGGCGAGCACGGCATTCACTTCCAGCACATAGCCCGTGGGCTCGCCCTTCTCGTCGCGGGCGTAATAGCTGAAGCGGGGGATGGGGTCGGGCGTGTCGCGGTTCACGCCGGCCATCTCCAGCGCCTTGGAATTCACCCACAGGCTGTGGCCGTCGATGGCGAAGAAGAAGGCGGGCCGGTCGGGCAGGATGCGGTCGAGCTCGGCGCGGGTCGGGCCTTCTGGCGGGAACATGTCTACCCGCCAGCCGAAGCCGCGAATGGGGCCGGTGGGGTTCTCCTTCGCATATCGCTCGATGGCCGCCAGCGCATCCTTCAGGGTCGGCAATTGAAGATCGATGCCCGACGTGAGGAAGGCTCCCAGCAGGGGATGGGTGTGTCCCTCCACGAACCCCGGCATGAGCAGGCGGCCCTTGAGGTCGATCACCCGCGTCTTTGGGCCGGCGAGGGCCATGGCCGCGGCCTCGTCGCCCACATGGACGATGGTCTTGCCGCGCACGGCCACAGCCTTCGCCCAGGGCTGCGCGCCGGAGACGGTGTAGACCGGCCCGTTGCGGAACACGAAATCGGCCGGGCCGGTCGTGGCCGCGGCGGCCTGTGTCCCCTGCGCGCGCACCTCGCTCGCGCGGAAGACCGGCGCCATGGCAGCCGCTGCCGTCATGGCCATGCCGGCGCCGAGCACCGAGCGTCGGTTGAGCCCGCCCACCCGGCCGAACGCCTCGAAATGGGGTGCCCATTCACACGCGATGCACATGCCGTCCCCTCCCGTGAGTGGCGATGTACTGATTGCGCATGCCCGGAGCATCGCAGATCACCCGCCTTCCGATAGGGTAGCGTGATCCCGCGACGGTAAAAACGACTTCTTTTCGTGAATTGTGCCACCTGTCGCCGCTGCCCCGCCGATCCCTTGACGGACGCGAAGACGCACCCAAATCACCACCGCCGGCCACCGTGCCGGCAAAGACATCGCACCATGCGTGCGAGGTGCTTGTACCCATGTTGCTCGAAGGAGGATGTGGCTATGAGACCCACGCGAGGCGAGCGGCCGCAGACGCCGCCGTCCCTTCAATCGGAAGCCGTCCTGGTCCACCCGGATCAGGTGCTCGATCACCCGTCCATGAGCGACGGGGAGAAGCGGGCGCTGCTGTCGTCCTGGGCGTCGGATCGCCATGCGGTCGAGAATGCGCCGGCGCTCCGGCGTCTCGATAGCGGCGCTGTCGTTTCCGTGGACGACATTCTGGCCGCCTTGGCGGCGCTTCCCGCCGATCCGTCCCCGCCGGACGGGGCCGCCGCCGGCTGGACCGCTGCCGAGCGGCGCCAGCGGCCCGTTTTCCCGCCATGGCGGAAAGCCCGGCGAAGGGTGAAGGGCGGTCCACCTCCGCGCAGCGGCACCGGTACCGTTCTGCGGCTGGTGCCGGTGAGCGACGTGAACGCGTGATGCGTCGGCGCGGTGCTGGTGCGAACCGGCGCCGCGGCGTCCTCTGTTGCGGAGGCTCGGGAGGATATCAGCGCGGCGTGGGCGCGACGGCGAGGATTTCCAGTTGGTGGCGCCGTCCATCCCGGGCGGTCCAAGAAATGGACTGGTTTTCGGACAGTCCGATGAGCGCCGCGCCGATGGGCGTCATCACGGACACCTTGCCGTCCGCGATATCCGCATCCTCGGGATAGACGAGCCGCACGGTACGGGTGGAGTCCGCCGACCGGTAGGTGACGGTGGCGCCCATCTGGACAGAGTTCACTGGTGCGCGCTCAGGCGACACCAGCCGCGCCCGCTCCAACTCGGACAGCAACTCTTCTGCCACGTCCGGGATCCTGTCGAGGGCGGCGGTGGCAAGGCTGGTAAGGCGCTCGTGGTCAGCGCGGTTGAGGACAAGCGCCGGCAGGCGCTCGCGACGGGAAGGCTTTGTCATCTGAATAAACTTTCTAAAAGGCGCGCGTCGGCGCTGCCGTCGGTTCAGCGACCGAGGGCTCAAGACGTAATGGGGGCTGGTCTGCGCTCTCTCTGGCCGCCGCGTGCGATCTGGGCACGGCGTCGCGTCACCCCGGCGCCCGGGGCGCAAACGCCGGACGCGGGGCTACTCTCCTGCGATGGGGCAGGGGCGGCAGAATTGGTATGGAGCGCCGGTCATCCCGTCATCAGGCCCGGCACCTTACGTAATGTCAAGTCGGGAGCCCGCGGCGCGCAGCAGTGAAGCGCCCCCGGACCCGCCTGCGGGACAGGCCGTGGCCGCGCTATTTCTGGATTTCTGTCTTGAACTGGTGCTGCGAGAGAGGATTGAACTCTCGACCTCTCCCTTACCAAGGGAGTGCTCTACCACTGAGCTACCGCAGCGTGCCGGCGGACCGCACGGAAGCGGAGACCGCGGCGACGGGTGTGCCGTCGTCAGGAGCGCTCCTCTAGTACATGCGGCGCTGCGGTGCAAGGGGCTCGGCACCGATGGCGGTGGATGACGCGCGCACAAGGGCGCACCTGCCCGAACCGTCGGCGCTGTTCGCCGAAAAAATGCGCCTGCTTGCGGCTTGAGCGTTTCCTTCTGCCCAGCTAGCCTTCACGCTACGTGGCCTGGATGGGGGAAGTCATGGCAGCGGACAAGGCGCGCAAGGAAACCATCGGCGCCGTCCGGCGCACATTCGCTCCGTGGAAAGACCCCAGCCAGACCCCGCTCATCCGCTTCGAGAACGTCATCAAGCGGTTCGGCGACTTCACCGCCGTTAACAACGTCAGCCTCGACATATACGAGCGGGAATTCTTCGCGCTCCTCGGCCCGTCGGGCTGCGGCAAGACCACCCTCATGCGCATGCTGGCTGGCTTCGAGGAGCCCACCTCCGGCCGCCTCACCTTGGCCGGGGAGGATCTCGCGGGGGTGCCGCCCTACCGGCGGCCGGTGAATATGATGTTCCAGTCCTACGCGCTGTTCCCGCATATGAACGTGGCGGACAACATCGCCTTCGGCCTGAAGCAGGACAAGATGCCCAAAGCCGACATCGATGCCCGCGTCGAGGAGATGCTGCATCTCGTCAAGCTGGAGCAGTTCGCCAAGCGCAAGCCGCACCAGCTTTCCGGCGGCCAGCGCCAGCGCGTGGCGCTCGCCCGTTCTCTGGCCAAGCGGCCCAAGGTGCTGCTGCTGGACGAGCCGCTGGGTGCCCTCGACAAGAAATTGCGCGAGGAGACCCAGTTCGAGCTGATGGATCTGCAGATGTCCCTCGGCATGACCTTCCTGATCGTGACCCACGACCAGGAGGAGGCGATGACGGTGGCCGACCGAATCGCAGTGATGAACCACGGCGTTCTGGTGCAGGTGGCCCCGCCCGCGGAAATCTACGAGCAGCCCGCCACCCGTTACATCGCCGACTTCATCGGCGAGGTGAACCTCATCGAATCCACCGTTACCGCCTGCGAGGGCGAGATGACCCGGCTGACCTCCGAGGTGACGCCTTCGCCCCTGAGCGTGGCCCATCCGTGCGAGGTGGCCGCGGGGGGGAATGCCTGCATCGCCATCCGGCCGGAAAAGCTGCGGATCTCCCTCGATGCCCCGCCGGAGGGGAGCGAGAATGTCTTCGCAGGCAAGATCTGGGACATCGGCTATCTGGGTGATCTCTCCATCTATCATGTGGAGCTTGCCTGCGGTCAGCGGCTGAAGGTGTCCCAGCCGAACCTGTCGCGCCGGGTGGCACGCCCGATTTCCTGGGAAGACGAGGTGTGGGTCACGTTCGACCCCGACGCCGGCGTCCTTCTGACCCGCTGAGGAGAACCGGACATGGCCATGGCGGGCGAGAAGGGCAGGGGCCGCTGGTTCGTGATCGCGGTTCCCTATCTGTGGCTTCTGGCGCTGTTCCTGGCGCCCTTCCTCATCGTGTTCAAGATCTCGCTGTCGCAGGACGTGGTGGCACAGCCGCCCTATGCCCCGCAGCTCGATCTCTCCAACGGCTTCGCAGGGCTGACCGACTTCCTGTCACAGCTCTCCCTGGCCAATTACGGCTACGTGCTGGACTTCTCGAACGAATTCCTCGCCGCCTACGGCTCCAGCCTCGTCATCGCCTCCATCTCGACAATCCTGCTGCTGCTGGTTGGATACCCCATCGCCTACGCCATGGCGCGGGCGCCGCGCTCCATTCAGCCGACGCTTCTGATGCTGGTGATCCTGCCGTTCTGGACCTCGTTTCTCATTCGCGTTTACGCCTGGATCGGCATCCTCTCGCCTGAGGGGCTGCTCAATCAGGGGCTGATGGCGCTGGGGGTCATCGATACGCCGCTGGAGATCCTGAACACCAATCTCGCGGTCTATATCGGCATCGTCTATTCCTACCTGCCATTCATGGTGCTGCCGCTCTACTCGGCGCTGGAGAAGCTCGACCTCACGCTCCTTGAGGCCGCGGCGGACCTCGGCTGCCCGCCGGTGAAGGCCTTCTGGAAGATCACCTTCCCGCTCTCCCTCCCCGGCGTCGCCGCTGGCGCTCTCCTGTGCTTCATCCCGGCGGTGGGCGAGTTCGTGATCCCCGATCTGCTCGGCGGCTCCGACACGCTCATGATCGGCAAGTCGCTGTGGACCGAATTCACCGTGAACCGCTCCTGGACGGTCTCATCGGCGGTGGCGGTGCTGCTGCTGCTCGTGCTGGTGATCCCCATCGTGATCTACCAGAACGTCCAGCAGCGCGAACTGGAGGCGGGCAAATGAGAAAAGGCCTCACCTGGTTCAACGTCACGTCCATCGTGCTCGGCTTCGCCTTCCTCTACATTCCGATCATCCTTCTGGTGATCTACTCCTTCAACGCCTCGCGGCTCGTCACCGTGTGGGCGGGCTTCTCCACCCAGTGGTACTGGTCGCTGCTGGAGAACGAGCAACTCATCGACGCCGCGTGGGTGACACTGCGTATCGCCTTCTTCTCCTCGCTGGTGGCGACCGTGCTCGGCACCATGGCTGCGCTGGCGCTCACCCGCTACGGGCGGTTCGGCGGCCGGACGTTGTTCTCGGGCATGATCTATGCCCCCCTCGTCATGCCGGAGGTCATCACCGGCCTGTCGCTGCTGCTGCTGTTCGTGGCGGTGAATTTCGATCGCGGCTTCTGGACGGTGCTGCTCGCCCACATCACCTTCACCATGTGCTTCGTGGCGGTGGTGGTGCAGTCGCGCCTCGTCACCTTCGATCGCACGCTGGAGGAGGCGGCCCTCGATCTCGGCTGCCCGCCCTTCCAGACCTTCTTCAAGATCACGCTGCCGCTGATCCTGCCGGCGGTGGTGTCCGGCTTCATGCTCGCCTTCACCCTGTCGCTGGATGACCTCGTGATCGCGAGCTTCACCACCGGCCCCGGCGCCACGACGCTGCCCATGCGCATCTATTCGCAGGTGCGCCTCGGCGTGACGCCGGAGATCAACGCGGTCTGCACCATCCTCATCGCCATCGTGACGGTGGTGGTCATCATCGCCTCCATCGTCACCAAGCGGGCCGAGAATCAGCGGCAGGCGGAGGAACGGGCGGCGCTGCAATAGGGCGTCAGGGACAGACGCCCGATTCAGAGCGGTCACCTCAGACGGCAGCGAATCGTGCAACCACGCTGCCGTCGACGCCCAGCAATTCCAGCTTGTGGCGCATGTCGTCCGCGCGCCAGCTCCTGGCGGCGGCGAGGGCACCCAGGAGTTTCGCCTCCTGATCCATCAGCGCCGGCGAGCAGGCCATACGCGTGGCGGCGAGCGGCCCGAACTGAATGGCGGCACCCGACACGACGGCCTTGCCGTGGTAGCGATTACAGCCTCCCGAGCCTGAGACGGTGCCATCCGCTGCGATGGTGAGGGTGGTCTGCGCCCTGTCGATGACGCCACCTCCGGCGATGTCCTCCGCCAGCCAGGTTCCGGCAGGCGGAACGCCGACGGTCGCAGCTGGTCCGGCAAAGGCGCCGATGGTGGTGACTGTCTCGATCGTGAGCGCCATCACTCCAGCCAACATGGCGAAGCCCACCCGGCGCGTCGGGGCAAGGCGGCGATGGGCAGACGCGAGCGCGACGCGGGTCATGATGCGGGTTCCCCTGAAGGCAAACACGAGATGCGGGAACCGGCGGGAAGGCGTTGGCCGTAAGCGTCGGCCGTCCCGGAATCCATCCCGAAAAGCCGCCTCAGCGGCCTTCCCGCACCCACGCGGCGGTGATGAAGCCCAAAAGCAGGAGCAGGCCGGAGAGGCCCGCGAACATCGGGAACAGGCCGATGCCGCGCACCACCGAGACATCCCGCGTCTTCAGCCCCATCCAGTCCTCGCCGGCCAGCCGGTCGGAGGCGGAGACCTGCACGAGGCGTGGTACCTGCCCGTTGAGGTCGGCGAGGCGCCACACGCCGCCGCCGGTGGCCGCCGCGATGGGGGCGAGCACGTCTCGGGTGCTCGTCACCTCGGCGAATTCCTTGGGGTTCAGGGGGCCGATATTGGCGAGGGCGTTCAGGGTGCCGTTCTGTGCCCGCCACAGGCCGAGTTCATCGGCCGGCGTCTTCGCGCGCCACAGGCCGGGCTCGACCTGCGTGAGGGTGAGGGTGCGCAGAGCGCCCGAGGGCGTGGTGACGGTGGCGGCCGGCACCTGATCCGCCATGGTCTGGCGCTCCACCACGAGATCGCGGCCGGAGACGGTGAGCTTGAGGCGCTCCTCCTCCAGGTCCGGTTCCTTCATCAACCAGTGGGAGAGGCGACGCAGCAGGTCGATGTGGGGGCCGCCCCCCTCATATCCGCGCGCCCACAGCCAGATGTGGTCCGAGAGCAGGAGGGCGACGCGGCCCTCGCCCACGCGGTCCACCAGCAGCACCGGCTTGTCGCCGGGCGCGGACATCAGACTGGTGCCGGAGCGCGCCTGCGCGTCGATCACGCGGAAGAAGCGGCTCCAGTGGGGCGGATCGCTCTCCGAGCCCGGCAGGTTGCGGGTGACGGGATGGCGCTTGCCGGGGTCGGTGAGCTTGGCGTGATACGGCGCATCGGTGGCCTCGCCGCGCGGCACGCCGGGGAGGATCTCCTCCAGCGGCGTGTTGTAGAGCGAGCCGGTGTCGAGGAAGTCCGTCCCCGCCGCCACCAGAACGGCACCGCCGGCGCGCACGTAGCGCACGATGTTGTCGAAATAGATCTGCGGCAGCACGCCCTGCTGGGCGTAGCGGTCGAAGATGATGAGGTCGAAATCCTTGATCTTGGTCTGGAACAGCTCGCGGGTCGGGAAGGCGATCAGCGAAAGTTCATTGATGGGCGTGCCGTCCTGCTTCTCCGGCGGGCGCAGGATGGTGAAGTGGACGAGGTCCACATTGGCATCGCTCTTCAAAAGATTGCGCCAGGTGCGCTCGCCCACGTTCGGCTCGCCGGAGACGAGCAGCACCCGCAGCTTGTCGCGCACGCCGTCGATGGCGACGGCGGTGCGGTTGTTCACCTGCGTCAGCTCGCCCTCGAGCGGGGGCACCTCGAACTCGACGATGTTGGGGCCGGCGTGGGTGATGTCCACGTCGATGCTGGCGCTGCGGCCGGTGGTGACGGTCGGTCGGCCGATCACCTCGCCGTCGCGGCGGATGGTGACGGGCACCCGGGCGCCGGCGGGCGCGCCCTCGTCCGTGACCTTGAAGGTGATGGTCTGCTTCTGGCCGACGATGCCGAAGCGCGGCGTCTTTTCCAGCGCCACGCGGCGGTCCCGCTCGCCGGCCCGGCCGGTGATGAGGGCGTGGATGGGGGCGGAAAAGCCGAGCGCCCCGGCATTTTCCGGCGTGTCGTGGACGCGGCCGTCCGTGATCATGATGGCGCCGGCCACCCGCTCCGGCGGCACGTCGGCAAGGCCGGCCGAGAGCGCAGAGAACAGGCGCGTGCCGTCCGCCGAGCCGTCGCCCGCATCGGCCTCGATAGTGCGCACCTCGACGCCGGAGAGCTTGCCGAGCCGCTCGGCGAGCTGGGCGCGCGCCGCCTCGGTCTGCTGGGTGCGTTCGCCAAAGGATTGCGACTGGCTTTTGTCCACCACCAGCGCCACCACGGAAGACAGCGGCTCGCGCTCCTCGCGGGTGAAGGAAGGGTTGGCGAGGGCGAGCAGGCCCATCGCCAGAGCCAGCGCGCGGAACACCGAGCCGCGGGTGCGCGAATAGATCAGCAGCCCCGCCAGCAGCGCGGCCGCGACCGCCACGCCGATCAGCGCCGGCAGCGGTAGGAAGGGGGAGAAGGTGAGGCCGTAGCTCATCGGATGGATGTCTTCCTCACTGCCCCAGCCGTTCCAGAAGCGCAGGCACGTGGACCTGGTCCGCCTTGTAGTTGCCGGTCAACACGTACATCACCATGTTGGCGCCGGCCCGGAAGGCGATCTCCCGCTGGCGCGGCTCACCGGGGGTGAGCGGCAGCATGGGCTCGCCGGAACGCGAGACGGCCCAAGCGCCGGCCAGATCGTTCGAGGTGATGATGACGGGTGACACGCCGTCGCCGGCGCGGGCGGGACGGTCGGCATCGTCACGCGCGGCGGGCAGCGCTTCCACCCATGTCGTGCCGCCGGTGAAGCGGCCAGGGAAGTCCTTCAGCAGATAGAAAGCCTTGGTCAGCACGTGGTCGCGTGGCACCGGCTCCAGCTCCGGAATGTCGAGGCGGGAGAGAATCTCCTTTAGCCGCGCCTGCGCCGGGGTGAGCGGTGCGCCGGGGCCGCCAGGGGATTCGATGGCGTCGCGGGTGTCGAAGATCACCGTGCCACCCTGCTTCATGTAGGCATCGATGCGCGCCAGCACCGGCTGCGCCGGCACCGGTGTGTTGGCGAGGATGGGCCAGTAGAGGACTGGGAAGAAGGCGAGTTCGTCCTTGGAGATGTCCACGCCCATGGCCTCGCCCGCCTGCAGCGCGGTGCGCTGGCCGAGGAAGGTGGCGAGGCCGTCGAGGCCGGCGCGGGAGATGTCATCCACCTCGCTGTCGCCCGTCACCACATAGGCGAAGCGGGTCTGCGTGGTGGCCTTCAGGGCGAAGGCGTCGTCAGCGCGGGCAGGCGCCGGCACGAAGGCGCCCGCGGTCGCGCCCAGCAACGCGGCGGCGAGCAGGGCGGCGGCGGCACCGCGCCGGCCACGTGCGCCGCCCATGCGGGAGAGCCCGCCAGCGAGGAAGAGAACCGCCAGCGCATCCAGCAGCAGCAGCAGCATGGCAGCGATAAGGATCGGCCCGCGCATGTCGCGCGGCGCACTCTCCTGCAACGGCTCCGTGCGCCCGCCCAGCGCCGCAAGGTCGAGCGCCTTGGGCCGGTCGGCGGGGAGCAGAGTGTTCACCGCCACGAGGCCGTCCGGCGGCCCGTAGAATCCGGGCGGATGGTCGGCGGTGGAGCGGCCGCGATAATCGGCGGGCAAAGCGCGGGCGGTGGGACCGGCGGGACGGAAGGCGCCGAAGCCGTCGAGCACGCGGGCGGGCGGCAGCGCCGCCACATCCGGCCGTCCGGCGGACGGAACCGCGGTGCCGGCGGGCGCCGTCTCGGGCGGGGGCGGGGCGTCGGACAGGGCAACCACGTGGCGCAGCATCTCAACGAATGTGCCGGAAAGGGGCAGGTTCGACCAGGAGGTGTCGCCGGTGACATGGAACAGCACCAGCGCGCCCTTGCCCCGGCGGGTGCCGGTGACGAGGGGCGTGCCATCCGCCAGCGTCGCCCAGGTGCGGTCGCCGAGCGTGCCGTCCGGCTCGGCGAGCACCTGCCGGTTCACCGTCACGTCGTCGGCCGCCTTGATGTCGCGGAAGGGGCCTTCCGGCGTCAGGGAGCCGAGCTTCTGCGGCGTTTCCCACGAAAGCGAGCCGCCCAGAACACGACCGCCCCGGCGCAGGCGCACGGGCAGGAGATCGTCCTGCGCATTGGCAAGTCGCGGCCCGGCGAAGCGGATCAGCACGCCGCCGTCTTCCACGAACTTGGCGAGGCGGTTGCGGGTGGCGGGCGGGATGGTGCCCACGTCGGTCAGCGCCAGCACAGGCAGCCGCTGGTCGAGGAAGCGGTTGATGTTCTCCGTGGCCGAGCCCGTCTCCGCCACGCGCAGGTCGGCGAAGGGGCCGAGGGCGCGGGAGAGGTAATAGGTCGGCGCCAGCAGCGGCTGGCCGGTATCGGTGGAGGTTCCGGAGACGACGCCCACCGAGCGCCGCCGCCAGCGCTTGTCGAGCAGTTGCACGGCGCCGGCCGAGTGCTCGCCGGCAATCTCCAGCCGCGCCACTTCGTTGCGCAGTTCCACCGGCAGGTCGAAGCGCGCGTCCACCTCGCTCGCACCCTCGGGCAGGGTGAAAGGCGCTTCGGCGAGCACGAGGCCGCGCATGTCGCGGGCCGTCACCCGCCCGGCGCGCGGGGCGCCGGTGGTGGGACGCAGCACCTTCACCGTGAGCGCCTCGGCAGCATTTTCCGCGCCGGCAAGGGCGAGCGGCTCGGCGACGCCGCCGCCCACCACCAGCAGCCGCGCTCCGGCGCCGAGATCAGCGAAGGCGCGGGCGGTGTCGGGATCGGCGCCAAGGTCCACGCCATCGGAAATATAGACCACGCCGGCAGCGGGCTCGGTGCCGAGGAGGCGCCCGGCCAGCGCCAGCGCCTCCTTGCGGGCGGGCGCATAGGGCACCGGCTCCAGCGAGCGCAGGCGGTCGCGGGCGGCGGCGGGGGTGGAGAGGGTCGCCTCGCGCGGCACGTCGCCTGTCGGGATGAGGGCCACGCCGCGCCCGTTGGTCTCCGCCTCGTCGATGAGGGCGGCTGCAACGCTGCGGCGCGCTTCCCAGCTCGCGGCGGCGGGCCAGCCCTGGTCGATCACGATGAGAAGCGGTCCGGTACCGGCCGGGGCTGTCGCCGGCGGGTTCCAGATGGGGCCGGCGGCGGCAAGGATGACCAGCGCCGCCAGCAGCAGGCGCAAGGCGGTCAGCCACCAGGGCGTGCGGGCCGCGCTCTCCTCCTTGGGCGTGATGCCGAGCAGCAGGCGCAACGGGGGAAAGCTCACCTCACGCGGCTTCGGCGGCACCACGCGCAGCAGGAACCACAGCAGGGGCAGAGCAAGGAAGGCGGTGAGCAGCAGCGGCGCGGAAAAGGCCAGGGGAAGACCGAACATCAGGCCGGCCCTCCGGAAACATAGGCATGTCCGCCGCCCTTGGGCATGGCGGACGGGCCGCCGCCTGCGCCCATGCGCTGGTGCAGGGCGAGCAGCAGCTCGCTGGCCGGCCGGTCGGTGCGGTGGATGGCGAAGCTCCAGCCCAGCCGTTCGGCGGCGGCGCGAAGGCGCGCGCGATGATCCGCCAGCTTCAGCTCATAATCCGACTTCCAGCTCTCGGCGCGGCCGACCGTGAGGCGGTCGCCGCCCTCCGGCTCGTGAAACTCAATCCGGCCCGAGAAGGGAAAGGTCTCCTCCGAGGGATCCACGATCTGAACCAGATGGCCGTGGGCGCCGGAGGCGGCCAGCGCATGGAGGCGGGCCGAGACCTCCTCTGCCGGGCTCCAGAAATCGCCCAGAAGCACGATCTCGGACAGGGGCGAGGGGCCGAATTCGGGCGGCAAGCTTCCCGGCAGGCGGGGCGCCAGGACTACAGCCTCGGCCATGCGCTCGACGATGCGACGGGTGGCGGAGGGACGCATCAGTTCGGGAATGCCCACGCGCTCGCCGCCCTTCACCAGAAGCTCGGCGAGGGCGAACGCAACCACCAGCGCGCGCTCGCGCTTTGGCGCCTGCCCGCGGGAGGCGTAGTCCATGGAGGCGGAGAGGTCGGGCCAGATCCACACGGTGTGGCTGGCCTCCCACTCGCGCTCTCGCACATAGAGATGATCGTCGCGGGCGGAGCGGCGCCAGTCCACGCGGTTGGCCGGCTCGCCATCCACGAAGCGGCGATACTGCCAGAAATTCTCGCCCGTGCCGGAGCGGCGGCGCCCGTGCAGCCCGTGCTGCACGCTCATGGCGATGCGGCGCGCCTCCAGCACGAGGCGCGGCATGGCCGCGGCAAGGTCTGCGGCTGCGAGGGCGGACGTCTCTACGGCGTGACGCTGCCTGTCCTCGGGCGAGCCTTTTTGAGTGTTGGCCATGGGCGCGGGCCGGTCCGCGCTCACCCGAGCCGCTCGGTGAGGCGGCGGATGATGTCAGTGACGCTCTGGCGCTCTGCGCGGGCCGCGAAGGTCAGCGCCATACGGTGCTTCAGCACCGGCTCGGCGAGGGCCACCACGTCGTCGAGGGAGGGAGCGTAGCGCCCGTCCAGCAAGGCACGGGCGCGCACCGCCAGCATCAGCGCCTGGCTGGCACGCGGGCCAGGGCCCCAAGCGATGTAGGCCTGCTCCGGCCCCTCGGCGCCGGGACGGGCGGAGCGGACGAGCGTGAGGATGGCTTCCACTACCGATTCACCCACGGGAAGACGGCGCACGAGGCGCTGGGCGGCGATGAGATCGTCCACCGTCATGGCCGCGCGGGGCTTCTGCTCCTCCGCCGAGGTGGTCTCAAACAGGATGCGCCGCTCGGCGTCGCGATCGGGATAATCGACGTCGATCTCCATCAGGAAGCGGTCGAGCTGCGCCTCGGGGAGGGGATAGGTGCCTTCCTGCTCCAGCGGGTTCTGCGTCGCGAGCACATGGAAGGGTTTGGGCAGGTCATGCCGCTCGCCGGCGACGGTGACATGGTATTCCTGCATGGCCTGCAGCAGGGCTGACTGGGTGCGCGGCGAGGCGCGGTTGATTTCGTCCGCCATCAGAAGCTGGGCGAAAATCGGCCCCTTGATGAAACGGAAGGCGCGGCGGCCGCCGGCTGATTCCTCCAGCACCTCGGCGCCGAGGATGTCGGACGGCATGAGGTCCGGTGTGAACTGCACGCGGCGGGCGTCGAGGCCCAAGACAGTGCCCATGGTGTCCACAAGCTTGGTCTTGGCGAGGCCGGGCACGCCGACCAGCAGCGCATGGCCGCCGGCGAGGATGGTGATGAGTGCGCGCTCCACCACCGTTTCCTGGCCGAAGATGACGTTGGAGATGGCCGCGCGGGCGGCCTTCACATGGGCGGCGGCGGCTTCCGCGTTGCGGATGATCATCTGGTCGAGGTCGAAGGTCTCGCCGGCAGCCGACATATGCTCATCTCCTACACGCCAAATACGAACCGCACGCCCGAATGGCCTGCACGCCGGACACGTCCCGCAAGCTTGCTGCCAAAAGCGGCAACAAAACGCCTCCGGCCTTCATCCGCCGATCCGTTCCGCCCTTTGCCTGTTTACCGGGCATCGGGCGGGCCGGTCCATGTGCCGGCCTGGGACGAAGCCCGAGTCGCGGGGGCGACTGTGCAGCCCCCGGACCCAACGCCCGTCTCGCGAAGTCTTGCAAACGTCGCGCCACCCGGACAGAGAGCTTACGATATGATGCGCGTCCGTCGAGCCCCCGCGGACGCAGTGCGTGTGCGGCGAACTCACGTCATCGCGAGCCTGCCGCGTTCGCGGTGCGACCGGGCCAAGGAGACCAGATGCCTGCCCCTGCGCCAGACACGCCCCCCGTCCCGCCGGCCACCGCCTCCGACGCTCCTGCGCCGTCGGGCCGGCTGGAGGCGCTGATGGCGGCCGCGCGCGCCGGTGGCGGGAAGGGGCCGGCCCCGGTGGAGCTGTGGAACCCGCCCGATTGCGGCGATATGGACATGGTGATCCGCGCCGACGGCACATGGACCTACATGGGCACCCCCATCACCCGCCCAGCGCTGGTGAAGCTGTTCGCTTCCGTGCTGGCACGGGAGGGCGAGCGCTTCGTCCTGAAGACGCCAGTGGAGAAGGTGGGCATTCGGGTGGAGGATGCGCCGTTTCTCGCGGTGGATCTGGCCGTGGAGGCGGTGCCCGAGCCGAATGCGGCCGTCGGCCGCACCGCGCATCGCACCCTGGTCTTCCGCACCAATCTGGATGACGTGGTGCGCTGCGGGCCGGACCACGCGCTGCGGTTCGCCCGGGGAGCGGGGGAGGGCGAGGTGGTTCCCTACCTGCATGTTCGGCGTGGTCTGGAGGCGCGGCTGTCGCGGGCGGTTCATCTCGACCTGATGGATCTGGGGGAGGTGCGGGAAGACGGTGGCGTTCCCATGTTCGGAGTGGCGTCGGGCGGACTTTTCTTCCCCATCCTTCCGGCAGCCGAACTGGGACTGGACTGATGCGGGTGTCAGACGACGCGTTTTCCGAGGCCAAAGGCGCAGGCGGAGGCCTCGATGATTTCCTCCGCCGCGCCGGCGAGCGCCTCTCGCCCGTGGCACCTCCCTTTTATTCGGAGGGCGACTTCCTCGCGTTGAACGGCGACCACGCCCTCCAGCCGGAGAAGGTGAGCCTCATTCCGCAGGAGCGCCCACGCCATGCAGCGGTGCTTGTGCCGGTGATCGCGCGGCCGGAGCCGACCATCCTGCTCACCCTCAGATCATCCCATCTCTCTCAGCATGCGGGGCAGGTGGCCTTTCCCGGGGGGCGCATCGATCCCGGCGACAAGGACGAGGTCGATGCCGCCTTGCGTGAGGCACGCGAAGAGGTGGGGCTCGATTCGGCGCTGGTTCGGCCCCTCGGCTTTCTCGATGGTTATCTCTCCGGCACCGGCTTCTGGATCGTCCCGGTGGTGGGGCTCGTCGATCCCGCCTATACGCTCACGATCAATCCCGCCGAGGTGGATGAGGCATTCGAGGTGCCGCTCGGCTTCCTGATGAGTCCGCGCAACCACGAGCGCCAGTCGCGGGATTGGAATGGCACGCTGCGGCACTTCTACGTGATGCCGTTCGAGGGCCGGAACATCTGGGGTGCCACGGCGGGCATGCTGCGCAACCTCTATGAGAAGGTCTATGCCTGATGGCGCGCAGCCTGCTCATCGAGATGGCGCTGTTCCTGACGCCGTTCCTGATCTACGTCGCCCTGCTGATCGCGACCAAGGGCTCTGCGATTCCCGCGCATTGGTCGCCCCGCGCCCTGGGGATCGCTGCGACTGCGGCGGTGGCGCTTGTGGTGCTCGGCCTGTTCCTGTTCGAGCATGACCGCGTGGCGCCGCCCGGCGCCCATTATGTTCCTGCGCAGACCAAGGACGGCGTGTTCGTGCCGGGGCATTTCGAATGACCGCCAGCGTCGCCGGCGCACCCTTCTGGACGACGCCGGGACTTGCCCCGCTCCTAGCCGCGCTGAACGGTGACGGGGAGGAGGCACGGGTGGTCGGCGGGGCCGTGCGCAACTCCCTGCTCGGCCTGCCCGTGATCGACGTGGACATCGCCACCACCGCCTTGCCGCAAGAGGTCGCCGCCCGTGCCGCCCGCGCCGGCCTGAAGGCGGTGCCGACCGGCATCGAGCATGGCACGGTGACGGTGGTCTCCGGCCATCACGGCTATGAAGTCACCACCCTGCGGGAGGATGTGGAGACGGATGGCCGCCGCGCCGTGGTGCGCTTCGGCCGGAGCTGGCAGCACGATGCGGAGCGGCGGGACTTCACACTGAACGCGCTCTATGCAGCGCCGGACGGCGCGGTGGTGGACCTGGTGGGGGGGCTCGCCGACCTCGAGACGCGCAAGGTGCGTTTCATCGGCTCGCCGGAAGCGCGCATCCGCGAGGATTACCTGCGCATCCTGCGCCTGTTCCGGTTCCATGCGGCCTACGGCGCTGGCGCCGTGGATGAGGCTGCGTTTTCCGGCGCCGTGCGGCTTCGGCAGGGGCTGCTCGCTCTCTCCCATGAGCGGGTGCGCGCCGAATTGCTGAAGCTGCTCTTGGCTCCCCGGGCGGCGGAAACGGTTGGGGTCATGAGCGATGCAGGGCTGATCCAGCCCTTGATCGGCGGCATCGCCGATGCCCACGCCTTGGCCCGGCTGGTGGAGATCGAGGCGCAATGGCGGGCGGAAGGCTGGAACGTGCCGCCGGATGCCATCCGGCGCCTCGCCGCCCTCGCGGTGCGGGTGCCCGACGATGCCGAGCGACTGCGCGGAAAGCTGCGCCTGTCCAACGCCGAGGGGCGGCGGCTCGCCCCCATGGCCGGCCCCGTGCCGGAGATAAGCGACGACGCGGCGGCGCAGGCTTTCATCTACAGGATGGGCGTGGAAGCCGCGCGAGACCGCGCGCTTCTGGCCGCAGCCCACGGACGTCCGGACATGGCGAGGATCGGCCGGTTGGCCGCACACTGGGCCGTGCCGCGGCCACCTTTCGGTGCCGGGGACCTGCTGGCGCTGGGCCTCAAGCCGGGACCGGCACTCGGGGCCGCATTGCGGCGCGCCGAGGCGGACTGGATCGCCGCCGGCTTTCCCGACGAGCCGCGCCGTATCGCCGCCCTGCTGCGGGCGGCGATCGCCTTGGATGACGAGCCTTCTTAAGGGTCAGTCCTCTTCGTCTTCTTCCTCGTCCTCTTCCTCGAAATCGGCGATTTCGAGCTTCTCCACCGCGACGGCGGGCAGGGTTTCCCTACGGAACTCGCTCACGTCCTCAGCGAACCACACCACCGAGATTTCCGTCTCGGAGGCGGTGACGACGGTGAGGGCGGGGCTGCCGGACTTGAGCTGAACGATGTCTCCGGGGGCGAACGCCATGGCTGTGTCTCCGGGCCGGCCGTGAATGGGCCGGCGCAGCAGCAGCCATAATGGGCCTTCATGACGGCCCGATCACGGCCACTTCACCACCGGCGGCATGGAGGAGAGGATCGAATCCACATTGCCGCCCGTCCGGAGGCCGAAGATGGTGCCCCGGTCGTACAGCAAGTTGAATTCCACATAGCGCCCGCGGCGCACCAGCTGCTCCTCGCGGTCCTCCTGCGTCCACGGCGTCGACATGTTGGCGCGCACGAGGCGGGGATAGACGTCGAGGAAGGCGAGGCCCACGTCGCGGGTGAAGGCCAGATCGTCCTCCCAGCGGCCGGTGCCGGCCGCGGCCGAGTCGAGATAGTCGTAGAAGATGCCACCGATGCCGCGCATCTCATTGCGATGCTTGAGGAAGAAATAGTCGTCGCACCACGCCTTGTAGCGCGGATAGTCCGCCACCTTGTGGGCGGTGCAGGCCGCTTCCATCGCCTTGTGAAAGGCGATGGTGTCCGCGTCTTCCTGCGTCCGCCGCCGTGACAGAACCGGGGTCAGGTCCGCGCCGCCGCCGAACCAAGCCTTGGTGGTGACGACGAAGCGCGTGTTCATGTGAACGGCCGGCACGTGGGGGTTCGCCATGTGGGCGATGAGCGAGATGCCCGAGGCCCAGAATCGCGGGTCCTCGGCGGCCCCGGGAATCTGGGCGCGGAACTCGGGGGCGAACTCGCCGAACACCGTGGACGTATGCACCCCCACTTTCTCGAACAGACGCCCGCGCATGAGCGCCATGGTGCCGCCCCCGCCCGGCGCTCCGGTATGGTCGGTGCGCGCCCAGGGTGTACGGACGAAGCGGGCGGCGGAGGGGCCGTAAAGTGCAGGATCGGCCTCATTTTCCAGCGTCTCGAAGGCGGCGATGATGCGGCCCTGCAAGTCCTCGAACCAGGCGCGCGCCTCGGCACGGCGGGCGTCGAGCGCCGCGGTGCCGGACCCGGAGGCGGCGGAAGCGGGGGGCACGGGATTTTCCATGGGCGTTCCGCCTTCGGTGTTCTGTCGTGGCGGCGCTTCTATCGCCTCCCTGAGGCGGAAGAAAGCTCAGGCGGGCAGGCCGCCGGTCTGCCGCAGGGCTTCGGCGAGGACGATGCCGGCGCTGACCGCCACATTGAGCGAACGCACGCCCGGCCGCATGGGAATGCGCACGCGCGCATCCGCCGCGGCATGCACGTCCGGCGGCACGCCGGCGGATTCGCGGCCGAACAGGATCACGTCGTCGCTCTGGAAGGAGAAGCCGAACAGCGGCTCGGCGCCGGCGGTGGTGAGGAGCACGAGGCGGCAGCCTTCGGCGCGCCGGCTCTCATCGAAGGCGGCGAACGAGGCGTGCCGTCGCCAGACCACCTGGTCGATATAGTCCATCCCCGCCCGGCGAAACCCGGCATCCCCCACCGGGAAGCCAGCCGGCTCGATGATATGCACCTCCGCCCCGAGGCAGGCGCCGGTGCGCAGGATGGCACCGGCATTCTGCGCGATGTCCGGGCAGTAAAGGGCGATGCGCAGGGTCAAGGCGAAGCTCCGGCGGGGACGCCGCCGGAGCGGGTCTTAAGGTCAGTTGCTGCAGGTCATCTTGTTCCACGTCGAGCTGAGCGGGAACAGGGTGAGCGTCAGCTTCGTCGGAGCGGGGACGGAGTTGTAGCTGCTCTGCTCGCACACATCGTCATACGGGAAGGTATAGGCCTTGCCGTTGATCGACGCGGAATGGATGGTCTGGGAATAGAGGTTCTGGGGCAGGCCCTGATACGGCTTCACCGAGCAGTTGGAGATGCTGTTGGTGCTGTTGATGAAGGTCGAGCGGAGGAACGCCGCCTGCATCCACCTCTGCAGGCTGGGCACGGGCCCCTTGTCGCCGCTTTTATAGGAAGGGCCATTCCCCCAGAGGTCCTTGGACGTCGGCTTGTTGAAGGTCGTACCATTGGTGCTCCCCTTCGGCGTCAGCGAGATCGTGGTGGCGGAGGTCGTTCCAATGTACGGGGTCGTGACGCTCCCGATCTGGTTGTTCAGGGTGAAGCTCTTCCCGGCCTTGGAATAGGTGGTGAGGACCAGATTGATGTAGCTGTCCCAATAATTGGTGGGAAATTTGTACCCGGACTCCATCCCGTGATTGGGGCTGAGGACCTGGGTCGGGCGCCCCTTGCCATCCGTGATGAGCAGCGTGCTCCAGGGCGCCGTCGCGACAAGCGTCTTGACGACCGTTTGCGACGAGTTGGAGTCCGTGAAGCCGGCCGTCACCGTCTGCGACGCATTCTGCAGGACCATCTTCATGGGGATGCCCAGAGAGTCCACCTGCGTCGTATTGACGTTGAAGTTGTTGTCAGGGCCCCAGGTGTATTCGGCGAAGTCGATCACCGAAGTGTGGTTCTTGCTCGACGGGCTCCAGGGCGCCGGCGAATTGGGCGCAAGGGGGCCGGTGCCGCCACCTGTCGGGGTGACCGTGAGATAGGATGGCTGGCAGAAGGAAATATAGATACGCCCGGAATTCAGGCGCGGAACGTTGAACGTATATGTGCTTGTCGACGCAGTATTGAAGCCATAGTCGGTCGGCGTGTTGTTCTGCGTGTTCAGCGGCTTGGTCTTTCCGGTCGCGTCGCTGACAAGATAGGACGTCACGTTGGACGGGTCCTGGCCATAGACCGTGATGTACATCTTGCCGGTGATGCCGGTGTTGTTGACGATCGTAACCGGGACGGTCTGGGCATGGGCGGCCCCCGCCGCGCCGATGCCGGCCACTGCCGCGAGGCAGGCCAGAACGCGTTTTGCCATCGAGTATCTCCCCCAGGTCGATGTTGTGCGTGCGGCACACTCCCTTTCGCGGTCCGGGCGGGTGGGGCCGACGCGGGCGGGACGAGGCAGAATGCGCCAAAAGAAAGCACTGCAAAGCTAGCGATCAGAGGAAGGTAGTGCAATGCTTGATCTTAACCATAAGTCGGTGGCTGGACCGCCGGAATTCGCACGCGCGGCCGTAGAGCACCTCGGTCATGCCCCTGACGGGTCAGGTCTCCAGCCTGACGTTGCGCAACGACACGGATCTGTCGCAGTGCAGGACCGCGTGCCGCATCGCCATGATCTGGACAAGATGGGGCTAGGGTGCAATTAGAGGCGCTTGAAATTGGCGGCGCGCATGTCCATGCGGCCGCGCTGTTGCGTGCGGCCTGTAGCCGGCGGTTTCTGAGGCCGGCGGCTAGGGTTCGTGCATCGGGACGACAACATTATCGGGGACTGCGCCGTGGCACATACGGAGACGTCGGACACGACGACGCGTCGGGACTTCCTCTACATCGCAACCGGTGCCGTTGGCGCCGTCGGTGCCGCCGCCATGGCGTGGCCCTTCATCTCCCAGCTTCAGCCCGACGCGTCCGTGCTCGCGCTGTCCACCACCGAGGTGGACCTTTCCCCCATCGCCGAAGGCCAGATCGTCACGGTGCAGTGGCGTGGCAAGCCGATCTTCATCTCCCACCGCACCCCGGCGGAGATCAAGGCGGCCGTGGACACCCCCCTGTCCGACCTCAAGGATCCGCAGCCCGATTCGGCGCGTGTGAAGGCCGGCAAGGACCAGTGGCTGGTGGTGATCGGCATCTGCACGCACCTCGGCTGCGTGCCGCTCGGCCACCAGGGCCAGTACAACGGCTGGTTCTGCCCCTGCCACGGCTCGGTGTACGACACCTCCGGCCGCATCCGGCAGGGACCGGCACCGCTCAATCTCGAATTGCCGCCCTACGCCTTCACCACCGACACCAAGATCGTGATCGGCTGACGCGCGCATCGTCGCCGCTTTCAAAAAGGTTGGACTCATGGAAGGACATTCCACCTACCAGCCCAAGGGGAAGGTCGCGCAGTGGTTCGAGAGCCGCTTGCCGATCGTTGGGCTGATCCATTCCTCGGCCATCGCCTATCCGGTGCCGAAGAATCTGAATTACATGTGGACCTTCGGCGCGATCCTGAGCTTCATGCTCGTCTGCCAGATCGTCTCCGGCGTCGTGCTGGCCATGCACTATGTGGCTTACGCTCCGGTCTCGTTCGCCCGCGTCGAGCACATCATGCGCGACGTGAACTACGGCTGGCTGATCCGCTACATCCACGCCAACGGCGCCTCGATGTTCTTCATCGCGGTCTACATCCACATCTTCCGCGGCATGTACTACGGGTCCTACAAGGCCCCCCGCGAAGTGCTGTGGATCCTCGGCGTCATCATCTACCTCCTCATGATGGCGACCGCCTTCATGGGCTACGTGCTCCCCTGGGGCCAGATGTCGTTCTGGGGCGCGACCGTCATCACCAACCTGTTCTCGGCCATCCCCTGGGTCGGCACCACGATCGTGGAGTGGCTGTGGGGCGGATATTCGGTGGGTGATCCCACACTGAACCGCTTCTTCTCGCTGCACTATCTCCTGCCGTTCATGATTGCCGGCGTGGTCGGTCTCCACATCTGGGCGCTCCACCACGTGGGCCAGAACAACCCGGACGGCGTGGACATCAAGAACGTGTCGAAGGACTCGGTGCCCTTCACCCCCTACGCGACGATCAAGGACATCTTCGCGATGGTGGTGTTCCTGATCTTCTTCTCCTGGTTCATCTTCTACATCCCGAACTACCTCGGCCACTCGGACAACTACATCCCGGCCAACCCGCTCTCCACGCCGGCGCATATCGTGCCTGAATGGTACTTCCTGCCCTTCTACGCGATCCTGCGGTCTATCCCGGACAAGCTCGGCGGCGTGCTCGCCATGTTCGCGGCGATCGCGGTGCTGGCCTTCCTGCCCTGGCTCGACACCTCCAAGGTGCGCTCGGCCAAGTATCGTCCGCTTTTCCGCCAGTTCTTCTGGGTGTTCGCGGTGGTTGCCGTCCTCCTCGGCTATATGGGCTCCCAGCCCGCCGAGGGTGGCGCGCTCGTCGTCTCGCGCATCCTGACGGCCTACTATTTCATCCACTTCCTCGTCATCCTGCCGCTGCTCGGCCTGTTCGAGCGCCCCAAGCCCGTGCCGGCGTCCATCGCGGATGCCGTGCTCGCGAAGTCCAAGGGCGGAGCGGTGGTGGTCGCCGGGGCGGCCGGTCCCGAGACCAAGTGATCGGCGCGGAGAGAACAGCAATGACCATTCGTAGCTCTCTCTTCGGTGCCGTCGCGGCGGCCCTGCTGATGACGCTGGGCGCCACCGGCGCCCAGGCCGAGAATGCCCACGCCCAGCCGCGTCCGCATCGCATGTCGTGGTCCTTCGCCGGCCCGTTCGGCATGTATGACCAGGGCCAGCTGCAGCGCGGCTTCAAGGTGTTCAAGGAAGTCTGCGCCGCGTGCCACTCGGCCAACTACCTGTACTTCCGCAACCTCGCCCAGGAGGGCGGCCCGCACTTCACCGAGGCGCAGGCCAAGCAGGTGGCGAGCGAGTACCAGATCACCGACGGACCGAACGACTCCGGCGACATGTTCCAGCGTCCCGGGCGCCTGTCCGATCATTGGCCGGCGCCGTTCCCGAACGACAACGCCGCCCGCGCCGCGAACGGCGGCGCCCTGCCGCCGGACTTCTCGGTGCTGGCCAAGGCCCGCTCCTACCACGTCGGTTTCCCGGGCTTCATCACCGATGCCTTCATTCAGTACCAGGAGCACGGCGTGGACTACATCCACGCGCTGCTCACCGGCTACGAAGAGGCGCCGGCCGGCGTTCATGTGCAGCCGGGCCTGAACTACAACGAGTATTTCCCCGGCAACCAGATCGCCATGCCGAAGCCCCTCAGCGACGGCCAGGTGGAATACACCGATGGCTCGCCGCAGACGGTGGACCAGTATTCCCAGGATGTGGCGGCCTTCATGATGTGGGTGGCTGAGCCGCACCTCGACCAGCGCAAGCGCATCGGCTTCCAGGTCATGATCTTCCTGATCGTGCTTGGCGGCCTGCTGTACTTCACCAAGAAGAAGGTCTGGTCGAACGTCGCGCACTGAACCGCGCGCGTCGGCACGATCTCCTGATCGAACGATCAAGGGCCCCGAGAGGGGCCCTTTTTCGTGCCGGCCCCTGGTTCGTGCCAGCCCCTGGCGATCACGACTGCGCGGCATCCGCGCTTTCAGCTGCCACGCCGCTTTCCCCCGCACCGATGGCGCCTTAGCTTCTCCGCCAAACCGGAGCCTGTCATGACCCCTGCCGATTTCGCCGCGTCCATCCGTACGATCGAGAACTATCCGAAGCCCGGCATCCTGTTCCGCGACATCACCACCCTATTGGGAGACGCCCGCGCCTTCCGCCGGGCGGTGGACGAGCTGGTGCAGCCCTGGGCGGGTGCGAAGATCGACAAGGTGGCCGGCATCGAGGCCCGCGGCTTCATCCTCGGCGGCGCGGTGGCGCATCAGCTCTCGGCCGGCTTCGTACCCATCCGCAAGAAGGGCAAGCTGCCCCACCAGACCGTCCGCATGGCCTACGCCCTCGAATATGGCGAGGACGAGATCGAGATGCACGTGGACGCCATCGACCCAGGCCAGCGGGTGCTGCTGGTCGACGACCTGATCGCCACAGGCGGCACCGCTACCGGCGCGGTGAAGCTGCTTCAGACCTGCGGTGCCGTGGTCGAGGCCGCCTGCTTCATCGTCGACCTGCCGGATCTCGGCGGCGCCGAGAAGCTGCGGGGGCTGGGCGTCGCGGTGCGCACGCTGGTGGCCTTCGAGGGGCACTGATCCGATCCATGGATCCGGCTGCCTCAGATCAGCCGCAGGCCCTTGAGGCTCGCGTGTCCGTCCTTGCCGACGATGATGTGGTCGTGCACCTCGATGCCGAGGGGCTTGGCCACATCGATGATGCGCCGGGTCATGTCGATGTCGGCGCGCGAGGGGGTGGGGTCGCCCGAAGGGTGATTGTGGCAGAGGATGAGGGCGGAGGCGGAGACCTCCAGCGCCCGCTTCACCACCTCGCGGGGATAGACGGGTGCGTGGTCCACGGTGCCAGTCTGCAGCACCTCGTCGGCGATCAGCTGGTTGCGCTTGTCGAGGAACAGCACCCGCACCTGCTCGCGGTCGGCATAGGCCATGGCCGTGCGGCAATAGTCGATCACCGCGCTCCAGGATGAGAGCGCCGGGCGCCGCTTCACCTGCCCCTTGGCGAGGCGCTGGGCCGCGGCCTCCACCACCTTCAGCTCGGTGATTATGGCGTCCTTCACGCCGGGCACCTCGGCCAGCAGCTGCACCGGCGCGGCGACCACCTCCGCGAACGAGCCGAAGCGGTCCACGAGGGCTTTCGCGAGGGGCTTCACGTCCCGTCGCGGCACGGCGCGGAACAGCACCAGCTCCAGAAGCTCATAGTCCGCCAGCGCCTGCGCGCCGGCGGAGCGGAAACGCGCGCGAAGCCGGTCGCGATGCCCATGGAAGTGGGGCGCCTCGTTCAGGCCGTCTTCCGGCGCTTCGGCCATCCGGCTCCCTCAGGCGGTGACGTAAGGCGGCTTGTGATAGCCCTTGGGGCTCAGGGTGAAGATCTCGACGCCGGTCTCCGTCACGCCCACCGCGTGCTCGAACTGGGCCGAGAGGGAACGGTCCCGCGTCACCGCGGTCCAGCCGTCGGAGAGGACCTTCACATGCGGGCGGCCGAGGTTGATCATCGGCTCCACGGTGAAGATCATGCCCGGCACCAGCTTCGGCCCCTCGCCGCGCCGGCCCACGTGCACGATGTTGGGCTCGTCGTGGAACACCTGGCCCACGCCGTGGCCGCAGAAGTCGCGCACCACGCTCATGTGCTGCGGCTCCACGAACTCCTGGATGGCCGCGCCGATGTCGCCCACATGGGCGCCGGGACGGATGGCGCGGATGCCGCGCATCATCGATTCATAGGTCACGTCCAAAAGCCGCTCCGCCCGGCGCGGGATGGCACCCACGGGGAACATGCGGCTCGAATCGCCGTACCAGCCATCCAGCACCAGCGTCACGTCTACGTTCACGATGTCGCCGTCGCGCAGCGGCCGGGCGTTGGGCATGCCGTGGCACACCACGTGGTTCACCGAAGTGCAGACCGAATAGCGGTAGCCGCGGTACATGAGGGTGGCGGGATAGGCGCCATGGTCCATGGCGAAGTCGAAGATGAGCTGGTCGATGGCGGTGGTCGTCACCCCCGGCCCGATCATTTCCGCTACGGCATCGAGCGCCTGGGCGGTCAGCGCGCCGGCCCGCCGCATGCCCTCGAAGCCTGCCGGCCCGTAGAGCTTGATGTGGCCGGTCTTGCGCAGCGGCGCATTGGCCGCCTCAACATAGTTCATGACACTGCCTTCGGGGACGGCGCGCGGAGCCGTCCCAATCTCTGAATTCAAACTACACAATTAGTCCTTGCCGGCGTCAAAGCAAGCTCGACCGTGGGGCGCGCCCTTCGGAAGCGTGCCCTTGGGCCGGTTTGCGGGCATTTCGCGCGGCTGGCGCCAGCCGGTAAGATCGGCCCATCCGAATCGTGATGAGTGCCATGTCCATCCGCCGCCTACCGCCCGTGCTCATCGACCGCATTGCCGCCGGCGAGGTGGTGGAGCGGCCGGCTGCCGTGGTGAAGGAACTGGTGGAGAACGCGCTCGATGCCGGGGCGCGCAGCATCGAGGTGGTGATCCAGGGCGGCGGACGTCGGCTCGTGCGCGTCTCGGACGACGGCTCGGGCATGGGGCCGGACGATCTCGCCTTGTGCGTGGAGCGCCACGCCACCTCCAAGCTGTCCGGCGAGGACCTGCTGGCCATCGCCACCCTCGGCTTTCGGGGGGAGGCCCTGCCGTCCATCGGCGCCGTGGCCCACCTCTCCATCGCAAGCCGCCCGCCGGGGGCTGCCCATGCCTTCGAGGTGCGGGTGGATGGCGGTGTGGTGACGCCGCCCCGTCCGGCGGCCTTGGGTGGGGGCACGCGGGTGGAGGTGCGCGACCTCTTCTATGCGACGCCCGCCCGTCTCAAGTTCCTGAAGTCGGATCGCGCAGAGGGCGCGGCCGCTGCGGACGTGGTGCGGCGCCTAGCGCTGGCGCGACCGGACGTCGCCTTCACACTTGCCACCGATGAGCGCGCGCCGGTCACTTTCCCCGCTCGCCCGGACGACGAGGCTGGTCGTGCGCAGCGGCTCGCGGACGTGCTGGGCGCCGATGCGGGGCGCAATGTCATCGCCGTATCCGGCCTGCGCGAAGGCGTGCGGCTCAATGGCCTCGCCGGCCTGCCGACCTTCTCCAAGGCCAATTCGCTGAGCCAGTATCTGTTCGTCAACGGCCGCCCGGTGCGCGACAAGTTGCTCATGGGCGCGGTGCGCGCGGCCTATGCGGACCTCCTGCCGTCCGATCGCTACCCGGTGCTGGCGCTGTTCTTCACCCTTGATCCGCGCGACGTGGACGTGAACGTCCATCCCGCCAAGACCGAGGTGCGCTTCCGCGACGGCGGCAACGTGCGGGCCCTCATCGTGCGGACCCTCTCCGATGCGCTGGCCGCCCGCATCCCCTCCACCGCCGCCAGCATGGCGGACCGCCTCGTGGCGTTGGCGCAGACGCCCAGCCTTCCCTCCCGCGCCGCTTCCGGCCTTGCAGAGCCCGAGCGCGGCGGGGCCTTCGCCGGCTTCCGTCCGGCGCCGCGGCTCGATTACGACTGGCGGCAATCGCCGGCCCGGCCCGAGGCCTTCCGATCCAGCGAGGAGCAGGTGCGCCTCGAGATCGCCGAGCCTTCGGCCGATGCGCGGGCCGATGCTGCGCCCGTCTCGGCGGTCGATCTCGACCGGCCGCTGGGAGCAGCCCGCGCGCAGTTGCACGAGACTTATATCGTCGCCCAGACCCGCGAGGGGCTCGTCCTCATCGACCAGCACGCGGCCCATGAGCGCCTGGTCTACGAGAAGCTCAAGGCGGCCATGGAGCGCGATGGCGTGGCGCGGCAGGGGCTGCTGATTCCGGCCGTGGTGGACCTCGACCCGGCCGACGCCGACCGCCTCACCGAGCGCGCGGCCGACCTCGCCGCTCTGGGGCTGGTGCTGGAACCCTTCGGACCCGGCGCGGTGCTGGTGCGCGAGGTGCCGGCCCTGCTGAAGGACGCGGACGTGACCCGCCTCGTTACCGACCTCGCCGAGCATGCCGCCGAGTGGGACGATGCGCTGCCGCTGGAACGGCGCCTGCTGCACGTCGCCGCCACCATGGCCTGCCACGGCTCGGTGCGGGCCGGGCGTCGCCTCAGGGTCGAGGAGATGAACGCGCTGCTGCGGGAGATGGAGCAGACGCCCAATGCGGGCGAGTGCAACCACGGCCGGCCGACCTTCGTCACGCTCTCGCTGAAGGACGTGGAGAAGCTGTTCGCGCGGCGGTAGGGCCAGAAGGGAGCGGGCAGGAACCCGCGCGCGCCTCAGGCCTTCTTCAGCAGCTTCTGCAGGTCGCGGCGGATCAGTTCGTTGCCGGCGACGATGTGGCCGTTGTCCAGCATCTTGTCGTTGTCGTCCATGTCCGAGACATAGCCGCCCGCTTCGCGCACCAGGATGATGCCCGCCGCCATGTCCCACGGCGACAGGTTGCGCTCCCAGAAGGCGTCAAAGCGGCCGGCCGCGGTCCAGGCGAGATCGATGGCGGCGGAGCCGGTGCGGCGGATGCCCGAGACCTGCGGCTGTACGAGTTCAAGTTCGCGGTTGAACTGGGCGTGGTCGCCCCGGCCCATGTGGGGCACACCGCAGCACACAACGCACTCGGCGAGCTTGCGCCGCGCGGCGACGCGGATGCGCCGCTCGTTCAGATAGGCGCCCTGACCGCTCTCGGCCACGTAAAGCTCGTCACTCACTGGATTGTAGATCACGCCCGCCACCGGCACGCCGTTGCGCACCAGCGCCAGCGAGATGGAGAAGATCGGGATGCCGTGCAGGAAATTGGTTGTGCCGTCGAGGGGGTCCACCACCCAGGTGTTGGCCGGATCCGATCCTTCGACCGCGCCGCGCTCCTCCATCAGGAAGCCGTAGTTCGGCCGGGCGCGGGACAGTTCAGCGAAGAGGGTGTCCTCAGCCTTGCGGTCGGCGGCGGACACGAAGTCTCCGGGACCCTTCATGGAGACCTGAAGCTGCTCCACCTCGCCGAAATCGCGGGCGAGCGTGCGCCCGGCCTTGCGGACGGCCTGGACCATGACGGTGATGAGGGGCGAGCGGATCATGAAAAACCTGACGTGAGGCCGAAAGCCGGCGCGCCCGGCGCCGGGGCAGCGGGCAGGGAAAGCGATTGAACCTGCGTTTGCCCGCCTTGGCTGCCCCCGTCAAGGCGCGTTCGGCCGCGCCCCGACAGAAACCGGAGGTAGCTAGTTAAGCTCAGGAACGCAGCGGCGACCAGGCCGGGTCCGAGCCGTAGCTCGGGGTGGGCAGGCGCTGCTCATTGTAGCCAGTCACGTCCACGGTATAGAGCGAGGGGCCGGAGGCGCCGCCCGGATCGCGGAAGAACATGAGCACGCGGCCGTTGGGGCAGAAGGTCGGCCCTTCGTTGTGATAACCCTCTGTCAGCACACGCTCACCGGAGCCGTCGGTGCGCATGACGCCGATGGCGAAGCGGCCTTCCGCCTGCCGGGTGTAGGCGATCCAGTCGCCCTTCGGAGACCAGACCGGCGTCGAATAGCGGGCGTTTCCGAAAGAGATGCGCTTGGCGCCGGAGCCGTCCGCGTTCATCACATAGATCTGCGAGGTACCGCCACGGTCGCTCTCGAAGCAGATCTGCCGCCCGTCCGGCGAATAGCAGGGGGCGGTATCAATGGCCGCCGTGTCGGTGAGGCGGGTGGTGGCGCGCGAGCGCAGGTCCATGACGAAGATGTTCGAGTTGCCGCCCTGCTGGAGGCTCATGATGACCTTCTGGCCATCCGGCGCGAAACGCGGCGCGAAGCTCATGCCGGGGAAGTTGCCGACGATTTCCCGCTGGCCGGTCTCAATGTTGAGCAGGAACACCCGGGGATCACCCTGCCCGTAGGACATGTAGGTGATTTCCTGGCTGGTGGGCGAGAAGCGCGGGGTCAGAACCAGGCTGTCGCCGCGCGTGAGGTAGCTCACGTTGGCGCCGTCCTGGTCCATGATGGCGAGGCGCTTGATGCGGCGTTCCTTCGGCCCGCTCTCGTCCACGAAGACGATGCGGGTGTCGAAATAGCCCTTCTCGCCGGTCATCTTCTCATAGATGGCGTCGGCGACGATGTGGGCGATGCGACGCCAGTTCTCCGGCTGGGCCACGAACTGCTGGGCGGCGAGCTGCTGGCCGGCGAACACATCCCACAGGCGGAACACCACCTGCACCCGTCCGTCCGCCTGCCGCGTGACGCGGCCGGTGAGCAGGGCCTGGGCGTTGATGACACGCCAGTCCTGGAAGCGGGGCGTATCGGGATTGGTGATCTGCTCGACGAACGCCTTCGGATCGATGGGCGCGAACAGGCCGCAGCGGCGCAGATCCGAGGTGATGACGCCGGAGATGTTGCGCCCCAGCTCCGGCTCGCCGAGCAGGTCGGTGATGGCGATGGGAATAGGCTTGAAGGCACCGGGGGTGATTTCGATGCGCGCCGCCTGCGCATGGGCCGGGCCGAATCCGGCGTGCAGCATCCCGGCGGCACCGGCGGCCATTCCCGTCATCAGGAAGGCGCGGCGGCCAAGGCCTCCAGCAAGGCCGCGCGCGATCCCACCGTCGGCCGGGGAGGGGCCGGCGTGAACGTCATCATGTGGGCGCTGGGAGACTTCCGGGCGTCCGGACCGCGTCATTTTATCCTCGTTCTCTTGGGGCCGGGCGGCGCCGCCTGCCGGCGAACCGGGGGCGCCGGCCCTGCTATTGGCTGAACATCTTGTCGCTGAGGGTGATGCCGAGGGTCTTCCACTGGGCATATTTCTCAGGCCGGAACATCTTGTAGGGCTGGCACTGGGTGATGGCGCGCACGCCGATGCTCGCCACGTTCTGGAAGGTGGGGTTCGAGGCGCCGGACTGCCCCGGAACCACCCGCGGAGCCGCCGAGAGCGTGCCGTCCTGGTTGAAATAGATATCCACGTCCACCAGCGTCGGCGCGTTCAGGTTGCCGGGAATCTCGGTCCAGCAATCGCGCAGCCGGCGCTTGAAGGCGTCGATCTCGCTCACGCTCAGCGTCGCGGCCTGCCCGCTCGGCACGCCGATGGAGGAGGTGTTCGATATCTCGCCCGCGCTCGCCACCTGGCGGGTGGGCGTGCGCTTGTCGATGAGCTGCTTGATCTGGTCGGTGTTGAAGTCGCGCGTCGGCGTGTTGGCCTCGATGGGCTTCGGCTGTTCGCGCGGCGGCGCAGGCTTCTTCGGCGGCAGCGGCGGGGCGGCCTCCGCCTTCGCCTGATCCTGCGGCTGCTCCTGCTTCTTAGGCTCGGACTTGAGGGCGACCTCCGCCGTCTCCTTGGGCGGCGGCGCCGGCTCAGCCTTCTGCTGCGTCGGCTGCTCCGCCTTCTGGGGTGGCGGCGGCGGGGGCGGCGGGGGAGGGGTGGTGGCCTCCACCGGCGGCTTCTCGGAGGCCTTGAGCTTGGGGTCTTCCACCGGCGTGGGCGGAGCGACCTTCTCGGCCACCTGCTTGGGCTTTTCGGTCTTCTGGCCGCTGGTGAGGCCGCGGGTGAGCTTGGTGTAGTCGGAGGCCGAGATCACATCCACCGGCACCGTCTCGGTCATCGGGTCAAGCGTCTTCACCCCGGAGAAGGACACCAGGGTCAAAGCGAGCACGCCCACATGGAGCGCCGTCGATGCCGCGAGGCTGCTGCGCATGGGATTGATGGTTCAGCCCCCCTGCTCAACTTCGGTGACCAGTGCCACCTTCTTGAAACCCGCCCCCGAAAGGCGGCCCATGACCCTCATGATCTGTCCGTAATTGGCGTTCTTGTCGCCGCGCACGAAGATGCGCTCTTCAAAGCCGCCGCGCGCCTGCGTCACCGCTTGCAACTTCGAGACCAGATCTTCGTACTTGATCTCGCTGTCGCCGAGATAGATCTGGCCGTTGGGCCGCACCGAGAGGGTGATCGGCTCCTTGTTGTCCTGGTTCACCGCGCTCGCCTGCGTCTGCGGCAGGTCGATGGGCACGCCCACCGTCAGCAGCGGCGCCGCCACCATGAAGATGATGAGTAGCACCAGCATGACGTCCACCATGGGCGTCACGTTGATTTCGGCCATGACCGGGGCGGCGCGCCGGCGCGAGCGCCGGCTCTGCCATCCTGCCGCCCCTCCGCCTGACATGCCCATGGTTCAGCCCCGCTCGTCGATCTGGCGCGAGAGGATGGCGGAGAACTCGTCCGCGAAACCCTCCAGCCGCTGGGCCTGACGCCCGGTCTGGGAGATGAACTTGTTGTAGAAAATCGTCGCGGGGATGGCGGCAATGAGGCCCATCGCGGTCGCGAACAACGCCTCCGCAATGCCCGGCGCCACCACGGCGAGCGAGGTGTTCTTGGACGCGGCGATGGACTGGAACGAGGTCATGATACCCCAGACCGTGCCGAACAGCCCGACGAACGGGCCGGCCGAGCCGACGGTGGCCAGCACCAGCAAACCCGTCTCCAGCCGCTCCACCTCGCGGGCGATGGTGACGTTCATCACCTTGTCGATGCGCTGGTTGAGGCCGGCGAGGGAGCGGGCGCCGCCCTCGTAGGTGCGTTTCCATTCGCGCATGGCGGCGACGAAGATGGCTGCCATGCCGTGGTTGGAGCGCCCGGCCAAGGTCCGGTAGAGGTCTTCGAGGCTCTGGCCCGACCAGAACACCTGCTCGAAGCGGTCCATCTCGCGCTTGTTGCGCGAGAACAGCATCCATTTGTTGATGATGATCGCCCAGACCCAGACCGAGGAGACGATCAGGCCGATCATCACCAGCTTGACCACGATGTGGGCTTGAAGGAACAGGCCGAGGAAGGAGAAGTCGGCCGGCGGGGGTACCGCAGCGCCGATCGGATCCTGGGCGAGCGCGGGCAGGGTACCGAGCAGAAGAAGGCCCGCCGCCGTGGCGATCGCCGGCGTCAGGCGGGAAACGGTGCCGGTGCGGCTCGTCACATCAATCATCCTCGGCTCCGCGGCGCTCATTGAGGCAACCGCTTCTGCGCTCGGGAGGGGTGTGCCCGCCCGGAGCATCCGGCTCCCGCTTCGGCTTGAAGCCGCGCGGGTTTCGAGCACCGGACGTCGCATTCAAAGTTCGCCGGCCCTTTGAACGGGCGAAACTGTCCAAACTTTGACGGGCGTGCCGGTCTGCGCTGCGGTGCGAAAGCGCCGCAGCCGGATGAAGCTGTGCATGAACACGCTTAATGCTGCGTTAGCGCAGGGCCGTGGCGGTACGAAAGTCGCGTCTTCCCAAGCGTCAGCGGCGAATTTCGCCGAGCGCCTCCGCCTCGCGGGCGTCGGCGAGGGTCGCCTGCCGCAGGGAATCGGGGATGCGCTTGGCGCGGCCCTCGGAGACGAAGGCCACCCGCACGGTGGCGGACACCAGCAGCTCGTCGCCGCGCTTCACCTGCTGCAGCAGAGTGATAGAGGCGCCCGCCACATCCTTGGAGAGGGTCACGATCTGGAGCACGTCGTCGATGCGCGCGGGCTTCAGGAAGTCGATCTGCATGGCGCGCACGACGAAGTGGAAGCCGGGGGCTTCCTCGGCGGCCTGGGCGAACAGTTCGCCCTGCACCACGCCCAGGAGCCGCATGTAGTCGGAGCGGCCGCGCTCCATGAAGCGCAGGTAGTTGGCGTGATAGACGATGCCGGAGAAATCCGTGTCCTCGTAGTAGACGCGGACGTCCAGCGCATGGCCGCCGGGAATGAGGCGGCCCGCGAGGTGGAGGTTCTTGTCGGACGGGGAGGGGGTCGGACGCTCGATCATGGCGCCCTCCCATAAACGAGACCGCGCCCCTTGTGAACAAAGGGCGCGGTTCGGCCGGCACGGAACCTGGGGGGCGTTGGCAACCGTACCGACAGTCCCGCCGGCATCATCCGCCGGCGTCCGTCAGCGGCGGTCAGCCGTTGTTGGACGTGTCGGGCTGCGGCTCGTCGGCGCGGTGGCGGCGCTCGGCCATGAACTGGTCGAACTCGGCCTTGTCCTTGGCCTGGCGCAGGCGGTCGAGGAAGTCGCGGAACTCGTTCTGCTCCTCCTCGAGGCGGCGCAGCGTGTCCTGGCGATATTCATCGAACGCGCGGTTGCCGCTGGAGGGGGCGGAGCGGGTCCAGCATCCGAAACCCTTCATCTTGTCTCCTCCCTGTTCCTGCCAGCGGGCGAAGCTGCGCTTGCCGCATCCGAACCGTCCGCTGCCGATGGCGAAGGCGAGGATGGCGAGGCCCAACGGCCACCAGGCCATGAAGCCCAGTACCGTGAGCGCGATCCACGCCGGTTTACCGTAGCTGTCGAGCTTGTAAGCGAGCTCCATGGCTGTCGTTCCCGGTTAATGTAAATAACATTCACATAGATAGGGGTGAGCCGTTCTTTTGTCAATGGCACGCCCGCGGCGCCTTACGCGTCGGGCGCGCCGAGGCCCTTCAGATAGACAAGGAATCCGGCCTCAAGAAGGTCGTCCGGGTCCATGGGCAGCTTGCGCCGGCCGCCGTCCGCGCGGCCAAACAGCGAGGCGATGCCATGGGCGAGGGACCAGGTGTGCAGCGCCACCATCAGCGCCGGCGGGCGGCCGGGCCCGGGAATGTGAGAGACCAGAACTTCGGCGGCCTCGCGCAGGGCCCCGAAGGCCTTGTCGCCGGCCTGCTTCAAACCCTCGTGACGGTCGGGGGAGAGGCCGGATTCAAACATCGCCACATACTCCGCCGGGCGGCTTCGGGCGAAGGCGAGATAGGCGCGGCCGACCCGCTCGAACGCTTCCGAAGCCTTGGGGCGCCCGCCCTGCCACGCCGCCTGCAAAGTCTCGGTCAGCCGCTCGAACCCTGCGGTGGCAACGGCTGCGAGCAATTCGTCCCGGTCGCGAAAATGGCGGTAAGGGGCGGCGGGGCTCACCCCCGCGCGGCGGGCTGCCTCGGCGAAAGTGAAGCCGGCGACGCCCTTCTCCGCCACGAGGTCGAGCGCGGCCTGCATCAGGGCTTCCCGCAGGTTGCCATGATGGTAGGAGCGCGTTTCGCCGTTCCGGGTCCAGCTCATGTCAATGTGCTTTACATTCCGCGCGGGCCGCCGTCGACTCGTTCGTCAATCGCCTTCGTCGAAGAGCGGCATTTGCTTGACGGAGGGCGGCTCCGCAAGCCCGAGATGCCGGAAGGCGGCACCGGTCAGCATCCGCCCGCGTGGCGTGCGCTGGATGAAACCCTGCTGCACCAGGAAGGGCTCGACGATCTCCTCGATGGCGTCGCGCGGCTCGGACAGAGCGGCGGCGAGCGTATCCACGCCCACCGGCCCGCCGCCGTAGAACTCGGCGATTACCGTCAGATAGCGCCGGTCCATGGCGTCGAGGCCGGCGGCATCCACTTCCAAGGCGAGTAGGGCGCGGTCGGCGATCTTGCGGTCGATCCGCTCCGCCTCCGCCACCAGCGCGAAATCGCGGACCCGCCGCAGTAGCCGGCCGGCGATGCGCGGAGTGCCGCGCGCGCGGCGGGCGATCTCGGTGGCGCCGTCGGGGGCGATGGCGATGCCCATCACCCGCGCCCCGCGCACCACGATCTTCTCCAGCTCTTCCACCGTGTAGAACTGGAGGCGCACGGGAATGCCGAAGCGGTCGCGCAGCGGCGTTGTCAGCAGGCCGGAGCGGGTGGTGGCGCCCACCAGCGTGAACTTCGGCAGCGAGATCTTCACCGAACGGGCGGCCGGCCCCTCGCCGATCACGAGGTCGAGCTCGTAATCCTCCATGGCCGGATAGAGGATCTCCTCCACGGCGGGGGAGAGGCGGTGAATCTCGTCGATGAAGAGCACGTCGCGCTCTTCGAGATTGGTGAGAATGGCGGCAAGATCGCCCGCCTTGGCGATCACCGGGCCGGAGGTGGAGCGGAATCCGACCCCCATCTCCCGCGACATGATCTGCGCCAGCGTGGTCTTGCCGAGGCCGGGCGGCCCCACGAACAGCACGTGGTCCAGCGCCTCGCCGCGCGCCCGCGCCGCCTTGATGAAGATTTCCAGATTGGCGCGCGCCTGCGCCTGGCCCACGAACTCCGACAGGAGCTGCGGGCGCAGGGTGGAATCGGCGGCATCATCGCCGCGCTTTTCGCCCGAGAGGAGGCGGGTGTTCATGACGAGAGCCTTGCGCGCCTCGGGACCAGCGACTCGCGCGACTGTAGTGCCTGCCGGCCGGGTACGGAAGGGGAACGGACGCGCCGCGCGTGATCTGGATTAATGCGGCCGCATGTCGTGTGTGAAAGCCTGCCAGTTCCAGCTCAGGAGGTCGCCATGGGCCGTGCCATGAAGGAGCTTCCGCTCGCGGAGGTCTACAAGCTGATCGAGCCGGGGCCGGTGGTCCTGCTCACGACGGCGGCGCGGGGGCGGGCCAACGTCATGGCCATGTCCTGGCACATGATGGTGGAATTCACCCCGCCGCTCATCGCCTGCGTCGTCTCGTCCGCCGACTTCAGCTTCAGGGCGCTGCGCGCCACCAAGGAATGCGTCATCGCCATTCCCGCCGTGGACCTCGCGGAGAAGGTGGTGGCCGTGGGCAATTGCTCCGGCGAGGAAATGGACAAGTTCGCCGCCGTCGGGCTCACGCCCGTTGCGGCGGCGCTGGTTCAGGCGCCCCTGGTGGCGGAATGCTTCGCCAATCTGGAATGCCGTGTGGTCGAGACGCGGCTCGTGAACCGCTTCAATCTCTTCGTCCTGGAAGTGGTGAAGGCGTGGCGCGATGGGGCGCAGAAGGCCCCGCGCACCGTTCACCATCGCGGCTACGGCACCTTCACCGTGGATGGCGAAGAACTGAAGATCGCCTCGCGGATGCCCTGAGCCGCGCTATTTGGCCAGTTCCTTGAGCCCGAGGCGGATCAGAGTCTCCGTCTTGGCATCCTCTCCGGCCGATCGCAGGGCGGCGGCAATTGCCGTGTTGGCCTGGGGCGCGCCATAGCCGAGATTGACCAGGGCCGACACCGCATCCGCTGCCGCACCGCCGGCGACTGGGGCCGCCGCCGGGGCGCCGCCGATGTCGGCGAGGGAAACGGAGCCCGCGCCGAAGCCTGGCATCTTGTCCTTCAGCTCGGTCACGATGCGCGTGGCGACGCGAGGCCCGACGCCCGGGGCGCGCGCGACGGTCGTCTTGTCACCCAGCGCGATGGCCTGCGTCAGTTCGGACGCGCTGAGCGTGGAGAGCACTGCCAGCGCGGTCTTGGTGCCGATGCCCTGCACACCCTGCAGCAGGCGGAACCAGTCCCGCTCCGCCGCCGAGGCGAAGCCGAAGAGGCGGATCGCGTCCTCCCGCACATGGGTCTCGATGAACAGCGCCGCCGCCTCGCCGGTCCGTGGCAAAGCGGAGAGCGTGCGGCCGGAGCAGTGGACGAGGTAGCCCACGCCGTGCACGTCGATGATGGCGTGGTCCTCGCCGAGTTCGTCCACCACACCCTTGAGCTTCCCGATCATGTGCGACCCTTCAGCCCGTGGCTGCGGTGAAAAAGACGAAGGTGGCGAGGGCGCCGAGACCGGTTCGGACCATGTGCAACTGGCCCCAGTTGGCGATGAGCCGGCGCGTGTGCGGCCCGGCCTCTTCTTCCCGCGCGCCCATGAGCGCCCGGTTGGTGGGCATGATGCCGACCAAAGTGAACGGCCAGTTGGCGAGCATCAGCACCGCGCCGCCGAGCCAGCGCCAATCGTTGTCCGTGGCAAACGCGGCGGCCCCCAGAAGGGCACCGGCCAGGGCCAGCGTTGCCTGCATGGCGAAGCCGCGCCGATAGGCCGGCTTCCATTGGGCGAGCGCCGCACCGTCCGGTAGCATGAGCCGCGCCGGCTGCTCCACCGCATTGATATAGAAGGCGGCGCCGGTGAAGACGGCCGCCGTCACGAGCGCCAGCTGTCCATAGATCATGGCGAACATCCCCCGAGGTCGCCGGGGAGTTTACAGCGCCGCGCGCGCACGCGCAGCCGCGCCACGATGATGCGCATGGGTAATGGCGATGGCGAGGGCGTCGGCGGCATCGTCGGTCTCGGGTGTCGCCTTGGGCAGTAGGATGCCGATCATCATCCGCACCTGAGCCTTTTCCGCCCGGCCCGCGCCCACCACGCTCTTCTTCACCAGCAGCGGCGCGTATTCGGCGACTGGAAGACCCATCTGCGCCGGGGCGAGCATTACCACGCCGCGCGCCTGGCCGAGCTTCAGGGTCGATGACGGGTTCATGTTCACGAACGTCTCCTCCACCGCCGCCTCGGCCGGGGCGAAGCGCAGGAGTACGTCCACTAGACCCCGATGCAGAAAGGCCAGCCGCTCGGCCATCTCACCCGTCTCGGGCGGAAGGATGGTCCCGCAGGCGACGAAGGAGAGCCGCGAGCCGAGGACGTCGATGACGCCCCAGCCCGTGCGGCGCAGGCCGGGATCAAGGCCGAGGATGCGAATCGCGTTCAGGTCCATGGGGGGAAGGTGCGCCAGCGGGCGGACCGGGGAAAGGGGAGGCCGGGAACCGGCATCCCCTCAGCCTCAGCGCGTGGTGCCGGAGGAGCTTGCGACCCGCGTGCCGGCCTTGGCGGCCGCCTCGGACTTGGCCGGGGCGGCGCTTGCCACCACGTCCGGGGCCTGCTCCTGCCATTCCGGCTTGATGGTCACGACGTTGGCGGCGGCAACCGGCGTCGCGGGAACGAAAGCGGCGGAGGCCTGCTGGGCCTTGGCCAGCACGGCGGGATCGGCGTCTCGGCTCAGGATGTCGCGCTTGCGGGCGCTGTCCTCGTCGCCCTGGCGAGCGGCGAGGTCGAGCCACTTCCAGGCTTCCGTTGCGTCGGCGCTTACGCCGAGGCCGCGGGCATAGATCACACCGAGATTGTACTGGCTGTCGCGATGGCCGAGGTCGGCGGCGGTGCGGAACCACTTGAGTGCGCCGGACCAGTCCGGCTTTCCGTTGAGGCCCGGCAGGGTGCCTTCGGACAGCAGCATGGCGAGCGCGTGCATGGCGCGCACGTTCCCCTGTTCGGCGGCCCAGGTATAGAAGCGACGTGCCTCGCCCATGTCCTTGCCGGCCGACTCATAGAGTGCGCCGAGCCTCAGCGCGGCGGGGGCGGACCCGCGCTGCACCGCATAGCCGAGCCACTTGGTGGCGGCATCGAGATCGACGTCGGTGCCGCGGCCTTCCGCATAGCGGCCGGCCACGAGGAAGGCGGCGGCGGGATCGCCGTCGCGGGCGGCGGTCTGCAAGGCGGACGGGCCAATGGCCGGCGGCAGCTCGGTCGGCGTCACGCCGGCAACGGCGGGCGCGGCGAGCCGGCGCAGGGTTTGCGTCAGGCTGGTCAAAAGCTCAGGGCCGTTGCGCACGGCCATGCCGACGCTGAGACCGGTGAAGACGGTGGTCGCCCCGGCAATCAGCGCCACCATGGCAATGTGACGGCGCCGTGCGAACAGGCTGGCCAGGATTCCCGGCGCATGAGGGCGGCGCTCGCGAACCTTCTCCGGCTTGCGGGCGCGCTTCTCCACGCGCGGGCGCTCCTCGTTGGCGTCGGCTCCCACGGCGGGCGGTGTGCCCCAGTCGACACGGCGGTTGGTGCGTGGCCAGGGAACCTCGCTCGCTGCGGCGCGCAGGGCGCTATCGAGCGGATCGGCATCGGCGACGTCCGCCGGTGCACGAGGCTGCGGCTGGGGAGCCGCGTGGTGCTCCGGCTCCTGATGGGCGGCGTGCTGGCGGGGAGCTTCCTCATAATGAGGTTCCTCCGGATAGGCGGCCTGCGGGTAGGGGGCTTCCTGGTACGCCTCTTCCTGGTACTCGCCGGCCTGCGCCGGAGCGGCCCGAGGGGCGCGCGGTGCGTAGGTGCCGTCACCGTCCTGTGCAAGGGCCACGGAGATGCTGTCGAGCTGCTGCTCAAGCTCGCTCACGTAGAAATCGCCGGCCCGACGCTCCATTTCGTCCTGGCGGGCTTCGAGGGCGGCGAGGCCGCGCTTCAGCCCGAGGACGGCGGCGCCATCCGGGTTGTCCGAGACCTTGGCGGCCACCGCCGCGGCGGCCTCGCCGGCAACCGAGCGGGTATCCTCGCGGACGTTGCGGACTTCCTCGCTGAGGCGGCGGAGACCCGTTTCGATGTCGTCGAGCCGATCGAGCCGATCATGGGCCTGGCGCAACTGCTCCGACAGGCCGGACAGGTGGCGTTCCATGGCGTCGACGAGAGGGCTCGCCGACCGGCCGCTCTCTTCCGCCGCGGCGAGCCGCGCCGCAAGCGCGCCGAGCCGCTGGGAGATTTCGAGGCCGAGGGCGGGCGAAATGCTTGTCGCCTGATCGGCGATCTGGCCCGACATCCGATCGAGGCGGGCATGAACGCCATTGAGAGAATCAAGAAGGGAGGCGCGCAAGTGCTCGGTCGCTTCTGCGTCCCCCGCACGGCCGCGGGCCTGGACCTCCGCGATGCGCCGGAGCAGGGCATCGGCATTGCGCTCGAAATCGCCGGCCGCCTCGGTGAGGCGACGCGCGGCCTGCTCGCCTGCTAGGGCAACTTCCCCTGCGCAGGCGCCGAGACGCTGGGCGAGCTGCGCCATGGCATCCTGCCCCGGCCCACCGGTGACGAGGCGATGCACCAGTTCGCGCATTTCGCTCATCTGGCTCTGCAGCCGGGCGACCTCCACCGGGTCCACGGCCCGGGCGCCCAGAAGGTCGATCTTTCGGCCGAGGGCGTCGATGCCCGATTCGACCACCTTGAACCGCTCGCCGACCCGCTCGTTCCGGCTCACATGGTCGAGGCTGTCGCGGATGGATGCCAGCTCGTCGAGGATGAACTGGTCCGATCCGTCCCGGGTCGCTCCCGCTTCGCGCAGGTCGTCGACCCGTCGGGACAGAAGGGTGATGGCGCGGTCCATCTCGGTGACCGCCCGCTTCGGAGCCGCCGTCGCCAGACGCTCGCGCAGAACGCCGATTTCCCCGCGCAGGGCTTCGATCGCCGAAGCGGGAAGATCGAACACGTCCCAGGCGGGGACGTCCGTCTGATCGGCCTGCGCATAAGTCTCGAAGCCTAGGTGGGCTTCGGAGCCTGTGCGCGTCCGGGCCGTGCGCTCAAAACGCTCCATTCCGGCCTCCCGCGGGGCGAACGGACGACCTTGAGGTGTCAAAGTACCATGCCCCGATTCGGTGATGTCCTCAGCACAGAATTTGGGATCAAGGTAAATCGCCGGTTAATCATCGCCGCTGCGGTGCGGGAGCGCTGAATGGGAGGGAACGCCGGGCCGAGGCGATCGCCGAACGGCGCGAATCACGGTTGCCCTCTGCCGGGACTGACGCCGGCGGGTCCCTTCCCGGTCACGTAGCCCTCCCTAACGTGCCCCGAACATCTGCTTCACCCTCCGCTGCGGCAACCTCGCGAAGCCTGGCCTTGGCCATTATCGAAATCGCATGCTTCTCATAACCATCTGATTTTATGAGCTTGTAACTGTTACTTTCCCCTACGGTATCCCTCGGAACCTCCCCATGCCGCCAGCACAACGGTAGGCATAGTGGCGCAGCGGCACCTCCGGTCGGGTCTGGTCATATCCGGCCCGCCCGAGACAGCCGGTTCCGCCCTGGGGAAGCGCACTTGGTGCGTTGGGGGGCGCTGCACTCACGACAGGCCGCCACAGGTCATCCGTCCGCGTCATGGACAGGATCGCGATAAGGGGAATAGAGGCATGGACGCCAACACGTTCGAGAAGTCGTTCGACCAGGGGCTAGGCTCCGTCATCCCGCCGCAGGCTCCTGTGGCTGGCGAGAGCTACCGTGAGGGCGTGGTCTTCACCATCGGCGACCTTTCCCGCGAATTCGGGATCACCCTGCGCGCGCTGCGCTTCTATGAGGACAAGGGCCTCATCTCGCCCCGTCGCGACGGTATGACCCGGCTTTATTCCGAGGCCGATCGCAAGCGTCTGGCGGTGATCCTGAAGGGCAAGCACCTCGGCTTCACCCTGGCGGAAATCCGGGCGCTGGTCGCGGCCCACGAGGGTGGCGAGAGCGAGCTGTCCCTGTCGCGCGATCGCTGCCTGTCGCAGATCGCCCAGCTTGAGCGTCAGCGCGGCGAGATCGACACCGCCATCGCCGAGCTGAAATCCATGGCCACGGCGTTCGCCGCCTGAGGCCGAAGAGAGGCGGTGAGGCCGCCTCTCGCGAAACCTGAATGCGAGCCGCCCGGCCGAGCCGGGCGCTCACTTCGGGTATTGTCTCCGAATCAGGCGCTCAGCTTCGCCAGCAAGGCGTCGGACAGCTCGAAATTGGCGGTGACGGTCTGGACGTCGTCATTGTCCTCAAGGGTTTCGACGAGGCGCATGAGCTTTTCGCCGGTCTCGTCATCCACCGCGACGGTGTTCTGCGGCCGCCAGATCAGCGCCGCCTTGTTCGGCTCGCCGAACTTCTGCTCCAGCGCCCGCTGCACCTCGGCCAAATTGTCTGCCGCGCAGATCACCTCATGACCCTCCTCGCTGGAGGTCACGTCGTCAGCGCCGGCCTCGATGGCCGCTTCCATCATGGTATCGGCGTCCGCCTTGCTGGCGGCGTACTCGATCCGCCCCACCCGGTCGAACATGAAGGACACCGCGCCGGTCTCGGCGAGGTTTCCGCCCGACTTGGTGAAGTAGGACCGCACTTCCGAGGCGGTGCGGTTGCGGTTGTCGGTCAGCGCCTCGACGATCACCGCGACGCCGCCCGGGCCGTAGCCCTCGTAGCGAATCTCGTCGTAATTCTCGGTGTCCGCCCCGGCCGCCTTCTTGATGGCCCGGTCGATATTGTCCTTGGGCATGTTTTCCGCGCGGGCCGCGAGAATGGCGGCGCGCAGGCGCGCGTTCATGTTGGGATCCGGCAGGCCCATCTTGGCCGAGACCGTGATTTCGCGCGCCAGCTTGGAGAACAGCTTGGAGCGCATCGCGTCCTGCCGCCCCTTGCGGTGCATGATGTTCTTGAATTGTGAATGCCCGGCCATGGCCGCCACCGTCCCGTTGTGCGGACCCGTCCCGCGCCCCGCGCAAGCGGCGCCGCCCGGACCGATCCTGTTGACTGGAGCCGGCCTTATAGGCGGGCCGAAGGGAAAAGGGCAAGGAAGCGGGTGCAGCATGGCGCGACCGCGCTTTCCCTGCCGCAAGGGCAGGGAGGGCGTCAGTCCCAGAAGGTCGGACGCGACGGCTCCAGCCCGGCGCCGAGGCGCACGGCCGCGACCTTCACCGCAAGGCCCGTCCGGTCGTCCGTCTCCACCGCGACGCCGGACAGCGCCGCGGGGCCCGACGCCGGCTCGAACCGGCCGGAGGCGAGCTTGCGGGTGAAGCGGCGCAGCGGCTCCTCCTTGTCCATGCCGATCACGCCGTCATAGGCGCCGCACATGCCTGCATCCGTCATGTAGGCGGTGCCGCCGGAGAGGATACGGTAATCGGCGGTGGGCACATGGGTGTGAGTGCCGACCACGAGGGAGGCGCGGCCGTCGCAGAAATGGCCGATGGCCTGCTTCTCGCTGGTGGTCTCGGCGTGAACGTCCACCACGATGGCATCCACCATCTCGCCCAGGGTGGCACCGTCCAGCGCCCGGTCGAGGCCGGCGAAGGGGTCGTCCAGCGGGTCCATGAAGATGCGGCCCATGACGTTCACCACCAGCACCCGCGCGCCGTTGCGCGCTTCCACCAGCGCCGCGCCGCGGCCGGGCGTGCCGGGCGGATAGTTCAGCGGCCGCACCAGGGCCGGGGCCCGCTCGATGAACACAAGGGCCTCGCGCTGGTCGAAGGCGTGGTTGCCGAGGGTGATGGCGTCGGCGCCGGCAGTGCGCAGGTCGTCATAGATCGCCTCGGTGATGCCGAAGCCGCCGGCGGCGTTCTCGCCGTTCACCACAACAAGGTCGAGAGACCATTGGGCGACGAGGCCCGGCAGGTGGGACGCGACGCAGTCACGGCCCGAGCGGCCGACCACATCGCCAAGAAACAGAATGCGCATGAACTCTTCCGGCGGGCAGAGACGAGGGGCAGCGGGCAGGCGTCAGGGTCGTGCCATCAGGCTGCAAGCTTCCATCTCCGTTATCATCATGTCCACCGGCTCGTCATGGGGCTCGACCGGAACCGCGTCCACCTGCTGGCACGCAAAGGCATATCCCAGCGCCCGCACGGGACGCCGGGCGCGCAGCAGCGCAAGCGTGCGATCATAGAAGCCGGCACCGTATCCGATCCGGTAGCCGCGCCGGTCGAACGCGGCGAGCGGCACCATCAGAACGTCGGGCACCACCTCCTCGGCATGAAGGGGCGGCTCGGGAATGCGGAAGGCCCCAGCCGGCACCAGTTCATCGCCGGCGTGCCACAGCCGGAACAGCAGCGGCCGGTTGCGACCGAGAATGACGGGCAGGGCGAGGCGCGCGCCTCGGGCGCGCAGCGCCTCGGCGAGCGGGGCGGTGTCGATTTCGTCGCGGAAGGCGCAGAAGAGAGAGACGGTCAGGCCGTCCACGGTGCCGAGCGCGGCAATGGCGTGCTGTGCCGCGCGATCGGAGGCCGCCCTGCGGGCGTCCTCGCCCATGGCCGCGCGCCGTCCGAGGGCCAGGAGGCGCAGGCGCTTCTTCTCGGCGGCCAGACTTTCGCCGGCCGCATCTTCAGAGGCCATGTCGTTTGAAGCGTATCGATGACAGGAAGACGTGCGGAGCCACAAAAGCCGTCGGAGGTCGATCCCGGGAAACCTACAACGTAGGTGGGCGCCATATGTCCAAGCCCGGAGGCGAGGTCAGGGACAGCTCCCTTAAGGATCGATAAGGCCCCGGGGAAATGTCTCCTAACGAGCCCCGCAGCCCCGCAATGCCAATGTAGGGACGAAAGGTGCGGTGCGCCAGCCCCTTCGACCTGTGGCTTCAGCCCATCCCCACCGTTCCGCGTTCCTTCGGGGCGAGTTCCGCAACGAGGCGCTCGATGCGTTCGGCCACGGCGTCGATGGTGCGGGCCACTTCCTCCTCGCTGGCTTCGATGCGGGCCATGGCGGAGGCGCGGGCGTCACGCTGGCTTTCGATATCGCTTTCCAGAGCCCGGATGCGGCCGCGCGCCGAGGCCAGCTCGTCCGCGATGGTGATGGCGGCCATGACGACCAGGCGCTGGTCGCCGATCTCGCCGAAAGCGCCGCGCAATTGCGTGATGCGGTCATCGATGTCCCGGGCGAGGCGGATGAGGTGCTCCTCCTGCCCCTCGTCACAGGCCATCCTGTATTGCCGGCCCGCGATGGTGACGGAGACGTGCGGCATCGCCTCAGCCGCCGTGGGTCGCGAGCACGTCGCGAATGGTGCTCATGGCCACGTCGAGGCGGCGGATGATCTCGCGCCCCGCCTCTTCCACTTCGCCGGCCTCCGCCTGGGCCACGTCCAGCTCGGCAGCGAGGCGGGCGCGGTCGTTGCCGAGGGCGTGAAGCTGGGCCAGCAGCGCCTCCTGGTGGCGATCGGCCTCGCGCCGGCGATCGATGGCATCGGTCAGCGCGTCGAGCGCGGCATGGAGGCGCCGCGTCGCCCCCTCGATGGGGGCGTCCTGCAGCGGCGGGCGTTGCTTCAGCGCGTACATGGGCAGACTTTAGCCGAGTCGGACGGGCGGCGGAACGCCGCTCTTTCCAGTCTGTCAACATGAATGCGGCGCCATGAGGAGGCAACCCGCAACCGAGGCGCGAGCGTGATGTTGCGGTGCACCGTGTTCAAAGCGCGATCTTGCGTCGCCGCGACGATGCAGCGCGGCCGGCGGTGCCATGCCCGCCTTGACGCGGCGGGATGGGGCAGGTTTGACAGCGCGGTGAGCCTTGGTACAAGGCGGCTCAAATGCCGGACGCTGCGTCCGGGCGGGCCGTGCCAGCTTCGCCGACGGACCCGATCGCCGGGCCCGTGAACCCCTGAGTGCCTCTAGCCGGCCGGCTGCCGAGAGCGCCGGCACCGGAGATACGGGAATATGTCCAGCCGCACGAGCGACAGCATCACGAGTCATGACCGCTTGGCCAACGCCATCCGGTTTCTCGCGATCGATGCCGTCGAGGCCGCCAACAGCGGCCATCCGGGCCTGCCCATGGGTGCGGCGGACATCGCCACCGTGCTGTTCACGAAGGTTCTGAAGTACGATCCCTCGCGTCCGTTCTGGCCGGATCGTGACCGCTTCGTCCTCTCCGCCGGCCACGGCTCCATGCTGCTTTACTCGGTGCTGCACCTCGCCGGCTACGAGAAGGTGACCATCGACGAGATCAAGCGTTTCCGGCAGCTCGGCTCGCTGACGCCCGGCCACCCCGAGAATTTCGTCACCGAGGGCATCGAGACCACCACCGGCCCGCTGGGGCAGGGCATCGCCACCGCCGTCGGCATGGCCATGGCTGAGCGCCTGCTCGCCGCCCGTTTCGGTTCGGATGTGGTGGACCACTACACCTACGTTCTCGCCTCCGACGGCGACCTGATGGAGGGCATCAGCCAGGAGGCGGCGGACCTTGCCGGCCACCTGAAGCTGTCCAAGCTCATCGTCATGTGGGACGACAACAAGATCTCCATCGACGGCCCCACCTCCATCTCCGGTTCCACCAACCAGCTCGCGCGCTTCGCCGCCTCCGGCTGGGCGACGGCGGCCGTGGACGGGCATGATCCCGAGGCCATCCTCGCCGCGATCGAGGCCGCGAAGGCGTCCGACCGGCCGACCCTGATCTCCTGCCGCACCACCATCGGCTTCGGCTCGCCCAAGAAGGCCGGCTCCGAGAAGGTCCACGGCTCGCCGCTGGGCGCCGAGGAAATCGCCGCCACCCGCGCCGCCCTCGGTTGGGAAGCGCCGGCCTTCGTGGTGCCCGAGGATGCGCTCAACGGCTGGCGCGCCGCCGGCGCCGCCGGCCGTGTCGCCCGCGAGGCGTGGGAAGCCCGCTTCGCCGCCCGTCCGGCCGAGGAGCGCACCGAATTCGAGCGCCGTGTCGCCGGCACGCTGCCCGCGGCGCTGGAAGGCGCCATCGTCGCCGTCAAGGAGAAGGCGGTGAAGGACGGCGGCGCGATCGCCACCCGCAAATCGTCCGAACTGGTGCTCGACTTCATCACCCCGGCGGTGCCCGAGATGGTGGGCGGCTCGGCCGACCTCACCGGCTCGAACAACACCAAGGCCAAGGGCGCCAAGTCCGTGACGCCGGACGACTTCTCCGGTTCCTTCATCCATTACGGCGTGCGCGAGCACGGCATGGCCGCCGCCATGAACGGCATGGCGCTGCACAAGGGGCTCATCCCCTTCTCCGGCGGGTTCATGGTGTTCTCGGACTATTGCCGCCCCGCCATCCGCCTTGCGGCGCTGATGGGGGAGCGGGTGATCCACGTGCTTACCCACGATTCCATCGGCCTCGGCGAGGACGGCCCCACCCATCAGCCGGTGGAACACCTCGCCGCGCTCCGCGCCATTCCCAACCTTCTCGTGATGCGCCCCTGCGACACGGTGGAGACGGCGGAATGCTGGCAGATTGCGCTACAGTCCACCGACAGGCCCTCGGCGCTCATCCTGTCGCGCCAGAACCTGCCACTCCTGCGCACCGACGCCACGGCCGAAAACCGGTCGGCGGAAGGCGCCTACGAAATCCTCGCTGCGTCCGGGCCGGCGCAGGCGAGCCTGTTCGCCACCGGCTCGGAAGTGTCCTTGGCGGTTGAAGCCGCCAAGCTGTTGGAGGCGCAGGGTGTACCCACCCGCGTCGTCTCCATACCCTCGTTCGAACTGTTCCTCGAAAGGCCCGCCGCAGAGCGGGCAAAGGTGATCGGGGACGCTCCGGCCAAGGTCGCGGTGGAAGCCGCGATCCGCATGGGGTGGGACGCCATCGTCGGTTCGGATGCCGCCTTCGTGGGAATGACATCGTTCGGCGCCAGCGCGCCCGCAAAGGAGCTTTACGCCCATTTCGGCATTACTGCCCAGCAGGTCGCGGCGCGCGCGCTCGACCAGCTCCGGCAGGCCTGAGGTTCGGCGCACGGCGGGCGCGAGAGGACCGCGCCGCGGGTGAACCGCGAGCGCGCATCGCAATTCAGGGAGGCCGGGCTTCAAGCCGGCTCAGGAGGACCCAACATGAGCGTCAAGGTGGCCATCAACGGTTTCGGTCGCATCGGTCGCAATGTGCTGCGCGCCATCATCGAATCGGGCCGCACCGACATCGAGGTGGTGGCGATCAACGACCTCGGCCCGGTGGAGACGAACGCCCACCTCTTCCGCTTCGACAGCGTACACGGCCGCTTCCCCGGCGAGGTCAAGGTCGCCGGAGATACCATCGACGTGGGCCGCGGCCCCATCAAGGTCACTGCAGTGCGCAACCCCGCCGAGCTGCCCCACAAGGAGCTGGGCGTGGACATCGCGCTGGAATGCACCGGCATCTTCACGGCGCGTGACAAGGCTGCGGCGCATCTCGCCGCCGGCGCCAAGCGCGTGCTGGTCTCCGCCCCGGCCGACGGTGCGGACCTGACCGTGGTCTATGGTGTGAACCACGAGAAGCTCTCGAGCGAGCACCTCGTCGTCTCCAACGCCTCCTGCACCACCAACTGCCTCGCCCCCGTGGCCAAGGTCCTCAACGATGCCGTCGGCATCGAGAAGGGCTTCATGACCACCATTCACTCCTACACCGGCGACCAGCCCACGCTGGACACCATGCACAAGGACCTCTACCGCGCCCGCGCGGCGGCCATGTCCATGATCCCCACCTCCACCGGCGCCGCCAAGGCGGTGGGCCTGGTGCTGCCGGAGCTGAATGGCAAGCTGGACGGCACGTCCATCCGCGTGCCCACGCCCAACGTCTCCGTGATCGACCTGAAGTTCGTCGCCAAGCGCGCGACCACCAAGGAAGAGATCAACGAGGCGATCATCGCCGCGGCGGCGCAGGAGCTGAAGGGCATCCTCGGCTTCACCGACCAGCCCAACGTCTCCATCGACTTCAACCACAATCCCAACTCCTCCACCTTCCACCTCGACCAGACCAAGGTCATGGAAGGCACGCTGGTGCGGGTGCTGTCGTGGTACGACAACGAGTGGGGCTTCTCGAACCGCATGAGCGACACGGCCGTCGCCATGGGCAAGCTGGGCTGACCGGGAAAAGGGGGCGCCATCATGATCGCCTTCCGCACCCTCGATGACGCCGCGGACCTCGCCGACAAGCGGGTCCTCGTCCGTGTCGACCTCAACGTTCCCATGGAGAGCGGGCGCGTCACCGACGCGACCCGTCTCAAGGCCATCCTGCCCACCATTCGGGACATCACCGGCAAGGGCGGCAAGGCCGTCCTGCTGGCGCACTTCGGGCGGCCCAAGGGCCGCGACGAAAGCCAGTCCCTCGCCCCGGTCGCCAAGGCCCTCGAGGGTGAACTCGGCCGCAAGGTCGCGTTCGCCTCCGACTGCGTCGGCGACGAGGCGAAGAGCGCGGTCTCCCGCCTCGCCTCCGGCGAGGTGATCGTGCTGGAGAACACCCGCTTCCATGCGGGCGAGGAGAAGAACGCGCCGGACTTCATCGACGCTCTCGCGAGCCTCGGCGACGTCTATGTCAACGATGCCTTCTCCACCGCCCACCGCGCGCACGCCTCCACCGAGGGGCTGGCGCGCAAGCTGCCGGCCTATGCCGGCCGCTCCATGGAGAGCGAGATCGAGGCGCTGACGAAGGCCCTCGAGGCGCCCAAGCGCCCCGTGCTCGCCGTGGTTGGAGGCTCCAAGGTCTCCAGCAAGCTCGAGCTGCTCGGTAACCTCGTGAAGAAGGTGGACATCCTCGTCATCGGCGGCGGCATGGCTAACACCTTCCTCGCCGCTCTCGGCAAGAAGGTTGGCAAGTCGCTGTGCGAGCACGATCTCGCCGATACCGCCCGGGACATCCTGAAGAAGGCCGAGGCGGCCGGATGCGAGATCGTCCTGCCGGTGGACGCGGTGGTCGCCACCGAGTTCAAGGCCAATGCCGCGCACCGCGTCGCCAGCGTCGATGACGTGAAGGACGACGAGATGATGCTGGATGCCGGGCCGGAGACGGTCGGCATCGTCAAGCAGAAGCTCGACGGGGCGAAGACGGTGGTCTGGAACGGGCCGTTCGGCGCGTTCGAGCTGAACCCGTTCGATGCGGCGACGGTGGCCGTGGCCCGCTTTGTCGGCGACCTCACCCACAAGGGGCGGTTGCTCTCGGTCGCGGGCGGCGGCGACACGGTGGCCGCGCTCAACCACGCGGGGACGGCGGAGCGCTTCTCCTACGTCTCCACCGCCGGCGGTGCCTTCCTCGAGTGGCTCGAGGGCAAGGCGCTTCCGGGCGTGGAGGCCCTGCGGCGCTGATGTTGCGCTGCGGGATAAAATGACGAGAATTGCGCCCGCCCGGCCCTCCGCGGCGGGCGCTTTTCAGGTAGGGCACCGGTCGGGAACCCGGTGCCGGCTCCAGGACTTGCAGGCGCGCAGAGAAGCGCCACGGTTCGGGGCGTTCCAAACGATCAATCTGCCGGAGTGCCACGCTCCGGCGTCCATGCCCGCCGAGGGGCGGCAACAAGGCAGGTGAAGAACATGACGGCGGAGCTCGACGCGATCGCGCAGAAAATGGTGGCCGACGGCAAGGGCATTCTCGCGGCAGACGAGAGCGGCGGAACCATCAAGAAGCGGTTCGACGCCATCGGGGTCGAATCCACCGAGGAGAACCGTCGCGACTACCGCGAGCTGATGTTCCGCTCGCAGGGCATGGACTTCATCTCCGGCGTCATCCTCTATGACGAGACCATCCGCCAGAAGGCGAAAGACGGCACCCCGCTCGTCTCCGTCATCGAGAAGGCCGGCGCCATCCCCGGCATCAAGGTCGACGCCGGCGCCAAGCCGCAGCCCTTCTGCCCGGGCGAGACCATCACCGAGGGCCTCGACGGCCTCGCCGGCCGTCTCAAGGAATATTACGACCTCGGCGCCCGCTTCGCGAAGTGGCGCGCGGTGATCGACATCGACACCACCAAGCACATTCCGTCCTACACCTCGCTCCGCGCCAACGCCCACGCGCTCGCTCGCTATGCGGCGCTGTGCCAGGAAGCGAAGATCGTCCCGATCGTCGAGCCGGAAGTGCTCATGGATGGCGCGCACGACATCGACACCTGCTACCGCGTCACTGAATGGGCGCTGAAGACGGTGTTCGAGGAGCTGTACTACCAGCGCGTCCGCCTGGAAGGCATGGTGCTCAAGCCCAACATGATCGTGCCCGGCAAGAAGAGCCCGGTGCAGGCCTCGGTCGCCGAGGTCGCGGAAAAGACCGTGCGCGTGCTGAAGTCCTGCGTGCCCACCGCCGTGCCCGGCATCGCCTTCCTCTCCGGCGGCCAGTCCGACGAGGATGCCACCGCCCATCTCGATGCCATGGTGAAGCTCGGCGGTCTGCCGTGGAAGCTCACCTATTCCTACGGCCGCGCCCTTCAGGCCGCGCCGCAGAAGGCATGGGCCGGCAAGCCGGAGAACGTCGCCAAGGCGCAGGCCGCCTTCGCCCACCGCGCGCAGATGAACTCCCTCGCAGCGCTCGGCAAGTGGTCGGCCGAGGAAGAGCGCAAGGCCGCCTGAGCATCGGGCACATCACGTTCAGAGAGGGCCGGCTTGCGCCGGCCCTTTTCTTATGGTCTGGCGAAAGCTGGCGACAATCCGCGTCCGTGCCCCCAATTCGCCGATTTCTTGGCAGACCGATCAGACCATGGCCAATCCTCCGCCCGCCCCCGGCGCCCGCCTCATGCTCGTCTTCACCGTCACGCCCGCGCTCGACCCGCGCACGGTGGAGGCGGCGGTGCGCGCGGGCGATATCGCCTGCGTGGTACTGCGCGTGTCTCGGGGGGAGACGGTCGATGCGGCGCGCCTTGCCGAGATCGCCGGCGCGGCCCAGCGGCACGACGCGGCCGTTCTTCTGGAGGGGCCGGAGGGCTTCGTCGCCTCCGCGGGGCTGGATGGCGTGCATGTGGCGGGCGGACCGGCCCTCGACGCGACGCTGCGGCTGCTCAAGCCCGCTGCCATCGTCGGAGCCGGAGGGCTGGTGACGCGCCACGAAGCCATGGTGGCCGGCGAAAGCGGCGCGGATTACGTGGCTTTCGGCGCTCTGGCGCCCGAGCCGGGCGAGTTCTTCCGCGTGCTCGATCTGGTGGGATGGTGGGCTGAACTGTTCGAAGTGCCCTGTGTCGGTGTTGCGTCGACCCTCGACGAGGTGACGGCGCTCGCCGAGGCCGGCGCGGACTTCATCGCCCTGGCCGAGTCGTTGCTGGCCTCTGGCGGCGGAGCGGCGAAGGCCGTCGCGGCCGCGCAGGCTAATCTTGCTGCGGGCGACGACGCGCAATGAGGTCGCCAGTCCGCGCATCCCGGCGCAGGCCGGGGCTTGTCGTCCCAGGCCGTGCGGTCCTGCTCGCGGTTGCGCTGGCGGCTGCGCCTTCCGTGGCGCATGCGCAGGCTCAGCCGCAGTCGGGCGCGACGCCCAAGCCGGCCGCGAAGCCCGCCAAGCCTGCCGACAAGGCTGGCAACAAGCCCGCAGCCAAGCCGGACCCCAACGCCGCCCAGCGTCCGCGCGAGCCGGCGCCCATGCCGCTGCTGGGTCCGCAGATCAGCTATCCCAGCCTGGACACCCCCGGCGGCACAGGGGATATCGCCTACGGGGCCTACCAGCGCGGCTACTACATCACCGCCTTCAACGAGGCGCTCAAGCGCGCCCGCGCCGGCGACGATCCGGCGGCCATGACGCTGCTCGGCGAGCTGTATTCGGATGGCCTCGGTGTCCCGCTCGACCCCAAGAAGGCCGTCGAGTGGTATCGCAAGGCCGCGGATGCCGGCTCGGTCGGAGCGCTGTTTGCGCTCGGCAACATGACCCTCGCCGGTCGCGGCGTTCCCATGGATGAGCCAGCAGCGGCGCAATTGTTCCGGCGGGCGGCAGAGAAGGGCAGCGCGGGCGCCGCCTACAATCTCGGCCTGCTGTATCTCCAGGGGCGGAAGATCCCCAAGGAGCCCTCCGAGGCCGCGCGCTGGTTCGAGGTCGCCGCCGCCAAGGACGTGGAAGATGCGCAGTATGCCCTTGGGGTGCTGCTGAAGGAGGGCAACGGTGTCGACAAGGACATCGCCGCCTCCGCCCGCATGATCGGCGCTGCCGCCCGGCTTGGTCACATCACGGCGCAGGTGGAATTCGCCATCATGCAGTTCAACGGCAACGGCGTGCCCAAGGACGAGGCCGCCGCCGCCGCATTGTTCCGCAAAGCGGCGCTGGCCGGCAACGCCATCGCCCAGAACCGCTATGCGCGGCTTCTCGCGGTCGGTCGTGGGGTGCCGCAGGACAAGGTGCAGGCGGCTGTCTGGCACCTGGTCGCGAAGAGCCGCGGCCTCGGCGATCCCATGCTTGACGAGGTGGTGGCCAAGTTGCCCGAGGCGGATCGCAAGAAGGCGCAGACGCAGGCGGCGCGCTGGGAATCGGGGCGCGCCTGAAACAGCGTGTCGGGGGCGCGACGCGCGCGCCTTGGCCTCAGGTCGTGTTGTGGCCCTTTTGCCACGCGCGCCGCCGCCCTGCCGCTGCCTTCACCCCTGCACCTCCGCGCCATGATGACGCCACGTCGCGGCATCAGTGAAGGACACACCGGACACCGGCTGAACGGCCTCGTCCGGACCTTCTGGAACGGGTTTGAACTGCTTGCTGCGCTTCATCGAGGCCTGCAGGACCGAGCGGTGCCGACGCGACCCGGAGGGCGATGATAACGGCCCGGAAACCATGGCGAGCGGGAGTTGCCCGCATCCTCCGGTTTTCGGACCTCCGGGCGGCCCTCCGGCCGCGTGCGGAACGTTCGCTTAACCGGACGGCTTTAGACCCGAAGCCTCCGGTGCAGCGTTGAGAAGGGAGTTACCGGATGCGTTTCCTCAGCCTTGCTCGCGGCTTCCGGTTCGCGGCTCTGTTTGGCTTCGCGCTGGCTCTTGCCGCGTGCGCCAACAATCCCAACCAGAATGCCGGCGTCGGCGGCGCGGGTGGCCCTCCCGGTTCCCCTCAGGAGTTCGTGGTCGCCGTGGGCGATCGCGTGTTCTTTGAGAGCGACCAGACCGATCTCACCCCGCAGGCCCGCGCCACCCTGGACCGTCAGGCCCAGTGGCTCCAGCAGTACAACCGCTACACCTTCACCATCGAAGGCCATGCGGACGAACGCGGAACCCGCGAATACAACATCGCGCTCGGGGCCAAGCGCGCTCAGAGCGTGCGTGACTACCTCGCCTCCCGCGGCATCGACCCGGCCCGCATGCGGACCATCTCCTACGGCAAGGAGCGGCCGGTGGCGGTGTGCAACGACATCTCGTGCTGGTCGCAGAACCGCCGCGCGGTGACGGTGCTCAACGGCGGCGGCGCCTGAGTCTGTTTCCAGACGTCATGAAGGCCGGTGCCCACGGGTGCCGGCCTTCGTGCGTCCAGCTCCCGCAAAACCTCGGTCGGCCCACGGCAAGTCGTTGCCGGGTCACACTTTGGACGCGATCAGTGGGGTAAAGTCCAACTGGTCGAACCGGCAGTCTTTCGGCCGTGTTCCCCGCCACCAGCCCCAAGCAAAAGTCACATGAAGATGCGCCTGCGCCCGGTCGGTGTTCTCGTCGCCTCTGCCGTTCTCTTCGGCCTTGCCTTCGGTGCGGCCCTGAGCACGGCGTCCCCTGCGGCCGCGCAGAACGACGGCAATCTCTTCGGCAACCTCTTCAAGCCGCCCCAGCCCGCGCAGGAGGCCCCGCGCGAGGACCCCGAGCTGATGGGGCGGATGGAACGGCTGGAATCGACCCTGCGTCAGCTCACCGGTCAGGTGGAGCAGCTCCAATACCGTAACCAGCAGCTCGAGGCGCAGGTGCGCCGGCTGGAAGAGGCCGGCGGCGGTCGCTCCTCAGCGGCACCGGTTGCCGCCCCTGCGGCTGCTCCGGTTCAGGCGCCGGCGGTGCTGCCCTCCGGCCGCCCGGCGGCCTCCCCCGCAGCGCCCGTCCGCCGTTCCGATGCGTTCGATCCCAACATGGACCCCGCCGCACCGGGTGCGCCCCAGCCGCTGGGTTCTGCCGGGAGCGCCGCGCCTCCGGCGCGCACAGCGGATGCAGGCCCCGTTCGCCCGGCCGCCGGTCAGCAAGTCGCGGCGCTGCCATCCGCTGGCGCTACGGTGCGCGAGCTCTATGATTCCGGACAGGCGCAGCTTCAGCGCCAGGACTACGCGGGGGCGGAGCAGACTTTCCGCCAGATCATCCAGTCCTCGCCGAATGACCGCCTGATCGCCGACGCGACTTTCATGCTCGGCGAGAGCCTGTTCCTGCGGCAGAACTATTCCGACGCCGCCGCTTCCTTCCTGGAAGTCTCCACCAAGTACCAGAACTCTGCGCGCGCCCCCGAGGCTCTGCTGCGGCTCGGCCAGTCCCTCGCGGGGCTCGGCGAGAAGGAGACCGCTTGCGCCACCTTCCAGGAGGTGGACCGCAAATATCCCCGCACCGCCTCCTCCGTCCGTCAGGCCGTGGAACGCGAGCAGAAGCGGGTCGGCTGCTGAGGCCAATGGCATCGGATCCCGCAGACCACCCGCGCGGGTCATCCGGATCGATGGATCCAGAAGCCGGCGCGGCCGCGCGCCTCTCTCCCGAATCCGGCACGGTTTCCGACAACGAGCTCGACGCTCTCTTTTCCAGCCTTGCCAGCCACTCCGCCGTCCTCCTCGCCGTTTCCGGCGGTCCCGATTCCACGGCTCTCCTCCATCTCGCCGCCCGCTGGTGCGCCCGGCGCCCGGGTGGTCCGCGACTCTTTGCGGCGACGGTCGATCATGGCTTGAGGCCCGCGGCAGCCGACGAGGCCGCCCAGGTCGCGCGCTTGGCTGCCGGATCGAAGGTGCCCCATCGGACGCTTCGCTGGCAGGGGGAAAAACCTGATCGTGGCCTCCAGGAAGCGGCCCGCGACGCACGCTATGCGCTGCTCGCCGCCGAGGCGCACCGGATCGGCGCGTCCGCGCTCGTCCTTGCGCATACACGCGACGATCAGGCCGAGACGGTTCTGTTCCGGATGGCGCGAGGGTCCGGCCTGACCGGCCTTTCCGGTATGAGTGCCAGAGCGGACCGCGGTGACCTAGCACTGCTAAGACCCTTCCTCGACCTGCCAAAGGCGCGCCTCGTGGCGTCTCTGGACAGCGCGGGCATTTCCTATGCGAGCGACCCATCGAACCTCGACGCGCGCTTTGCCCGTCCGCGCCTGAGGGCGCTGGCTCCGGCGTTGGAGCGCGAAGGCCTCGATGCGCGCCGTCTTACCCGTCTCGCCAGGCGCCTCGCCCGTGCGGACCTGGCGCTTGAGGTGGGGACCGACCGGGCGGAGGCGGAGCTTGTTACCGTCGGGAGCGCGGGCTCCACGATCGATGGCGCTCGGTTCGCGGCTCTGCCGGAGGAGATCGCCCTGAGGCTGCTGGGCCGCTGCGTCGCGGCGCAGGGCAGGGAAGGGCCAGTGGAGCTGGCCAAGCTCGAGCTTTTGCTGGAGGCGCTTCTGGCCGCGCTGGCGCTGCCGCCTGCTCCATTTCGCCGCACCCTGGCAGGTGCGAGTGTGGCCGTCCGAAGGGGAAAGGTGCTCGTATCGACCGCACCACCCCGGCGCTCCGCCGAAGGGATCGCGACGAATTCAAGTGCGGAGAAGGCGGCTGTCCTTGGCAAGACGGGGCCTCGCTCCTAAATTAGGCGCTGGACGGTGCGGGAGGTTCCAGCGGCGGCGGTGCGTGCGGAGGTATCCCTTCCGTATGGTGAGGCGTCGAGACGGGACCGCCCTTCTGTCCCCACGAGGGTTCAATGAACGCCAATTTACGCAATTTCGCCCTTTGGGTGATCATCGTCCTGTTGCTGCTGGCGCTGTTCTCGCTGTTCAACAGCCCGGGCCAGCGCACCAATGCGAACGAAATCTCCTTCTCGCAGCTCCTCAACGACGTGGATGCCGGCAAGGTGCGCGAGGTCGTGATCGAGGGGCCGAACATCACCGGCACCTATTCCGACCGCTCCGGCTCCTTCCAGACCTACGCGCCGAACGACCCCTCGCTCGTGCAGCGCCTTTATGGCAAGGGCGTGCAGATCACCGCGCGTGCGCCGTCGGACAATGTCCCGTGGTTCGTGAGTCTGCTGCTCTCGTGGCTGCCCTTCTTGGCGCTGATCGGCGTGTGGATCTTCCTGTCGCGCCAGATGCAGGGTGCCGGCGGCAAGGCCATGGGCTTCGGCAAGAGCCGCGCCAAGCTCCTCACCGAGGCGCACGGTCGCGTGACCTTCGACGACGTGGCCGGCATCGACGAGGCCAAGAGCGACCTCACCGAGATCGTGGAATTCCTGCGTGACCCGCAGAAGTTCCAGCGCCTCGGCGGTCGCATCCCGCGCGGCGTGCTGCTCGTCGGCCCGCCCGGTACCGGCAAGACGCTGCTCGCCCGCGCCATTGCGGGTGAGGCCAACGTGCCGTTCTTCACCATCTCTGGCTCGGACTTCGTGGAAATGTTCGTGGGCGTCGGCGCCAGCCGCGTGCGCGACATGTTCGAGCAGGCGAAGAAGAATGCGCCGTGCATCATCTTCATCGACGAGATCGACGCGGTGGGTCGCCACCGTGGTGCCGGCCTCGGCGGCGGCAACGACGAGCGCGAGCAGACTCTCAACCAGCTGCTGGTCGAGATGGACGGCTTCGAGGCGAACGAGGGCATCATCCTCATCGCCGCGACCAACCGTCCGGACGTGCTCGACCCGGCGCTGCTGCGTCCCGGCCGTTTCGACCGTCAGGTCATCGTGCCGAACCCGGACGTGGTCGGCCGCGAGCAGATCCTGAAGGTGCATGCCCGCAAGATTCCCGTTGCGCCCGACGTGAACCTCAAGACTATCGCCCGCGGCACCCCCGGCTTCTCGGGCGCGGACCTCGCCAACCTCTGCAACGAGGCGGCGCTGATGGCGGCCCGGCGCAACAAGCGCATGGTCACCATGTCCGAGTTCGAGGACGCCAAGGACAAGGTGATGATGGGCGCCGAGCGTCGCTCCCTCGTGATGACCGAGGAAGAGAAGATGCTCACGGCCTATCACGAGGGTGGCCATGCCATCGTCGCGCTCAACGTGCCGGCGACCGACCCGGTCCACAAGGCCACCATCATTCCGCGCGGCCGCGCGCTCGGCATGGTCATGCAGCTTCCGGAGCGCGACAAGCTCTCCATGAGCTATGAGCAGATGACCTCGCGCCTCGCCATCATGATGGGCGGACGCGTGGCCGAGGAACTCGTGTTCGGCCACGACAAGGTGACGTCCGGCGCCGCCTCCGACATCGAGCAGGCGACCCGCCTCGCGAAGATGATGGTGACGCGCTGGGGCTTCTCCGACCTGCTCGGCCAGGTGGCCTATGGCGAGAACAACGAGGACGTGTTCCTCGGCATGTCCATGCAGCGCCATCAGAACGTGTCCGAAGCCACCGCCCAGACCATCGACAAGGAGGTCCGGCGGCTGGTGGATGAGGGCTATTCCGAGGCGAAGCGCATTCTCTCCGAGAAGTACGATGACCTCGAGACGCTGGCCCGCGGCCTTCTCGAATACGAGACCCTCTCGGGCGACGAGATCGTCGACCTCCTCGACGGCAAGACGCCGAACCGGGAGAGCGTGATCGAACCGTCCAACCCGCGCGGGTCGGCCATCCCCACCACCAAGCGCCCTCGTCCCGGCGGCGCCGGCGGCTCCATAGAGCCTCAGCCCCAGGCTTGAGGTCTGTAGGACAGGAAAACGCCCGCGCAAGCGGGCGTTTTTCGTTTGTGTCGGGCCCCCTCCTTTCCTGTGCGCTCCCCAGGCAAGACTCGGAGGGCGGGTTATGCGCAGAATCCATCGACACAACCGGCGGCGCGAGTCATAGGCAGGGCTCATGTCCCTCCTCGCCCGCACTTCCATTGTTTCGGCGGCAACCCTCGCGTCCCGCGTGCTGGGCTTTGCGCGGGATGCGGCCACGGCCGCCGTGCTCGGCGTCGGGCCGGTGGCTGACGCGCTGGCCGCGGCCATGGCGCTCCCGTTGCTGGCGCGCCGGCTGCTGGCGGAAGGCGCCTTCAATCTCGCCTTCATTCCGGCGCTCGCCCGAACACGCGAAGCCGCGGGAGCCGACGATGCGGCGGCCGGCCGCCTCGCGGGCGCGACCCTGGTGCTGCTCTGCGGCCTCCTTCTGGTCTTCGCGGCCGTCGTCGCGCTCTTTATGCCGCAGGTGATCGGTCTGATGGCGCCAGGCTTCGAGGCGGGCGGGCACCGGGCGGACGTCGCAATCCTCTGCGGTCGGGTGGTGGTTCTCTATCTCCCGCTTGCGGGGCTCGCGGCGATCTACGGCGGGATCGCCAATGAAGCCCATCGCGTCCTGCTGCCGGCCTTGGCTCCCGCAGCAGCCAATGTCACGGTGCTCGCGGTCATCGGCGTGCTGCTCGCCAAGGGGCTGATGGAAAGCGACACGGCCGCCTTTGCTATCGCAGCAGCGCAGGTGGGCGCAGGCGCCGCCCAATTCGCCATCATGCGGCGGGCGGCCAGGGCTTGCCCGGCGCTGCCACTGTTCCGTGTGCTGAGGCCTCACGATCTCCGGGCGGCGCTTGGGGTGCTGCGGGCGGCCTCGCCCGCGCTGCTCTTTGCCGGGCTGAGCCAGCTCCGCTTCATCATCGTGGTGGCAGCCGTGTCCGCCAGCCCCGGAGCGGTGGCGGCACTGAACTACGCGCAGCGGCTAATGGACCTTCCCCTTGGTCTCGTCGGCGCCAGCGCCGGTGCCGTCCTCGTGCCGGCGCTGCTCCGGAGGGGGAAGGACGAGGCCGCGGACGATGCCGGCCGGGCGGTGCTGGCGGCGCTTGCCTTCGCCCTGCCAGCGGCTGTCGGGCTTGCCGTTCTTGCCGAGCCCATCGTCGTCACGCTGTTCCAGCGCGGCAGCTTCGATAGCGAAGACGCACGGCTCACCGCGGCCCTGTTGGCCGTGCTCTCGCTCTCGCTGCCGGCGCAGGGGCTGGAGCGCATTCTCTCCGCCGCCGCCTCCACGTCCGGACAGATAAAGGCGGCGGAGAGAATCGCGCTCGGCTCACTGCTCATCTGCGTTGTCGCTGCCGCCGGGCTCGGAACCATCAGCGGTCCCTTGGCCGCGGCGGGGGGCGTGGTGCTGTCCTCCGCCGCGTCCATCCTGGGCTTGGGGGGCGTCCTCATTGTCCGCGGCGCTCTGCGGTTCTCGCTCCCCGTGCTGCTCTCGTCAGCGGGCCTCGCGGCGGCGAGCCTCGCCATGGGTTTCGCTGTGGACCTGTTTGCCGCAGCGTGGCCCGCGCCGATGGGGACGCTTTCCGGCATCGCGCGGCTGATCGCCCTGGTTCTCAGCGGCGGACTTGTCTACGGCGCCGGGGCGCTCGCCGTGAAGGCGGCTGTCTCGAAGGCCTGGACGGAGCGCGTCTGAGCCGGGGGCAGCGTTGCGGGCCGCGCCCTTGCGCCCTGCCGCCCCAGGTGGCATGACGCGCCGCATTCACTTTCGCGGGCCGTTGCCCGTATTCAGGTTGAGCGGCGCGCCGCTCTTTGGGGAGTTCGCCATGGCGGCGGTCGCAGAACGCGTATTTTCCGGCGTGCAGCCCACGGGCAACCTGCATCTCGGCAATTATCTCGGCGCCATCAAGCGCTTCGTGGAGCTGCAGAAGAGCCACGAGTGCATCTATTGCGTGGTCGACCTCCACGCCATCACCGTCTGGCAGAACCCGGAAGAGCTGAAGCGTCACACCCGCGAGGTGACGGCCGCCTTCATCGCCTGCGGCATCGACCCCAAGGCCCACATCGTGTTCAACCAGAGCCAGGTGTCCGGCCATGCCGAACTCGCCTGGGTGTTCAACTGCGTCGCCCGCATGGGCTGGCTGAACCGCATGACGCAGTTCAAGGAGAAGGCCGGCAAGGACCGCGAGAACGCATCCGTGGGCCTGTTCGCCTATCCGACCCTGATGGCCGCCGACATCCTGCTCTATCGCGCCACCCATGTGCCGGTGGGCGACGACCAGAAGCAGCATCTGGAGCTGACCCGCGATATCGCCCAGAAGTTCAACACGGACTTCGCGCCCTCCATCGCCGCCAACGGCCATGGCGAAGGTTATTTCCCCATCACCGAACCGCTCATCGCCGGGCCGGCGACGCGCGTGATGAGCCTGCGCGACGGCTCCAAGAAGATGTCGAAGTCGGAGCCATCCGACTTCTCCCGCATCAACCTCACCGATGATGCTGACGCCATCGCCGGCAAGGTGCGCAGGGCGAAGACGGATCCGGAGCCGCTGCCCTCAGAGGAAGAGGGGTTGAAGGGGCGGCCGGAGGCGGACAACCTCGTCGGGATCTTCGCCGCCCTGTCAGACACCGCCAAGGCACAGGTGCTGGCGGACTACGGCAACGCCCAGTTCTCGGTCTTCAAGGCCGCGCTGGTGGACCTCGCCGTGGCAAAGCTCGGCCCTATCGGCACCGAGATGCAGCGCCTGATGGCCGATCAAGCCGCCATCGACGCGATTCTTGTCGACGGCGCCGACCGCGCGCGGGTGATCGCCGATCAGACCATCCGCGACGTGAAGGACATCGTCGGCATGGTGCGCTGAGTTGAGCCCCGGCGCGGCCTTGCCCGCGTCGGGTGCGGCGCCTAAGTGTGGGGCATGTCGCCCGACGCACAGGAGGCCGTGATGCCGCAGATGAACGCCACGGTCGATCCGGAAGAGGTTGCGCGCTTCGATGCGCTCGGTGCCCAGTGGTGGGACGTGAAGGGCAAGATGGCGCCGCTGCACGCCATGAACCCGGCACGCCTCGCCTTCCTGCGTGACACGCTGGTGCGCCACTTCTCCCGGGACGCCCGGTCGCTTCGACCGCTGAAGGGCCTGTCCCTCGTCGACATCGGCTGTGGCGGAGGCCTGCTCAGCGAGCCCCTCGCCCGCATGGGCGCCGATGTGACCGGCATTGATCCGGCCCCCGGCAACGTGGACATCGCCCGCGCCCACGCCGCGCTATCGGGCCTTGCCGTGACCTATGAGGCCGAGACTGCGGAGACGCTGGCCGAGCGCGGCGCCCGGTTCGACGTGGTGGTGGCGCTGGAAGTGGTGGAGCATGTGGCCGATGCTGGCCTGTTCGTGCGCACCGCCGGCCGTCTGGTGGCGGAGGGCGGCGTGCTGGTGCTCTCCACGTTGAACCGCACGTCCAAGAGCTTTGCCCTCGCCATCGTGGGCGCCGAGTACATTCTGCGATGGCTGCCGCCCGGCACCCATCGTTGGGAGAAGTTCGTGACGCCGGAGGAGCTTGAGGCGACGCTCGCTGCAGCCGGCTTCGCCGCGCGGGAAAAGGTGGGCCTCGCGTACGAGCCCTTCTCCGGCGATTTCCGTCTGACGGAGGATCTCTCGGTGAATTATTTCATGGTCGCCGCGCGCGAGGCCTGAGCCTCAATTCCGGTCTTCCGGCAGCACGGGCAGGGGGAACACCTCCACCTCATCCTCGTGCAGGGCCTTCACCTCTTCCGCCGTCGCTTCGCCGCGAATGGGGCGGTGCTCGATTTCGCCATCGTGCATCTTGCGGGCGAGATCGGCGAAATTGTCTCCCACGTCATCCGAGTTCGCGACGATGTGGTCCCGCAACTGGCGCATGAGCGTGCGCAATTCGCTGTCGGGCCGCGCCATCATGGCCAGGGGCGTCGCCTCCGCGGGAGGGACTTCGGCGGCCGGAGCGCTCGTGGCTTCCGCGGCCGGCTCCTTCGCTGAGGCCCCCTTGTCGGTACGCGCGACGGAAGGGGCCATTACGGCTTTCTCAACCTTCGCCGAGTTGCAGGTCGGGCAGGTGACGAGGCCACGCGCGTGCTGGGTGTCGTAGCTGGCCGACGAAGGGAACCAGCTTTCGAACTCGTGGCCATCGTCGCACTTGAGGGTGTAGCGGATCATGAGGAGGCACGTACCACGTGAAGGTGGCCGATCTGTCCCGGCTCGGCGACCTCGAACCGGCGGCCGTTGGCAAGGGAAGGAATGCGGGCGCGCGCCGCGGCGACTTCCGCCATGTCGATCTCGGCGAGGATCACGCCCGGGTCGGTACCGCCCTCGGCGATGACGCGGCCCCAGGGGTCGACAACCAGCGAATGGCCGTAGGTGTCGCGGCCGTTTTCGTGCCGGCCGCCCTGGGCGGCGGCGAGAATGTAGGCGCCATTCTCGATGGCGCGGGCACGCAGCAGCACGTGCCAGTGGGCTTCCCCGGTGGGTCGGGTGAACGCGGAGGGCACGGTGAGCACCTTGGCGCCGCCCTCGGCGAGGGCCCGGTAGAGTGCGGGAAAGCGCAGATCGTAGCAGATGGTCATGCCGAGGCGGATGCCGTCCACGTCGGTCAGAACCGCCCGCTCCCCCGGCCGATAGGCGTTGGACTCGCGATAGCTCTCGCCATTGCCGAGGTCCACGTCGAACATGTGGATCTTGTCGTAGCGGCCGGTGATTTCGCCATCCGCATCGATGACGAAGCCGCGGTTCACGGCCTTGGCATCGGAGACCTTCAGGGCGAGGGAGCCGATATGCAGCGTGATGCCCAGTTCGCGCGTCAGCTGGCGAAGAGCGGCAAGAGTCGCGTCACTGCCCTCTTCCTGCAGCTTCTCGAACAGGACCTTGCGGTCCAGCTCCATGATGTTCGTGACTTCGGGCGTCTGGACATAGCGGGCGCCATCCCGCGCAGCCTCGCGGATGAGGGCGGCGGCGGCATCGAGGTTCGCTGCCGGTTCACGGCCACTGCGCAACTGGATCAGGCCGACGCGGAGGGTATTGCCGGCCCGCACGGCGGGAGCGGGCTTGGCCGGGGTCGGTTCCGAGGTGGTCATGGGGCTTGATCTCTCGCTGCCGCCGGAGCCGGGAACGCCGCATCGCGCCCGGCGCGGCGCGATTTCAGACAGATAGGCCCTTCCTGACCGGAATGCACGGGGGCCGCCGCTTGCGCGCCCCCGCGCCAAGTGGGCCGTACCCAGGGTCAGGCCGCCAGGGCGTCCAACCGTCCGGCTTCCTCCAGAGCATACAGGTCGTCGCAGCCGCCCACATGGGTCTCGCCGATGAATATCTGCGGGACGGACGTGCGCCCGCCAGCCCGGCGGATCATCTCTTGCTGGCCTTCGGCGTCGGTGGTCACGTCGATCTCGGTGAAGGTCAAGCCTTTGCGCCGCAGCAATTCCTTGGCGGAATGGCAGTAGGGGCACCAGCTCTTGGTATAGATTTCGATGGGCTTCATGATGTCACGACTGGTGGGACGGCGCAGGGGGCGTGCCGTCACGAAAGCGTCGCATCATAAGGGGTCAGCCGAATTCGACAACCCGCGCAAACGTGAGGGCGTCAATGCCCGTGGCGCCTGCGCGCCGGAGCACCTGCGCGCAGGCATCAAGCGTCGCGCCGGTGGTATAGACGTCGTCAACCAGCAGCACGCGCCGCCCCTCGATCCGATGCGCTGCAGCATGCGGCACCGCAAAAGCCCCGGCGACATTTGCGCGGCGTGCGTTGCGCCCCAGCGCGGTCTGCGAGGGGGTCCGGCGCTGCCGCACCAGCGCGCCCGCATCGACCGGCAGCGCCGTGGCAGCCGCCACATGCCGGGCGAGCAGCGCCGCCTGATTGAACTTGCGCCGCCAGAGCCTGAAGGGATGGAGCGGCACCGGCACGATGATCTCGGCCGTGGCCGTGAGGTCTGTACCGGCCTGCAGCATCAGCCGGGCCAAGGGCGCGGCGAGGTCGAGGCGGTCGGCATATTTCAGCTTGTGGACGAGGCCGCGGGCTACGTCGTCGAAGGTCACGGCCGCGCGGGCGCGATCATAGGCCGGAGGGTCGGCGAGAGCTTCGGCCGAGATCCAGCCATCTCCGAACACGCGGTCTGGATCATGGCTGAACGGCGCGCCGGTCCGCTCGCAATAGGGCCGGCTGATGAAGGAGAGCTGGCCCCAGCAGGGCCCGCACAATCCCCCCGCCGCGCCCGTGATGCTTCCGCAGGCGATGCAGGTGGGCGGCAGAGCGAGGCCGAGCAGTGCGGACCCGACGCCGCGCGCGACGGCGCCCGCCCGGCCGATCCGCTCCGAAATGCCTGCCGCCGAAAGGTCCATGCATGCCCCCGGATCGATCTTCCGTCCGGGGGCCATGCCTGTAAAGCCGCGCCTCAGCGCGGCGTGAAGGTCCGCAGCAGCAGGGCGTTGGCGATGACGCTGACGGACGAGAGGGCCATGGCCGCCGCCGCCACCATGGGCGACAGGAGCAGGCCAAGGCTGGGATAGAGCACGCCGGCCGCAATCGGCACGCCGGCCGCATTGTAAAGGAACGCGAACAGCAGGTTGCGCCGGATGTTGGCCATGGTCGCGCGGGACAAAGCCCTGGCATGGGCGATACCGGCGAGATCGCCTTTCAGCAGGGTGATGCCGGCACTTTCCATGGCGATATCCGTGCCCGTGCCCATGGCGATGCCCACGTCCGCCACGGCGAGGGCCGGGGCATCGTTCACGCCGTCGCCGGCCATGGCCACGACGTGCCCTTCCTTGCGCAGGCGCTCGACCACCTCGGCCTTGCGCGCCGGCAGCACTTCCGCCTCCACCTCGATGATGCCGAGGCGCTTGGCGACAGCCAGCGCCGTGGTGCGGTTGTCGCCGGTGAGCATGACCACGCGCACGCCGTCCTGCTGGAGGCGCTTCAGCGCGGCTTCGGTCGTATCCTTGACCGGATCGGCGATGGCAACGAGGCCGGCGGCCTTGCCGTCGATGGCGACGAACACCGCCGTTGCCCCCTCGCGGCGGAAGCTCTCGGCGATCGCGGTCTGATGGTCGGTATGAACCCCGATTTCACTCATGAAGGCGGCGTGGCCGACGGCGATCGCGTGGCCCTCCACCTGTCCGACGATGCCCTTGCCCGCCGGGCTCTCGACAGCGGACGGCTCGGAGGTGACAAGCTCACGCGCCGCCGCCTCGTGGACGATGGCGGTGCCGAGCGGGTGTTCGCTTGCCCGCTCCAGGGCGGCCGCGAGGCGCAGGACTTCATCCTCGCGGCGGCCGTTGAAGGCGCGCACGGCGATCACCTTGGGCTTGCCGACGGTGAGGGTGCCGGTCTTGTCCACCACCACCACGTCCACCTTCTCCATGCGCTCCAGAGCCTCGGCGTTGCGGACCAGCACGCCGAGCTGGGCGCCGCGGCCGACGCCCACCATCACCGACATGGGGGTGGCGAGGCCGAGGGCGCAGGGGCAGGCGATGATGAGCACGCTCACCGCTGCCATCAGCGCGAAGGTGAGCCGGGGCTCAGGGCTAACGGCCATCCACACCGCGAAGGCGACGACGGCGGCGCCGAACACCAGCGGCACGAACCAGCCGGAAACCTGATCCGCCAGCCGCTGGATCGGTGCGCGGGAACGCTGCGCCTGCGCCACCATCTGCACGATCTGGGAGAGCAGGGTGTCGCGCCCGACCTTCTCCGCCTCCATGGTGAAGACGCCGGAAGCGTTGACCGTGCCGCCGATGACCTTCTCGCCCGGCTCGCGGGAGACGGGCAGCGACTCGCCGGTGACGAGGCTTTCGTCCACCACGGCGCGACCGTCCGCCACCGTGCCGTCCACCGGCACCTTCTCTCCGGGGCGCACGCGCAGGACGTCGCCGGGGGCGACGAGGCCGAGGTCGATGGTTTCATCGGTGCCATCGGGCCGGATGCGCAGGGCGGTCTTGGGGGCGAGAGAGAGCAGGGCCTTGATGGCGCTGGAGGTCTGATCGCGGGCACGCAGCTCGAGCACCTGCCCGAGCGCGACCAGCACGGTGATGACTGCCGCCGCCTCGAAATAGACCGGCACGCCGCCGCCATGGGCGTGGAAGTCATGCGGGAACAGCCCGGGCGCGAACGTGCCCACCAGCGAATAGAGATAGGCCACCCCCGTGCCCATGGCGATGAGGGTGAACATGTTGAGATGCCGCGTCTTCAGCGACAGCCAGCCGCGCTGAAGGAAGGGCCAGCCCACCCACAGCACGACAGGTGTCGCTAGGGCGAACTGCACATAGTTCGAGATCTGCTGGGGCAACGGCGACCAGCCGAAGAGATGGCCACCCATCTCCAGCACGAACACCGGGAGGGTGAGTGCGAGGCCGATCCAGAAGCGGCGGGTCATGTCCACCAGCTCGTGGTTCGGCCCCTCGTCGAGGGTGACGACCTCCGGCTCCAGCGCCATGCCGCAGATGGGGCAGATGCCGGGGCCCATCTGCCGGATCTCCGGGTCCATGGGGCAGGTGTAGATGGTGCCCGCCGGCACTTCGACGGGCGGTGGCGGAGCGCTGCCGCCCACGTAGCGCACGGGATCAGCCTTGAACTTGGTCTCGCAGGAGGAGGAACAGAAGAAATAGGGCTTCTTCTCGTGCCGGGCGGAGTATTTGGCCGTGCCGGGCGACACCATCATGCCGCACACCGGGTCCTTCACCGGCGCGAGATACGTCTGGGGCGCCGCCTCGAACTTGGTCTTGCAGCCGTTGCCGCAGAAGAAATAGGTACGCCCCCCATGCTCCGTCGTGGGCTTGCCGGCGGCCGGGTCGGTCTTCACGTCCATGCCGCAGACCGGATCCTTCACCGTCTCGGCCAGCGCCGGCTTGGCGGCACCCGACAGGTCGAGCGGGGGCGGGGCCTTGCCACCGCAGCAATCGCCGCCGTGCGAGGAATGGTCGTGTGATGAGTGGTCGTGTGCCATGGCGGCTCCGCAAATCCGTTTGCCAGCGTTAGGCCGCATATGGGCAGGTGGCCTTGCGCTGGCTCATGTTCAAGGCGGCAATAAACCCCCTGGGGGTATCGTCTCTTGTCCAATATACCCGTAGGGGGTATATGGCAAGGCATGCGCAGCCCGACCAAAGAGCAAGTCCAGAAGCGCCTGAGCCGGATCGAGGGCCAGGTGCGCGGCCTCTCCCGCATGGTGGAGGAGGATCGCTACTGCATCGACATCATCACCCAGCTCTCGGCGGTCCGCGCCGCCTTGCGGCGCGTGGAGGAGGAGGTGCTGAAGGATCATGTGGGGCATTGCGTCGAGCATGCGATCCGCTCGGGCGACGCCGAGGATCAGCGCCGCAAGGTGGCGGAACTGATGGAGGTCATCGTCCGCAGCGAGCGGTGAGGGAAGGGCTCAGGCCCGTTCCAGGAAGATCAGTTCGCTCTCGTCATAGGCGCGCCGCTCGATCTCGTAGAAGCCTTCCGGCGTCACGAACAGGCCGGTGCGCTCCTCGATGATGAGCAGAGCATCGGCGGCGAGCCAGCCGCCCTCCACCGCCGCCGTGATGGCCTGCTCCGCGAGGCCCTTTCCATACGGGGGATCGCAGAAGACGAGGCCATAGGGCTCGCCCGGCCCCATGGGACCGGGGCGGGTAGCATCGCGGCGGAACACCTTGGTGACGCCGGTGAGGCCCAGCGTCTCCACATTGTCGCGGATCAGCCCGCGCGCCTCCGCCGCCTCTTCCACGAACAGCGCGAAGCGCGCTCCACGGGACAGCGCCTCTATGCCCAGCGCGCCGGTGCCGGCGAACAGGTCCAGCACGCGCGCGCCCTCACACGGGTCGCCGTAGGCGTGCGCAAGCACGTTGAACAGGCTTTCACGCAGCCGGTCGGAGGTCGGCCGCGTGAGGCTGGAGGACGGGCCTTTTAGCGCCCGTCCCTTGAGTCGGCCCCCCACGATGCGCATAAGTCACATGCCCGCGTCAGCGTTTGCCGCGCGGACCGCCCGGCTTGCCGGCGCCGGAGCGTCCCGCGCCGGGCTTGCCCCCCGGCTTTCCGCCAGAAGGCCGGCCACCGGGCTTGCCGCCACCCCTCGCGCCGAAGCCGCCCGGCTTTCCGCCCGGCCGGCCGGCGGGCTTGCCACCCCCGGGACGATCCTCGAATGAACGGGTGCGGCCGGCTGGCTTATCGCCATAGCTGCTCTCACGCGGCGGCCGGTCGCCGAAGTCACCGCGACCCTCCGGGCGCGGCCGGGCGCGCGCCGGGCGCTCGCCCTCCGTACGGTCACCACCGAAGCTGCGGCTGCGTGCAGGCTTGTCGCCATAGTCACCGCCACGTCCTTCCGGCCGGGTCCGGGCGCGGGCGGGGCGTTCGCCCTCGGGCCGGTCGCCGCTAAAGCTGCGGGAACGGGCGGGCTTGTCGCCGAAATCGCCACCGCGCCCTTCCGGCCGGGGCCGCGAACGGGCGGGGCGTTCGCCTTCCGCCCGTTCGCCGCCGAAGCTGCGGCTGCGAGACGGCCGATCCCCGAAATCGCCGCCGCGCCCTTCCGGACGCGAGCGGAACGGGCGGTCGCCTTGCGGGCGCTCGCCCTCGCGGCGGGGGCCGGAGCGTTTGAAGCCGCCGTCGTCCTCGTAGCGGCGCGGACGCTCGTCGCCGCCGCCGGAGCGGGTGGGACGGCGACGGAAATCTTCCTTCTCCTCGCGCGGGCCGCGCCCACGGGGGGTGTCATCGCGGAAGGAGGGGCGCCCCTCGCGGCGCGGACGCTCGGCCGCGCCCTCGTCCCGGCTGCGGCGGAAGGGACGCCCTTCGCCCTCACCAGCGGCGGGACGGGCTCGGCGCGGCGCCTCGTCCTTCGGGGCGCGTACACGCTCGACCTTCACGGAGCGGCCCTTGCGGTCGGCGACGGTGCCGACCCGCTCGGTGCCGTGCTCCTCGCTGGCGCGACGGCGCACGCGCGGGGCGGCGGGGCGGATGACGTCCTCCACCGGTGCGTCGAACTCCTCACGCTCGCGGCTGGCGCGGCGGGCCGGCGTCTTCAGCCCCCCGGTCTTGTCGGCCGCAGCCTGCTTGCGTCCCGCGGGACGGTAGGCCGGGCGCACCGGGACTTCCTCGATCTCCCGCTCCACCAGCGGTCCGGCAAAATCGGCACCGGCGGCGGCGGCGAGGTCGGCACCGATCTGGTCGCGCAGCACGCGGGTGCGCACTTCCTCGATGCTGCCCTCGGGAATCTCGCCCAGCTGGAAGGGGCCGTAGGACACGCGGATCAGCCGGTTAACGGCAAGGCCCAGCGCGCCCAGCACGTTGCGGATCTCGCGGTTCTTGCCTTCGCGCAGGGACACGGTGATCCAGGCATTGGCGCCCTGCACCCGGTCGAGCTCGGCCTCGATGGGGCCGTACTCCACACCGTCCACGGTGATGCCCTTGAGGAGCGTGTCGAGCTTCGCTTGGTCGATCTCGCCATTGGCGCGCACGCGGTAGCGGCGCAGCCAGCCGGTCTCCGGCAGCTCCAGCACGCGGGCCAGGCCGCCGTCGTTGGTGAGAAGAAGCAGGCCTTCGGAATTGAGGTCGAGCCGGCCCACGCTGACGAGGCGCGGCAGGCCCTTGGGGAGGATTTCGAACAGTGTCGTGCGGCCTTCCGGGTCGCGGTTGGTGGTCACGACGCCCTTGGGCTTGTGGTAAAGGAAGAGGCGGGTGCGCTCGCGCTCGGGCAGCGGCTCCCCGTCGATGGTGATGGCGTCGGCGGGCGTGACGGTGACGGCGGGGCTGGTGAGCACCTCGCCGTTGACGGCCACGCGGCCGGCCTCGATCCAGTCCTCGATCTCGCGGCGCGAGCCGAGGCCGGCGCGGGCGACGACCTTGGCGACGCGCTCTGCCTCCTTCTGGGGGGCGGCGGGAAGTTCGCGCTTCTGGCGCGGAACGCGGTTCTTGTCCTTGCGGGGCGGTGATGTGCGCGGCATGAGGGGGAGTTAGCACAGCGCAGGCTGCGCGGCGAGCGCGGCGATGAGTCGGGTGAGATCGGGGGCGGCTAAAGGCACCATGTCCGGAACCTTCATGCAGATGGCGCTCAACGAGGCGCGCGCGGCGGCCGAGCGGGGCGAGGTTCCGGTGGGCGCGGTTCTCGTGCGCGGCTCGGAGGTTATCGCCCGAAATGGCAACCGCACGCGAGAGCTGAACGACCCGACCGCCCATGCGGAGATGCTGGTGGTTCGCGCGGCGGGCGCGCAGCTCAAATCCGAGAGGCTGATGAACTGCGATCTCTACGTGACGCTGGAACCCTGTGCCATGTGCGCGGCGGCGCTCTCCTTCGCGCGCATCCGCCGGCTCTATTTCGGCGCGCCGGACCCCAAGGGCGGTGCCGTGGAGCACGGCCCGCGCTTCTTCTCCCAGCCAACCTGCCACCACACGCCTGAGGTCTATGGCGGCATCGCCGAGCGGCAGGCGGCTGAGGTTCTGCGGGCCTTCTTCCAGGAACGCCGGTAGCCGGTCTACGGCCGTCCCTGGGCCAAAAACGGCATCGCTACATCAAGCGTCGCCTTCGGCGCCTCTTCCGCCAGGAAATGGCCGGCCTCGATCGCCTGGCCTTCCACCTGGGGCGCGAGCGCCTTCCAAGCCTCCAGTGGGCTCGCGCCCCGGCTCGGAATGCCAGCTGCGCCCCATAACGCGAGCGTCGGGCAGGAGAGGGTGCGCGCGGCGGCAATGTCCGCCTCATCGTGGGCGAGATCGATGGTGGCGCCGGCTCGATAGTCCTCGCACATGGCGTGGAGGCGATCCGGGGACGAAATGGCTGCGCGATAGGCGGACATGGCGCGCGGATCGAAGGCCGAAAGGTCCTTGTGCGCCGTCCAGCTCGCCATGGTCCAATCGAGGAACCATGCGGGGTTCCCGCCCACCAGCTTCTCGGGCAGGGGCTTGGGCTGGGCCAGCATCGCCCAGTGATAGACCTGCAGTGCGCGGGCCCGGTCCATTTTGTGCCACATGACATAGGTGGGTACGATGTCCAGCAGGACCAGCCGGTCCAGCCTGCCGGGATGGTCCAGCCCCAGCCGGTAGGCAGCTCGCGCGCCCCGGTCGTGCCCCATGACGGAAAAATGGGCGAAGCCGAGGCTTTCCATCACCTCCACCATGGCGGCGGCCATGGCGCGCTTGGAATAGGGGAAATGATCGGTCCCTCCCTCCGGCGCCGCGCTCCAGCCGTAGCCGGGGAGGTCCGGAATAACGAGGGTATGCTGCTCGGCGAGCTTCGGCGCCATGCGGTGCCACATCACGTGGCTCTCGGGGAAGCCGTGGAGCAGCAGCAGGGGGGTGCCCGTTCCTCCCTGCCGAAGGAAGATGCGGCCGGCCTTCGTGTCCACGTAGTGCGAGGCAAATCCCGGAAAAAGATCAGACAGATCGGACACGCGAACCTCCCTTTTGCCGCCCGGTGGGCCGGAGCGGCCGCAATAGCGGGCAACTCTTCAAGACGGGACTGGAGCGGCGGGTTCCGCGCTCAGTCGAATACCTCGTCCGCCGCTGTAATGAGGCCGAGGCTTGGCGACTTGGCGCAGAAGGCGGCGAGCTTTTCGGCATTCTTCACGAACTTGTCCGTGTCGATCACCGGCGGGGCGTCGTCGTCCTTGTAGTAGGCATCCAGCCACGTGAGGATGATGGTGATCGTATCCTTGTCCGCCTGCAGGAACTGCTGGCAGGTCATGGTGGAGAGGTCCCATTTCTCGGCCGCCGCGGGGCTCAGGGCCGCGAACAGAACGATTGCACCGACACCCAGACGTTTCAGCATCGCGCCCTCCCATGGTGCTGCGGCCCTTCGGCCTGCGCTGGCATGATGCGCCGGGGAGCGCAGCGGCACCAGCCGGAGGCCGGCATCCCGGCCCCGCACGTTCTCGCGAGCCCGAATGATCCTTCAGCGCGCGTCGAGCACGACGGCGCAGGCATCCGGGAGATCGGCGAGGGTGAGGGGCGGCTTGGGCTTGGAGGGCTCCTTCTCCGGCTTGGGGTGCAGAACTGCATCGGAGAACCACCAGTCCAGCTCCGATCCGCACCCCTCGCCGGTGGGCGGGGCTTCCTGCGGCCGGCACTCGGGGCTGGAGGCGGGGCAGGTGAGGCGGATGTGCATGTGGTAGTCGTGCCCCCAGTAGGGCCGGACCTTGGCGAGGAAGGAGCGGTCTCCCGTCGCCTCCCGGCACAGCGCTTTCTTGATGGCGGCATTGACGAAAATGCGCTCCACCCGCGGCTCGACAGCGGCGGCGCGGATGACTTTCCAGGTGTCCGGCCGCCAGTTGGCGGGGTCGATGTCCTTGCGGTCGGCGCGCACCATCATGGAGGCGGAGAGCTTCTCGCGCTCCTCGCGGGTGAGCTCCCGGCCGGGGCTGGGAGTGAGCCAGATGTCGGCGTCGAGGCCGATCTGGTGGGAGGCGTGGCCCGTGAGCATGGGGCCGCCGCGCGGCTGAGCCATGTCGCCGACGAGAATGCCTTGCCAGCCAGAGACTTGCGGCACCTTCGCCGAGAAGCGCTCGAGGAAGGCGACGAGATCCGGGTGGCCCCAGTTTCGATTGCGGGACAGGCGCATGACCTGCCAGTTCGGACCGTTGACCGGCAAGGCTTCGCCGCCGGCGAGGCAGCCCTTGGAATAGAATCCGATGCTGCGCGCGGCCATGGGGGCTGGCTGGGTGGCGCGGCCGAACAGTTCCTTGGCGGGAACCGCAGCCGCGGGCTTGGCTGCCGGCTGGGCGTGGGCGGCCGTGCCGACGAGGGCGAGCATCGCCGCGGCGGCGAGCCGGCGCATCAGCTCGTAACCTTCTGTGCGAGAACGACAAATCCGCCGTCGCTTCGGGTGCCCGGATGGGCGGGGAGGTCGGTGAGGAACAGGGTGGTCCCGGGCGTCACCAGCGCCGCCACCTGCTTGTTGATGGAAGGAGCGACGCTGATCCGGGCCAATGCATCCTGCGCCTGACCCGGGGCGACGCCGCGGCCCTCGTAGGAAACGGCGCTCCAGCGGGGGGCGCTCCCGTCCTTGCTCATGAGCACATAGACGAGGTTTCCCAAGGGGTTCTGCGGATCGCGGATGCTCACCGGACCCTGCACCGCGGTCTGCGCGCCCTTCAGCACGGTGATGGTGCTGTCGGCCCGGCTGACCACCATGGAGACCGGCTCCGGGGTGGCCGTCGCATCCTGCGGGGCGCCCTGCCCGGTGGCGGAGGTGGCGAGCTGCTGCTCCAGACCCTCGCTCATGATAAGTCCCGGATGCAAAACATCTTCTGGCGCTGAATGCCGGTCGGCGATGATGACCGGGGTGCCCAGGTGGGTGATGCCGAAGACCAGTTTGGAGAATTCCAGCGGCAGGTGGACGCAGCCGTGGGAGGAGGGGTATCCAGGGAGGCCACCCGCATGCAGCGCCACGCCGGACCACGTCAGGCGCTCCGTGTAAGGCATTGAAGCGTCGTTATAAAGCGAGGAGTGGTGGTCCACGTCCTTGCCCAGGATTGTGAATACCCCGGTAGGGGTCTCATGCCCGTCCTTGCCGGTGGAGACCGTGGATGCCCCTATCCGGACACCGTTGCGATAGACGAAGCACAATTGGTCCGTCAGATTCACCACGATGGCGACGAAGCCGTCCGGCGCGCGCTCCGGATACCACACGTAAGTACCTGGTTTCAGGGCTTTAATCTCGGCGAGGTCGGGGTCGTCTGCGGCGATGGCCGGCAGCAGGGCGTCGGCCATCATCGCCCCGGCGAAGGTGGCGGCGAGCTTCAGGGTTCCGCGGCGGGAGAGGCTGAACGGGACGACCATCGGCGATTCACCCCAGGTTTCCGAATCGGGTTTCACCACGTTTTCACCCGGGGTTCGGTGCCTGTCCAATGGTGTCAGCTCCCGAACCGGCCTCTCACCCCAGCATGGGCACCTCGCGCGCCACCTCAATACCTCCGGGCGTGATCCGGCAGGCGAGGCCGATGGCCTCCACCCCGGCCGCCCGCGCTCGGTCGAAGGCGCGCCCATAGAAGGGGTCGAGATCACGGGCGAGGGCGATCGAATCCGCCGAGCCGATCTGGCTGATGTAGACCATCACCGCCCGCCGCCCGGCCGCGACCTCGCCGGCCAGCTCCTCCAGATGCTTCGCGCCGCGGGCGGTCACGCAGTCGGGGAACTCGGCCTTGCCGGGCGCGCGCATGAGGTGGACGTTCTTGACCTCCACGAGGCAGTCGGGGCGGGCGTCGTCCTCCAGCTTGATGTCGACGCGGCTGGCCTTGCCGTATTTCACCTCCCGCCGCATGCGGGCATAGCCGGAGAGGGGCGGCACCTGCCCGGCGGCGATGGCCTCGGCCACCAGAAGGTTGGGATGCATGGTGTTCACCCCCACCCATTCCGGCCCGGCGCCGAAATCCGCCTCCACCAGTTCCCAGCTCAGGGCCAGCTTGCGCGCGGGATTGAGGGAGCGGGAAAGCAGCACGCGGCTGCCGGGGGCATCGAGCCCCAGCATGGCGCCGGAATTGGCCACATGCGCGGTGGTCTCGGTGCCGTCGTCCAGCACCACGTCGGCGAGGAAGCGCTTGTAGCGCCGGACCAGCCGGCCCGGGAGCAGGGGAGACGCGAACAGCATCAGGCGCGTGCGTCGGCGCGGCCGGCGAGGCACATGAGGGTCTGGGTGGCGGTGGCGCAATGGGTGCGGATGCCGCCCGTCTCGGCATAGACCTCGATCTTCGCCACGGTCAGGGTGCGCCCCGCCCGCGTCACCTCGCCCACGGCGACCAGCCGCTCGCCCTTGCCGGGGGCCATGATGTTGATCTTGTACTCCACCGTCAGCACGGTCGACTCCGGCGGAAACAGGCTGAAGGCGGCATAGCCGCCGGCGGTGTCGGCGATGGCGCCGATGGAGCCGCCGTGGAAATAGCCGTGCTGCTGGGTCACCTTCTCCGCATGGGGCAGCACGATCTCCACCCGTCCCGGCGCCACCGCGCCGAGGGTGGCGCCGATGAGGGTCATGAAGGGCTGGCGAGCGAAGCTGTCGCGCACCTTGGTCTCAAACGCGGGATCGCGGGGGGTGAAGGGCTCGGTCACGGGCGCCGTCGTGCTGCGGAGGGAAGAGCGACCATAGCGGGGCGGGGCCGGCGCTGGAAGCGGCGGAGGGGGGCGATGGTGGGGTGATGGCGGGCAACCCATTCCGCCGTCGTCCTCCGGTTCAACCGGAGGACCCATGGCGCTGTTTGTCTCGGTCTCTGCACGCGGGCGCTGGTGGAGGGGTGGGCCCTCCGGTCAGGCCGGAGGGCGACGGCGGTTGGGGTGGAGGCGGCGGGGCGGCGGGGCTGATGGCGGCAGGACAGTAAGTGCCCGGGGCGCGATGGCGGGTGGGGCGGCGGCCCGTGATGGGGCGGGCTTTCCCCACGTTGACAGCGGCCGGGCCGGCGCCTCTTCTGCGCGGGGGGCTGCGGAATACCGCGGCTTTGGCGCAGGTCAGCGGGGCCGGTCACATGAGCTACATCTATCTTCTCATCGCCATCGTCGCCGAGGTCATCGCCACCTCAGCGCTGAAGCAGGCGGAGGGCTTCACCAAGCTTGGTCCGTCCGCCATCGTGGTGGTGGGCTATTGCGTCGCCTTCTTCTGCCTGTCGCTCACACTGCGCACCCTGCCGGTGGGCATCGCCTATGCCATCTGGTCCGGGGTCGGCATCGTGCTCGTCACCGGATTCGCCTGGGTCTATTACGGCCAGAAGCTCGACCTGCCGGCGCTGATCGGCCTGGGGCTCATCATCGCCGGCGTCATCGTCATCAATCTCCTGTCGAAGAGCGTCGCGCACTAGGCGCGCTCAAAGTTCCTCGGCGCCCTCCCGGGCGCGGGCGAGGAGCTTCTTCGATTCGATGAGCGCATCTTTCTCCGGGTCGTGGACCACGGCACCGAAAGAGCCGGCGAGGGCGGCGAGCACCGCCATGGCGCTCACCTCCTCGCGGATGTCGCCGGTCCACTTGATGTCGGCGGCCACGTCCCGCCCACCCAGGGCCGGGGCGAGGGCCGGGTACTTTCCACCGTCCTCCGCCACGTCGCGAAACCTGAGGGTGAAGCCGGCATCCTCGCCCTGGAGGGTGCAGGGCAGATAGCCGGAGGTTTCCAGCGGCAGATAGCCGTCGTCCAGCACCAGCTTGAGCTTGAAGGCGTCCAGCGCCGCCTGCAGGGCGGCGCGGTCGGGCACATCGGCCCGGTTGAGATAGGCGGTACGGGCGCGCGCCATGGCGGGCTGCCTCCAAGTCTTGAAATATCAATGCCGGTCTGGCCGGCGGCGAATGAAACGGGAGCAGTTTACGGGATTTCGCGCCGGCGCGGCATCCCCATGGGCGCTGCCGCCGTGCCCTGGGCCAAGCGCCGGACGCATTCCGCTGACAGCGCATGCGTCCGGGGCGCGGGGGCCGTCAAAGTCGCTTGTCATTGCCCGGCTTGTCCGGGCGATCCACGGTTGGGCCGTGTCGGCTTCCCGGACATCGCGCAGGCGGTTCGGTGGATCGCCCGGACAAGCCGGGCGATGACGGACGATCTCGGCGGCCTCGTTCCCCCGACCAGTAGTGACGGCGCGGGCCGGCACGTCGCGCCCACCCCTCAAGGCGTGGGGCCGGTGCAGGCTTCCGAGCGGGTGGCGAGGGCGGTCCAGACCTGTTCCACCGCCGTGCGGTTGTTGCAGCGGTCGGGGGTGGGTTCCAATTGCTCGTGCAGGTTCATCTGCACGGGCTTGGAGAGCCACCAGCTCATTGAGACCTGCCGGATCTTCTCCGGCGTCGCGGTGCCCACCGGGCAGTGGCCGGCGCTGTCCTCGGGCCAGACCTTGATCTGCACGAGGCTGACCGGGCAGCGGCCGCCGAAGCGCGTATCGAGCCAGGCGGCGGCATGGGCGACGGCGAGCCGGCCGCGGCCGCTGCGCACCGCGCCGATGGCGCCGAGCGGGCCGGCGACCTCGGGCAGGAGGCTGTGGTCGGCCGCATCCGGCACCACCACGCCGCGGGCGGTGCGCTCCTCGGTGAGCACGCTCTGGGGATCGTTGGAGACGACGAGGATGAAGGGCGCCAGCGCCGGCTCCACGTCCACGATGGCCTGCGCCAGCTCGAGCGCGCTCTCGGCGCCGAAATTCTCGAAGTAGCCGCCGTCCACGATGCGGTCCACCACGTCCGTGTCCACCTGGTAGATGGAGCCCGGCGGCGAGATCACCGGGAAGCGGGCGGAGTTGGTGGCCGCCGTGGAGAGCCGCACGTCGAGGTCCGAGCGCACGAGGCTGTGGAAGTCGATGGCGTGGGTGAAGATGGGGCATTCGGCATTGGGGCCGCCGCTCGGGCAGCGGCTCGCCGCAGCGTAGGTCGGCAGGAGGTCGGTGGTGATGATGCGCTGGCCGGTCTCCACCGACGTGCCGTTGAGGACGAGATAGGGCACCCAGTGCTCGGGATCGCGCGGGGCGCTGAGGAACGGCTCGGAGAGGCGGCGGGCGGCGCCGGGGCCGGCATGGGCGCCGGCCGCGCCCACATGGCGGGCGAAGCTCGCCTCCCAGGCCTCCTCCAGCAGCGCGGCGCGATCGCGCAGGAACAACTGCACCTGATCGTGGAAGGCGAGGCCGAAGAAGGTGGCGGTGAGGAAATCGTCCGCCGTCATGCTCTCCAGGCAGTCGCGCCAGCCGTTGATGGCGCCGCCGAACCAGTGGGCCGGCGCCTCGTCCGGGCAGGGGGGCGCCTTGCCGGTGCGGGCCGACAGGGCGGCCGCCACCACCGCCGCCCCGTGGGAGCCGCCCGAGACGCCGGAGATGGCGAACAGGCGGGTGGCGATGTCCTTTCCGTCGAGCGCGCTCTGGATGGCGGGGGTGAAGCGCCCGTCGTCCCGCGCCGCGCGGCTCACCTTGGAGCCGTCCGCGCGGGTGAAGCTGAAGGCCTGCTTCTGCTGGTTGTAGTCGAGGAAATGGCCGATCACGCTGGCGATGAAGAAGCCCGCCCGGCTCGCTCCGCCGGCGGCGGTGACGATGATGGGGCGCGGACAGGACGAGGGCTGTTCGGCGCAGCCATTGGCCCGCATCCACAGGTGGACGGCCTGGACGAGGCTGGTGCGCCGATAGGCCGGCTCGTCGGCGGTCACGGTGCGCACCGCGTGGTTGTCGCCGAACACGTAGACGCCGATGGCGCCGGCGAGGAACAGGCCGGTCAGGATCGGCACATGGAAGCGCCGCCCCACGGAGGAGAGATAGGCGAGGATCGGCACCCACCCGCCGAAGATCAGCGGCACCGCATAGGCGAGCGGCAGCCGCGCCGCCAGCCAGTGCGGGCTCGCCACCAGCACCGCCACCACCAGCAAGGCGTAGAACAGGAGCACGAGGCGGCCGGTGGCGTGGAGCTGGCCGTCCGCGTCGTCCCGCCGGGGCGCGATGCCGAGCAGGCCGAACACCGGCTTCAGCCAGTGCCCCAGGGCGCGGTCGAAGGCCGCCAGCACACCGACCTGGGTCAGCCGCCCGCGCAGCACGCAATAGAGATAGAAGAGCGGCACCGCCGCCACCATCGCCCAGACAAGCACCACGAGCTGGTGGTGGGCAGCCTCGATGGCCGGGCGGTCGGCGAGCGTCGGCAGGTTGGAGATGGCCGCGTCCGCCCCGATGGCGAAGATCAGGAAGGGCATGACGCCGATGAGGCGCGGCAATTCCCGCACCATGGCCGCCGTCAGCCGGTCGCGCCCGGCGACACCGCGCCGGCCAGCCGCGGCATTGCGCCGGGCGACCAGCACCGCAAGGCCGTTGTCGGTCTCCACCAGCAGGCGCGCGGCATAGTGGACCGGCATGGCCCACAGCAGGAAGACGGCGAGGACAAGGGAAAGAATCGCCCGCGAGAGGCCGGCCGCGGCGCCGACGGGCGCGCCGGCCATGGCGACGTCGAGCATCACGTCCTGCGCCTGCGTCACCCCGGCCATCATGGCGAGGCCGAGGAGCACGCTGAGAAGCGGGACCCGCACCACCCACAGGACAAGCGTGAGATCGAGGATGCGGCTCCAGAAGCGCGATAGAATATTGCGCGGCTTCTGCCGCAGTGACAGACCCGGCGCAGGCTCGGAGCCAGCGCCCACACGCTCTATCCTCATGCGTGCCTCCCGTCCCCCGCACGCACACGCAGGATAGAATAGTTCCCGTCCCGCTTACAACGTCCGCCCGGTTGAAGGAGCCGAGCGGACGCCGAAAAGCGGTATCGGAAGGCGTCAGATCATCGCCGGATCAGATCATCGCCATGCCGCCGTTCACGTGCAGCGTCTGGCCGGTGACGTAGGCGGCCTCGTTGGATGCGAGGTAGACGCAGGCGGCGGCGATGTCCTCGGGGGTGCCGAGCTTGTTGGCCGGCACGGCCTTGAGGATGCCCTCGCGCTGCTTCTCGTTGAGCGCGTCGGTCATCGGCGTGGCGATGAAGCCGGGCGCGATGCAGTTCACCGTGACCCCGCGCGAGGCCACTTCCTGCGCCAGTGACTTGGACATGCCGATCATGCCGGCCTTGGCGGCGGCATAATTGCCCTGGCCCGCATTGCCGGTGACGCCGACGATGGAGGTGATGGAGATGATGCGGCCGGAGCGGCGGCGCATCATGGTGCGCACGGCGGCACGCGAGAGGCGGAAGGCGGCGGTGAGGTTCACCGCGATCACCTGGTCCCACGCCTCGTCCGACAGGCGCATGAAGATGTTGTCGCGGGTGATGCCGGCATTGTTGACGAGGATGTCCACATGCCCGCCCAGCGCCTCCTCGGCGGCGGGGATGAGCTTTTCCACCTCTTCGGTGTTGCCGAGGTTGCAGGGCAGCACGATGACGCGCTCGCCGCCCATCTCGGCGGCGATGGCATCGAGCGCCTCGCGGCGGGTGCCGGAGACGGCGACCGTGGCGCCCTGGGCGTGCAGCGCCTTGGCGATGGCGCCGCCGATGCCGCCGGTGGCGCCGGTCACGAGCGCGGTCTTGCCGGTCAAATCGAACATGTCAGCCCCCAGTTCAGTTTCTTTCGGGTGTCGCGGCTTTTGCGCCGCCGGTTGTATCGGCTTGGCCGGGTGGTGTCCCGACGCGCGGACGCCCTCGCCCGGATTTTTTCCGGGGAGGGCGCCCATAGGTGAGAAGAAGTCAGGCGGCGGAAGCGGCTGCGTTGCGGGCGGCGATGAAGGCCGCCACGTCCTCGGGCGTGCCCACCGCGCTCGCCGCGATCTGCTTGTCGATGCGCTTCACGAGGCCGCAGAGCACCTTGCCGGCGCCCACCTCGACCACGCGGGTGACGCCCGCGCCGGCCATGTAGATCACGCTTTCGCGCCAGCGCACGGTGCCCGTCACCTGCTCCACCAGAAGGCGGACGATCTCGGCGGGGTCGGTGACCGGAGAGGCGCGCACGTTGGCGACCAGCGGCACGCGCGGCGTCATCACGGTGGAGCCGGAGAGGGCCACTTCCATGGCCTCGGCGGCGGGGCCCATGAGGCGGCAGTGGAAGGGGGCGGACACCGGCAGCAGCACCGCCTTCAGCGCACCGCGCTCCTTGGCGATGAGGATGGCGCGCTCCACGGCGGCCTTGGTGCCGGAGACCACCACCTGCCCGGGGGCGTTGTCGTTGGCCGCCTCGCACACGTCGTCGCCGGCGGCTTCCGCCGCCACAGCGACGGCCTGGTCGTAGTCGAGGCCGAGCAGGGCGGCCATGGCGCCTTCGCCCACCGGCACCGCATCCTGCATGGCGCGGCCGCGGATGCGCAGGAGCCGCGCCGCCTCGGTGACGGTGAGGGCGCCGGCAGCGGCGAGGGCCGAATATTCGCCCAGCGAATGGCCGGCAACGAAGGCCGCCTCGCGGGCGAGATCAAGGCCCGCTTCCGATTCGAGAACCCGGAGCGCGGCAATGGATACCGCCATCAGCGCCGGCTGGGCGTTGGCGGTCAGGGTCAGCGCGTCGGAGGGACCTTCCCACATCACCTTGGTCAGGCTGTCTCCGAGGGCGGCGTCCACCTCCTCGAACACGGCCTTTGCGGCGGGGAAATTGTCGGCCAGGGCCTTGCCCATGCCCACGGCCTGGCTGCCCTGACCGGGGAAAATGAAGGCGGTCTGGGGTGTTGTGCGCGACCCTTCGGTCATTGGGCGGCCCTCCGGCTGGAAATTGGGGAGCGGAGAGACACCGGGATTGTGGGCGAGTCAAGGCAAGGCCAGCAGCGAGGGCACGGCGGCGCGATTGTCAACCCGGCCTTACGATAAGGAAACTGGGGGTTGGCCATGCCCGCTTCACAATTTATCCATAACGAGCGATGGACATTGGGCGCCGATAGGTACGTCCGCATCAGAAAGTGGTTCCGCCGTGAAGCCTGAAGTGAAGGCCATCCGGGGATTTCCGGCGCTTCTTGCCGCCGCTCTCCTCACCGCCACCGTCATCGTCCCTGCCTGCGCGCAGACGCTGACGCCGTCCGGCACCGCGCCTTCCGCGCCGCCCACCGCCACCTTCACCCCGCCGAAGCCGGCACTGATGACCGGGCCGGTGCCCTCTTCCATGATGGAGTCGGCCCCGGCCGGCCTGCCGTCGAGCACCGGCATGGCCGTCCCCGCGGCCGAGGCCAACGGCACGAACCCGCACAATCTTGTCGCCTATTCCTCGGCGACGGTGGATGGCCCCTACATCGCCATCACCTTCGACGACGGCCCCAATCCCGAGACCACGCCGCGTCTTCTGAAGATGCTGGAGCAGCGGGGCATCAAGGCGACCTTCTTCGTGCTCGGCAGCCGCGCCGTGGCCTCGCCCAACATCATCAAGCAGATGATCGCCCAGGGGCACGAGGTGGCGAACCATTCCTGGGACCACCCCCAGCTGCCCAAGATTCCCGTGGCCGCCGCCGACAAGCAGATCGGCGACACCAACGCCGCCATCGAGCAGATCACCGGCCTCAAGGTCCACAATGTGCGCCCGCCCTACGGCGCGATGACCCCGGCGCTGCGCGCGCACCTGCGCGAGAAGTTCGGCTCCACCTTCATCTACTGGTCCGTGGACCCGCTGGACTGGAAGGACCGCAACCCGACGGTCATCCACGACCGCATCCTGAAGAACGTGCATTCCGGCGCGATCATCCTCGCCCACGACATCCACCCCACCACGGTGGACGCCATGCCGAAGACGCTCGATGACCTTCTGGCCAAGGGCTACAAGTTCGTCACCGTCTCCCAGCTCATCGCCATGAACAAGGCGATGCCCGAGCCCAAGGTCGCTTCGCTCAACCCGGCGCCGAAGAAGAAGCCGAAGCCCCAGGGCGCGGCCGCCGCCGCCAACACCACCGGCTCCACCGGCACGAAGCCGGCGGCCACCGCGACGGCCAAGCCCGTGAGCGCCAAGCCCGCCTCCACCGCGCCCCGCCCGCCGGCCAGCGTCGGGCTGTATTGAGGGGCTGGGGCGGGATAATCAGCCTCCCACCCCCTTCGTCCTCCGGCACCCCCTTCGTGCTCCGCCACCATCGTCGTCCTCCGGCTTGACCGGAGGACCCATGGTGGCGTTTGTCCCAGCCATCGGAAGCGTACTCGGGTGGGCAGGTGGACCCTCCGGTCAAGCCGGAGGGCGACGTGGAGAGCGGTTTACGCTGCACCCCGGCTCGGCGCTCCGGCTGCGCCGTCGCTGGTCCTGCGAACCTCGACGGCTTCCCCTCGCCACCTTGCCTTTCCCTCGAAACCTGCTATACGCCCCGCTTCCGTCGCACCCGGCCGGGGGCTGAACGGACGGTCTTCTTTTGTCGCGGCCCATCCCACGGGGTTGGCCAAGGTCGAGGAGGGCAGGGCGAGAGCCCGTCGTCCCGTGTCCCCGCCTTCCGAGCTTCGCGCCTTTCCGAAAGGCAAGAAGGGCTTGGCGCCGGTGGGCGGAAGAGTGAAACCGAAAGGCAGTGAACACATGCCGCTCTACGAGCACGTGTTCCTCGCGCGCCAGGACGTTACGGCGCAGCAGGTCGAGGAACTCACCACCCGTTTCAAGGGTGTCATCGAGGCGAATGGCGGCTCGGTCGGCAAGACCGAGTACTGGGGCGTGAAGTCCCTCACCTATCGCATCAACAAGAACCGCAAGGCCCACTTCACCCTGCTCAACATCGACGCCCCCGCGGCGGCGGTGCAGGAGCTGGAGCGTCAGCAGCGCATCGACGAGGACGTCCTGCGCGTCCTCACCCTGCGCGTCGAGGAGCACGAGGAGGGTCCCTCCGCCATGCTCCAGAAGCGTGACCGGGACGATCGTGGCGAGCGCGGAGAGCGTGGCGACCGCGGTGATCGTGGTGACCGCTTCGGCGGCCGCGAGGATCGCCCGCGCCGTCCGCGTCCGACTGAAGAAGTGCAGGCCGAGGAGGAGAACTGATGGCTTTCGCATCGTCCGGTGGCGCCGGCGGCGGTCAGCGCCGTCCCTTCTTCCGCCGTCGCAAGACCTGCCCCTTCTCCGGCCCGAACGCGCCGAAGATCGACTACAAGGATGTGCGTCTCCTGCAGCGCTACATCTCCGAGCGCGGCAAGATCGTGCCCTCGCGCATCACGGCGGTCTCCGCCAAGAAGCAGCGCGAGCTGTCCGCCGCCATCAAGCGCGCGCGGTTCCTGGGCCTGCTGCCCTTCGTGATCCGCTGATCGCGTGATCCTTTGATCCGGTTCGCCCTCCTCCGGGAGGGCGAACCTGTTTCTAGAAGACGCGCTTCGGGGAATGACCCCCGGAACGTCTGCTGGGGCGGGATGACCCGCCTCTAACCGCACCCGCGGGACAGCTTGTCGAGATGGTGTACCTTCTTCTCACAGGCGTGGCTGCCGGCCTCGCATCCGCCGTTCTTGCCGCCGGAGCCGCGGCGGGATCGGCGCTGGCCGTGCCCCTGTTCTATCTCTCGCCGCTTCCGGTGATGATCGCTGGCATCGCCTTCTCGCCGCTCTCGGCGCTGGTGGCGGTTCTCGTGGGCGGGGCGGGGATCGGCCTCGCCTTCGGCGGCAGCCTCGTCCTCACCTACGCGGTCAGCATCGGCGGACCGGCCTTCGCCTTGTCCTATGCGGCCATGCTCGCACGGCCCGATCCGGCCGGCCGCGACGGGCTGGTGTGGTTCCCGGTGGGCGGGCTGGTGCTGCTCTCCGCCGGGCTTTCGACGATCGCGGTCATCATCGCTTTGTTCGCCGTGGCGGGGGATTACGAGACCTACCGCCGCGCGGTGATCGCCGCGTTCGAGGCGCTGCTCTCGGGCCAGGTGCTGCCGGGCGCGCAGCCGACCGATCCGGCCGCCGTGGGCGCCCTCGTGGCGCGCCTGCTGCCGGGCATGGCGGCGGTGATGTCCATGGTCTCGCAGCTCGTCTGCCTCTATCTCGCGGCCCGCGCCGCGCTGATCTCCGGCCGCCTCAGGCGTCCGTGGCCGACCCTGTCGGCCTTCCGCCTGCCGCCCGTCACCTCGCTGGTGCTGGCGGTGGCGATCGCCTTGTCCATGGCCGGGGCGATGCTGGGGCTGTCCGCCTCCGCCGCGGCCGCGACACTGGTGTGCGCCTACGCGCTGGCGGGCTTCGCCGTGGTCCATGCGGTGACCATCGGCCATTCGGCCCGCTTCCTCATCCTCGCCGGGCTGTGGCTCACCGCCGCCGCGCTCAGCTGGCCGATCCTCGCCATGGCGCTGCTCGGCTTCGCCGACGCCATGTTCGACTTCCGCTCGCGGATGGGCTCGGGGCAAAGCCCGCCCGCCGCGAACGACCGCTGAAATTCAACGAAATCCAACGATCAGAGACAGGAGAAACAAAATGGACGTCATTCTTCTCGAGCGCGTCGCCAAGCTCGGCCAGATGGGCGAAGTGGTGAAGGTCAAGGACGGCTTCGCCCGCAACTTCCTGCTGCCCAACGGCAAGGCCCTGCGCGCCACCAAGGCGAACAAGGACCGCTTCGAGACCATGAAGATCGAGCTCGAGGCCCGCAACCTGGAGCGTCGCAAGGACGCCGAGGCGGTGGCCGAGAAGCTCGCCGGCCAGGCCGTCATCATGATCCGTCAGGCGGGCGAGAGCGGCCAGCTCTACGGCTCGGTGTCCACGCGCGACATCGCCGAGGGCTTCACCGCCGCCGGCTTCAGCCTGGACCGCGGCCAGATCGTGCTGAACCACCCCATCAAGACCCTGGGCCTGCACACCGTGCCGGTGAGCCTGCACCCCGAGGTCGAGGTGACCGTGCAGGTCAACGTCGCCCGCAACGCGGAAGAGGCCGAGCGCCAGGCCCGCGGCGAGGACGTGCGCACCGCCCGTGACGAGGACGCCGAGATCGAGGCCGAGCTCGCCATCGAGCGCGCCGCCGTGGCCGCCGAAGTCGCCGCCGAGGAAGGCGAGGAAGCCTGATTTCGGCCTGAGGCCAGCGGCACCGGCGCCCCGGCGCCGGCCGTCAGCGTTCCCTACGGCGTCCCGGCCTTACCCGCCGGGGCGCCGTTTTCGTTTGGGGCAGGGCGGGAGAGGGGCGGGACCGCCCCCGCCGGTCAAATCGCCGCGTGCCGTATTGCGGTGCCGCACGCTTGGTGGTTTCATTTCTCCGTTGCGGCGCTTCAGGCAGGGAACTTCGGGTCGCAGGGGGTGGCCCGAACTTATCCTTGCGCCGCGCGTTGGTGCTCTGTCCCCTTGTATCCAAGCACCAGCGCAGGCGTTGCCGGGAAGCGGGAAAGGATCGAGCGGGCGAGCGTGGAGGCGGCCGATGGACCGGTTGCTGGAAACACTGCTGCGACGCGTCATCGTTGATGGCGCGCTGAAGGTCACGACGGCCTCGGGCCAGAGCTTCACGGTCAACAGCACGACCCGCGCCGGCCCGCCCCGAACGCCGCTTGCCGTCCGCTTCACCTGCGCGGAAGCCGAGCGCGGCATCGTCCTCGATCCCGAGCTGAGGCTCGGCGAGGCCTATATGGACGGCACGCTGGTGATGGAGGAGGGCAGCATCGCCGATCTCCTCGCCTTGCTCATGTCCCAGCCCGCCGCCTTCAATCCGAGCGTGCCGGCCAAGGCGTTCCATGTGCTGCGGCGGCTCGGGCGGCGCATTGCCCAGTTCAACCCGCGCGAGACGGCACGCCGCAACGTGGCGCACCATTACGACATCGACGGCCGGCTCTATTCCCTCTTCCTCGACCACGACCGGCAATACAGCTGCGCCTATTTCGAGCATGCGGGGCAGAGCCTCGACGATGCCCAGCTCGCCAAGAAGCGGCATGTGGCGGCCAAGCTCGTGCTGGACCGGCCGGGGCTCCGGGTGCTCGACATCGGCTCCGGCTGGGGTGGGCTCGCCCTCTATCTCGCCGAGATGGCGGGGGCGGAGGTCTCAGGCGTCACCCTCTCGCAGGAGCAGCTCACGCTCGCCACCGCCCGCGCGGACGAGCGGGGCATGGCGGGACAGGTGTCATTCGCCCTGCAGGACTATCGCGACGTGGAGAGGCCGTTCGATCGCATCGTCTCGGTGGGCATGTTCGAGCATGTGGGCGTGGACCACTACGGCGCCTTCTTCCGCAAGGCGCACAGCCTGCTGGAGGACGACGGGGTGATGCTGTTGCATGCCATCGGCCGCTCCGACCCGCCGGGCGTCACCAACCCGTTCATCGCCAAATACATCTTCCCGGGCGGCTACATCCCGGCCTTGTCGGAAGTCACGCCGCACATCGAGAAGAGCGGGCTGGTCGTCACCGACATCGAGCTGCTGCGCCTGCACTATGCCGAAACGCTGAAGGCCTGGCGCCAGCGCTTCCGCGCCCGCTGGGAGGAGGCGGCGCGGCTCACCGACGAGCGCTTCTGCCGCATGTGGGAATTCTATCTCGCCGCCAGCGAGATGGGCTTCCGCCACCAGGGCCTGAACGTGTTCCAGATCCAGCTTGCCCGCCGGCAGGATGCCGTGCCCCTCACGCGCGGCTACATCGCCGAGGCGGAAGCACGGCTCAGAAGGGCGGAAGCCGCCCACGGCATGCCCCTGCGGCTGGCGGGGGAATAGGGGGCGTTGCGGCGCCGCGCTGAGGTAGGGCCCAAGTGCGCGGCGCCCAAGTGCGCGGCGCCCAAGTGCGCAGCGCCCAAGTGCGCGGCGCCCAAGTGCGCGGCGCCCAAGTGCGCAGCGCCCAAGTGCGCGGCGCCCAGGTGTGTGGCCGTCGCCCTCCGGCTTGACCGGAGGGCCCATGGTGCCGCCGGCGCATCTGGCGGGATGGGTGCTCCGGTCAAGCCGGAGCACGACGGCGGTCTTGGCCCTTGGCCCGCCCCTCAGACGAAATACAGCCAGGTGATGAAGGCGAAGGGCGGCAGCAGGAAGGTGAAGGACCACGCCATGTAGCCGAAGAAGCTCGGCATCTTCACCCCGCGGTGGCGGGCGATGGAGAGCACCATGAAGTTCGGCGCGTTGCCGATATAGGTGAGCGCGCCCATGAACACCGCGCCGGCCGAGATGGCTTCCAGCGTCACCGCCAGCGGCCCCATCAGCTGGTGGGGATCGCCGCCGGCGAGGTTGAAGAACACGAGATAGGTCGGCGCGTTGTCGAGGAAGGCGGAGAGCGCGCCGGTCAGCCAGAAATACCAGACGTTCACCGGCTGCCCGTCCGATCCGGTGACGAGGTTGACCAGCGGGGCGAGCGCGCCGCTGGTGCCGGCCTTGAGGATGGCGATCACCGGGATGATGGTGAGGAAGATGGCGGCGAACAGCTTTGCCACTTCCAGGATGGGCTCCCAGTCGAAGCCGTTGCGCTCGCGCACCAGCGCCGGGGTGATGGCGAGCGAGATCAGCGCGAACACGATCAGCAGCACGTCCCGCACCACCCACTGCAGCTCCACATGGGTGCCGTAGACGTCGAAATTGATGCCGGGCTTCCACAGGGCCGAGATGAGGATGGCGCCGATGATGCCGCCCAGCAGCGGCACGTTCTGCGCGCCACGCAGGCCGAGGCCCTCGGTGGAGGGAGTCGGGTCCGGCGGATGGCGGATGATCTCGTCCTCGCGGGAATAGAAGAAGCGGTCGAGCAGGTAGAAGGCGACGAGCAGGATGGCCACGATCACCGCCGTGTCATGCAGCAGGTGGGTGGTGGTCCAGAAGAAGTTCACGCCCTTCAGGAAGCCCAGGAACAAGGGCGGGTCACCGAGCGGCGTCAGCGAGCCGCCGATGTTCGACACCAGGAAGATGAAGAACACCACCGTGTGCACATTGTGCCGCCGGTTGTCGTTGGCGCGCAGCAGCGGGCGGATCAGCACCATGGAGGCGCCGGTGGTGCCGATCAGGCTGGCGATGACCGTGCCGATGGCGAGGATCACCGTGTTGACCAGCGGCGTGCCCTTGAGATTGCCGGTGACGAGGATGCCGCCGGACACGGTGAACAGGGCGAACAGCAGGATGATGAAGGGGATGTATTCGAGCAGCGCGGTATGCACCACCTCGTGCGCCGTCGCGGACGGGCCGTAGGTGAGCGAGAAGGGCACCGCGAAGGCCAGCGCCCAGAACAGCGCGACCTTGCCGTAATGGTGGTGCCAGAAGTGGGACGCGAGCAGCGGGAAAAGGGCGATCGACAGCAGCATGCCGGCGAAGGGGATGCCCCAGAGCAGCGGCAGCGTGGCGCCGTTGAGGCTGGGCACGCCGTCCGCCGCAAGCGCCGGCGCGGCTGTGAGGGTGGTCAGGAGGAGTGTTGCGGCAACTCCCGAAGCGACCCTCATCCCGCGACCCCGCGCCATCATCGCCACCCTCCAGATTGCTGTGCCTGGAGTTTGATGGACGATGGGCTGCCACGTGGCAAGGCCAAACCGGCCAGCACGGTCCGCGTCCCACCCGCAGACCGTGGTCAGGGCCAGACGCGCGGGCATCCGCGCCGCCGCCGTTCCCTGCCGCAGCCCTCTGCGGCCCGAGGGGCCGGAATCAAGCCGCCTTGATGCCTACGCCCGCGGACGGCGGCGGAACAGCCGCGTCAGCAGGGTCAGCGCCGGCACCACCAGGCCCGGCACGGCGGCCAGCGAGGCATAGGACGCGACGTTGGCCTGGGTGGCGCGCAGGTCGGCGGCCACCGCGTCCATGGCGGACTGGCTCACCTGGTTGGCCAGCGCCAGCTCGCGCGAGGGCTTCAGCGAGGCGCCGATGATGGCCACGATGAGGGCGAGCACCAGCCCACCGCCGCCCACCGTCACGGCCGCCCAGATCGGCCCCATGGACTGCTCCAGCGCCAGGAACAGCGCCACGCCCAGCATCACCACGCCGAAGCTCGCCACCAAGGCGGCGAAGGCGAACAGGCCCGTGCGCGCCGCGATGTGGCGCAGGTGGATTTCGGCGATGATGGTGTTGGTGCGCAGCAGAATCTTCAGATTCCGCGAAAGCTGGTCGAAGTTCATCCCGCGTCCCTTCCTCTGCGCACCCACCGGACCGGCTGGAGCAGCGAGCCTGCCACCGTGCCGGCCAGAAACGATACCGCCATCCACATCAAGGGGTTCATCCGCACCGTCCGCCGGGCGGTCCTGCCGCCGGCGGCGGCCGCCGCCTCAGGTCCGCTCGGCGGGTCCTTCGCCATGGCCGCCTTCAGCGCCACCCCCGCCAGCTCGCTCTGGAGCCCGACCAGCTCGGATTCCCGTTCGTCGCCCATGCCGCCTCCCGGATCGTCTCCGGGCCGCCTGAGAGGGAAGCACCGTGCGCGTCCCTGTCAAGCCGCCCTGCGCAAGCAACAACTGCCGGATCGGTCGATTGATCCGCGTGCGCGGCTTCAAGGCGGTGGAAAGAGGCTTTAGCATCCGCCTCCCGCCCAAGGACGATCCCCCAAAGAAGGCCTGCCCCCAATGAGCCCGACCGCCGCGCCGCGCACCCTCGACTATTTCTTCTCCAGCGTGAGCCCCTGGACCTTCCTCGGCCATCGCCCGGTGATGGCGGTCGCCGCCCGCCACGGGGTGGAGGTGCGGTTCCACCCGGTGTCCCTCGGCCCGGTCTTCGCCGAGACCGGCGGGCTGCCGCTGTCGAAGCGCGCCCCGCCGCGCCAGCGCTACCGCATCCTTGAGCTTCAGCGCTGGCGCGAGAAGCGCGGCGTTGCGCTGAATGTCCATCCTGTCCACTGGCCGTTCGACGGCACGCTGGCCGATCACACCATCATCGCCGCCATCGAGGCCGGCCACGCCCCCGGCGACCTGATGGAGCGCATCTTCTCAGGCGTCTGGGTGCGGCAGGAAAATCTCGGCCTGCCCGAGGTCATCGCCGCCTGCGCCGACGCCGTGGGCCTGCCCGGTGCCGAATTGGTGGCCGCCGCGGGCGAGGAGAAGATCGCCGCGCTCTATCTGGAGAACCGCGCCAAGGCGCTTGCCGCCGACGTATTCGGCGCGCCGTCCTACCTGCTAGACGGGGAGGTGTTCTGGGGCCAGGACCGCATCGACCTGCTGGACGAGGCGCTCACCTCCGGGCGGGCGCCCTACCGTCCGGACGTGGTCTGAAGGCTCCCGCCCCCTTCCGGCCCCGATCGGCGTGCTTATCTAGCGGATGTGACGCCGCGGAATGGCCGCGGGACGCGGACGCTGGATTTGGAGGCGCGCATGGTCTTCCCGGCAGCCCCGGCGCATTCGGCCGGGCTTCCCCTCGCGGCGGCCCTCGCCGCGACTCTCCTGGCGGCGCCTGCCCTCGCGCAGGGGCCGCTACAGGTGCCGGTGCCGCCCGGCGACACCGTTGCGCCGCGCTTTTCCTTCGCCCCGGTGGAGGGCGGCGCGCTGAAGCTCGACCGGGAGACCGGCCGCGTCTCCTTGTGCGCCAAGCGGGGCACCGCCTTTACCTGCGAGGCGGTTCCGGATTCGCGCGATGCCTACGAGGCGGAGATCGCCCGGCTCCAGGCGGAAAACGAGAGCCTGCGCCGTTCGGCCCAGCTTCCGCCCATTCCCCCGCTTCCGCCGAGCACCGGCCCCAACGCCAGCCCCGACACGTCCGACATGGATCGCGCCTTCGCCTATGCAGAGCGCTTCTATCGCCGCCTCAGGGGAATGATCGACGAATTCCGCGCCCCCAACGGGCAGGAGAAGCTCTGAGGGGAGTGTGCCCCGGACAAGCGACGGCGGAGCCGGAGCGCTGATCCGGGGCCCAGGGGAGGGTCCCCGCGCAGCGGGGCAAAACCTGCGAGCGCTGACATATCCCAACCGCCGTCGTCCTCCGGCTTGACCGGAGGGACCCATGGCATCGTTGCCCCGGCCTCGGAAGCGTTCGCGGGTGAGCAGATGGGCCCTCCGGTCACGCCGGAGGGCGACGGTTGGAAGGAGCGGGAAGGTCGAAAACCGCTGGGATGCCCCCCTCAAAAATCCGTCAGATAGCCGTCGATGCGCTTCAGCGCCTGGTCGGAGATGGTGCCGGGGAAGGCGATGAAGACGTGGCAGCCGCCTGGGTAGACCTCCAGCTCGGCGTCGTTGCCCGCCGCGACCCACGCATTGGCCATGAACAGCGTATCGTCCACCAGCGCGTCGCGGCCGCCGACGATGAACAGCGCCTTGGGCAGGCCCTTGAGGGGGGCGAGGAGGGGCGAGACGTCCGCATCGTCCGCCTTGCCCTGAAGGCGCAGGTAGTTGTTGACGAAGAAGGTGATGTCCCGCGTGTTCAGCACCAGCGGCAGGTCGCCCCAGTTGCGGGCGGAGGGGGTCAGGCGCAGGTCGTAGCAGCCGGCGGTGAGCACGGCGGCGGAGAAGGGCGCGATGCCGTGGCGGTCGCGCAGGCGCAGGAGGGTGACGACGGCGAGGGTCGCGCCGCCCGATTCGCCGCCGATGGCGAAGCGCTCCGTGCCGAAGCGGGCCTTGCCCTCCTTCACCAGCCAGAGCGCCGCCGCCTCGCAATCGTCCGGGCCGGCGGGATAGGGTTCTTCCGGCGCCAGCGCATAGTCCACCGAGACCACCGCGAGGCCGCAATTGGCGGCGATGCGGTCGAGCAGCGCCTCGTTCTCGCGCGCCGAGCCCACCGTCCAGCCGCCGCCGTGGATGTGGAGATAGACGCCCTTCGGCGCGCCATCCGGCATGAAAATGCGAACCGGCACGGGGCCGCGCGGGCCGGGGATGGTCTCCAACGAGGCGCGCGGGCTTTCCGGCGCCAGCGGGAAAGTGCCCTTGCCGGCGAGGCGGGCGGCGCGGATCTCGGCCAGCGGCGGCGCCCAGCGGTCCGGGATCGCGGAGAGGGCTTTCACGATGGCATCGTTGACCATGCGCGTGTCGGGCGCGACGGCCGCAGCAGAGAACACGGCGGGATCGAGAACCAGCTTCGACATTGAACGACCCTGATGGTTCGGGAATAAACGCCCGGAATGCGCCGTGCGACAGGTTCCAACTCGTACGTGGCAGGCTTGAGCCGTGCAAGCAGGAGGAGAGATGACCATGGCGCGCACCAGCCGCACCCCGGCGCGCCTCGGAGGGGCCGTGCGCCACGCCGAGGCGACGCTTCAGGTGGAGACGCCCGGCGAGGGCTTCACCGACATCACCCGCGAGGCCACCGCCTTTCTCGGCGAGATCGCCGCCGGCGACGGGGTGCTTACCGTCTTCTGCCGGCACACCTCGGCCTCCCTCACCATCCAGGAGAATGCCGACCCGGACGTGCAGACCGACCTCCTCACCGCATTGCGCACCCTCGCGCCGCGCAATTTCCGATGGGTCCACGACACCGAGGGGCCGGACGACATGCCGGCCCATGTGCGCACCATGCTGAGCGACGCCAGCCTCTCCATTCCCGTGCGCGGCGGGCGGCCGGGGCTCGGCACTTGGCAGGGACTCTATCTCGTGGAGCATCGCGACCGGCCGCATCGGCGCGAGGTTGTTTTGACTTTCACCGGAACGCTTGGTCAATTTCCCTGATCGGCTTGTCACCGCTTCGCCACGGATTGATGATCGCAGGATCGATTCGCGCGCGCCTTGCGGCGGCCGCGCGACAAGAGGCACAAGCCTTGCGGGGGAGGAAGCATGGTGGAAGATGCCGGGAACGGACTGCGCCTCGTCATCGCCGACGACCATCCCCTGTTCCGCGGTGCCCTGCGCGAGGCGGTGCTCGGCCGCAGCGCCGATGCCAGGATCGAGGAGGTCGGCACCTTCGATGACCTGACCGCGCTGCTGGAGCGCGACCCCGAGTTCGACCTGATCCTGCTCGATCTCACCATGCCGGGCGCGCGGGGCTTTTCCGGCCTCATCTATCTGCGCGCCCAATACATGGCGATCCCGGTGGTGGTGGTCTCCGGCAACGAGGAGCCGGCGGTGATCCGCCGCTGCCTCGATCTCGGCGCCTCCGGCTTCATCCCCAAGAGCATGAGCGTCGGCAACATGCGCGATGCGGTGGCGCAGGTGCTGAAGGGCGAGACCTTCCTGCCGCCCGACACCAGCGTGACCACCAAGGCCGACGCCGAGACCGACGCCATCATCGCCCGCCTCTCCACCCTCACGCCCCAGCAGGTGCGGGTGCTGATGATGCTGGCCGAAGGCCGGCTCAACAAGCAGATCGCCTACGAGCTGTCGGTCTCAGAGGCCACGGTGAAGGCGCACGTGTCCGCCATCCTGCAGAAGCTGGGCGTGGAAAGCCGCACCCAGGCCGTGATCGCGGTGTCCAAGGTGGAACAGGGCCTGTGGAGCCACCCGCAGGCCTGAGCGCGCTGGCTCGTTCTGCCACGGTAGGGACCTCTTCACCGGTCACGCTCATAAGGAAGAGCGAGGACCGGGATGCCGCGCGCAGCATCCCGCAGCGGCACGCTCCCCGCGCGGGAGCGGCGGAAGGATCGAGATGACCGAGCAAAGCCTGAGCGCCAACGGCACCGAGGCCCCCCGCCGCCGCACCATCCGCGAGGCGGTCGCGCTCTATACCCAGCGCGACGTGCTGTCCGTCAGCCTGCTCGGCTTTTCCTCCGGCCTGCCGCTGGCGCTGGTGGGCGGCACGCTCTCGCTGTGGATGAAGGACGTGGGGGTGACGCTCACCGCCATCGGCCTGTTCAGCCTCGTGGGCCTGCCCTACACGCTGAAATTCCTCTGGGCGCCGGTGCTGGACGCGGTGGACGTGCCGCTCCTCTCCCGCCTGCTCGGCCGGCGGCGCGGCTGGCTGCTCACCTGCCAGATCGTGCTTATCGCCGCCATCGCCGCGCTGGCGCTTCAGGATCCCATTGCCGCGCCGTTCGGCGTCGCGGCCTGCGCACTCGCCGTCGCCATAGCCTCGGCGACGCAGGACATCGCGGTGGACGCCTTCCGCGTGGAGCGGCTGGAGAGCGCCAGCGAACAGGCGGCCGGCATGGCCGGCTATGTCACCGGCTATCGCATCGCCATGCTGGCCACCGGCGCCGGCGTCATCGCGCTGGTCGCCTATCTGGAAACGGCTCTGAACCTGCCGCGCGGCACCAGCTGGTTCTGGGGCTACATGATCGCTGCCGGCTGCGTGCTGATCGGCGTCGGCGCCACCCTTTTCGCGCGGGAGCCGACGGCGCCGGTGCGCGCGCCGGAGGAAGGCACCGGCCACCGGCTCGTCGCCACCACAATGGGCGCGTTCGGCGAGTTCCTCCGCCGCAACCAGGCGGTGATGATCCTGCTGTTCGTGATGCTGTTCAAATTCTGCGACGCCTTCGCCGGGGTGCTCACCGGGCCGTTCGTGCTCGATATCGGCTTCTCGAAGGCGACCTACGTGGAGATCGTGAAGGTGGTGGGCTTCGGCGGCACCATCGCCGGCAGCTTCGTGGGCGCGTGGATCGCCCGCGAGCGCCCGCTGGTGACCTGCCTGTGGATCTCCGGCGTGCTGCAGATCACCTCCAACCTCGGCTTCACGCTCCAGGCCTATGTGGGGCCGAACGAGGCGGTGCTGACGGGCGTCATCCTCATCGAGAACTTCACCAGCGCCATCGGCACGGTGATCTTCGTGGCCTACCTCTCCGCCCTGTGCGGCGCGCGGGAGCACACCGCGACCCAGTATGCGTTGCTCACGGCCCTGACGGCGGTGGGTCGCACCCTGCTCGGCTCCTCCAGCGGCGCCATCGCCGAGGCGTCGGGCTGGCCGCTGTTCTTCGTCCTCACCGCCGTCGCCGGCCTGCCGGGCCTCGCCGCCCTCGGCTGGCTGCAGATGAAGGGGCACTTCGCCGAACTGGCGCGGGACAGGGCCTGATGCGCCTCAGCGCCGGCCGAAGGCGGGCCGGCTGAAGACCAGCAGCACCAGCGCCAGTGGGATCATGATGTGGTCCAGGATCTTGCCCGGCGGCGCGTGGGTGACCTCCAGCGGCCGCATGTGGCCGAGCAGGTAGCGGCCCGCATATTCCACGACGATCAGCACCAGCAGCAGCGGGATGAGCGCGCGATAGCGCGCCAGGGCGATCACATAGAGCACCCCCATGATGAGCTGCGACAGGCCCCACAGCGCGAAGACGAAGATCACCGCCTGACCCGCCTGCACCGGCGAGAAGGTGTCGAGCGGAATGTGCGCCACCGACTGCGCCCCGCCATCCGGGGCGAGCATGTGGAACAGGCTGCGCCCGATGGTCATGGCGGTGATGACCGCGAACACCCCCACCACCGCGCGGTGTCCGGGGAAGTGATTGTCGATGCGGTCCGGCAGGATCCAGCTCATGCGGCGCTCCGGGCAGGCGAGGACGGGCGACGTGGACGGCGGCACGCGGGACAAAGCCGCCATCCTGATTTATGGCACCGCTCGCGTCCGGACCGGATGGCGGAAAATGGCCCGAAGGGCGGCCGCTCCCCGCACCGTCCCCAGTCGCCCGTGACCGAGCCCCTCGCCTCTCTCCGCTGTCATGCCCGGCCTTGTGCCGGGCATCCACGTCGGGCCGATGGTGCCAGCGCGCGCAGAGCTGTGCCCGGCCCAACCACGTGGATGGCCGGGACAAGCCCGGCCATGACGATTGTTTTGGGACGTGATGGCTGGGACAAGCCCCCAACGACCGCTGCAAAGAGCGGCCCTTTACCGCCGCCGCCCCGCCTGCTGGGCCACTTGCAGCACCACCCGCTCGCAGATGGCAGGGGCGAGCGTCGCGTTGCGGCGGGCGGCAAGCACCGCGTCGTCCACGGCGAGCAGCGCCTTCATGCAGCGGTCGGGGTCGAGGCCGCGCAGGGCCTTCTCCAGCTTGGGCTTGCGGGAGAAATGCACCGGCGGGCGGGCGGAGCCGACCACGCTCTCGGCGCTCGATCCGCCGGCCACCGCCAGCGTCATGGGATGCAGCGCCGTGAGCGCCCGCAGCAGCGCGCCGAGCACGGCATCCGGCCGCGTGGCCGCGCCGAAGGCCTTGGAGAGCGCGGCCAGCGCCTCCCGCGTCTCGCCCGCCAGAGCCGAATCCACCACGTCGTCCAGCGCGAGGGCCGAGGCATCGCCGACGATGAGGCGCACGTCGTCCAGCGTCACCCGCTCGGTGCCCATGGCGTAGAGGATGAGCTTGGCGATCTCCCCGCGCGAGGCCAGCCGGTCGCCGCCGATGAGGGAGACGAGCAGTTCGCGCGCATCGCGGTCGATGGCGAGGCCCGCCTCGGCCATCATCTGGTCCACGAGGCGGGCGAGGTCGCGCTCGCTGTCGGCATAGCAGGCGATGGCGAGGGCGTTCTGGGCGTTCTCGCACAGGGTGCGCAGCGGCGCGCCCTTCTTCAGGTCGCCGGCCTCCACCACCACCAAAGTGTCGGAACCGGTGGCCAGCACGGGCTGGAGCGCGGGCACGATGTTCTTGGAGCCGGCGCGCACCCACACCACCCGCTCGCCGCCGAACAGGCCGATGGTGGAGGTCTCGTCGATCAGCCGGCGGGGGTCGGAGGCGATCTCGTCGCCCTCCAGCCGCACGAGGGCGAAGGGATCATGGGCGTCGGGCACGGCGCGGCGCACCAGCCCCTCGGCGCGCTCGCGCACGAGGCCCATGTCGGGGCCGAAGATGAGGACGACGCTCTTGGACCGGTCGCGCCGGGCGAGCGCCGCGTCGGCGTCGCCGGGCCGGACCGCGACCATCCGCTTAGCTCGCCGAGCGGGCCGGCGGCGCGTTGCCGGTGCGGATGAACCAGGCGGCGAGCTGCGCCTTGATCTGGTCCGACACGGAGCGGGCAGCGCGCTTCTCGGCGTCGATCTGCGCGCTGTAATTGGCAAAGCGCTGGTCGCTGGTGTCGATGGTGGCGGAGCCGGTGGCCGCGCCTTCGGTCACCGTGGCCTTCTTCTTGTCGTCCGCCTTGATGATGCGCCAGTTGGCGGTGACGCGGACGATCTGGTTCTCGGGCAGGCCCGAGGCGGAATTGATGAGCGCCGTGGAGGTGGAGGAATCCACCGTGATGATCATCTGCAGCGGGGCGCCCTTGGGATTCCCCTCGCCGCCGGTGAGCGCGAAGATCAGGTCGTTGCGCAGGTCGTTCCCGAGCCGCCCCTGGATCTGGACGATCTCCACATCCCGCATCTTGTCCATCAGCGCCGGGCCGCCGGTGGTCGAATTCTCGGCATAGAGCGGCTGGAAGCAGCCCGCGAGCGCCCCCGAGAGGGCGCACACCAGCATCAGCCGAGCCAGAAGGCCGGCGGGGCGCATGGGAAGGGCAGGATCAGGCAACGACATTCACGATCCTCTGCGGCACCACGATGATACGCTTCGGCGCGCGTCCGTCGAGTGCCCGCTGGACGCTTTCCAGCGCGAGCACGGCGGCCTCGACCTCGGCGGGGGTCGCCGCGCGCGGGACGACGATATCGTCACGCTTCTTGCCATTGATCTGGATCGGAAGTGTGACCGTGTCACGGCGCAGCAACTCGGCCTCGGTGGCCGGCCAGCGGGCCTCCGCCACCAGCGTGCCCTCCGACCCGTGGCCGAGCGCGACCCAGCATTCCTCGGCCAGATGCGGCGTCATGGGCGCCACCACGCCGGTCAGCATCTCGGCGGCTTCGCGCAGCGCGAAGGCGAGGTCTGCCGGCACCTCCGGCGACGAGCGGGCGGCGGCGATGGCCGAGCCGAACACGTTGGCGAACTCGTGGACATGGGCCACGGCCACGTTGAAGCGCAGCCGCTCGATGTCCTCGGCTACCGTGGCGACGAGGCCGTGGGCGGCACGGCGCAGGCCGAGGGCCTGCTCGCTGAACGTCTCCGGGCGCGAAGCACCCGGCTTGGCGCCCAGCTCCACCGCCTCGTTCACCAGGCGCCACACGCGCTGCACGAAGCGCCAGGCGCCCTCGATGCCGCCCTGCGTCCACTCGCTGTCGCGCTCGGGCGGGGTGTCGGAGAGCATGAACCAGCGGGCGCAGTCCACGCCGTAGGTATCCGCCACCACCTCCGGCGCCACCACGTTGCGCTTGGACTTGGACATCTTCTCCGGCGGGGAGACCGTAACGGGCGAGCCGTCCGAGATCCTTACCGCCTTGCCGTTGCCGAGGAGCTTCACCTCCTCGGGGAAGAGCCACTTGCCCTCGGTATCCTTGTACGTCTCGTGGACGATCATGCCCTGGGTGAAGAGGCCGGCGAACGGCTCCTCCAGGTCCACCCGGCCGCAATGCTTCAGCGCGCGGGTGAAGAAGCGGGAATAGAGCAGGTGCAGGATCGCGTGCTCGATGCCGCCGATATACTGGTCCACCGGCAGCCAGTGGCTCACCGCCGCCTTGTCCAGCGGCTTCTCCACATTGTCCGAGGCGTAGCGCAGGAAGTACCAGGACGAATCCACGAAGGTGTCCATGGTGTCCGTCTCGCGCCGGGCCGGCTTGCCGCACTTGGGGCATGGCACGTCGCGCCACGCCTTGGCGCGGTCGAGCGGATTGCCGGGACGGTCGAAGGTGACGTCGTCGGGCAGCTCCACGGGCAGCTGGTCGCGGGGCACGCCCACCGGGCCGCAGTCATCGCAATGGATGACCGGGATGGGGCAGCCCCAATAGCGCTGGCGCGAGATGCCCCAGTCGCGCAGGCGGAAGTTCACCCGCCGCGTGCCCTGCGGCTCGCCCTCGACGCGGAAGCGCTCCAGCTGGCGGGCCACTGCCTCCTTCGCCTCGGGCACGCTCATGCCATCGAGGAAGGCGGAATTGAACAGGGTGCCGTCGCCGTCATAGGGCCCCTCGGCCACCGAGAAGGTGGCGGGGTCCGCGCCTTCGGGCAGCACCACGGGGGTGATGGGCAGGCCGTATTTGGTGGCGAAGTCGAAATCGCGCTGGTCGTGGGCCGGGCAGCCGAAGATGGCGCCGGTGCCGTAGTCCATCAGCACGAAATTGGCGACATAGACGGGTACGGTGCGGGTGGCGTCCAGCGGGTGGACGACACTGAGGCCGGTGGCGTAGCCCTTCTTCTCCTGCGTCTCGATCTCTTCCGCCGAGGTGCCGCCGCGCTTGCACTCGGCGATGAAGGCGGAGAGCTGCCCGTCCGTGCCGGCGAGGTGCTTGGCCAGCGGATGGTCGGGCGAGAGCGCGAGGAAGGAGGCGCCGAACAGGGTGTCCGGGCGGGTGGTGTAGACCTTCACCGCCTTGGTGCCGGCCGGCAGCTTCTGGGCGCCCGCCTTGGCAAACTCGAACAGCACTTCGAGCCCTTCCGAGCGGCCGATCCAGTTGCGCTGCATGAGGCGCACCTTGTCGGGCCAGCGGTCGAGCGTGTCGATGGCGTCGAGCAATTCCTGGGCGAACTGGGTGATGCGCAGGAACCACTGGGAGAGCTTGCGCCGCTCCACGATGGCGCCGGAGCGCCAGCCGCGGCCGTCGATGACCTGCTCGTTGGCGAGCACGGTGTTGTCCACCGGGTCCCAGTTGACCTCGCTTTCCTTGCGATAGGCGAGGCCATTGTCCAGGAAATCGAGGAAGATGCGCTGCTGCTCCACGTAATAGGACGGGTCGCAGGTGGCGATCTCGCGGTTCCAGTCGAGCGACAGGCCGAGCAGCTGGAGCTGCTCGCGCATGGAGGCGATGTTCTCGTAGGTCCAGGCCTTCGGGTGGATGCCGCGCTCGATGGCGGCATTCTCCGCCGGCAGGCCGAAGGCGTCCCAGCCCATGGGATGGAGCACGTTGAAGCCCTGCATGCGCTTGTAGCGCGCGAGCACGTCGCCCATCACATAGTTGCGGCCGTGGCCGATGTGGATGCGCCCCGACGGATAGGGGAACATCTCCATGACGAAGAATTTCGGACGCGGGTCGTCGTTGCGCGTGCGGAAGATGCCGCGCTCGGCCCAGGTCTTCTGCCACTTCGGCTCGGCTTCGCGGGCGTTGTAGCGATCTTGCGCGCGCTCGGCGGCACGCTCCGGCATACGATCTTCGGTCATGGATCCGTCAGGGGTCGAAACGGCCGGGACTAGGACAGAAACAGGCCCTGCGGTCAACCTTCCCGCACCGCCGAAGGCGAAGCTCTGCCCGGAACCGGCGTGCGGCAGGTCCGCCATCGCCTATCCTGCGCCGTTGTCCGTGCGGCCTCCGCCCTCCCGGCCTCAGGCCTTGCGCACCCAGCGGCCGTTCTCGTCCTGCTGCCAGTAGGTGAGTTCGTTGCCGGCGACCGCCTTGGCCTCGCGCCAGCGTTCGCGGGCCTTGGCTACCTGCTCGTCGTCACGCCCGTCGAAGAGGTGGACCACGCGCTGATAGGGCGAGGCATCGGCGAGCGGCACCGCATCGACGAGAAAACGCACCTGCGCGCCATTGGGGTTCGCCTCCGACGTCGCGATCAGCACCGGCTGGCGCTCGGGCAAAGGCTGCGCCTCCGTGCCGTGGGGCAGGAAGGAGGCCTCGCTATAGGTCCACAGATGGGAATCGAGCGCATCCCGCCGCTCCGCCGACCCGCACTGCACCACGCACCGCCAGCCGCGCTCCAGCGACTTCTCCAGCAGCATCGGCAGCACCTGCTCCAGCGGGCGGCGCTCTAGGTGGTAGAAGAGGATTTCGGTCATCGGGGCAAGGCTAGCACGCGGGCTCGCACCGCGTCGCGCTCCGGCTTGACCGGCGCGGACGCGCCTTCCATATGCCGGCCATGAGCCTCATCCAGAACGAGCGCACCAAGCTGACCGCCAACGCCCTAGACCGGGCGTCGACCGCCTGCCTGACGGTGGGTGCTTTGGGGCCGGCCGTCGCTTCGCTCTACGGGCTCGGCGGCATCGGCGCGGCGGGGCCGTCCCATGGCCTGCTCATCGCCCTCGGCAGCGTCTTTTGGCTGGCGGCTGCGGGTGTGCTACATTTCATGGCAAGAAGCGTGCTTGGACGACTGATATGACCGGCCTCTGGCTCTACGCATATGTGGTGATGCCGCTCGTCGTGATCGCGATGGGCTACGCCGCCGTGCGCCTGACCGAGCCCAAGCACCCGCCGCACGCCGGGCCGGCGGAATAGGGCCGTTTCCGCATTCCATCGCCTGCAGTCGCCGTCGTCCTCCGGCTTGACCGGAGGACCCATGGTGCCGTTTGCCCCTCACTCCCCGCGGCAGCTCAAGCGGAGGGATGGGCCCTCCGGTCAAGCCGGAGGGCGACGGTTATGAGAGAGCAACGGGTCCGAGAGAGGCGACGGACGAGAGCTAGGCCCTCACCCCTCGTAGTGATCCTTCACCAGCTGGTCGAGCAGGCGCACGCCCCAGCCCGAGCCCCAGCTCTTGTTGATGTCGCTCGCCGGCGAGGACATGGCCGTGCCGGCGACGTCGAGGTGCGCCCACGGGGTCTTGTCCACGAAGCGGTGGAGGAACTGGGCGGCGGTGATGGAGCCGGCATTGCGGCCGCCGGTGTTCTTCATGTCGGCGAACTTGGAATCGATCAGCTTGTCGTATTCCGGGCCCAGCGGCATGCGCCACACCCGCTCGCCGGTCTCCTGGCCCGCCTGGGTGAGGCGCGCCGACAGCTCGTCGTCGTTGGAGAAGAGGCCGGCATATTCCGAGCCCAGCGCCACCAGGATCGCGCCGGTGAGGGTGGCGAGGTCGATCATGAACTTGGGCTTGAAGCGCTCCTTGGCGTACCAGAGCACGTCGCACAGCACGAGCCGGCCCTCGGCATCGGTGTTGATGATCTCGATGGTCTGGCCGGAGAGCGAGGTGACGATGTCGCCGGGGCGCTGGGCGGCGCCGTCGGGCATGTTCTCTACGAGGCCGATGAGGCCCACCGCGTTCACCTTCGCCTTGCGGGCGGCGAGGGCATACATGAGGCCGGTGACGCAGGCGGCGCCGCCCATGTCGCCCTTCATGTCCTCCATGCCGGCGGCGGGCTTGATGGAGATGCCACCGGTGTCGAAGGTGACGCCCTTGCCGATGAAGGCCACCGGCGCCTCGTCCTTGGGTCCGCCGTTCCAGCGCATCACCACGACGCGGCTTTCCTTGATGGAGCCCTGGCCGACGCCGAGCAGCGCCTTGAGGCCGGCTTCCGCGAGGGCGGCATCGTCCAGCACCTCGATCTCGACACCCACGCCGGAAAGATGCTCCTCGGCGCGACGGGCGAATTCCGGCGGGTCGAGCACGTTGGCGGGCTCGTTCACGAGGTCGCGGGCGAACAGCACGCCGTCGCCCACCGCCTGCCGGGCGGCATAGGCGCGCTTCGTGCCGGCCTCGTCGGAGACGAGGAGGGTCACGGCGCGGGCGGCCGGCTCGGCGGCATCGTCCTTCTTCTTCGTCTTGTAGCGGTCGAAGCTGTAGCTGCGCAGGGAGATGCCAAGCGCCACCTCGGCGGCAGAATCGGCGGAAATCTTGGTGCCGGGCAGATCGAGCACCACGCTCGCCTCGCGGGCGGAGGCGGGGAGCTTGCCGGCGATGAGGCCGCCGAGCTTCAGGAAGTCCTTGGGCTTCAGGTCCGCCGCCTTGCCGACCGAGATGACGATGAGGCGCGGCGCCTCGATGCCGGCGGGGGCGAGCAGGTCCAGCGCGCTCCAGGCCTTGCCCTTGAACTTCTCCGCATCGAACGCGCGGGTCAGCGCCTTGTCCGCCCCCTTCACCAGCTTCTGCGCCTGCGTGCCGAAGGCGAGGCTTTCGTCGGTGAGCACCACGAGGACGCCCTTGGCGGCGGCGGTGAGCCGGGCGAACGAGACGGTGACGGGATCGGACATCAGGCGCTCCAGAAGCAGCAAAGGGGGCAGAATGGATTCAAAAGATGCGTCGCCCTTCTCTAGCCCGGCCGGCGGACAGGGGAAACCGCCCGCAGCGTCACGCTGGTGCCGCCGCGCCCGAGCTTTCGGGGCTGGGGCTTAGATAGGTGCCGGAGCGCGGTTGTGAACCGTTGTCCCAAAAAGAAAAGGGGGCGCCAGGCGCCCCCGTTCCTCATGCTCCCGAAAGGGAAGCCTCACTCGGCAGCTTCGCCACCGGCGGCCGCGGCGGCCTTGTCGGCTTTCTCCTTGGCGCGCTCCTGGGCCTTCTGGCCGGGCTCGGCCTTCTTCGGGTTGTTCTTGGCTTCGCGTTTCAGCAGGCCGGCGGCGTCGAGGAAACGGGCCACGCGGTCGGTGGGCTGGGCGCCCTTCTCGAGCCAGGCCTTCGCCTTCTCGGTGTCGAGCACCACGCGGTTGGCGGCATCCTTCGCCAGCAGCGGGTTGAAGGTGCCGATCTTCTCGATGAAGCGGCCATCGCGCGGGGCGCGGGCGTCGGCGATGACGATGCGGTAGTAGGGACGCTTCTTGGCGCCGCCGCGGGCGAGACGGATCTTGAGGGACATGGTCTTCTTCCTTTTTAAGTCAGTGTCTTGCGTTTGGTATTCGGGGTGATTGCTGTTGCCGGCGCCCGGGCAGGCAGGGGGCGTTGGCGTTACTTCTTCTTGCCGGGCCCTCCCGCTCCAGGAAAGCCCTTGGGCAGGCCGGGCAGGCCGCCGGGGAATTTGGATGGCAGGCCGCCGCCGGGCAGGCCGGGGAAGTTCGGCGGGAGGCCGCCACCGGCACTGCCGGGCCCGCCCTTGCCCATCTTCTCCGCCATCTCCTGCAGCATCTCGGGCGAGGGGCCGCCGCCGCCGAAGCCCATCATGCCGGCGAGGCCGGCGAGCGGGCCGCGCTTGCCGGCGGCGCCGCCCATGGCCTTCATCACGTCGGCCATCTGGCGGTGCATCTTCAGGAGGCGGTTGATCTCTTCCACCTTGGTGCCGGAGCCGGCGGCGATGCGGCGCTTGCGCGAGGCGTCGAGCAGCTTCGGGGCGCGGCGCTCCTTGGGGGTCATCGAATTGATGATGGCCACCTGCCGCTTGAACACCTTGTCGTCGAGATTGGCGGCGGCGATCTGGTTCTTCACCTTGGCGACGCCGGGCATGAGGCCCATGAGCCCGCCGAGGCCGCCCATCTTGGACATCTGCTCCAATTGGCCGCGCAGGTCGTCGAGGTCGAAGGTGCCCTTGCGCATGCGCTCGGCAGTGATCTTCGCCTTCTCGATGTCGATATTCTCGGCGGCCCGCTCCACCAGGGCGACCACGTCGCCCATGCCGAGGATGCGGCCGGCCACGCGGTGGGGATCGAAATCCTCCAGCGCGTCCATCTTTTCGCCGGTGCCGAGCAGCTTGATGGGCTTGCCGGTGACGGCGCGCATGGAGAGCGCGGCGCCGCCGCGGCCATCACCGTCCGCACGGGTCAGCACGATGCCGGTGAGGCCCACGCGGCCGTCGAAGGCCTTGGCGGTGTTCACCGCGTCCTGGCCGGTGAGGCTGTCGGCGACCAGCAGCACTTCGTGCGGCTTGGTCACGGCCTTCACCTCGGCCACCTCGGCCATCAGCCCCTCATCGAGGGTGACGCGGCCGGCGGTGTCGAGCATCACCACGTCGAAGCCGCCGAGCTTCGCCGCCTCGATGGCGCGCTTGGCGATCTGCACGGCAGACTGGCCGGCGACGATGGGAAGGGTCGCGACCTCCACCTGCTTGCCCAGCGTGGCCAGCTGCTCCATGGCCGCCGGACGGCGGGTGTCGAGCGAAGCCATCAGCACCTTGCGCTTGCCGCGTTCGGTGAGGCGCTTGGCGATCTTGGCGGTGGAGGTGGTCTTGCCCGAGCCCTGCAGGCCGACCATCAGGATCGGCACCGGGGCGGGGGCGTTGAGGTCGATGGGGTCGGCGTCGGAGCCGAGCGTCGCCACGAGCTCGTCGTGGACGATCTTCACCACCATCTGGCCGGGGGTGACGGACTTGATGACCTCCACGCCCACGGCGCGCTGGCGCACCCGGTCGGTGAAGGACCGCACCACGTCCAGCGCCACGTCCGCCTCGATCAGCGCGCGGCGCACCTCGCGCATGGCCTCGCCGACGTCGGCCTCGGTGAGAGCGCCGCGCCGCTTCAGCTTGTCGAGTATGCCGCCGAGGCGGTCGGAAAGGTTGTCGAACATGGGCACCCATGCGTTGAGGGTTCACACCGGACCGCTATGATCTCCCGCGCTGCGCGGAACCCGATGACGCTGCATCAAGCCAACGCAAAGCACGCCCGAGGGCGCATCGCGCTGTCGGGCGGGGGCCTCCGGGCTCTCGGTCCGGTCGGCGGGATCGGCATGGCCGTCCGTGTGAAGCTGGGGCTGTTAGCAGGTTTGGTCCCGCGAGGCAAATTTCCCGGCGGAAATGCCATCGCGCACCAGCATCCCGCGCCGGGGCCGCCGCTGCGGCAAGTTTCGCCCTGCACGCGAAGTTTGCGGAGAGCGCCACTACTAGGCGTCATCGGAAGAGCGCATGTTTCCCTTAGCGCATCTCGCGCATCCGCCGACCACTGGCGGGGAGGAAACCATGCCCCAAACGCCTTCGACTGCCCCCGAGGCAAGCCAGATCGTTCCCTTTCCCGCCGATTTCCGCGTTGAGGAAATCGCGACCAACGGCACCACCCTCCATGTCCGCACGGGCGGGCAGGGGCCGGCGGTGCTGCTCATCCACGGCTATGGCGAGACCGGCGACATGTGGGGCGCGCTTGCCCAGGCGCTGGCGCCGACCCATACGGTTGTCGTGCCGGACCTGCGCGGCATGGGCCTCTCGGCCAAGCCGGAGGGTGGCTACGACAAGAAGACCCAGGGCGCCGACATGGCCGGCGTGCTCGATGCCCTCGGCATCGACAAGGCAGCGCTCGTCACCCACGACATCGGCAACATGGTGGGCTTCGCCTTCGCCGCGCTCCACCGCGACCGGGTGACGAAGTTCGTCCTCATCGATGCGCCGCTGCCGGGCGTCGGCCCGTGGGAGGAGATTCTCAAGAACCCGCTGCTCTGGCATTTCCGCTTCGGGGGGCCGGACATGGAGCGCCTCGTCGCCGGGCGCGAGCGCATCTATCTCGACCGCTTCTGGAATGAATTCTCCGCCGATCCGAGCCATTTCTCCGAGGCCGCGCGGGAGCATTACGCGGCGCTCTATGCCCAGCCCGGCGCCATGCATGCGGGCTTTGCCCAGTTCGCGGCCTTCGACCAGGACGCCGTCGACAATGTTGAATTCCTCAAGGCCGGCAAGCTCGCCATGCCGGTGTTGGCGCTCGGCGGCGAGCATTCGTTCGGCCTGACCATGGCCGAGGTGATGCGCTTCGCCGCCAGCGACGTGACAGGCGATGTGGTGCCCGGCAGCGGCCACTGGATCATGGAGGAGAACCCCGCCGCCACCATCGCGCTGGTGACGGACTTCCTCGACGGGAAGTAAGGCTCAGGCCCGGATCGCCGCGCCCACCAGCGCGGCGGCGAGGAAGGCGAGCCACACCGCGGCCGCGCGCCGGTAGAGGGGGCGCGGCGCGCCATCCCCGCTCTGCGCGAGCGCGCCGCCACCCGCCCAGATCGTCGCCACGGCGAGGACGGAGCCGGCGAAGAGCGCCAGATGCGGCAGGAAATCGGGCTCGGAGCCACGCGGCAACAGGGTCAGGCCGATGATGAGGGCCTTGGGGTTCAGAAGCGTCGTGGTGAACACCCGTCCGGGCGTGACCTCGCCCGCCGCCTGCCCTGGCGCGGGTAGCCGCCACAGCCGCACCGCCAGATAGGCGATCCATGCCGCCGCCGCCAATCGCACGGCGGTGGCCGCCCACGGTGCGCCGGCGAGGAGGTCCGCGCCGGCCGTGGCGAGGGGCACCGTCACCATCAGATAGGCAGCAAGCTCCGCCGGCATCAGCCGCACCGACCGCTTGAGCCCCACCGAGGCGCCGGAGAGCGCCAGCAGCGTGTTGGTCGGCCCCGGCGTGAGCAGCAGGCCCCAGATGGCGAACAGGAAGGCGGCGGTGCCCATGGGCGAGAAAATTCCGTTGCGGAATGGCTTCTGAAAGACCTTGCCGGCCGAGTCGATCCCCGCCGGCGTCGCATCCACCCTGCTAGCCGCGCCATTCCCGGCGCGCCTTGAGCTATGTTAAAGGACGGGACCAAGAGGAGAGAGGACCCATGTCCGAGAACAACGAGCTCACGCGCTTCTTCGGCGGTTCGCCGGCCTGGGTGCTGGTGCGCCTCGTTCTGCTCTCGGTGGTGGTGGGCGTGATTCTCGCCGCCCTCGGGCTCGACCCGATGAACATCCTCAACAGCCTGCAGCGGCTCATCCGCAACCTGTTCAGCTTCAGCTTCGAGGCGGTGGAGCGCATGTGGCGCTACTTCCTGCTCGGCGCCGTCATCGTCATCCCGCTCTGGATTCTGATGCGCGTGTTCGGCCGGCGCTGAGGCCGTGTCGCTCGCGGCCGTTTCGGGGGGCGTCACACACCGCCGCGTGCTCGCCATCGCGCTGCCCATGACGCTGGCGCACCTCACCACGCCTCTCCTCGGCGTGGTGGATGCGGCGGTGGTGGGCCGGCTCGGCAGCGCCTCGCTGCTCGGCGGCGTGGCGCTCGCCGCCGTCATCTTCGACATGCTGTTCTGGGTGTTCGGCTTCCTGCGCATGGGCACCGTGGGCCTCGCCGCGCAGGCGGTGGGGCGGCGGGACGCGGTGGAGGAACGGGCGGTGCTGGCGCGCGGCCTGCTGGTGGCCGGGGCGCTCGGCCTCCTCATCGTTCTGCTGCGCACGCCCATCGAGAGCGCGGCCCTGTCACTGGCCGGGGCGAGCGATGAAGTGAATGCGGCGGTACGCGACTATTACGCCATTCGCATCTTCGCTGCGCCGTTCACCCTCGCCAACTATGTGGTGCTGGGCTGGCTGGTGGGGCTCGGCCGCACCGGGCGGGCGCTGACGCTGCAGGTGGGCATCAACGCCCTCAACATGGTGCTCTCGGCCGCCCTCGTGCTCGGCGCCGGATGGGGTGTCGCCGGCTCTGCGGCGGGCACGCTGGTGGCCGAGATCGCCGGCGCGGTGGCGGGCGTACTGGTGTGCGCCAGCCTGCTCGGCGGGCGGCTCGGGGTGGCGAAGGCGGTGCTGCTCGACAAGGCGCGCCTCATCCAGACCGTCATGCTCAATCGCGACATCATGATCCGCACCGCGGCGCTGATGTTCGCCTTCTCCTTCTTCGCCGCGCAGGGCGCGCGGGCGGGAGACGTGACGCTGGCCGCCAATGCCGTGCTCCAGAACATGGTGATGGTGGCGGCCTATTTCCTCGACGGCTTCGCCACCGCCGCCGAGCAGATCTGCGGCTCCGCCGTGGGCGCGCGGCGCAAATCGGATTTCTCCGCCGGGGTGCGGCTCTCCATCGTGTGGGGGTTCGTCTTCGCGGCGCTGGCGGGGGTGGTCTATCTCGTCACCGGCCCGGCCATCGTGGATGCCATGAGCACCAGCCCCGAGGTGCGGGCCGAGGCGCGCATCTATCTCCTTTATGCCGCGCTGCTGCCGGTGGCGGGGGTGACGGCCTATGCCTTCGACGGCGTCTATATCGGCGCACTCTGGTCGCGCGACATGCGCAACCTGATGCTCGCGTCGCTCGTCGTCTATCTCGGCGTCTTCCTGGCGCTGCGCCCGCTCGGCAATCACGGCCTGTGGCTTGCCATGCTCGCCTTCCTGCTGGCGCGCGGCGGCTTCCAGGCTCTGCGCCTGCCTGCGCTGGTGCGGCGCACCTTCGGGTGAGCCTCAGTCGAGGGACGGAAAGACATGCGCCCCGTCCGCGCCGAGCGGCAGGTCGCGCGCCCAGCGCACGGCGGTGAGCGGCAGCGGTGCATAAAGGTGCGGGAAGAGGGCGCCGCCGCGCGAGGGCTCCCATTTCAGCGCCGGGCCGAGCGCCGCCACCTCCACCGCCACCAGCTTCAGGTCGGCCTGCCCGGCGAAGTGCTTCGCCGCCGTCTCGCGCGCCTGCGCGGCGGTGGAGAAATGGATGTAGCCGTCCGCCAGATCCACCGGCGCGCCGGTGAACACGCCCGCCTGTTCGGCCGCCGCCCAGAGCGCGGCGGGGGCGATCTTGTAGATGAGGGTGGCGGCGGTCACGGGCGATGCTCCTCGCGGGGACTTTGAACGGGCACGGCGCGCACATAGGCCCGGACGAACGAAAGGGCAACTGTGTTCGCCTTATGGTTGCATGCGGACTGAAGTCCTGTACAAAGGGGGAACAAATTCATATCTTCATCCGGTCGGGGGGCGCGGCGTGGCACGGGAGTCCGGTCCGCATATCGCTGTCGAGGGCACGTCGAGCAAGGAACGTCTTTCCCATGCTGACCCACGGTAAGATCTGGCGTGCCGTCGACGAGCTCGCCGAGCAGCACGGGCTGTCCACCTCCGGCCTTGCGCGGCGGGCGGGGCTCGACCCCACCACCTTCAACCGCTCCAAGCGCGTAACCATCGACGGCCGGCCCCGCTGGCCCTCCACCGAGAGCATCGCCAAGGCCCTCGCCGCCACCGGCACCAGCCCGGAGCAGTTCTTCTCCCTGCTGGACGAGTCCGGGCGCCCGGCCCACGGCGGCGGCTTTGCCGAAGAGGCGCCCGCGCCCCCGACGCGGCCGCTCAACGCCATTCCGCAGATCGGCTTCGCCCAGGCCGGCTCGGGCGGCTTCTTCGACGATGCGGGCTTTCCGGTGGGCGGCGGCTGGGACGAGGTCGTCTTTCCCGATGTCCACGACGCCCACGCCTATGCGCTGGAGATCGCCGGCGATTCCATGGAGCCGGTCTATCGCGACGGCGACGTGGTGGTGGTCTCCCCCGCCTCCGAGCCGCGCCGCGGCGACCGGGTGGTGCTGAAGACCAAGGAGGGCGAGGTGCTGGCCAAGGAACTGGTGCGCAAGACCACCCGCCACATCGAGCTGCGCTCTCTCAACCCGGCCCACGAGGACCGGCAGATTCCGCTGGATCAGGTGGACTGGATCGCGCGGATCGTGTGGGCGAGCCAGTAGGGGCGGAAGAACGCTCGACGAGAGACAGGGCCGTCGTGCTCCGGCTCGACCGGAGCACCCATTTCGACATTTGACCCGGCGGCGGTATGGGCCCTCCGGTCGAGCCGGAGGGCGACGGCGCGCAACAATCCCTGGGCGTGCCGCCGCCTCACCCCAGCAGCGCCTCCAGCGTCTCCAGCCGGTCCGCCTCGCCCGGCGGCTTGTCCCACCGAAGGCGCGCGATGCGGGGGAAGCGCATGGCGATGCCGGAGCGGTGGCGGGTGGAGCGGGCGAGGCCCTCGAAGGCCACTTCCAGCACCAGCCCCTCGTCCTTCTCGTGCACCACCTCGCGCACCGGGCCGAAGCGGTTGATGGTGGCGCGGCGCACGAAGGCGTCGATCTGCTTCAATTCCTCGTCGGTGAAGCCGAAATAGGCCTTGCCCACCGGCACCAGCACATCCTCGCCCTCATCGCCGATCGTCCACACCCCGAAGGTGTAGTCCGAATAGAAGGACGAGCGCTTGCCGTGCCCGCGCTGGGCATACATGAGCACCGCATCCACCGTGTGCGGATCGCGCTTCCACTTCCACCACGGCCCCTTGGGCCGGCCGGGCAGATAGAGGCTATCCGCGCGCTTGATCATCACTCCTTCCACCGCCCCGGCATCCGCGCCCGCGCCGGCCGAGGCGGGATCGCGGCGGGCGGCGGTCAGCTCGTCCCAGGTCGAGAAGGGCACCATGGGGGAGAGATCGATGCGCGGGGTGTCGAGGCGGGCGACGAGCGCTTCCAGCCGGGCGCGGCGGGTGGCGAAGGGCTGGTCGCGCAAATCGTCCGTGCCGTCCACGAGCAAATCATAGGCGCGGATGTGGGCGGGAAATTCCGCCAGCATCTTCACCGTCACCGTTTTGCGGTTCAGCCGCTGCTGCAGCACGTTGAACGGCTCCACCCGGCCGTCCCGGACGATGAGCAGTTCGCCGTCCATGGCGCCGTCGAAGGCGATGGCCTCCGCCATGTCGGGGAAGGCGCCGGAGATGTCCTCGCCGGTGCGCGAATAGAGCCGCGCCACCCGGGCGCCATCCGGCCCGGTGCCGGCCACCGCCTGCACACGGATGCCGTCCCACTTCCATTCGGCGCGGAAATCGGCCGGGTCGAGGGCGGTGAAATCCGTCTCCTCGATGGCGTGCGCCAGCATCACCGGCCGGAACGGGGCGGGATTGGAGGTCTGAGGCCGTGGCCCGCGCCCCTCCACCCAGGCGAACAGCTCTTCGTAAGGCGGCTCCAGCCCGGGCCAGACCAGCTCCACTTCGTCCGGGGTCACCTCTCCGAGGCTGGCGACGGCGGTCTTGGCGAGGCGCGCGGAGGCGCCCACCCGCATGGCGCCGGTGATGAGCTTCAGGAGCGCCCAGCGGCCCGTTTCATCGAGCCCGTCCAGCCACTCGGCCAGATGCCGGGGCAGGGAGACCTTGGAGAAGGTGGAGAGGCCGTGGACGATCTCGGACAAAAGCGGCGCGTGGGGCCGCGCGCCCTCCGGCCGGGGCCACATGAGGGCGACGGTTTCGGAGAGATCGCCCACATAATCGTAGGACATCTCGAACAGCACCGGGTCCGCCCGCTCGGCGATCAGCGCGCGCACCACGCCGGGCTTGGCATTGGCGAACGACAGCGCCCCGGTGAGCGCCGCCAGCGCGAGCCCGCGCTCCGGGTCCGGCGTCGAGCGGAAATAGTCCGCCATGAGCCGGATCTTGGCATTGCGCCCGGCCTCGTAGGACATGCGATCGAGCAGCGCGGCGAAGCGGTTCATAGGCGCCTGCCTTGTCCAAACGCGACCGACGTCGCTCCCTGACGCACCACCCCCTCCGCCGTCATGGCCCGGCTCGTCCGGGCCATCCACGCCTCCGCTGGTGGGGTGCCAGCATTTCGGGCACGCTTATTGGGGTGCGGTGGATCCCCCGGACGAGCCGGGGGATGACAGCTGGAGAGATCGCGCTCAAGGCCGGGCAATGTCATCGTATAGATCCAGCCAGTGCGGGTTTTCTCGCTCGATGAGATTCTTTTTCCAGTCGCGCGGCCATTTTTTCAGTCGCTTCTCCCGTGTGATGGCAGCGTAGGCCGTGTCATGCAGTTCGAAATAGACGAGCCGCTTGATGCCGTAAGTTTTCGTAAAGCCTTTTGCTTCTTTGCTCCGGTGTTCGAAAACCCTGCGCACGAGATCGTTCGTCATCCCGATGTAGAGCGTACCGTTGAATTCACTGGCGAGGATGTAGACGAAGAAGGCGGCGCTCATCCCCCCGCTTCCTTTTCCCCCTCCGGCGCCGCTGTCGCGACCTCCTCGTCCTCCTCGCCATAGCCGACCATGTGGAGAGGGCGGGCGCGGAGCTGATGGGTGTGGGCCCAGTGGACGAGGGCATCCTCGGCACCGTGCGTCACCCACAATTCCTCGCAGCCGGTGGCGCGGATGGAGGCGCAGAGGCCGTCCCAATCGGCGTGGTCCGACACCACCAGCGGCAGTTCCACCCCGCGCTGCCTGGCACGGGCGCGCACGCGCATCCAGCCGGAGGCGAAGCAGGTGATGGGATCGGCGAAGCGGCGCGCCCAGAGGTCCGTCATGGAGGAGGGCGGGGCGATGACGATGGCGCCCGCGAAGGCCGACTTCGGCGCGCCTTTCACCGGCAGGATCTCGCCGAAATCCATGCCGCAGCTTTGATAATAATCGGTGATGTTGATGAGCGCGCCGTGGACGTAGATGGGCGCGTCGTGGCCTGCCCGGCGGATCAGCGCCATCATGCGCTGCGCCTTGCCGAGTGAGTACGCGCCGACGATGTGCGTGCGCTCGGGGAAGATGCGCACCGAGGCGAGCAGCTTGTCCACTTCTCCCGCCGCGGGGGGATGGCGGAACACCGGCAGGCCGAAGGTCGCCTCGCTGACGAAGACGTGGCAGCGGATGGGCTCGAACGGCGCGCAGGTGGGGTCGGCGGCGTCCTTGTAGTCGCCGGAGACCACGATCACGAGGCCGTCCTTCTCCAGGCGCACCTGCGCCGAGCCGAGCACATGGCCGGCGGGATGGAGGCTCACCTTCACCCCGTTGATGGTGATCGCCTCGCCATAGGCCAGCGCCTGCGTCCCACCCGCGAAGCCCGGCCCCATGCGCAGGGCCATGATGTCCAGCGTCTCTCGGGTGGCGAGCACATGGGCGTGGCCGGCGCGGGCATGGTCCGAATGACCGTGGGTGATCACCGCCCGCGGCACGGCGCGCGTCGGGTCCACGTAGAAGTCGCCGATGGGGCTGTAGAGGCCCTTGGGCGAGGGGCAGAGGAGGTCTTCCGGGCGCATCACTTTATCGGGCGGGTTCACCACTATATGGGGAGACTTGCGCGCCTGCGCGAGGTTCCCAAACTGCGAGATCGAACGTGTCCGCTGCTGCCTTCGATACATCAGGCGATCCCGTCCTCGACCGCCGGCTGGACTGGGCGCGTGCCTTCCTTGGCGAGGGCGAATTCGCCGCCGCCGCCGAGCTTCTGGCCGAGACGGTGGAGGCGGCGCCGCATTTCGCCGCCGCCTGGTTCCTGCTGGGCGAGGCGCGGGAAGGGCAGGGGGAAGGTGACGCCGCGCGGGAAGCCTATGGCCGGGCGCTCAATCTCGATCCCGCCGACCGGCTGGGGGCGGGGCTCAGGCGCGCCCGGCTCGGGGGTGGGGCAACCGAGGGCGCCATGTCGGCGGCCTATGTGCGCACGCTATTCGACCAGTATGCCGACCGCTTCGATACGGCGCTGCGCGAGAAGCTGGCCTATCGCGGCCCCGAACTGCTGCTGGAGGCGGTGCGCGCCGCCTGCGCCACGCAGGCCCGAGAGCTGCGTTTCGGCGCGGCGCTGGACCTTGGCTGCGGCACCGGCCTCGCCGGTGTGCTCTTCGCGCCCTTGGTGGATCGGCTGGATGGCGTGGACCTGTCCCCCGCGATGCTGGAGAAGGCGCGGGTCCTCGGCCTCTATGCGGCGCTCGAAGCCGGCGAGATGGGCGCGGCGCTGGGGGCGGTGCCGGCCGCAAGCCTCGATCTCGTCCTTGCCGCCGATGCGCTCTGCTATGTGGGCGATCTCGCCCCCATCTTCCACGCCGCCCGCGCCGCGCTGGCGCCCGGCGGCCTGATTGCCTTCACGCTGGAGACGCACGACGGCGCGCGCGTGCTGCTGCGCGAGACGCTGCGCTATGCCCATGAGCAGGGATATGTCCGCGCGCTGGCGCAGGACGCCGGCCTCGACGTCGTGCTGCTGGAGCGGGCCTCCACCCGCTCGGAGAAAGGTGCGCCGGTGCCGGGCCTCGTGGGCGTGCTTTCGGCCGGCTGAGGCGTTCAGCCCCTCATCGTCCCCGCGCGCCCGGCCAGCAGCGTGAGGACCAGCGACGCGACGCACAGGCTGAGGCCGGTGGCGCAGACGGCGGCCCATCCGCCCCAGGTCCACGCCATCGTCGCCACGGCCGAGCCGAAGGCGCCGCCGAGGAACATGGTGCCCACGAGGATGGTATTGAGCCGCGCCCGTGCCGCCGGCCGCAGCGCGAAGATGCGGTGCTGGTTGCCCACCAGCGCGCTCTGGATACCGAGGTCGATCAACACCACGCCAACGCCCAGACCGGCCAGTTGCGGCCATGCCGAGAAGAACACCCACGCGGCGAGTGCCAGGACGACGCCCAGAATCACCACGCTGGCAGGACCGCGGCGGTCGGTGAAGCGGCCGAACAGGGGCGCCGCCAGCACGCCGATGAGCCCGAGGATGCCGAACAGGCCAGCGGCCTCCGAGCCGAGGCCGAAAGGCGGCCCCTCCAGCCGGAAGGCGAGGATGGTCCAGAAGGCGATGAAGGAGGCGAAGATGAGCGCCTGCGTGATCGCCGCGCGCCGGAGCGTCGGGAATTCCATCCACAGGCCGACGAGGGAGGCCATGAGGCTTCGGTAGCTCAGCCCCCCTTCCGGCTTGCTGCGCGGGAGCATGGCCGCCATCAGCGCCGCAGCGGCGAGCGCCATGGGCACCGCCAGCCAGAACATGGCGCGCCAGCCCGCATGGGCGGCGACGAAGCCGGCCAGCGTGCGGCTGAGCAGGATGCCGGCGAGGATGCCCGAGAGCACCGTTCCCACCGTCGCCCCCCGCTTCTCCGGCGGCGCGAGATGGGCGGCGAAGGGCACGATCTGCTGCGCCACCGTGGAGCCGAGGCCGAGGAGGAGCGAAGCCGCGAGCAGCGCCAGCGCGCCCTGCGCGAGGGCGGAGAGGGCGGCCGCTGCGGCGACGGCGACGAAATGCAGGACGATGAGCCGCCGCCGTTCCAGCTGATCCGCCAGCGGCACCAGCAGGAAGAGGCCGGCGGCATAGCCGAGCTGCGTCACGGTGGGCACCAGCGGCGTCAGAGGGCCGGGCAGGTCCGCTTCCATCACCGCCAGCATCGGCTGGTTGTAATAGATGTTCGCCACGGCGACGCCCGCGGCGGCGGCCATGGCGAAGATGCGGGCGAAGCCCAATTGGTTGGGGCTCTGTGCGGAAGCGGGCATGAATGGTCTCTGGCCGGACCGGCCGGGGCGGGGAGACGGCGCGGGCTGGCGGAGAGGCGCCAGAGGCCCGCTGCTCAGTCTGTCGGGGGCAAGTTGCGACGCAACATAGCCCAAGCCCGCCACGCTCGCGAGTGGCGGGCGCGCGCAGCCGGCCTCCATGCCGCGCGTCCGATGCAGAGCTAAGAGGAGCGATCCCGCTCGTCAGGCCACCGGCAAGGCGAAGGGCTCGCCCTCGAAGGCGTCGGCGCCCCGGCCGATGGCATGAATGGCGGCGACCATGCGGCCGTCGCGCTGCAGCGCGGCATCGGCGAGGGAGACGATGCGCGGATTGGGCGTCGCGGTGGGCGAGGCATGGCGCAGCCGCTGGGCCAGCTCCATCTCGTCGCGATCCGGCAGCAGGGCGCAGAGCGTGGCATAGGCCGCCGCGGTGGAGCGCGAGATGCCGGCGTAGCAATGGATCACCAGCGGCGTCTGCCGCGGCCAGGCGCGCACGAACTCGAACAGCTCGAGCATGTGCGCCTCGCCCGGCGCCACCAGCCCCTCGATCTCCTCTGCGATGTCGTTGATGCCGAGGAAGAGATGGTTGGTGGGGTCGACGTTGCTCGGCCGGGTCAGCACCGTGCCGCCATTGATGAGGGTGATGACATGCCGCGCGCCGGTCTGTTCCACCGTTTCGTGCAGCTTGGCGAGGGAGCAGACATGGATCATGGCGCAAGCTCCTCGAATCTCTTGAGGAAACGGGCTTTCGCCGTTTCCGCCTCCCAGGGGGTGAGATAATCCTTTTCCACCCCAGCGTCGAGGCGGGCGGGTCGGCCGAAGAAGGCCTTGGCCTCCTCCTCCGCGAATCCCGCCAGCCGCGTCGCCTCGAAATAGGCCGAGGCGCGGTCCGCCGCCTTGACGATCTTCAAAAGTTGATCGGGCCACCCCACCGGCAGCGAGAAGCGCACGCAGATGGCCCCGAGGAGGCGCGCCTCCACCGCCTTGTAGTCGCCCCCCAGCACCGCCTTGAAGGGGGAGATCATGTCGCCGATGACGTATTCCGGCGCGTCGTGCAGCAGCACGCACAGGCGCCAGCGGGCGTCGAGATCCGGATGGGTGCGGCGGGAAATCTTCTCCACCAGCAGGGAATGCTGGGCCACGGAGAAGATGTTGGCGCCCGAGGTCTGGCCGTTCCATCGCGCCACGCGGGCAAGGCCGTGGGCGATGTCCTCGATCTCCACGTCGAGGGGGGAGGGGTCGAGCAGATCGAGCCGGCGGCCGGAGAGCATGCGCTGCCACGCGCGCGGCGCGGCACCGGTGCGGGGGCGGGCGGCTTTGGGGACAGGTTTGGCGGGGACGTCAGGCTCGGTCACGAATCGCGTGCTCCTCGGATCGGGGAAAGGTAAGCTCCGGCCGAAACGCCACAAGCCGCCCGTCACGGGTGGACGCCGCCCATTTCGGTCCGAGATTCGCCATGTCCGACACCCTTGAGAGCGAGACGCCGGCCACCCCGCGCGTCGAGGTGCGCCCGACGCTCGCCGCCAGCGCCGCCGTGTTCCGCGGCCCCCTCGTGCTGCTCGCCCGCCGCGCCGCCAATCCCGGCGCCGGGCTGTGGAGCCTGCCCGGCGGGCGGGTGGAGCCGGGCGAGACGGTGGCCGAGGCCGCCGTGCGCGAGGTGATGGAAGAGGTGGGCGTGGAGGCCGAGATCGTCGGCCTTGCCGCCGCCCGCGACATCATCGTCCGCAGCCGGGACGGCGAGCTGAAGGCCCATTTCGTGGTGCTCGCCCATGCCGCCCGCTGGCGCGGCGGGGAGCCCATGCCGGGCGAGGAGGCGGCGGAGGTGGGCTGGTTCCGTCCCAATGAGGTCGCGAGCCTCACCACCACCGAGGGGCTTGCCGAGGTGGTGGCCAAGGCCGCGCTGCTGATGGGCGAGATGTGAGCCGCGGCTTCGCCCCCTTGACCCGGCGCGCCGCGGGCCGCAGGAGTTAGGGCGGAACCATGCTGAAGCGCGCCCTTTCTCTCCTTCTCGCCGCCGGCCTCGTGCTCGCCGGCCCCGCATCGTCCCGCGCCGCCGGTCCGACGGAAGGCGCGCCGCCGCCCTATGACGGCGATCTGATGCGGCTCGCGGAGATTCTCGGCGCCCTTCATTACCTGCGGCCCCTGTGCGGCGTCACCGCCGAGGCGCAGCGCTGGCGCAACGAGATGCAGGCGCTCATCGACACCGAGCAGCCCTCGGACGCCCGCCGCTCCAAGATCATCGCCAGCTTCAACCGCGGCTATTCCAGCTACGCCGAGGTCTACCGCAGCTGCACGCCGGCCGCCCGGATGGCGGTGGATCGCCAGCTCGACGAGGGCGGGCGGCTCACTCACGAAATCGTGGTGCGGTATGGGGGGAATTGACCCCTTTCGTGTTAACCTTTTGGTCAGAACTCGCCTGAATCCCCCAGCGTGAAGTGCTAGATATCCAGTGCGCCGTTCGGTTCTGCGGCGCGGAGGCAGCCAAACGTGTCCACCTTGACCAACCCCGTCATCGACCTGCCGGAAATCTCGGACATGGCCGCCGATGACCGCCACGCCGCTTTGACCTACCTGAACGATGCGTGGGTCGAGGCCGTGCGCGAAGGGCTGGACGAGGATTGTCTGGTGCAGGCCGCGCTCTTCACCGCCCTGCGCAGCCTCGTCGCCACCTATGGCGAGGCCGCCAGCTCCGAATATATGGCCCGCGTCGCCGAGCGCGTCGCCGCCGGCGAATACACCGTGGTCAGCCGCTCGCACTGAGCAGCGCGGCGAGCCCCCCTCGCCGAGCCTTTATCTTCGTCGCATTCCTCCCGCCGGGCCTCTCGCGAGCGCCCGGTTTTTCTTTGTGCCCCGGCCCATAACAAAACCGGCGCCCCGAGGGACGCCGGCTTGGTCTTGGTTTCGCTTTCACCGCCCCCTGCCGCCGTCATCCCCCGGTTCATCCGGGGGATCCACGGTGCGGCCGGGCCGGGTCTTTGTCGCTCACACCGCTCCATCGGCCCGGTGGATGGCCCGGACGAGCCGGGCCATGACGGTGACGAGGGGGGCGCGGTGCGGCGATCCTCAGGCGGCGTCGCGCTTGTTCTGGCGGTTGCTGATGAGGTCTTCCACCACGCCGGGATCGGCCAGCGTCGAGGTGTCGCCGAGGCTCTCGAACTGGTCTTCCGCGATCTTGCGCAGGATGCGGCGCATGATCTTGCCCGAGCGGGTCTTGGGCAGGCCCGGCGCGAACTGGATCAGGTCCGGCGAGGCGATGGGGCCGATCTCGCGGCGCACCCAGGCCACCAGCTCCTTGCGCAGCTCCTCGGTGGGCTCGACGCCGTCCATCAGGGTGACATAGGCATAGATGCCCTGGCCCTTGATGTCGTGCGGGAAGCCCACGACGGCGGCCTCGGACACCTTCGGATGGGCGACGAGGGCGCTTTCCACCTCCGCCGTACCCATACGATGGCCCGAGACGTTGATGACGTCGTCCACGCGGCCGGTGATCCAGTAGAAGCCGTCCGCGTCGCGGCGGCAGCCGTCGCCGGTGAAGTACTTGCCGGGATAGGTGGAGAAGTAGGTCTGCTCGAAGCGCTCATGGTCGCCATAGACCGTGCGCATCTGGCCCGGCCACGAGTCGGCGATCACGAGGTTGCCCTCGCAGGCGCCTTCCAGCACGCCGCCGGCCGCATCCACGACTTCCGGCTGGACGCCGAAGAAGGGACGGGTGGCCGAGCCGGGCTTGAGCTTCGTCGCGCCGGGCAGGGGGGTGATGAGAATGCCGCCGGTCTCGGTCTGCCACCAGGTATCGACGATCGGGCAGCGGCCCTCGCCCACCACGTGGTAGTACCACTCCCAGGCTTCCGGATTGATGGGCTCGCCCACCGAGCCGAGCAGGCGCAGCGAGGCGCGCGAGGTCTTCTTCACCGGCTCCTCGCCCGCCTGCATCAGCGAGCGGATGGCGGTGGGGGCGGTGTAGAAGATCGACACCTGATGCTTGTCGATCACGTCCCAGAAGCGGGAGACCGACGGATAGTTCGGGATGCCCTCGAACATCAGCGTGGTGGCGCCGTTCGCGAGCGGGCCATAGACGATGTAGGAATGGCCCGTCACCCAGCCCACGTCAGCGGTGCACCAGTAGATGTCGCCGGGGTGATAGTCGAACACGTACTGATGCGTCATGGACGCATAGACGAGATAGCCGCCGGTGGTGTGCAGCACGCCCTTCGGCTTGCCGGTGGAGCCGGAGGTGTAGAGGATGAACAGCGGATCTTCCGCGTTCATGTGCTCGGCCGGGCATTCGTCCGTCACCATGGCGGCGGCTTCGTCGTAATAGACGTCGCGGCCGGGAACCATGTCCACCTTGCCGCCGGTGCGGCGCACCACGATCACATGGTCCACGCCGCCGTCGATCTGGCTCACCGCCGCGTCCACATTGGCCTTCAGCGGCACCTTGCGGCCGCCGCGCAGGCCCTCGTCGGCGGTGATGACCACCTTCGAGCCGCAGTCGGCGATGCGTCCGCCGAGGCTGTCCGGCGAGAAGCCGCCGAACACGATGGAGTGAATGGCGCCGAGCCGCGCGCAGGCGAGCATGGCGAACGCCGCCTCGGGGATCATCGGCAAATAGATGGTGACGCGGTCGCCCTTCTCCACGCCGCGGTTGCGCAGCACGTTGGCGAGCTTGTTCACCTCGGAGGAGAGCTCGCGATAGGTGATCTTGCGGCTCTCGTCGGGGCTGTCGCCCTCCCAGATGATGGCCACCTGGTCGCCGCGGGTCTCGAGATGCCGGTCCACGCAATTGTAGGCGACGTTGGTCACGCCGTCCTCGAACCACTTGATGGAGACGTGGCCGGGATCATACGAGGTGTTCTTCACCTTCGTGTAGGGCGTGAACCAGTCGATCCTCTTGCCGTGCTCGCCCCAGAAGGCGTTCGGGTCGTTGACCGAGGCGGCATACATGGACTGGTAGTGCGCGTCGTCCACATAGGCTTTCTGAGCCCACTGGGACGGAACGTCATAGACCTTGTCGGACATTCTTCTGCCTCCCTCGCGCGGACCGCTTTGGCCGCTGTCCATCATTCATGGCGGTACCCGCCTTGGTTGGGGCGGATTATGCTGAGCACCTCGACGCTCCACAAGGCACCGCCCAGCCAGACTTTGGGCTCATAGCCCTTGGTTGGCCCCGGGCATGCCCGGGGGTCGTGTCGGGCGCTGCCACACCCTGCGCCGCGATGTCATGCACCGCGACCCTTCCGGCGGGCGTATAGACGGGCTGCCCGCGATCGGCCGCGGGCGCTTCAAGGAAACGCCCGATGGACCTCTGGACCCGTCTTCTCGTTCTTCTTGCCGGCCTGTTCGGTGCGGCCGGTGTCGGCGCCGCGGCTGCGGCGGCCCACGTGGGCGGGGGCACCAACCTCGAGACCGCGTCGCACTTCCTGCTGTTCAATGCCGCGGCGCTGGCGGCGCTGGTCGCCCTTGCCCTCCAGCTCGCCCGCGGGGGCGTGCTGCTGAAGGTGGGGGCCAGCGCCATCGCGCTCGGCACGCTTCTCTTTTCGGGCGATCTGGCGTCGCGGGCCTTGATGGACGTCAAGCTCCTGGGCGGAAGCGCGCCGTTCGGCGGCAGCCTGATGATCCTCGGCTGGCTGATGGTGGCGGCGACCGCGCTCCTCGCCCGGCGGCACTGAGGGAGCGTCAGGCCCGCCGCGTGGCCGCGCGGGCTTCAGCGCGGTCGATGAGGGCGTCGATCTGATCCGCGACGTCCAGCGCGAGACGGACGGGCAGGGAGGCAATGTTCGCCCCGCGCGCGATCTCGGGCTCAAGGCGCGCCAGATCCTTCTGCGTCGTCACCAGCCGCGCCCCGAGGCGCGCCGCCTCCGACGCGAGGCGGGCGATCTCGTCGGGCCGGTAGGGGTGGTGGTCGGCGAAGGGGTGGCGGGCGACCACGTCGAGACCTTCCCCCACTAGCGTGGCGAAGAACTTCTCCGGACGTCCGATGCCGGCGAAGGCGACCAGTGGCAGGCCCTTCAGCGCCGCGACGGCCGAGGGCTCCGGCGCAAGATGTCCCCGCAGCAAGGCGAGCCCGGCCGCGCGTGCCGCGCCGGCCACCCGCTCGCCGGGGGCACCCTCGCCGATCACCAGCACCGCATCGGCCTTCTCAAGCTGCGGTGCCAGCGGCGCGCGCAGGGGGCCGGAGGGTGTGACGCAGCCGTTGCCGACGCCGACGCCGGCGTCGATCACCAGCAGGCTGCAATCCTTGTGCAGCGAGGGGTTCTGGAACCCGTCGTCCATCACCACATGGCTCGCGCCGGCCTTCACCGCCAGTCGCGCGCCGCCCAGCCTGTCGCCACCGGCGACGATGGTGGGCGCATGATTGGCGAGCAGGAGGGCTTCGTCGCCCACGTCCGCGGCGGTGTGGGCGGCGAGATCCACGCGAAGGGGCGCCTTCGCCTTGCCGCCGTGGCCGCGCAGCAAGGCGAAGGGCTGCGCGCCGCGCGCCTTGAGCCGTTCGATAAGGGCGATGGCGGTGGGGGTCTTGCCCGCACCGCCCACCGTTGGATTGCCGATGCAGATCACCGGCACGTCCACCGTGCCGCCGGCCTGCCCGAGCCGGCGCAGCGCCACGCCGCCGATCACCGCCGCCACCGGCGAGAGGAGGGCGGCGGCAAGGCCCGGCCGGTCGTGCCACCAGAAGGCGGGCGCGCGCCGCATCAGCGGGCCTGCAGGCGGATGTGGACCAGATAAGGCTCGATGGCCGTGAGCGTGCGGTCGAGCGCGCCGCCCAGCGAGGTCACGGCGGCATGGGCCGCGTCCGCCATCTCGCCGTGCAACTGCGGGTCCTTGATGAGGGCATAGGCGGCGCGGGCGATGCCCAGCGCGTCGGTGACTTCCGCCGCGCCCTCGTCGGCGTCCAGCCGCTCGTAGATGTTGGCGAAGTTCCACACATGGGGGCCGTGCAGCACCACCGCGCCGAGCTTCGCCGGCTCAATGGGGTTCTGCCCGCCGTGCTCCACCAGGGAGCCGCCCATGAACACCACCGGCGCCATACGATAGAACAGGCCCAGCTCGCCGATGGTGTCGGCGATATAGATGTCGGTTTCCCGGTCCGGCAGTTCGCCGAGGCTGCGCTGGCGGGTGCCGAGGTCGGCCGCCTGGGCGAGGGCCGCCACATCCAGCCCGCGTTCGGGATGGCGGGGGGCGATCACCGTCACCAGATCCGGGATCTTGGAGGTGAGGATTTCGTGCGCCTCCAGCATCAGCGCCTCCTCGCCCTCATGGGTGGAGGCGGCGAGCAGGATGGGCCGCTTGCCCAGCGCCTTGTCGAGCCGCTGCAACTCGGCGGAATCGGCGGAAGGGGGTGGCACGTCGAACTTCAGATTGCCGCAGACTTCCACCCGCGGCGTGCCCAGCGCCTGGAAGCGCGCTCCGTCCTCCTCGCTCTGGGCGAGGCACAGATCGACGCGGGAGAGCAGCGCCCGCGCGCTCTTGGGCAGCTTCTTCCAGCGATTGGCGGAGCGCTCGGAGAGGCGGCCGTTGACCAGCACGATGGGCGTGCCGCGCCGCCCCAGTTCCGCGAGGAGGTTGGGCCACAGCTCGGATTCAGCGAGCAGCACGAGGTCGGGCGACCAGTGGTCCAGGAAGCGCGCGACGAAGGCGCGGGCATCCAGCGGCACGAACTGGTGGATGACGCCGGGCGGCGCCCGTCGCTCGGCGACACGGCTGGAGGTGAGCGTGCCGGAGGTGAGCAGCACGCGGAAGCCGCGCTGCGTCAGCCGCTCGATCAGCGGCAGGACGGAGATGACTTCGCCCACGCTGGCGCCATGCACCCACACCAGCGGGCCGGGGGGGCGCTCCGTGCTGGCATAGCCGCGCCGCTCGGCGAGGCGCGCCGGGTCTTCCTTGCCCTTTCGGACGCGATAGGAGAGCCACGCCGGCGCCAGCAGCGCCGCCACGGAACTCGCCCGCCGGTAGGCCCGGAGGGTGAGAGGCAGCTTGCGCCCCTTCATGCCGCGGCCTTCATGGCTCGCCTTTCATGGCTGGCCCTTCATCGGCGCGAGGTCCGTGCGGCGAGAGCCTCGGCCCGGCGGGTCACGTCCTCGAGGGCGGCCTGCACCTGATCGCGGGCGGCGAGAAGGCCGGCCTCGTCCACGTCGCGGGCCACCCAGATGGGCGCGCCGGCCACGGCGGCGCCCTTCCCGAACGGCAGGTTCAGGCTGGCGCGGTCCCAGCTCTTCAGGGTGATGCGATTACGGGTCGCCATGGCGACCGGGATGATAGGGCGTCCCGAGTAGCGTGCAATGGTAACGACGCCCATCCCCACCTTGCGCGCGATCTTGGGGACATCGGCCGTCATCGCCACATTGATGCCTTCCGCAAGGGTATCCAGCATCTGGTAGGTGGCGGAGACCGCCCCCTTGCGGTGGAAGTCGCGCTTGGAGGTGGCGCCGGAGCCGCGAATGGTTCCGACGCCCAGCTTCTCGGCGGCGATGGCGTTGATCTCCGCATCCGCATGGCGGGAGATCAGCACCTTGGCCTTGTGGTGTGGCTTCATGGCGAACGGCGTCAGGAAATGCTGCCCGTGCCAGAAGGTGACGATCACCGGCAGGTGCTCGTCGATGGCCTCGAAGACGTCCGGCGGCTCGATGACGAAATCCGTCGTATGCGCCACCAGCTTGAAATAGGACGCAAACGTCGTCCCCGCTGCCACCTTGAAGGCGCGGTTGGTCCTCAGTCGCCGCCACATCTTATGGTTTGCCCACTGTTGTTGCGTCCCGCAGGGGATGCGGAACGAGAGACCTGATCCTCACCCGCCCTGAACCTTGCCGGTTTCCGGATCGAGGAGGCGGTGCAGATGTACCACGAAGTAGCGCATCATGGCGTTGTCCACCGTCTGCTGCGCCTTCGCCTTCCAGGCGGCCGTGGCGCTGGCATAGTCGGGATAAATGCCGACGATGTCGAGCTTGCTCAGATCCTTGAATTCGGAGCTGTCGATCGCGGTGAGCTCCCCGCCGAATACCAGGTGGGGCAACTGCTTCTTCATGTCGGTCATGGCGTATCCAATGCGGCTTTGAAAGAAACGGGTGCGCCCATGGCCTCGAGCGCGGCCGGGTGCAGCGGGGCACCGGCGCAGACGAGGGGGGCGTGGCTGGGGACCGGCGCATTGTAGCGCAGCGCCACGCCGTCGTGGCCGGTGAGGCGCCCCTGCGCCTCCGTGACCACGAGATCGGCGGCGGCCAGATCCCAGTCGTTGGAATTGCCGCCGGCGAGGGCGACGTCGATCTCGCCGGTGGCGACCCGCGCGAGGCGCAGCGCCAGCGAACGAATGCGCGGCAGGCGCTCCACGCGGGCGGCGCGGGCGATGCGGTCGAGATCGGCCGGCGGGCCGGCGACCCGCGCGCCGTCGAGCCGCGCGCGTGACGGGGCGGCGAGGCGGCGGCCGTTATGGAAGGCGCCGGCGCCGGCCATGGCGGTGAACATTTCGTCGGTGGCCGGGGCGAACAGGGCGGCGGCGACGGGGCGTCCCGCCTCCACCAGCGCCACGGAGACCGCCCAGTCGCTGCCGGCGGCCATGAAGGCGCGCGTGCCGTCGATGGGGTCCACCACCCACAGCCGCTGGGCGGACAGGCGCGCGGGCGTGTCGGCCGATTCCTCGGACAGCCAGCCGGCGGCGGGATCGAGCGCCGTCAGATGCTGCCGCAGGAAGGCGTCCACCGCCATGTCGGCCTCGGTGACGGGGGAATCGTTGCCCTTGGTCCAGGTCTTCACGCCGGCCGCGAACATGCTGCGCGCCATCTCGCCGGCCTGCGCCACCGTATCGACCATACGGCGGGCAAAGGCGTCTTCGATGGCGAACCGGGGATGATCCCCGCCGCCGGCGCGCGTCGGTTCGGTGCTCATTGCCCTGCCAAATAGGGGCGCGGACGCCGCGAGGCAAGCCATCTGATGCTGCACCGCGTCAATCGGACCGCCCCGCGGGCTGTCCTTACGGCAGCAGCGGCGCGATGGTGTTGGGCAGGAGGGTGTCGAGGGCGAGGCCCGCGAACAGGATCAGGCCGGCGTCGCGATTCGACTTGAAGACGGCGAGGCAGCGCTCGGGATCATCGATGTCGAGCCGGCGCACCTGCAGCCACAGGTGAACGGCGAAGCCGATCAGGCCGAGATACGCAAGCGGCCCCACCGGCACGGACATGAGCGCCGCCGCGAACAGAAACACCACCATGGCGTAGCACAGCGACACCGCAAGTCCGGTGCTGCGTCCGAACAGGAGGGCTGTGGAGCGCACGCCGACGATGGCGTCGTCCTCCTTGTCCTGATGGGCATAGATGGTGTCGTAGGCGAACACCCACAGCACCGAGCCGGCGAACAGCAGCAAGGCGGGATCGGCGATGGTGCGCATCACGCTCGCCCAGCCCATCAGCGCCCCCCAGGAGAAGGCGATGCCCAGGATGAGCTGCGGCACGGAGGTGACGCGCTTCATCAGCGGGTACACCGCCACCACGCCGAGGGAGGCGATGCCGGTGACGATGGCGAAATGCGGCAGGGACAGCAGCACCGCGAGGCCGACGAGGGCCTGGAACACGAGGAAGGCGAAGGCCGCGGGGACGCTCACCTGCCCGGACGCGATGGGCCGGCCGCGGGTGCGCGCCACCTGCCGGTCGATCTTGCGATCGAGGATGTCATTCCAGGTGCAGCCCGCCCCGCGCATGGCGACGGCGCCGATGGCGAACAGCACCAGCAGCTTCACCGAGGGGTAGGGATCGTCATTGGCGATGGCCGCGAGCGCGGTGGACCACCAGCAGGGCAGGAGCAGGAGCCATGAGCCGATGGGCCGGTCCATCCGCGCGAGTCGCAGGTAGGGACGCACCGGGCCAGGGGCCAGGCGCTCCACCCAGTTACCGCGTGGGGCATCGGCGATCGGCGGGGCGGACGCCCCTTCGCTGGAACTCAATCGGGCAGCCTCACTTCAGGGCGTTGCCGTTGAGCGTACCGAACACGCCGGAGTTCTTGCCGGCATCGATGCTGTAGCCGGTGGTGATGCCGAGCGCGCTGGACATGGAGCCCTGCGGCGGGGGCTTGCCGCCGCCGCCCTCGACGCCGGTCGCACCGTTGGCCGCGGCCTCGCAGATCTTGTTGCGCAGATCGATGGTCTTCTTGTTGGAGGCGGCGGCCGTATCGATGGCCTGCTGCGGAACCTGGCACCAATCCTTGTTGTCGGCCAGGAACTTCACCCACTTCTGCTCGGCCGCGGCATAGGCGCGGAACGCGGGGCAGAGGACCTGCGGGTTCTTCTCCTTCTTGTTCACGATCGACTGCAGGGCCTTGCCCTTCTCTTCCAGTTCACCGCGCACGGAGGCGACATCCGTCTGGCAATCCGCCAGCGCGGCGCCGGCAGACAGCGCCGTCGCGAGGAGAGTGGCCGAAATCGCGAGCGTGAACTTCTTCATGAGGCAGTGCCCCTCCTCATCGGATCCTTCGGGACCGCAGGTTTGATATACAGACCCCCAACTTTGGGCAATATCACGGCGGAAGCTGCGGAAAGCTACCACGCATTCCCTAACGGAGTGCATCGGCGCTTGACGATCCCCCTGCGCATGGGTAGTTTCGCGCAACTTTTGAAAGGGACGGCGCGGACATGCGCAAGATCATTATTCTTCTCGTAGGGTGGCGCGCCACTTTCCGTCCGGCCTGAAGGCCGTGACGAACGAGGTGGCGCGTGACGAGGGGCCTTCGGGCCCCTTCGTCGTTTCTGAGCCGGGGCGCCGGCGCGGAATTCGGGATCGAGCCGGGCCGCAGGCCGGGCGGAGACAAGGATAAAAGTCCGGCGAAGCGCGCCGGCCGGGACCGAGAGCATCCCGCAGGGAGTTGGACCATGAGCAAGCAGATGACCGGCGCCGAGATGGTGATCCAGGCCTTCGCCGACCAGGGCGTCGAGCACATCTTCGGCTATCCGGGCGGCGCCGTGCTGCCGATCTACGATGCGCTGTTCCACCAGAACCACATCGAGCACATCCTGGTGCGCCACGAGCAGGCGGCGGTGCATTCGGCCGAGGGCTATGCCCGCTCCTCCGGCAAGGTCGGCGTCGTGCTCGTCACCTCCGGCCCCGGCGCCACCAATGCCGTCACCGGCCTCACCGACGCGCTGATGGATTCCATCCCGATCGTCTGCATCACGGGGCAGGTGGCCACCCACCTCATCGGCAATGACGCCTTCCAGGAATGCGACACGGTCGGCATCACCCGCCCCTGCACCAAGCACAATTACCTGGTGCGGGACGTGAATGACCTCGCGCGCACACTGCATGAGGCCTTCTACGTCGCCCAGAACGGCCGGCCGGGCCCGGTGGTCGTCGACATCCCCAAGGACGTGCAGTTCGCCACCGGCACCTATGTCGGCCGCGAGAACATCCAGCACAAGACCTACCGTCCCAAGCTCGACGCCGAGGCGCCGCAGATCGCGGCGGCGGTGGAGATGCTGGCGGGCGCGAAGAAGCCGATCTTCTACACCGGCGGCGGCGTCATCAATTCCGGGCCGGAGGCGAGCCGCATCCTGCGCGAGCTGGCCCGCCTCACCGGCGTGCCCGTCACCTCGACCCTCATGGGCCTCGGCGCCTTCCCGGCGGCCGATCGCCAGTGGCTTGGCATGCTGGGCATGCACGGCACCTACGAGGCCAACATGGCCATGCACGGCTGCGACGTGATGGTCTGCATCGGCGCGCGCTTCGATGACCGCATCACCGGCCGCCTCGACGCCTTCGCGCCGGGCTCGAAGAAGATCCACATCGACATCGACCCCTCGTCCATCAACAAGAACGTCAAGGTGGACCTGCCCATCATCGGCGACTGCACCCGCGTGCTCGCCGACATGCTGGCCGCCTGGAAGGCCCGCGGCCTGAAGCTGGACAAGGCGGCGCTGGACGCCTGGTGGGCGCAGATCGACCGCTGGCGGGGGCGCAACTGCCTCGCCTACCGGCATTCGGACGAGATCATCAAGCCGCAGTACGCCATCGAGCGGCTCTACAATCTCACCAAGGACAAGGACGTCTACATCTCCACCGAGGTGGGCCAGCACCAGATGTGGGCGGCACAGTTCTTCCGCTTCGAGGAGCCGAACCGCTGGATGACCTCCGGCGGCCTCGGCACCATGGGCTACGGCCTGCCCGCCGCCATCGGCGCGCAGAAGGCGCACCCCGACGCCCTGTGCATCGACATCGCCGGCGAGGCCTCCATCCTCATGAACATGCAGGAGATGTCGACCGCCGTGCAGTTCGACCTGCCGGTGAAGATCTTCATCCTGAACAACAAGTACATGGGCATGGTGCGCCAGTGGCAGGAACTGCTGCACGGCGCGCGCTACTCGCACTCCTATTCCGAGGCGCTGCCCGACTTCGTGAAGCTCGCCGACGCCTATGGCGGCGTGGGCATCCGCTGCGACAAGCCGTCCGATCTCGACGCGGCCATCGAGGAGATGATCGCCATCAAGCGGCCGGTGATCTTCGACTGCATCGTGGACCAGCAGGAAAACTGCTTCCCCATGATCCCGTCGGGCCGCGCCCACAACGAGATGATCCTCGGCGACATGGCGATCGATCTCGACGAGGCCATCACCGACGAGGGCAAGATGCTGGTGTGAGGCGCGAAGCGCCGGGCGGAGCCGCCCGGCGCTGGCCAGACGGACGTAACCCCCGCACCCAACCCTCTCCCGCAAGGGGAGTGGGAGCCTCTTCTCGGCGCATCGCCGCCCTCACGCCCTTCCATCCGAGACATCCATGCCCAACACCCAAGAGCCCATCGAGCGCCACACCCTCTCCGTCCTGGTCGATAACGAGCCGGGCGTGCTGGCGCGCGTCATCGGCCTGTTCTCCGGCCGCGGCTACAATATCGACAGCCTCACGGTGTCCGAGGTGAGCCACGAGGGCCACCTCTCGCGCATCACCATCGTCACCACCGGCACGCCCATGGTGATCGAGCAGATCAAGAACCAGCTCGACCGCCTCGTGCCCGTCCACCGGGTGCGCGACCTCACCGTGGAGGCCTCGGCGCTGGAGCGCGAGCTGGCCATGGTGAAGGTGCGCGGCGTGGGCGATGCCAGGGGCGAGGCGCTCAGGCTCGCCGAGGCCTTCCGCGCCCGCGTCATCGACGCGACGCGCGAAAGCTTCGTGTTCGAGATCACCGGCAAGTCGGACAAGATCGACCAGTTCGCCTGGCTGATGGAGCCGCTCGGCCTCGTGGAGGTGGCGCGCACCGGCGTGGTGGCCATCTCCCGCGGGCCGGAGGCCATGTGAGGGCCGCGGCCTGACAATGTGACCAATCGGAAACAGGCGTTCGCCGGCAGCGGTGCCGGGCGAAACGCCTGTTTCCATTTGCCGCGATCCGGTGCAAAGGAGCCGCGGCCATCCCCCAATTCGAGATAACGCCCATAAGGAGACCACGATGCGCGTTTATTACGACAGCGACGCCGACCTGAACCTCATCAAGGGCAAGAAGGTCGCCGTCATCGGTTATGGCAGCCAGGGCCATGCCCACGCGCTCAACATGCGCGACTCGGGCGTGAAGGATGTCATCATCGGCCTGCGTCCCGGCTCCGCGTCCGCCAAGAAGGCCGAGGCCGAGGGCTTCAAGGTGATGGCGCCCGCCGAGGCCGCCAAGATCGCCGACGTGGTGATGATGCTCACCCCCGACGAGCTGCAGGGCGACATCTATCGCGAGAGCCTCGCGGACAACATGAAGCACGGCGCGGCGCTGCTGTTCGCCCACGGCCTCAACGTCCACTTCAACCTCATCGAGCCCCGCAAGGACCTCGACGTGCTGATGGTCGCCCCCAAGGGTCCCGGCCACACCGTGCGTTCCGAGTACCAGCGCGGCGGCGGCGTGCCGACCCTCATCGCCATCGCCCAGGACGCCTCGGGCAACGCCCATGACCTCGGCCTGTCCTACGCCTCCGCCATCGGCGGCGGCCGCGCCGGCGTCATCGAGACCACCTTCAAGGAAGAGTGCGAGACCGACCTCTTCGGCGAGCAGGTGGTGCTCTGCGGCGGCCTCGTGGAGCTGATCCGCGCCGGCTTCGAGACGCTGGTGGAAGCCGGCTACGCCCCCGAGATGGCCTATTTCGAGTGCCTCCACGAGGTGAAGCTGATCGTCGACCTCATCTATGAGGGCGGCATCGCCAACATGAACTACTCCATCTCCAACACCGCCGAATACGGCGAGTATGTCACCGGCCCCCGCATCATCACCGCCGAGACCAAGGCCGAGATGAAGCGCGTGCTGAACGACATCCAGTCCGGCAAGTTCACCCGCGACTGGATGCTGGAGAACAAGGTCAACCAGGCCTCCTTCAAGGCCACCCGCGCCCGCGCCAACGCCCACCCCATCGAGGAAGTCGGCGAGAAGCTGCGCGCCATGATGCCCTGGATCAAGGCCAAGGCGCTGGTGGACAAGTCGAAGAACTGATCCTCTTTCGTTGAGGCAGGCCCCGGAGCAGCCCGCGCTGCTCCGGGGCTTTTTTTTGGCGGGGCCGGTGACACTGTCACCGGAGCGAAGTCTGGGCCGCGAAGCCAGGATATGTCAGAATCTAAAGGCGACGGGGGCCGCGATGGGCGAGACAGACGACCTCGAATGGGATGACGACAAGGATGCGGCGAACCGTGCCAAGCATGGTTTGCCGCTTTCCATTTCCGGTCGTCTGTTCGACGGGCGACCGCGCCTCGACCGCCGTTCCCTCAAGCCGCCCCAGACCGAGCTGCGTTTCGAGTCCGTGGCTGCCATCGGCGAAGATGTGCTATTGTGTGTGTGGACGTGGCGAGGCCGGAGGCGGCGGGCCATATCCCTCAGAATGGCGAAGCGGAGCGAGCGGCGTGCCTACCAAGAAGCAATTGGAGGAAGCTGACCGGGCGATCAAGGAGGTCGACTGGGATAAGCTGCGCGCCATGAGCGACGAAGACATCCGCGCGCACTGGGCGTGGGATAAGGACATGACCTGGCCCACCGACGAGGAACTTGCCGAGTTCGATCTCGTCATTCCGGCGAAGAGCCGCCGCAAGCCGCCCAAGGAAGCTGCGGAATAACGACCCGTCAGCGCGCCCTGTCATTTTCCCGGAGCCGCGCGCTCTGTCTGATCCACCGTGAACGCCATATAGCGCGCGATGCGCCAGACGCCGTCGGCGTCGCGGCGGAAGATGTCCAGGCCCTCGTCCTGCGAAATCTCCTTGCCGTCCGGCCGCCCGGTGAGCACCCAGGTGAGGCGAACCATGGCGAGGTCGCCGGACACCAGGATTTCGTGAACCACGCAAGTATAGGCGAGCTTGCCGGCCGACTTCGCCAGCACCCTGGCGATGCGCCCGCAGACGGTCGCCTTGTCGCCCGCCGGGGCGCCTTGCACATCAGCCCGCAGATCATCGGAGAACAGTTCGCAGGTGGCGGCGGCGTCGCCCCGGTTGAACGCCTCGACCCAGGCGGTGAGGCGGGCGCGGATGGCGGCCTCTGCTGCGCGATCCGGTGCGGCGCCGTCCCCAGCGCGTGCGATGGCCGGTGCGAGCAGAAGGGCGAGGATCAGGACGGCGCGGCGCAGCATTTTGCAGGTCTCCGCGCCGGCGGGCGCAGGGCGACTAGACCACCGGCGCATGTCGCCCGGCAACAGTCAGTCCGTGATGCGCGCCTGAATGGTCAGGATGTCCCACGCCGGCGCCTCGGGCGGGTTGGCGTAGACGGTGGTGAAGCTGCCCACGCTGCCATCCGGCGCGGCGGTGCGGCGCGCCGCACCGCCGATCTCGGCGCCATGCACCTCGATCAGGATCGCCGGTGCGGTGGCCGAGCCGTTGGCGATGGCGAGTCCATCGCCGTCCCTGGGCGAGAAGGCATCCACCGCGCCCGCGCCAAGGCGCTTCTCCGGCGCCCGCACGACCGGCGATGCGCCTTCGGGCAGCGCAAGGCGCTGGCGCACCACCTCGCCGCGCAGCACGCCGGCCAGCTCCCACACCGTCTGCTCGCACAGGGGCAGCGCGGCACCTGGGGCGAGCACGGTGGCGACGACGGTGAAGCGCGTCATCTGGTCCGCATAGAGCTGGTACTGGCGGAACGGCGCGCCATCGAGCCGGGCGAACACCTCCGGTAGCCAGTCGTCCTGCGCCACCAGCCGACCTATCAGGTCGCGGCCGATCATCAGGATTTCGCGGGGATCGTCCGCCAGCTCGACCATGGACTGGATGTCCCACGAGAAGCGGCGCAGCGGCTCGGGCGGGGGGGCGATGACGTCCGGCACGGGGGCGGCTCCGGTCTCAGTGGTCATGGTCGTGGTCGTCGTGGTCATGGTCATCGCTCGCCTTCTTCGGCTTCACGAGGGTCGCGGCCAGCACGCTGCCGGCGGCGACGATGCCATCGTCATCCACGCCATGGCCGAGGCCGGGCCGGCGCATGCTCTTCACCAGCAGGCCGAGGGCCTTCAGGCGGTCGCGGGTGGCAATCATGTCCGCGAGCGGCACCACGGCATCGTCCTCGCCATGGATGAACACCACCGGCGGCTTCGCCCGCGGCGGACCGATGTCGCGCGCCTCGGGCAGGGCACCCCCGAAGGCGATGATGACGGCGGGCGGCACGGCGCGGCGCAAGCCCACCTCGAGAGCCAGCATGGCCCCCTGCGAGAAGCCCACGAGGGCGAGGTGGTCGCCCGGCAGACGCCGCGCCGCCAGCATCTCGTCGAGAAAGGCGTCGAGCAGCGGGGCGCTGGTCGCGAGGCCGGCAACGATGGCCTCGGTGGAAAAGCCCTCGCCGGGAAACCACCGGCGGCCCGTCGCGGCCGGGAAGGGGGCCTCGGCGGCGAGGAAATCCGCCTTGGGCAGTTCGGGCGCGAAATTCAGCGCGAGGTCGATCACCTCCTGCCCGCAACTGCCCTCGGCATGGAGCAGCACCACGAGATAGACCGGCTTGCCGCAGGACAGCGCGGCGATCTTCGGCCCGGCGGTGACGGCGGCCGTCATCCTGCCGTTGCCCGGAATCCGTCGCGGGGGACGCTCTGTCGGGTTTGCGACGCGGCGCCAAGGCGTCCGGCCCGTTCGCATTCATCACGGAAAATCAAGGGCATGTTCACCCGCCGCCGACACACGCCGGGCAATTCCGGCCACGTAGCCGTGGCCCACGCAAGAACAGGGCCGGGCGAGCTTCAGCCTCCGGCGGTCCGCCTGGTGCGCCTGCGATGTCGCAATGCACAATATGTCGGTCTTTCGATATTTTTCGATTAAAACATAATACTTTCAACAACTTAAATTCTCCATTCATTCCGCGAAATGCCCGTTGACAACCCTCTGACCCATAAATAGCCTTTTGTCCGACAAAGTGTCCTTTCGCGGATTTCCCGGTGCTCATGGAACGGTTCGACCGCATCAAGGTCCCTTCCGCCTACGAGATGGTCGCCGAGGCCATCGAGGCCGAGATCGTGTCCGGCCGGCTTCGGCCGGGGGATGAGATCGGCACCGAGGCGGCGCTGGTGCGGCAGTTCGGGGTGAACCGCTCCACGGTGCGCGAGGGCATCCGCGTGCTGGAGCAGGGCGGCCTCGTTCGGCGGGAGGCGAGCCGCAAGCTGTTCGTCTGCGAGCCCCGGCCGGCGGCGCTTTCCACCCGCATCAGCCGCGCGCTGGTGCTGCAGGACGTGACGTTCCGCGAGCTGTTCGACACCGCCATGGTGCTGGAGGTGGGGGTCGTCGAAGGCGCGGTGGTCCATGCGGACGCGGACATGCTGGCCGCGCTGGAGGAAAATCAGGAGCGCCTGGAAGCGGCGGTGAACAATCCGGTCGTGGTGGCGGAACTGGATTCCGAGTTTCACGCCCTGCTCGCCCGCGCCTGCGGCAACCGTGTGCTGGAGATGGCGCGCGAGCCCGCCGCCTTGCTGTTCTTTCCCTCGACGGAAATGATCTGCCGTCGGGTGCCGGAGGGCGCCGCGCGCATGGCGCAGGCGCACCGCTTCATCATCGACGCCGTCAAGGCGCGCGACCTCGACCTTTCCCGCACCTGGATGCGCCGGCACCTGATCGACTGGCGCAAGGGCTTCGTGCGGGCGGGCCGCGAGATCGACGAGCCGGTGGAGCGCATCTTCGCGCGCTACGCGCTGAGCAAGTCGCAGAGTTGAAGTGAAGTAAAGCCAAGACGACCGCCGGAAAACCGGCGGCTTTGGAGGGAATGCCTTGGAACAGGTCAACTCGGTCCCTGCGGCCGGGCGGCGCGCGTGCGCCGGCCCGCATCCGGGAGAGAGGGCATGAGCGCCGCGCCCGCCTCCGCGGCAACGCCTGCGCCGGCCGCCGCGCACCTGGCGGTGGATGGCCTCGGCCTGTGGTTCGGCGGGCTGAAGGCGCTCACCGATGTGTCCTTCGAGGTGAGGCCCGGCTCCATCACGGCCCTTATCGGCCCCAACGGCGCCGGCAAAACCTCGCTCTTCAACTGCATTTCCGGCTTCTACCGTCCGCGCGCGGGCGCCATCCGGCTCGATGGCACGGACATCACCCACACCCACCCGCCGCAGCGGGCGAAGGCGGGGCTGGCGCGCACCTTCCAGAACATCGCGCTCTTCAAGGGCATGACCGTGCTCGACAACATCAAGCTCGGCCGGCACGCCCACATGAAGACCAACCTCTTGCAGGCGCTCGCCTATTGGGGGGCGGCCCGGGCTGAAGAGATGGAGCTGCGCGCCGAGGTGGAGCGGCAGATCATCGATTTCCTCGAGATCGACCACATCCGCAACAAGCCGGTCGCCTCGCTCTCCTACGGCCTCCAGAAGCGGGTGGAGCTGGCGCGCGCGCTGGCCATGCGCCCGCGCCTCCTGATGCTGGACGAGCCCGTCGCCGGCATGAACCGCGAAGAGACCGAGGACATGGCCCGCTTCATCCTCGACGTGAAGGAAGAGTGGGGCATCTCCATCCTTATGGTGGAGCACGACATGGGGATGGTGATGGACATCTCCGACCATGTGGTGGTGCTGAATTTCGGCAAGGTCATCGCGCAAGGCCTGCCAGCGCAGGTGCAGGCCAATCCCGAGGTCGCCGCCGCCTATCTCGGCTCGGGCGATCCCGCCGAGCTGATGCGCCGGCTCTCGGGCGTCGGGGAGGCGGCCTGATGGATTGGCTCTTCTTCACCGAGGTGACGCTGGCGGGGCTGGGCTCCGGAGCGTTGCTTTCGCTGACGGCTCTGTCCTTCGTGCTCATCTACAAGGCAACGCGCGTCATCAATCTCGCGGTGGGCGAGATCTTGATGCTGGGGGGATATCTCTTCTTCGCCTTCGTCACCGCCTTCGGCCTCGCCACCTGGCTTGCCATTCCGCTCGCCATCGCCGGCGGCGCGCTGTTTGGCTTCGTGGTGGAGCGCACGCTCATCCGGCCCATGCTGGGGGAGAGCTCCATCTCCGTGCTGATGCTCACGGTGGGGCTCGGCTCGGTGCTCATCGGCGCCACGGAGCTGATCTGGAACACGGACCCCCGCGCGCTGCCGGACTTCATGGGGCAGGCGCCGGTGTTCATCGGCGAGGCCTATGTGTCGCGCAAGATCGCCATCGGCTTTGTCGTGTCCGCGCTGGTCATCGCCCTGTTCCTGCTGCTGTTCCGCTTCTGGCGCGGCGGCGTCGCCCTGCGTGCCACGGCGACCGACCAGGCGGCGGCCTATTCCTGCGGCATCAACGTGCCGGCCGTCTTTTCGCTGGCCTGGATGGTGGCCTGCGCCACCGCCGCCGGGGCGGGACTGCTGGTGGGCGCCATCGGGGGCATCTCGCCTACCATGGGCGTGTTCGGCCTCTCGGCGCTGGTGGTGGTCATCATCGGCGGGCTGGACAGCGTGCTCGGCGCGCTCGTCGGCGGCATTCTCATCGGCCTCGTGGAGGCCTGGGCCGGCACCTTCCTCGGCGGCGAGTACAAGCTCGTCACCACCTTCTCCATCCTCATCGCGGCGCTGATGATCCGGCCCTACGGCCTGTTCGGCACCGTGGAGATCGAGCGGCTCTGATGCGCATCGCGACCGCCAAGGAAACCTATATCGCCGACGAGGGGCTGCTCGTCACCGCGACGCAGCGGGCGTGGATGGGCGTGCTCCTCGCGATGCTGGTGCTCGCGCCCTTCGTGCTCAACCAATACTGGCTTTATCTGGCCTGTCTTGTCGCGATCAACGTGGCGAGTGCGACGGGGCTCAATATTCTCACCGGCTTTACTGGCCTCGTCAGCCTCGGGCAGGCGGCCTTCATGGCGGTGGGGGCCTACACGGTTGCCTTCTTCGAGGGGCAGGTCGGAACGCCGTTCCTTCTCAACATCCTCGCGGCCGGTTTCGTCGCGGCCTTCGTGGGCGTGCTGGTGGGCATTCCGAGCCTCAGGGTGAAGGGGCTCTATCTCGCCATCGCCACCATCGCAGCCTCGGTGATCCTGCATTTCGTCTTCACCCACTGGGTGTCGGTGACAGGCGGCGTGCGCGGCATCAATGTCGCGCCGGCGCGGCTGTTCGGGCTGGAGCTGGCGAGCCCGTTCGCGCTCTATTTCGTCATCGTGCCCATCACGTGCCTCATGGTGCTGGGTGCCGCGAACCTCTTCCGCACCCGCATCGGCCGCGCCTTCATCGCCATCCGCGACCGGGACATCTCGGCCGAGGTGCTGGGCATTCCGCTGCTGCGCTACAAGCTCATGAGCTTCGCCCTCTCGTCTTTTTATGCGGGCGTGGCGGGCGGCATGTGGGCCTATTTCTTCCGCGTGGTGACGCCGGAAAGCTTTCCCTTCGCCACCTCCATATTCTTCCTCGCGGCGGTCATCGTGGGCGGGCTCGGCACCATCATCGGCTCGGTTCTGGGCGCAGCCTTCATGACGCTGGTGCCGGAGCTGCTGAAGTACGTGGTGGACTGGCTCGCGCCCATCTTCCCCAATGCGGGCGCGGCGCTCTCGCCCGTGCGTACCATCGTGTTCGGCGCGCTCATCATCCTCTTCCTCGTCTTCGAGCCGCATGGGCTGGCGGAAATGGTGCGCCGTGCGCGCCGGTTCTTCCATCTGTGGCCGTTCCGCACGTGACACCAGAAAAGACCAAGTAAAAAGATCCAAGGGAGAAAACGCCAATGACCAGTCTCAACAGACGCCAGATCATGGGCCTCGCCGCCGGCGCCGGCCTCGCCTCGGCCTTCCCCGGCTTCACCGCCTATGCGCAGGAGAAGGAGATCGTCATCGGCGGCTCCATCCCGCTTACCGGCGTGTTCGCCTTCGCCGGCGTCGCCATCGAGGCGGGCATGTCGGACTATGTGAAGCTCACCAACGAGGCCGGCGGCATCGCCGGGCGCAAGCTGCGCCTCGCCTATGAGGACACCGCGTACAAGGTGGATACGTCCGTTGCGGTGTTCAACAAGCTCACCACGCAGAACGACATCCATCTCTACTATGGCGACAGTACCGGCTTCGCGAAGACCATCAACGAGGAGCTGAACCGCCGCGGCACCATCCTCATGGCTGGCGCCTCCTTCGGCAGCGAGCTGAACGATCCCGCGAAGTATCCGTTCCAGTTCATGGCCGGGCCGGACTATGTGGAAATGTTCGCCATCCTGCTCGAATACATCGCCAAGGCGCAGCCGGGCGCGAAGCTCGTCTTCGTGAATTCGGACACCGAGTTCGGCCGCGACCCCATCGAAGCGAGCGTGAAGCGGGCGAAGGCCTTGGGTCTCGACGTGGTGGCGCAGATCGTCACCCCGCCCTCCGCCGTGGACGTCTCCACCGAAGTGCTGAAGCTGCGCCGCGCCAATCCGGATTTCACCATCTTCCACGGCTACGTGCTGGCGCCGCTGCCGGAATTCATGTCCCAGGCCAAGCAACTCGGGCTCAAGACCAAGTTCATGGGCACCTTTTGGTCCATGGACAATTCGCTCTGGGCCAATGTGGGCGCCCCGGCGGACGGCTTCATGGGCGTGATGCCGTACCGCTATTATTACGACACCGCGCCCGACGCGCCGATCCTCGAGAAGATCCGCAAGCTGCGCCCGACCTATCAGGCAACGGGCTACATGCAGGGTTTCCTCACCGCCATGCTCATGGGCGAGGCGGCCAAGCGCACGCTCGCTGCCGGTCAGGAGCTGAACGGCAAGACGCTGAAGGCCGCCCTCAACTCCATCAAGGATTTCGACACCGGCGGCATCATCGGCGTTCCGATCTCCGTACCCGGAAATTCCGTTCCGGTCGGCCGCATCTACCAGTTCAATGCCGCCGAAAAACAGATGAAGCCGGCGTCCGACTGGATCAGCCTGAAGAAGTGATGGCGATGACCGCTCTGCTCATCTTTCCTCCCGCCGTCGCCCTCCGGCTTGACCGGAGGGCCCATCGGGCCTCCGGGTGCTGGCGCGGGGCGGGGGCATGGATGCTCCGGTCGCGCCGGAGCATGACGGCGGTGGGCGGGGGGAACAATGACTGAGACTCCAGGCGCCCCCATCCTCGACATCTCCAACATCGAGGTCGTCTACAACAAGACGATCCAGGTGCTGCGCGGCCTGTCGCTGAAGGTGGAGGCCGGGAAGGTTGTGGCGCTGCTGGGCTCCAACGGCGCCGGCAAGTCCACCACCCTCAAGGCGGTGTCCGGCCTTCTCGCGCTGGAGGACGGCGACGTCACCTCCGGCGCCATCACCTTCGACGGGGCGGCGAGCGGAGCCGAGAAGCCGCACATGCTTGTGCGCCGCGGCCTGTTCCACGTGATGGAGGGGCGGCGCATTTTCGAGGATCTCACAGTGGAGGAGAACCTCGTTGCCGCCACTTACGCCCTCACCGGGCGGGCGGCGAAGCCCTCCTCCTTCGATGCGGTGTACGAGTATTTTCCCCGCCTGCACGAGCGCCGCAACGGTCGCGCCGGCTATCTCTCCGGCGGCGAGCAGCAGATGCTCGCCATCGGCCGTGCGCTGGTGGCGGAGCCGAAGCTGATCCTGCTGGATGAACCCTCGCTTGGCCTGTCGCCGAAGCTGGTGGAGGAGATCTTCACCATCATCGCCCGCATCAATCGCGAGCGGGGCGTCTCCATGCTGCTGGTGGAGCAGAATGCAGCGGTGGCGCTCGCCGTCTCGCACTACGGCTACATCATGGAGACCGGCAAGATCGTGCTGGACGGCCCCACCGAGCGGCTGATGGCCGACCAGGACGTGCGTGAATTCTACCTCGGCATGGCCGGGGAGGCGGGGGCGAAGAGCTACCGCGACATCAAGCACTACAAGCGCCGCAAGCGCTGGCTTTCGTGAGCGCGCGACCATGACCGCACCCACCTTTCCCGACCTCACTTTGCCGCAGATGCTGCGTCTCAACGCGGAGCGCGTCGGCGCGCGCACGGCCATCCGCCAGAAGGATTTCGGCATCTGGAATCCGGTGTCGTGGCAGGCCTATTTCGAGCGCGCGGCACTTGCCGGCCACGGCCTGCGCGCGCTCGGCCTGCCGGAGGGCGGGCATGTGGCGGTGCTCTCTGAAAATCGCATCGAATGGGTGCTGACGCAGCTGGGCGCCGGCCTCCTCGGTGCGGTCACGGTGGGTGTCTATCCCACCAGCCCGGCGAACGAGGTGGCCTATGTGCTGGGCCACGCGGAGGCGGAGATCGTCGTCTGCGAGGACCAGGAGCAGGTGGACAAGGTGCTTGAGCGGCGCGACGAGCTGCCCAAGCTCCGGCGCATCGTGGTGGTGGAGAAGAAGGGTCTGCGCACCTATGTGGGCGGCGAGGTGATCGCCTTCGACACCATGATCGAGATGGGCGCCGCCCACCGCGCCGCGCACCCCGGCCTGATCGACGCCGCGCTGGCGCGCCAGTCGCTCACCGACGTGGCGCTGATGATCTACACCTCCGGCTCCACCGGAAAGCCCAAGGGGGCGATGCTCACCTATCGCAATCTGCGCGCCGAGGCGATCGCGCTCACGGAGCGCCTTCGCCTCGACGAAACCACCACCCATGTCTCCTATCTGCCGCTCTGCCACGTGGCCGAGCAGATGCTCACCACCATGGCGCCCATCTATCTCGGCTCCCAGGTGAATTTCGGCGAGAGCATCCGCACCATCCAGGAGGACCTGCGCGAGGTCGCCCCCACCATGTTCCTCGGCGTGCCGCGCATCTGGGAGAAGCTCGCGGCCTCCATCACCATCAAGATGATGGAGGCGGGCGGCCTGCGCCGGGCGCTGTACGAGCGCCTCGTGAAGGCGTGCGAGCCGTTCGCCGAAAAGCATCCGTCGCGGCGCTCGCTGAAGGAGCGGGCGATCTTCTTGGTGGCCTACCTGCTCTTCTTCCGTGCCCTGCAGAATTTCATTGGCCTCCGGCGCGCCAAGGTAGCGATGACCGGCGCGGCGCCGATCTCGCCCAATATCGTGCGCTTCTTCCGCACGCTCGGTGTGCCTCTTGTGGAAGTCTATGGCGCCACCGAGACCACCGGCATGTGCACCGGCCAGCGCCTCACCGATCTCCGCCCCGGCTGCGTCGGTCCGGCGGCGGAGGGCGTGGAGGTGAAGCTCGGCCCGCACAACGAACTGCTCGTGAAAGGCGACCTCGTGTTCGCCGGCTACTACCGCAATGAGGAGGCGACGACGGCGGCGCTCCGCGACGGCTGGCTCTACACCGGCGACGTGGTGGAGATGGTGGGCGATCAGGTGAAGATCGTGGATCGCCTGAAGGACATCATGATTACGGCGGGCGGCAAGAACCTGAGCCCGTCGGAGATCGAGAACGTCGCGAAATCGAGCGTCTTCATCAAGGAATGCATCGTCATCGGCGAGGCGCGCAAATATGTCTCCGCCCTCATCCAGATCGATTTCGAGACGGTGGGCAAATGGGCGGAGGAGAAGGCGATTTCCTACACCAATTTCCGCAATCTCGTGGAGAACCCGCAGGTCCGCGCGCTGATCGAGGGCGAGATCGCCAAGGCCAATGGGGAATTGGCGCAGGTCTCCCACATCCGCCGTTTCCACCTCCTCACCAAGGAGCTGGACCACGACGACGACGAGGTGACGGCGACCATGAAGATCCGCCGCTCCAACATCCAGAAGAAATACGCCACCGAGATCGAAGGCCTCTACGCCTGACCTTCGGGGCTGCAAGGATTCTCCATGCCGGACGCCTACATCTTCGATCACGTGCGCACCCCGCGCGGCCGCGGCAAGCCGGATGGCGCGCTGCATGCGGCAACGCCCGTGCATCTTGCTGCCACCGTGCTATCCGCGCTGCGCAACCGCAGCCAACTGGACACGGCGCAGGTGAGCGACATCGTGATGGGCGTCGTCATGCCCATCGGCGAGCAGGGCCAGTGCCTGCCGCGCATCGCGGCTCTGCGTGCGGGCTATGACGAGGAGGTCGCGGGCGTTCAGATCAACCGCTTCTGCGGCTCCGGGCTGGAGGCGGTGAACATGGCCTCCGCCAAGGTGATGGCGGGGCAGGCGGACATGGTGATCGGCGCTGGTTGTGAATCCATGTCGCGCATTCCCATCCTTTCGGACGGCGGGGCGTGGAGCCAGGATCCGGACGTGGCCTTCGCCACCCGCTTCGTGCCGCAGGGCATCAGCGCCGACCTCATCGCGACGAAATGGGGCTATGACCGCGCCGCCGTGGATGCCTTTGCCGTGGAGAGCCATCACCGGGCCGCGCGGGCGTGGGCGGAAGGCCGCTTCACCCGCTCCATCGTGCCCGTCACCGACACTATCGGCGAGGTGATGCTGGACCGCGACGAGACGGTGCGGGGCAATTCCAGCGTGGAGAATCTCGCCCGTCTCAAGCCCGCCTTCGCCGCCATGGGCGCCGACCCCGGCTTCGATGCCATCGCGCGCCTGCGCTATCCCGAAGTCGGGGAGATCGCCCATGTCCATCACGCCGGCAATTCTTCCGGCATCGTGGATGGCGCCGCCGCTGTGCTCATCGGCACGCGCGAGGCCGGCGAGGCGGCGGGCCTGAGGCCGCGCGCGCGCATCCGCGCCTTCGCGGAGATTGGCTCTGAGCCCACCATCATGCTCACCGCTCCCTCCTTCGCTGCCGACAAGGCGCTGAAGCGGGCGGGGATGGCGGTTGCGGACATCGACCTCTTCGAGATCAACGAGGCCTTCGCCGCCGTGGCGTTGCGCTTCACCGACGCCTTGGGCCTCGACCCCGCGCAGGTGAACGTGAACGGCGGTGCTATCGCCATGGGCCATCCGCTCGGTGCCACCGGCGCCATGATCCTTGGTACGGTGCTCGACGAACTGGAGCGAACGGGGAAGGCCACGGCGCTCGCCACCCTGTGCATCGGCGCCGGCATGGGCGTCGCCACCATCATCGAACGGGTCTGAGCCATGCTGCGCACCGAGATCGACGGCGACGGCATCGCCATTCTCATCCTCGACCAGCCCGGCCGGTCGGTGAACACGCTCGGCTGGGGGCTGGTGGATGCGCTGGAGGCCGAGGTGGAACGGCTGGCGGCGGATGGCGCCGTCTCCGGCGTCATCGTCACCTCTGGAAAGTCCTCCTTCCTCGCCGGGGCGGACCTTTCGATCATGAACGGCCTCGCGGCGCCGGACGTGACTTTGCCGGAAGCGGCGCGCCGCATCGGCCGCATGGGCGCGCTGTTCCGCAGGCTGGAGACGTGCGGCAAGCCGGTGGTCGCCGCCGCGCCGGGCACCGCGCTAGGCGCAGGGCTGGAGCTGATGCTCGCCTGCCATCACCGCCTCGCCGCCGCCAATCCGAAGGGGCTGTTCGGTCTGCCAGAGGTGACCCTCGGCATATTGCCGGGCGCGGGGGGCACCCAGCGCGTGCTGCGCCGCCTCGGCATGGCCGCCGCCTTGCCCATCCTGCTGGAGGGTCGCCCCATGAGCGCCGCCGAGGCGCAGGCGGCGGGGCTGATCGATGCGGTCGTGGCGCCGGACGATCTCATCCCCGCAGCGAAGGCGGCCCTGCGCGAGGGCCGGGTGAGCGCCGTCGCGGCATGGGATGTGAAGGGCTTCCGCCTGCCCGGCCTCGCGCCTACAAGCACCGCCGCGGGAGACCTTTTCGCCCTCTGGAACGCCCGCGTGCTGGCGCGCACCAAGGGGGAAGACCCCGCCCCGCGCGCCATCCTCTCCTGCGTGTTCGAGGGCGCGCGCCTGCCCATGGACACGGCGCTGAAGGTGGAGCGCGATTATTGCGCCGGCCTTATCCAAAGCGCACAGGCGCAGGAGAAGATCGCCGCCTTCTTCGCCCGCCAGGCCGCGAAGGGGGGCGGAGCGACGCCTTAGGCGGTTGTCATCCCCCGGCTTGTCCGGGGGATCCACTTGGCCGCTAGAAGAGTGCCCGATTGCGAAGCACCGACCGGGCGGCGCGGTGGATGCCCCGGACGAGCCGGGGCATGACGGTTCGAAATTCACAAACGAGACGGCGGCCCCGCCGCCCCAAGGATAAGGACCAACCCATGCCGCTTCCCGCCGCCTTCGAGGGCCGCCTGAAAATCCCCGCGGTCGCCGCACCCATGTTCCTGACCTCCGGCTCGGATCTCGTGGTGGAAGTCTCGCGCTCGGGGCTCGTGGGCACCTTCCCGGCGCTCAACGCCCGCACCAGCGAGGGCTTCCGCGACTGGGTGCGCGAGATCAAGGAGCGGCTCGCCGCCACGCCGGATGCGGCGCCGTTCGGCGTCAACCTCATCGTCCACAAGTCCAACCCGCGGCTGGAGGCGGACCTCGCCATCTGCGTCGAGGAGAAGGTCCCGCTCATCATCACCTCGCTCGGCGCGGTGCCGGACCTCGTGAAGGCGGTGCATTCCTATGGCGGCGTCGTCTTCCACGATGTCATCAGCCGCCGCCATGCGGAGAAGGCAGCGGAAGCCGGCGTGGATGGCATCATCGCCGTGTCCGCCGGGGCGGGCGGCCATGCGGGGCAGATCAGCCCCTTCGCCCTCGTCACCGAGATAAGGCAGGTGTTCGCCGGCACCATCCTGATGGCTGGGGCCATCAACACCGGCGCCCAGATCCTCGCCGCCCGCGCGGTGGGGGCGGACCTCGCCTACATGGGCACGCGCTTCATCGCCACGCGCGAGGCCATGGTGCCGCAGGAATTCAAGGACATGATCCTGTCCTCCTCGGCGGCGGACATCCTCTACACGCCGGCCATCAGCGGCGTGAACGCCAACTTCATGAAGCCCAGCATCCGCGCCGCCGGGCTCGACCCGGACAATCTCCAGGGCCATGCCAAGCTCGACATGTCCAACGAGGCGAAGGCGTGGAAGACCGTGTGGTCGGCCGGGCAGGGGGTGGGCGGCATCGCCGACCTGCCCGGCGCGGCCGAGCTGTGCGCGCGGCTTAGGGAGGAATATCGCGCAGCGCTCAAGGCGCTGACGTCGGACGCGTTCGCAGGGGCCTGAGCGGGCAAGCGGCTTGGTCCATCGTCGCCTTCCGGCTCGACCGGAGGGCCCATGCGGGGGTCGGGCCACACGGCGGAAATAGGGCTCGGTTCGAGCCGGGCGCACGGCGGCCTGGCATGGACCTGCGCCCATGACGGCGCTACGGTCCGGCTTCTGCTTGCTGCCCCGATGCCCGCCTGATGCCCGTTTCCGGAACACACCTCATCGATCCGCCCCACGCCGATCCTCCACTGGGGCGCGTGACGAGCCTCGACGGCCTGCGGGGCTTTGCCTCCTGTACCGTCGCGATCTTCCATTTCTTCTATGCCTTCGTGCCCGGCCCCTTCCGCTCCTGGGGGCGCGAGGGGTTCTCGGTGTCCGACACGCCGCTGGCGGTGCTGTGGAACGGGCATTTCTCGGTCGCCGTCTTCTTCGCTCTGAGCGGCTTCGTGCTGGCCGCCTCGGCGCCGCGCACGCTGAAGGAAGCGCCGCTCTTGATCGGCTTGCGCTACTTCCGCCTCGCCCTGCCGGCGCTCGCCGGCTCGCTGATTGCGTGGTTCTGGATCGCCGGCTTTCCCGAGGCCGGCAAGGCGGCGCAGGCGCTCACCGGCAGTTCCTGGTTCCGCTGGACCCACCAGCCGCCCATCCCGCCCTTATGGCAGGCGGCCTGGGAGGGGGCGGTTCAAGTGTTCGTGGGGACCGGCAAGCCCCTGTTCGACAATCCGCTCTGGACCATGCGCATCGAGCTGATGGGCTCGTTCCTCATCTATGGCGGCTATGCCCTGGTGCGAGGGCCGGCGCGGGTGCCGGCGCTGGTGGCGGGGCTCCTTGGCCTCGCCATCGCCGGCAACTTTTCGCTCGCCGCCTTCTGCGGCGGCGCGCTGGTGTTCGAGCTGCGTGGCTGGCTCCGGCCCATGCCGGTGGCGGGCACGCTGCTCGCGCTTCTCGGCCTCGTGCTGGGCGCCACCTATCCCGGCCATGCGGATGGGCCGGGCCTCGCCGATGCCGTTCTCTCGCGCCTCGGCGGCGCAGGATGGCGGGAGGCGGGGGCGCTCCTCGTCATCGTCGCGTTCCTCACCACGCCCTGGCTGCGCGACCTGTTCGAGCGGCCGGCGCTGCAGCATCTCGGCGCGCTCTCCTTCCCGCTCTATCTGGTGCATGTGCCGCTGATCGTGGGGCCGGCGGCCTGGGCCTTCGTGCATTTCGCGCCGCTCGGCGTGGGAGGGCTCGCGCTCCTCTTCGCGCTCACGGCGCTGGCGACGTTCGCCCTCGCCAGCGTGTTCCTCGCGGCGGTGGAGCGGCCGGTGCTCGATGGCCTGCACGCCGTGCGCAAATGGGGACGGGCGCGGCTCGCCGCGGCGTAAGCGCCGGTCAGATCGCCACCGCCAGCGGCGGCATGGCGATCACCTCCTCGTCGTCCGGCCCGTAGTCGCGCCACATGAGCAGCGCGAACGGGGCCGGGGCATCGAGCACAGTCAGCGGCGCGTGCCAGGTGCCCGGTGCCAGCGTGATGCCCTGTCCCGGCGCGGGCAGAAAGGCTTCCGCCGCCGCGAGGTCCGGCCCGCCCTCGGCCGTGCCCGGCGCCACCACGATCACCCAGCGCGCGGGCGCCATGGGCACGAAGCTCTGGGAGGTGAAGACGTGCCGCTCGATCACGCTAACCGCCACCGGCTGAGGCACCGGTGCGGCGAGGATGAGGGAGAGGCTCGCGGGCACACCCGGCCGCAGGTTCGCGAGACCGGTGTCGAACGAGGTGCGCACACCCACCGTTTCGGGCACGGCGAACACCTCGCCATAGGGCGCGAAGGCCTCCGCCGTCAGCGGGCGCGGAACGAGAGGCGTCACGCGCCGCCGCCCGCCACCGCGAGCACCGCGTGCAGCAGCACGTTGGCGCCGGCGGCGCACTCCTCCGGCTTGGCGGATTCCAGCTCGTTGTGGCTCACGCCGTCCTTGCAGGGCACGAAGATCATGGCCGTGGGGACCACTGTGGCGAGGTGGAAGCTGTCATGCCCCGCGCCGGAGACGATGGGCCGGTGCGGCAGGCCGAGCCGGTCGGCGGCGGCGGCGATGGCACCGGTCATGGCCGGATCGAAATGGGTGGGTTCCTTGCGCCAGATGGTGTCGAGGTGAATCTCCACCTTCCGCCGCGCGGCGATCTCCTTCACCTGCGCCTGAAGTCCCTTGTCGAGGGCGTCGAGGATGGCGGCGTCGGGCGTGCGGAACTCGCCTGAAAAGGCGATCTCGCCGGGGATCACATTGCGCGAGGGCCGCGCGATCACGGCCTCGCCGACACTGCCCACCGCATTCGGCCCGTGCGCCTTGGCGAGGCTTTCGATGGCGAGCACGATCTCGGACAAGGCGGCGAGCGCATCCTTCCTCAGGTGCATGGGCGTGGAGCCCGTGTGGCTCTCGAAGCCGGTGATGCGGCCGTCGTACCAGATGATGCCCTGGCCGTGCTCCACCACGCCGATGGGAAGGCCCTCCGCCTCCAGGATCGGCCCCTGCTCGATGTGGAGTTCGAGGAAGCCCGAGAACTTCTGCGCGCCCACCGCCTCCGGCCCGCGATAGCCGATGGCATCCAGCGCCGCGCCGACGCTGATCCCATCCGCATCGGTCCGGGCGAGGATATCGGCGACCGGCAGGTCGGCCACGTAGCCCGCCGAGCCCATCATGGCCGGGGCGAAGCGGGAGCCTTCCTCGTTGGTCCAGTTGCAGACGCAGAGAGGCGCGTCGGTCTCGATGCCGGCGTCGTTGAGCGTGCGCACCACTTCCAGCGCCGCCATCACGCCCAGGATGCCGTCGAACTTGCCGCCGGTGGGCTGGGTGTCGAGGTGGGAGCCGATGCCGAGCGGCGGCTTCGTCATGTCCTTGCCCGGCCGCAGGGCGAACATGTTGCCGAGGCCGTCCACGCTCACGGTGCAGCCGGCCCCCTCGCAGGCGGCGCGGAACCAGTCGCGCACCTGCCGGTCTTCCTCGCTCAGCGTCAGGCGGCGCACGCCGCCTTTCTCGGTGCCGCCGAAGCGGGCGGTCTCGATGATGGTGCTCCAGAGGCGGTCGGCGTTGATCGTGAGGTTGGTGGCGGGCGCGGACATCAAGTCACCGGTACGGAAGTTTCAGCCAGAATGCAGCGCACGTCGCGACCGGGTCCGAGATGGACGTAGGGCGGCGGCGCGGCGGTGCAGCGCGGTTGGGCATAGGCACAGCGGGGGGCAAAGGAGCAGGCGACGGGCGCCTTGTCGAGGGAGGGCGGCGTGCCGGGGATCGTCTCCAGCCGCGCCCCGCGCGCCGCGCCGTGGACGGTGGAGGCGAGCAGCCCGCGCGGATAGGGATGTTCCGGCGTGCGCACGATCTCGCCCAGCGTGCCGGTCTCCACGATCTGGCCGGCATACATCACCGCCACCTTGTCGCAGATCTCGATGGCGACGCCGATGTCGTGGGTGACGAAGATCACCGACATGCCCATTTCCCGCTGCAGCTCGCGCAGCAGCAGCAGGATCTGGATCTGCACGGTGGCATCGAGCGCGGTGGTGGGCTCGTCCGCGAGCAGGATCTTGGGGCGGCAGGCCAAGGCGAGGGCGATCATGGCGCGCTGGCGCATGCCGCCGCTCATCTCGTGGGGATAGGCGTCCAGCCGGCGCTTGGCCGAGGGGATGCGCACCAGCTCAAGCATCTCCAGCGCGCGGGCGGTGGCATCGCGCTGGCTCAGGCCCTCGTGGCGCATCACGGATTCCGAGATCTGCCGGCCGATGGTGTAGACCGGGTCCAGCGCCAGAGCCGGCTCCTGAAAGATCATGGAAACGGTGCGACCGCGGAAGTCGGAGAGGGTAGCGTCGTCCATGGCGAGCACGTCCTGCCCTGCCACATGCACGCTGCCGGAGATCACCGAACGCCGCTTGGGCAGCAGGCGCATGAGCGCGCGCATGGTGACGCTCTTGCCCGAGCCGGACTCACCCAGCAGCCCCAGCACCTCGCCCTCGCCGAGGGAGAGGGACACGCCGTTCACCGCATGGACGGTGCGCTCGCCGGTGAAGCGGATGGTGAGGTCGCGGATGTCGACGAGGGGCTTTGCTGCCTCAGCCACGATTTTCGCGCCGGTCGCTTCGCTTGCAGCTTCGCTCATGCTTCCTCCGGCATCTGTTCGTGGAAGTCGGTCTCGCGCTGGAAGGCGGCGCCGATGCGGATCAGCGTCGCCTCGGCGAACGGGCGGCCGATCACTTGAAGCCCGACGGGCAGCCCCGTGCGGGTGAAGCCGCAGGGCAGGCTCACCGTGGGAAGGCCGAGATAGTTCACCGGCCGGGTGAAGCGGGTGATGCGCTGGATCATCGCTTCCGCGCCCGGCCCGCCGTCCGTGTCGGTTTCGGCGATGGTGGGGGCCGGCATGGGCGCAGTGGGCGCGAGCACCGCATCCACCTCCGCCACGGCGCCGAGATGCTCGGCCAGCGCCGGCCCGCGCCAGCGCAGCGCCTCCAGATAGGTCACTGCCGGGATGGCGAAGCCGTTTTCCAGCCGGGAGCGGATCTGCGGGCCATAGTCCTGCGGGCGTTCCAGAAGCCACGCCTTGTGGCTGGCGGAGGCCTCGCAGTTCAGCACCACCTGCGAGGCGCCGGAGAGCTTCGTCTGGTCGGGCAGCGAGACCGTGACGATGCGCGCGCCGCCGCGCTTCAGGGTGGCGATGGTCTCGTCCAGCACGCGGGCGACCTCGGGGTCGAGATCGTCCACATAGAAGGCATCCGGGATGCCGATGGTGAGGCCCTTCAGGCGACCCTCGGCGGCGGCGAGATAGTCCGGCACCGGGGCGGTGGCGGTGGTGGGGTCCAGCGGGTCGTGCCCGGCCATGAGGCTGAGCAGGATGGCGCAATCCTCCACCGTGCGGGCCAGCGGGCCGATGGTGTCGAGGGAGAAGGAGAGCGGCATGGCGCCGTAGCGGCTCACGAGCCCCACGGTCGTCTTCAGCCCGGTGACGCCGCAGAAATGGGCGGGCATCCGGATGGAGCCGCCGGTGTCCGAGCCGAGCGCGCCGTAGGTGAGCCGCGCCGCCACCGCCGCCCCCGAGCCGGAGGAGGAGCCACCCGTGACATGGGCGGTGTTCCACGGGTTTCGCGCCGCGCCGAAATGGGCGTTGTGGCCGGTGGGGCCGTAAGCGAATTCCACCATGTGAAGCGCGCCGAGCCGCACCGTGCCCGCCGCCTTGATGCGGGCGAGCGCGGTGGAATCGGTCGTCGCCACCTTTTCCCGCAGGATCTTTGAGCCGCAGGTGGAGACGCGGCCTTCCTCGTAGAACATGTCCTTGTGGGCGAGGGGCAGCCCGTGCAGCAAGCCCTTCTCCTCACCCTGCGCCAGTGCCGCGTCGGCTGCATCTGCGGCGGCCAGCGCTGCCTCCGGCTCGATGGCGATGAAGGCGTTGATGGCCGGCTGGAGCCTCGCGATGCGCGCGAGGCAGGCCTCCGTCGCCTCGCGGGAGGAGAGCACGCCGGCGCGGATGGCCATGGCGGCTTCCGCCAGCGTCATCAGCGCTGGATCGGCCGGGGCGCCGGCGGAGGGGCGGAGCGACAGGCTCATTTGCCGCCCTCCTTCGGCTCCGCACGGGGCCTTTGCACCGTGAGGAAGGTCGCAGGCTCCAGATCGAACGGCAGGGTGCCGGCCACGGTGGAGAAGGCGGCAAGGCCGGGCGAGATGCCGGCGGCGATCCGCGCAGCATCGGCGGCGGAGAGATCGAGCCCGGCGGCGCGGATGATGGCGGCGGCGTCTTCCGGCGAAAGATGCTGGCTCATGCGGCGACCTCCGTCGCGGCGGGCGCGCGGCTGTGGCCGGAGCCCGGGATCACCATGTGGCAGGCGGCGAGATGGGCGTCCGGCGCCGTATCGCCCGGCGTCGCCGGAGAGAGCGCCGGGCCGATGCGCCCGCACACCTCTTCCGCAAAGGAACAGCGGGTGTGGAAGCGGCAGCCGGCGGGCGGATCGATGGGGTTTGGCGGATCGCCCGATAAGGGCGGCGTCTCGGTCCGCTTGTCCGGATCAAGGGCCGGCATGGCGGCGAGCAGCGCGCGCGTATAGGGGTGGGCGGGGGCCTCCCACACCGCATCCACGGGACCCACCTCCACCACCTGCCCGAGATACATCACCAGGACGCGGTCGGAGATGTAGCGGACCACGTTGAGATCGTGGCTGATGAAGACATAGGTCAGGCCGAACTCGCGCTTGAGGTCGGTCAGCAGGTTCAGCACCTGCGCTTCCACCGACTTGTCCAGCGCCGAGACCGCCTCGTCGAGAATGACGAGCCGCGGCTTCAGCGCGAGGGCGCGGGCGATGTTCACGCGCTGGCGCTGGCCGCCGGAGACCTCGTGGGGATAGCGGTTCGCGAAAACCTCGGGCCGCAGGCCCACCTTGCCCATCAGCTCGCGGGCGAGCGCCCGCGCCTCCTTGTCGGCGATGCCGTGGACCTTGGGGCCGAAGGCGATGCTCTCCTCGATGGTGAGGCGCGGGTTCAGGGACGCATAGCTGTCCTGGAACACCATCTGCATCCCGCGCCGGAACTCGCGCATGGACAGGCTGTAGCCGACGACCTGCCCGTCGAAGAGGATTTCGCCTGATGTGCGCGGCATCAGGTGCATCAGCAGGCGCGCGGTAGTGGACTTGCCGCAGCCCGACTCGCCCACGATGCCCAGCGTCTCGCCCTTGGCGACGGCGAAGGACACGTCGTCCACCGCCCGCACCGTCTTCTTCTCGGCGAACAGGCCGCCACCGATGGGGAAATGCTTGGTGAGGCTTTTGACGGCGAGCAGCGGCTGGGCCGGTCCGCCGAGATCCTCAAGAGGTTCGATGGTGCTCAATTGCGGATGTCCATGGCGCTGCGCAGCCCGTCGCTGAGCATGTTGAAGCAGATGGAGACGGCGAAGATCATCACGCCCGGCAGCGCCGCGACGCCCGGATTGACATAGATGGCTGTGCGCAGAGTGTTCAGCATCAGGCCCCATTCGGGCTCCGGCGGCCGCGTGCCGAGGCCGAGGAAGGAGAGGCCCGCCGCGAGGATCATGGAAACGGAGATGAGGCCCGTCGCATAGACGAAGATCGGCCCCAGCACATTGCCCAGCATGTGGACGCGCATGATGGTGAGTGCCGAGGCGCCGGACGCCCGCGCCGCATCCACGAAGTCCAGCGAGCGCACCGAGGTGGTGACGCTCTCCGCCACGCGGGTGATCTGCGGCACGAACACCACGGTGAGCGAGACGATGGAATTGACGATGCCGGCCCCGAGCACGCCCGAGATGGCGATGGCCAGCAGCACCGACGGGAAGGCGTAGAACACGTCGATCGTACGCATGATGAGCGTGTTGACCTTGCCGCCGAGATAGCCCGCCAGCAGGCCGAGGCTGGTGCCGATGCCGAAGGCGAGGATCACCGGCAGGATGCCGATGAGCAGCGAGAGCCGCCCGCCATAGACGAGGCGGGAGAGCATGTCGCGGCCGAGTTCGTCGCTGCCCAGCGGATAGTTGGGCGTGCCGATGGGGCGCAGTCTTCTGATCATGGAGCCCTGATAGGGATCGGCGAGGCCGAGCCAGGGGGCGAAGATGGCGGCGAGCACGATGAGGAGGAGGATGGCCGCGCAGGCCATGCTCACCTTGTCGCGGGAAAGGCGGCGGGCGACCGTCGCCCAATAGCCGCGGGCCTTCTCGACGGGGGCCGCCTCGAGGGCGGCGTCGCTTGTGGCGGTCACGCTCAGGCCCTCTTGATGCGCGGGTCGATCGCCGCCTGGGCGATGTCCACCACGAGGTTGAGGAAGACGAAGAACAGCGCCAGCACGAGGATCGTGCCCTGCAAGAGGGGCAAGTCGCGCTGGAAGATGGCGGAGTTCAAAAGGAAGCCCGTGCCCGGCCAGGAGAACACCGTCTCGATGAGGATCGAGCCGCCGAGCAGGTAGCCGAGTTGCAGGCCCATCACGGCGATGGCCGTGGGCAAAGCGTTCTTCACCACGTGGCGGAACACCTGTGTTTCGCGCAGTCCCTTGGAGCGCAGCGCCTCCACGAAATCCTGCGAGAGGATGTCGCCGGTGAGCGCCCGCACCGTGCGCGTCACGATGCCCATGGGGATCACCGACATGGTGACGGCCGGCAGGATGAGGAAGCGCAGGTGCTCCCAGTTCCACGCCCAGCCGCCCGGCCCCATGCCCACGGCGGGCAGCCAGTTGAGCCACACCGAGAAGATGATGACGAGCACCATGCCCAGCCAGTAGTGGGGCACGGAGACGCCGGCCACCGCGATGGAGGTGGCGAGCTTGTCCACCCAGGTGTTGCGGAAGTAGCCGGCAATCAGGCCGAAGAAGGCGCCCAGCACGAAGCCGATGAAGGCCGCCGTCACCGCGAGGATGAAGGTGTTGCCCACCGCCGCCGTCACTTCGCTCAGCACCGGCCGCCCGGTGGCGATGGAGGTGCCGAGATTGCCGTGCAGCGCCTTCCAGACCCAGATGCCGAACTGCACCGGCAGGGGCTGGTCGAAGCCGTAGGCCGCGCGCATCTGCGCCGCGAGCTCGGCGGAGGCATCCGGCGGCAGCACCGCCACCAGCGGATCGCCGGGGGTGATGTGGACCAGCAGGAAGCACACCAGCGCCACCGAGACGACGATGGGGATCACATAGACGATGCGCCGCAGGATATAGAGGAGCACGGGGCCACCTTGCTTGTGTCGGAAGAGCGCGGGGCGGCGGCTCCGCGCTTAGGTCTTTCGCTGCCGTCATCCCCCGGCTTGTCCGGGGGAACCACCGTGCCACCGGAGAAGCCTCCCCAGGTCTGCCCCGGCCGCCCCGTGGATGCCCCGGACAAGCCGGGGCATGACGGTTCTTCGCCTTCACCCCTCTCCCGCAAGGGGCGAAGGGCATCACCTCACTGCCCGATGGACACCGGCGAGAAGTCCACGAACCAGCTCTTGGGCTGCACGAAGCCCTTGATCTTCGGGCTCAGTGCGCGCGGACCCACGTCATGGGCGACCCACAGGAAGGCGGCATCGTCCACCGAGGCGGCGTGCAGTTCGGCGAGGGCGGCGTCGCGGGCGGCGGGATCGAAGGCGTTGCGCGCTTTCTTCACCAGCTCGTCAAACTTCGGGTTGTTGATGTAGCCCCAGTTGTTGGACACCGGCGGCGCCATGCCGGACTGGAGGAAGCGCACCATGGCGAAGAAGGGGTCCATGGCCGCATAGGTGATGTTCACCGCGTTGGAGCCATTGGCGGAGGGGTCCTTCGCGCCCTTGCGCCAGTTAGTGAACAGGGTGTTCCACTCGATGACATCGAGCTTCACGTCGAAATAGCACTCGGCCAGCGCCTGCTGCAGGTATTCATTCATGGGCAGCGGCAGCATCTGGCCCGAGCCGGAGGCCGACGTCTGCGTTGTCACCGTCAGCTTCTTGTCGGGGCCGAAGCCGGCCTCCTTCATCAGCTTCTGGCCTTCCTTCACATCATACTTGATCTGGAAGGTCGGGTTGCCGCGCCAGGGGTGGCCGGGCTCCACCGTGCCGGTGGCGGGCGCCATCAGGCCGCCGAGCAATCCCTCCTTCATGCCTTCGCGGTCGATGCACAGGTTCGCCGCCTTGCGCACTCGGATGTCGTTCCAGGGCGAGCCCTCGATGCGGGAGAACTGCCAGGGCCAGACGTGCGGCTGCTCGTTCGCCTCGATCTTGAAGCCGCGCGACTTGAGCTGCGGCAGGGCGTCGGGCGCAGGGGCCTCGATCCAGTCCACCTGCCCGGCGAGGAGGGCGGCGGTGCGGGCGTTGGCCTCGGGCATGGGCAGGAGCACCATGCGGTCGGTCTTGGGGATGCGGTTCTTGTCCCAGTAGGCGGCGTTCTTCACCAGCTCCAGCCGCTCGCGCGGCACGAAGGCGGCCATCTTCCACGGGCCGGTGCCGGAGGCACTGCGGGCGAAGATGGTCCAGGCCGCGGCGGCCTTCGCCTTGGCGTCGGCGCCCTCCGCCGTCTCATAGAGCTTCTGCCAGTGGGCGGGGCTCGCCATGAACAGGTTGGTGAGGTTGTAGGGCAGGAAGGAGTCGGGCTCGGCGGTGGTCAGCTCCACCGTCAGGTCGTCGATCTTCTTCGCCGAACGCAGGGTCGGCATGCGCGAGGCGGTGACGCCCACCTGGCTGGCATCGAACTGGGGTGCCTCCTTGTTGAGCACCTTGTCCACGTTCCACACCACGGCATCGGCGTTGAACGGCGAGCCGTCATGGAAGGTCACGCCGGGGCGCAGCTTGAAGATCCACTTGGTCTTGTCCTGATCGTCCACCTTCCACTCGGTGGCGAGGCCGGGAACGAGGACGCTGGGCTTGGTGGCCGAGGACAGGTCCCACAGCACCAGCGCGTCATACATGGTGAGGCCGGTGAAGCGGTTGCCCTCGAAACCCTGATCGGGCTGGCCGAGGGTGCGCGGAATATCGGCCGCCGTCATGCCGATGCGCAGGGTGGTCTCCGCAGCGGCAAACCCCGGTGCCAGAAGGGCCGGCACGGCGAAGGCGCCGCCCGTGGCCATAAGAAAGGCGGCCGTCCTCAGGAGGCGGCGGGCCGGGCTGTTGCGCAGATGGGTGATGGGCATCGTCGAGTCCTCTTCGGCGGATGCCCATGCTGGCTAGCAACCCCTGTGCCATGCGGTCGGAGCCGTCCCGATCCTTTATGCCGCTAGGGAATGGAAGGGACAGTTTATCGTTAAATCATCGATGAATTGCATATATGCCCACCAATTAGGCATGTCGGGTCGGGCGCATGCTTTTTGGGTCGAAAGACGACCCTGCCGCTTTTCACGGCGGCGCCCCGATGCTTCCTTTGGGGCGGGCATGGGGAGGGCGCTTTGAAGATTCTGGTCCTGAATGCGAACACCAGCGCGGCCGTCACAGACCGGATGGTGGCGGCCCTCCAGCGTCGCGCGCCGGCGGGAGTCGAACTTGCCGGCGTCACCGCCACCTTCGGCGAGCCCTATGTCACCACACGCCAATCCGCGGCCGTGGCCGGCCATGCGGCTCTCGATGCGGCAGCGGCGGCGGTGGCGCAGGAGGCGCAGGAGGGACGTCCGCCGTTCGATTCCGCCCTCTATGCGTGCTTCGGCGAGCCGGGCCTTGAGGCGCTGCGGGGCACCTTCACCTTCCCCTTTGCCGGCATGGCCGAGGCGAGCATCCTCGCCGCGCTCCAGCTGGGCGAGCGGTTCTCCATCGTCGTGCCCCACGGCGAATGGCCCGCCATGCTGCGCGAGCTGATGCGCCGGACCCATCTGGACGGGCGCTGCGCAGGCATCGCCATGGTCCCCGGCGACGCCCTCGGCCTGTCCGCACGCCACGCGGATGGTTCCTCGGACAAGACCTGGGCCGTGGCCCGGGTGGTGGAGGAGACCATCGCGGCGCAGGCGCCGGACGTGGTGATCCTCGGCGGGGCGGCGCTGGCCGGCTATGCGGCGGAGATCGAGGTTGCGGCGCCGGTGCCCATCATCGATTCCCTCGAAGCCGGCTTCGAGCAGGCGCTCGCCCTCGCGCGGCTCGGCCCGTGCCGCAGGGAGAGGGGCTGAAGAACAGCGGGGGCTTGGCCTTGTCGGGCGTTTTATGTCGTGCCGCACCGGGCGGACTGCTATAGGCGGCGGGCCGGCGCCTCCGCGCGACCGGCGCCCGTCCCGCGCGAGGGGCGGCTGCCGCAGCGAGTTCCCCCTTGATCGTCGATCCGCTTTTCTATGCCGCCGCCGTTCCCGCCACCATCGTGGTGGGGCTCTCCAAGGGCGGCTTCACCGGCCTGTCGGTGCTGGGCCAACCCATCTTGGCGCTGGTGATGTCGCCCATCCAGGCTGCCGCCATCATCCTGCCGGTGCTCATCGTGCAGGACGTGGTCAGCCTCTACGCCTACTGGCGCCGCTGGAGCCGCAAGGAACTGCTGCGGACCCTTCCGGGCGCCGTCGCGGGCATCATTCTCGGCTATCTGCTCGCGGCCTCGGTGTCCGATGCGGCGGTGGCCTTCGGCATCGGCGTGCTTTCGGTGGCGGAAGCGGCGCGCGCCTTCCTGTCGCGACGGCTGAAGCGCGAACCCGGTGTGGCGGGGCCGGTCTCGGGCGTGGTGTGGAGCGTGGTCTCCGGCTTCACCAGCATGATCGCCAACGCGGGTGGCCCGCCGCTGATGATCTACCTGCTGCGGCGGCCGCTGCCCGTGCAGCAGTTCGCGGCGACGGCCACCGCCTTCTTCGCGGTGGTGAACTGGGTGAAGCTGCCGTTCTTCCTCGCGCTGGGGCAGGTCTCATTCGAGAACCTCGCCACCTCGGCCGTGCTGTTTCCCATCGCCGTGGTATCGACCATGGCCGGCGTCTGGCTGGTGCGGCGGGTCTCGCCGGCCCGCTTCTTCGGCCTCGTCTATACGATCCTCGCCGTGGTCGGCCTGAAGCTGATCTATGACGGGGTGACGCACTTCTGAGCGTACGTCCCCCATCGGGGCCGCTCAGGTCAGCGGCACCGGCATCAGCCCCTCAAGCGCCGGGCGCGCCTTGAGCCGCCCGTACCATGCGGCGAGGTTGGGCAGCTCCGGCCGTTCCAGCCCGGTCCCGTCCAGCGGCATGTTGAACCAGCGGTGGGCGCAGCAGGCGAGGGGGATGTCGGCCACGGTGAGGCGATCGCCCACCAGATGATCGCGGCCGACGAGCGCCGCGTCCACGATCGCCAGCGCCGTGCCGAGATTGGCGAAGGCGGGGGCGAGGGCCTTCGGATCGCGCTTGTCCGGCGCGGTGCGCACGATGCCCCAGGTCAGCGCGCTCAGCGGCGCGGCGACGGTGCCGAGCTGGAAATCCATCCAGCGCCCCGCCTCGGCCTGCGCCTGGAGATCGGCGGGCATCAGCGTGCCGAGCCCGTGGCGGGTGGCGAGATAGCGCACGATGGCGTTGGATTCCCACAGCACGAAGCCGTCATCCTCGATCACCGGCACCCGTCCGACGGGGTTCTTCGCCCGGAATTCGGCCGTATCCACCACGCCGAAGGCACCGCCGGCCTCGATCCGCTCGAAGGGCAGGCCGAGCTCCCGCACGGTCCAGATCACCTTCTCCACGTTCACCGAATTGATGCGGCCCCAGACCTTGAGCATGTGGTGTCCTTCCCTCGTGCGGGGCGCTTCTAGCGCCGTTCGCCGGCGGGCGCGAGCCAGGAGTGCGAGCCATGGGTACGAGCCATGGGTGCGAGCCTCAAGCGTTTCCGGCGAATGCTTTCGACTTCGCCACAATGGGATGCGAGGATGACGGCACGGAAAGACCATGGCCCGCATCTTCGCCTTCCTCGTCGTCTTCATTTCGCTGCTCGGCGCGGCGCCCTGGCTTGTGCCGGTGGCAAAGGAGAGCGCGAAGCTCATCGCTGCCCGCGACGATCCCGCCGCCCTCGCCGCCCTCGGCCTCAAGGGCTTCACGGGGGAGGACGCGACGCGCGCCATCGAGGCCGCATTGGCGGAGGACGACACGGCGCTCGCCACCTCCTATCTCGCTTTGGCCGATGCCCGGCACCTCGCAATTCCCCCGGAGCTGCGCAAACAGGTGGAAGCAGCCAATGGCGCGGGCGCGCAGGCGCTGCATTCCGCCAAGGCGTTCGGCCTGGGCTTCCTCACCGGCCAGCCCACAGACCTCGCCGGCCTCGCGGGGGCGGCGACCAGCGACCTCATGGTCTGGGGCGACATCCGCGACGCCGGCCGCGAGGGTCTGAAAATGGCGCGCGGCGAGGAGCCGGACCAGCTCATTCTCGGCCTGTCGGCGGTGGGCATCGCGGTGACGGCCGGCACCTACGCCACCGTGGGCGCGAGCCTGCCGGTGCGCGTGGGCATCTCGCTGGTGAAGGTGGCGAAGCGCACGGGCCGCCTTTCCGCCGGCCTGCTGCGCAGCTTCACCCGTGCCGCACGGGAGAGCGTGGACTTTGTGGCCCTGCGCCGCCTCCTGTCCGGCACGACGGCGGTGGACGGGGCGGCGGTGAAGAGCGTGGTGCGCACCGATCACCTCGCCACCCTCACGCGCATGCTGGACGATACCGCCCGCATCGAGACCAAGGCCGGGACCCGCGCCGCGCTGGAAGGGCTGAAGGTGGCCGAGGGCGGACGCGACCTCTCCCGCGTCGCCCGGCTCGCCGATGCCAAGGGCGTGCAAACCCTTGCCATCCTGAAGACGCTGGGGCGCGGGGCCATCGCCATCACCAGCCTGCTGTTCCACCTCATCTGGTGGGGCTTCCTCGCGGTTTTCTATCTCTTCGCGCTGGTGTCGAGCTTCAATTCCTTCTGCGTCGCCTGCGCCCGGCGGACGTGGCGGCGCAAGCGGCGCCGGCGGGAGCCTTACGGCGGAACGTTGCGCGGAAAACAGTTCGTGCGGCGCGCTCCGCCCGTTGTACCCACAGCGGAGGTCGCGATTCCGGCCCCGGCCGCCGCCGATGTCATCGCCGCCGCGACGCGGGACGTGCTCGCGGCCACGGAGGCGGTGCGCGCGCTGGGACAGGACGAGACCGGCGGGGAGTTGGCAGGCGGGGAGGGACCTTCTAGTTTCCCGGCCCGCGCGCCCGACCGGCGTGAGCCCCCGCCTGTTCTTGTTCCCCGCGAAGGTCCCTCATGCCCCACTTCTCCTCCGACGGTGTCGATATCGCCTATCTCGACCAGGGTGCCGGCGAGCCGGTCCTCCTGATCCACGGCTTCGCCTCCACCAAGGAGATCAACTGGGTCGGTCCCTCCTGGACCAAGACGCTCACCGAGGCCGGGTACCGCGTCATCGCCTTCGACCATCGCGGCCATGGGGAATCCGAGAAGCTCTACGATCCCGCGCTCTACGACACCCGCCTGATGGCGGAGGATGCCCACAACCTGCTGCGGCACCTCGGCCTCGAGCGGGCGGACGTGATCGGCTATTCCATGGGCGCTCGGGTCGCCGCCCAGATGGCGCTGCATTTCCCCCACGCCGTGCGCTCGGCCATCTTCGGGGGCCTTGGCATCCATCTCGTGGAAGGCGCTGGCCTGCCGCAGACGGTGGCGGACGCGCTGGAGGCGCCGAGCCTCGATGACGTCAAGGACGCCATGGGGCGCATGTTCCGCGCCTTCGCCGATGCAAACAAGGCGGACCTCAAGGCCCTCGCCGCCTGCATCCGCGGCTCCCGGCAGGTGCTGACGCGGGAGGAGGTGGGGCGTATCTACCAGCCGGTGATGGTGGCCATCGGCACCCGCGACACGGTTGCCGGCGCAGCCGCGCCGCTGGTGGCGCTGCTCCCGGACGGCACACAGCTCGACATCCCCAACCGTGACCACAATCCCGCCGTGGGCGACAAGGTGTTCAAGCAGGGCGCTCTCGACTTCCTGAAGGCGCGCCCCTGACGCCGGCCGGCGGGAACCTCTCGCCTTGCCGCAGCATGTGCTAGAACAGGGGCAAGTTTGATCCCCGAGGAGGCAGAGATGCCGCAATTGCCGATGGTTTCACAGGCGCCGGTTTCGCAGGTTCCGGAGATCGCCGGGCCGCGCGTGACGCGCCTTGGCACCGAGCGCTGGCACGATGTGGTGGACCCGGTGTGGGCGCGCCTGCGCAACGAAGCCGAGGAGGCCGCCGAGCGCGAGCCGCTGCTCGCCGGCTTCTTCACCAGCGCCATCCTCGGCCAGCCAAGCCTCGAAGCGGTGATCGGCGAGCGCATCGCCGCCCGCCTCGGCGATACCGACCTCCCGGGCTCGGCCATCCGCGCCGCCTGGCTCGATGCGGTGGCCCGCGACAAAGACATCCCCCAGGCCCTGCGCGCCGACGTGATGGCGGTGGTGGACCGTGATCCCGCCGCCGACCGCACGCTGGAGCCGGTGCTCTATTTCAAGGGCTTCCACGCCATCCAGTCGCACCGGCTGGCGCACTCCCTGTGGAACAACGGCCACAAGGACTTTGCGCTCTACCTCCAGAGCCGCGCCTCGTCCGTCTTCGCCGTGGACATCCATCCGCAGGTGCCCATGGGCCGCGGCGTGTTCTTCGACCATGCCACCGGCATCGTCGTCGGCGCGACGGCGGTGATCGAGGATGACGTCTCCATCCTCCAGGGCGTGACGCTGGGCGGCACCGGCAAGGAGAGCGGCGACCGCCATCCCAAGATTCGGCGCGGCGTGCTCATCGGCGCCGGCGCCAAGGTATTGGGCAACATCGAGGTCGGCCGCTGCGCCCGTGTCGCCGCCGGTTCGGTGGTGCTGAAGCCGGTGCCGCGCAACTCAACCGTGGCCGGCATCCCGGCCAAGGTGGTGGGCGAGGCCGGCTGCGCCGAGCCCTCGCGCTCCATGGACCAGATGTTCGAGGACAACATCTGGTCCGGTGCGGACATCTGACCCGGCCGGCTTGAACGCGCGCCCGATGGCGGCCATAAGGCGGCCATCCGCTCTCAGGAGGACACCCCTTGGACAAGACCGAGATCGAGCAGGTGCAGCGTTATATGCGGAACCTCTTCAACAATCCGCAAATTAACGTGGCGGCCCGCGCGAAGCCGAAGGGCAGCGCCGAGGTGTTCCTCGGCGAGGAAGCCATCGGCACTCTGGACAAGGACGAGGAGGACGGCGAGCTTTCCTATCATTTCCGCATGCCGGTTCTCGATAAAGACGCTCCGAGCTACCTCCGCACCAAGTTCGGCAACCCGAAGTTCAAAGTGGTCGCCTTCGCCAAGTCCAAGGACACGGCCGAGGTCTATCTCGGCGATGATGCCATCGGCACCCTCACCAAGGACGAGGAAAAGGGGAAGGCCACGCAGAACTTCCGCATGGCTATCTTCGAGACCGACCTCGAGTGAGCGCTCGGTAAGGGTTTCTGACGCAAACCCCCAGGTCCTTTTTCCGCAGCTCTGCCCCTTTTGCCGCCGTCGCCCTCCGGCTTGACCGGAGGGCCTATCGAGCGGCCGGGCGCCCCTGCGGGGGAGAGATGGGTCCTCCGGTCGAGCCGGAGGACGACGGCTTGATATATAGCTCCCACCATCCTGCTTGCGCCTTGGCCCGAACGCGCTACACCTCTGGCATATTGAATCCAGAGGGGAGGGCGCCGTGGCGCTGCTGGAGGTCTCCGGGGAGCGGTTCAGGGTGGAGGTGACGGGGCCGGAGGGCGCGCCGCCGCTCATCCTCTCCCATTCCCTCGGCTGCACGCTCGGCATGTGGGACGAGGTGGCGCCGCTGTTCGCGAGCCGCCGCCTCATCCGCTACGACGCCCGCGGCCATGGCGAGAGCGCGGCGCCCGACCAAGTCTATTCCATGGGCGATCTCGGCCGCGACGTGCTGGCGCTCATGGACCGGCTCAACCTCGACACCGCCGATTTCTGTGGCTTGTCGCTCGGCGGCATGGTGGGCCAGTGGCTGGCGCTGAACGCGCCGCAGCGCCTCACCCGCCTCATCCTGTCCAACACCACCGCCCATGCCGGCCCGGCGCGCTTCTGGGATCACCGCATCAAGGCGGTGCGCAAGGACGGCACCGGGCCCATCGCCGATTCCGTCATCGACAGCTGGTTCACGCCCGAGTTCAAGGCCCAGCGTCCGGCGCGGGTGGCGGAGGTGCGGGCGATGGTAACGGGCACGAAGCCCTCCGGCTACATGGGCACCAGTGCCGCCATGCGTGACATGGATTTCCGCACGGACGTGGCGCGCATTTCGACCCAGACGCTGGTCATCGTCTCCGACGGCGACCGCTCGACGCCGCCGGCCTGGGGCGAGGCCATCGCCGCCGCCATTCCGGGCGCCAGACTGGCGCGCCTGCCGGGCGGGCACCTCTCTGCCATCGAGCAGCCGGAGGCGTTTGCAAGGACCGTTTCCGCCTTTCTGGGATAGCCGTGCGCTCACGCCGCGCCGGTCCCGCGTGACATCGCCCCTCGCTTGTGGAAGATGCCGCGCGAATGCGTGGAGGCGCGGCATGGCATCCTTTCAGAGCGGTCACGGCCACGATCACGACGACCACGATCACGATCATGAACACGGTCGCCATGATCACGCCGGCCACTCCCATGCCCACGGTGGCCACGGTCATTCCCACGCCCCGCCCGACTCGCTCCGGGCCTTCGCCATTGGCGCGGGGCTGAACCTCGGCTTCGTCATCATCGAGGCGGGGTTCGGCTTCATGTCCGGCTCGCTCGCGCTGCTGGCGGATGCGGGGCACAATCTCTCGGACGTGCTCGGCCTGCTGCTCGCCTGGGGCGCAGCGTGGCTGTCGCGCCGGGCGCCGACGCCGAAGCGCACCTACGGCTACGGCCGCTCCTCCATCCTCGCCGCACTCGCCAATGCGACGCTGCTGCTGGTGGCCACCGGCGGCATCATTCTGGAAGCCTTCGGCCGCATCGCCGACCCCGAACCCATCCAGACCGGCATCGTCATGGTGGTGGCGCTGGTGGGCGTCGGCGTGAACATCGGCACGGCGCTGCTGTTCATGGCCGGGCGCAAGGGCGATCTGAACGTGCGCGGCGCCTTCGTCCACATGGTGGCCGATGGCGCGATCTCGCTCGGCGTGGTGATCGCCGGCGCGGTGATCGCGCTGACCGGCTGGCTGTGGCTGGACCCGGTGGTGTCGCTGGCGATCTCCGTCGCGATCATCGCCGGCACATGGGGGCTGCTGAAGGACAGCGTGAACCTCGCCATGGACATGGTGCCGGAGGGGATCGACGCCGAGGCGGTGGAGGCCTATCTCGCAGCGCGGCCGGGGGTGAGCGAGGTCCACGACCTGCACATCTGGGGCCTCAGCACCACCTCGGTGGCGCTCAGCGCCCATCTGGTGCGGCCCGGGGCCGACCTCGACGACGATTTCCTGTCGGAGACGTGCGAAGGATTGAAGGCCCGTTTCGGCATTATCCACCCGGTGCTCCAGGTGGAGGAGGGGCGCATGAAGTGCGCCCTCGCGCCGAAGGACGTGGTGTAGGGATCAGGCTGCCTTCGGCGCCTGCAATCCTTCCAGTGCCTCGCGGGCGATGGGCAGAAGGCCCTCGCCGCCATGGGCCACATGCTCGGCGATCTTGGTGCGCATGCGCGGGTCCCAGAACTTCCGGATGTGGGTGCGCGTCGCCTCGACCGCCGCCTCGTGCTTCTGCGCGGCGAAGGCGGTGGCGATCTGGTTGGCCATGTAGACCAGCTTCTCGGTGGAGTTATGCGACATGGTCCCGTTCCGATGACGCGGGCGCGATGCGCCCGGGATGGGTGAAAATCTCGAAGCCGTCATCGCGCACGATGGCGGCAAGGGTGATGCCCGCCGCGTCCGCCGTGCGGATGGCGAGCGAAGTCGGGGCGGACACCGCGGCGATGACGCCGACGCCCAGCACCGCCGCCTTCTGCACCATCTCGATGGAGACACGGCTGGTGAGCAGGAGGAGGCCGCGCGCGGTGTCGAAACCGGCGTCGGCTGCCATGCCGACGAGCTTGTCGAGGGCATTGTGGCGGCCCACGTCCTCCGCCAGAGCGAGGATGCCGCGGCCGGGCTCGAAATAGGCGGCGGCATGCACCGCGCGGGTTTCGCGGTTCAGCGCCTGAAGCGGGCCAAGGGTGGCCATGGCACCCAGCACCACGTCCGGCGCGAAGACGGATGTCGCGGTGACATGGGCGGCCGGCTTAACCGCCTCCGCCAGGCTCTCCACGCCGCACAGGCCGCAGCCGGTGGGACCCGCCAGCGCGCGGCGCCGAGCGGAGAGATGCTTCATCTTCTCCTCGGCGATCCACATGCGCGCCTCGATGCCCTCATCGACGACGATCACGTCGCGGGAGAGGATTTCCTCCTTCGCCGCGACGATGCCTTCGGTGAGCGCGAAGCCCAGCGCAAAGGCAGCGATGTCGGTGGGGCTCGCCATCATCACCGCATGGGTGGTGCCGTTGAAGGTGAGGGCCACCGGCACTTCCTCCGGCACCGCCCGGGTGCCGGAAGAGAGCGCGCCGTCCCTCAACTGCACGCGCTCCACCCGCCGCGCCGGAGGGGGCGCGGGGAGATCGGAGGGGAGCGGGCAGGCGGGCTCGTCGGTCATCGTTTCATCTAGATGGGGGCACCTGAGGACGGCTGGAAGGGGCAGTTCAGCCAAGGCTCCCCTCTCCCCTTGCGGGAGAGGGGTTGGGGGTGAGGGGGGCAGGGCCTATCCGTCCGGCACCAGCTTAAGCGGCGGAATACCCCTCACCCCGGCCCTCTCCCGCAAGGGGAGAGGGGGCGCGAACGTTTAGGGCGGCCATCAGCCGGAGGCGGACGCCCCCGCCCCTCACTCCGCCGCGATGCGGCGGCTCTTGCGGCTGAGGTCTTCGTATTCCTCCTGCCACTGGGTCGGGCCGTTGGAAGGCGAGATCTGCACCGCCGTCACCTTGTATTCCGGGCAGTTGGTAGCCCAGTCGGAATAGTCGGTGGTCACCACGTTGGCCTGGGTGACCGGGTGATGGAAGGTGGTGTAGACGACGCCCGGCGCCACGCGATCCGAGATCACCGCGCGCAGCGAGGTGGAGCCGGCGCGGCTGTCCAGCTTCACGAAATCGCCGTCGCGGATGCCCCGCAGCTCGGCGTCGTGGGGATGGACCTCAAGCACGTCCTCGGCGTGCCAGACGACGTTCTCGGTGCGCCGGGTCTGGGCGCCCACGTTGTACTGGCTGAGGATGCGGCCGGTGGTGAGCAGCAGCGGGAAGCGCGGCCCGGTCTTCTCGTCGGTGGGCACATACTCGGTGAGCATGAACTTGCCCTTGCCGCGCACGAAGCCGCCGATGTGCATGATGGGGGTGCCTTCCGGCGCCTTCTCGTTGCAGGGCCACTGCACCGAGCCCATCTCGTCGAGCAGCTTGTAGTTCACGCCGGCGAACGAGGGGGTCAGCGCCGCGATCTCGTCCATGATCTCGCCGGGGTGGCTGTAGTTCATGGGGAAGCCCAGCGCGTTCGACAGCATCTGGGTGACTTCCCAGTCCGCATAGCCGTTCTTCGGGGCCATCACCTTGCGGATGCGCTGGATGCGGCGCTCGGCATTGGTGAAGGTGCCGTCCTTCTCGAGGAAGGAGCAGCCCGGCAGGAAGACGTGGGCGTAGTTGGCGGTCTCGTTCAGGAACAGGTCCTGCACCACCAGGCACTCCAGCGCGGCAAGGCCGGCGGAGACGTGCTTGGTGTCCGGGTCGGACTGGAGGATGTCCTCGCCCTGCACATACATGCCCTTGTAGGTGCCTTCCACGGCCGCATCGAACATGTTCGGGATGCGCAGGCCCGGCTCATCGTCGAGGCCGACACCCCACAGGGCCTCGAACGAGGCGCGGGTGGCGTCGTCCGAGATGTGGCGGTAGCCCGGCAGCTCGTGCGGGAACGAGCCCATGTCGCAGGAGCCCTGCACATTGTTTTGGCCGCGCAGAGGGTTCACGCCCACGCCGTTGCGGCCGATGTTGCCGGTGGCCATGGCGAGGTTGGCGATGGCGATGACGGTGGTCGAGCCCTGCGAATGCTCGGTCACGCCCAGGCCGTAATAGATCGCGCCGTTGCCGCCGGTGGCATAGAGGCGAGCCGCGCCGCGCACCGCCTCGGCCGACACGCCAGTGTACTTCTCAACCGCCTCGGGGGAGTGGCGCTCCTCGGCGACGAAGGCGGCCCATTCCTGGAACTCGTCCCAGTCGCAGCGCTCGCGCACGAACTGCTCGTTCACCAGCCCCTCGGTGACGATGACGTGGGCCATGGCCGTCACGATCGCCACGTTGGTGCCGGGGCGCAGCGGCAGGTGGTAGGCCGCCTCGATATGGGGCGAGCGGACCACGTCGGTGCGCCGCGGATCGATCACGATGAGCTTGGCACCCTGGCGCAGCCGCTTCTTGAGGCGCGAGCCGAACACCGGATGGCCGTCGGTCGGGTTGGCGCCGATGATGAGCACCACGTCGGTTTCTTCGACGCTGTCGAAGTCCTGGGTGCCGGCCGAGGTGCCGTAGGTCACGGAGAGGCCGTAGCCGGTGGGCGAATGGCAGACGCGGGCGCAGGTGTCCACGTTGTTGTTGCCGAAGCCGCCACGGATCAGCTTCTGGACGAGGTAGGTCTCCTCGTTGGTGCAGCGCGAGGAGGTGATGCCACCCACCGAGCGCTTGCCGTACTTCTCCTGGATGCGCTTGAACTCGGAGGCGGCGTAGGCGATCGCCTCCTCATAGCTCACTTCCTTCCACGGCTCGTGGATGGAGGAGCGGATCATGGGCTTGAGGATGCGGTCCTGGTGGACGGCATAGCCATAGGCGAAGCGGCCCTTGACGCAGGAATGGCCGCGGTTCGCCTTGCCATCCTTGTAGGGCACCATGCGCACCAGCTCGTCGCCGCGCATCTCTGCCTTGAAGGTGCAGCCGACGCCGCAATAGGCGCACGTCGTCACCACCGAGTGCTCGGGGGTGCCGATGTTGTACATGGCCTTCTCGTTCAGCGTCGCGGTCGGGCAGGACTGCACGCAGGCGCCGCAGGAGACGCACTCGGAGGTGAGGAAGCTCTCGTCCATGCCGGGCGAGACGCGGCTGTCGAAGCCACGGCCGGAGATGGTGAGCGCGAACGTGCCCTGCACTTCCTCGCAGGCGCGGACGCAGCGGTTGCAGACGATGCACTTCGACTTTTCATAGGTGAAGTAGGGGTTGGACTCGTCCTTGCCCAGCTTCGTGTGGTTCTCGCCCTCGTAGCCGTAGCGCACGTCGCGCAGGCCGACGACGCCGGCCATGTCCTGCAATTCGCAGTCGCCGTTGGCCGAGCAGGTCAGGCAGTCCAGCGGGTGGTCGGAGATGTAGAGCTCCATCACCCCCTTGCGGATCTTCTTGAGCCGCTCGGTCTGTGTCTTCACCACGATGCCGTCCGCCACCGGGGTGGTGCAGGAGGCGGGGGTGCCGTTGCGACCCTCGATCTCGACGAGGCACAGGCGGCAGGAGCCGAAGGCGTCGAGCATGTCGGTGGCGCAGAGCTTGGGGATCTGGTTCCCCACCTCCATCGCGGCGCGCATGATGGAGGTGCCTTCCGGCACCTGCACCTTCATGCCGTCGATGGTGAGCGTGACCAGCTTCTCCGACTTGGAAGCCGGCGTGCCGTAGTCGATTTCATGGACGAGCGACATGGGGGCGTTCCTTTACGGTCATTCGGCCGCGGCCGGGAGCTTCGGCGTGGCGCCGAAGTCTTCCGGGAAATGGGTGAGGGCGCTGACGACGGGGTAGGGCGTGAAGCCGCCGAGCGCGCAGAGCGAGCCGAGCTTCATGGTGTGGCAAAGGTCTTCCAGCAGCGCGAGGTTCTGCTCGCGCTTCTCGCCGGCGACGATCTTGTCGATGGTCTCGACGCCCCGGGTGGAGCCGATGCGGCAGGGGGTGCACTTGCCGCAGCTTTCGTGGGCGCAGAACTCCATGGCGAACTTGGCCATGTGGGCCATGTCCACCGTGTCGTCGAACACCACGATGCCGCCATGGCCGATGAGCGCGTCCTTGGCCGCGAAGGCCTCGTAGTCGAACGGCGTGTCGAACTGGTGCACCGGCAGGTAGGCGCCGAGCGGTCCGCCCGCCTGCACCGCCTTCACCGGACGCCCGGAGGCCGTGCCGCCGCCGATTTCCTCGACAAGCTCGCCCAGCGTGATGCCGAAGGCGGTCTCGAACAGGCCGCCGTGCTTGATGTTGCCGGCGAGTTGGATGGGCATCGTGCCGCGCGAGCGGCCCATGCCGAAGTCGCGATAGAACTTGCCGCCCTTGTCGAGGATGATCGGCACGGTGGCGAGGGAGACGAGGTTGTTGATGACGGTGGGCTTGCCGAACAGGCCCACGTGCGCCGGCAGCGGCGGCTTGGCGCGCACGAGGCCGCGCTTGCCCTCAAGGCTCTCCAGCAGCGAGGTTTCCTCGCCGCAGACATAGGCGCCCGCGCCCATGCGCATTTCCATATCGAAGGAAAGGCCCGAGCCCATGATGTTGTCGCCGAGCAGGCCCGCCATGCGCGCCTTCTCGATGGCCTTCTCCATCACCACGAAGGCGATGGGATATTCCGAACGGCAGTAGACGAAGCCCTTGGTCGCGCCCACGGCGAGACCGGCGATGGTCATGCCCTCGATGAGGCAGTAGGGGTCTGCCTCCATGATGAGGCGGTCGGCGAAGGTGCCCGAGTCGCCTTCGTCGGCGTTGCAGACGATGTACTTCTGGTCGGCCGGCGCAGCGGCGACGGTGCGCCACTTGATGCCGGTGGGGAAGCCGGCGCCGCCGCGGCCGCGCAGGCCGCTCTCGAACACCTCTTCCACCGTGCCGGACGGTCCCAGCTCCAGCGCGCGCTTGAGACCGCGATAGCCGCCGTGCGCCTCGTATTCGGTGAGGGAGAGCGGATCGATGATGCCGATGCGGGCGAAGGTCAGGCGAGTCTGCTTCTTCAGCCAGGGCAGCTCATCCACCACGCCGATGCACTTGGGGTGATCGGCGCCGTGCAGGAAGCCGGCGTGCAGAAGTTCGTCCACCTCGGCGGGCGTGACGGGGCCGTAGCCGATGCGGCCGCGCTCGGTCTCGATCTCCACCAGCGGCTCCAGCCAGAACATGCCGCGCGAGCCGTTGCGGGTGATGTCGGCGGTGATGCCGCGGGCGAGGAGGCCGGCCTCAAGCCGCTTGGCGACGCGGTCGGCGCCGCAGGCGATGGCAGTGGCGTCGTTGGGAACGAAGATGCGGGGGGACTTCATCACACCTCTCCGAAGTGCTTGCCGGCGGCGACGCACTCGGCGATTTCGTCGACGGTGGCGCGGTCGAGGCGGCCGACCAGCTGCCCGTCCACCAGGGCGGAGGGGGCGCAGGCGCACAGGCCGAGGCAGTAGATGGGTTCGAGCGTCACCCGGCCGTCGGCCGAGGTCTCGCCCATGGCGACGCCCAGTTTCTCTTCCGCATAGGCGGTGAGAGCGGTGCTGCCCATGGACTGGCACGCCTCGGCGGCGCACAGCTTCACCACCGTGCGGCCCGGCGGCTCGCGGCGGAAGTCATGATAGAAGGTGAGGACGCCATAGACCTCGGCGCGGGAGAGGTTGAGCGTCTCCGCGATCATCGGAACCACGGGGTCCGGCACGAAACCGAACGTCTCCTGCATGGCGTGCAGGATCGGCATGGTCGCCCCGTCGAGATGCTTGTGCTCCGCGATCACCTGCGCTGCGCGCTCGGTGCTCCAATCCTCATAGACCGCCATGGACGTCTCGCTTTCCCCAACTGCCCGAGGCCGCGTTGCCGCCGCTTCGTGTTGCTTGGGGGAAAGTGTGTCACACGTGGCCCTTCAATCAAGGCAGCTGTAGGATGTTGCAATAGAACATCTCTATCAAGCCGGGCCGGGTTGAGAGGGACGTAGACCGGAAATCAAGGTGCTGGCCTGCGTCATTCCGGTCAGTCTGGGATGGTTCTTGGTATATTGATCGTGTTTTTCTATGCGGGCACGGTTTTGGGAGCGGCGCTGGCCGCCCTGAATTATTGCATTGCAGCAATTGCCGGGTCGGTCAGAGTCGCCTGCTCCAGCTTCGGCGCGATGCGCCGTGCTTCCGCTACGAGAGCCGCCGTGATGGGCGTCGTCGGCTCGCGATGGGGCACCACGAGGCCGATGGAGTGGGAGATGTCGGGCTCCAGGATCGGTATGGAGCGCACGGTGGAGGTCAGCCCCAGCGAATCCGCCAGCATGGCCGGCATGACGCTCGACCAAAGCCCGGTGCGCACATGGGTGAACAGCACGATCATGGAATTGGATTCGAGCGTCGGCTTGTGGCTGGCGCCGGCGGCGGCGAGGAGATTGTCCACGATACGCCGGTTCTGCATGTCGGGGGTGAGGAGGGCGAGCTGCAGCTCGGCCACTTCCGCCCAGGTCACGCTCTCCCGGTCGCCATACTTGGCGTCGGCGGCGGTGACGAGGCGGTAGCGCTCGCGATAGAGCGGCACGGTGTTCACCCGGCCGAGGGGCTCGTTGTCGAGATAGGTGAGGCCGGCGTCGATCTCCAGATTTTCCAGGTGGTTCAGGATCTCGATGGAGGTGCGCGAGATCACCGTGAAGCGCACGTCGGGGTGACGGGCGCGGAACGGGGTCGTCAGCGCCGCCACCATGGGCAGGGCCGTGGGAATGGCGGCGATGCGGAGCGGGCCGGCGAGGCCGCGCTTCAGAGCGTCGATGTCCTGGCGCATGGCGCGGCTGTCGGCCACGATGCGCCGCGCCCATTCCAGCGTGCGCTCGCCCTCGGGGGTGAAGCCCATGAAGCGGGAGCCGCGCTGCACCAGCAGCACCCCCAGCGTGTCCTCCAGCTGCTTGATCCCGGCGGAGAGGGTGGGCTGGGTGACGCCGCAGGCCTCGGCCGCCCGGCCGAAGTGGCGTTCACGCGCAAGTGCGATCAGATATTCGAGCTTGTCTATCATGCCGCCATATCAGTGCGGCGGGCGGTGACGCGCAAGGCGGCTTCGTTGCCGCACCGCAGCGCCGGCGAGGGTCATCCACCGCCATCGCAGCAATGATGAGAGATAGGGAAGAAGAACTGCCGGCCGCGGCGGTAGGCGGAAGGTGCATTTGCTGAGTCGCGCAACCCCACTCTCGCGAACGTGACCTTGAGCACAGGAACTGTCCACCACGAATTAAGGTTATATTAGGGATGGCGATGGTGCGGCGGACCATCAGCCGGAATCGGGGAGAGGGAGTCCCGCGATGCCCCGCGTAGCCAATGGGTCCGTTCTGATTTCCGTGGTCGTGATGCTGTTCGCTACCCTGCTGGTTGCGACGCCCACCCTCGCGGTCCTCACGCAGCCGCACGAGCGCCCGGCCGAAACGCCGCGGCCGCCTGTTCACGGCGTATCCGCCTTCGCCTGAGATATTATCGACCTCAAGCTTGGCTGTGGCTTGCGCTGCCGGCTTCGTAACGATAACGCTCGTCCTGAGCCCCATGCCCCGGGGCTTCGTCAGGCGCTGCGAACCGGCGCCGAACTCGCTGCGACCGCCTTCGGCCCGCACGTCTCCTGTCCTGATTGGCGTTGCTCGTCCGGTGGAACGATTGGGTCGCCGCAGGCGTCGTCGGCCGGAGCAGATCCTTGACCTGCGGCAGCCTAGCGACGGCGTGTGGCCGCAACCACGCGCCGAGATGCTTGGAACGGGGTGGAAGATGGCACAACGATCGGGGCAGGGTGCGCGGCAGGCCGAGAAAGCCGGCGGGGGAGAGCCGCCGTCGGGACGCGGCATCGGCGAGGGGCTCCTGGCTCTGATTGCAGCTTTCGCGCTGGGCCTCGCCCTTTCGCTCGCGCCCCTGGGCGGCGAAGCCAAAGCGCAGTCGCGCGGGTTGTTTCCCTCGCACGGCGGATCGCCCCTCACGGACTTTTTCTCGGCCTTGTTCGGCGGGCGTCCGTCTTACCGAGCCAGCGAGCAGCCGCGCATTCTCGTCACGCCGCGCGGGCTGGACGGTGCCCCCAGCTACAGCGGTGGCGGCCACGGCTTCTGTGTGCGCACCTGCGACGGGCGCTATTTTCCCCTTCCCGGCCGCGCGGGGGCGGAGAAGAGCGATCTCGCCCAATGCGCAGCCTTCTGCCCGGCGGCGAAGATGACGGTCGTCAGCACCTCTGACCCCGCCCGCGGCATCGATGGCGCCGTCACGCGCGAGGGCAAGCCGTATTCGGAATTGCCCAATGCCTACGTCTACCGCCAGCGCCTGGTGGAAGGCTGCACCTGCAACGGCAAGGTGGGTGGCCTGACCCATGTGGACGTGATGGAGGACCCCACCCTCAGGCGTGGCGATGTGGTGATGACCCCTGAGGGCACCCGCGTCTTCACCGGGAAGACCAAGGGGCCGCCCTACCGTACGGCGGATTTCGTCGAGCCCTCTCGCTTCCCCGAACTGCCGCGCTCCATGCGGGCGCGCCTCGACGAGCTGACGCTGGCGTCGCGATAAGACGCTACCTCCGTTTCGAGGCCTGCCGGGCGAGGTTGAGGGCCACGGCCGCCTGCACGAGCGCCTTGAACGCGTCGGCATCCACCTCTTCGCCCTGGTGAATATCGATGGCCCGGCGGGTGCCGCCGCCCAGGCCGGCATTGAAGAGCCCGCTCGGGTCATCGAGCGCCGCCCCCTGGGCGAACGTGAGTTTCACATAGCTCTTGTAGATTTCGCCCGTGCAGAGGATGCCGGCGTGTTCCCATGTGGGCACGCCGCAGGGGTTGGTGGGCTTCACCCATTTCACCGCCTCGGTCACCTGGGGATCGGCCTCATGGATCAGGGCGCGCACGCGGGCCAGCACGGCGCCGCGCCAGTCCGTCAGCCCCGCAATCTTCGCGTCGATGCGGGCCGCGGGTGAATCTGGATGGCTCATGCGTCCTCTCCGGATTTTCGCACGTCGGCGCGCGAAAGCGGACGGCTCAAACCGCGGCCCGGCTGCGTGACGCCTTGCGGCTGCGGCGGACAGTCTCTCCGGCGGGCTGAACTTCGGCCTCGGTCGCGGCGCTGTCACCGGCTAACGGCGCTCCGTCGCCGGCGCTGGCGTCGGCCTGCTCCAGCAGGGCGCGGATGCGGGCGGCAAGGTCGCCACCGGCACCGTCGGCCACGGCCTGACGGATGGGCGAGCCATCGCCTTCCAGCCGGGCGGTGAGGACCGCAAGGCGCGCGGCGAGGTCGGTCATGCTCTCGCGCAGGATGGCATCGTCCGCCGGGGGGGACACAGCCGCCACGGCTGGCGGAACCGGTGCGCTGTTGTCGTCGCGACGGCGCTGCACCGCCTCTTCCATCAGGGAATGGTCGGCCTTGAGCATGCGCAGGGCATCCTCCAGCCGGCGGTTCTCGGCTTCGGCCGCGACGAATTCGCTGGCGCGGCGTTGCTCGAAGGCGTGGACGACGGCGCGGTTGGCGTCGAGGTCGCCCTCGGCAATGGCGAGGGCCTGGGCCAGCCGGTCGCGCTCGGACTCGAGCGCGGCGATGGTCTGCCCCCGCGCCTCGCTCTCCGCCACCTTCAGCGCAAGGGCCTCCTGGGTCTCGGTGAGATCGGTCGAAAGCTCTGTGGCGGCCTGCGCGGCGATGGCGCGGGCCTCGAGGGTGGCCGCGCGCTCGGCGTCCAGGGTCGCAGCGGTCTCTTCGAGCCGGCGGGTGGTGTCGGATAGGTGCGCGCTCAGGCCGGCTACGTCCTCTTCCAGCGCGGTGATGCGGGTGCGGGCGGCGGAAAGCGCCTCTTCGCGCGCCATCAGCGCCTCGGCCTGGGCGCGGGCATCGCCGGTGAGGGTGCCGTGCGCGGCTTCCAGCGCGGCAAGGGCGGCGGTGCGATCGGCCAGCGCCTCTTCAAGGCGGGCGACGGCGGCAGTCCGGTCCGCAAGCTGATCCTGGGTTTCGCCCATCAGCACATCGCGCTCGGCGCTGGTGGCCTGAAGCAAGGCGTGCTGGGCCTGGAGGGTCTTCAACTCCCCTTCCAGATTGAACGCGTGCTGGCGCTGGGTCTCGATGGTGGCGGCGTTGGCGACAATCGTGTCGCGCATGGCGTCCGACTGCAGCTCCAGCCGCCGCTGGTTGAGGGCGAAGAAGGCGCGCTGCTGGTCCTTGTCGGCCTGCACCTCGAAGATGGAGATGGGAACCGCCGCTTCCACCCGCTTGGTGGTGAGCCGGACAGCCCGGTGCCAGACAGCGGGCAGCACGAGCAGAGCCACGAGCGTCGCGATCAGCACGCCCAGCATGAAATACATGATCTGCTCGATCACGCGCGCACTCGCCCTTCGCCTGGAGGCACGCCGGCAAGACCACCGCCGTCACCTGAGCCAGCGCCCGCTTCGCGGCGGGCGCCCGTTTCATTCATGCCATGGCCCGCGCGCGCGTGCCAGCGCCGTCAGGCCCCAATGCCGTCAGAAGGGGTTCCAGGTGGGATTGGGCGTGAACTTGAGGTAGCCGAGGTTGGCACCGAGGCGCACGCCCACGCCCGAGCGGATCGGAACGACCACGATCCCGTCGGCGCCGAGCGCGGTCATGCCGAATCCCGCCACCAGATAGGCCGAGCCGGAGATGCCGCCGAAGCGGCGGAAGATGTCGTCCACGCTCTTGAGATTGTAGACGAGGATCATGGTGCGCGCGCCGTCGCCGCCGAAGTCCCAGCCCACCGACGGGCCCTGCCAGTAGACCTTCAGGTCGCCGGCGTTGCGGGTATAGAGCACGCCCTCGCCATAGCGCAGGCCGCCGATGAAGGCGCCGGCGCCTTCCTGGCCCAGGATGTAGCCGTTGGGCTGTCCCCACTGGCTCACCGCCTTCTCGATGGACAGCGCCAGCCCGCGGGAGACGCTGCCGAAGAAGGAGTGGCCTTTGCTCACCAGTTCGTTGGTTGAATAGTTCTGCGGCGTCTGGCCCTGTGCCGCGGCCGGCGCGAGCCCCGCGGCGAGCGGCAGGCCAGAGACGAGGCCCACGGCGAGCGCGAGCGCGCGGGCGGTCTTCAGGAGGCTTGAAGAGAAGCGCACGGAAGCAAAGCGCATGGGGTCTCTCGCGGTGGGCGTCGGCCGGAGGGCTTCAGCGGGCGGGCGTTGAAATTCGCAAACAGCGGGACGAATCGAGCCAATTATGGCGACCAGTGTGACCGCGCAAAGGCGTGTCGTCGCTTGTCCCGAGCCGTTGCATCGCAATCACCATGATGATCGCGTGTTATCGCCGCGTTAATCGGCGGTGCGCACGCGGGCCGGGCCGCCTGCCCCCCAGGCGATAAACCCGTGCACCTTGTAGCTGGCGTCCGCATGACCATAGGTCAGCGGGCTGCCGTCCGGCCGGGTCACACTGCCGCCAGCGGCGGCGACGAGGGCATGGCCGGCCGCGCTGTCCCACTCCATCACGGTCCCGAGGCGGGGATAAAGGTCCACCTTCCCCTCGGCGAGCAGGCCGAACTTGAGCGCCGAGCCGGCGGGAATGCGCTCGGCCACCTCGTAGCGACCGATCAGCGCGTCCGTCGCGGGATCGCCGTGGGAGCGGCTGGCCGCCACGACAATGGGGCCATCGGGCACCTTTCGGCAGGCGATGGGCGTCCAGTCCTGCGCATCCACCGCCGCGCCCGGCGCGCGGATGGCGCGGAAGGCGGCGCCGGGCCGGCCGGCGAACAGCAACGCCCGCGCCGGCGCATAGACGACGCCGAGCACCGGCGTGCCGTCCTCCACCAATGCGATGTTCACCGTGTATTCGCCGTTGCCCGAGATGAACTCCTTGGTGCCGTCCAAGGGATCGACCAGCACGAAACGGTTGCCGCAATTGACCTGCGCCCCCAGCGCCATGGCCTCTTCCGCCACCACCGGCACGCCGGGGAGCAGGTGGGCCAGCGCGGCGCAGATGATCTCTTCCGCCGCATGGTCGGCCGCCGTCACCGGGCTGAGGTCGGCCTTGTGACTGGGATCGATGCCCTCCGCCTCGATGCGCCGGATCGCGACGCCCGCCGCGAGCGCCGCCTCGGCCAGCCCCGCGAGGATTGCGGCATCGGTGGGCGCGGGGGAGCGGGGAGGGCGCAGGGTCATGGTCGGGTCTCGATGGGCGGATTTCGGTCGTCTCTAGACGGGTGCGGACCATGTGTCGATGCGGCGGTAGGGTCGCGCGGCTTGTGGCCCTTCCCGGCGGCGGTGTATCAGGGCCGTCCGTCCCTCAAGACGGATTCGCTGTTCGAGACGCATGCGGTGCCCGGCGCCGTTTCCGTCGCCGCCCCGGGAAACGTCATGTCCGCCGACGCCCCCCGCATTCCGCTCGCCGTTTCCGCGCTCGATCTCGGCGCGCTCCTGTGCTCGCGGGTCTGCCACGACGTCATCAGCCCGGTGGGCGCCATCGTCAACGGCCTCGAGGTTCTTGAAGACGAGAACGCCGCCGACATGCGCGACGTGGCCCTCGACCTCATCGCCAAGAGCGCCCGGCAGGCCTCGGCCCGGCTCCAGTTCACCCGGCTCGCGTTCGGCGCGGCGGGCTCGGCCGGGGCGCGGCTCGACACGGGCGATGCCGAGCAAGTGGTGCGCGGTGTCATCGAGGACCAGCGCACGGCGCTGGAATGGACGCTGCCGCGCGTGCTGCTGCCCAAGAACCGGGTGAAGCTGCTGCTCAACCTCGTGCTGCTGGCCGGCACCACCGTGCCCCGCGGCGGCGTCATTCGCGTCACCGGGGCTGGCGAGGGGGACGACGTGACGTTTGCCCTCGTCTCCACCGGCCAGAGCGCCCGCATCCCGCAGGGCATCGAGGCGCTGGCCAAGGGCACCCTTCCCGAGGGCGGGCTGGACGCCCATTCGGTGCAGCCCTTCTATGCCGGCCTCCTGGCCAAAGACTGCGGCCTTTCCGTCGCCTTCACCCAGGACGGAGATACGGTTACCCTGACCGCGGCCTGATCGGACCGAGGATATGGCTCCATGAGCCTTGCCGCCCGGCTTCTCCTTTTTGTCGCGCTGCTCTGCAGCGCGCTGGGTCTGGCGGCTGCGACGAGCGGCGCCGCCTACGCCCGCCTCGGCTGTCATCACGAAGCAGCGCAGGACGCGCCAGCGTCGAGTTCTCGTGAGGCTATCGCCCCCGTGGCGGCGCCCCTGGCGGCTTCCTTTCTGCCCGAACCGTCCGGCTCATTGCATCGAATAGCGCGGCCTGTCGTGACGCCGCGCCTTTCCCATGCGGGCGGCGCCTCGGTGCCCTCGGGCGCGTCCTGTTGCATCGGCAACGGCTGCCTGATGTCCTGCCACTGGGTCGCGCCAGCGCTTGACCTCGCCCCGCGGCCGGACGGAGCCGGCCAGCGTCTCGGCCCCGCGCCCTCGCCCGAGCGGCCCGCCCTGGGGCCGGAAGTCCAGCTCCCGCCGCCCCGACACCGCGCCTGACGGCCACGGCGCCGGCCGAAGGCGCCGGAACGGACAATCCATCGAACAGGAGAGACCCCATGCGGTCCCGCATTTTCGCGGCGCGCCTTCGCGCGGCCTTGCCCTTCACCTTCGCTGCCGTCGTTGTCGCCGGCTTTCTGTCCATCAGCCCGGCGGCGGCCCAGTCGGCCATGCCCGGCGGAGCGATGATGCACGGCGTGCAGACCATGCCCCAAGCCATGGGCGGTCCGGCCCCGACGGCGGCCGACGCCCCCTCCACGGCCGCGTTCAAGGCCGCCGGGGCGCAGATGCACAAGGACATGGACATCGCCTATTCCGGCGATGCCGACGTGGACTTCGTGCGCGGCATGATCCCCCACCACGAGGGGGCTGTCGCCATGGCCAAGGTGGAACTCGCTTTCGGCAAGGACCCCGAAATCCGCAAGCTCGCGGAGGGGATCATCAAGGCGCAGGAGGAGGAGATCGCCTTCATGAAGGCCTGGCTCGCCCGCGCCGAGGCCCGCGCGCCGGCGAAGAAGTAGCCGAAGCCCCGAAATAGAAGTGACCCGCAAACGCAAGAGGCCCCGCCGGAGCGGGGCCTCATGACGCATAGAAAGGGAAAGGGCAGTCAGGTCAGACGGCGATGCGCTCGGCACCGGGCATGGGCTCGCGCAGCACATAGCCGCGGCCCCAGACCGTCTCGATGTAGTTCTTGCCGGCGGACGCGTTCGCCAGCTTCTTGCGCAGCTTGCAGATGAACACGTCGATGATCTTCAGCTCGGGCTCGTCCATGCCGCCGTAGAGATGGTTCAGGAACATCTCCTTGGTGAGGGTGGTGCCCTTCCGGAGCGAGAGCAGCTCCAGCATCTGATATTCCTTGCCGGTGAGGTGGACGCGGTTGCCCTCCACCTCGACGGTCTTGGTGTCCAGGTTGACGATGAGGTCGCCCGTCTGGATCACCGACTGGGCATGGCCCTTGGAGCGCCGCACGATGGCGTGGATGCGCGCCACCATTTCGTCCTTGTGGAAGGGCTTGGTCAGGTAGTCGTCGGCGCCGAAGCCGAAGCCCTTTACCTTGTCTTCGGTATTGGCGAGGCCCGACAGGATGAGGATGGGCGTCTTCACCTTCGCCACACGAAGGGAGCGCAAGACCTCAAAGCCGGACATGTCGGGCAAATTCAGGTCGAGAAGGATGATATCGTATTCGTAGACCTTGCCGAGGTCCACGCCTTCCTCACCGAGGTTGGTCGTATAGACGTTGAAGCTCTCGGTCTTCAGCATCAATTCGATGCCTCGGGCCGTAGCACTGTCGTCCTCGATGAGCAAGACGCGCATGGCTATCCCTTTCCTCGCAACTAGCCGAAAGGCGGCGGCGCCGACTTTCGTTGCTCGGCCATCGGGGTGATTCGCGTTACGTGTGTAGAATCGTTAACAGAACTCGATTCCTGCCCACAAGAGTCTGCGGAAAAATCTTTGTGCATGGGAGTCAAGACTGACTCCATTTCAGGCACTTAAGGTTTTTCCACAGCCCCACGCAAACCGCCCGACCACCCCTCGCCCGAGCCCCTTGATCCGGCGTCCGGCTGAGCGCGCGGCGGCGCATCACCCGAACCGTAGCGTCATCATTAACGAAGGCGGTAAACGATTGGTTGCCGACGGGGCGGTTCGCACGATTTTCCCGCTACGGCGACGCCGGAGGTAAGGAAAGGGCAACCAGCACAGGACATTCTCATCGCCCGGAAGCCCCGGCGCACATGGCCAGCCGACTATGGCGGACAAACATGGGCAGGCACCGAGGGGCTGCGTCATAAGTACCGGAGTAGACGCCGATGAAGTCGCGTGACCCCCTGATCCGTGCCAAGCGGTTCCAGATCGACGATGCGCGCCGGCGCCTCGTGCAGATCGATACGATGATCGCCGAGTTCGAGCGCATGGCCCAGGATCTGGACCGCGACATCGCCGCCGAGGAGGCGCGCTCCGGCATCACCGATCCGCGGCACTTCGCCTATCCCCCGCTCGCGCTCGCCGCCCGCACCCGCCGCGACAACCTGCGCCGCTCGGCGGATGACCTCAAGGTGCAGCAGGACGAGGCCAAGGCCACGCTGACAGAGGCCGAGGCCGACCTCGCGCTGGTGGAGGCGGCCGGAGAGATGGACCGTTCCGCGCGTGTGGACAACGCGACCCGCCGCCCGCCACTCAGGCCTAACGCGCCGGTGCGCTTCTGAGCGCGGTATAGCTTAAGTTTCAAAGGGGTACGCAGGTAGCCGTTGCTGCGGTGCAGAACACGATTTCTCCCATCCGCGGCCGGTTCCTGCAACCTTGAGGCTTCCATTCGGGTCTGCCGCTCCGGTAGCTTCTGCTCGGCCAAACCCCGAGCACGAGTGTTCCGTGACTCCCCACCGCAAGGTCCATGCCCTCGTCGACGCGGTTGCCGCCGGCGATCTGCGCGCATTTGAGGAGCTTTATCGGCTGACCAGCCCGAAGCTCTACGGCATAGTGCTGCGCCTGCTGCGCCGGCCGGAGCTTGCCGCGGAAGCCGTGCGGCAGGCCTACCGCCGCGTGCGTTCCGAGGCGCATACCCTTCGGCAGAACGAGGACCCCGTGTGCTGGATGGTCTCCATCGCCCGGGGCTGCGCCCTGGACATGGCCTGGCAGCGGCCGGTGGGCGACGCCTTCGAGCCGTTCGACGCCGCCCAGCGCGGCAACGATCCCATCGCCTCGCCCCACCGCAGCCCGGCCTTGACGCGCCTCCTCACCTGCCTCGGCCGGCTGCCGGAAGAGCGGCGGCGGATGCTGCTGCTCGCTTTCTATGACGGCTGGAGCTACGAGGCGTTGTCGGTCTATTTCGACGCGCCCGCGCCTGCCATCCGCGCCTGGATGGCCCGCAGCATCCACCAGTTGGGCGAGTTCCTGGGGCGGCGGTCATGAGGGGCATCCCATGAGCCCCGCCTCGCCTGATCGCCTGCCCGAGCGCGTGGCCCCACCGGATGCGGACCGCATCCTCGCCGCAGAATACGTGCTCGGCACCCTCGACAATGACGACCGCCGCCGCGTGCGCGCCCGGTGTGCCGCCGAGCCGCAGTTCGCCGCCCTCGTCCGCCTGTGGGAGCGTCGGCTTGCTCCGCTGCATGAGCTGGCGGTGCCGGTGATCCCCTCGCCGGACATCTGGCGGGCCATCGCCTCGGATCTGAGGAGCGCCCCGCCCGCTCTCCGCGGGGCCTCCCTGCCGCGCGGCATGTCGCCATCGCCCGATCCGCCGCGCCGTCCGGCTCTGCCGGAAGGCCGGCCGCTGCGGTCGGGGTCAGGAGAGGGAGCGGGCGCCGTTTCTCGGGTACGGCGGCTGTTCGGCCTCGGCCGCAACGCCGAGCCGGGTCGCTCCGAGCCTGCGCGCGGCGCGGAACGGCCCTCCCGCCGCCGGTCCTTCCCGCCGCTCGAGGCCGGCCCGATGGGCACGTCCCAATCGATGGACCCGGGCCGCGCGCCGGTCGGGACGATCCGGGACGCGCTGTTGATGGGACCGCTGTCGCCGGTGCCGTCCGAGGTGGCGCATCCGGCCTTGCCTCGGCCGGAGAGCACGCCCATTGCTTCACGGTTGCCGGAACAGGCAGCGCCGCTGCAACTGGTGCCGCCTCCGCCACGCTCCCGTCCGGCGCCCGAGCCGCTCACGCCTCCACCGGCCTTCATGTTCCTGGAGCCCGATCCACCGCCGGAGCCGGAGCCCGTCGCCGAGGCGCCTGCCCCGGCCGGGGATGGCGCGCCTGTCGCAACGGCGTCGGTCGCGGAGAGCCTTCCGCCGCCCACACCAGCGGCTGAGCCGTCTGAAGCCGCGGCGCCGGAGGGACCGGCCGCAACCGTTCCGGAGCCGCCTTTGGTGCCAGAGCCGACGGCCCTGGTGGTGTCGGGTGATGTGCCGGATACGGCTGAGGCAGCGCCGGTCGCTCCCGTTTCCCCGCCGCCGCCGGTTGAAACGGAGCAGGCCGCGCTGGAGTCTGCTCCGTCGCCCGTGGCCGAAGCTGTGCCTGAACCAGCCCCAGCGCCCAGCGTGCCGGATGTGATCGAGGCCCCGGAGCAGAAGCCGGAAGAGGGGGCAGAGGCGGTCGCTCCGGCTGGCGTGCCCGCAGATGCCGCCGAGGCGTCCTCGCCTGAAGCTGTGCCTCAGGAAGCGCCGGCAAGCGAACCCCCGTCCGCCGATCCTGCCGCCGGCGAGAAGGCCGAGGAGGCGCCGCTGCCCGGATGGGCGGCTGAAGTCGCTTCCGGTGAGGTGTCCGCGCTGCCTGACGAGCCGAACCTGCCAACGCGCATCGTCGTGCGGCATGGCCCCTGGCGCGGGATTTCGCTTCTCCTCGCGCTGCTCTGCCTTGGGCTGGGCGGAGTGGCGGCCTATCGCGAGTGGGTCTGGCCGGGTGAGGGCTATTGGGTCGCGGTGATGCAGGCGGAGCCGCTGCCGGCCGTCTCGGTCCGGATCGATCCGGACAGCGGTGCCCTGCACCTGCGGTCCTTCGCCCCGGCGCCGCCGGACGGCGAGACCTATCGCCTGTGGCTGGTTTCTCCGGCCTCGGGCGCGCGCTTCATCGGTGCCTTCTCAGCCGGCCTGTCGGAGCGTCTGCCGGACCTCGCGCGTCTCGGCCGCAAGGGCCTCGCCGGAACCGAACTGGTTGTCACCCGCGAGCCGGTGGAGCGGCCGGGCACCTCGGCCGGGCCCGGCACGGCCGTCGTCTACCGCGGGCGGCTGGTGCCGGAATGAACCGTCCGCGCCGCGCGCCCGATGGCGAGCCGCATTGAGCCTTCACTAACGGGAGAGATCGGCGGCCGCTGCCCCGTGGCCGGGAGCCTCCTGGGGGATGCTGGGTGCCCCCCCGACCGGTAGGGGGGCCATGGCCGTGCGGTTTCGGCCCAGTGCCTTGCCGGAATAGAGCGCACCGTCGGCCGCGACGATGAGGTCGGCGATTGTGTCCGGCCCGCCGCTTCTCGGTACGAAGGTGGCCGCTCCGACGGTGAGCGTGACACCGATGTTGTAGCCGGCCACTTCGCGAAGCTGCTCTTCCACCAGCAAGCGCAGCCGCTCGGAGGTGGCACGCGCACCTTCCGCGCCGGCCCCCGGCAGCAGGATGCAGAACTCCTCTCCGCCATAGCGTCCGGCGACATCATTGGGCCGGATGCTTTGCGGCACCAGAGCGGCGAAGCGCTGCAGCGCCAGGTCGCCCACGTCGTGGCCGAAGCGGTCGTTGACCGACTTGAAGTGGTCGAGGTCTGCCAGAAGCAGCGAGAACGGCTGGCGCCGGGCGCGGGCGATGCGCAGCAGTTCCTCGCCCCGCTGCAGGGCGGCGCGGCGATTGAGCAGGCCGGTAAGGTCGTCGCGGGAAGCGACCTTCTCCAGCACCATGTACAGGCTGCCGAAGGTCCAGCAGATGGCGAGGCCGAGGCCGAGAATGACCACCAGCACCTCCGCCGGGCCGCCATTGCCCGGCAACGGCAGCAGCCCGAACTGCACGCCGACGCCCCGGGCCGTGTAGCCGCCGGCCACCGCGATCAGGACGATGGCCGAAGCGACACGCGAGATGATCGGTCCGCCGCCGGGCGTCTGCATCAGGGCGCGTCCCGCTGTCGCACTCCAGCACCCGACCAGAATGGAGGTGATGGTGACCCGGTCGGCCATGTTGTTTCCGCTCCACAGCGACAAGCCGAGGAGGCCTGTGCCGAACAGCGCGACCGCCGCCACGGCGGCCAGCCCCCGCGGCCGTTCGTCAAAGACGCGGATGCCGCTGTAGATGAGCCCCATGCCGACGAGGATGCAGCCATTGCCGATCAGCGCGCTGACCGGAAGACCGATGTTGCTGCGCGCGGCGAGGAACACGCAGCCGGTGGTGAGGAACAGGTTGGCGAGCGACCACACCAACAGGCAGGACTGCCGCAACCGCCATCCCGCCAGGAGTTGCAGGGCAGCCAGAAGCAGGCCCACAACGGCCGAGACCGACAATACAGTCTGGACCTGGAAATCCATGTATCGGGCCGCTCCAGGACCGTTCGTCCGCGCAAAAGGAGAGAAGCTGGTTGTATGCGCCAATAGCGTGTAGTGCGCGTGCGCACAAGTCGTTCGTCCTACTATTGTACGGCGTAATTTTGTTTCCGATTGTACGCATCGTTTTCCCATCCTCCGGTGGCCCGGCGGGGGGCGGAAACTGGGCTGGTCGGTGCTTTCGGGCGGCGCAGCCTTCGCTATGATGCGCCTGCGCGGACGGGCCGGCGGCGCTGGATGCGTTCGTGGGGAGACGACCCGCCGCCCGTGACGTCCCACCGCCTCGTGAACTCCCTGCCGCGCGAGAAATGCCTGCGAGGACAAAATGGCCGATCCGACCCTTCCCCGCCCCGTCGACCGGGCTCTGGACCCGGCTTTCCGCCACGGCCAGTCCACCGAGCCGAACTATTCGGGCGTCGCCTCCTTCCTGCGCCGGCGCTATGCCCGCGACGGGGGCGGAGCCGAAGTGGTCGTCTGGGGGGTACCCCTCGATGTGGCGGTGTCGAATCGGCCCGGCACGCGGTTCGGACCGCGCGCGATCCGCGCCGCGTCCTCCATCCTCGATGGCGATCCCTTCTACCCGTTCGGCTTCGATCCGTTCGAGAAGCTGGACGTCGCCGATGGCGGGGATTGCGTGTTCGACTACGGCCTGCCGGCCGGCATCCCCGGTGCCATCGCGGCGCAGGCGGCCGCCCATTACGCCCGCGGTAGCCACCTCGTGACCCTCGGCGGCGACCATTTCCTTACCTACCCCATCCTGCGGGCGCTCACGGCGCGCCTCGGCCAGCCGGTGGTGCTGGTGCAGTTCGACGCCCATCAGGACACCTGGGACGACGCTGGGGACCGGGTGGACCACGGCACCATGATTACCCGGGCGGTGAAGGACGGGCTCATCCGGGTCGACCGTTCGATCCAGGTGGGCATCCGGACCCATGCGCCGCGCAGCTACGGCATCGAGATCGTCCACGGCAACGTGGCGGGCGAGATGGGGCCCGCGGCGCTGGCGCGGCACATCTGCGAGCGGGTGGGGGATGCGCCGGTCTATCTGAGCTTCGATATCGACGCCCTCGACCCCGCCTTTGCGCCCGGCACCGGCACGCCGGTGTGCGGCGGCCTCTCCACCCGCGAGGTCATCGCCTGCCTCAGGCGCCTCGGTGCGCTCGACCTCAAGGGGTTCGACGTGGTGGAGGTGTCCCCGCCCTACGACCATGCGGAGATCACGGCGCTGGCCGGCGCGACGCTCGCCTCGCTCTATCTGTGCCTGCTGGCGGAACGCAAGGAGGGGGGACGCTCGCCGGCGCTTTAGGCGAAAGGCGCAGGCAGGATGGCAGTACCTTTTGCGGTGCGAACCGGATAAGGAAAGGCCTCACTGAGCGTCAGCCGCGGCCGGGGAGGGAAGAGATGGGGAAGGGGCCTGCTGTCTCGGCCTATGTCCTGCCGGTCCTGGGTGGTCTGCTGGCGCTGACGTTCTTCTTGTGGCCGGACCTCTCGCCGGCCGCATCCGGCGTCCTGCCGGGATTGCTTGCCATAGGCTCGGTGGCGCTCCTGTGCGGCTCGGCCTTCTCGGCCGTCGGCCATGCGGATGTGGTGGAGGCCCGGCTCGGCCAGCCCTGGGGCACCCTGGTCCTCACGCTCTCGGTCACCGTCATCGAGGTCTCGGTGATGGCCTCCATGATGCTCAATGGAGAGAACAACCCGACGCTCGCCCGCGAATCGGTGCTCTCCGTGCTGATGATCGTGAATGCCGGCATCGTCGGCCTGTGCCTCCTGCTGGGCAGCATTCGCCACCGTGAGCAGACCATCCAGCAGCAGGGCGTCTCGGGCTATCTCTCGGCGACGATCGCCCTCGGGGTGATGCTGCTGATCCTGCCCAGCGAGACGCGGGCAGGGGCGTCCGGCATCTTCTCGCCGTTCCAGCTCATCTACATGTCGGCGATCGCGCTCGCGCTCTACGCGGCCTTTCTCTACATGCAGACGGTCCGCCACCGCGAGCATTTCAATGCGCAGCCGGAGGGCCACGCGGAAGCGCCCCCGGAATTGCCGGCTTTCCTGCGTGCCGTCTTCATGCTGCTGGGGAGCCTCGGGGCGGTGGTGGCGCTCTCCGGCTGGGTGGCGATTTCGTTCGAGGATTTCCTCGGCCATTTCGCCCTGCGCGATCCCGATGCCGTGACCGGCGCGCTCGTGGCGACGCTCATTCTTCTCCCGGAAGGCCTTTCGGCCGTGCGCGCCGCCGCCCGCAACCATCTGCAGCATTCTCTCAACATCGCCCTCGGCTCGGCGCTCGCCACGGTGTCGCTGACCATTCCGGCCATGGCGTTCATCAGCGTCATGATCGGGCGGCCCATGGTGCTCGGCCTCGACAACGAGGACCGGACCATGCTGCTGCTCACCTTCGTCCTCTCGGTGCTGTCCTTCGGCACGGGAAAGACCAATGCGCTCAATGGCGTGGTCCACCTGATCGTGTTCTGCGTCTATGTGATGCTGCTGTTTGCCCCCTAAAGCGCGGATCGGCCCCTGCCCGGCGGTGGACATCGGGCGGAGCGGATGGCATGTTCCGCGCGACTTGAACGAGGCGCGGGCCGTGAAGAACCTTCTGCTCTACATCTTCACCTGGTGGAACAAGCAGACCGTCGGCACCATGTGGTGGACGAAGCGGTTCGGTGAGCTTGTGGGCGAGGACGAGTTCGGCAATCGCTACTATCGCACCAAGGGCGGCGCGGTCGACCCGACGCTGGGTTTCGAGCGCCGCTGGGTCATCTATCCCGGCTATGCCGAAGCCTCGACCATTCCGCCCGGCTGGTGGGGCTGGATTCACCACCGCGTGGATACCCCGCCGGTGGACGAGACCTACACCCCCCGTTCCTGGCAGAAGCCGCACCGCCGCAACATGACCGGCACGCCCGGCGCCTACCGCCCCAAGGGATCTGTGCTGGCCGGCGGCCTGCGTCCCCGCGTCACGGGCGACTACAAGGCCTGGACGCCCGGCGAATAGGCCGGCCCCGCGCATTGGGATCCCGCCCCTCGTGGCACGGATTGCTTTCTGAGGCGGCTCCCTCGGTGCCGCCTTGCCACCGCCTGATTCAGGCGGTCAGAAGGGGAGAGAGGCCGGACCGCTTCCCGGTCGCGCCGCCTTCATTCCACGGGTCCACAGACTGATGCGCTTCCTCTGCTCCGTTTCGCTGCTGGCCGCCGGCCTGATTGCCGCCGCGATGCCTCAGGCGCTGGCGCAGAGCCGCGGCACCATCGAGCAGACGCCCCTGCCGCCGCCCGGAACGATTCCCAACCAGCGCCCGCTGCCCGCGGTGCCGAACAGCGTTCCGGTGATCTCCGCCCCGCCCGCAGCTCCCGCGCAGCGTCCGGCGGCCCCGGCCGCCATCCAGCGCGCGCCCGCGCCACCGCCGCCGGCCGCCGCGCAACAACAGCAGCCGCCGCAGGCGGGCTTTCAGCCGGCGCCTCCCGGGGATGAGGGCGACGTGGTGGTGGTGCAGCCGCCGACGCAGAAGATCGCCAACGACTTTGCGGTCTATGCCGGCCTCGACAAGATCACCGGCCGCATCACCTCGTTCGATATCGCCATCGGCGAGACGGCCCAGTTCGGCGCCCTGCAGGTGACGCCGCGCGTCTGCTACACGCGCCCCGCCACCGAGACGCAGAACACCACCTCCTTCACCGAAGTGAACGAGGTCACCCTGCAGGGGCAGGCCAAGCGCATCTTCACCGGCTGGATGTTCGCGGCGAGCCCGGGACTGCACGCGGTGGAGCACCCGATCTATGACGTGTGGCTGATCGGCTGCAAGGCGCCCTCTCCGGTCACGGCGCGGGGCCAGCAGTAGAAATCGCCTTCGGCCTCAAGCGCGTGCTCCAGCAGCTTGTGATAGTGCCGGCGCGACACCTCCAGTGCCCCGAAGGTCTTGAGGTGGCTGGTGACGAACTGGGTATCCAGCAGCCGGAAGCCACCGGCGATCAGCCGTCCCACCAGATGCACAAGCGCCACCTTGGAGGCGTCCCGCTCCCGGTGGAACATGCTCTCGCCGAAGAAGGCGCCGCCCAGCCGCACGCCGTATAGCCCGCCCACCAGCCGCCCGTCGCGCCAGGCTTCCACCGTGTGGCAGCGCCCGCGGGCGAACAGTTCGCCGTAGAGGCGGCGGATCGGTGCGTTGATCCAGGTCTTGTCACGGCCTTCCTGGGGCTCGGCGCAGCCGTCGATGACCGCCTCGAAGTCGCTGTCCACGCGGACCTCGAACTTGTCCGCGCGCACGGTCCGGGCGAGGCGGGAGGAAACGTGGAAGGCATCGAGGGGGATGATGCCGCGCCGCTCGGGTTCGATCCAGTAGAGGCCGGGATCGTCGGCGCTCTCGGCCATCGGGAAGATGCCGCAGGCATAGGCCTTCAGCAGCACATCGGGCGTGATCTCGACGATCTGGTCGTTCGGCCGGCTCATGGAGGTTCATCCTACCAGCAAATGGAGCGGCCGTGTGGCGTCCCGCCCCAGTTCCCGGAGGGTCCTGCGACCCTTTGACACGCAGAATGGGGCGCCGGTTCCCCTGTCACCCCCGCTTCAGGAAGTCACCGATGCGCCGGACGGCTTCCGCCATGTCGGGGCCGGAGCCGGCGTAGGAGAAGCGCAGGAACTGGCGGCCGTGGAAGGGATCGAAATCCACCCCCGGTGTCGCCGCCACATGGGCCGCGTCCAGCAGGCTGCGGGCGAAGGCGGCCGAATCGTCGGTGAAGTCGGAGACGTCGGCATAGAGGTAGAAGGCGCCGTCGGCCGGCAGGAAGCGGCCGAGGCCTGCGGCAGGCAGCCCTTCGGTCAGGATGCGCCGGTTCTCGACATAGGTCGCCTTCACCTGATCCATCTCGGCGCGGCCCTCGAAGGCGGCGTCGGCGGCGATCTGGGACAGGGTGGGCACCGAAATCGAGAAGTTCTGCTGAAGCCGCTCCATGGTGCGCGAGACGCCCGGCGGCACCACCATCCAGCCGACGCGCCAGCCAGTCATGCAGAAGTATTTGGAGAAGGAGTTGATGACGGTCACATCGTCGCCGATCTCCACCGCGCTCACGGCCGGGAAGGCGTAGTCGAGGCCGTGGTAGATCTCGTCCGAGACGAAGGCGAGGCCGAGGTCGCGGGCGCAGGCGTGGAGCGCGGTCAGGGCAGCGCGGTCCATCATGGTGCCGGTGGGATTGGCAGGGCTCGCCACCAGCACGCCCTTGAGCGGCGCGGCCCGGTGCGCTTCCATCAGCCGCTCGGCGGTCAAAGCGTGGCGGTCCTCCGCCCGGGTCTCGATCAGCACCGGTTCGCAGCCGAGCGCGGACAGGACGTGGCGGTAGGGCGGATAGCCCGGCGCCGCGATGGCCACGCGATCTCCCGGCTCGAACAGGGCCAGGAAAGCCAGGATGAAGCCACCCGACGACCCATTGGTTACGACGATCCGCTCCGGATCGACGCAGACGCCGTGCTGCTCTTCGTAATGGCGGGCGATGCGCGCCCGAAGGGCCGGGATACCGAGGGCGGCGGTATAGCCCACCTGTCCGGCCGCCAACGCGGCGGCCGCCGCCTGCCGCGCCACGAGCGGTGCCGGGGCCGCCGGCTGGCCCACCTCCAGATGGATCACATGCCCGCCCTGCGCCTCGATCCGGGCGGCGTGCTCCATCACGTCCATGACGATGAAGGGCTCGACCGCACTGCGCCGGGAGAGGAGGGGAAGAACCTGCCGCATTGCCGAAATTCCGTTGCGTTCCTGCGGGTGAAGGCCGCGCCGATGCTCGCGCTGCCGTGCTGCCGCCTTATTCTGCCTGTCCCTGAGGCGGGTTCGCCCCAACGTGAAGGCCAGCGGATTGACCTCGGCTTTCGCCGACGCCAGTGTCCGGCAGTCTCGTAGCCTGTGCCCCGGAGCGAGCCAAGGCGGATATGGCTTTAGTCCCTGCGTGAATGGCGGCTTGCGTGGTGGTTGACGGAATGGATCGAGCCCGAGCGGAACAGCGGATCGGATTGGCGGAGCGTGTCGGGGGCGGGCTTCGCACCGCCGGACGTCTGCTGTGCCTTGCTGCGGCGACGGCCCTTCCGGTTCAGGCGACATGGACTGTCGCCGCCCGCGCGCAGGAACAGGCCCCCCAGTCGGCGCCGCAGACCATCCAGGACACCGAGATCGAGGCGCTGCTCAAGGATTATACCCGCCCCATCCTCAAGGCGGCGGGGCTGGCCCAGCAGAACGTTGAGGTGGTGCTCATCTCCAGCCGGGCCTTCAACGCCTTCGTGGCCGATGGCCGGCGCATCTTCGTGAACACCGGCGCGCTCGTCGATTCGGTGACGCCAAACCAGATCATCGGTGTGCTCGCCCACGAGACCGGCCATATCGCCGGCGGCCACCTCGCCCGGATGCGGGAGCAGATCGCCGGCGCCCAAACCATGGCGATCGTCGCCATGCTTCTGGCGGCAGGTGGCGTCGCGGCCGGCGCGGCGAGCGGCATGAACGGCCGGGACATGGGCAACGTGGGCGCTGCCGCCATGTCGGCGCCGCAGGAGATGATCCGCCGCTCGCTGCTCTCCTATCAGCGCGGCGAGGAGTCCGCCGCCGACCGCTCGGCAGTGAAGTATCTCAATGCCACCGGCCAGTCCGCCAAGGGCATGCTGCAGACGTTCGAGCGCTTCCAGAACGACCAGCTTTTCATCAGCCAGCGCATCGATCCCTACGCCCTGAGCCATCCCATGGCCCGCGAGCGTATCGCCGCGCTCGAACAGCTGGCCAAGGCCAGCCCCTATTACGAGGTCAAGGATCCCCCGGCCCTGCAGGCGCGCCACGACATGATGCGGGCAAAGCTCATCGGCTTCATGGAGCGTCCCGAGGCGGTGGCCCGCCGTTACCCGCCCTCCGACGGCTCTATGGCGGCCCAGTATGCGCGCGCCATCTCGGCCTACCGCTTCGGCAATGTGGATTCGTCCATCCGCCAGATCGACGCCCTCATCGCCAAGGAGCCGTCGAACCCCTATTTCTACGAGCTCAAGGGGCAGGCGCTGCTTGAGGCCGGGCGCGCTAGCGATTCCGTCGCACCGCTCCGCAAGGCTGTGCAGATGACCAATGGCGCGCCGCTCATCCGCGCCATGCTGGGGCAGGCGCTCGTGCAGTCGGGCAACCAGACCTACACCCAGGAAGCCATCCGCGAACTGGTGCAGGCGACCCAGCGTGATCCGAATTCACCGTCCGCGTGGCGCTCGCTCGCGCTGGCCTATGGCCGTTCGGGCGATACCGCCAATGCGGACCTCGCGTCCGCACAGTCCTATTTTGCGTCCGGCGACTTCAAGCTCGGCCGGGAACTCGCGGCCCGCGCCCGGACAAAGTTTCCGCAGGGCTCGCCCGGCTGGCTCAAGGCCGACGATCTCGTGAATTTCAAACCGCCCGCATCGGCCGCCAATCAGCGCTGATGCTCAAAGACAGCTTTTCACCCAAGGAGCCCCGCATGTTCTCCCCCACGGGCCTGGCCCGAACCGGCTTTCGGCACCTCGCCGCCCGCCTTTCCGCGCTGGCGCTGGCCGCCCTGCCGGCCCTCTTCCTTGCCGCCAGCCCGGCCGCTGCCTTCACGGACGAGGAGAAGAAGGAACTCGGCGGCATCATCCGCGAGTATCTGATCCAGAACCCGGAAGTGCTCCAGGAAGCCATCTCCGTGCTGGAAAGCCGGCAGATGGTGGCCGACGCGACCCAGCGCAGCAAGGCGGTGGCCGAGCTGAAGCCGCTGCTGTTGTCGAGCCCGCGCGGCATCGTCGCCGGCAATCCGCAGGGCGACGTCACGCTGGTCGAGTTCTTCGACTACAATTGCGGCTATTGCAAAAAGGCGCTGTCGGACCTTCAGGACCTCATCAAGCAGGATCCGAAGCTCCGCGTGGTGCTGAAGGAATTCCCGGTGCTCGGCCAGGGCTCGGTCGAGGCCGCGCAGGTGGCCGTCGCCGTGCGCATGGTGGCCCCCGAGAAGTACATGGCGTTCCATCAGGCCCTGCTCGGCGGTCGCGGCCAGGCCGATCGCGCCAAGGCGCTGGCGGCGGCGAAGGAGGTCGGCATCGACCCGGCGCTGATCCAGAAGCAGGCTACCTCGCCCGAGCTGAACGCCACCCTTGATGAGAGCATGAAGATCGCCGAGGCGCTCTCGCTCAACGGCACGCCGTCCTACGTGATCGGCGATCAGGTGGTGATCGGCGCCGTCGGCTTCGACAAGCTGAAGGCCGCCGTCGCCGACGCCCGCAGCAAGCAGACGGGCAAGTAGAAGGGGCGTCACCCGCCCGAATGCTCACGGATGGGGGCGGCCGCCTTGGCCGCCCGTTCCGCGGGCACTCTTTCCATCGGGCGCGCGCACCCCTATAAGGCTGCGACCCGGCCGACAGGAGGCCGGTGGCAGATCACGCACGGATGACAGAAACCGTCCACGTCCTGAACGGGCCCAACCTCAACCTGCTCGGTACCCGCGAGCCCGGCATCTATGGCGCGGCGACGCTTGCCGATGTCGAGGCGCTGTGCCGGGCCGAGGGCGAAGCGCTGGGCTTCGACATCGTCTTCCGCCAGACCAATTCGGAAGGCGCGCTGGTGGATTTCATCCAGGCGGCCCGCGGTGCGCGGGGCATTGTCCTCAACGCCGCTGCCTACACCCACACCTCCGTCGCGCTGCGCGATGCGGTGTCCGCGGTGGGGGTGGCGACCATCGAGGTGCATTTGTCCAACGTGTTCGCACGGGAAGACTTCCGCCACCATTCCTACCTGTCGCCCGTCGTCCGCGGAGTGATCTGCGGCTTCGGACCCCAGAGCTATGTGCTGGGCCTGCGCGCCATCGCCGGCCTGCCGCAGACCCCTTAAGATCCCTCAACGCCCTCGCGCGGCCCCATGGCCGGCCAGAGCCAGGAACATCATGAAGCCCTCCAACCCTCCCATCGACACCGCCATCGTCAAGGAGATCGCCGATCTCCTCTCGGGCAGCGACCTGACCGAGATCGAGGTGGAGCACGAGGGCCTGCGCATCCGCGTGGTGCGCGCGCCCGCCCCGGTCACCATCGCCCAGGGAGCCCCCTACGCCGCTCCTTATCCGGCGGCCGCCCCCGTCGCAGCGGCCGCGCCGGCTGTTGCGGCCGAAGCCCCGGCGGACCTCTCCAAGCATCCCGGCGTCGTTGCCTCCCCCATGGTGGGCACCGCCTATCTCGCCGCCGAGCCCGGCGCCGCTCCCTTCATCGAGGTGGGCGCGAGCGTGCGCGAGGGGCAGACCGTGCTCATCGTCGAGGCGATGAAGACCATGAACGCCATCCCCGCGCCGCGCTCCGGAACCGTGACGCGCATCCTCGTGGGCAACGCGCAGCCGGTGGAATACGGCGAGCCCCTGCTCATCATCGAATGAGCGCGACCAGACGAGGCAGGCCCACCCGCAGGCACCCACAAGGCACGCACCGCTGATGTTCAGAAAAATCCTCATCGCCAACCGCGGCGAGATCGCGCTGCGCATCCTGCGCGCCTGCAAGGAGCTGGGCATCGCGACGGTGGCGGTGCATTCCACCGCCGATGCCGACGCCATGCACGTGCGTCTTGCGGATGAAAGCGTGTGCATCGGCCCGCCGCCGGCCCGCGAGAGCTATCTCAACATTCCCTCGCTGCTCGCCGCCTGCGAGATCACCGGGGCGGATGCGGTGCATCCGGGCTACGGCTTCCTCGCCGAAAACGCCCGCTTCGCCGAGATTCTGGCCGATCACAACATCCATTTCATTGGGCCCAAGGCGGAGCACATCCGCATCATGGGCGACAAGATCGAGGCCAAGAAGACGGCGCAGGCCCTCGGCATTCCCGTGGTGCCCGGCTCCGACGGCGGCATCCATTCGGACGAGGAGGCGCACCGCGTCGCAGCCGAAATCGGCTTTCCGGTGCTGGTGAAGGCCGCCGCGGGCGGCGGCGGGCGCGGCATGAAGGTGGCCCTGACCGCCGACGACCTGTCGCAGGCCCTCTCTACCGCCCGCACCGAGGCGAAGGCCGCCTTCGGCGACGATGCCGTCTACCTGGAGAAATACCTCGGCACCCCGCGCCACATCGAGGTGCAGGTGCTGGGCGACGGGAAGGGCCACGCCATCCATCTCGGCGAGCGCGACTGCTCGCTCCAGCGCCGCCATCAGAAGGTATGGGAAGAGGCGCCGTCGCCCGTCATCACCGCGGCTCAGCGGGCTCAGATCGGCGAGACCTGCGCCAGCGCCATGCGCAAGCTCGGCTATCTCGGCGTCGGCACGATCGAATTCCTCTACGAGAACGGCGAGTTCTACTTCATCGAGATGAACACCCGCATCCAGGTGGAGCATCCGGTGACGGAGATGGTCACCGGCATCGACCTCATCAACGAGCAGATCCGCGTCGCCGCCGGCGAGGAGCTGACGCTGAAGCAGAGCGACGTGGTGATGGAAGGCCACGCCATCGAGTGCCGCGTGAACGCCGAGCACCCGACCACCTTCCGCCCTTCGCCGGGCAAGATCACGCACTATCACGTGCCCGGAGGCCTCGGCATCCGCGTGGATTCCAACGCCTATCAGGGCTACGTCATCCCGCCCACCTACGACAGCCTCGTGGGCAAGCTCATCGTCCACGGCAAGACGCGGGACGAGTGCCTGCGCCGGCTGCGCCGGGCGCTGGACGAGTTCGTGGTGGACGGCATCGACACGACACTGCCCCTGTTCCGGACCCTGGTGCGCACCCGCGCCATCGCCGAGGGGCAGTACGACATCCACTGGCTGGAGCACTTCCTCGCCGAGGGCGAAGGCAAGACCGTCGGCTGACGAAAGCTATCTGACACCGCTCCCAAAATGAAAAAGCCCGGCGTGATCGCCGGGCTTTTTGTTTCAGGAGAGGCGCCTGCTCAGCCGAATTTGGCCGCTCGCTTGAGCTGGGCCGCTGCCGCCGCAAGCTCGCGCACCTTGGCGAAGTTGCCGGCGCGGATCGCATCCGTCGGCACCACCCAGGAGCCGCCAACGGCCACCACGTTGGGCAGGGCGAGATAGTCGCCCGCATTCGCGGGGCCGATGCCGCCCGTCGGGCAGAAGCGCAGGTGGGGCAGGGGACCGGCGATGGACTTCAGGAAGGCCGCGCCGCCCGAGGCCTCGGCCGGGAAGAACTTCAGCACCTCAAAGCCCAATTCCGCCAGCCGCATGGCCTCGGACGCCGTGGCGCAGCCGGCCATCACCGGAATCGGTGTCTCGGTGAAGGCGGCCGCCAGCTCCGGCGTCGTACCCGGGCTGACGAGGAAGGTAGCGCCCGCCCCGATGGTCGCCTCGATCTGCGCGCGGGTTGTGACGGTGCCGGCGCCGGCGATGGCACCTTCCACCTCGGCCGCAATCAGGCGCAGTGCTTCGAGGGCGACGGGCGTGCGCAGCGTGACCTCGATGAGCGGCAGGCCGCCCTCCACCAGCGCGCGGGCGAGGGGCACGGCATCCTCAAGCCGCTCGATGACCACCACCGGCACCACCGGGGCCTTGGCGACGAAGGAAAGGGGGCTCGGAAGGCTCATGGGGTATCTCCGTTAAATCGTTTGAAGCGCAGTCGTGCCGTCATGTCGAGCCCCAATCGCTCCGCTCATCCCACGTCGAAGGTCACGCCCTGGGCGAGCGGCAGGCGGTCGCCATAATTGATGGTGTTGGTCGCGCGGCGCATGTAGGCCTTCCAGCTGTCGGAGCCCGCCTCGCGTCCGCCGCCGGTCTCCTTCTCGCCCCCGAAGGCGCCCCCGATTTCCGCGCCAGACGGGCCGATGTTCACGTTGGCGATACCGCAATCCGACCCTGCCGCCGAGAGGAAACGTTCCGCCTCGCGCAGGTCCGTGGTGAAGATGGCCGAGGCGAGGCCTTGCGGCACCTCGTTGTTGAGGCGGATGGCGTCGGCAAGGTCGGTGTAGCGCAGCACATAGAGGATGGGCGCGAAGGTCTCCGCCGCCACCGTGTCCGTCTGGGCCGGCATTTCCACCAGCGCGGGCCGGACATAATAGCCATCGAGCGCGAACTCGGCCCCCAACCTCTCCCCTCCCGTGACGATGCCGCCGGCTGCGCGCGCGGCCTCCAGCGCCACCTGCATGGCCTCGAACGCGCCGGCATCGATGAGCGGACCCACCAAAGTCCCCTCCGCGCGGGGATCGCCCACGCTTACCGAGGCATAGGCGGACTTCAGGCGGGGCAGGAGCGCGTCATAGACGCTGTCATGCACCATCAGCCGACGCAGGGTGGTGCAGCGCTGGCCGGCCGTGCCCATGGCGGCGAAGGCGACGGCGCGCAGCGTCAGGTTGAGATCAGCGGAGGGGCAGACGATGGCGGCATTGTTGCCGCCCAGCTCGAGGATCGCCCGCCCGAAGCGCTGCGCCACACGCGGCCCCACATGCCGGCCCATTGCGGTGGAGCCGGTGGCTGAGACGACCGGCACCCGCGCATCGTCCACCAGCGCCTCGCCCGCCGCGCGGCCGCCCAGCACCAGGGTGGAGAGCCCCTCCGGCACACCGCCGAAGCGGTCGGCGGCGCGGGCGAAGATCGCGTTCACGGCGAGAGCGGTCAGCGGCGTCTTTTCCGACGGCTTCCACACCACCGAATTTCCGCAAACCAGCGCCAGCGCGGCATTCCATGCCCACACGGCGACGGGAAAGTTGAAGGCAGAGATGACGCCCACCACCCCTATGGGGTGCCACGTCTCCATCATCCGGTGGTCCGGCCGCTCGGTGGCGATGGTGAGGCCGTGAAGCTGGCGGGAGAGGCCGGTGGCGAAGTCGCAGATGTCGATCATCTCCTGCACCTCGCCGAGGCCCTCGGAGGTGATCTTGCCGGCCTCCAGCGTCACCAGCGCGGCAAGGTCGGCCTTGGCGGTGCGCAATTCCTCGCCGAACAGGCGCACGAGTTCGCCGCGCCGCGGCGCCGGCACCAGGCGCCACTGGAGGAAGGCGGCATGGGCGCGGCCGATGGCCTCCTGAACCGCGGGGGCGTCCATCTCCGTGATACGGGCAATGACTTCCCCGGACAGCGGCGTCACCGCCTCGCGCGCCCCTTTGAGGCGGTCGGCCGGGATGCCGAGCCGCGCCAACAGGGCGTCTGCGTCCGCTTCGATTTCGCCGGTGACGGGAAAGCGCGCCATGGTCGTCTCCTCATTCTGATTTGGCCTGTTCTAGCCGTCCCGCATGGCTGCGGGAACCATCGCGCGCGGGGCAGGGTTTTGGGCGAGGGGGCGAAGCGCGCGTGCGCGCCGACTTTTGCGCGGAGGAACGAGAATGCCCCACGCCAACAACTCGAGCCCGATTACCGCCGAGCCTGGCCAGACCGCCAATGCCATGCAGGGCCTCTCCGATACGGAGCGCGACCGCATCCGGTGGCGCGCCCACGCGCTCTGGCGGGAGGACGGCTGCCCGCAGGGCCGCGACCGCGAATATTGGGAGCGGGCGGAACTGGAAATCCTGAAGGGCCGGCGCTCTTACTGAGGGAGGCTTCAAATGCCAGCAAAATCAAAGGCCCAGCAGATGGCGGCAGGCGCCGCCCTGTCCGTCAAGAAGGGCGAGCGCAAGAAATCCTCCCTCAAGGGGGCCTCCCGCGAGATGGTGGACTCCATGAGCGAGAAGGAGCTTCATGACCTTGCCGCGACCAAGCAGAAGGGCAAGCCGTCCCATGTTTCCAAAGACTGACCGGTAAGCGGTCCATGGCGCCGCGCGCCTTCTGGAAGGGCTACCTGAAGCTCTCGCTCGTGACCTGCCGGGTGGCCATGACACCGGCTACATCCGAGCGGGAAAAGGTGCGTTTTCACACCTTGAACCGGGAGACGGGCAACCGCATCGTCTCCCGCTACGTGGACGAGGGCTCCGGCAAGCCGATTGCCGAGGCCGACGAGGCGCGCGGCTACCAGACGGGTGACGACAGCTATGTACTTGTCGAGGATGAAGAACTCGACGACATCGCGCTCGAGTCGACCCGCACGATCGACATCGAGAGCTTCGTCCCGCGCGACAGCATCGGCTGGGTCTACTTGGACAAGCCGCACTATCTCGTTCCCGACGACGCCGTTGGGGCGGAAGCCTTTGCCGTCATCCGGTCCGCCATGGAGGAAACCAAGACGGCGGCGCTTTCGCGCCTGGTCATGTATCGCCGCGAGCGCGGCGTGATGTTGGAGCCGCGCGCCAGCGGGCTCATCCTTTGGACCCTGCGCTACGAGGATGAGGTGCGCGAATTCGATGGCGCGCCGGAAGCGCGGGAGGCGCCGGACAAGGCTGCGCTCGGCCTCGTCAAGACGCTGATTTCCGAGCGCACGCAAGCCTTTGAGCCGGAGATGGTGCATGACCCCGTGCAGGCCGGGCTTATGGATCTTATCGCCTCCAAGCGCAAGAAGCGTCCGGCGAAGAAGGCAGCCAAGCCAACCGCTGAGGCCCCCTCCGGGGGCAATGTGGTGAGCATCATGGATGCGTTGCGCCGCAGCCTTTCCGCGGAGAAGGGCAAGCGGAAGTAGCGCCGGGTGGCTTCACGCGGGTGCCAGCGGCACCGCGGCGGCGCGGAAATCGCCCCACGGGTCCTGGCTGAGATTCATCAGCCGCGCCATGGCGTTGCCGACATTGAAATGCTGCGGGCCGATGGCCTCGCCCAGTTCCTCCCACGCCAGCGGCATGGACACCGGGGCCCCCGGCCGAGCCCGTGTGGAATAAGGCGCCACCGCCGTCGCGCCCCGCTGGTTACGCAAATAATCTATGAGAATCCTACCCTTGCGCTTGGCCTTGCTGATGGTGGCGACGAAATGCTCCGGGCTGTCGGCCGCCATTTCCTCGGCCATCTGCTTGGTGAAGGCCTTCAAGCGGGTCCAGTCGGCCTTGGGCCGGAGCGGCGCACAGACGTGCAGGCCCTTGCCGCCGGAGGTTTTCAGGAAGGCGGAAAGCCCTTTCCCCTCAAGCCTTTGCTTTACTTCCTGAGCCGCAGCGATCACGTCCCGCCACGGCACATCGTCGGCGGGATCGAGGTCCATGGTGAGGATGTCCGGCCGCTCCCAGTCCGCAAGCGTCGCCCCGAACGGATGGATTTCCAGGGCCGCGCCCTGCACCAGGGCGGTCAGGCCGTCGAGGTCGCGGATGGCGACGAAGGGGGCTTCGTCCTTCTCCTTGGGATCGGGCACCTGGAGGATGTTCTTGTCCATCCCCTTCCACGGGTGCTTCTGGAAAAAGCGTTGACCTTCAATGCCCTCCGGGCAGCGCACCAGCGCCAGAGGGCGGCCGGTGACAAAGGGGGCCATGGTGCGCCAGACCTGCGCGTAATAGTCCGCCAGCCCTTCCTTGGTGAGGCCGACATCCGGCCAGTAGACCCGGTCCGGATGGGTGAGGCGCACCCGGAGCTGCGGTGCGGGTGGGTCAGAAGTCTTTGTTTCGGCAGGTTTTTCCCGCACGATCTCCGTCGCCGGCTTGTCTTCGCGCAGACCGCGGAAGGCGGCGTGGCGCAGGTGGCCGTCCCCGGTCCAGGCACCGAACTCCACCTCCGCCACATGGCGTGGCTCAACGAAGGTGACGCCCCGCGTTTCCTCCGCGGTCAGCTTGCCAGAGAAGGGAGAAACATCAATCTTTTCAGCGGCTAACAGCTTGTAGAGGTCGGCAGCGACGCGCTGGGTGAAGCCCGTTCCGACCCGTCCCACATAGCGCAGCTTGCCGGTCTCGAACACCCCCAGCGCCAGCGAGCCGATGGCGGTGCGCGAGGTGGTGGACGGGACGAAGCCGCCCACCACAAATTCCTGTCGTTCCAGGCACTTGGACTTGATCCAGTCGTGCGTCCGGCCGCTGTGGTACGGCGCATTTTTCAGCTTCGAGACCACCCCTTCGAGGCTCAGGCGGCAGGCGTGGCGCAGGACGAGGGCGCCGTCGTCCTCAAAATGGGCGCTGTAGCGCACCTTGTCCCCGGTTTCACCCACCAGTTTTTCCAGCAAGTCCTTGCGATCCTTGAGGGGGAGCGGGGTCAGGTCGTGGCCGTCGAGGTGGAGAAGATCGAAGACGTAATAGACGAAACGGTCGCTGCGCCCCTCCGAAAGATCGGCCTGAAGGGCGGAGAAATCGGTGGCGCCATTGCCGGATTCCACGACGATTTCACCATCGAAAAGCGCGGTTCGGATGGGGAATCGGGTGAGTTCGGCAGGGATGCCGGTGCCGAATCGGTCAGTCCAGTCCAGTCCGGTGCGGGTGAGGAGGCGCACCTTGTCGTTTTCGACCCGGGCCTGGATGCGGTAGCCGTCGAACTTGATCTCGTGGAGGTATCGTGTGCCGGCCGGCGCCTTGGTCGCGAGAGTCGCCAGCGCGGGCGGCACGAAGACGGGGAGGGGGGCGACTTTCGCACCCTTCGGGCGGGTGAGGGGCGCGCCGGTGGTCCCCCTCGCGCCACCAGATGGAGGATCGTCGGCGGGTGGGGCAGGGGAGTTCTCCATGGGGGACTTCGCCACGGAGGACTTCGCTACGGTGGATTTGGGCGCGGCCTTCTTCGTAGCCGCCCCGGCCTTGGCGGCGCGCTTCTTCGGCGGGGGATCATCCTCCGAAAGGGCGTCCACGGCCCGGCCGGAGACGACGGAGAGCGGCTCCTCCTCGAGGATGTCCGGCGCGCCCTCGGGTCGGGCGAATTCGTCCTCGGCCTTGATGAGGAGCCAGTTCTCCTTCTTCTCCCCGCCCCGCGGGTGCATCCGCACCAGATGCCAGCGGCCATGGAGCTTCTCGCCGTCCAGGGTGAATTCCATATGCCCCTTGGCATAGGCCTTGTGCGGATCGCCGATGGGGGTCCAGGTGCCGCGGTCCCAGATGATGACGTTGCCGCCGCCATACTGGCCCTTGGGGATGGAGCCCTCGAAGCCGCCGTAGTCGAGGGGATGGTCCTCCACATGCACGGCGAGGCGCTTCTCGCCGGGCACAAGGCTGGGGCCGCGGGTCACGGCCCAGCTCTTGAGCACGCCATCCATCTCCAGCCGGAAGTCATAATGCAGGCGCCGCGCCGCATGCTTCTGGATGACGAACGAACCTTCCGGCCGCGCCGCCTCGCCCTTTGCCTTGCGCCGGGCGGCGCCGGAGGGCTCGGGGGTGGCGGCGAAGTCGCGCTTGGCGCGGTAGCGGTCAAGGTCGGCCATGGCTCAGCTCGCCTTGCGGGTGGTCTTGCGGGAGGGCGCGGGTTTCTCGGCGGCGGCCGTCTTGCTGGCCTTGGCTTTGGCGGGCGCCTTCTTGCCGCTTCCGCCGGCGGCCTTCCCACTCGCGCCACCTGAGGCCTTGGCGCTGGCGCGCAGGGCCTCCAGCAGGTCCACCACCTTTTCTTCCTTGCGCGGCGGCGCCTTGGGCAGGGGCTTGCCCTCCATCTTGGCGCGCACCAGCTCGGCCAGGGCAGCCTCGTAGCGGTCCGGATAGGCGTCGGGATCGAATCTGCCGGCCTTGGTCTTGATGATGTGGGTCGCGAGATCGCGCATTTCGCCGGTGATCTTCACCTCCGGCACGTCGGCGAAGGCCTCCTGCGCCGAGCGCACCTCGTAGTCGAAGGAGAGGGTGGAGGCGAGCAGCGCACCACCCTCGCCGGTGGGGCGGATGAGAAGCCGGCGGACGCGGCGGAACAGCAGGGCCTCGCCCAGCGCCGCCACCTTCTGGGCGGCCATGCCGCGCTTCAGGAGGTCGAACACCTCGGCGGCGGCCTCATCCACCGGGGCGAGGAAATAGGGGCGGTCGAGATACACCGTGTCGATGCCGTCACATGGCAGGAAGGCGTCGATGGAAATGGTCTTGTCGTTGTCAGGGAGGACCGCCGCCGCCTCTTCCGGCTCGATGGTGATGTATTCGCCCTTGGAGACCTCGTAGCCCCGCACCTGATCGTCATTCTCGACCGGCTTGCCGGTTTCCTCGTCCACATATTGCCGGCGCAGGCGATGGCCGCTTTTGCGGTTCACCATATGCAGGCTGATGCGCTCGGAGGTGGAGGCGGCCGCATAGAGGCCGACGGCGCAGCTCAGCGCGCCGACCGTGAGAAATCCCTTCCAGCTCGCCCGTGGCGCCATCTCGCCCCTCGTTGCAGGCCTTCTCTCACCTGTTGTCAGAGCACACCCGCGCGGCGGCGCGGGCAAGGGAAATCGGTTCTTTCAGGAGCCGTCATGGCCCGGCTCGTCCGGGCCATCCACTCCCCCGCGAAAAGGGTGCGCAAGATCGCAGACCTGCCCCTGCCCTTCCGTGGATCCCCCGGACGAGCCGGGGGATGACGCCGGTGCAAAGGGAGAGAAGCCTCATCCATGCAGGCGCCGCGCGTAGAAGGTGGCCAGCAGCCGGGCTTCGGCTTCGGACCCGGCGCGGATCGGCGCCGAGGCATCGTCGAGCACCCGCCAGCTCCAGCGCCGGTCGTGGCAATCGAGGCGGGCGACCGGCATGCCGTCGCAGACCAGAACCTGGCTGCCCGTCGCCTTCGCGCGCCATTCAAGGATGGGCTCGGAGCCCGGCGGCGCGTGGAAGAAGTTGCCGGCCTCGTGGAGGAAATGGCGGATGGGTCCGCGGCTCGCTGCATCGTGGTGCATGGCTAAGTCTCCTTTGCAGAACCAAGTGGCCGCGCGGCCCTTTGGTTCCGCGCCGTTGCAGCGCACGACCTCCCATGGTCTAGAAGAGGTTTCCGGAAAGGAGAGGCGGGATGGTCGCATTCTACGACGCGGGCGCGGTCGAGGCGGCGCTCACCTATGAGCGTCTGGTGCCGGCGCTGCGGGCGGCCTTCGCGGCGGCGGAGGTGGAATCGCCGGTGCGCGGCGTCCACCATGTGGGCAATGAGGCGACGCCCGGCCGGCTCCTTACCATGCCAGCGTGGCGGCCCGGCGCGGTGTTCGGCGTGAAGCTGGTGAACGTCTTCCCGGCCAATGGCGCCAAGGGGCTCGGCGCGGTGCATGGCGTCTATGCCCTGTTCGACGGCACCACCGGCGTGCCCACGGCCATCATCGAGGCCGATGCGCTCACCAACCGGCGGACGGCGGCGACATCGGCGCTGGCCTCCACCTTCCTCTCGCGCATGGACAGCGAGACGCTGACCGTGGTGGGCACCGGCAATCTCGCCTTCCAGCTGGCGCAGGGCCATTGCGCCGTGCGGCCCATCCGCCGCGTGCTGGTGTGGGGCCGGGCGCCGGAGCGCGCCGCCGCCATGGCGGAACGGCTTGCCGCGCTGGGCCTGCCGGCCGAGCCCGCGCGCGACCTGTCGGCGGCCGTCGCCGCCGCCGATATCATCACCAGCGCCACCACCTCCGACGATCCGCTGATCCTCGGGCGGGATGTGAAGGGAGGCACCCATGTGGACCTCGTGGGCGCCTTCACCCCCACCATGCGCGAGAGCGACGACGCGCTCATCCTCGCCAGCGACGTCTATGTGGACACCTATGCCGGCGCCCTCGGCGAGGCCGGCGACCTCTTGCTGCCGGTGGCGGCGGGGGTGTGGTCGAAGGACCAGGTGAAGGCCGATCTCTATGAGCTGTGCGCCGGCACGAAGCAGGGGCGGGCGGACGCGGGCGCGATCACCGTGTTCAAGTCCGTGGGCGCGGCCATCGAGGATCTGGTGGCGGCGGAGATGGTGGCGGGGCGGTAGGGGGCGTCCGTCGCCCCTCGCGCACTGTCATGCCACGGCCTGTCCGGGGCATCCACTGGGTCGAGGGAGCGATACCCGAGTGCTGTTCCCGGCCGTTCCACGTGGATGGCCGGGACGAGCCCGGCCATGACGGCTGGTTCATAAGCGGGCCACGGCTGCGTCGCCCGCCCCCTCTCCCTCCCGCTTCGCCTCCAGCGCGGCAAGGCGCATGTAGAGCGTCGAGCGGGCGATGCCGAGGCGGCGGGCGGCGCGGGTGAGGTTGCCGCCGCAGGCTTCCACGGCGGCGCGGATGGCGGCTTCCTCCACGGTGCGCAGATCGGTGGCGGGGGGCGCGGCGGTGGCGGCGGTGGCGATCTCCGGCGGCAGGTCGCCGACATCGATGGGCGCGTCGGCACTACCCATGGCGATCAGCATTTCCACCACGTTGCGCAACTCGCGCACATTGCCCGGCCACGAATAGGCGGCAAGAGCCGCGCGGGCGGCCTGTGTGAAGCGCGGGGCGGGAAGGCCGGCGCGGGCGGCGGCGCTGCGGCCGATGTGATCGAGCAGCAGCAGCACGTCGTCTCCCCGCTCGCGCAGCGGGGGAATGCGCAGGCGCAGCGCGGCGATGCGATAAAACAGGTCTTTCCGGAAGCGCCCGGCGGCGACCTCGCCGGAGAGGTCGCGATTGGTCATGGAGACGAGGCGCAGGTCCACCCGCCGTCCGGTGTGGCCGCCCACGCGGTAGACCACGCCATCCTCCAGCACGCGCAGCAGGTAGGATTGCAGCTCCAGCGGCATCTCGCCGATCTCGTCGAGGCAGAGCAGGCCGCCGTCCGCCGCCTCCACCTTGCCCTGCTTGCCGGCGGCGTCGGCGCCGGTGAAGGCGCCCTTCTCGTAGCCGAACAATTCGCTGGCGATGAGATCGCGCGGGAGCCCGCCGCAATTGAGCGGCACGAACGGCCCGGCCGGCGCGCGCACGCCATGGATGGCGCGGGCGAAGACCTCCTTGCCCACGCCCGTCTCGCCTTCCAGCAGGATGGGCAGGCCGCTTTCCGCCATGCGGCGGGCCTTGGCCTTCACCTCTTGCATAATCGGGCTCTCGCCGATGATGGCGTCGAAGGCGAGGGGCTCCAGCTCGCGCGCCGGATCGCGCGGGGCGGGTTTCGGACGGCGCGCCGCATGGAGCACCACCACGCCGCCGATCTCCTCGCCGTCCTCCCGCACGATCTCGACACTGGCGCCGGGCAGCAGCTGGGCGATGCGCGCCGCCCAGGCGTCGGGCGTCACGTCCTTGAGCGCCGCGAGGCGGCCGTCGGCGATGAGGCGGTCCGAGCGCCGAGCCGCCTCCTTCAGGGCGCGGTCGGTGGAATAGATCAGCGCGCCGGAGCGGCCGAAGGCGAGGATTTCCTCGGTGAGCCAGAGCGAGCGCTTGGAGAGGAAATGGCGCAGCACCTGCTCGTGCTCCATCTCCATGCGCCGTCCCAGCACCGCCTCGATCTGGTGGGCGAGGGCCACGGCATGGGCAAGGTTCTGCGGATTGAAGGTGTCGGTGGAGCCGGAAATGTCCACCGCGCCGATGATCTCCTTGTCGAGCGGGTGGCGCACGGGCGCCGCCGCGCAGGTCCAGCGCTGGACGGGGGCGCAGAAATGCTCGGCGGCGTGGATCTGCACCGGACGCCCGCAGGCGAGCGCGGTGCCGATGGCGTTGGTGCCGATCTCCGCCTCGCACCACAGGCCGCCCTGCTGGAGCTTCACCTCCTGCCCCGTGTCGAGGGCGCGGGCATCGCCCTCCGCCTCCAGGATCGTGCCGTCCGGGTCGGAGAGGATGAGCATGGAATGGGCGTCGGAGAGGAGGTGGCGCGCCTCCTCCATGGCCGGGCGGGCGGCGGTGACGAGGCGGTTGTTCTGGTGGCGGCGGCGGAACAGCTCCGCCTCGCTCACCAGCGGAGCGGCCGGGCGGTCGGCGGCGATGTGATGAAGGCGGGAGCGCTGCCAGGACGCCATCACCGCCGGACGGATGACGGCGGAGGCGGCGCCGTCCTGGTGAAACGCCTCCCAGGCGCGCGCAATCTCGCGATGTGGCACCAGCTCTGCCCTCCGGGCCGGGCGGCGCGGCGTTCCCGTTTGCGCCGCCTGAGCCATTGGCCGGCAGGCTGCCTTGGCCAATGGCCGCAGCGCCCGCAGGCGGGTTCACTCCCTGAAGTGCCGCGTTCTGACCGCCGGCATCGAGGCCGGCGGCGGCGGCTTTGGCGGGAGAATACGCGCACTTTCATGCCGCTCGCAAGTCCGGCCGGGGCGCGGACGGCAGTCGTTGTCTGAAACGATCGGGCGGCGGACAACAAGTGTCCGGAAATCGGACAGTCGAAGACTTCCAGATTACATGACGCATTGCAAAAAGATCAGGAGAATCCTCGCATTTGTACAGTCGAGCGCGGCTGGCACGCATCCTGCCCCTCATGCTGCGAGCCGGCACCGAAAAATCCAACGCCGGCACGACAGGGAGGAAACCAGCGTGAACGTTCCCGTGGGAAACCTGCGCAGCGTCCAGGTGCTCGGCATCGATGCCGGCGGCACCATGACGGATACCTTCTTCGTGGACCAGGACGGCGACTTCGTCGTCGGCAAGGCCCAGTCCACGCCGCAGAACGAGGCCCTCGGCCTCATCGCCTCCTCTGAGGACGGGCTCGCCAACTGGGGCATGTCGCTCCATGAGGCCCTCGCCCAGCTTCAGACCGGCGTCTATTCCGGCACCGCGATGCTCAATCGCGTGGTCCAGCGCAAGGGGCTGAAATGCGGCCTCATCGTCAATCGCGGCATGGAGGATTTCCACCGCATGGGCCGCGCGGTGCAGAGCCACCTCGGCTACGCCTATGAGGACCGCATCCACCTCAACACCCACCGCTACGACCCGCCGCTCGTGCCCCGCCAGCTCACCCGCGGCGTCATCGAGCGGACCGACATGATGGGCACGCAGGTGATCCCCCTGCGCGAGGAGAGCGCCCGCGAGGCGGCCCGCGACCTCATCGCGGCGGACGTGGAAGGCATCGTCATCTCTCTGATGCACTCCTACAAGAACCCGGTGAACGAGCGCCGCGTGCGCGACATCGTGACCGAGGAAGTGGAGAAGAGCGGCAAGAAGATCCCGGTCTTCGCCTCGGCCGATTACTATCCGGTGCGCAAGGAAACCCACCGCACCAACACCACCATTCTGGAAGGCTACGCCGCCGAGCCCTCGCGCCAGACGCTCTCCAAGATCTCCAACGCCTTCAAGGAGCGCGGCACCAAGTTCGACTTCCGCGTGATGGCGACCCATGGCGGCACCATCTCCTGGAAGGCGAAGGAGCTGGCCCGCACCATCGTCTCCGGCCCCATCGGCGGCGTGATCGGCGCGAAGTATCTCGGCGAAGTGCTGGGCTACAAGAACATCGCTTGCTCGGACATCGGCGGCACCTCGTTCGACGTGGCGCTCATCACCCAGGGGGAGATGACCATCAAGAACGACCCGGACATGGCCCGGCTCGTGCTGTCCCTGCCGCTGGTGGCGATGGACTCGGTGGGCGCCGGCGCCGGCTCCTTCATCCGGCTCGATCCCTACACCCGCGCCATCAAGCTCGGCCCGGATTCCGCCGGCTACCGGGTGGGCGTGTGCTGGAAGGAGAGCGGCATCGAGACCGTCACCATCTCCGACTGCCACATGGTGCTCGGCTATCTGAACCCCGACAACTTCCTCGGCGGCGCGGTGAAGCTGGACCGGCAGCGCTCGGTGGACGCCATCAAGGTGCAGATCGCCGACAAGCTCGGCCTCTCCGTGGAAGATGCGGCGGCCGGCATCATCGAACTGCTCGACTCCGACCTGCGGGATTACCTGCGCTCCATGATCTCGGGCAAGGGTTACTCGCCCCAGAGCTTCGTCTGCTTCTCCTATGGCGGCGCGGGCCCGGTCCACACCTATGGCTATACGGAAGGCCTCGGCTTCGAGGACGTGATCGTGCCCGCATGGGCGGCCGGCTTCTCCGCCTTCGGCTGCGCGGCGGCGGACTTCGAGTATCGCTACGACAAGTCCCTCGACATCAACATGCCGCCGGACGCCCCGGAGGCGGACAAGGTGAAGGCCGCGCAGACGCTCCAGGCGGCGTGGGAAGAGCTGACCCACAACGTTCTGGAGGAGTTCAAGCTGAACGGCTATTCGGCCGACCAGGTGACGCTCCAGCCCGGCTACCGCATGCAGTATCGCGGGCAGCTCAACGACCTGGAGATCGAGAGCCCCATCGCCACCGCCGGAACGGCCGGAGACTGGGACCAGCTCACCGACGCCTTCAACGCCACCTATGGCCGCGTCTATGCGGCGTCCGCCCGCTCGCCGGAGCTGGGATACTCGGTCACCGGCGCCATCATGCGCGGCATGGTGCCGATCCCCAAGCCCCGCATCCCCAAGGAACCGGAAGAAGGCGAGACCCCGCCGGAGGAAGCAAAGATCGGCACCCGCAAGTTCTATCGCAAGAAGAAGTGGGTGGATGCGCAGCTCTACAAGATGGAATCCCTGCGCCCCGGCAACCGCGTCATGGGCCCTGCCATCATCGAATCCGACGCGACCACCTTTGTCGTGCCCGACGGCTTCGAGACCTGGCTCGACGGCCACCGGCTCTTCCACCTGAAGGAGGTGTGAGGGGCGGGCGCATAGGTCTCAAACAGAGCGATGGGCCCCCTCTCCCCTTGCGGGAGATGGGGTGAGGGGTCTCTCGCCGGCTGAACCGGCGGCAGAGCCTCGGGCGACATCCGCCCCCTCACCCCCGGCCCCTCTCCCGCAAGGGGAGAGGGGAGGAACGGGAAAAGCCCTCTCCCGCAAGGGGAGCGGGCAGCAAACCCAAACAATCCTAAGAGGAAACGAACCCATGAACGTCAACGTCAAGCAAGCCAGCCTTGAGGGCGCCACCCGCGGCATCGTCCGGGGCGGCGAGACGCTCAAAGAGCATCGCGACCGGCTGATGACGGCCACCAAGGCCACCGGACATTATGCCGGCCTGAAGAGACTGGAGCTGCGCGAGAGCGAGCCCATCCTCTACAACAAGCTGTTCTCCCGCCTACGCGCCGGCGTGGTGGATGCGCGCGAGACCGCCAAGAAGATCGCCGCCTCGCCCATCGTGGAGCAGGAGGGCGAACTGTGCTTCACCCTGTACAACGCGGCGGGCGACAGCCTTCTCACCTCCACCGGCATCATCATCCATGTGGGAACCATGGGTGCGGCCATCAAATACATGATCGAGAACAATTGGGAAGCCAATCCGGGCGTTCACGACCGGGACATCTTCTGCAACAACGACTCGCTCATCGGTAACGTCCACCCCTGCGACATCCACACCATCGTGCCCATCTTCTGGGAAGGCGAGCTGATCGGCTGGGTGGGCGGCGTCACCCACGTCATCGACACCGGCGCGGTGGGGCCGGGCTCCATGGCCACGGGGCAGGTGCAGCGCTTCGGCGACGGCTATTCCATCACCTGCCGCAAGGTGGGCGCCAACGATGAACTCTTCCGCGACTGGCTGCACGAGAGCCAGCGCATGGTGCGCACCACCCGCTACTGGATGCTGGACGAGCGCACGCGCATCGCCGGCTGTCACATGATCCGCAAGCTGGTGGAAGAGGTGGTCGCGGAAGAGGGCATCGAGGCCTACTGGAAGTTTGCCTACGAGGCGGTGGAGCATGGCCGCCTCGGCCTTCAGGCGCGCATCAAGGCCATGACCATCCCCGGCACCTACCGGCAGGTGGGCTTCGTGGACGTGCCCTACGCCCATGAGGACGTGCGCGTCCCTTCCGACTTCGCCAAGCTCGACACCATCATGCACGCCCCCTGCGAGATGACCATCCGCAAGGACGGCACCTGGCGGCTGGATTTCGAGGGGGCGAGCCGCTGGGGCTGGCACACCTACAATGCCCATCAGGTGAGCTTCACCTCGGGCATCTGGGTGATGATGACCCAGACGCTCATTCCCTCCGAGATGATCAACGACGGCGCGGCCTACGGCACCGAGTTCCGCCTGCCCAAGGGCACCTGGATGAACCCCGACGACCGCCGCGTCGCCTTCTCCTATTCCTGGCACTTCCTGGTGTCGGCCTGGACGGCCCTCTGGCGCGGCCTGTCGCGCTCCTATTTCGGGCGCGGCTATCTGGAGGAGGTGAATGCGGGCAACGCCAACACCTCCAACTGGCTGCAGGGTGGCGGCTTCAACCAGTATGACGAGATCCACGCCGTGAACTCGTTCGAGTGCGCCGCCAACGGCACCGGGGCGACGGCCGTGCAGGACGGCCTCTCCCACGCCGCAGCCATCTGGAACCCGGAAGGCGACATGGGCGACATGGAGATCTGGGAACTGGCCGAGCCGCTGATCTATCTCGGCCGGCAGATCAAGGCGTCCTCGGGCGGCTCCGGCAAGTATCGCGGCGGCTGCGGCTTCGAGAGCCTGCGCATGGTCTGGAACGCCAAGGACTGGACCATGTTCTTCATGGGCAACGGCCATATCTCGTCCGACTGGGGCCTGATGGGCGGCTATCCCGCCGCCTCCGGCTATCGCTTCGCCGCCCACAAGACGGGGCTGAAGGAGCTGATCGCCTCCGGCGCCGACATCCCGCTGGGCGGCGACACGGACCCGGAGAACCCCACCTGGGATGCGATGCTGCCCAAGGCGCAGATCAAGCGCGACAAGCAGGCCATCACCACCGAGGAGATGTTCGCGGACTACGACCTCTACCTCAACTACATGCGCGGCGGCCCCGGCTTCGGTGATCCGCTCGACCGCGAGCCGCAGGCGGTGGCCGACGACATCAACGGCGGATACGTGCTGGAGCGCCTCGCCGGCGATGTCTACGGCGTGGTGGTGAAGAAGGGGCCGGACGGCCTCGTGGTGGTGGACGAGGCCGCGACCAAGGCCGCCCGCGCGGATATCCGCAAGGCGCGTCTTGCCAAGTCCGTCCCCACTCGGGAGTGGATGAAGGGCGAGCGCGAGAAGATCCTCGCCAAGGATGCGGGCACGCAAGTGCAACAGATGTTCGCCGCCTCCTTCAAGCTGGGCCCGAAGTTCGAGCAGCAGTTCCGGGCGTTCTGGGACCTGCCGGAGAGCTGGGTGCTCAACGAGGAGGATATCGGCGTGCCCACCTACGGCTCGCGCTACTCCATGGACATCTCCGAATTGCCGGACGTGACCACCGTGCAGTTCGTGGAGGAGTGAGGGTTCTTACGCGCTCTGACTCCCTCTCCCCTCGCGGGAGAGGGCTGGGGTGAGGGGGTATCGCCCCATGTCCCGGCGCCCGGCCACGCCGGAGCCGCACCCCTCACCCCCAACCCCTCTCCCGCAAGGGGAGAGGGGGGAAACCCAGAACCAATCAGGAGGAAACCATGTCCTATACCCGCGCCAAGATCGTCGATCTCGTGCAAGGCAAGATCGATCCCGATACGCTGCACCAGATGCTCTCCACCCCGAAGGACCCCGAGCGGTTCGTGACCTACGTGGAGATCTTGCAGGAGCGCGTGCCGTGGGATGACAAGATCATCCTGCCCCTCGGCCCGAAGCTCTTCATCGTGCAGCAGAAGGTCTCGAAGAAATGGACCGTGCGCTGCGAGTGCGGCCACGATTTCTGCGACTGGAAGGACAATTGGAAGCTGCACGCCCGCGTCCACGTCCGCGACACGCCGCAGAAGATGGAGGAGATCTATCCCCGCCTCATGGCCCCGACGCCCTCGTGGCAGGTGATCCGGGAATATTTCTGCCCCGAGTGCGGCACGCTCCACGACGTGGAGGCGCCGACCCCCTGGTATCCGGTGATCCACGACTTCGAGCCGGACATCGACGCCTTCTACACCGAATGGCTCGGCCTGCCGGTGCCGGAACGCGCCGCGGCGTGAGGGAGCCCGCCCGTCCGCCACGTTCTTGACGACCGTCGCCCTCCGGCTTGACCGGAGGGTCCATCCCACGGCTCAAGCAGGCCTCCGAGTGATGGGCGAACGGCGTCTTGGGTCCTCCGGTCAAGCCGGAGGACGACGGCGGTGGGGCGGATGGATCCTTCTTTTACGAGGCCCGCCGGGGGCTTTCGCCGGGCGCCCGGCGTCAGCGGGAGGAAGGGGGCTCAGGGCACCCCTTCCTTTCGCGTTTCAGGCCCCTGCGCCTTCCGTATTTCCGGTCATCGCCTTGCCGGCCATCGCCGCGCGCCGGGAGGGGCGGGGGGCGGGCGGGTTGATGGCGGCGAGCGTCGCCACCGCGAGGCCGATCACCAGCACCCACACGGCCGGACGGGGGCCGAGGTCGAGGGTGAAATTGGCATCCAGCACCAGAAACGGGTCCACCCGCGTGGCCAGCGCATACCAGAGCATTTCCACGCCCGCGGTGAGCACCGCCCCGGCCACCGAGAGCCCCGCCATGGCGAGGGGCGTCACGGTCTTGCCGCCGCGCCCGGCGATGCGGAAGGCGAAGAGCAGCAGGAAAATTCCGGCCATCAGCACCGGCTCGGTGACGTCGAGCTTGGACTGCATGAAGAAATGCACCGTGCCCAGCACCGCGATGGCGTAGACGGCCATGTGCAGCCGGTTCCAGCGCGTCGCGCCGAGCCGGCGGATGGCGCCGTCGGTGGAGGTGGCGCCCAGCGCGACCAGCAGCGCCACCGCCACCGCGCCGATGGTGAGATAGATGCGCAGCACGATCTCGCTCAGCGCCCGGCCGAAGCCCTGGTCGATGATGTAGAGCGTGAGGTGCAGCGCCGCGTAGCCGAGCGCCGCGAGGCCGAAGATGCGCCGGCCGAAATGGAGCTTCGGCAGATTGAACAGCCGCCGCAGCGGTGTCACCGCCAGCGTCACCGCGAGGAAACGGATGGCCCACAGGCCAGTGAAATGGATCGCCTCCGTCCACGGTCGCGCGCCGAGCTGGCCGTTGGCGGCAAGGCCCACGAGCCACACCGCCGGCAGGATGCTGGAGACGAGGAACAGGGTCTTCTCGGGGCTGAATCGGCCGGAGCGCTCGTGAAACAGGGGCATCGGAACCTTTCCGGCAAAGCTGTGCGGGCGCCCGACAGGCGCCCGCTTCCCCTTACGCCGCCCCCTGCGGCGGCGTTACGGCCATGGCCTGCACGATGGCGTGATGGGGCGAACTCTCTCAGGCGTTCAGCTCGCCGTCGATCTGCGCCTTCAGGCCGGGATCGATGCCGAGCGAACCCGCAAGCCAGTCCAGATAGGCGTGCTCGGCGTCGTTGTCCGGCCGGATGGCGAGGGCAGAGGCCGCGTAGATCTGCAGCGCCGCCTCGGGCGTCGTGGCGGCGGCGACCACCTCGTTGGGATCGACCGGCGTGGTGAGGATGGCGATGAGCGCATCGCGCTGGGGAGAGGCGGAGCCCATGCGCTCCAGCCCGCCGCCGATGCGCGAGACTTCCTCCTCGTCGATCTCTCCGTCCGCCTGCGCGGCGGCGGCCATGGCCGAGAGCAGAACGCCGGAAAAGGCTTCCGGCCCGCCCGGCGCGGCGGCGGGGGAGAAGGCGGCATCCGGTTCGCCGGAGGAGAAGGCCGAGCGTCCACCTGCGCCGGCCTGCCATTTGCGGTAGGCCTTCCAGGCCAGCATGCCGATGATGGCGAGGCCGCCATATCGCATCAGGTCGCTGCCGCCCGAGGCGGAGGGCTGGTGGCCGGGCTGGGGCGAGGGCTGCGGCTGGCGATAGTCGGGCGGTGCCTGCTGCGGCTCCGGCTGGGGATAGCCGCCGGCCGGGTTGGAGCCGCCGCGGCCGAGCGCTTCGGCGGCAATATCGCCAAGGCCGCCGCCCGCGCCGCCGGAAATGCCCCCACCTTGGGTGGAGCCGCCGGAGGGGCGGCCCGCGCCGCCGCCGCCCAGGATCTGGCCGAGAATGTCCTCCAGCCCGCCCGTGGGGCCGGCCGATGCGCCGCCGGAGGGGCCGCCCTGCGGCGCCGCGCGGCCGCCACCCAGCACCTGCCCGAGGATGTCGCCGAGGCCGCCGGGCAGCCCCGAAGCGCCGCCGCCGCGTGGACCGCCGCCGCCGAGCACCTGGCCGAGAATGTCGCCGAGGCCGCCCGGCAGACCGGAAGGTGCCCCGCCCGAGCTGCCCCGCTGGCCGCCGCCGAGCACCTGTCCCAGAATGTCGCCGAGCCCGCCCGGCAACCCGCCACCGCTCTGCGGGGCGCCGCCGCCGCGCACGCTGCCCGAGCCGAGCGCCGCGCCGATGAGCTGTCCCAGAAGATCACCCGTTCCGGCCATGGCTTCCTCCCTGTTGGTGCCGCCACAGGCGCAAGGCCCGGCCGCGATCGAGGCTGCTAGCACCTTATTGAGTCCAACCGCGGGCACGGCCTCACGCTAGGGAATGGCGTGCATGCGAACCCCGGGGGCCAGCGCCCGGCCGCACTCTACGCCATGCGAAGGCGCCGCCCCAGCTTTTCACCGTCATCGCCCGGCTCGTCCGGGCGATCCACGCTTCGGCCGCTAGGGTCGCGAATTTCACAATGCCGGACGCGCGGCGGGGTGGATCCCCCGCACGAGGCGGGGGATGACGAGTGGTGAAGGGAAGGGGGGAGTGCGCGCGCCCTACACCGCCACCGGGGCCTTGATGGCCGGGTGGGGATCGTAGTTCACGATCTCGATGTCCTCGTAGCGGAAGGCGAAGATGTCCGTCACCGCCGGGTTCAGCCGCAGGGCGGGCAAGGCGCGCGGGGTACGGGAGAGCTGCTCGCGGGCCTGATCGAGATGGTTCACATAGAGGTGGGCATCGCCCAGCGTATGGACGAAATCGCCGACGCCCAGCCCCGTCACCTGCGCCACCATGTGGGTGAGCAGCGCATAGGAGGCGATGTTGAACGGCACGCCGAGGAACACGTCCGCCGAGCGCTGGTAGAGCTGGCAGGAAAGCTTGCCCTCCAGCACGTAGAACTGGAACAGGCAGTGGCAGGGCGGCAGCGCCATCTTCGCCACGTCCGCCGGATTCCAGGCGGTCACGATGAGGCGCCGCGAATCGGGGTTCCGGCGAATATCGGAGACCACCTGCGCGATCTGGTCGATCACGCCGCCCTCCGGCGTCGGCCAGGAACGCCACTGGTGGCCGTAGACCGGGCCGAGATTGCCGTTGGCATCCGCCCACTCGTCCCAGATGGAGACGCCGTTTTCCTTCAGGTAGCGGATGTTGGTGTCGCCGGCGAGGAACCACAGAAGCTCGTGGATGATGGATTTCAGGTGGAGCTTCTTGGTGGTGACCAACGGGAAGCCGGCACCCAGATCGAATCGCATCTGGTGCCCGAACACCGAGAGCGTGCCGGTGCCGGTCCGGTCGTCCTTGCGCACGCCCTCATCGAGAATGCGGCGCAGGAGCTGGTGGTAAGCTTCCATTAGGTATGTCCGGCCAAGATCAAGCAACACAAGGCTTCCGCCCGTCGACCTTAGCCCGCCCGCCCGGATGCGGCCAGCACCCGCCGGCCGCCATCCACACCGCGGCGCGAATACGGTTGCCGGCTTCTTAAGGCGAGGCTGTCGCTGGGAGAGCTGTGGCGCGGCGGGGGCAGATGGCGAAAAAGTGAGGGATTTCCGTAGCGTATGACCCTCGGACACCCCCTTTTTCGCCACGACGTGGCCGTATTAGACCAGCAAGAGCACAACCTGAGACACGTGACGATCAAGGGCAAGACACATGAACTCCCAAACCAACCTCCGGGCGGCGCTGCTCGAAGTCCGCGCCTTTCTGGTGCAGGAAGCGCAGGCCGAAGACTTCCGCAACGAGGCCGCCTGGGAGGCCGGGTCGAGCCGTGAGGAGCACGCCGCCAGCGACGCCCTCACCCGGCTCGACGAGGTGCTGCGCCAGATCAAGGGCAAGGACGAGCGCTCGGGCAAGGACGAGCGGACCCAGTCGCGCGGTCACGAACGGGTGCGCCTTCACCACGCCGAACTGGCTGCGTGACTCGCGTAATGATCGGCCTGTCGTCCCCCGGCTTGTCCGGGGGACCCACCAAGCCGCCTCTGCGGTGTGTGTACTGCGAGCAGTCCGCTCGCTGAGCCGTGGATCCCCCGGACAAGCCGGGGGATGACGCCATCCTAAGGACCCGCCGGCCCCTTCCTGATCTCCCCCTAGCAGCGCTCGCAGGCGCCGCCGATGGCCTCGAACAGCGCGGCATCCGCGCCGAGGCCGGCATTGGGGGTGGTGAGCAGCGTATCCCCGTAGAACACCGAATTCGCCCCCGCGAGGAAGCACAGGATCTGCGCCTCGCGGCTCAGCGCCGCCCGCCCGGCCGAGAGCCGCACCCGCGAGGCGGGCATGACGAGGCGGGCGGTGGCCACCATGCGCACGATCTCCAGCGGATCCACCGGCGGGCGATCGGCCAGCGGCGTGCCCTCCACCGCCACCAGCGCATTCACCGGCACGCTTTCGGGGTGGGGATCGAACCCCGCCAGCACCTGCAGCATCGCGGCGCGGTCACGCATCGTCTCGCCCATGCCGATGATGCCGCCGGAGCACAGTTCGATGCCCGCAGCGCGGACGCTCGTCAGCGTGTCGATGCGGTCCGCATAGGTGCGGGTGGTGACGATCTCGCCGTAGAAGTCCGGCCCCGTATCCAGATTGTGATTGTAGGCGGTGAGCCCCGCCTCGGCGAGGCGCTGGGCCTGATGCGGCTCCAGCATGCCGAGGGTGACGCAGGCTTCCATGCCGAGGCCGCGCACGCCGCGCACCATGTCCAGCACGGCGTCGAACTCGCGCCCTTCCTTCACCCGCCGCCATGCCGCGCCCATGCAGAAGCGCTCGGCGCCGTTGGCCTGCGCCTGCGCGGCGAGGGCGATGACGGAGGCGGGATCGAGGAACTTCTCCCGCGTCAGGTCCACCTCGGCATGGCGCGCGGACTGGGAGCAATAGGCGCAATCCTCCGGGCAGCCGCCGGTCTTGATGGACAGCAGGCTCGCGCGCTGCACCACGTTGGGGTCGTGGTTGGCGCGGTGGACGGCATTGGCACGGCCCACCAACTCCAGCAGGGGCAGGTCCATGAGCGCCGCGATCTCGTCAACGGTCCAGTCGTGGCGGATCGTGCCATCCTCAGCCAAGCCCGTGCCCATGCGCCCATGCTCCTTCGCAAAGTTATTCGGCTGGTTTAGTCGGCTTGGCGGCGGGTTCCAATACCGTCGATCTTCCCAATTGGGTGACTTGACCTATGCGTTCGCTGCAGTGCAGCGTTGACATTGGGCTTTCGTATACATCACAGTGTCATCGTTCCAAGGGGGGCCCCGGAAGGGGCTGAGATATCGCAAGTTCGCGGGAGATTCCTTCCGCGGCGCCGCGATGACCCTTCGAACCTGATCCGGGTCATACCGGCGAAGGGATCGGAACTTGTGCTCCCCGGCGCTCAGCGTCGACCCGCACCCGTCTCCTAGCTCTACACCCCGGTTCTCGTTGAAAGCGCAAGCTGAACGGAGATCCGCAATGCTGGACGAAGCCTCGACGTCCTCCCTGAAAGTCACCACCGGGCCGCTGCCCCATTCGCGCAAGGTGTTCGTCTCCGCCACCCGGCCGGACGTGCGCGTCGCCATGCGTGAGATTTCCCTCACCGACCCGTCCGAGATGCCGGTGAAGGTGTACGACACCTCCGGCCCCTATACCGATCCGCAGGCCGTCATCGATCTCACCAAAGGCCTGCCGCAGCTGCGCGCCCAGTGGATTCGCGAGCGCGGCGACGTGGAAGAGGTGGACGGACGGGCCTTCAAGCCCGAGGACGACGGCCTGAAGGCCGGCCAGTCCTCCACCCTGCCGCAGTTCGATCTCTCCGGCCGCAAGCCGCTCCGCGCCAAGCCGGGCAAGCGCCCGACGCAGATGGCCTATGCCCGCGCCGGCATCATTACGCCCGAGATGGAATATGTCGCCGCCCGCGAGAACCTCGCCAAGGTGAACGGCGGCGCCCACCCGCACCATCAGGCCATGGGCCTCGGCGCGGCCATCCCCGCCGAGATCACCCCGGAGTTCGTGCGGCAGGAAGTGGCGCGCGGTCGCGCCATCATCCCCAACAACATCAACCACCCCGAAACCGAGCCGATGGCCATCGGCCGGAACTTCCTGGTGAAGATCAACGCCAACATCGGCAATTCGGCCGTGACCTCGGGCGTTGCGGAAGAGGTGGACAAGCTGGTGTGGGCCACCCGCTGGGGCGCCGACACGGTGATGGACCTCAGCACGGGCAAGAACATCCACACCATCCGCGAATGGATCATGCGCAACTCGCCGGTGCCCATCGGCACCGTGCCGCTGTACCAGGCGCTGGAGAAGGTGAATGGCGTCGCCGAAGATCTCACCTGGGAAGTCTTCCGCGACACGGTGATCGAGCAGTGCGAGCAGGGCGTGGACTACATGACGGTGCACGCCGGCGTGCGCCTGCCCTTCGTGCCGCTCACCGCCAACCGCGTCACCGGCATCGTCTCGCGCGGCGGCTCCATCATGGCCAAGTGGTGCCTCGCGCATCACAAGGAGAGCTTCCTCTACGAGCACTTCGAGGAACTCTGCGAGATCCTCGCCCAGTATGACGTGTCCTTCTCCCTCGGCGACGGCCTGCGCCCCGGCTCCATCGCGGACGCCAACGACGCCGCGCAGTTCGCCGAGCTTGAGACGCTGGGCCAGCTCACCGAAATCGCCTGGAAGTATGATTGCCAGGTGATGATCGAGGGCCCCGGCCACGTGCCGCTCCACCTCATCCGCGAGAATGTCGAGAAGCAGCTCAAGGTCTGCCACGAGGCGCCGTTCTACACCCTCGGCCCGCTGGTGACGGACATCTCCCCCGGCTACGACCACATCTCCTCCGCCATCGGCGCGGCGATGATCGGCTGGTTCGGCACGGCGATGCTCTGCTACGTCACGCCGAAGGAGCATCTCGGCCTGCCCGACCGCGACGACGTGAAGGCCGGCGTCATCTCCTACAAGATCGCTGCCCACGCGGCCGACCTCGCCAAGGGCCACCCGGCCGCGCGCATCCGCGACGATGCGCTCTCCCGGGCCCGCTTCACCTTCCGCTGGCGCGACCAGTTCGCGCTCTCGCTCGATCCGGAGACGGCCGAGCGCTTCCACGACGAGACGCTCCCCGCCGAGGGGGCCAAGGTGGCGCACTTCTGCTCCATGTGCGGGCCGAAGTTCTGCTCCATGAAGATCTCGCAGGAGCTGAAGCTGGAAGCCGGCGACATCGCCCGTGCCCAGGCCGACAACCTCGCCTCCGCGGGCATGGCCGAAATGGCCCAGAAGTTCCGCGACGGCGGCGGCCTGATCTACACCCCGGCCCCCGAAGTCGCCCCCCCGCCGCCCGCCGCGGCGGAGTGAGCGCCGCCTGAGCGTCGCCCTCCGGCTCGTCCGGAGGGCCTTTTCCTCCCGCCGGCGCAAGGGGCGGGAGGGGTGCTCCGGTGAGCCGGAGCGCAACGGCAGGATGTCAGTCTCGAAAGAGCGAGCCCCCTCTCCCCTTGCGGGAGAGGGGTTCGGGGTGAGGGGTTTTGTCTCCCCCTGCCAGACGCAGGACATGCGGCACCAGCCCCCTCACCCCCAACCCCTCTCCCGCGAGGGGAGAGGGGGGAAGGTTCGGGGAGGCCGATCTCACTTGCGCCCCCCGCTCAGCGCTCTGGCTTATCTGGTCCCCCGTCCGCCAAGCATCCCATCATCACCCCCAGCGCCGCTTCCGGCGATGCGCGCTCCCAGTCGGGCATCTGGTGGCGGAAGAAGGTGGCCTGCCTTTTGGCGTAGCGGCGGGTGTCGCTTTGGCCCTCGGCGATGGCGTCGGCGAGGGACATCTCGCCTTTCAGATAGCGCGTGAGGGCGGGCGCGCCGTGCGCCTTCAGCACCGTGCGATCGGAGGCGAGGTTGCGCGCGGCGAGGGCGCGCACTTCCTCCAGGGCGCCAGCGGCCATCATGGCCTCGAAGCGGGCGTCGATGCGCTGGCGCAGCAGATCGCGATCCACCTCCAGCACGATTTTCACGCACCTGTCCGCATCTAGCACCGGCGGCTGCGCATCCCGCTGCCAGTCGGTCAGCGAGCGGCCGGTGGCGTGGATCACCTCCAGCGCGCGCAACACCCGCTGGCGGTCGTTCACCTTCAGCCGCGCGGCGCTCGAAGGATCGACCGCGGCGAGGCGGGCGTGGAGGGCCGGGCTGTCCAGCGCCTCGGCCGCGCCGCGCACCTCGGCGCGCACCGCTTCAGGAATGGCGGGAATGTCGGCAAGCCCCTGCGTCAGTGCGCGGAAATAAAGCCCCGTGCCGCCCACGAACACCGGCAGGCGCCCGGCCGCCTGCGCGTCGCGAAGGGCGATTTTCGCGTCCTCCAGCCAGCGGCCGACGGAATAGTCCGTGTCCGCATCCACATGGCCGTAGAGGCCATGGGGCACCTCGGCCATTTCCGCGACGGTCGGCCGCGCCGTGAGGATGGCAAGATCGCCATAGACCTGCATGGAATCTGCATTGAGGACGATGCCACCCAGCCGCTCGGCCACGGCCAGCGCGAGCGCCGACTTGCCGCTGGCGGTCGGACCTGCGATGAGCACCGCCAACGGTTTTCCCCTTTCGAGCATTGAAACTGCCATGGCCTACGTCGCGACGCTGATTTCAAACCCATCTGCCCCGGCTTTGACCTACGAGGCAATCCATGCCGCCCTTTCCGTGCTGCCCGAGGCGCAGGATCCGGTGGTGCTGGACGAGGGCGTGGCGGTGGACATCCATTTCGCGCCCGAACTTGCGGCCGATGCGGGCGCGCTGGCCGACGCCGTGCGCGGCGCGCTCGGGGAGGCCCCCATCGACGTGGTGGTGCAGCTTGAGACCGGCCGGCGCAAGCGCCTGTTCCTCGCCGATATGGATTCCACCATGATCGGCCAGGAGTGCATCGACGAACTGGCCGATCTCGTGGGCTTGAAGGCGCACGTCTCCGCCATCACCGAGCGGGCCATGCGCGGCGAGATCGCTTTCGAGCCGGCGCTGCGCGAACGCGTGGCGCTGCTGCGCGGCCTGTCGGCGGGCGTTGTGGGCGACGTGCTGCGCGAGCGCATCACGCTCACCCCCGGCGGGCCGGAGCTGGTGGGCACCATGAAGGCCAACGGCGCCTATGCCGCCCTCGTCTCGGGCGGGTTCACCCTGTTCACGCAGGAGATCGCCGCGCGCATCGGCTTCGACGAGCACCGCGCGAACGAACTGCTGGTGGAGGAGGGCACGCTGGTGGGATCGGTGGCCGAGCCCATCCTCGGCCGCGAGGCGAAGCTCGCCACGCTGGTGGAGCTGCGCGACCGGCTGCATCTCGCCCCGTCCGAGACCATGGCGGTGGGCGACGGCGCCAACGATCTCGCCATGCTGGGCGAGGCGGGCCTCGGCGTCGCCTATCATGCCAAGCCCGCGGTGGCGGCGGCCGCCCACGCCCGCATCGACCACGGCGACCTCACCGCGCTGCTCTACATGCAGGGCTACAGCCGCAACGAATTCCGCACGGCCTGAGAACGGAGCGAGTTGTCTCGGACCTGCGGAGCTAAAGTCCCGCCGTCATCGCCCGGCTTGTCCGGGCGATCCACGGATCGGCCGGCTCAGAGTCACCGGGCGGCGCGCAGGCGGAGGGGTGGATCGCCCGGAACCCGGCTGTTGCCGGGTTCCGCTCTCGTCAACGGAAGTCGGCAACAGCCGACCTCCGGACAAGCCGGGCGATGACACGTGGGGCGCCCGCCCGAAGGTTCCGCCGAAAGCGAAATGCCTTACTGCGCCGTGCCCTGACCGGCGGTGCCCTGCTGGCTCGAGGCGTTCTGGGAGCGGGGCAGGGGGATGACGCGCACCTTGCGCTGGCCCGGCTGCTCCGATGCCGGCGCGAGGGGGGCGGCGACGGTGGCGGCGACCGGACCGCCGGCGACCGCCTCGGCGGCGGCGGTGCTGCCGGCCGGGGGCTTGCCGGCTACCGGCTTGCCGCCCTTGGTCGGCTCGGCGGGGCGCGGGGCGGACATTTCGCGCGCCTGCTCCTCGGTCACCAGGATGTCGCCCTTGCGCAGGGTGGTCTCATCCTCCAGCCCCGCGAGCGCCTGCGCCCACGACTGGCCGGCCGGCTTGCACGTGCAGGAGGGCACCAGCTCCTTGCGGTAGCGCAGCGCATTCGGCAGCGACATGTAGGACTGGCCGGAGATGCTCACCGCCGACTTGATGTCGCCGCTGTAGGTGAAGAGCTGCGCGTCCGAGCCGGGGCACAGGCGCTTGCAGAGCTGGTCGTCCTGCGCGTAGCGGCTGGCGTTGGTGGAATTCGCCATGGGGAAGAAGTAGCCGTCGCAGGTCCTGACGCACACGGTGCGCGAGGAATAGCTCTTGGGCGTCTCCAGCGGCATCAGGTCGAGGTCGGGCGAGGATTCCTCGGGCTGTGTCTGCTGGGTGCCGAAGATGGCCTCGAAGAAGTTCTTCGGCTTCGCCGGCTCGCTGGCGCGGCGGGCGGCCTGCACGGCGGCGGTGTATTGCGGGCCGCAATTGTTCTGGGCAAGGGCGATAATGAGCGCCCGGCGCTGGCCCCCCGTGTCGGCGCCGCCGCGCTCGAGGCCGGCGATCTGCGACCTGAGGCGCGAGACCTGGTCGTCGATCTGGTCGCACTGGGGCGGACGGGGCGGCCCCTGGAAGATGAGGAAGCCGCGCGGCGCGTCGCAGCCCATGCCGCGCGCCTGCGCCGAGAGGCGGTCGAGATCGCCGCGGAGCTTGGCGGCCTGCGCCTGCTGGTTGGCGACGCCACCGGCGCTGCGGTCGAGCGCCATCAGGGAGCCTTCGAGCTGCTGGCAGGCGGGGCTGCCGGCCTGCGCCAGAGCGGTGCCCGCGGTGGTGACGGCGACCAGGAGGCCGAGCGCCATACGACGGAGCGAACCCATCGCCAGCTGGCGTGTCGTGCCGCTCGCACCCTTCAGGGCAACCGGACTTCCGGCGCCGTTCCCTCGCGCGGACTCCATCCTCAGCTCTTCTCTCCACTGGCGCCGTGCCGAACCTTCACCGGACCGGCGCCCCTCTATAGACCGACAGCGCGGGGCAATGGTGACGAAACTGTGGCCCCTCGCTGGAAGGTGAGGAGAGCCGGCTCAGGTGCGCCGGCCCGCGCTCAGCCCCGCCCGCGCGAGCGGATGTTGTAGCTGTCGTAGGCGTATTCCGCGATCTGCCACCACACCAGCTGGTCGGCGCGGATGGCGAGCATGGAATCGAGCGCCTGCTTGAACGCCGGGTTGGTGGCGGCCAGCTCGTTGTAGAGCTCGAAGGACGCCTTGTAGCCCGCCTCCATGATGGACGCCGGGAAGGGCTTCAGCTCCACGCCCTGCTGCACCAGCCGGCGCAGCGCCGGGGGATTGACCGAATCGTACTTGGCCAGCATCCAGTTGTTGGCCGCCTCGGCGGCGTTGCGGACGATGGCCTGGTAGTGCTTCGGGAGCGCGTTCCACTGGGCGTTGTTGATGACGAGGTGCAGCATGGCGCCGCCCTCCCACCAGCCGGGGTAATAGTAATACTTGGCCACCTTCACGAGGCCGAGCTTCTCGTCGTCATAGGGGCCGACGAACTCCGCCGCGTCGATGGAGCCGCGCTCCAGCGCCGGATAGACGTCGCTCGGGGCGATCTGCTGCGGCACCACGCCGAGCTTCGCCAGCACCTGCCCGCCGATGCCGCCGATGCGGAACTTCAGGCCCTTGAGGTCGGCGACGTCGTTCAGCTCCTTGCGGAAGAAGCCGCCCATCTGGCAGCCCGAATTGCCGAGCGGCATGGAGGTGACGTTGTACTTGGCGAGCACGCCGTTGATGATCTGCTCACCCCCGCCGAAGAACCACCACGAGTGCTGCTGGCGCGAGTTGAAGCCGAACGGCACGCCGGTGCCGAAGGCGAGCGCGGTGTCCTTGCCGGTGTAGAAATAGGTGGCGGTCTGGGCGCACTCCACCGAGCCGGTGGAGACCGCATCGAGGGCCTGCAGGCCGGGCACCAGCTCGCCGGCCGGGAAGGTCTGGATCTGGAAGCGGCCGTCGGTGGCCTCGGCCACGTACTTGGCGAAGATCTGCGCGGTGCCGAAGATGGTGTCGAGGGAGCGCGGGAAGGAGGAGGTGAGGCGCCACTTCACCTCGGGCTGGGTCTGCGCGAGGGCGGGGGCGGCGACCGCGCCGGTGGCGAGCGCTGTGGCGGACGCGCCAATGAAGTGGCGGCGCTTGATCTCCATGGATGGCTCCTCGGCCGTTGATCGGGCTCTGTGGGGTTGGGCGAAACCTGCGATGGGGCGAAAGGGGTGTCACGCGGCGCGGCGGCCGTCAATGTCGTCGGTCGCCGGCCAAGCGATATTGCGTCGCTCTTCCGCTGGGGGCGGCACATCCCATATGTCGGTGGCCCGCCCGTTCGGGCGCCTGCCTGCGGCAGCTTTCCGGGGAGTTCCATGACGCACGCTGTCTCGACCGACCGTCCCACCCTCACCCGTCGCCTGTCGCGGCTCGCGCTCGTGTGCGCGCTCGGCGTCGCGGCGCTCGCGGGCGGGCCGGCGCTGGCGCAGGAGCCCAACCTCATCTTCAGGAAGTCCACGGTCTGGAAGTTCCTGACCCCCGACGACAAGCTCGCCGTCTACGGCATCGACGATCCGGTGGTGGAGGGCGTCGCCTGCCACTACACGACCCCGGAGAAGGGCGGCGTGAAGGGCATGGTGGGCCTCGCCGAGGAAGTCTCCGACATCTCGCTCGCCTGCCGGCAGGTGGGCCCGATCTCCTTCAAGTCGAAGTTCGAGCAGGGCGACGTGGTGTTCCGCGAGAGCCGCTCCTTCTTCTTCAAGAAGATGCAGATCGTGCGCGGCTGCGACACCAAGAGGAACGTGCTCGTCTATCTCGTCTATTCGGACAAATTGATCGACGGCAGCCCGAAGAATTCCACCTCCACCGTGCCGATCATGCCGTGGGGCACCACCGCCGACGTGCCGAAGTGCGCGGATTTCCTGAAGTAGCGGAAAGAGAAGCGCCGCGCGCCGGGCCGTCTTGCCCACGCGCGGCGCAGGGCTCAGAGGAACGTCACCTTGCCGGTGCCGATGTCGTACATGGCGCTCGCCGACTTGAGCTGACCGGCCGCCGCCCGTTCCGAAAGGATCGGCGTCGCGGTCTGCGCCAGCTTGGCATTCATCTTCACGTTCATGTCGCTGGCGGCGGCGAGAAGGTCGGGCGGGTTGCTCCGCATGGCCTCGTAGACCGCCGGGCGGATGGCGTTGACGAGGCTCGGCAGGTGGCCGGGCGGCAAAGTGTTGTCCTTGATGGACGTGATCGTCGCCTGCACCGCGCCGCACGAGGCGTGGCCGAGCACGAGGATGAGCTTCACGCCAAGCACGGCGGTGGCGAATTCGAGGCTCGCCAGCCCGTTTTCATCGATGAAGTTGCCGGCCACCCGCACGATGAACAGTTCGCCGGGCCCCTGGTCGAACACCAGTTCGGGTACCACCCGCGAATCCGAGCAGGCGACGATGGCCGCGAACGGCTGCTGTCCCGTCGCGCGCTTCAGGCGGCCGGCGGAATAGTCGGCATTCTGCTGTGTGCCGGCGACGTAGCGGGCATTGCCGTCCACGAGGCGCTTCAAGGCCTCATCGGGGTTCACCGGCGCGGCGGTGCCATAGCCGCCCGACTGGGCGAAGGCGGAGGCGGCAAACAGCGGCGCGGCCGCAAGAGCCAGTCCGCCCGCCAGTCCGCCGGCAAGCAGGCGTCGGCGTCCGATGGATGGTGATGAGCACGTCTCGCACATGGGCGATCCTCTCCCGGTCACTGTGTTTGAGGCCTGTTTGGACCCGCCCGAAGCATGTCGCTGGGGCAGGCCGGGGCCGAACATAGCCGATCCGGGGCGGAAGACTGAAATACCGCGATCACAAAACGCGGACCTAAAGCTTTACTATAGAATGCGATTTCTCTGCCGGTCCGATCGTCCCCGCTACCGCGAGCAGGTGATGGCCACCGTCTCCGGGCAGAGCGGCCCGGTGCAGGTCACGGCGGGGGAGGCGACGCTCGAGGGGGTGAAGGCGGAGGCAGGCGCCGCCACCCGGCCGAAATCGATGACCTGGCTGTAGGCGCGCGACCGGCACCAGGCTTCCGCCACCTTCTGCCCGCAGGGCGCGCCGGAGGCGAGGCAGGAATCGATGCTGGAGCCGTCGGAATTGTCGATGAGGAAGATGCGCGTCTCCGCCATGGCCGGCGCCATCAGCGACAGGCTCGCCACGGCGACGGCGGCGAGGGTTCGGATCAGCGGTATGGACAGGTCGGCACCTCTTCGGCAGGCGCGTCCCGAACGCGGCAGTGCGCTTTCGGGTCACGGGCGGGATCATCGGATGCGCCCCGACCCCCGCCCGGCGCAACTCAGCCGGGGATAGACGCTCACCAAGGGGCAGGTCAAGCTGGGGAAGATAACGATATCCGGAGGTGCGCACCTATGCCGGACGGCGTGAAACATCTTGACGAGCGCCCGCGCCCGAACCATTGTCCCGCGCCATGAACGGCGGTTTCATCACCATCTGCGCCATTGCGGCGATTATTTGCGGTTAGCCGAAAAGCTGGCCGCGGCCGTCCTTTGCTCATCTTCTTAGACAAGGATCTGGACGCCCCGGCCGGTGGACCGGCTTGGCGCTTGTGCGCCATTCGGGGGAACGATCCATGGAGCTCAGGCTCTACAACACGCTGACCCGCTCGAAGGACCTCCTGCGTCCGCTCGATCCCTTGAACGTGCGCATGTATGTGTGCGGGCCGACGGTCTACGACCACGCCCATATCGGCAATGCGCGCCCGGTCATCGTCTTCGACGTGCTCTTCCGCCTGCTGCGGCGCCTCTATGGCGAAAGCCATGTCAAATACGTCCGCAACATCACGGACGTGGACGACAAGATCAACGCCCGCGCCGCCGACCGCTCCATCTCCATCCGCGACCTGACGGAGGAGACCTACCGCTGGTTCCGGGAGGACACGGCGGCGCTGAACTGTCTGCCGCCCACCGTGGAGCCGCGCGCCACCGAGCATATCGAGGAGATGCGCGTGCTCATCGAGCGCCTCGTCGCCTCGGGCCACGCCTATGTGGCGGAGGAGCACGTGCTGTTCCACGTGCCCTCCATGCCGGACTACGGCCGCCTCTCCCGCCGCTCGCTGGACGAGATGATGGCCGGTGCCCGCGTGGACGTCGCCCCCTACAAGCGCGATGCCATGGACTTCGTGCTGTGGAAGCCGAGCGCCGAGGGCGTGCCCGGCTGGCCCTCGCCCTGCGGCATCGCCACCCCCGGCCGGCCCGGCTGGCACATCGAGTGCTCGGCCATGAGCTGGAAGCATCTGGGCGAGACCTTCGACATCCACGGCGGCGGCATTGACCTCGTTTTCCCGCACCATGAGAACGAGATCGCCCAGTCGCGCTGCGCCTTCCATTCGGGCGTGATGGCGCAGACCTGGATGCACAACGGCTTCCTGATGCTGGAAGGCGAGAAGATGTCGAAGTCCCTCGGCAACTTCGTCACCATCCGCGAGTTGCTGGACGAGTGGCCCGGCGAGGTGCTGCGCCTCGCCATGCTGTCCACCCACTACCGCCAGCCCATCAACTGGACCCGCCAGGGCCTCGGCTTCGCCGCCAAGACGCTGGCCAAGTGGTATCGCGTCATCGGTGACGTGGAGGCGGAGACGGGCGAAGGCAACCCGTTCGAGACCGAGATCGCCGACCGCCTCGCCGACGACCTCAACACCCCCTCCGTCATCGCCCACCTGCACCACCTCGCCGAGGTGGCCGAGCATGAGGATACGTCCTCCGCTTTGCGTCGCCGCTTCAAGGGCGCGGCCAACCTGCTTGGCCTTCTGGGCGACACCGAAAGCGGGTGGCGCGCGCGGCAGAAGGAGGCCATTGCGCTGGATGAAGGGGTCATCTCCGGCCTCATCGCCGAGCGGCTCGCCGCCCGCAAGGCGAAGGACTTCAAGCGCGCCGACCAGATCCGCGAGGAACTGGCCGCCAAGGGCATCGTGCTGATGGACAACAAGGACGGGACCACCAGCTGGGAGGTGTCGCGATGACCGCCATCGCTTTGCGCCCCTACCTCCCCGCCGACGCGCCGGCGCTGGCCGACCTATTCCGCGCCTCCATCGCCGAACTGACCGGCGATGATTACGACAGCGAGCAGCAGGACGCCTGGGCCGCCAAGGCCGACGACGCGGAGGCCTTCGCCGCGCGCCTCGCCGCGAGCCTCACCCTCGTCGCCCTGCGCGGCAAGGCGGTGGCCGGCTTCGTCTCGCTGAAGGACAACGCCCACATCGACATGCTCTACGTGGCGCCGGACGCGGCGGGCACCGGCGTCGCCAAGGCCCTGTGCGATGCCGCCGAGACGCTGGCCAAGGCGCGCGGCACCCGCAAGCTCACCGTGGACGCCAGCGACACCGCCCTCGGCTTCTTCCAGAAGCGCGGCTACGAACCCCAGCGCCGCAACATGGTGCCGCTGGCCGACACCTGGCTCGCCAACACGGCGATGACGAAGACTCTGGGGGAGGACGATGCCGGCCCCCGGCACTGAGCCTCCCGCTTCGGCAAAGCAAGCGCGCGCCCGTGCGCTGCGCGAGACGATGACCGATGCCGAGCGCAAGCTCTGGCAAGTGCTGCGCGACCGTCGGCTGGAGGGCGCGAAGTTCCGCCGGCAGGTGCCGGTGGGGCCTTATGTGGCGGACTTCCTCTGCTTCCAGCATCGGCTGGTGGTGGAAGCGGATGGCGGCCAGCATGTGGAATCGGCGCGCGACGCGGTGCGCGATGCCTATTTCGCGGCCAACGGCTTCCGCGTGCTGCGGTTCTGGAACAACGACATCCTCCTGCGGACGCAGTCCGTGCTGGAGGCGATTTATCAGGCGGTGAAAGCCACCCCTCACCCCCAGCCCCTCTCCCGCAAGGGGAGAGGGGAGGCAAGGCCGGGAAGCCCCTCTCCCCTTGCGGGAGAGGGTGGATCGCGGCGTAGCCGCGAGACGGGTGAGGGGGCTGGCGCCGCAAGAGCTGACGCCCGAGGCGGACGGGGGAAAGAGACAACAATGCCGACGAAGGAACGCCTCTATCTCTTCGACACCACCCTGCGCGACGGAGCGCAGACCAATGGCGTCGATTTCACCGTGGCCGACAAGCTGCGCGTGCTCTCCCTGCTGGACCGGCTGGGCGTGGACTATGTGGAGGCCGGCTATCCCGGCGCCAATCCCACCGACACGCAGCTGTTCGCGGAGAAGCATGAGGCGAAGGCGCGGCTCACCGCCTTCGGCATGACCAAGCGCCCCGGCCGCTCGGCGTCCAACGACCCGGGCGTGGCGGCGCTGCTGGCGGCGCAGTCCGACGCCATCTGCTTCGTCGCCAAGTCCTCCGCCTATCAGGTGCGGGTGGCGCTGGAGACCACCAAGGAGGAGAACCTCGCCTCCATCCGCGACAGCGTCGAGGCAGCAATTGCCGCCGGGCGCGAGGCGCTGGTGGATTGCGAGCACTTTTTCGACGGCTTCAAGGAAGACCGCGACTTCGCCCTAGCCTGCGCCCGCACCGCCTATGATGCCGGCGCGCGCTGGGTGGTGCTGTGCGACACCAATGGCGGCACGCTGCCCCACGAGGTGGAGGCGATCGTTTCCGAAGTGGTGAAGGTGGTGCCTGGCACCAATGTCGGCATCCACGCCCACAACGATACCGAGCAGGCGGTGGCGAATTCGCTGGCTGCCGTGCGGGCCGGCGCGCGACAGATCCAGGGCACGCTGAACGGCCTCGGCGAGCGCTGCGGCAACGCCAATCTCTGCTCGCTCATCCCCACCCTGCTGCTGAAAAAGGACTTCGCCGAGCGCTTCGACATCGGCGTGGGCGAAGAGGCGCTGGGCGAACTGGTCCACGTCTCCCGCACGCTGGACGAGATGCTGAACCGCGCCCCGGACCGGCACGCGCCCTATGTGGGCGAGAGCGCGTTCGCCACCAAGGCCGGCATCCACGCCTCGGCCATCCTGAAGGACCCCGCCACCTACGAGCACGTCGCGCCGGAGAAGGTGGGCAACCGCCGCCGCGTGATGGTTTCCGACCAGGCCGGCCGCTCCAACGTCCTGTCCGAGCTGGAACGCCTTGGCGTGCCGGTGGACAAGAAGGACCCGCGCATCTCCCGGCTGCTGGAGGTGGTGAAGGAGCGTGAGGCGCTGGGCTATTCCTACGAGGCGGCGGACGCCTCCTTCGCCCTGCTGGCGCGGCGGATGCTCGGCTCGGTGCCGGACTTCTTTTCCGTGGAGCGCTTCAAGGTGAACGTGGAGCGCCGCTACAACGCGCAGGGCGAGCTTGTCACCGTGGCCGAGGCCATCGTGAAGGTGAAGGTGGACGACGAGACCCTGATCTCCGCCGCCGAGGGCAACGGCCCGGTGAACGCGCTGGACGTGGCCCTGCGCAAGGACCTCGGCAAGTACCAGCCGTTCATTTCCGGCCTGCACCTCACCGACTATCGCGTGCGCGTGCTGAACGGCGGCACGGAAGCGGTGACGCGGGTGCTCATCGAGAGCGCGGACGAGACCGGCGACCGCTGGACCACGGTGGGCGTCTCTCCCAACATCATCGACGCCTCCTTCGAGGCGCTCCTCGATTCCATCACCTGGAAGCTCTTGAAGGAAGGCGCGCCAGCCTGACGCTCGCCCCCGTGCGCGGCTGCAAGCGCGGTTTGCAGCGGCGCGCGGGGGGATTGTTTGAAATCAATGTCTACCCCGCTACCGGGCCTAAGCTTTCGTCCAAGCTTGATTGCGAGCTTGCAGGCATTCATGGCCTGCGCATATCGGGAGCTTGGTCATGTCCAACGTTCAATCCCGCTTCGATGTCTCCGATCCGATGGTGATAACGCGGATCCTGTGCGGGCTCTTTTACTTCCCCCATGCCATTTCCAAGATCATCGGCTTCTCGGGGGCCGTTGGATTCTTTTCCAAGGCGGGCCTCACGCCGCCGGAAGCCTTCGTGGTGCTTTCCATCACGATGGAGCTGGTTTGCGGCATCGGCCTCACCTTCGGGCTGTTCACGAAGTACGTGGGTATCATCTCGGCGGGGGTGATGGCGGTCGCCGCCTATGCCACCGTAGCGGTCCATGGTCTCGGCTGGTACTGGGCCGGGCACGGCATCGAATATCTGGTGTTCTGGGCCATCGCCTCGCTGGCGGTCGCGCTTGATGCCTGGAAGCGCAATCCCAGCGTCTTCGGCCTCTTCGAATTGCCGCTGAACCATACAAAGGCGGTGGCGGCCTGACAGGCTCGCGAGCCGAAATGCAAAAAGGGCCGGGCAGCGAATGCCCGGCCTTTTCTTTTCAGTCCTGCGCCAGCGCTTTCAGCGCCGCGAGCACCTTTTCCGTGTCCGCACCCAGCCGCGGGCTGGCGCTCTTCGCCACCTGCCGCTCGCCGTCCAGCACGATGGGGCTCGCCACGGCCGGAATGGTGCCGCCGCCCGCCTCCGTAAGGTCCACGCGCAGGCCGCGCGCCTTCACTTGCGGGTCCTCGAACACCTGCGAGACGGTGTTGATCGGCCCCGCCGGAACGCCCTTCGCCTCCAGCGCAGCGAGGAGGTCGTCGCGGGCGAAGGCCATGGTCAGCGCGGTGAGCTTCGGCACCAGCACGGCGCGGTTCGAGACGCGGGCGGGATTGGTGGCGTAGTCGGCCGCCTGCGCCAGCTCCGGCGCGCCCAGCACGGCGCAGAAGCGGGCGAATTGGCCGTCATTGCCGATGGCGGCGATGAAATAGCCGTCCGCGCAGGGGAAGACCTGGTAGGGCACGATGTTGGGATGGGCATTGCCCATGCGCTTCGGCGCCTTGCCGGAGGTGAGGTAGTTCATGGCCTGGTTGGCGAGCACGCCCACCTGCGTGTCCAGCAGCGCCATGTCCACATGCCCGCCCGTGCCGGTCTCGTCGCGCCGGCGCAGCGCCGCGAGAATGCCCACGGTGGCATAGAGGCCGGTGAAGATGTCGGCGAAGGCGACGCCCACCTTCTGCGGCTCGCCATCCGGCGCGCCGGTGAGGTCCATGATGCCGCCCATGCCCTGCACGAGGAAGTCGTAGCCCGCGCGCGGCGCATAGGGGCCGTCCTGGCCGAAGCCGGTGACGGAGCAATAGACGAGGCGGGGGTTCTCTTTTTTCAGGCTCTCGTAATCGAGCCCGTATTTCTTGAGCCCGCCCACCTTGAAGTTCTCGATGAGGACATCGCTCTGCCGCGCGAGATCACGGATGATCTGTTGCCCCTCTTCCGTCTCGAAATCCACCGCCACCGAGCGCTTGCCGCGATTGGTCGCATGGAAATAGGCGGCGCCGAGGTCCGCCCCGTCCGCCCCTTTCAGGAAGGGCGGGCCCCAGGTGCGCGTATCGTCGCCGCCACCCGGCCGCTCCACCTTGATCACCTCCGCCCCGAGGTCGGCGAGCAGCTGCCCGCACCACGGCCCCGCGAGGATGCGGGCGAGTTCGAGGACGCGGAGGCCGGCGAGGGGAGGGGAGGCAGGGGAGGGCATGGGAAGACTCGCTTGGCGGCTTTGGCTCCCCTCTCCCCTTGCGGGAGAGGGGCTGGGGGTGAGGGGGGCGGCTTCAACCCCTCACCCGTCTCGCGGCTTTGCCGCGATCCACCCTCTCCCGCAAGGGGAGAGGGAGACAATCAAAAGAACGCCTGGATCCCGGTGATCGCGCGGCCGAGGATCAGCGCGTGGATGTCGTGGGTGCCCTCGTAGGTGTTCACCGTCTCGAGGTTCGCCGCGTGGCGGATGACGTGGAATTCGGCCGAGATGCCGTTGCCGCCGTGCATGTCGCGGGCGACCCGGGCGATGTCCAGCGCCTTGCCGCAATTGTTGCGCTTGAGGAAGGAGATGGCCTCGATGGGCAGCGTGCCCTCATCGAACATCCGCCCGGCGCGCAGCGCGAGCTGGAGGCCCAGCGCGATCTCGGTCGCCATGTCTGCCAGCTTCTTCTGCACCAGCTGGGTGGCGGCGAGCGGCTTGCCGAACTGCTTGCGGTCCAGCGTGTACTGGCGGGCAGCCGCATAACAGGCCTCCGCCGCGCCCATGGCGCCCCAGCCGATGCCGTAGCGGGCGCGGTTAAGGCAGCCGAAGGGGCCGGGCAGGCCAGCGGCGTTGGGCAGGAGGTTCGCCTCCGGGATCTCCACGTCCTCCAGCACCACCTCGCCGGTGATAGAGGCGCGCAGCGAGAGCTTGCCCTCGATCTTGGGGGTGGAGAAGCCCTTCATGCCGCGCTCCACGACGAAGCCCTTGATGGCATTGTCGTGCGCCGCGGACTTCGCCCACACCACCGCGAGGTCGGCGATGGGCGAATTGGTGATCCACATCTTCGCGCCGTTGAGGCGATAGCCGCCGTCGATCTTCTCGGCGCGGGTGCGCATGCCGGCGGGATCGGAGCCGGCGTCCGGCTCGGTCAGGCCGAAGCAGCCCACCCACTCGCCGGTGGCGAGCTTGGGCAGGTATTTCTTGCGCTGCTCCTCGGTGCCGTAGGCGTAGATGGGGTGCATGACGAGGGACGACTGCACGCTCATGGCCGAGCGGTAGCCCGAGTCGACCCGCTCCACTTCCCGCGCGGCGAGGCCGTAGGCCACATAGCCGAGGCCGGCGCCGCCGTATTCCGCCGGGATGGTGGGGCCGAGGAGGCCGAGCTCGCCCATCTCGTTCATGATCTCGCGGTCGAACCGCTCGTCGAGATAGGCGGAGGTCACGCGCGGCAGGAGCTTTTCCTGCGCATAGTCGCGGGCGGTGTCACGCACCAGCCGCTCGTCCTCGGTGAGCTGGCTGTTGAGGTCGAAGGGGTCGGCCCAGTCGAAGGTCGGCTTTCCGGATGCGGCCATGGTGCGTCTCCCGCTCTCTCGCTCGCTGGCCCGCCGGGTGGCGGCAGGCATTTACATTCCTACCAGTCGGTATATAAATAAAAGCCAATCGTCAAGGAGCACGACGCTGCAGGATCGAGGCGACCACGAACAGGATGCGCCGGCCCGCCCGGCCCCCGCCCGGCGGCGTGGCCGTCCGCCGAAATCGGCGGCTCTGCGCGTCGCGGCGGAGGGCGATGGCACGCGCCTCGGCCGTCCGCCTATGATGAGCGACCCGCGCGCGGAAATCCTGCGGCAGGCGGCGCAGATGTTCGCGCAGAAGGGCTATGTGGAGTCGTCGCTCAGCGAGGTCGCGCGGTCGCTCAATTATTCCAAGGGCGCGATCTACAACTACTTCTCCTCGAAGCAGGAGATCTATGACGCCATCATCATCTTCACGCTCTCCGGCCTCAACGACGCGTCATCCGCGGCGGTGCGGCGGGAGGACCCGCCGGCCGAACAGCTGAAGCAGTTCATGGTCGCTCACGCCCGCTTCCTTGCCGACAATTACGATTGCTTCGTCACCATGCTCGTGGGCTTCTCCGGCATGGCCAATACCGGGCTGAAGGACGATGCCCTCGCCCTGCGCGACGCCCATGAGGGCCTCTTGCGCCGGATCATTGCCGATGGCGTCGCAGACGGTTCGTTCCGGGAGGTCGGCGCGGCCATGACCGGGCGCGCGGTGCTCTCGCTCTTGAGCTGGATGGTGCGCTGGTTCAAGCCGGGCGGCGACAAGTCGGCCGAAGAGGTCGCGCTGGAGTATCACGACCTGCTGGTGCGCGGGCTGGTGGCCTGAGGCGCGCCGAAGCAGCAATTCCGCCGTCGTGCTCCGGCTCGACCGGAGCACCCATCCCGGGATTTGCCCAGGCGGATGGATAGGCCCTCCGGTCGAGCCGGAGGGCGACGGTTGGGACAGGGAGGGCGGCGTGGGGAAGACAGGGCCCTCGCTCAGCCTGCCTTCACGCCACGCAGGCGAGGAAGCCCTCTTCGAGCAGGTCGCGCTTGAGCTGGCGGCCGATGAAGACGATGCGGCTCAGCCGCTTCTCGTCGGCCTTCCACGGGCGCTGGTGGTCGCCGTCGAGGATCATGTGGACGCCCTGGAACACGAAGCGGTCCGGGTCGTCCTTGAACGACAGGATGCCCTTCGAGCGCAGGATGTTCGGCCCCTCCACCTGCACGATGTTCTGCACCCAGGGGAAGAACTTGTCCGGGTCCAGCGGCTTGTCGGTGGAGAAGGAGACCGACTGGATCTCCTCGTCATGCACCGCCTTCAGCCCGTGGTGATGGTGGTCGTGGTCATGATCGTGGCCGTGATCATGGCCGCAGTCCGGCCCGCAGGCCTCGCCATGGGCGTGGTGGTGATGGTGGTGCTCGTCCTCCTCCAAGAAGGCGGGCTCCAGCTCCAGCACGCGCTCAAGGTCGAAGGCGCCCTGGTTCAGCACCTTGGCGATGTCGATCTCGGACTTCTGGGTGCGGTAGAGCTTGGCATAGGGGTTGATGCCGCGGATGCGGGCTTCCACCGCGTCCAGCTCGGGGCCGGTCACGAGGTCGGTCTTGTTGAGGAGGATCACGTCGGCGAAGGCCACCTGATTCTTCGCCTCGGGGGCGTCCTTCAGGCGGTCGGAGAGCCACTTGGCGTCGGCGACGGTCACCACCGCGTCGAGCTTGGTCTTGGCCTGCACTTCCTCGTCCACGAAGAAGGTCTGGGCCACGGGGGCGGGGTCCGCCAGCCCGGTCGTCTCGACGATGATGCCGTCGAAGCCGCCCTTGCGGCGCAAGAGGCCGTCGATGATGCGGATGAGGTCGCCGCGCACGGTGCAGCAGATGCACCCGTTGTTCATCTCGAACACTTCCTCGTCGGCGCCCACCACGAGGTCGTTGTCGATGCCGATCTCGCCGAACTCGTTGACGATGACGGCGAATTTCTTGCCGTGCGGCTGCGACAGGATGCGGTTGAGCAGCGTGGTCTTGCCGGCACCCAGATAGCCGGTCAGCACGGTGACGGGGATCTTCTCGGCCTGCGTTTCAGCCATGGCTTCACCTTGGTACGGCGGCGGCCGCGCGAGGCGGCCGCCGGAAGGAAACGGGCGCCTCTCAGCTCGACAGAGCGGACGAGAGTTCGCGCACGTTGGAGTGCATCATGTCGATGTAGGTGCTCGCGGGGCCTTTGTCATCGGACAGGGCGTCGGAATAGAGCGTTCCGCCCACCTTGGCGCCGCTTTCCTTGGCGATGCGCTGGATGAGGCGCGGGTCGGTGACGTTCTCGACGAACACGGCCGGGATTTTCTGCGCCTTGATCTGGCGGATGATGCGGCCCACGTCCTTGGCCGAGGCCTCGCTCTCGGTGGAGACGCCCTCGGGGGCGATCAGCACGAGGCCGTAAGCCTCGCCGAAATAGCCGAAGGCGTCGTGGGAGGTGATGATGCGGCGCTGCTCGGCCGGGATCCTGGCCATGGCGGACTTTACCTCGGCCTCCAGCGCGTCGAGCTTGGCGGTGTAGGCGGCGGCGTTGGCGGTGTAGACGTCGCGGCCGTCCGGATCGGCGGCGATCAGGCCGTCGCGCACGTTGGCCACATAGACCTTGGCGTTGGCGATGGACTGCCAGGCGTGGGGATCGATGGGGCCGTGGTCATGGCCGGCATGGGCCTCCTTGCCCTTTTTGCCGTGGCCGGCGTCCTTCTCGTCGTCGTCCTGCGGCTCGGTGGCGCTGCGGGTGCGCGGCGTGATGCCCTTGGTGGCGACGACGATGGTCGCCTTGGTGCCGGAGGCCTTGATGAGGCGGTCCATCCAGCCCTCGAAGCCGAGGCCGTTCACGAACACCACCTTGGCCGCGGCCACCGCCTTCGCGTCGGCCGGCGTGGGCTGGTAGACGTGGGCATCGCCGTTGGTCCCGACGATGGTGGTGACGGCCACGCGATCGCCGCCCACCTCTTTCACGAAATCACCGAGGATGGAGAAGGACGCCACCACGGGCATCTTCTGGGCGGATGCCTGGGCGAGGGCCGGGCCGGCCAGCGGCAGGGTGAGGCCGGCGGCCAGGGAGCCGGCAACGCCGGCGGCGAGGAGGAGACGTCGGGAGATCATGAAAGTCCTCTTCAGGCTTCAAGGTGACGGCGCGGGACGAAGCGGCCGGCAAGCCCGCCGATCGGCCCGAAGATGACGGCGAACGCATAGGCCAGCCCGGCGACCAGGATGATGGACGGGCCGGACGGCGTGCCGAGGTGGTAGGACACGAGCAGCCCGGCCACGCCGGACGCGAAGGCGATCAGCGTCGAGGTGGTGACGAGGGCGGTGAGGTCCCGCACGAAGAAGCGCGCGGTGGCGGCCGGCAGCATCATCAGCCCCACCGCGAGCAGCGTGCCCAGCGCATGGAAGCCGCCCACGAGGTTCAGCACCACCAGCGACAGGAAGGCGATGTGGCTGACCCCGCCGCTGCGGCTCACCGAGGCGAGGAAGGTGGGGTCCACGCATTCCAGCACCAGCGGCCGCCACACCACGGCGAGGGTGAGGAGCGTGAGGGTAGTGATGCCGGCGATCAGCATCAGCGTCGCGTCGTCGATGCCCAGCACGGTGCCGAACAGGACATGCAGCAGGTCCACGTTGGAGCCGCGCAGCGAGACGATGAGCACGCCCAGTGCCAGCGATATCAGGTAGAAGGCCGCGAGCGAGGCGTCCTCCTTCATGCCCGTCGCCCGCGCCACCACACCCGCGCCCACCGCCACCAGAAGGCCGGCCGCGAGGCCGCCGGCCGTCATGGCGTAGAGGTTGAGCCCGGCGAACAGGAAGCCGATGGCCGCGCCGGGCAGGATGGCGTGGGCCATGGCATCGCCCGTCAGCGACATACGCCGCAGCATCAGGAAGGCGCCCACCGGCCCTGCGCCGAGCGACAATGCGAACACGCCGGCGAGGGCGCGGCGCATGAACTCGAACTCCGCGAAGGGAGAAATGAGGGTGTCATAGATGTTCATCGATCAATCCCGGGCGCCGGTGCCGCGGGCGGGCGGCCGGCCGGATCTGTCATCGTCCTGCCCTTGCGCTTGGCCGGGGAGCCGATCCGGTGGGTTGGAGGAACCGGACCGGCCTTGGCCGGGGCCCGTGGTCCCCGGCCAAGCGCAAGAGCAGCGATGGTGCGTCCAGAAGACCGGCGTCAGCCGGTCGTGAATGCGTGGTCAGGATCAGACCGGCGCGGGGCCGGTCGGTGAATGTTTGGTCAGGCTGCGTCGGGGCAGGGGATGGCGTCGTCCCGCCACGCTTCGCCCATGCGGCGGGCCTTGAGCAGGTTTTCGGGGCCGAGCGCTTCCGCCGTTGGCCCCCAGGCGACCGGTGTGCGGGCGAGGAGAAGCGTCTGCGGGAAGGTCGCGCGCACCAGGTCGAAATCGTGCAGCACCGCGATCACGGTGCGCTTCTCGCCATGCCAGCGGCGAACGAGGTCCACGAGGTCCGACACCGTCTTGGCGTCGAGGGCGGTGAACGGCTCGTCGAGCAGGATCACGCGGGCGTCCTGCAGCAGCAGGCGGGCGAACAGGGTGCGCTGCATCTGCCCGCCGGAGAGGGTGCCGATGGGACGGTTCTCGAACCCCTCGAGGCCGACGGCGGCGATGGCGTGCTCGATTTTCGCGCGGTCTGCGCGGCCGATGCCGCCGAACAGGCCGGCGCGCCGCCACAGACCCATGGACACCATGTCGTAGACATGGATGGGAAAGCTGCGGTCGATCTCGGCGCCCTGCGGCAGGTAGGCGATCTCGCGCGGGTCGAGGCCATGGCGGTCGATGGTGCCGCCGAGCGGCTTCAGCGCGCCGCCGATGCCCTTGAGGAGGGTGGACTTGCCGGCGCCGTTGGCGCCGCAGATGGCGAGCAGCGCGCCCTTCTCCACGTCGCCGGACAGGTGGTGAACGGCCGGGTGGCGCTCATAGCCGAGGGTCAGGTTGCGGAAGGAAATCTGCACGGTCATGCGCCGCCTCCCGTCACCAGGGCCACCGCGCCCCACAGGATGAGGAGCAGCACGGACACCAGCGCGAGACGCCCGCCGAGGGACATGCGCAGCACCGAAGCACCGATGCGCACGGGCGGGCGGCGGCCCGCCGGAGCAGCGGCATGGGCATGATGCCCGTGCCCGTGGTCGCCATGCTCGTGTTCCCCCGCGGCCCCGGCGGCGCCGAGGGGCGCGGCGCGGTCCTGCCGGCCGCTGGCCGGCGGCGTCGCTGCGGAGGGGGAGAGAGACAGGGACATGGGACCCGGCGGGCTGGTTTCGATGGCTAGTTGATACAGTGTATCGCTCAGCCTTGTCCAGCCTGTCGAGGCCCCTCCGCACGCTTTTGTGCGGTTCCCTTCAGTCAGCCGTGTCGCTCATTCGGCCGCTGTGGTGAACGCCCGGAAGCTGCCGAACGCGGTGATGTCGCGTGCCCCGTCGAGCGCTGCCGCCTCGGCGAGGAAGCCGGTGACGCGGGTGCCGTCGTCCAGTTCCACCTGCCCGAGGCCCAGCGGCGACGGGATGGTGGCGAGCAAGCGGCCGACGCCCTCGAAGGGCAGGGACCACACCTCGCCCTCCACCGCCGCGCCGTCCGCATTGACCCGCACCACGCCGGGGCGCGGCACGGCGCCGGGCAGAAGCTTCATGCGATAGGACGGCACCGTCTTCGCCGCCTGCACGAAGCGTCCGCCCATGGCCTTGAGGTCGCCATTGAGCGGCATGCCGGAGAGATGGGCGCCGAACACGCAGACATCGAGCCGTCCCGGCTCCTGCGCCGGCGCAAGCGGCGGAAGGGCGGGCGCCGGCGCATGGCCGCAGCCCAGCGGCAGGGTGCCCGCCGCGACGTAGGCCCGGCCTAGCGCCGCCATTTCTCCATCCTTCCCGGCGGGGGCGAGGAGGGTGATGCCATAGGGCACGCCGGCCGCCGTGATCTTGGTCGGCACGGCGATGCCGCACAGGTCCATCAGGTTGACGAAATTGGTGTAGGTGCCATTGCGCGAATTGAGGCGGATGGGGTCCGCCAGCACTTCCTCCACCGTGTAGGCGGAGGGCGCGGTGGGCAGCAGCAGAGCGTCGATGCCGGCGAGGATGGGGGCGACGCGGGCGCGCAATTCCTTCAGCTTGTACATGGCGCGGAAGGTATCCGCCGCGCTCGCCTTGCCGCCGGGCTCGGTGATGGCGCGCGTGACCGGATGCACCGCCTCGGGATCGGTGGTGAGCAGCGGCTCGGCGACGATCCAGCGCTCGGCCACCCACGGCCCCTCATAGAGCAGGCGCGCGGTCTCGGCGAAGGCGGAGAAATCGATCTCCTTCAGCACCGCGCCCAGCGACGCGAACCGCTCCAGGGCCTCCTCATAGGCGGCGGCCGACTCGGCATCACCGAAGAACTCCCGCTGCGCCTCGGGCAGGATGCCGAGCACGGGCGCAGGAGGCGCGGCCGCGAGCGGGGCGACGGGCAGGTCGCGGGAATAGGCATCCTCCGCATCGAAACCTGCGATCACGTTCAGCACCGCCATGGCGTCATCGACCGTGAGGGCGAAGATGGAGATGCAGTCCAGCGACTTGCAGGCCGGCACGAGGCCGGTATTCGGCACGAGGCCGAGGGAGGGCTTGAGGCCCACGATGTTGTTCAGCATGGCCGGCACGCGGCCGGAGCCGGCGGTGTCGGTGCCCAGCGACACCGGCACGATGCCCGCGCCCACCGCCACCGCCGAGCCGGAGGAGGAGCCGCCCGGCACCAGCTCCGGGTTCACCGAATTGCGCGGGATGCCATAGGGCGAGCGCACGCCCACGAGGCCGGTGGCGAACTGGTCGAGGTTGGTCTTGCCGATGATGAGCGCGCCCGCCGCCTTGAGCCGCGCCACGGCGGTGGCGTCGCGCTCCGGCACATAGGCGAAGGCCGGGCAGGCGGCGGTGGTGGGCAGGCCGGCGACGTCGATGTTGTCCTTCACCGCCACCGGGATGCCGTAGAGCGGCAGCCCCGTGTTGCCGGCAGCCTCCAGCGCGGCGGCCTCGGCCAGCACATCGGCTTCCTCGCGGAGGGTGATGAACATGGCCGGGTCGTCATGCACCGCGAGCCGGGCATAGACGCCGCGCACCGTTTCCGAGACGGAGCGGAGGCCGGACCTGTGGGCTTCGAGGAGGCTGGCGACGGTCTGCATGGTCTACCCTGATGGACGGCGCTCCACGCGCCTGATGGCAGGGGTCTAGCAGGAAGCGCGCCACTTGTATGCAATTTCTGATAATTGCAATTTTATCAAGTATTTGGATTGAACGAACTGCGCCCCGCCGCGGCTGGATTTGCCGCAGCGGGGCGCAGGAAACGGGGCTCATGCCTAGAAATTAGGCGCCGTTCACGGACGGGTCCCGTTCTGCTCCGACGGCGCGAGCGTGCGGCCGGGAGGGGCATCGGGCGCCGTGGTCAGCGGCGGGGGATTGCCGCGCGGCACGGTGATGTTCTCCGGCGCGGTCTCGCTCGGCGCGGGGGTGCCGCGGTTGGAAAACATGTTCGCCGCGACCAGCGCGAGGACCAGCACGAAGGCCGCGGCGATGAGCATGCCCTGGCGTTGCATGGGGCTCTCCTTGTCGTGGATATCGCCCCCTCAACGCCCCGGCCCCGGTGCCGGGTTCCCTTTTTTGAGGTTAGTCGCGGAACACCACGGTGCGGGAACCGTTCAGCAGCACCCGGTCCTGCAAATGCCAGGAGATGGCCCGGGCCAGCACGCGGCGCTCGATGTCGCGGCCCTTGCGGACGAGATCCTCGGGCGAATCCTGGTGGGAGATGCGCTCCACGTCCTGCTCGATGATCGGGCCTTCGTCGAGGTCAGAAGTCACGTAATGGGCGGTGGCGCCGATGAGCTTCACGCCCCGCGCATGGGCCTGATGGTAGGGCTTGGCGCCCTTGAAGCCGGGCAGGAAGGAGTGGTGGATGTTGATGCACTTGCCCGACAGCTTGGCCGACAGCCCGTCCGACAGCACCTGCATGTAGCGCGCGAGCACGGCGAGTTCCGAGCCGGAGGACTGGAAGATCTCCCAGACCTGCGTTTCCTGCTCCAGCTTGGTGGCCTTGGTCACCGGCAGGTGGTGGAAGGGGATGCCGTCGAAATCCAGATGGGCATAGGTCTCGCGCGGGTGGTTGGAGACGATGCCGGCGATCTCCATCGGAATCTCGCCGATGCGCCAGCGATAGAGCAGGTCCGCGAGGCAGTGGTCGAACTTGGAGGCGAGCAGCAGCACCTTGCGCTTCTCGGCCACCGGCCGGAGCGTGAAGCTCAGCGAGAAGGTCTGCGCCACCGCCGCGAACCCGGAGCGGATCTCGGCGAGGCTGGCCTCGCCCTCCACCACGTTGAACACCACGCGCATGAAGAAGCGGCGGGTCTCGGTGTCGTCGAACTGTTGCGCCTCGAGGATGTTGCAGCCCTTCTCGAACAGGAAGGTCGAGACGCCGGCGACGATGCCCGGCCGGTTGGGGCAGGAGAAGGCGAGAATGAACGGCTCGTTGGGGCTGGTCATGATGCGTCCTTTTATGGCGCCGCGCGTGTGACGCAGCCGGGCGCCGCTCTCAGATGAATTCGGGTGCGGAGAGGAGGCGCGCGCCGCGCTGCCGTCAACCTCGGTGGGTGCCTGCGAGCACGAAGCCGTATTCCGCCGCGCTCGCCGCCAGCCAGCGCAGGAAGGCCGGGGCGAAGGTGTTGCCCACCGCGAAGCGATAGGTCGGCGCGTCGTCGCGCTGCCAGAAGGTGACGCCCACGTGGGAGACCGGCGTGGTCGCCGCATCGCCCGGCTGGAAGGCGCGGGGATCGAGGTCCACCGCCACGCCCTTCGCCAGCGCTTCGCGCGCCTTGGGGCCAGCGATGTCGAGCACGAGATTGGCGTCGCTCTGGTCGGTGACGGCACCAAGGCCGGCCGCCAGTTCTTCGAGGCGACGGCGCAGCGCGGCGCCGGTCGATCCCTCGGCGAACACCAGCCACTTGCCGGGGCCAGTGCCGACGGCTTCAAGGCCGGCGCCAAAGCTTGCCTTCGGCGCATCCACCAGCGGCAGGCCGGCCGCGGTGACGGCGGCAATCAGCGCGCCGGTCTTGCCCTTGCGGGCGACCAGCATCGCGGCGGCGAGGTTCGCCACCACCTGCGCCGTGACGCCGGTGGCGCCCTCAACGCCATAGTGCCCGGCCGGCACGAGGTGGGCGGGGGAGAGGGACTGGAAGAGATCAGACACGCTGCTTCTCCCCTTCGGGATCGACAAAGTGGGGAGAGCACACCTCGACCTCGATGTCACCGCCGCGCACCGGGTCATAGGCGCGCAGCTTCTCGCCGATGCGCTCCGGCCCGCGCTTGAGGAGACCGAGGCCGATGGAGTGGCCGAGGATGGGCGACCAGGCGACGGAGGTCATGTAGCCCTCGTCATTCTCGGTGGTCGCGGCCGCGCCGAGCGCCAGGAAATGCGCCCCGGCCTTGAGCCGCGCGCTCCGGTCCACCGGGCGGAAGCCGACGAAGGTGGGCCGCTCGGGATCGGTGAAGGCGGGGCGTCCCGCCATCACGCGGCCGATGAAGTCCTTCTTGGTGGAGGCCATGCGGCCGAGGCCGAGATCGCGGGCGGAGGTCTGCCCGTTCAGCTCGCTGCCGGAGACATGGCCCTTCTCGATGCGCAGCACGGCCAGCGTCTCGACGCCATAGGGCGTGATGCCATAGGGCGCGCCGGCCGCCATGATCGCCCGCATCAGCTTGTCGCCATGCCGGGCCGGGACCGCGATCTCATAGCCGAGTTCGCCGGAGAAGGAGAGGCGGAAGATGCGTGCCTCGACGCCGCCCATCACGGTCGTCTGAAGCGCCCCCATGAAGGGCAGGCCGGCGTTGGAAACATCCGCGCCATCCACGAGCTTCGCCAGCACATCGCGGGAGCGCGGGCCGGAGACGGCGATCTGCGCCCACTGCTCGGTGATGGAGGCGAGGCACACGTCCAGCTTCGGCCACAGCACCTGAAGACAGAATTCCAGATGCTGGAACACCTTGGCGGCGTTGGCGGTGGTCGTGGTCATCACATAATGGTCGTCGGCGAGGCGGGCGGTGGTGCCATCGTCCATCACGATCCCGTCCTCGCGGAGCATCACGCCGTAGCGCGCCTTGCCCACGCCGAGGGTGGAGAACATGTTGATGTAGACGCGATCCAGCAGCACGCCGGCATCCGGTCCCTGAAGATCGATCTTGCCGAAGGTGGACACGTCGATGACGCCAACGCTCTCGCGCGTCGCCTTCACCTCGCGGTTCACCGCCGCCTGCCAGTCCTCGCCCGCCTTCGGGAACCACGCGGCGCGCAGCCACTGCCCGGTCTCGACGAACACCGCACCCTGTTCCTCCGCCCACTTGTGGGTGGGTGTCGGGCGGGTGGGCTTGAAGTCCACGCCGCGATGGTGGCCGGCGAGCACGCCGAGGGCCACGGGCGTGTAGGGCGGCCGGAACACGGTGGTGCCGGTCTCGGGAATGCCCTTGCCGGTGAGCGCCGCCATGATGGCGAGGCCCGCCATGTTGGAGGTCTTGCCCTGGTCGGTGGCCATGCCCATCGTGGTGTAGCGCTTCAGCAATTCCACCGCACGGAAGCCTTCGCGATGGGCGAGGGCCACGTCCTTGGCGGTGACGTCGTTCTGCTGGTCCACGAAAGCGGGGCCCTTGGCGTGCACCTGCCAGAAAGCCTTGAGGCCGTTCGGCGCATCGGCTGCGACGGGAGCAGGCGCGGCAACGGGGGCAAAGCCCGCATCTTCCGCCGCTGCGGCGCCCAGCGCCGTGCCGTCCGCGAGGCATTCGGCGAGGGTGAGGTGGCCGGCTGCGGCGCCCGCCACCGCCATGCCCACCGGCACTGCGCCGGGCACGAAGGCGGCGATGTCCTCCCGCCAGATGGGCCTGCCGCCCTGGTGGCAGGTGAGGTTCACATTGGGTGTCGCGCCGCCGGAGACGCCCAGCGCCTCCACGGAGAGGGTGCGGATGCCCTTGGGCGTGCGCACCGTGATGCCCGACAGGCACTTGCCCGAGGTGGCGATGACCTCGCTGCCGGTGAGGAGATCGACGCCCAGCGCCTTCGCCCGTGCCGCGAGGGCCGGGGACACGGCGTCGCGCACGTCCGCGATGGCTTCCAGCTTCACGCCGGCCGCAGCCGCATCAAGGAGGGCGGCGACGGCGTGGTCGTTGTTGGTAAAGCCGGCCGTGCGCGGCCCCGCGCCGACGCCGAAGCGCGTGGCGTAGGTGGCGAGCGCCAGCGCCGACATCACGCCCGGTCGGTCATTGCCGGGGAAGACGATGGGCCGGTCGAAGGCGCCCGCCGCCAGCACGGAGCGCTTGGCGATGAAGCGCCACAGCCGCTGGCGGGGCTGGAAGGGGGCGGGGACGGCAAGATGGTCGCTCACGCGCTCCACCGCGCCGAATTCGCCGCCGTCATAGGCGCCGAACACGGTGGTGCGGGGCATGAGCCGAACGTTGGGCAGGCTCGAAAGTTCGGCCAGCGCCCGCGCCACGAAATCCGCCGCGCTGCCGCCGTCGATTTCCGCCTGCTCGGACAGGAGCCGCCCGCCGAGGCGGAAGTCCTCGTCCGCCAGCACCACCCGCGCGCCGCTCCGCCCGGCCGCAAGCGCCGCCGCAAGGCCCGCCGCGCCGGAGCCGATGACCAGCACGTCGCAGAAATGGGTGGCCTTCTCGTAATGGTCCGGGTCCGCCGTCTCGGCGGCACGGCCGAGGCCGGCGGCGCGGCGGATCATGGGCTCGTACACCTTCTCCCAGAAGGCGGCGGGCCACATGAATGTCTTGTAGTAGAAACCCGCGCCGAGGAAGGGCGAGACCAGCTGGTTGATGCTGAGCAGGTCGTGGTCGAGGGAGGGCCAGCGGTTCTGGCTGGTGGCGTCCAGCGCGTCGAACAGCTCCACGGTGGTGGCGCGGGTGTTGGGCTCGCGCCGGGCGCCGGAGCGCAGTTCCACCAGCGCGTTCGGCTCTTCCGAGCCGGCAGTGACTATGCCGCGCGGGCGGTGATACTTGAAGGAGCGGCCGACCAGCCGCACGCCGTTGGCGAGCAGCGCGGAGGCCAGCGTATCGCCGGGATGGCCGGTGTAGCTTTTGCCGTCGAAGCTGAAGGAGAGGGTGCGGCTGCGGTCGATCAGCCCGCCTGCGGAAAGCCGGGTCATTCGGCCGCCTCCGTCCGGGTAAAGCGCACGGCCGTGATGGCGTGGGTGCGGGTGTCACGGGTCACGGTGAGCCAGCGGCGGCAGCCGCCGGAGTGATACCAGAGTTCGTCCATCACGCCGGCCACGTTGTCGCGCTCGTAGACATAGGCGTTGAAGGCGTCCGGGGCGTCGGGCGCGGCCGGGTCCGGCCGGGTTGGTGCGGCATCGCCCAGATAGGCGAATTCATGGGACGACCTCGCGCCGCAATAGGGACAGGTGATGCGCATGGGTCAGGTCCGGGTGGAGGGGTGAGGGGGGAGTGGCAGAGCCGGCGTTCCGCCCGCCTTCCGCCGTCGCCCTCCGGCTTGACCGGAGGGTCCATGCTGGGGCCGGGCGCTGTGCCTGGCGGAGAGATGGGTGCTCCGGTCAAGCCGGAGCACGACGGTCGATGTTATCTGCGCGCCCATCAGTGCAAGTTCGGCTGGGCGCCGACTCCCTTTTCGTCGATCACATGGCCGGTGCGGAAACGGTCCAGGCGGAAGGCGGCGTTGAAGCGGTGGGCCTCTTCCTTGGCGATGGTCCAGGCGAAGCACCAGCCGGAGGCGGGCGTCGCCTTGAAGCCCCCGTAGTTCCACGCGGTGTTGAGGAAGAGGCCGGGCAGGGGACCCACATCTATGATGGGCGAGCCGTCCATGGACATGTCCACGAGACCGCCCCACGAGCGCAGCATGCGCAGCCGCCCGATGAGCGGCATCAGCGCCATGCCGCCCTCGGCCACATCCTCGACCACGGGCAGGTTGCCGCGCTGGGCGTAGGAATTGTAGCCGTCGATGTCGCCGCCGAAGACGAGGCCGCCCTTGTCCGACTGGCTGACGTAGAAATGCCCCATGCCGAAGGTGATGACGCCCGGCACCAGCGGCTTCAATCCTTCCGAGACGAAGGCCTGCAGCACATGGCTCTCGATGGGCAGGCGCAGGCCGAGATGCTTGGTCAGCCGCGAGGTGGAGCCGGCCACCGCAAGCCCCACCTTGCCGGCGCGGATGGGCCCGCGATTGGTCTCCACGCCCACCACCGCGTCCCCCTCGCGGATGAAGCCGGTGACCTCGCAATTCTGCACGATGTCCACGCCCAGCTTGTCGGCGGCGCGGGCATAGCCCCACACCACAGCATCATGGCGCGCGGTGCCGGCGCGGGCCTGCATGAGCCCGCCCTTGATGGGGAAGCGGGAGTTGTCGAAATCGAGGAAGGGGCACAGCGCCTTCACCTGCTCGCGGTCGAGCAGTTCGGAATCGGCACCGGCGAGGCGCATGGCATTGCCGCGCCGGGCATAGGCGTCGCGCTGGCCGTCCGAGTGGTAGAGGTTGATAATGCCGCGCTGGGAGACCATGGCGTTGTAGTTGAGGTCCTGCTCCAGGCCCTCCCACAATTTCATGGACCACTCGTAGAAGGGCTCGTTGCCCGGCAGCAGATAATTGGAGCGGATGATCGTGGTGTTGCGCCCCGCATTGCCGGAGCCGATATGCCCCTTCTCCAGCACCGCCACGTTGCGGATGCCGTGCTCCTTGGCGAGGTAATAGGCGGTCGCGAGGCCATGGCCGCCGCCGCCGACGATGATGACGTCATAAGAGGGCTTCGGCACCGCATCGCGCCAGGCGGGCGTCCAGCCCTTCTGGCCGTTGAGCGCATTGGCGATCAGGCTGAATACTGAATAGCGGGACATTGAACCCCTCGGGACCCTTGGGAGCCCCTCGGCGCGGACGCCGATGCACCCCTTTGGAAAAGATATAGCCGCGCCCGAAACCACAGGTAATATAAATCCTGCTTATTCTATGAGGGTGCCGGTGCGCGAGGTTCTGCCGTTCGATCTGAAGGCGCTGGAAATCTTCCTCGCAGTCTGCGAGGCCGGCGCCATGGCGGGAGCGGCTCGGCGGCTCGGCCTCACTCAGCCGGCGGTGTCGCAGGCGGTGGCGGAGCTGGAGACGCGCATGGGCGTCGCGCTGTTCGATCGCAGCGTCCGCCCGCTGGGGCTGACGGCGGCCGGAGGCGTATTGCGGCAGAAGGCGAGCGCGCTCCTCTCCGAGGCCCGGCAGATCGTGCCGGCGCTGAAGGAGACCGAGCACGGCCGCCTGCCCCTGATCCGCGCCGGCCTCGTCGATTCCCTCTCCCGCGCGCTCTCCGCGCCTCTGGCCGGGCGGCTGTGCGCGGTGGCGGAGGAAGTGTCGCTGCTGGCCGGCCTCACCGCCGCCCATGCCAGCGCGCTGCTCTCGCGCCAGCTCGATCTTTTGGTGGGCGTGGACGAACTCGCCGACATCGAGGGGCTGGAGCGTTTCCCCCTCCTCACCGAGCCTTATGTGCTGCTGCTGCCCGCCGGCGAGAGGGCGCCCGAGCGGGTCGAGGAGGTGACGCGCCTGGCGCAACGCCTGCCATTGGTGCGCTTTTCCGCCCGCTCGCGCACCGGTATCGAGGTGGACCGGCATCTGCGCCGTCTCAAGCTCGACCTGCCGCGGCGGTTGGAGTTCGACACGCCCTTCGGCGTCTCCGCCACGGTGGCGGCGGGGGAGGGGTTCGCGGTGACGACGCCGCTCTGCATCTTCGAGGCGGGGCTCGATCGCGACCGGCTCCAGTACGCGCCGCTGCCGGGGCCGGCCTTTTCCCGCAGCCTGACGCTGATCGGCCGGCGGCAGGAACTCGGCCGCCTGCCGCACGACGTGGCGCGGTTCTGCCGGCAGACGCTGGAGAACGATGTGCTGCCGACCCTGCGCGCCGCGTTGCCGTGGCTCGGCGAGACGCTCGAATAGCCGGCGCACGATATCCGCCCAACGCTCAAGGCCAAGCTTAATGACGCCGTCCCGTTCATGCGGGAACAGTCAAGCTTTCCTCATGCCGTTAAGTTTGTCCCGAAAAGTCCGGTGCCGGTCATGTCCATGCCCGCTGTCGGCCGATACCGTTTGATGATACCCCTACGTCGTCTTGAAGACTTCACTTGAGACGGGCTGGGGAAAATCATGAAGATCGGCGGAGTTCTATTTGCAGCGGTAATCCTGGCTGGGTCTGCCTCTGCGGCAGGCGCCCAGACCATGAGCTATGCGCAGGCCGGCGCGCTCCTGGCACGCAGCTGCGGGGCGGACATCAACAAGTTCTGCTCCAACGTGAATCTGGGCGAGGGCAAGCTGCTCGCCTGCATGGACGGCAAGATCAATCAGGTCAGCGCCAAGTGCAAAGCTGACTACGCGACCGCAAAGGCCTCCATCGCCGAGCGGGATGCGGCGCAGGATTCCATTCAGGAGGTCTGTTCGGCCGACACGGCGCGCCTGTGCCCCGGCATGGTGCCGCAGGACGGCAATCTGCTCTCCTGCCTGCTCCAGGCGACGCGGGTCGTGAGCGACAAATGCAACGCCGCCATCACCAACGCCGGCTACCGCTGAGCGTCCTCTCCACATCCTCGCACCCGAACGAAGGACGCTTTGCGATGACCTCGCCTCTGACCCGCCTCGCGCTGGCCGCGCTGCTCGCTGCCGCCGTGCCGGCGATCACCCCCGCTTATGCCCAGACTGCGCTCTCCGATGGCCAGATCCTCCAGGGTCTGCAAGGCCTGAGCGAAAAGGCCCCGACCATCACCGCGCAGCAGCTGCGCAGCATGGTTCAGACCCACATGGCCCAGAATCCGGGCGAGCAGCTCACCCGCCCGTCGCTGGCCCTGAAGCTGGACCAGCTGCCGCAGATCAACGTGCAGATCCAGTTCCGCCTCGGCTCGGCGATCATCGAGCCGTCGTCCTACGGCACCCTCGGCGCCATCGCCGACGCCATGCACAACCCCATCCTGCACGGCTACAAGTTCATCGTCACCGGCAACACGGATGTCACCGGCCCGCGTGACGTGAACCTCAAGCTCAGCCAGGCCCGCGCCGACGCGGTGGTGAGCGCGCTCGTGAGCGTGTTCAACATCAATCCCACCCGTCTTGAAGCGGTGGGCCTCGGCGAGGAAGTGCTGCTCGATCCGAAGAAGCCGACCGACCCCATCAACCGGCGTGTCCAGATCTTCACCGTGGGCCGCCTCGCGCCCTACGTCGCCCAGCGCTGACGCACGCCCATACCCTTGAAAAGGAGGCGCCGTCCCCTGGGGCGGCGCCTTCTTCATTTGCGGTGATCGTGTCTCTCGCGGCGGACGGAAATCCCACTATCCTAAAGCGCCTGCGCGGCGCGCGGGCCAAAGCTGGGAGGACAAATCATGCTCGCTCGACGCCGGTTCATCTCCTGCGCCATCTGCTCGCTGGCGGGGTTCGCCGCGATTGAGGTCGGCGGCACGCAGGCCATGGCACAGGGACAAGCCGCCCCCGCCCCCGCCCCAACCGGAATCACGCGCAAGGTGCTCGGCCGCACCGACGTGCCGGGGGACAAATACGTCGCCATCCTGATGGAGGCGGAGTTCGACGGCGGCCTGAAGGTCGCGCGCCACACCCATCCCGGCATCGAGAGCACCTATCTCATCGCCGGCGGCGGCGTGCTCTCGGTGAAGGGCCAGCCCGACCGAACGCTGGCGCCGGGCGACGGCTTCCAGATCCCGCCGGAGGTGCCGCACGCCTTCCAGGTGGGCGGCGACAAGACGAAGCTCGCCATCACCTACATCGTCGAAAAGGACAAGCCGCTGGCGACGCCCGCGCCGGAGTGAGGTGTTCAAAAAAGGTGAGAGCCCGGCGCAGGGGAATGCGCCGGGCTCCCGGGGACAACCGACAGAGCAGGGCTCAGATGTCGAGGGTGTTGTCCCTTTCCCATTGGGTGAGGTGGCGCGAGAAGGCGTTCCACTCCTCGTTTTTCAGCTTCAGGTAGCCGTCCACGAAGGGCTTGCCGAGGCGATCCGCCAGCACCTTGGACTTCTCCAGCGCGCGCATGGCGTCGAGCAGGTTGAGCGGCAGGCGCTTGGCGCCCTTCACCTTGTGCCCCTCGGTGTACATGTTGATGTCGAGGCGCTTGCCCGGATCGCGCTTGTTCTCGATGCCGTCGAGGCCGGCGGCGGCGAGGCCCGCCTGCAGCAGGTAGGGGTTGGCCGCGCCGTCGGCGAGGCGGAACTCGAACCGGCCCGCATCGGGGATGCGGATCATGTGGGTGCGGTTGTTGCCGGTGTAGGTGACAGTGTTCGGCGCCCAGGTGGCACCCGAGATCGTGCGCGGGGCGTTGATGCGCTTGTAGGAATTCACCGTGGGATTGGTGAGGGCGCAGAGCGCGTCCGCATTGTGGATGAGGCCGCCGATGAAGTGGTAGCCGAGCTCCGAGACGCCCAGCTCGCCCTTGGGATCGGAGAAGGCGTTCTTGCCCTTCTGCCACATGGACACATGGGCGTGGCAGCCCGAGCCGGTGAGGTTGATGAAGGGCTTCGGCATGAAGGTCGCGCGCAGGCCGTGCTGCTCGGCGATGGTCTTCACCATGTATTTGAAGAAGACGTGCCGGTCGGCGGTGAGGAGCGCGTTGTCGTAGTTCCAGTTCATCTCGAACTGGCCGTTGGCGTCCTCATGGTCATTCTGGTAGGCGCCCCAGCCGAGTTTCAGCATGGCGTCGCAGATGTCCTTGATGACATCGTAGCGGCGCATGAGGGCGGACTGGTCGTAGCAGGGCTTCTCGGCGGTGTCGGCGGTGTCCGAGATGCCCTTGCCGTCCGGCGTGATGAGGAAGTATTCGCACTCGACGCCGGTCTTGATCTCGTAGCCGAGGCGCGCCGCGGCGGCGAGCTGCCGCTTCAGCAGCGTGCGGGGCGCCTGCTCCACTTCCTTGCCGTCCATGAAGAGGTCGGCGGCGAGCCAGCCGATCTCTTCCTTCCACGGCAGCTGGATGAGGCTGGTCGGGTCCGGCACGGCGAAGAGGTCGGGATCGGCCGGGGACATGTCGAGCCAGGTGGCGAAGCCGGCAAAGCCCGCGCCTTCCTTCTGCATGGGGCCGATGGCGGCGGCGGGCACCAGCTTGGCGCGCAGGCCGCCGAAGAGGTCCACGTAGGAAATCAGGAAATACTTGATGCCGCGTTCCTTGGCGACCTTGGCGAGGTCGATCTGCGCGGCGGCGGAAGCGCGGCCTTCGGCCTCGCGGAGCGGATAGCGGAAGTGGTCCATGCGAAAGTCCCCGGAATTTGGAAGCGGTATTCTTTGAAAAAGGCCGCGCCGGTCGAGCGGCGCGGCCTGAGGGTTCGGATCAGTATCCGCCGGTCTTGCCGGGCACCCAGGTGGTGCCCGCCAGCGGCACGCCGGCCATGGCGGCGGCCTCCACGGTCAGCGCCACGAGGTCTTCCGGCTCCAGATTGTGCAGGTGGCTCTTGCCGCAGGCGCGAGCGATGGTCTGCGCCTCCAGCGTCATCACCGAGAGATAGTTGGCGAGGCGGCGGCCGGCCTTCACCGGATCGAGCCGCTTGGACAGCTCGGGATCCTGGGTGGTGATGCCCGCGGGGTCGCGGCCCTCGTGCCAGTCGTCATAGGCACCGGCGGTGGAGCCCAGCGCCTGGTACTCGTCTTCCCACTGGGGATCGTTGTCGCCGAGCGCGACGAGGGCCGCCGTGCCGATGGCGACCGCGTCGGCGCCCAGCGCCAGCGCCTTGGCCACGTCCGCGCCGGTGCGGATGCCGCCGGAGACGATCAACTGCACCTTGCGGTGCATGTCGAGGTCCTGGAGCGCCTGCACGGCTGGGCGGATGGCGGCGAGGATCGGGATGCCCACGTGCTCGATGAACACGTCCTGCGTCGCCGCGGTGCCGCCCTGCATGCCGTCGAGCACCACCACGTCGGCGCCCGCCTTCACCGCCAGCGCGGTGTCGTAATAGGGCCGCGAGGCACCGACCTTCACATAGATCGGCTTCTCCCAATCGGTGATCTCGCGCAGCTCCTCGATCTTGATCTCGAGGTCGTCCGGGCCGGTCCAGTCGGGATGGCGGCAGGCCGAGCGCTGGTCGATGCCCTTGGGCAGGGTGCGCATGGCGGCCACGCGATCGGAAATCTTCTGGCCGAGCAGCATGCCGCCGCCGCCGGGCTTGGCGCCCTGGCCGATGACGATCTCGATGGCGTCGGCCTTGCGCAGGTCCACCGGGTTCATGCCATAGCGCGACGGCAGGTACTGGTAGACGAGGGTCTTGGACTGCCCGCGCTCTTCCGGCGTCATGCCACCGTCGCCGGTGGTGGTGGAGGTGCCCACCGTGGACGCGCCGCGTCCCAGCGCTTCCTTCGCCTGCGCGGAGAGCGCACCGAAGCTCATGCCGGCGATGGTGACGGGGGTCTTCAGCGTGATCGGCTTCTTGGCGAAGCGGGTGCCGAGGGTGACCTCGGTGCCGCACTTCTCGCGATAGCCCTCCAGCGGGTAGCGCGACATGGAGGCGCCGAGGAAGAGCAGGTCGTCGAAGTGGGGCAGCTTGCGCTTGGTGCCACCGCCACGGATGTCATAGATGCCGGTCGCCGCGGCCCGGCGGATTTCGGCCAGCGTCGCCGGATCGAAGGTCGAGGAGAAGCGCGGCGGGGTGCGCGGCGTATTGTTGTGGGCGGTCATGGGGTCCTCACCCGGAAAAGTTCGAATGCGGTCGGTGCGTCCCGCCCGTGGCGGGGGCGACGGCGGCGCGCGTCAGTAGGCGGACGCGTTGTCCACGTGGAAGTTGTAGAGCTGGCGGGCGGAGCCGTAGCGCTTGAACTCCGAGACATCGACCGTGCCTTCGAGGCCGGCGGCCTTCAGCTTCTGGGCGAGCAACGCCTTGTGCTCGTCCCGCAGCTCCTTCTCGATGCAGTCCGCGCCGAGGCTCTTTACCGTGCCGCGCACGAAGAGCTTCGCCTCGTAGAGGCTGTCGCCCAGCGCTTCGCCGGCATCGCCCAGCACCACGAGGGAGCCGGACTGGCCCATGAACGCGCTCATGTGGCCGATGGAGCCCTTCACCACGATGTCCACGCCCTTCATGGAGATGCCGCAGCGAGCGGAGGCATTGCCATCCACCACGAGCATGCCGCCGTGGGCCGTGGCACCGGCCGACTGGCTGGCATCGCCGCGCACATGCACGAAGCCGCTCATCATGTTCTCAGCGACGCCCTGTCCGGCATTGCCGTGGATGATGACGGAGGCTTCCGCATTCATGCCGGCGCAGTAGTAGCCGACGTTGCCCTCGATCTCGACGGTGAGGGGCATGGCCAGCCCCACCGCCACCGCGTGGCGGCCGTTGGGGTTCAGCACCCGCCAGCGGCGGGCGTTGGTCTCGGCGGTGGCCTTGTGGAGGGCCTCGTTCAGCTCGCGCAGCGGCGTGGTGGCGAGGTCGAAGGTCACGTCCGGCGCAATGGCGTTCACTGTGCGCGCTCCCAGAAGTACACGGTGGCGGGCTCGGGCTCGAAGACTTTGGCCTTGGAGATGCCGGGCAGGTCAACCAGAGCCCGATACTCCGAGCCGAAGGCCACATACTGGTCGGTCTCGGCCATCACGGCGGGCTTGCAGGCGATGGGATCGCGCAGCACGCCGAAGCCGCTCTCGGTGCCCACCACGAAGGTGAAGAAGCCGTCGAGGTCTTTCAGTCCCGCTTCCAGAGCCTGCCCGAGGGAGGCACCCTCCCGCATCCGCCAGGTGAGATAGCCGGCGGCCACCTCGCTGTCGTTCTCGGTCTCGATGGCGATGCCCTCGCGCTTCAGCTGACGGCGCAGGGCGTTGTGGTTGGACAGAGACCCGTTGTGCACGAGGCACTGGTCGGCGCCGGTGGAGAAGGGATGGGCGCCGGCGGTGGTCACCGCGCTCTCGGTAGCCATGCGGGTGTGGCCGATGCCGTGGGTGCCGCGCATCTGCGCGAGGCCGAAGGTCTGCGCCACGGAGGAGGGCAGGCCGACCTCCTTGAAGATTTCCATGCGCGAGCCGGTGCCCACCACCGCCACCTCGGGATGGCGCTCGGCGAGGAAGGCGCGCACGGCGGCTTCCCGCACCTGCGGGATCTCCACCACCGCGTGGGTGCCATGGAGAACGAGGCCGGGCATGCCGTTCGCCGGGCCGGACAGGCCAGCGGCGAGGCCCTCGAAATCATAGCCCCGTGCGGCGCGCAGGGAGAGCTTCACACTGTCCTTGCCACCTGCGCCGTAGACCGCGAAGCCCGCGCTGTCGGGGCCGCGATCTGTCATGACGCAGAGCATGGACGCGAGCATGGCACCCAGCTCGCCCTCGAGCTTCGGGTCCTTGAGGAAAAGTCCGACGATGCCGCACATGGCGTTCGATTTTACTCCATTGCGGGCCGCCGCTGCGGCCTTGTCACAAGGAGTACGCCCGTTCGCCGGGGGCGTCAATTAGAAGGGAATATAATTTTCTCTGGAAGAAAACTTTCGCGATCCCCAGGGGCAGGCACCCGCCGGATCAGTGCCGGTCGCGGCCGTAGACGATGATGGACAGGTAGGTCATGGGCGCCTTGATGAGGTCTTCCGGGCCATGGGCCGCGCCGGAATCGAACATCAGCGCATCGCCGGGGCGCAGGTGATAGGTGCGGTCCGCGTGGCGGTAGAGCACCTCGCCGGAGAGCATGTAGATGAACTCCACGCCCGCATGCCGGAAGCCGGTGTAGGGCGCCGCCTCCTCGGTGAGGGTGATGAGATAGGGCTCCACCACGATGTCCCCGCCGAGGCCGTGGCCCAGCAGCTCATACTGGTGCCCGACCTTGGTGCCGCGCCGCTCGATGATGACGCCCTGCTGCGCCTTGACGAAAGAACAGTCGCGCCGCTCCTCGAAGGCGGAGAAGAGCGTGGTGAGCGGCACGTTGAGCGCCTTGGAGATGGATTGCAGCGTGGCGAGGGAGGGCGAGATTTGCCCGTTCTCGATCTTCGACAGCATGCCCACCGAGATGCCGGCCGCGCCCGCGAGATCGGAAACCGTGAGGTCCAGTTCGCGGCGGATGGAGCGCACCTGCACGCCCAGCGCCTCTTCCAGCGTGACCGCCTCGGCCGCCGGCGCCCCTGAGCCGGTGGCGTAGTCCGCGGCCTCCTGTTCGGCGCTCTTCACCTCGGCGACGCTCTTCATCTTCCGCTCGGCCACGCCACCCCCCGTCAGTCCCGGCTGCTCCGACGGCCGCGATCTGCGCCCTGACGGTGCTTTGCCGGCCATTGTGCCAGTTTCCGCGCAAGAATGCACCGCGCCGTTGGCGACGCACGCCATGGCAAGTGGAAGGGGAAAAAGACGCCGTGCCCGGCGCCCAGCCGACCGGCCGACCGGCCGTAAACTCGCGTGCGCGGCTTCCGCCAGGCCCGAACAAACCCTTTGCTCCACAGCGCTTCGTGCCGACCGCCGGAGCAGCTTGTCCACAGCCCCCACCCGCCGCCGCCGCGACAGCGCGCCGGCTCTGGACACGGCCCGATTTCCTCCCTATACACTCGCCGCTCCGGAAGCGCTGACGCCCCTCCGGACCCGGGCCCCGGCCCGGCGGATGCCCAGGTAGCTCAGTTGGTAGAGCATGCGACTGAAAATCGCAGTGTCGGTGGTTCGATTCCGCCCCTGGGCACCATCCATTTCCTAAGATACTGAAATCATTGAACCTTTCGCTTTATCTTTCCCGCTGGACACGGTGGGTGAGGCAGAGTGGGAAAGATTTGTTCACTCTTTGGTCGGCGCCACGAGGTGCATGGCGTCGCCAGCGAGGCGCTTGCGGTTCGCCTTCCTGGTGTAGCGGGCGGCCTGTTTGGGGCTCTCCCATCCATAGATCGCCATGAGCTGATGCTCGGTCGCGCCGTTCTCGGCGGCGATCGTGGCGCCGGCCTTGCGCAGCCCGTGGGCCGAGCACTGGGGCAAGCCGGCTTCGTCGCATCGATCGCGAAACCAGTTGCCGAAGCCGGCGTCGCTGAAGGGCGCGCCGAATTCCGTCACGAGGAAGGTCATGTGGCTGCCGGGTGTGGCGTCTATGACCACCTGGAGCTGCGGCAGCACGGGGATCTCCCGCTCTTTCACGAGGTGGCGGCGGCCCTTCATCTCCGTGAAGCGCAGCCATCCGTTCCGGATCATCTGCCGGCCGAGCTGGACCACATCGGAGCGCCGCACGCCGGTATAGAGGAGAAGCGCGAGCGCGAGGCGGGCCTTTGAGCCGAGGGGGTGCCGCGCCTCATATTGCTCGATCTCATCCACGGTCCATGTGTGCCACCCGTTACCGGCGGCCGTGAAATAGGGCACGTCACGGGCGAGGTTGACCGCGATGCCGGGGAGTTCATCGGCGATCGCCCAATTGAACACCTTCCGAAGCACCTTGATTCGGCTGTTGCCGGCTTCCGGCGCGGCGAGCTTGCGATCGCGCAGCACGCGGATCGCCTTGACCGTGAGTCGATCAAGGGGGAAGTCCGCATAGAAGGTCTTTGCGCCCGGCTCGGTGGGCTCCTCGAACATGCTTTCCAGAATGAGCTTGCGGACATGGCGGGTGCGCGCGCTGTCGCGCTTGTGGTCCGCGCTCTCGGCCATGAACCGAATGCACATCCACCGGAACGTGCCGGGCTTCGGGGTGCGGTCGCGGGACTTCTCTACCGTCTCCTCCGGCTCGATGGGGACGGGGGAGAAGGCGCGCGCAATCGCCTCATCATAGGCCTTGCGGAATTCCGGCGTGCCGGGGCGCTCGCGGATGCGGATCTTCTTGTGACCCTTGCCGCGCCACACATAGATCCGCACGTTCCCGTGGCGATCCATGTCCTCATAGACGTACTGCAGCCGGTCCAGCATGGGTGCGCCGCTCTTCATACCGCCACCCGTGCCCACGGATCGTCGCGGTTTTCCTCCTGTGCGCCATCGGGCAACGCATCGAACGCAGCGTCAAGTTTCCTGCGATCCCACACCGTGCGGGTGTTGATCCTCTTCGCCGGCGGCATGCGGCCATCCTTCACCAGCTGATCGAACGTGCCGGCGGACACGCCGATATAGGCCGCAGCCTCGGTGCGGGAGAGGCCGCGCGGGGGCAGGCTGATGGGAAGGATGTCATGCCGCGCCATCGCGCGCCCTCCCTTGGTCTTCCGCCACCATCCCGGCGATCCGCGGCCATGCGGCCGTCAGGTCTTCGACCAGCCGACGGCCGGCCTCGGCCACCTCACAGAGATCCTCGATGCGGGTGAGCAGCAGCATCCGCGCGGCGCTCGTCTCGCCGGCGGCTTCATATTCGGTGACGATGCCGAGGGCACGATCAAAGGGTGTCATGGGCGCGCCTCAGCCGAACGGGATTTCATCGTCGGGACCGGCCGGTGCGGCGCCGTAGCTGCCTTCGTCGGGGGCGGGCGCGCGCTCGGTGGAATCGAGGAGCGTCAGCTCCCCGCGGAAGGGTTTGAGCACCACCTCCGTCACATAGCGCGTGACGCCGGCCCTGTCGGTCCATGCGCGGGTCGCGTTCTTGCCCTCGACGTAGACCTTCGAGCCTTTCTTCAGGAATTTCTCGGCAGCATCCACCAGGCGCTCGTTATAGATCACCACTTGGTGCCATTCGGTTTCTTCCCGGCGCTCGCCGGTGGCCTTGTCGCGCCAGTTCTCCGAGGTGGCGACGGAAAAGCTGGCGATGCGCGCGCCGGCCTGCGTCTTGGCGATCCTCGGGTCTTTGCCGAGGTAGCCAACGATGATGACTTTGTTGACGCCTGCCATGGGTCAGGCCCTCCCCTTGGGTTGGCGGGCCGGCGGCCACGGGATCTTCCGGATCTGGCCGGCGTGGGTGCCGAAGGCCTTCCAAAGCGGCGGCTGGGGCAGATCGGGGTGCGGCGCGACGGCGGACGTGATGGCGCGGAACACCACGGCCACGTCATCAATGTTGAGGCCGAGGCGCGGGTGCAGCACCAGCGCCCGCTTCAAGCCTTCCATGAGCTGGCGCAGCAGCGCCGGGGAGGCGCCCTGTGTCAGGTCGGTCAGGATGTCGAGCCCGTCCTCGCCGAAGTCGAAAGGCGCCGCATAGCGGTTCAGGATGGCGAAGCGTTCCTCGCCGTCCGGCAGGTCCACGGAGATCTGCATGCCGAACCGTCGCCACAAGGCGGGGTCGAGCTGATCCTTGCGGTTGGTCGCCGCGATCGCCATGCCGCGAAAGGCTTCCACCCGCGTGAGCAGGGTGGTGAGCACCATGTTCCGCTCGCGCCCGGCCGAACTGTCGTCGGACAAGCGCGTGCTCCCGATCGAATCGATCTCGTCCAGCAACAGCACGCAGCCGTGCTCGGCCTCGGCGAGCCCATCGAAAAGCTCGCCGATATTGTTGGAACTGCCGCCGAACTGCGGGGTCATCAGCCGCTCGGCCTGGACCGTCACCAGTGCCAGCCCAAGGCGCGCCGCGAGGTGGTGGGCAAGGGTCGTCTTTCCCGTGCCGGGCGGCCCGTAGAGCAGCGCCGTCGCGCGGGGCTTGAGGCCTACGCTCTCCAGCTCGGCTCGGGCGCGCAGCTCGGTCAGCCACTCATAGATGGCGAGCCTCGGCCCGGCGGCGAGGATGGGCTCCTCGGCCTGGTGGGGCAGGAGGATGGTGCCGAACTTCTGGACCTTGTCGAGGCCCTTGGTGAGGTCCGGCTTGCGGGTGCGGGCGGGCTCGCTCACGGCTGGCCCTCCCCGTCGCCCTTGCGGGGCTTGCTGGGGGCCTTACCGCCGCGCTTGGTGGCGCCCTTCGGCGCGCTCTTGGCGGCAGCCTTCTCGGCGGCGGTGTCCGCCTGCCTGCGCTTGGTGCGCTTCACCAGATCGTCGAGGCGCGTGGCGGCGTCACCTTCCGGTTGAGGCGCGGGATCGGCGAGCGGGGCCTCCCAAGGCGCATTCCGCGCGGGATCCTTGAAAGATCCGGGATGGTCATCCGGGTCCGCCGGGTCGGCGGGATCTTGCGGATCGCCAAAGGGCAGGGGGTCTTGGTCGGGATCCACGGCGCTCTCGGGAGCGGCGGACGCCTCGGCTGTCGCACCACCCTCGCGCTTGTCGTCGCCCTTCGCGCCTTTCTTGGCCTTGCGGCGCCACGCTTCGGGGATGTCCATTCCGTCCGAGCCGGAGGCGGCGCAGAAACCTTCGTCCCACGCGGCGCGGCGCGGATCGCCCGCAGTATAGGGGTTGTCGATGATGCGCACGCCGGCGCGGAACGCCTCGCCGCCTTCCTCGCGTGCTTCGTCGGCGGTGCGCATCACCTCCTGCGCGTGGGCAGGCGGCGCGGGCACCGGTTCGGCGTTGGGCTCTTCCTTCATGAGCCGCTCGCGGGCGGCGTCGCCCAGCGGCGTGCCGTCGAGAAGGCCGCAGGCCGCCTCATAGATCTCGGTGAGTTCCTTCTCCAGCCTGCGTTCGGCAGGGGTCAGGCGACGCAAGGCGATCATCTTCGTGATCATCTTCACGTCGAAGCCGGCGGATTTCGCCTCCGCCTTCACATCCTTGATGTCGTCGGCGATGGACCTCTTCTCTTCCTCCAGCCGCTCGATGCGTTCGATGTAGGAGAGGAGGCGCGCGTTGTTCACGGCACTCATGCGACGCTCCGAAGGGTGGCTGGGAGGTGGATGCGCAGCTCTTCGACAAAGGCTTCCTCGGCCTTCGGCCACGGCTGCGGGCGGATGCGGGTGCCGAGCGGGCGGCACGGCACGGGCGCGGGTTCGTTCGGGCTCGGCCCCACGTCGCGCCATTCGGTGGCGAAGGCCCTGAGGTCCGCCTGGTGCACTGCCTCGGCCACATCGGCCGGGAGCGGCCATTGAAGGCCGGCGGCTTCATGGATGGCCGCATCGGCCCGCGAGACGATGGCGGCGAGCGCCTCGCCCCCGCCGAGCGCGCGCAGCGCCTTTTTGAAGGGCGAGGAGATGTCCGCGAGATAGGCCTCGTGCGCGTCGTGCAACAGGCCATAGGCGCGCAGGCCCGGCGGCAGCTGTGCCGCCACGAATAGGGAGTGCTGCGCGACGGAATAGAAGGGGCCCGTAGCCCCCACGAAACGGCAGATCTTGGCGAGGTGCGAGGCGATGTCGCGGAAATGCACATCGCTGGGGCGCGGATCGAGAAGGTACCACCGCCGGCCCGACGCAGTGGTGATGAAGATGTCGGCGGCGTGGCGCATGCGCTAGAGGCTCCGCAGGAGTAAGATGAAGAGCGCGGCGAGAACCCCGCCGGCGAGGAAGAGGGGGGCAAGGCGCACCTCGGCGCGGGGCGGGTCGCCGAAGCCGACCGGCAGGCGGCGGCCGAGACGCTGCGCGACGGCGCGGGCCTCGACCTGCGAGCGGACTGTGCCCCGATAGGAGAGGCGCGTGTAGGCGAGCGGCATGAGGCCGCTGCCGGGCGGCGGGCGGCGAAGTCCGCTTTCCATGAGAGGGCCGGGCGGCATGTCAGGCGCCCTCCGCCTTCGGTGCCCGCGCATCAAGGGCCTCCGCAGCCAAGTGGCAGAGGAGAAGCATCACGTCCGTGTCGCACGTGATCTGCGCGGCGCCGCGCCGGAACGCGGCCTGGGTGAGCGCCGTGACCTGCTGAAGGCCTCCGCCGAGCAAATAGGCATCGGCGGCCGGAAGGCTGGGGCTGGCAACTGCCGTACGCCCGCAAATGGATGCGGCCATCTCTTCGCGGATCGCAGCCGTCTGGCTGGCCGATGTGAAGGCCTCAGCCATGGAACGCCCCCCGCGCCGGGCCGAGGATCTTGCGCGCCTCGGGCATGAGGGTCTTCAGCTCTTCCGGCGTGTAGCCGTAGCGCAGGAGGTTTTCTTCCGTCGCCGCATCAATAGATGCGAGCTTCTCGCAGAGGGTCGCGAGATCTTGCGCGGTACAGCCGGAGTGGGCGCGGCGGCGGTCGGGAGTTAGGGGCTGGACCGCCTTCGGGTGGGGCCTTCCCGAGCGAAATAAAGAGGGAGTGACTGTGTAAGGCATCGGCGGCGTCCTCTAAGGTGACGACGCCAATCATATGCGGCACTTGTGCCGCGTCAATAGAATATGCGGCACTTGTGCCGTTTTAAGAATCCTCGATCCCGTGCCGCACTCGGGGGGCGCACGAAAAAGCCGGCCGGGCGGCAACGCAATTGGGTGTCGAGGCCCAAGCGGGCGGCGGTTAACCGATGCGGCCGATCTTCGCCACCACACGGCCGATGATGGTGAGCCAGTCCGCGTCCACTACCCGGGGCGGCTCCAGCGCAGCGTTGTCGGACCGCACCTCGATCTGCGGCGGATCGGATTTGGGAATGCGGTATAGCCGTTTGACGATGATCTCCCCGTCGCCGTTGCGGGCCACGAACATGCCTCCCTGGCCCAGCGCGGAATCCGTGGTGTCCACAGCCACGTGGTCGCCGCCCTTCAAGGTGGGCTCCATGCTGTCACCGCGCACGCACACCCAGTGCACGCGCCCCGGTGGGGCGCGAGAAATCTCCTGCTGCAGGTACCCTGGCAAAAGGATCTCGCCGAGCACCGCATCCTCGGAATAGATCACGCCGCCAGAGGGAGCTAGTGCGGGTAGGCCGATGCTGCCGGGGCCTGCGCCAGCGCGCGTGTCGATGACCGGAGAAGCGCCGGGGACGTCTGCCTTGTATACTCGATCCGTGGAGACGCCGCCGCGGGCGTCGGGCTGGAAATCCCCGCCTTGGTCGTCCGGCGCGTCAGGGTCGAACGACAAGACGATTTTCCTCGGACTAACAGCCAATTCTGTCAGCCAAGATGGGTCCACTTCAAGCACTCGGGCGAGGCCCTGCAAATTTTGACCGCGTGGAAAAGCGGAACGCCCGCGCTTGATTGCGCGAAACAGGTCTGCATTTCGGCCTTCGGTGGCCTCCATGGAGGCTTTGCGCTCGGACCAATCCGGGTGCACTTCCTTCAGGCGGGCGACAATCCGTTCGTATGGCGTCATGTGCGGCATATTGGCCGCGCGTGAGGCCGCGAACTAGCGGCAAGTGTGCCGTTGACAATGCGGCACAAGTGCCGCATTTTTCGAGGCATGGATCTCCGAACCCAACTCATCGCGACGGCCGATCTCTATGGCGCGGCGACAAAACGCAGCCGAGCCCGGGTTTCCACGCTCGTGTTCAACCAAGGGCAGCGGCTCGCAAAAATTGCTGACGGTGCGCTTGACCCAACCATCAGCTCATTCGAGCGCGCCATGGCTTGGTTTGCGGCGAATTGGCCGGACGATGTTCCTTGGCCCGTTGGGGTGCCCCAGCCGATTTCTATGCAGGATCGCGCATGCCTTCCGCAGAACGCGAATGGCGTCGTCGAGGGCGGGGCTGGTGAGGTTGCGGCGGGTCATGACGCCAGCGTCGCCGATGGATCGTCTGCGGTCACCGCGAATGCGGCGGGAGGTTTCGCATGAGCGGGCTCCCGATCCGCAAGCTGGCGCCCGGCTTCTTTGACCGCGCGCCTTTAACCGACCTGATGGACCCCGTCGCCGTCGCGAAACGCGATGACCTCACGGCCGACCTTCTCGATGCTTTGACGCGCGACGCGCATGACGTTGGCGTGCCACGCCGCGACTTCTGGATCCGGGTGATCCAGAAGGTCCGCGCACACCGCATCGAGCATGATGAGCGCAGCGGCGATGGCCTTGTCGCCGCCGGGCACGCGCTGGGCCAGCGCCACCATCATGATCTCAAGGGCCGCGATGCGACCGTCCGTGCGGATGGCGATTTCGGTATCCGCGTCAAATTCCTCGCTCATGGCTTCTTCCCATCAACCCCGGCTCTGGCGCGCATTGAAGCACGGCGCTGGCGGCGCGGCGACGGAGCTGCAGCATGAACAAGCTCGCTCGCCCGCACCGGGAAGCCGACTATCTCGCGCTCAAGGGCGCCACGCGGCGGCTGGTGGAAGCCTGCGGCGGTCTTGAGAGCGCGGCAGCGGTGACCCGCACCGGCTTTCAGGTGCTCTCCAAATACGGCCGGCCTGCAGAGCCTGTGTTCGCGCCCGTGGACGTGGTGGCGGACCTTGAGGCCGACGCCGGCGTGCCGCTGGTGACGCGGGCGCTCGCCGCCCTCTGCAATCATGTGCTCGTGCCACTGCCTCGCCCGGAAGCGGGATCGGGTCGCTGGTATCGCCACATATCGGAAGTCGCGCAGGACGCCGGCGCCGTGGTGTCGCGCCTCGGCGAGGCCTTGGCGGATGACGGGGAGGTCTCCCGCGCTGAAGCGCGGGCGCTGGACCTGCGCGAGCATGTGCGCCACGCCATCAAGGAACTGGCGGCGCTGGACCTTGCCCTTGAGCGGCTGGAGAAGGGGGACGGCGATGCGGCGTGAGCCCTGCTATGCTCGGCGCGAGCTAGCGCCTATCGAGCGCGTCGTCTGGCGCATCCGCACCCTGCATCCCTTCCGCCCGCTGGTGCTGGTGGACGGCCAGCGGCCGGCTTTGACCCTCGACCGCGTGGAAGACGTTACGCTGGCACGGGTGCGCTTTCTTGAGCGGGGTGTGGCAGCGTGACGGAGAAATTGCACCACAGTCGACTAAGGCTCCTTGCGGCTGGTAATTATATCGAGAAGATTCGGGGGGGATGCCTCGGCCTCTTGAGCAGCACCAATTGGGCGGAAAAGGGCCTGAAGTGCCAAGCCGCGCTCTGCCTCTGTCATGGCCGCGGACTTGTCGGCCAACAAACTGAGATAGGTAGCCGCTATGGCCTGACGCTGATTCGCGTCATCCATGCCGCTCAAATTCTGCAATGCAAATCTGGATACGATTCTAAGGATCCATGCAATTCCAAGTACTGGGGCAACAATTATTGCGGACGCCAGAAGTGTCTTGTCCCCGGCAGCAGCCCCAGCAGCCGATATAAAGATAACTCCATATTCAATTATAACAAATACGGCAGATATTATTATAGAAACAAAAGCGCAAAAGGCTATTGTGGCGACTTTTGCGTGATATTTGTACTTGGAAATCCAGAGCTCTATGGCTGGCTTTATTGTGATAAGCTCTTCTTGGGCTTTCCTGAGTTTATCAATCTGCAACTCCGCAGATTTGGCAGACTCAGATATTCTTTCTTCAATATACTCTGTCTGTTTTTCGGATTTTTCGCGTGTCTCTCGTATTATTCTATCGAGCTCTTTGCTGGAATTTATTCTAGTATCAACTATTTCTCTGTGTTCTTTCATATATCCTTTAATGATGGTATCAAAATTATGTCCTGCATCTGTAATGAACTTTTTTACATCGTGCAGCCTGCTGTCAATTATGGAGTTCGCTTTTCGCTCTCCCTTTCCGTCGATAATGTCTATCAGCGACATAGCGACCCGTATTTCGGCTGGAAATTTTTCGTTAAAAACGCTGCTAATTACGTATGCTACTGCGTAAAAACTATTTCGTTCTATTATTCTTATGTCATCTACATTTATATCTCGACTTATGACGGGCATTATTATTTCTCTATCTGCGGTCGTTACGGCAAAAATTTGACCGCCATCGATTTGTTTTACTTCAAAAATTACCTGATTAATGTTGTTTATATCCGCGCCAAGAAGGAATTTATAATTCTGAGATATCGATCCAATAAAGTTGGTCCAGCGATTAGGCTGCATGGCTGCCATTTTTTTGGCTTCGTCATACGCACCCGGGCCGCTAAACATTTTTGGTGTTTCTTGAAGGAGGCCGCTAAAGAACTCGAACAAGAATTGATCACCCATTTTTTAGACCCCCATCTCGTGTCTCAACCGGTCGATCTTGGACGAGGCGTTTGATCGATGGCAATCGACCCAACAGTTCTCGGAGCGGCCCTCGCCTATGCCAGCCTCGGCTGGCGCATCTTCCCATGCGATCCCCATCCAGAAAAGCCCCGCTCCAAGCGCCCGATGGTGGTGGCGGACAAGGATGCGGACGGCCAGCCCATCGAGGGCACTGGCTGGCCCGCCAAGGCCACCACCAACGAAGCGCAGATCCGCGCCTGGTGGAAGCGCTGGCCCGATGCTCTGATCGGCATGGCTCCTGGCTGGGCGGGTGGCTACGTGGTGGATCTCGACCCCAAGGGCGAGAGTGTCGAGGCCGTGGAAGCACGCCTCGCGGAGGCGATTGGGGGGCCGCTGCCGGCCGGGCCGCGCACCATCACGCAATCGGGCGGGCGGCATGTGTGGTTCCGCCGGCCGGAGGGCGCGCATTGGCCCAACGACCCGCCGGGGTTGAAGAACATCGATATCCGCTGTGATGCCGGCTACGTCATCCTGCCGCCCAGCGTGATGCGCAATGGCAATGCCTACAGCTGGGAGGGCGAGCCATTCGACTCCGCGACGGCACCGGAGGTGCCCCCGGCTTTGCTGGCGCTGATCGCCAATCGGAAGGCGGGCAAGCGCGAGGCAGGGCCAGCCGAAATGCCGGAGCCGCAGGAGAGCGGCCTGGCGCGGGCGCTTTCCTCCGACCGGCCGGGCGAGGTGGCGAAGCGCAATTATGCGCGCAAGGCGCTCGACCGGATCGCGGCCGATCTGGCGCGGGCGGCGGAGGGTACGCGCGGCACCGAGCTTTATGCGGCGGCCTGCGCACTCGGCCGCTTCATTGCCGCCGGCGCAATTTCGGAGCGCGAGGCCATGGCCGCCCTGCAGGACGGGGCGGAGGCCTGCGGTCTGGTGCAGGCGGACGGGCACACGCGCGTGATGCGCGAGATCCGGCGCGGCCTCGGCGCGGGCCGGGCCGATGCGGCGGATGTGATCGCCCGCCTCGACGATATCGCCCGCGAGGCGGAGAGCCGCCGGCAGTCATCCGTTGGCGGGGTGTATCCTCCGGAAGCGCCTCTGCCAGATGGCGCGATCCCGGAACCCGCTCGGCGGGGCACAGCGGGATCGGCGCCCGCCCCTTCGCGCGGTGATGAGACGGATCTGGATGGGAGCGAGCCCGATTCGGGCGAGCCGGCGGACGATGCCGAGGGGGGCGATGACGGCCCTTCGGATGGCGCCGCGCCGGGCACGAACATGGACGTGGTGGCCGCTTGCGCCCGCCTCGACCATTCCGATACGGACAATGCCAAGCGCTTTGTGGCGCACTTCGGCCGCGACCTCACGGTGCTGGAGACCGAGGGCATCATCAATACGGACTATTGCGCATGGGCCGGCACCCATTGGGACATGGTGGGCGGCAATGATGCCGCCGTGCGCCTCGCGAAACAGGTGGGCGGGCTGATCGGCCTGGAGGCGGACCTCCTCGCAGCTACCGCTTTCGAGCTGCGGGCGATGGAGGATGGCGACCAGGCGGAGGAAGACCTCGCGCGGCTGGAAAAGTCCTCCGATAGCTGGACCGATGCGGATAAGGGGCTGGCGAAGCGCCTGCAACGGATCATCGATGCTGGCGCCGAGGCGCGGGCGGCGCTGGATAAGCGACGGGTGGCGCGGCGCAAGTTCGGCGTTTCCTCGAAGAACAAGGCGCGCATCGTCGCCTTGAAGGATCTGGCTGCTTGCGACCTGACGCGCAAGCCCGAGGGCTTCAACGCGGACCCGCGCGCCTTCGCCTGCCTGACCCACACCATCCAGTTCGGCCGCCGGCCCGATCCGGAATGTCCCGATCCCGACGTTGTGCGCCTTGTGCCCTATGCGAAGACCGTCAAGGGGCACAGGCGGGAAGACTTCATCACCAAGATGCTGCCTGTCGCCTATGACAAGGATGCCAAGGCCCCGCGCTTCGAGGCCTTCATGACGCGCTTCCAGCCGGTCGATTCGGTGCGGCGCTGCGTGCAGGTGGGGGTGGGCCTCGGCCTTCTCGGCCTGCCGGTGCAGAAGGTATTCTTCCATTATGGCAACGGCGCCAACGGAAAGAGCGTGTTCCTGGAGACGCTAGTGCGCGTGTTCGGCCCGCTCGCGTCCTCCCTGCCCACCGAGGCCATCATCGGCACCAACGATAAGCAGGGCGGCGCGGCCTCACCGGAGCTGGCGCGGCTCTATGGCGTGCGCTTCGTGCGCATCCTCGAATTGCCGGCGAACGCACCGCTGAAGGAAGAGATCGTGAAGAAGCTCACTGGCGGCGAGGCCATCCCGGTGCGCAACCTGTTCAAGGGCTTTTTCGAATTCCAGCCTGTGTTCATTGCCCACATGTCGGGCAACGGCTATCCGCGCATCGATGGCACGGACAACGGCATCTGGCGGCGCATCGCTGTGATCCATTGGCCTGTGACGCTCACGGACGGCGAGCAGCGCGACTTCGAGGAGGTGGTGGGCGAGCTGGTGGCGGAAGCTCCCGGCATCCTCAATTGGCTGATCGAGGGCGCGCTCACCTATCTGCGCGAGGGGCTCCAGATTCCGGCCGAGGTGCGCGCGGCGACCCAGGAGTATCGCGACGAGATGGACGTGGTAGGATCCTTCGTCACCGCCTGCGTGGCGGCGGCAGAGGGCCAGTACGTGACCGCCCGCACGATGTATCAGGCCTATGTGTCGTGGGCTGAGGCGAACGGGAAGAAGCCGGTTACAGAGACCCGCTTCGGCCGCGACATGAAGCGGAAGGTGGCCCACGGCACAGGGCCACGCGGCATCCATGTCTATCAGGAGTGCCGCCTTGAGAACGTGCCCGCGCGGCCCGACGCGCCCCGTAGCCCCGATGATGAGGACTGACGGGCAGCTCTAGACCCTCCTCCTGCGGAGGGTTGCGGAGAGTTGTGCGGAAGGTTTTTCCCAAACCCTCAACGCTGGATTTCATTGCGCGCCAATGGGTTGGCGGCGCATGCGGAGGGTTTGGAGGGTTTTCGCGCGTATATGCAATGCAAATGGGGTTAAGGGGCGCTGCGAAGTCGCTGTGTAAATTCTCATGTATATGTCATGAAAAACCCTCCTAACCCTCCGCAGGAGGGAGTATATTATTGATTTGATTGGTGATTGTGGTGTTGAGGGTTTGTGAATGACCCTCCTCAAACCCTCCTAACCCTCAATCGGAGCGTAAGATGGATCGGGTCGACATCGAAGCCCTGGTGGAATGGGCCTATCGGGTGCAGTGCGTGGACCGTATGGCCGGGCTGATGGATGTCGCTTGGGGTGAGGCCGGGCCGTCGTTCCGCTCCGCGACGCATGCGATGCTCGATTTCGCCGCGCTTGGGGTGCGGGTGGACAGCTCGCCGGGCTTCGTGGTCGCCATGGGCGCGACGGCGCAGGACGATGCGCTTGTGATCCATGATGCCGTGCTGCGCCTGCCAGCCGAGGCCTTCGCCCTGGTGGTCGCGCATGCAAAGGGCGGGAGCCGTCCGCCGTGGCACGGGATCGAGGCCGAGGCGTTGGTGGCGGACACGGATCGGAAGGGCAGGGTGCGCATGCTGCGCGACAATTGCCGGCCCGTCGCCTGCCTCCTGCGCCACAGGGTGGATCCTGCCTTGGTGGAGTTCAGCCGGGCGCAATATGTCGTCTGGTGGGAGGCGCTCGTGGTGCTCGCTGGCGAGCTTGCGGGGCGGTTGGAGGGAAGCCATCCCCTTGCCCCGTCTGCCCCACGCGAGCCGTGGTTCCTGCCCCCTCTCGTCTATGTCGAGGATGGCGCTCGGATGCTGGTTGACACTGCACAAATAATTTGACTACCTTCATCCACAGATAAACAGGTTTCGAGAGAGCCCCGCCGGTATTCGCCGCGCGGGGCTCTTGCGTTAGAGGGGAACGATGCCGCGCCTTCAATCCGCGCCGCCTCGCCTGCCTGCCACCCCCAGCCGTCTCCCGACACAGAGCGCAAATGAAGCCGAGCGCAGCCGCCAGCGTGCGGCCGAGGCGCCTTGGCGCGCCTGGTACAAGTCGGCCCGGTGGCGGGCGGTGCGCGAGCGGGTATTCACGCGCGACCTCTTCGGGTGCCAGATGCCGGCATGCGGGAAGGTCATCTCCAACAGGCGGCAGCTCGTGTGCGACCACATCCGCCCGCATCGCGGTGATCCCGCGCTGTTCTGGGATGAGGGCAACCTGCAGACGCTCTGCAAGCCCTGCCACGACGGCGCAAAGCAATCGGCCGAGCGCCGCGCCCGCTGATGCCCGGCCCTCCGCGCCGCCGCGCGGGCGAGGCCTAACAACACAACAGTAAGCCGCAGTCTGGCGGGAGGGGAGGGGGGGCAAAACTCCCCACCCCTCTCCAGCCGGGACCCGCGGCCCCCCCATTCGGAGATTTTTTTCCTTGGCTGATGAGAAATCGGGCGGGGTGGCACCGGATGCTGCCCCGTGTGATCTGTTCGGAAACGCGATCGAGCCCATTCGGGATCGGCGTGGCCGGCCGAGCTTCAAGAAAGACAAGGAAAATCAACAGTTTGTAATGGTTCGCGTCGCAGATGGTTGGACCCACAAGGCCATCGCCGCGAACATGGGGATCGATGAGAAGACCCTGCGCAAACATTTTTCCCGCGAGCTGATGGACGGCGCGGTGCACATCCGGGGCATGCTCATGGACGTGCTCGTGCACAAGGCGCGCGAGGGACACATCCAGTCCGTCCGCCTGTTGCTGGAGCGGCTGGACGCGGCGGGGCCGCTGGCGCCCCGGAACCATCCGCGCGCGGAGGATGACGACGACACGAAGGCGCCGGCCTTGGGCAAGAAGGAACAGCGCGTCCAAGATGCCCAAGCCGTGCCCGACGACTATGGCGACATCTATGCGCGCCTCGAAGGCCGGCGGCAGCATTGACCGCGCCATCCTTCGCCTGCCTCGATTGGGAAGACAGGTTGCGGAAGGGCCTCACGCCCATTCCGTCCCTGCCTCTGGATCCGGTGCTCGCCGATTGCGCCGTGGCCCTCTTCGACAAGCTGCGGGTTCCTGACATCCCCGGCACGCCCACCATGGCGGAGGTGGCCGGGCCGTGGATGCGGGACATCGTGCGCGCGGCCTTCGGCTCCATCGATCCGGTGACCGGCGAACGCTTCGTCGGCGAGATCTTCAACCTGGTGCCGAAGAAGAACGGGAAGACGACGAACGCCGCCGCGCTCGGCCTGTTGGCCCTGCAGCTCAACCAGCGCCCCAACGTGGAAGGGGTCATCGTCGGGCCGACGCAGGAAGTAGCCGACAAGTGCTTCGCGCAGGCAGCGGCCATGATCGCGCTCGATCCCTATCTGAACCGCCGCTTCGACGTGATCGAGCACAAGAAGACGATCCTTGACCTCCATGTGGATCCCATCACGGGGGTCAAGCGAAACGTGAAGCTGAAGATCACGAGCTTCAGCCCGAAGGTGGTCACCGGCTCGATCCCCGCCTTTGCCATCGTGGACGAACTGCACGAGATGGCGGCGGCGAGCTACGCCAGCCGCGTGCTCGGCCAGATCCGGGGCGGCATGATCACGAACCCGGAAAGCCTCCTGATCATCATCACCACGCAATCGGCGACGCCGCCGGCTGGTGTCTTCAAGGATGAGCTGACCTATGCGCGCGGCGTGCGCGATGGGACCATTACCGAAGGGGTGCGCATGCTCCCCATTCTCTATGAGTTCTCGGAGAAGATGCAGACGGCCGAGGGCAAGCCGTGGGCCGATCCCAAGAATTGGCCGATGGTGCTGCCCAATCTCGGCCGTTCGCTCACGATCGAGCGCCTCGCGAAGGAATGGCGCACCGCGCAGGAGAAGGGTGATCAGGCCGCGCAGGAATGGGCCTCCCAGCACCTCAATGTGCAGATCGGCATGGCCATGCACAATGACCGGTGGGTCGGCGCGGATTTCTGGCCACAGGCGGCGGACCCCGGCATCACGCTCGAAAGCATCATCGCGACATCGGACGTGGCGGTGGTGGGCGGCGACATCGGCGGCATGGATGACCTGTTCGGGCTCGCCGTGGTCGGCCGTCACAAGGTGACGCGCCAATGGCGCGCCTGGGCTCGCGCGTGGGCGCAGCCGAAGCTCTTTGAGCGTCACAAGGAAGTCGCCGAAACGCTGCGGGACTTCGAGAAGGCCGGCGACCTGGTGGTGTGCAAGGAGGTGACGCAGGACATCGCCGAGGTGGTGGCGATCATCCTGCGCCTCAAGGAAGCGGGCCTCCTGCCGCTGACCGGGGCCATCGGCCTTGATCCGGCGCTCGCCATCACGCTCCTCGATGCGTTGTCCGAACATGAGATCGTGCACCCGCAGGTGCTCGGCGTGTCGCAGGGCTACAAGCTGTCCTCCGCCATCTTCGCGGCCGAGCGCAAGCTCGCGGACGGCACGCTGAAGCATTGCGGGTCGGGCCTGTTCAACTGGTGCGTCGGCAACGCCATGGCCGAGTACCGAGGCTCCAACGTCTACATCGAGAAGCGCAAGGCCTCGGCGAAGATCGACCCGCTCATGGCCTTCTTCAACGCGGTGGACATGGTGAGCCGCAATCCGGTTGCCCGTGGGGTCTCGGTCTACGAGAGCCGCGGCATTCTCATGGTGTGAGGCGGCATATGGGCATTTGGAACGTGTTCCGCCGCCGGGCGCGCGCGGAAGGCGGCGCCGTCGCGAACCCGCTGATTTCCGAGCTGCTGCGGTTCGGTGTGTCGGAGACGGCGACGGGGATCCACGTCAACGTGGACAAGGCGCTGAAGAACCCGGCCATGTTCCGCGCCGTGTCGCTCATCTCGGGAAGCATCGGCATGCTGCCGTTGCACCTGATCGACACCAGCACGAAGAAGAAGCGCGACACGCATCCGCTGTACCGGCTCCTGCATCGCCGGCCGAATGCGTGGCAGACGGCGTTTGATTTCCGCGTCCTCATGCAGCTGCGCGCCCTGGTGAAGGGCAACGGCTATGCGCTGGTGATCCGCAGCCCGAACCTGCGCGCCGGCGGAGCGCTCACCCCGACGCAGATGGTTCCGCTGGATCCGGACCTCGTGACGCCGGAACAAGGGGCGGACTGGTCGGTGTCCTATGTCTACCGGCCCGCGAAGGGCGCGGCCGTGCGCTATCCCGCGCGGGACATCCTCCACCTGCGCGGGATTTCCCTCGATGGCATTTCCGGCCTCTCGCTGGTGAAACAGGCGGCCGAGGCCGTTGGCATCGCGCTCGCGGCCGAACTCGCCGCCGCCCGCATGATGCGCAACGGCACGATGGTGGGCGGCGCGCTGGAGCACCCCCAACGGCTGTCGCCGGAGGCCTATGTCCGCCTGCAGGAGAGCCTTGAGAGCAAGTCCGGATCCGACAAGGCGGGTCGCAACCTCATCCTCGAAGAGGGGATGAAGTATGTCCCGATCTCCTCGACGGCCCGCGACGCGCAGATGGTCGAGATCCGCAAGATGCAGATCGAGGAGATCGGCCGGGTCACGGGCGTCCCGCGCCCGCTCCTCATGCTCGATGAAACGAGCTGGGGCTCGGGTATCGAGGCCCTCGGCCAATTCTTCGTCACCTATGCCCTCAACCCGTGGTTCGAGGCGTGGCAACAGGCCTGCGAGCGCACGCTACTGACCGAGGCCGAGGCGGACGAAATGGCCGTCAAGTTCAACGCGGGCGCGCTGCTGCGCGGTTCCATGAAAGATCAGGCGGATTTTCTCGCCAAGGCGCTCGGCGCTGGCGGCAGTGCGCCGTGGATGTGGGTGGATGAGGTGCGCGACGTGCTGGATCTGCCGGAGCGCGATGCGCCGCCGCACGTGATGGCCGGGGGCTCGGCAGATCAAGGGAGCAAGGGAAATGCGAATGCAGCGTAAGCCGGCCTGCTGCACGGGCCGGATCATGGCGAAGGCGCGCCCTGGCGCCATGCCGATCCCGGCCGAGCGCATGGTGCAGGCGTTCACCTCGCCGGCCGCCCTGGAGCGGTGGGGCGAGGATGCGGCCGGGGTGCGGGCGCTCGCGCCCGGCGACAACGTGATCACCATGTTCGACATGATCGGCGAGGATTTCTGGAGCGGCGGCGGCGTGACCGCGAAGAAGGTGTCGCAGCAGCTACGCGCCATCGGTGACCGCCCCGTCGAGGTGCAGATCAACTCGCCGGGCGGCGACGTGTTCGAAGGCCTCGCCATTTACAACGTGCTGCGCGAACATCCGCAGGACATCACGGTCAAGGTCATGGGCTGGGCCGCCTCGGCCGCGAGCCTCATCGCCATGGCCGGCGACCGGATCGAGGTCGGTGCTGCCTCCTTCATCATGATCCACAATTCGTGGGTGGTGGCCGCCGGCAACCGCAATGACATGCGCGAGGTGGCCGACTGGCTGGAGCCATTCGACCGGGCCATGGCCGATCTCTATGCGCAGCGTTCGGGGCAGGACGCCGCCGCGATCGCGAAGTGGATGGATGCCGAAACCTATATGTCCGGCTCCATCGCGATCGAGCGCGGCTTCGCGGACGGCCTCCTGCCGGCCGATGCGGTGAAGGTGGACGACGCCGCCCGCGCCTCCGATCGTGCGGTCAATGAGCTGCGCGCGCTGGAGCTGACCCTCGTTTCCGGCGGCATGACCCGCGCGCAGGCGCGCAGCCGCATTTCCAAGATCAAGGGCACGCCGGGCGCTGCCCCTGAAGACGCCACGCCGGGCGCTGGCGACGACTGGACCGGCCTCGCGGCTGCGTTCCTTGACAATCTGAAATCCTGAAAGGGTTCGCCATGCATCACGTTTCGACCTCCGCCCTCCTGGGCGCGACCGCGCTTGCCCCGGTTCCCCGCGCCGTCCACGCCGCGCCGCGTGCCGACGCGAGCAACCCGGCGCAGATCCTCGCCAAGCTCAATGAGGCTTTCGAGGAGTACAAGAAGACCAACGATGACCGGCTGAAGGCCAAGGCTGACGACACCATCGTGAACGCCAAGCTGGAGAAGATCGATCAGGCGATCGAGGCCGCGCAGAAGGCCCTCGATGCGATCTCGGCACAGCAGGCGGCGGCCACGGCCAAGGCGGGCGGCGGTGCGGCGGCGCCGGCCGATCCCGAGTATAGCACCGCGTGGGGCGCCTTCTTCCGCGAGGGCGAGGGCGAAGCCCAGATCAAGGCCCTGAACAAGGCGGGGCCGCGCGCTGCCATGACGGTCGGCAGCAATCCGGATGGCGGCTATCTCGCGCCTGTCGAATGGGATCGCACCATCACGGCCCGCCTGAAGGAGATCTCGCCCATCCGGCAGAACGCGCAGGTGCAGAGCATCAGCAAGCCGGGCTTCACCCGTGTCTACAATGACCGCACGGTGGGCTCGGGCTGGGTCGCCGAGAACGCGGCGCGCCCCGCCACCAGCACGCCGCAGGTGGCGCCGCTGACCTTCACGCCGGGCGAGCTGTACGCCTTCCCCTTTGCCTCTCAGACGCTCCTCGAAGACGCGGAAGTCGATATCGAGGGCTGGCTCGCGAGCGAGGTGGAAACCGAGTTCTCCCGTCAGGAGAACATCGCGTTCCTTTCCGGCGACGGCAGCGGCAAGCCCTACGGCATCCTCACCTATGTCACCGGCGCGGCCAACGCCGCCCGCCATCCGTGGGGTGCGATCGAGGTGGTGAACTCCGGCGGGGCTGCGGCCATCACCTCGGACGGGATCATCACCCTCATCTACACCCTGCCGGACGCCTTCCGTGCCGGGGCGAAGATGTACATGAACCGCCTCACCCGCATGGCGGTGCGCAAGCTGAAGGATGGGCAGGGCAACTATCTCTGGCAGCCCTCCTATCAGGTCGGCCAGCCTTCGACCCTCGCAGGCGAAGCGATCGTGGACGTGCCGGACATGCCCAACGTGGCGGCGGGCAACATTCCGATCCTCTACGGCGACATGGCGTCCACCTACCTGGTGGTGGATCGCGTCGGCATCTCGGTCCTGCGCGATGCCCTCACGAACAAGCCTTATGTCGGCTTCTACACCCGCAAGCGCGTGGGCGGCGGCGTGCAGAACCCGGAGCCCATGAAGGCCATGAAGATCTCGGCCTGAGGTCGGACACGCATTCCGGCGGCGCGTCCGCGCCGCCGGCCCCATCCGGAGGATCGAAATGGCCGAGACCGAAGAAAATCAGATCATCGCCCCTGAGGCTCCAGCGCCCGAAGAGGTCGCCCCGGCCGCCGAGGCTCCGGCGCTCGAAGAGGCCGCCCCTGCCGCCGAGGCTCCGGCGTCCGAAGAGGCCGCCCCTGCCGCCGAGGCTCCGGCGTCCGAAGATGTCGCCCCTGCCGCCGAGGCTCCGGCGTCCGAAGAGGTCGCCCCGGCCGTTGAGGCTCCGGCCCCCGAAGATGTCATCACCGTCCAGCTTCTGCGGCTCGTGCCGACCGTGGGCGAGCCGGACATGAATGATACGCGCCTCGACGGCGCCGCCATTGTCGAGGCAGCACTGGCGCGGCAGGCGGCCGATGAGGCCTGACATGCTGGCACCCGTCCGGGTCTCGGCTCCCGCCCTTCCGCTCCTCACGGTCGAAGAGGCAAAGCTCGCCCTGAAGGTGGACCTGTCCGACGATGATGGCCTGATCGAGGATCTGATCGCGGCGGCGGAAAGTTTGCTGGACGGGTACAGCGGCGAGCTGGGGCGGGCGCTGGTGACGCAGGTGTGGCGGCAGGATCTGCCGTGCTTCCCCGCCTGCGGCGTCATTCGCCTGCCCCTCGCTCCGGTGCTGGCGGTCTCCTCCGTGACCTATTGGGGATCGGATGGCGTCTCCCGCCCGCTGGCGGCACAGGTCTATGGCGGGGTGCTGAACGGTGCCGCCGACCCCTATCTGAAGCTCGCCTATGGCCAGTCCTGGCCTGCCACCTATCCCCGCGACGATGCGGTCTCAGTGACATTCGAGGCCGGGTATGGCGAGCCCGGTGACGTTCCCGCCGCCATCCGCCGGGCGGCGCTCCTCATCGTTGCCCACCTCTATGAGAATAGGGAGGCGGTGACGGTCGGCGTCTCCGCGTCCGATCTTCCGTTCGGCGCGAACCGCCTTACGGCCAATTTCCGAAGGGTGCGGGTGTAGCGTGGCGAAGGTGGACAACGGGCTTGCCCGTCTCAACCGCCGCCTCAATGCCATTCCGCAGAATGTCCGGGGCGCCGTGCAGCCGGCCCTGCTGAAGGCCGGGAATGCGCTCGCAGATGACATGCGCGCGCTCGCGCCTGTCGATGACGGCGACCTGAAGGAGAGCATCGCTGTAACGCCGGGCGGCTCAACCACGCCGCCCTATTCCCAGCCGGGCGGCCGGCAGGTGGTGCCGGAACTGCAGGTGCTCGTGACCGCCGGCAATACCAAGGTGCGCTACGCCCACCTAGTGGAGTTCGGTGTGGCGCCCCACGAAATCAAGGGAAAAGACGGCAAGCCCATGGGCAACGATGGGCGCTTTGGCCCTGTCGTGCACCACCCCGGCACCAAGGCCGAACCCTTCTTCTGGCCGGCCTTCCGCCTGCACCGGAAGAAGCTCGCCTCCGCCATCAAGCGGGCCATCCGCAAAGCCGCGAAAGACGCCAAATGACTGACCTTCTCGACGGCCACGTGAGCCTTTCCCTCGGCGGCGATGCCTTCACCCTGGCGCCCACCCTCGGCGCCGCCATGGCGCTGTGCCGCGCGCACCAGAGCTTCGGGGCGTTGATCGACAAGCTGGAGGCCTATGACCTCCCGGCGGCGATCGACGTGACGCGGGCCGGCATCGGCCTGTCAGCTCCCAGCGATCTCGACGCCCGCGTCTATGCCGCCGGCGTCATGAACATCGCGCCGGACTTGATCCGGTTCGTGATCCTCCTCGCCAATGGCGGGCGCAGCCCGAAGGCGGAGGCGGAAGACAAGCCGGGATCCCGCCCTTTCGACGCATGAGCCACGCGGACTTCCACGCATGGCTCTTCAAGGCCGCGACGGGCTGGCTGGGCTGGACCCCGGCCGTCGCCCTCGCGACCCCCATCCCGCAGATCGCCGCCGCCCATGACGGGCGGATCGACATGCTCGCCGCCCTGTTCGGCGGGCGGAAGGAAGCCGCGCCGCAGACGCCGCTGACGGCGGCGGCCTTCGACGCGATGTTCACAGCCAAAGGTTAGGAGCAAGCACCATGGCACTCTTCAGCGCGAGCGGGTCGAAAATCTACATCGGGGCCGTCAAGGTGCCCGGAGCAACGGACTTCGTGGCGGCCGATTTCACCTCCGAGGTGTGGACAGAGATCGGCGAAGTGGAGAGCATCGGATCGTTTGGCGACACCTCCGAACTCATCACCTCCAACGTTCTCAGCCGGGGGCGCACCCGCAAGGCCAAGGGCACGAAGAACGCGGGCTCGATGGAGGTCACGATGAATTCGGACTATGCGGATGCGGGTCAGCTCGCGCTGCGCGCCGCCGCTGCCGCCCGCGACAGCTATTCGATCAAGATCGAGTTCGCGGACAAGCCGTCCGCCGGCGCTTCGCCGAAGAACTCGATGCGCTACTTCACGGCTCTGGTCATGTCGGCCAATGATCAGGCCGACGAGGCGAACGCCATCATCAAGCTCACGTCCACGCTGGAGATCAATTCCAACGTGGTTGTCGTGCACGCCTCCGCCACCTGATGGCGCCGGATCGCGCCCTGCAGAGGGCACTTCTCGCGCGGTTCCTCGCGGCGCCGGCGCTCCTCGCGCTGGTGCCGGCCGCCAACATCATCGATGGGGACGGCGCGCCGCAGCGCTTCCCCTCGATCCTGTTCGGAGAAGGGCAGGCGGTGCGCGAGCCGCAATCCCTCTGCGGTCGCGAGCGGCGCCTCTACGCGACGCTACACGTCTGGACGAAGAGCGCTCCGCTCGCCCGCGACATCGCGGACGGCATCGTGGCGGCGGTGGAGGGCGCGACGCTGCCGCTTGAAGGGGGGCACCGGGCGGTGACGGCCATCGTGTCCTCGGCCCGCCTCCTGCGCGATCCGGACGGGGAAACCTCGCACGGCGTGGTCACCATCGAGAGCCTGGTGGAGGTGGCGTGGTGAAGGCGGGGCAGCTGGACCGGCGCATCACGATCGAGCGCGGCACCGAAGCGCGGGACGCGGACGGGGTGCTGACCACCACATGGGCGCCCGTGGCGACCCTGTGGGCGAGCCTCATCCAGTCCAGCACCTCGGAATTCCTTCAGGGCTCCGGCCTGCAGGGCGACACCGCCACGATCTTCCGCATCCGCTGGCTCGCCGGCGTCACCACGCGGGACCGCATCCGCTTCGACGGGGTGGGTTACGACATCAAGGAAATCAAGGAACTCGGCCGCAGGCGCGGCCTGGAGATCCGCACCATTGCGCGGGGAGTGGACTGATGGCCGGCGAAGAGGAACGTCTTGTCGTTGCCCTTGAGGCGCGGATCCGCGATTTCGAAAAGAACTTCGAGAAGGCGAAGGCTGTCTCGAACCGCCGCTTTCTGGAGATCGAGAAGCGGGCGCAGCAGAATGCGGTGAACCTGAAGAGCTATTTCAACGGGTCCACGGCCTCGATCAGCTCCGCCTTCGAGGCGCTCGGCGGCGCCGGTATCATCGCGAGCGGCGGCATTGCCGGTGCCATCACGACGCTGAAGGCTGCGGCCACCTCCGTCGCGGATCTTGCGGCCGAGGCGCAGAAGGCCGGCGTCGCTTTCGAGCCGTTTCAGGAGCTGAAGTTCGCGGCCGAACAGGCCCGCGTCGGGGTGGATGCGCTGACCGATGGCCTGAAGGAAATGCAGTTGCGGGCGGATGAGTTCATCCGCACCGGCGCGGGATCGAGCGAGGAGGCGTTCAAGCGCCTCGGCTATACCGCCGCCGAGCTGAAACAGAAGCTGCAGGATCCTGCAGCCCTGTTCGAAGAGATCATCGACAAGATGAAGCGCTTCAGCAAGGCGGGGCAGATCCGGATCTCGGATGAGATCTTCGGCGGTACCGGCGGCGAGCAGTTCCTGCGCTTCATGGACCAAGGGCTCGGCTCGATCTCGAAGGCGCGCGAAGAGGCGCGGCGGCTCGGCCTTGTCATGTCCGATGAGGTGGCGAAGGAGGCGGCCAAGGTCGCCAAGATGTTCGACATGCTGGCGCTCAAGATCGAGGTCGCGCTGAAGTCCGGCGTCCTCGAAGGCGCCGCCGCGCTGGAGAAGTACAAGACCGAGATCATCGCGGTTGCGGCGGCGTTCGGCGCGATCGCGGCCGGTGCTGCCTTGGGTCCGCTGGCGGCTTCGCTCGCCGCCACGGTCAGCGCCGCCGTGACCGCCGCCGGTCAGCTTACTGTCGCGGGTGCAGCTACGCTTGCCTTGGCGGCGGCGCAGCGCACTGCGGCATTCGCCAGTGCCGGACTTGCTGCCGCCCTCCGTCTGGTCGGCGGACCATGGGGCATCGTCATTGCGGCGGCGGTGGGGACCATTGCCGCGCTGGCTCTCCGGCAGGACCAAGCGAAGGTCGCGAGCGAGGCGCATAAGAGCGCCATGACTGACCTTGACGGGGCGATTGCGCAGGTCAAGGCGCGCGTGCCTGGCGCCGAGGCGGCGCTGAAGGCGCTTGCCGACCAGCATGTGACGAACGCCGAGAAGGCGCTCGCCGATGCACAGGCGGAGTTGGAGTACGCGCGCGCCGTCGCCACGAACCAAAGGGTCGGCGGCTGGGCCGGCAAGTACAATGCGAAGATGCCCACGGCCGACACGGCGGAAATGACGGCGGCGCTGGAAAAGTACATCGCGGCCGTCGAGCTTGCGCAGAAGCGCCTCGATGAGCTGAAGGGCAAGCGCGACGGCGCGCCCGCCGCTCCAGCCCCGGCACCGGATCCATCCATCGGCTACGGCTTCAAGGATGTGCAGAAAACCATGTCCGAGCGCCTGCGCGATCTTCAGCAGGAACAGGCGCAGCTCGGCATGACGACGCAGGCCGCCGCCGAATACAAATTCATGATGGACGCCATTGCCACGGCGCAGGAGCACAATCTCAAGCTCTCGCCGGAACAGCTCCAGCAGCTCCAGCAGCTCGCCGCGCGCTATGGCGACGTGACAGTCGCCATCGAAAAGACGAAGGCGTCGCAGGAGCGCCAACGCGAGATGCAGCAGGAGGTGGGCAATCTCGCCCAAAGCTCGATCATGGGCCTGATCGACGGGACGAAAAATTGGAACGACGTGCTGAAGGACAGCATCAAGCTCCTTGCGGAAATGGCGCTGAAGGCGGCCTTGCTCGGCGAGGGGCCGCTCGGGTCGGGTGGCGGCGGCATCGTCGGCGGAGTGGTGAAGTCCGTGGGCTCGGCCTTCTCCGGCGGATCCACCTTCTATGCGGACGGCGGTGTGCACACCCCGCAAGGCCCCCGCAAGCTGAAGAAGTATGCGCGTGGCGGCGTCTCGCGCAACGCGGCGATCTTTGGCGAGGCCGGGCCGGAAGCGGCCGTGCCCCTGCCGGATGGGCGCCGGATCCCGGTGGATGTCCGCGTGCCCATCTCGCCAGCCGAGACCATGATCCGCAACGCCTTCAGCAACAACGTCAGCGTCTCCCCCTCCTTCGTCATCAATCAGCCCGGCGGCGGGAATGACGGGCGCGCCAGTGACAGGGACAATCTGCGGGCCGCTCTGCGCGACGCCACGGCCGATATCGAGGCCATGGTGCGCAAGGTCTTCGCCGCCGACATGACCACGATGGGGCCGATGGGGCAGGCGGTGCGCGCCCGCTTTGGCCTCAATCCCATGCGGGGTGTCGGCCGATGAGCCTCCCCGTCTGGCCTGCCTCCGTGCCCTATGAGCCGCTGCGAGACGCCTGGGATGTGAAGCCGATCCGGGATCCGCTGGAAACCGAGATGGAAGCGGGGAACGTACGCATGCGGCGACGCCCCGGTGATGCGCTGCCGCTCATCAAATGGTCGGCCGATCTCTCCGCCGCCGAGTTCGCGACTTTCCTCGCGTTCGTGTCGGGATCGCTGTTCGGCGCCTCCGTCCGGTTCACGATGCCCGTCAGCCTCGACGGCGCGGCGTTCTCGGCGCGCACGGTGCAGATGCGCGCTGGAACGCTCGGCTGGAGCGCGAGCGGCGACAAGGTGCGCGTCGTCTTCGATCTCTACGTGTTCCCCGCTTCCGTGGTGTCCTGACATGGTGGATCTGTGGACCGACGCATGGGCCGAGGCCGAGGCCTCCTGCCCCAATAGCGTCCTCGTCTTCGACACGATCGAGCTGCAGCACCCCGCGTTCCTTGAGGGCGGCGCGCCCATTCCCCTGCGCTTCGTCTGCGATGTGGAGCCGCGCACCTTCGGGATCGAGCCGGGGGCGACATTCGATGCCGGCGCGCCAGCGGAGTTCACCCCCATCGCCTTCTCGGCGGACGCGCCCAACTTCTCGGAACAGCAGGTGCCTCAGTGCCGCGTCGTCATCGATAACGTGGCGCGCGACGTGATGCCCTATCTTGAGGCCGCCACAGGCTACAGGGCGGATCTCAAGGTGCTGTTCCGGCAGTACCGCGAGGATGATGTGAGTGAGCCGGCCTGCGGCCCGTGGGAATTCCTCCTCCGCAAGGTGACGGTCGCCGGGTCAACCGTCGAGGGCACTGCCTCCTTCGACGATCTCACCAACATGAAATTCCCGCGCCGCATCTATTCGCGCCGGGAATTCAGCTCCCTGATCGCCTGATGACGGCGGACGCGACGGCCCGCGCGGCCTACCTCACCAGCCTCATCGGCCGGCCATGGTCTCCCGGCGCCTCATGCTGGCACCTCGCGTGCGAGGTGGAGGCCGCCTTGTGGGGGCGCCACCTTCCGGCGGTGGAGATCCCCGATGCGGTGACTTGGCGGTGGATGGTGGACACCCTCGCCGCCCATCCGGAGCGGGGGCGCTGGCGGGAGCTTGCTGCCGACCCGGCGGGCCTCGTGGCGGCGCCGGACGGTGCCCTTGTGCTGATGGCCCGCGTCACGCAAGGCGCGCACGTGGGGATATGGCTCCAGCCCGAAGGGCGGGTGCTGCATGCCGATGCCGAAGCCGGCGTCGCCCTCGACGCCATGGTGACCCTGCGCGCCCGTGGATGGGCGCGCCTGCGGTTCTTCGAGCCAATCTGAGGACACGATGCACGAAGCGGTTCACATCGTCCTGCCGGGACAGGTGCTCGGCCGTGCGCAGCCCCGTGCGCGCGAAACGGTCGCCGGCTTCCTGCGCCGGGCGCGCCGATCGGGCGGGGCGCCGCGCGCCTGGTCAACCGAGATCCTGCCGACCGTCGTCGCCATCAACGGCGAGCCGGTGCTGCGGGCGGACTGGCGCCGACGCCGCATCCGCGCCTCGGATCGGCTGGTGGTCATGTCGAGGCCGCTCGGCGGGAGCCGGGCGCAGAACAAGCAGGTGCTTGGCCTCGTGGCGCTGGTGGGCCTCTCGCTCCTCGCGCCGGGCGTGGGCACGTGGATTGCGGGCCTCGGCCTCGGGATCTCCGCCAGCGTCGGCAGCGCGGCCTTCCTCATCGGCGGATCGTTCCTCGTTTCGACGCTGGTGAAGGCCAAGGCCGGCGGACAGGATGACGACGCGGGACAGGTCTACAGCTTCGCAAAGCAGGCCAACTCGGCCCGGCTCCTGCAGAGCATCCCCGTCAGCTACGGGCGGGTGAAGCGGTCTCCCGACTATGCCGCCGTGCCGTGGTCGGAATACATCGGAAACGATGAATATCTGAACATCCTGTTGTCCGAGGGCTGCGGGCGGTACAGCCGTGAACAGATCCTCATGGATGACACCATCCTTTGGGACGCGGCGACGGGCGTGAACCCGGAGTTCACTGGCGTTTCGGTCGCCTTCTATGAGCCGGGCGAGGAGGTTACGCTCTTCCCCGTCAACGTCTATTCCTCGCCGGAGGTGTCGGGGCAGGAACTGCCGAAGCCGGCGGACGGCTATGTGGGCGGCTTCATCTCGGCGCCGGCCGCCACCACCACCACGGATCTCGCGCTTGATGTCGCCGCACCGGGCGGCCTCTACACCACGAATTCGGACGGGGACCGGCGGCCCTTCTTCGTGCCCATCGTGGCGGAGTATCGGCCGGTGAACGACCTTGGCGCCCCCACGGGCGGGTGGTCGCAGCTCCTCGCCGAAAGCCTCGGCGGCGTGACGAACAAGCCCAAGCGCTGGAGCTTCAAGGTGACCGTGGCGCCCGGCCGCTATGAGGTCCGCCTGAAGCGGACCTCGGCGCCGAGCACGGACAGCAACGTGTCGGACACGATCGTGTGGATGGGCCTTCGTGCCTTCCTGTCGGGTCCCCGCGCCTTCGCAGGGGTGAGCACGATCGCGCTCCGCCTCAAGGCGACGCAGCAGCTGACCTCGGCCGCAGCGCAGGCCCTGAAGGTGATCGAGACGCGGATTCTGCCGGTGTGGTCGGGATCGGCCTGGGTGGAACAACCGACGCGCTCGCCGGCCTGGGCCTTCTGGGACATGGCAACCAATACGGACTATGGCGCGCGTCGGTCGGCCGCGAAGGTGGACCTGCAGGGCGTCCTGATGCTGGCGGTGACGGCGGCGGCACGGGGCGATTGCTTCGACTATGAGTTCACGTCCTCGGTCGGCGTCCCTGAGGCCTTCGACACGGCATTGGCGACGGTGCGAGCGAAGCACCGATGGGCCGGCGACATGCTCACGCTGGTGCGCGACGAATGGCGCGCCGTGCCGAGCATGCTGCTCACGGATCGGGAGACCGTGCGCGGCACCTTCGCCGTGGATTATGAGTTCGCATCCTCCGACGCGGCGGATGCGGTCATTGTCGAGTATGTGGATGAGACCACGTGGCAGGCCGAGGAGGTCCAGTATCCCGCCAGCGTCGTGGCCGAGAACCCGATGCGCATGCAGATCCCCGGCATCGTGCAGCGGGCGCAGGCCTATCGCGAGGCCGGCTTCCACTATCGGCAGAACGTCTATCGCCGGGTGCGCCCCTCGGTCACCACGGAACACGATGGGAGGCTGATCAGCCTCGGCGAGCACGTGCAGATCCAATCGGATCTGCCGGGGGCGTGGGGCGCCGCCGGCGTTGTTGCGGCGCGGGCCGGGGCGACCCTCACCCTTGAGCCGGCCCCGGCCTGGGCTGGCTCGGGGCAGCACTATGTGGTGCTGCGGGACAGGACAGGCGCGGCCTTCGGGCCGGTGAAGTGCGCGCGCGGGGGATCGGATGCCCTGTGCGTCCTCGATGCGGCGGATCTCGCCATTGTCGAGACGGCGCAGGGGCAGACGCTGGCGGCGGTGCTCGCGCGGGCCGATGGGTCGGAGCTGCCGACCTTCGCCCATGGATTTGGCTCGGCATGGCAGCGCCGGTGCATCGCCCTGTCCGGAGCGCCGAGCGGAGACCGGGTGTCGCTGACGTTCGTTGTGGATGATCCGCGCGTGCATGACGACGATGGCGCTCCCGATCCTTTGCCGGGCCTGCCATCCCTCAGCCTGCCGAAGGCGCCCATCGTCGCGGGCTTGCTGGCGACGCTGGAGCAAAATGTGCTGGAGCCGGTGCTCTCGGCCTCGTGGTTTCCTGCATCGGGCGCGCTCTTCTACCGGGCGCGGATCTCCTATGACGAAGGCGAGAGCTGGACCTCGCTCCCTGATATCACGGCGGCGGAACTGTCCGTGGTTGTGGAGCCGGCGGCGATCCGTCTTCAGGTGTCGGCCGTGGGCGCGACGCAAGGCCCGTGGGCAACGGTGGACGTGGCCGCGCCGGTGATCGACGGCAGCAAGCTCCCGGTGTCTGCGGAACAGTTCACGGACGCGACGCGTGACCTGGTGCTGAAGCGGACGCAGGCCGCACTCATGTCCCTGCAGGAGGGTTTCAATGCCCTCGCGATCATCGTCGCGGACGTGGATGCCGCCGGCGACCTCAATCGCCGCGACATGGCGCGCACCCTTGCCGTGCAGCTCGGCGCGGCCTCCGCCAAGTTCTCGGAGGAAATCACCGCCGCCGTGGGGCCGGACAGCGCCATTGCCCAGCAAGTCACGGAACTGGCGGCGGCGGTGGCAGGCGTGGACGCCAGCCTGAAGGCGCGCTTCGTCGTCGCCGTGACGCCGGCCGGTGCCATTGCAGCCTATGAGCTGCAAGCGACAGCCGAAGAGGCCTCGGCCGGACTGCGGGTCATCGCCCGCAGCGATGGCATGGGCGGCGCCATCGGTGAAGTGCAGATTGATGCCGATCGCTTCTATGTGAGCGGGGACGGCATCAACGGGGTTCCCGTCTTCCTCGTGGACAATACGGGGCCGACGCCTGTCGTCTATCTCAACGGGGACATGGTGGCGGCAGGCTCCATCACCTCGCCGAAGATTGCCGCCGGGGCCGTGAAGACGATCAGCCTTGAGGCGTCGTCCGTGACCACGGACAAGATCATCATCGGCGGCGTGGCCACGAGCAATATCGCGCCGGGGGCGGTGACGGCGTTCGTGACCGAGACGCTGACGACGACGCTGCCGCCATCGTCTTCGCCGAGCGCGACGACCGTCACGGTGTTCACGACTTCGATCGTCCGCACCGCCGGCTCGGCCTGCATCGTCCGCGCCAACATCGGCACCATCGCTTGGAACATGCCTTACACCGATCGCGGGAGCGGGACGGTCCCCGTCACTGTCTATCGCTCGGTGGCCGGCGCGGCCGAAACAGTCGTGTACAGCGGGACGCTGTTCCTCGGGGCCTATCCCGCCGGCTACGTGGGCAGCACGGCCATGATCAATTTCGGCGGCAATCCCCTGCCGCTCGAATTCCTCGACGCGGACAATATATCCGGCGCGACCACCTATCGCGTCGTGGTCGGCGGCGTCGGTTCGTCTGGCTTCTACGGCTCCCGCATCATTTCCATGACGGAGTTCAAGAGATGATCTTCATCAAATACGATAATCGCTCTGGCGAAATCATCTCGATGCTCAGCGTGACGCGCCTTGAGGACGCATTGGCGGCAGTTCGCAGCGGACGGGAAGAGTTGCTTCTCGTGCAGACGGCTTCGCTGGATCCGGCCGCCCACTATGTGGTGGACGGTATGGTGGCGTCCCGCCCGGATGCGCCCGTCCTCGATGCCGACGAACTCGTGGCCGTGGTGGGCGAGCCCGTGGAGATCGCGCGGAACCTGCCAACCGGCACCGCCTGCATTCTGGCGGGTGGGCCGGGGGCTCCGGAAGTGCTGGTGAGCGAGGGCGTCGCAACGGCTGTTGCCTTCCAGCCGGGCGCTTGGACGGCCGAGATCATCCCGCAATGGCCGCAGCAGGTGGCGCGCTGCCGCATCTTCGTCACCGCCGCCACCTGACGGCAGCTCAAGGATCGCTTCATGTCTTTCAGCGACTTCTATGCGACCGGCACCGTGACGGTGCCGGCGGGTGGCACCGCCGTGGTCGGCGCCGGCACGCTCTGGAGCACGCCCATCGTCGCGGGCGACACTCTGGAGGCCGGCGGCCGGGCGGTGCGGATCCTCGATGTGGTGGACAATACCCACCTCACCTTGGCCTATGGCTGGCCTGGGGCGGCGCTTGCCGGATCCTCCTACATCATCGTGTACAACTCGCCCTTGCGCACCACCGGCGCCTATGTCGCCGAACGCATGCGCGAGCTGATCGAGCGCCAGCGCATCCTTGACGATGGCGTGCCGACCTATGTCGCCAAGGGCGCGGGCACGAATGCGCCGCCTTCGACCCCTGCGGCGAGCGATCTCTATCTCGTGGGCAGCGCTCCCACGGGCGCGTGGACCGGCTATGGCGGCTATCTGGCGGTGGCGACGGATGCGGGCGCCTGGCGCTTCACGGCGCCGGCCCAAGGCATGCGCCTCTATGATACTGCGACCGATGCCACGTGGGAGCGCCACGCCGCCGCGTGGGTGAACATCTCTCCGGTTCCGACATCCGCCCTCGGGGCGGCGAACGGCGTGGCGACGCTGGACAGCGGGGGCAAGGTGCCGGCCGCACAGCTTCCGGCGCTGGCGATTACCGAGACGTTTCCGGTTGCCTCTCAAGCCGCGATGCTGGCGCTCACGGCGCAGGTCGGCGACGTGGCAATCCGCTCCGACGTTCGAAAGAGCTTCATCCTGTCCGCCTCGCCGGCGACGACGCTGGCGAACTGGCTGGAGATCCTCGCGCCGCTCGGCGCGGTCTCCTCGGTTGCGGGGCGGACGGGCGACGTGACCCTTGGCACGGGGGACGTGTCCGGCCTGGACGCCTCCCTTGCCGGGAAGCTGGCGACGGGGACGCGCAGCATGTGCATCCCCGCTGCGGCGTTCACGCCGCGCACCACCAGCGGCGCCGCGTGGGGGCTGGTGGAGACTGCCGCAAACAAGCGCATGGTGCGCACTCTCGATTTCGACGCTGCGACGGCAGAATATGCGCAGATCTGCATTCCCATGCCCAAAAGCTGGAATGAGGGGACCTTCACGGCGCGCCTGATCTGGCAGCCGGGGGATGGCGCGGTGGGCAACGTGCGCTGGGGCGTTCGGGCCGCCTGCGTCGATTATTATGACGGCACGGACAATCTCGATCGCGCATGGGGAACCGTTGTTGCGGTAGCAACGGCAACCTCGGGCATGAGCACGGCCACCTGCTACACGGACATCACCACCGTCACGCCGGCCGGCACGCCCGCGAACAATGCGTTGCTTTTCGTCGAGATCTTCCGCGACGCGGCGGACGCCGCCGACACCTATGCGGCCGACGCCAAGCTTGTCGCGGCCTATGTCAACGTCACCCTCGATGCCGTGAACGACGCCTGACCATGCTGCCCTTCAGCCAAGTCTTCGCGCTCGGGGTCAACAATGCTGCCGTCGCCGCGGCGCCATCGATCGCCTTCCGGGCGGGCTATTCAAGCGCCACCAATGCCTCATCCTACACCTTCGCCTCTTGCGACTTCGGCGCCGAACCGGGAGCGGCCGAGACCCGCGAGGTGTTTGTTTCGATTGAATGGTATCAAGGGGCATCTGCTACCCGCACGCTTTCCAGCGTGACCATAGGGGGCGTGGCTGCCGCGCTGGAGACCCCATACGCCAGCGGCGTTTTGCAGGCCATGTGCGTCGCGCGTGCGGTGGTCCCGACCGGGGTCTCTGGCGACGTGGTGGTGACCTTTTCCAACACGGTCACCAGCTGCTCGATCGCCACATACCGCGTCATGAACCGTCCGGGCGCGGGCACGGGGGCGAGCGATAGCGGTTCGGTTTCCGCCACCACCGCCACCTCCGGGGGGATCGCCGGCATAGACGTTCCGGCCGGTGGGTTCGTTCTCAGTGTCGCCGGGTGGAACAACACCATTTCGGCGCCGGTGATGTCCGGCCTCACGGGCGCAACCTCGGACGTGTTCAACACGCCTGAAAGCACGGGATATGCCGCGCACGGATCGACGCCGCTTCAGGCCTCCGCCAGCACCGGAAACACCATCACGTGGACGTGGACCACGACGCGCACGGGCTTCATGGCCGCGTGGGCTTTCTGACGCCGGCAAGCCGGCACCATCTGGAGACGAACGATGCCCGATCCCTTCAGCGCGCAGGCTGACAACCTGTCGTCGCCCTGTTCCCACCTTGCGACGGTCGCGCCAAGCGACACCGTGGACCTTGCGGTCCCCTGCCGCTCGCTTTGGGTGGGCACGCCCGGAAACCTGAAGGTCACCACGCTCGGCGGCGAGGTGGTGACCGTGCCCGATGTCGTCGGGATCTTCCCCGTCCGCGTCACCCGCGTGTGGGCGACGGGGACGCTGGCGGCCGGCATCGTGGCGATGTGGTGAGGAGGTCCAGATGCTGGGGATCTCCCTGTCTTGCTGGATCGCATTGCTGAGGCAGGCGGCAGAGCTGCGTCCGCCGCCGGGGTTCGTCTTCCTGGTCGATAATGACGGCAAACGCCTCACCGATGCCGATGGCGCCTATCTCATTGAGCGCATCTGAGGGCGGGCGCCGGCGCCGCCGGCCGCTTTCAGAGGAAGAACTCGCGGATCTCCGCGCACTCTTTGAACGTGGCGTGCCCTCCCGCGTGCTCGCCCATAAGTTCGGATGTGCCGGGGGCGCCGTCATCCGCAACATCGCGCGAGATCATGGGTGGCGGCGGCCGGAGGGCTTCGAGGCCGCTCGCCGCGCCGCCGCCCGCTGGCACCCGACGCGGGAACAGGCGGCATGGCTCCGCGCGCACTGGAACGCCGGGCCGACCATGCTCGAAATGATGGCCCATCTCAATGTGTCGCGGAATGCGATCGAGCGGGCCGCCCGCCGCCTGGGACTCCCGCCGCGGGATCGCCGGGCCGTCCTCGACGCGCGGCGAGCCAGCTCCACCCGGCGGGCCTTCGTGCTCTCCCTTTGGAATGCGGGGGTCGATACCGACACCATCTGCATCGAGGCCGGCAAGTCGCCGGCCTCGGTTCGGGCCATCGTTCGCAACGCGAGGGCGCGGGGCGAGGAGGTCGCGCGGCGCCTGTCGCCGAGACCGTGCGCCATGCCGGCGGCCGCTCCCTTGCGCGCCGAATTGCAGGGATTTGGTTCCCCATGAAGCCCATCCCGATCGAGGAAAAGCGCAGGATCATTCGTGACCTGCGGATCGAGACTGCGCCCGCGCGCTGGACTGGCGCCTATATCCATGAGCGCCTCGTGGAAGCCTTCCTCGTGCTGGCGCGCCTGCCGGGCCATCTTGGGCCGGACAGGGTGCGCGGCGTGGTCGGCGGCCTTGCTCTTCCGGAACCGGAAGGCACGGGGCAGCGGCTCGCCGGCGAGCCGCGCATGAACCGGCCGCCACCGTCTCCCGCGCAGATCTCGCGGATGGAACGCGCCTTTGAATGGTGCGGCCTCTACCTCGCGGAAGACGAAGAGGCGCGCCGAAGCCTCCTCCTCTGGAGCCGCGGCAAGGCGCGCGGACGGAAGGTGGCGACCATTCTCGGACAGGCCGGCTTGACCCGCTCGGACTTCGACGCAGCCCGGCGGCGGGGTGCCCTTGCGATTGCGGTTTGCCTGGACCGCGATGGACGGCCGATCGACTGACCCGCCGCACGCTCATCCACCCAAGGCTAGGCGGGCAATTTCACCGCCAGCACAGCGAGCGCCGCGAATGCGATGGTGACAGCAATCATCGCGAAATCCCTAACCGCGGCTCACGACTGCCGACAAAAGTGTCGCCAGCAACAGTGCGACCACGACGAACTCCAAGAAACCCGGCATCGCTCAACCCTCTTCACGATCGGGTGAACGACCAAGGCGGCCGATGGTTCCGGGAGACGCTTCTTGAGGGGGGGGTGAGCCGGGCGAACTGTGGGGCAGACCGCCCGGCTCCCGTCGACCCGAGTGTCAGGGCAAGGGCAGACACACCCTTTTACCACGGCCGCCTTCGGGCGGCCTTTTGTTTTCCACCACCCGAAAGGACTATCTGATGGTTGCGGAGAACTTCACTCCCGCGCTCGCCGCCGTGCTCGTGCACGAAGGCGGATATTCCAACCACCCGTCCGACCCCGGCGGCCCCACCATGAAGGGCGTCATCAAGCGAGTCTATGACGACTATCGCCGCTCGAAGGGCCTCCCGCTGCGCGACGTGAGCGAGATCACGGACGCCGAGCTGCAGGAGATCTATAAGCGCCGCTATTGGGATCTCGTGCGCGGTGACCGTCTGCCGGCCGGCCTCGATTATGTGGTCTTCGACGGAGCGGTGAACTCCGGCCCAGCGCAGGCGACGAAGTGGCTTCAGCGTGCGCTCGGCCTGCCGGCGGACGGCGTGCTTGGCCCGTCCACCCTTGCGGCCGTTGATGCCATTCAGGACGTGGACGCGATCGTGGCTGATGTGCAGGCGCGGCGCCTCGCCATGCTGAAGTCCCTGCGCACCTGGTCCGTCTTCGGCAACGGCTGGGGCAGGAGGGTGGCCGAGGTCCGCGAACTGGGGCTTGCCCTCGCCAGCGGCTCGGTCAACCTGCCCATGCCGACGAAGACGGCGAGCGGCAAGGCCTATGTCTCCTCGGCCCGGAAGGCGCCGCCCAAGGCCATCGGCGACGCGCTCGCCGGCGGCGGGGTGGTGAGCACCACCATTTCCACGGCGACGGACGCGGTGACGCCGCTGGCGGACAAGAGCGCGCTCGCCGGCACGGTGCTGACCATCCTCATGGTGCTCGGCGCGATCGCCCTGGTGGGCGGTGTCGTCTACCGCATGTGGGCGAAGAACAAGGCCGACGCGCTCGCGGATGCGCTGGACCTCAACCCGCCGCAGCTCGGCACGGCGGCGAACGATAATCCCGCCGAGGCGGCGGAGGCGGCGGCATGATCCCCGCCGCTCTCCTCGCCACCCTGTGGTTCCTCCCCACGGTGTCGGCTGTGGGGGGCTTCATCGTCGCGCTGCTGTTCGGCGGTGACTGGACTGAGGCGCTGATCGCCGCCGCCGTCCTCGCTGCGACCGTGTTCGCGTTCCGCCTCCTCGGCCTCAAGGGAGCGCTGGCGGTTCTCGCCGCCGGCGCCGTTGCCATCGCCTACCGCCGGGGGGACCGCAGTGGCGCCGCCCGCCAGATCCAGAAGGACAAGGCCAATGCCGACCGTGCCGTCCAGCGGGCGAATGAAGCTCGCGCTGATGCTGACCGCCGCAATGCCGATCCTCGCCGGCTGCGTGACGACGACGGGTTCAAGCGGCGCGACTAGCGTCTATTGCGCCTCGGCCAAGCCCATGCGCTGGTCGGACCATGACACCGATGAAACCATCCGTCAGGCCAAGGCGCACAATGCTGTTGGCAAGCGGCTCTGCGGCTGGAGGTGAGAGATGACGGGGGAGGTTCCGGCCGCTGCGCGCGCGCCGAGTGGGGCCATCATCATTTCAGAACGGGCGTTGGAGCTGATGGTGGTGGAGGTGGCCGAAGACGCGGCCGAGAAGGCCGTCCGCAAGGTGCTGAAGGAGATCGGCCTTTCCACCTCGGACGAAGCCCGGATCGAGGAGGCGCGCGCCGATATCGAGCACCTGCGCCGCTTCCGCCGCATGTGGAACCGGGCGGCGCTCGTAATCGGCACCGCCGTCCTGACGGTGCTGGTCGGCGGCGCCCTGACAGTGTTCTGGCTGGGGATCAAGACGCATGTCCTCAAACAACCCTAGGGTCCGCCTGCGAATCGACTGGGATGCGGACGGCGTGTTCGCATCCCTGACCCGGCCGGGGGAGGCGGCGGAGGAAGTCCGATTAGCGCAGGCAGAGGTGGATGTACTGTTGCGCGATCTTCTCGCCTCGGCGTTAGCTATGCGTGGCACCGTGATCTTGCCTACGGAGCAAACTGCAATAGCTTCATCCCTGACGCCGATTGCATACGGTGAAAGTTGACAAGGGGTAGTGCCAGCGTAGTGGGGCTGCATGCCGACCCGTGTGTGCCATCCCCGAAAAGATAGCCCGTGCTAAAACCAGGTCTCCGCGGGCGGATGCAAGCCAAGACCCCGTCTAAACGCGTTGTCGACGGACGAACCGCCGCATTCGGCATACAGCCCCAAGACGATCTAACTCCAAGCGTACACGGGCCGCAACTGCTTTCGCCGGACCTGATGCTCGACTGACAACCCCGTCCAGTCAACGAATCGGCAATGCTCCGCAATCACCCGGAGGGTGGCATAGCTCGGTAGGGTACTTCGCCCAGCAACGTGAGCGAAAATTGCCTGCTTGTCAGAGTCCGCTATGTCAGGTGAAGAAATATAATCAACGGCCATAAGGAACGCTTCCGAGTCTACGGCGACATCAGTGTTCGGGTCGAGAATTCTGCGTTTCACAAGATCCTGAATATGTGAAAGCTGACTTACATATAAGGTTCTATTCTTTCGCATGCAAAATGAAAATGTTATAAAATTAAAGTATGTGATTCTATCTTCGGTCATGACATTTCGAAATATGTTCTCAATTACAGGAGATGAATGAAATTCATGCCCAATGAATTGAGATCCACATATTAGAATATTACACAGTTCGACATCATCAATCGAACATATGGACGGTCTGTTGGCCACGCGAATTTTGGCGATCGCCGCCAAGCGCTCGCAAATGAGGTGCCTTATTAAGCCGGCGTTCTGCTCGCCAAAAACATCTACGGGATCCGACATTAGGGCTGCTATCTGGCACAACGAGTAGGTAGTTCGCACTCTCAGATCCACCGAACAAATGTAAAGAGCGGCCTCCAATGCTGCAATAGCGACACGTGATAAAGTCTCCTTTGTGTTTGCATCGGAGCAATTTTCTGCTTCACGTTTGCATCGTCTCATAATCCTCCTTAGACGAGCCAAAAGCCAACCACTAAAGTTTGCAAATTTAACATTGTATCTCGATACGATAAGTCGAATAGAGCGGAATTGCCCTACGATCGTCTGTGCAGCTGCCGAGCGTGCCGTTGGGTCTTGCCCCATGACTGCGGACAGTGAAGAAATTATAAGGCTAAAAGCTTGATCAATTTCATGACGGGCAAGAGTTAAGTCTGAAACAAAGGGGCGACCCTTGGTTAATATCTTCTTCTCGTTAACGTAAAGTTTGTACTCGCCAAGAGCTCTGCGAATTTCCACTTCAATATCGTCAAGTGCCCGATCATCTGTTGAAAATACGAAATAGTCATCTACATATCTACGTATACTATAGACATCGTCGGATTTCATTCCTTTCATGGTAAGCAATTGCTCTATTCGTACGTCGACACTTTGAAGAATTATTTCAGCAAATATTCGAGAAAGTTCCGGTCCAACGACAATTCCATTCGTCTCATTGTAATTTGACCTCTGCATTAATTTATCAAATTCGGATTCAAAACTGTATTTCTGATGGTGCTCTTTAGAAAAACTTTTGTCTTTGACCGCCCAACTAATCGAATGCGTGTAAATGTTATAAAAACACTTCGATATATCAAGTTGACGCATTCTTGGATACGTCATTTCGAGTTTGCGAAACTCACGGGATGCAATAAATTTTCCTAGCAAATTATACCTTGTATATGAGAAGTACGATGTCATGTGCGACAGGATGGGGTCGCCCTTCGGCCGTTGTAGCTCTGGCTGGCCTGATTTCCCTTTAGATTCGGCGTCGAAAACTAAGTCCCTCCCGAAAGGTGAGGCCAGGTTGGAGGGGTGTCTCAAAGAGTAACTGCCACGAGACGTGTGGCTTAAGATGGCGCCGTGGTTTAGTTCGTAGAATTCAGAGATTTTATTCTGCATCATCGGATGAATGATGCTTAAAGTTCGGAAACTTCCGTCGCCGTTTGAAATATGATAATTATATGGAATTGTGTATTTTGATCCCTCCGCCGTTTTTAGAAGGCGCACAAGAGCTTGATCGAGTCTCGTTGCAAACTGTCTATTTAGAATCTGGTGAAATGTATCGTTAGAAAATATAACAGGAACCTCGTAGGGAAGTGTCTCAGTTAAGAGGCTTCTAAATCGGAATGATGGGCTAGACTGATCAATCATTTCTCCAAGCTCCTCGTATTTCAGTCAGTCGCCCGCTCTCAAATCTAATCATGCGCCGTGATTGGAATCCGAGCCGGAAAGAGATCGAGTTTAGTTGGTTTATCTCCACCTGCGTCAGTCCGGCCGCGAGTCGTGCTTTAAATTTGCTCGACTTGCCTTTCAGTAGTCCGTGGAGAAATCGATCGAGATCGGATAATGCCTGGGGAGGGGCTGTTTTAAATTGAAGTCCTTTGTATCCTCCAACTAGTGCATAGTTGTAGTAGATGCCCGACCGCACCTTAGGCCCATGGCGCCACTCCGACACTCCTTGGCGGCTGATTTGGTAGTTTCCAGCCAGCATGGAAAGGCGGTCGATTAACAATGGGCCATTCCCGTTTTTCAGAAACGATTGGAGCGAGAGAATTATTCTCGTTTTAATCCTCTTTATCTTTGATTCGGCTATTCCTACATCCACCGTCCGCGCGGCAGGCCCGGCGCCGGTGGATGTAGCAATTTCGTAGCCGAGGTACTCAAATGAGGTGGGGGAAAGTACCTTTGTGGAGGTGTAGTCTATCAGTGTCGATTTCTTAGAATTGAATTTCATTCCTTCAGGCAGACAGCCCAGTAACCCACTTTCTACACCGCCTACGTTTTGGAAACAAAAAACAAGCATATCATCCGCGTAACGATAGTATCGATATACGCCGGGCAGCGAGCGGGCTTTTTGGTCAAATTCTCTCATTGCAAGGTCAGCGAGTGTTGCGCTGAGGCCGATTCCCCTGGGTAACCCGAAGCGCAAAGATGGGCAATGAACATCAAAATATTGAATAATATAGTGTCTAACGTCACTCGGTATCGATGTGTTATACGCTAGTAGATCCTTTAGTCTCTGATGATCCACTGATTCATAAAATGATTCTATATCTCGCCGAATTACGGTGAACGGCGTCCCGTCCATCATGCTCCGAATTACATCGGCGATAATACGATCCCTGTTGGGCGGGGCAAGGCGGTACCTACGAGCGATGTAGGATGACACAGCCCGCAGTACGAGCTGCTGTGGAAAATCAATGTAGGATTTGCACGGCTTCCGCCTCACTCGGGCAATCGACAGGCCCGCAGACAGATCGATAGACCGACTGATTGCCGCTTGGCTTATTGGCTCAAGCAGCGCGACCCCGTTTTTGGCGAGGTCAATGCCAAACCGCTGTGAATCGCCAGCACGAACCAAGCGACCCAGCGAGCTTATCGAAAATACCGATCCCGGCAGCTTGACCTCCTCCCGACAAAGGAGAAATTGTTATGACGGTGGAGCTTCCGACACAACCTCTATGACGCCTTCGTTGGTCTTCAATTGCAAGGTCGCTTGGCGGAATGAAACAGTCGTGAGAGCCGGGTTGTCTCGCCCCTTGTGGCGGCGACGTGTCTCCTATCCGCTACCGTCTTTCTTGAGGCCCAGCGCCACGATCTTAAGCAGATCCGAAGGGAGCGGGCGTTGCAGCGCTACGGCGTCCTGCCAGGGTGCCGTCATCCAGATTTCGATTTCCGCTGGTTCAGTTAGAATCACGGGCATCGCCTTCGGGTGGATCGTTGCGACCGGTTCGCTTGGCTCTGTGGTGAGGAACCCGAACAGGTCAGCGGTCTCAACGCCTGTCTTCATCTTGCGGACGCAGGTCCATCCCGCCGTCCAGATCCCGGCGAAAACCGCCAGCGGCCGAGCCTCCGAAAAGGCGAACCACACATCGCCGCCAGCGGCCTTGTTGAACTCGCTGAAGCTAGTGAAGGGCACGACGCAGCGGCACTCCGGGCCAAGCCATCGCTGCCAGTGCTTGCTCAACGTGTTGCGGATGTTAGTCGTCCCGGCGTCCGGCTCCAAACGCAGCAGCTCCTTGAAGTCGACCGTTTGACCCCTGGCCTCCAGCTTTGCGGCGCGCTTTTTGGCCGCCTCCATAAGCGCCAGCTGCGAAGACGGCATTCCCCATCGCGCCATGGCAATCTCGCGCGCCCCGTCGGCGCCAGTTCGGGCGATTGGCGCTTGATAGTCCGGGAATATGGCCGGCTGTGGCGGCAGATTGCCGGCGAGGTTCCGCGTCGCGCCGACGAGATCGATGATCGCCTGAACGTTTGAGGTGTGGCTGTAGAGGTTGCACATAGCTAAAGGCTACGGCACAGCGCTGGCCGCGCGCCAGCCCCTATATCTCGTGGCTTGTTCTGTTTTCGTTCTCGTGGAATCCATAGGCGCAGATCAGCGCCGGAGATGACCCATGTCGAGCGAGCCCCAGCCCGCCGAGCGAACCCCTTTTGACGTCAGCGATACGGAGATCGAGGAGGCCCTGGCGGCCTGCGATGGCGATGCCCGCGCCACGATCCGCGCTCTCCTAGTGGGTCAGGCCTACCTTGAGCACGAGATGTCTCGGCTCCAGGCCGATGCGTCGTCCGGCTTCCGCCGGCGCCGCCACGCGCTGGGGGACTGATCATGGGCGGCAAGGTCGAGCATGATTTCAATGTCGAGATGTGGGACGACGCCGGCGTGAGGATCATCGAGGTAATGGCGTCATGCGGAAACGCCATCGTCGCCATTGGAGCATTCGAGGCGGCGTTGACCCAACGCAAAGGCCGCTATCTGCTTTTGCGCCACGGCGCCCGCGTTCTACGGCGGTCACCTTTCGCCGAATTCGTTGATGCGAGGGAACGAGCAAGATCAACGGAAAGCTAGAACTAGGGTGAGGCGCCAATGGAAGGCTTCGTTATCTCCTAGGAGGGCGAGGCGCATGCCGGGGGGTCGCAAATTCGGTGGTTGCCAGTATGTCGCCCCCCTTTGGTGTCTCGCCTCAGAGCCACCTCTCCTAACTTGAGAGGCGGCTCTGAAGCGGGGTCGTGCCTATCACTTCACAGCTTTTTCGACGTAAGCTAAGAGTACTTCGCGCACTAGGTCAGCTGTAATGTCTGATAATTCTACACCGCTCCAAGCGGTCCTGTTCTCAAATAGTGGGCAATTTGCCGCGACTTTCCAGGAGTCGTAGACCGTTAATGTAAGTGGAATCTGGGTAATCGGATATGCGATAATTTCTATAACAGTAAATATGTTTGTCGCGTGTGCAGACCTCTTATGTTGTTTGTTTAATTTAAATTGTCCATCATTTAATTCCGCTGATACAGAATCGACTGTCGAATTAATAATTATGCGCTTCTCTTCCCATTCTAATTTTTTTGCTGCTTCATAGTCTTCTCTTTGTTTTGCCTGCGTGGCCCGATCTATTTTCGCTTGTTCTTGAATTTTTATTATACCGCTTATTCCGGACTTTATTCTATTGATACGGTCGTTTTCCATGGTTGCACCGCGATTGGCGTGAGTGTGCGAGCAGGCAACAGTTAGGCATGATTCGCCGCGGTAGACGAAGCGACGGGGGCAGTCCTCGCGAGCCGTCGCCTCCCTTCGCCGTCTACCGCGTTTCCTCCAATCGTGACCGCCAGCAGGGATGCGGCTTGCAGTTAAAGGCCGAAGGGCAGCGACCGTTGGATAGGCTGGCGGGGTAGGATTCCCTTCGTCGCGACGCTACGGACGGTGTGAGCCGGCCCGCTCCTCATAGGCGCCAGCAGGTGATCGGCGTCGGCGATCGCAGCCTGAAGCTCGGCGCCGGAGGCGCCTCTCGCTGAATTCATTGATGGGCGGGAGCGGGCAAGGGCGACTGAGAGCTAAAGCGCCGGCCCCGGCACCACTGGAAGGCTTCGCTCTCCTCTGGGAGGCGCCGACGGGCCTCTTGGGTGAGAAAGGGCGGGCTGCGAGCCGTTGAGTATGGGTGAGATAGCCGGCTTTCCCACCTAGATCTAATGGCCTGATGTTCCGCGGCAGCAGCGCCCCGCCCCTGGGCACCATTTCACGCTCTAGTAGCGCCCAAGTCGATCTTTCAGTACTGAAAAGTCAATAGCTTAGTTCGTTTTGCTTGTCCGGCATGGTGCGGGAAGGTGCGGTTGCATCCGGCGAATCTGGGGGGAGCTTTGGGGGTATCGGCTCCATACCCCCAGCGGCGACACCCCACCGATGGCACTTAAAGACCTCGCCATTCGCAATCTCAAGCCCACTGGGAAGCCGTTCAAGGCGTCCGACAGCGGCGGGCTGCACCTCCTCGTCAATCCGAATGGCTCGCGCCTCTGGCGGCTGAAGTAACGCTTCGAGGGCAAGGAGAAGCTCCTCGCCTTGGGCGCCTACCTGATCGTCACGCTCGCCAAGGCGCGCGAGAAGAGAGACGAAGCCAAGGTGCAGCTCGCGGACGGCATCGACACTGCGAGGTCCCGGCGCGAATCGCGCATTGCGGCGGTGGCCACCTCCGGCAACACGTTCCGCCTTGTCGCCGAGGAATATCTCGACAAGCTGCGGCGCGAAGGCCGAGCGCCCGCCACTCTGGCGAAGGTCGAATGGCTGCTGTCCTTCGCCTATGGCGATCTCGGCGAACGTCCGATCTCGGAGATTGCAGCGGCCGAGGTGCTTGTCGTCCTGCGCAAGGTGGAGCAGCGCGGCCGACGGGGGAGCGCCCGGCGGCTGCGATCGACCGTGGGCTCGGTCTTCCGCTATGCCATCGCCACCGCGCGCGCCGAGAACGATCGGACCTTCGCCCTGCGCGGCGCACTGGTGGCTCCCAAGGTGAAGCACCGCGCCGCGCTGATCGGCACCGCGCAACTCGGCGCTCTTTTGAGCGCGCTCGATTCCTTTGATGGGCAGGCGACGACGCGCACGGCGCTGGCCCTTCTCCCGCCGCTCTTTCCCCGTCCCGGCGAGCTTCGTGCGGCCGAATGGGCGGAATTCGATCTGGAGAAGGCGGTCTGGACCATTCCCGCCGCGCGGATGAAGATGCGCCGCGCCCACCGCATTCCCCTCTCGACGCAGGCGGTGGCGCTTCTGCGCGAGTTGCATCGGCATACGGGAACCGGGCGGCTCGTTTTCCCCTATGTCCGCTCCACTGTGCGATCAATCTCGGGAAAAACCCTGAATGCCGCCCTGCGCCGCATGGCTACACTGCCGATGAAGTCACCGCCCACGGCTTCCGCGCCACCGCGTCCACGCTGCTGAATGAAAGCAGCCAGTAGAACGCCGACGCCATCGAGCGCCAACTCGCCCACGAGGACGCCGATGCCATCCGCCGCGCCTATGCGCGCGGGGAGCATTGGGAGGAGCGTGTGCGGATGATGCAGTGGTGGGCGGACAAGCTGGAGGTGTGGAAGGGGGAGGGGTGAGCAAGCGCCCTTCTGGGGTGCTCGTCGGCTATTTCTCCCCTTGGGCGAAGTCGGCGAGATATTCAGAACCGGGAAAAACACCTGACAGCAACAGATGCTCGCGCGCCCGCGTCGCGGCTACATAGAGCAGGCGGCGCTCGGTTTCGTAGATGTCGTCCAACTCGGCCTCGTCGGCGGCGTCGGCGACACGTGCGTCGAGGGGCAAAATGCCTTCGTTGCAGGCCATCACCACGACTGCGCGGAACTCCAGCCCCTTGGCGAGGCTCATGGGCGCGGTGGTGATGAACTCGGCCCCGAGCAGCCCGGCAAGCGCAGTCCGGGCGTGGGGCACCAATTCCTCTGTGCGCACGAAAATGCCGATCTCCTGTGGGGCGATGCCCTCGGCGAGCCAGGCGGAGACCGTCACGCGCACCCGTTCCGCTTCGGCTTCGGGAGAGGACAGGCGCGCCACCTCGGGCGGCGGCCCGTCGAAGACGGAGACGATGCCGCGCCGTTCGTCCTCTAGCCCGTCGGCATCGCGCAGCACAGTGGGCAGCAGGCGGTCGGCGGCGCGGCGGATCTGCTGGGAGGTGCGGTAGCAGACTTTCAGCGTGTGCGAGCGGCCGCGCACTTCCACGCCGAGTCCGGCCCAGGAAAAGGGATGCTGGAAGATGCGCTGGCCCACGTCGCCAGCGAGGAACAGTCCGTCCGTGCCCGCCGGGGCCAGCGCCGCGAAGAAACGCAGCTCGGCCGGCGCGAGGTCCTGCGCCTCGTCGATCACCACATGGTCGAAGGGCCGCGCCGCGCGGGCGGCCAGCGCCTCGGCGAGGGAGGAGAACACCTGCGCCCAGGTGGTGTAGCGTTCCGCCGCCAGCGCCGTGCGCACGGCCGCGAACACTGGCCAGAGGTGGGCACGCTGGTTGGGGCCGAGGCGGCTCTTGCGGCCCATGCGCGGCACGCCGGTGTAGGCATCGAGAGATGACAGCCCCCAGGCGTCCACCACATGGGTCCATTCGGAGAGCAGGAAGCGCTCCGAGAAGCCCTTGAGGCCGGTCTCGGCGGCGGCGGCGTTCAGCCGGGCGCGCAGCACCCCATCCGAGGCGATGCGCGGGCGCACGCCGTGCTCCAATTGGAACATCTCTCCGGCGATGCCGCGAAACGAGGCGGTCGTGATACGCGGCACCACGCCGCCGGTGTCGGGCGCGAGCACACGCAGCTTCTGCGCCAGGGCCTCGGCCAGTGGATCAGAAAAGCTCGCCAGCAGCACGCGCGCCGCCGGATTGGCCCTGGCGAGGCGCACGGCGCGGTGGAGGGCGACGATGGTCTTGCCGGTGCCGGCCGAGCCGGCGACGCGGGCGGGGCCGTTGAAGGTGCGCTCCACCAGCGATCGCTGGGAGGGGTGCAGGAAAACGCCCCATTTCTCCCACGGAAAAGCCAGGGCCTGCTCCAGCTCCTCCTGGTTAGCGATGAGGCGGATGCGGCGCAGCGCATCGGGATGGGCGAACGGGTCTGCGGCCGGCACTGGCGCCGGCGCAAGGCGCCCGGTGGCGGCGTATTGCAGCAGTGCCTCGGCGGCCTCGGCGGGCAGATGGGCGGCGAGGGCGAAGAAGCCGTCCTCATTCACCGCGCGCACGTCGGCCAGCCAGTCCGCCGGGACGCCGAGGGAGAGGAGGGCGTCGTCGTCGAGGCCAGCGAAGAGGGCCGGAGAGGCGATGGGGGCTGGCGCCGGGACTGGCAGGGGCAGGCCGGGCGCGGCCACCTCCTCCACACGCTCGCGCACCTCCACGATCTGGATGGCGCCGGTGCGCGGATGCGCCTCGATCCGCCGCCGCTCGGCCCAGGCATAGGCGGCGTCGTGATGGTCCACATAGGCCAGCAGCAGGCTGTCACCGGTCTTGTGGATCACGAGGCGGATGTCGCGGTTGGCGCGCACCGACCAGAAGTTCGGATCCTTCGACTTGTCGATGCGGTGAAACTTAAGGCCGGGATGCTCCGGATTTGATTGCAAGTCGAACGCCGTCAGCTTCGCCTGCTTCTGCTCCTCATTGCTGAGGCGGGCGAGTGCGGAGATGAAGCTGTCGGCGAGGACGATGGGCATTCAGGTTGCCTTTTGTATTCTATCCAGATGGGCTTTCAGCGTCAGGCCGGTCCTTTCATTTTTCCATAGTTGCGGCCCGCTGGCGTTGCCATCTTTGATGATTCCGGCAGCTCGGCTGGCACTGTCGAAAATGAAATCCTGCTCGAAGCGATACAGCCGCTGGTCGGTATCCGGAGCGAGCACGCCAATACTCAAGAGGCGGTCGCGGTAGCTCTCGTCCCGCTTCCTTCTCGGTGTGCCCGAACGCATGGCGGTTGAGCCAGCAAATACCTTGAAGGCTCGTCCTTCTACCGGCGTTCCGATCCCCTGCGCGCAGTCCGCCCGGAACACAAACACGGCTTCATCCTCAATAGTCATGACCGGCTTCATTTCTCCCTCACACCCCATAAACCTTCATCACTTCATCCCCATAGTGACTTATCACCTTCACCGCGATCCGCCGCCCCGCCGGCCTCGGGAACGGGCGGGACGTATCCGAATAGAGCGTCGCCCAGGCTTCCGCGTCGATCTCCGCCTGTAGGGCCGTCTTGAGGCTCTTGTAGGGGTCGTTGGCGCCAAGGAAGTAGGCGTGGCGGACGAAGAAGCTTTCCTCATTATAGTCGGTGTCGATGAACCACGCGGCGATGCCCGAGGTGTCGTTGGAGCGGATTTCGCCGGTGTTGGGGTCGAACACGTCCATGCCCTCGACCTTCACCCGCAGGTCCGGGCCACCGTCGTCCAGGATCTTCACGTCCGGCTCGCCGAAGACGACGAACATGTTGCCGCGCCCGGTGTTCTTCAGTTCCTCCGACATATGCATGTCGGGATTGATGCGGGCTTTGAGGATCTTCAGGCTGCCGAGGCTGCCGAGTTCCGAGGAATGGGCGTCGAAATTGAAGGCGCAGGCGATGAGCACGTCGAAGCGCGCGTCCACGGCCTCGCGGGCGGCGGCGACGATGTCCTGCCGGCCCACGGTGCCGTATTCCGGGCCGATGAGGATGGCGGCGCGGCGCTCGGGGCCGTCCGCGCCCTCGATGAAGGTGCCGGAGGCGCCGATCCACTGGCCGGGCCAGGGGCTGAGGCTCTCGAAGGTGATGCGGTCGCCTTTGGCCTGCTGCTTCACGCCCTCGGCTTTCAGGTAATCGATGACGATGGCGGAGAAATCCTGCCCGGCGAGGTCCGCGTCGGCGGCCGTGCGGCGGCCTTCCTCGGCCTGGATGAGGTCGATCAGTTCCTCCTCGCTCGCCGGCAGCACGCGGTGGGGGGAGAGGCTCTCCACCGTGAAGGGGCCGGCGACGTTAGTCACCTACATAAACATTTTGCTGATGCCATCTCACGTTCTCGGTCGATGGCCTGCGATCCAGAGCTGCAGGCAGCTTCAAGGAGGCCCCGTGAAGTCTTATGTACTCATTTCCGTTGTTGAATATTTCGCGGATTTTCCCACTGACATGGAATTTATAATCATCCGAGATAGTTGCAAAGCCTGAATCCAGAACGCTATGAATGTCTTTTCTTAGAAGAAGACCGTTCTGGTATTCATGTAATCCTCCGCTCGAATATGGGCGGATGTGGGCGGCTTCTAGTGCAGGCAGGACTTTGGTGTCCGATATCGCGCACTGAAAAGAGTAGGCGCCAGCCACCTTGATGCGAAAGGCTCCTTGCCCGAGGCGAGGAAGGACTTCGATGGGCGCTCCGTAACGAGCTTGCGGGGTTTCTCCAAAGCCGTCAAATTTCGTGCGCTCACGTTCAAAAAGCACCGTCGAATTTGTTCTAAACTCCAGTTCTCGAACCAGGCGGCCCCCTTCGTCGGATTCGGTATTGTACACTTTGCCTGTAACGATGTTGCTAGACCAGTCCAAGGGAACTGGAAACCACTCATGGGGTTCCAAAAATACCGGGTTTGACAAGACGCGACATCCGATCAGTGTCTGAGGTGTGATCGTTTGATCTGTCCTGTATCGACGAATTACGCGCATCATCTCGTCGAGTGATTTGTGTCCATTGGCGATTCCCAATGAATCCCATGCAAATTGAATCGGGACGTTGATGCTGCTGACCAAGATGCCATATCCACCGATAACATTTCGGGGGCTCTTGAGGCGAAAAACAAATAATTCGCCTTCATCTACCGCCTTGAAAACCTGAGGGCTTGGTTTCCAAAAATTAATATCCTCAAGGGGTTGGTTGGCTTTCAGGAAGTCAAACCATTCATTGTCTGTATTTGCAACGTATAGATGCGGCATATTAGTCTACCGAGCACCACATAGATGTCTGTGCGACATTTCGATGTACCACCCGTCCGCCGCCGCCGCGGGTGAGCGCGATGTCGATCTTCTCCGCCGCGCGGTCGAGCTGGTCCTGATAGAGGATGGCGCCCATGGGCACGTCTTTCGTCACCAGATAGCCCTCCTCGATCCAACGTCGGGCGATGCGCTGAATCTGCGGGAAGAGGTGCTGCTTGGGCACGTCGTCCTCATCGCGGAAGCGCGAATAGAGGAGGTGCTTGGCGAGGTTGAAGCTGATCTCCGAGGACCGCAGCCGCGCCAGAACGGTGGGCGAGATGGTGACGCCCGCGCCAACGATCCCCTCCATGAGAACGGAGGTGGGGCCGATATCCTCCGGCGTGATGACGAGGTGGCTGTCCTCCGAGAAGGTCGGCTCCAGCCGCTCGCTCTCCACCTCGCGCCGGTAGCCGCTGACGCGGGGAAAGACTATCTCCAGCGCGGCGCGCTCCCTGATGGCGTGGACGCGCGTGACCGGCTTCGGCGGCGTCACCTTCGTCTCCTGCGGGGTGGAGGCGAAGTCGAAGGGGATGCCCATGATGTCGGCATATTCCGGCTCGAACAGGCCGGTGGCCGGGTTCTCCTCATAGGATTGCCGGCGCAGCGCCCGCCCCACCACCTGCTCGCACAGAAGCTGGGTGCCGAAGGCGCGCACGCCGAGGACGTGGGTGACGGTGTTGGTGTCCCAGCCCTCGGTGAGCATGGAGACCGACACCACGCAGCGGATCTGCTCGCCGAGGCGGCCGGGCCGGCCCACGGTGTTCATCACCTCGCGCAAAAGGTCCGCCTCGTCCACCTCTGCGCCGACGCTGCCGGCGCCCTGTCTCGCCAGCAGTTCGCGCTTGAACTGCTCGATCTCCGGCCCCGCCGCCTCGCGGAAGCTCTTGTCCAGCGTGCCGCCCGCCTCGATCTGCCGGCTGTCGATGAGCAGCGTGCGCGGGCGCGGAAGGCGACCGCCGTGCTCGTCATAATTGCGGAACAGCTCCAGATGGCCGGGGAAGAAGCCGGCCCGTTCGCCCTCGCCGCCGGTCTCCCAGCCGGCGATCCAGTCGAACACCAATTTGGAGATGGCGGTGTTCTGGCACACCACGATGAACACCGGCGGCACGCCGATGCCGGCCCGCTCCCACGCCGCGAACACGCTCTCATAATGGCTGTAGAGAGCGTTGAGCGCGGTCTTGAGCAGATTGGGCAGATCGTGCGGGCTGAGCTTGCCGGCGCCCGAGGCGGACTTCGGCAGGTTCTTGCCGATCTCCTTCCACAGGTTGCGGTAGACCACGGTGCTGCTCTGGGCGAGGTTGTCGCTCACCGGCACCCGCGGCAATTTCACGATGCCGCTCTCGATGGCGTCCATCAGCGAGAAATCTGACACCACCCAGGGGAAGAGATAGCCCTCCGGATAGCCCGAGCCGCGCAGGAAGAAGGGCGTAGCGGAGAGGTCATAGACCGCCCGCACGCCGCGCCCGCGCCCGCCCTTGGCGAGCTGCCGGTCCAGCGCCTCGATGCCGTTGACCCACAGCCGCGCGGCCTCCTCGTTCTCCGCCGCCTCGCGCCGGTCCTCGGCGGTGAGCTTGCCTTCCTCGTCGCCGCCCACCTTGTGGCGGTAGCAGTGGTGGGCCTCGTCGTTGATGACGTTGACGCGCTCGAACTTCAGGAGCCTGCCGCAGGCGCGCTCCAGCATCTCCGTGTCGGTCTCGGAGGTGCGGATCGGCTCGGGCGCATTGCCCTGCAGGAAGCTCCGCGCCACCTTCGGCAGCGCCAGCGTCTCGCGGTGCTGGAAGGCGTGATAGTTGGTGATGACGATCTCGGCGCGGCGGATGTCCGGCAGCATCTCCGGCGGCACGATCTCTCGCGTCTCGAAATAATTGTCCGGCTCGCTCGGCAGCAGCACGCGCAGCCGGTCGCGGATGGTGATGCCCGGCGCGATGATGAGGAAGGCGCGGGAGAAGTCCTTGGAGGCCTTGCGCCCGCATTCACCGCCTGCCACGCGATCAGCATGGCCATCACGGTGGTCTTGCCGGTGCCCGTCGCCATCTTCATGGCGAGGCGGAAGAGGGCCGGGTTGGCCTCCTCGTTGGCCTTGGCCAGCTGATCCAGGATGCCTTTCGTCGCCGCCCGGCGGGGGGCGACCTCGGTGAGCCAGATGATGGTCTCCACCGCCTCGATCTGACAGAAGAACGGCTTCGGGCCGTTGAACTTATGGTGCCGCCAGTGCTCCAGGAGGCGCTGCGTCGCCGCCGTCACGCCCCAGTCGGCTGGGTTGCGCACCGCCCGCCAAATTGCGAGGTAGCCGCGGATCTCGTTGATAAGGGCGTAGTCCGTATAGGTTTCGAGATCGAGGGCGCCCTGGCCCGCCGATGGCTTCTTTCGCGACGAGGGAACCGGCGCAATGAACCGTGCTGGGCGTCGCCCCGACCGTGGAGCGCCATCGAGCGGTTGTCCGTGCGGGGCAAGCGGGTGATGCTGTGCAGGCGGTCGATAGGGCGAATTCAGGATCGGCCGCTCGTAAAAGCTCGACAAGGTGCGAATCCCCCCGGAATGCAACCGGCATCATATCGGCACACCTCCTGATGCCAATGCTTTCGATCTGCCTCAGTGCGTCCCAGCAGAGCGAGTCATGCTTTTTGTGTTCCGGCCAACGTCGCGATCGCAGCCGCAATCTCGTCCCGCGCTATGTCACGACCCTTCCCAATCCCCCGCATGACGTGCACGCGGAGCAGTCAAGAGTCCTGTGCCGACGTGCTTCCAGGATCGTATCCATCTTCCGCAGCACAGTCGAAGGCACCGCCCCTTTAGGCTCTGAGAGCTTGCCGACGATCCTGCCGGCATCTCCATGGGAATGAGCCGAATGGCGTGCCAAAGGTCGACGTCGGTGGCCAAGGTCGGTCGCTGCTGCAATGGCGTCCGGCGATCTCCGCCGCTCCCCAATCCCTCTCCGCATCATCTCGCGCGTCAGTCGTGCCGCGCCCCGCGGACAAAGGCTGCGAAGGCTTCTGCGGGCAGGGGGCGGGAAAAGAGGAAGCCCTGGCCGAGCCGGCAGCCGGCAGCCGCCAGAAGGGCCCGCTGGTCCTCGGTCTCGATGCCCTCGGCGACCACTTCGATGCCGAGTTTCTGCGCCATCACGATGATCGCCTCGCACAAGGCGAGATCGTCCGCTCCGGGCGCGACGCCCTGCACGAAGGCGCGGTCGATCTTGAGGAAGTCCACGTCGAACTTTCTCAGGTAGGCGAGGGAGGAATAGCCCGTGCCGAAGTCGTCGAGGGAGAGGGCGATCCCCATCCGCTGTAGGCGCTCGAACTGATCGCGCACCGTGTCGCCCAGTTCCACCAGCAGTCCCTCGGTGATCTCCACCACCAGCCGCTGACCGCAGAGACCGTGCTCCGCCAGCCGGGCGGGCCAGGCTGCGAGCACGTCGCCGGACTGGCGGAACTCCACCGGCGAGCGGTTGATGCCGACGCGCACGGGGGGCATTCCGGCCGCATCCCAGGTGGCGAGCTGGCGCAGGACCTCCTCGAAGACCCATTGGCCGATGGCGAGGATCTCCCCCGTCTGCTCGGCCACGGGGATGAAGTCGGCGGGACCGACCAGTCCCAGTTCGGGATGCTGCCAGCGCAACAGCGCCTCTGCCTTCACCACCTCGCCCGTCGCAAGGTCGAGGATGGGCTGGTAAAACAGGCGGAACTGCCCGCCAGCGATGGCGCCGCGCAATTCGTTGGCGATGCGGCTGCGCCGCGTGGCTTCTTCCTGCAGGGCCCGGTGGAAGAAGCAGATGCGGTTGCGGCCCAGCGCCTTGGCCTCGTACATGGCCTGGTCTGCGTGGCGCACCAGCGTGTCGGCATTATCGCCATCCTGGGGGAAGACGGCGATGCCGACGCTCACCGAAGAATAGGCGAGATCGGGACCCAGCCGGTAGGGCGCACCCAGTGCCTGCCTGAGGGCCTCCGCCACTTCATCCAGCCGCTGGGTCTCCTCCTGCGCGCCCATAACGATCATGAACTCGTCGCCGTTGAGGCGGCCCACCGTGTCGGTGGGGTGCAGGCCGGCGGAGAGGCGGCGCGCGGCCTCCTTCAACAGCAAGTCGCCCTTGTCGTGGCCGAACGCGTCGTTGATCTCCTTGAAGCGGTCGAAGTCGACGAACAGCAGCGCCATGCGCCGGCCGCCTTCGCGTGCCCGGGCGATTTCCTCGTCAAGCCGCTGGTAGACCAGGCGCCGGTTGGGCAGCGCGGTGATGTCGTCGAAATTGGCGTGGAACCAGACCGCTTCCTGCGCCTTTCTCTGCGCGGTGATGTCCTCGACGATGGACCAGATGTAGGCCGTGCCGTCGCTGGCGTGAAGCAGCACGCCGGTAAGGCGGAGCGGAACGAGGCTGCCGTCCTTGCGGATATATTCCTTCTCGTACGGACCGTAATGACCGCGCGTGAGCAGGGCCTGAAGCTGAGTCTGTTCCTCGGTGGCGTATGTTTCCGGGGTGAGCTTCCAGTAGTCGAGGTGGCATAATTCCTCGGCGCTGTACCCGCAGATGGCCGCGAAAGCGGGATTGAACTCAAGAAATCTGCCATCCATTCCATTTAGGACGATACCGAGAGGCGAAAGCTCGAACAGGCCCCGCAGCTTTTCTTCGCTGTCGCGCAGGGAGAGTTCGGTCCGCTTGGCCTCGGTGATGTCGATGGACACCCCGACGAGCGATCGCGTCCCGCAAAGCGGATCGTGGATCGGCCGGCGTATCGTGCGCAGGGTACGATCCTGATCGGTGGCGAGGTTGCGCACCACCTCTTCGCAGGAGACGGCGGAGCCCCCCATCGCGCGGCGATCGTTCTCGATGAAGCGCGTCACCTGCCCGGGCGGGAAGAGGCCCTCTCCGGTATGGCCGATCATTTCGACGCGCGGAACGCCCAGCTGCTCTTCGCAGCGCTGGTTGATGAGAATGAACCGGCTGTCCTGGTCCTTCACGAACACCGGCACGGGGACGGCGTCGAGCGCCTCAGCTATCCCCTTGTCGAGCCAGTCGAAAGTTCCGGCCATGTCGCCTCTCGCCCTTCCCGCGACGCTCAAGGTCAAGCTATCACGGCGCGGGCTTTTGAACAGGAGGGAGCGGGGTGGCCAAAGGTAGCCCCCTCGGGGGCCTATCGCGGCGGGGGATCGCCGAGATAGCCGTGCCCGAGCGCCAGCACCACCCGTGCGACGGCTGTCCCGGCGTGGCGGATATTTACCGTCTCGAGGGGTTCGATGCTCTGGAAGCGCCGGCTCATGTCCTTCATCTGCGCCGGTGATCCGGCATCGAGCACGAGCACTGCGTCGACGCCCTTCTGGCCGTGCTGGATGTCGCTCATGAGGAAGCCGCGGCAGTCGTCGCCCATGCACGCCACTGGCCAGGTCGGGCCGAGGGCATAGCCCACCTTCCCGCCCATGTGCCACACGGGCACCGACACGAAGGCATAGCGGCCGGGTGTCAGCTCGTGGCGCCGGACGGCGGTGTCGATGTCGCTCCAGGTGGCGAGTTCGCGCAGGGGATCGCCGCCCGTGTCGGAGGCCGCCGTGCCGAGGGAGGGCACCATGGAGACCGTTGCGATCACGGCGACGCCCGCCGCCGTGAAGCCCACGGACCAGACCGTCCAGCCGCGAATCCAGGCGTCGGCGGCCCATCGCCGCGCCGTGGCCCGGCCGAGCAGGGGGAAGAGCATCAGGTAGCCCGGCGCCGCCCAGTGGAAGAAGGGCTTGGCCCCCGACCACGCCGCGATGGCCGGGAACACCAGCACCGGGCCGGCTGCGAGGCAGATCAGCAGCAGCGCACGAGGATTGACAGGCCTCATCCTCAGCGCCCGCCCCGCCGCCGCGACGAGACCCACCCAGATCCAGGGGGTGAGGAACAGGGCGATGCCGGCCACCACCATCACCGCCATCAGCGGGTGGAACCCCGCCGCCGCCGCCCGCTCGCTCTGGAAGGCAAGCGAGGCGAAGCCGTTCCGCACGTTCCAGATGATGACCGGCGAGAACACGACAAGGGCAATCACGCCGCCCGCATAGGGCCACGGGGTGGCCAGCCATCGCCGGTGTCGCGGGCTGAGGAGCAGGAACAGGAAGGTGCCGGCGAACAGGAAGACGCCGTGATATTTCGACAGCAGCGCCAGCCCGCCGAAGGCACCGGCCAGGAGCCACATGGCCGGGTGGGCCCGCTCGTCGAACAGGACGTGGGCGATCACCAGCGTTCCGGCGAGCAGGAAGGTGATGAGCGGCCCGTCCGGCAGCACCCAGGTGGCGCTGGTAAGGCCGAGCACGGGTGCGCAGGCCATCATCAGCGCCGCCCATATCCCGGCCCAGCGGCCGAAGAGGCCGGCGGTGAGCAGGTACATCAGCGCCGTCGAGACGAGGGAGAGCAGCAGGAACGGCGCGCGCACCGCGAGCGGCGCCTCGGATCCGAAGAGGGTGGCCGATCCATGGGCCAGCCACCAGGCCATGGGCGGATGGTCGAAATAGCTCAGCGCCGGGAGACGGCTGGTGACGACGGTGTAGGATTCATCGTTGCCGAGCCCGGTGGTGGCCGCGAACACCAGGCGCAGCGCCAGCACCAGGATCAGCACCGCGCCAAGGGCGAGGGCCGGCGAAACCCGCGCCTGAAGCGCCCGCAGGCCGGCCCGCCGCTCCCCCGCGACAGGCCCTGCGAGACCTGGCGAGGACACGCTCACTTCGACGGTCCCCAGACGAACAGGGAGGTCATGGCGAAGTTCCAGACCGCGCCGATGATCGAGCCTGCCACACCGGCGAGCCACCAGCGCCATCCGCCCTCGAACACCCAGCTGGCGACGCCCACATTGGCCACCGCGCCGGCACCGCAGATGAGGTAGAACTTGAGCAGGGCCGGGAGCATGGCGAGGCCGCGCACGCGCCGGTCGCGGTAGGTGAAGACGTTGTTCATGGCGAAGTTCGACGTCATGGCGCCGATGGTCGCGATGGACTGGGCCACGGCGAAGCCGAGGCCGAGGATCAGCGCGCCCTTCAGCATCAGCAGGTGCAGCACGAGCCCCGCCCCGCCCACCGCCGAGAACCAGACGAACCGGGGTGAGATGGTGCCGCCGCTCATCTTGAAGATCAGAAGGGTGACGAAGTCGAGCACCGTCCGGCTGTCGAGCTTGCTGTCGCCCGCGTCGCGGGCGGCAAAGGCCATGGGCACTTCCACCACCCGCATGGGTTCCTTGCCTGCTGTCATGATGTCGAGGAGAATCTTGAAGCCGTTGGGGGAAAGGGCGGGCGCGAGGCGTTCGACCAGTGCGCGGCGGATGAGGAAGCAGCCGCTCATGGGGTCCGACGTCTTGATCCCCAGGACCCGCCGCGCCGCGCTGGTGGCCGCGCGGCTCATGGCGCCGCGACGGCGGTTCAGCCCGTCGGAACTGCCACCTTCAACATACCGGCTGGCCACCACCAGGTCCGCGTCGGGCGAGCGCTCGAACATGGTGCGCAGGACGTTCACGTCGTGCTGGAGATCGCCGTCGATGACCGCGACAAGGGGCGCCTGGGCGGCCAGCATCCCCTCGATGCAGGCGCCGGCAAGGCCGCGTCGGCCCACCCGGCGGATGCAGCGGATGCGCGGGTCACGGCTGCCGATCTCCCGCACCGTGTCTGCCGTGCCGTCCGGAGAATCGTCGTCGACGAAAATGACCTCGTAGGGAACGCCCTTGAGCGCGCCGTCGATGGCAGCGAGCATCCGCTCCACATTGCCGCGCTCATTGAAGGTCGGGACGATGACGGACAGGTGCGGCACCGGGGGCAGCGCTCCGGCGACCGCGTCGGATTCGGGCTCGGCGCTTCTCTGCCGGACGACGCCGGGGCCGCGGGGAGACGGGGAACCGAAGGGAGCAGGCACGGAATCCGGCATTCTTTGTGCGTTATCCAGCGGCCTTGCGAAACGACGGGTCGAAGGTACGGTCGCGCTGGGGACAGCCTGCGCAGTTCCTACCGGAACGTGGGGGAGAGTGCCGCGAGCCTCCCCCATGTCGAATGTCACACCCTATCCGGCCGACGGCCAGCGTACGGATTTCAGGCAGCCCCTCCCGTAAGCGATGGGGGCACGCACCGCAAGCCTCCCCTCGTAGGGCAATGACACTAGGAAGCCAAGCTTACAGCCGGCTTACGGCTTTGAGGTACGATCCGCCGCAGTCGGTCCGGCACTATGGGCGACGGCGATCCGCCTACCCCCGGCTGCGCAGCTCACGGCGCAGGATCTTGCCGGTGGCGGTCATGGGGAGGGTGTCGGTGAAGGCGACGAGGCGGGGATATTCGTGGGCGGAGAGCCGCGTCTTCACGAAATCCTGGATGTGCTTCGACAGCGCCTCGGACGGGGTGACGCCCGGCTTCAGCACGATCCAAGCCTTCACCGCCTCGGTGCGCAGGGGATCGGGCACGCCCACCACCGCCACCAGTGCCACCGCCGGATGCTTGAGAATGCAGTCCTCGATCTCGCCGGGGCCGATGCGGTAGCCGGCTGAGGTAATCACGTCGTCGGCGCGGCCCACGTACCAGAGATAACCGTCCTCGTCCTGCCGGCCCATGTCGCCGGTCAGGAGGAAGTCGCCGGCATATTTGTGCGCGGTGGCCTCGGGATTCTTCCAGTATTCCAGCATCATTACCGGATCGCCGCGGCGGATGGCGATGTGGCCTTCCGTGTCGCGGGGAAGCTCGACGCCCGCGTCGTCCACGATGCGCACGTCATGGCCGGGGATGGCCTTGCCCATGGAGCCGGGACGGATGGGGAAGAAGCTGGAATTGGAGCCGACCACCAGATTGCACTCGGTCTGGCCGTAGATTTCCCGCGCCTCCACCCCTAGCCGCTCCTGCACGAAGGCGCCCAACTCCGCCCCCAGCGTTTCGCCGCCGGTGAGGAGGGAACGCAGTTTCAGGCCGCTATGCCGCACGTCCGCCTGCCGCAGCAGCTTCAGCGCGGTGGGCGGCAGGAAGACGTTGCGCACATGGTGGTCCGCCATCAGCGCCATGGCGGCGTCGGGATCGAACTTCTTCGCCCGGTGGGCGAGCACCGGCACGCCGAAATAGAGCGAGGGGAAGAGCACGTCGAACAAGCCGCCGATCCAGGCCCAGTCGGCCGGGGTCCAGTGCAGGTCGCCGGGCTGCGGCATGTATTGATGGACGAACTCGATGCAGGGCAGGTGCCCCAGCAGCACCCGGTGGCCGTGCAGCGCACCCTTCGGGTTTCCGGTTGTGCCGGATGTGAAGATGATGATGCCGGGATCGTCCGGCCCCGTATCCACCGGCGTGAAGCGGTCCGAGCCCTGCGCCAGCGCTGCGTCGAAGGAGGCGGCGCCGCCCGCGTCCGGGCCGATGACGAAGACGTGGGCGAGGTCGGGCAGGTGGTCCTTCACCCGCATGATCTTGGCGAGGCCGGAAAGGTCCGTCACCAGCACCTTGGCGCCCGAGGCGGCGAGGCGGAATTCCAGCGCCTCGTCGCCGAACAGGGTGAACAGCGGCACCGAGATCATCCCCGCCTTGAAGGCGGCGATATGGGCGATGGCCGTCTCCGGCGCTTGCGGCAGGAACACCGCCACGCGGTCAGCGCGCTGGAGCCCCTTTGCGACCAGCACGTTGGCGAAGCGGTTGGTGAGGGCTGTCAGCTCGTCGAAGCTGTAGGAGCGGACAGCGCCCGTCTCCTCCACGAAGATCAGGGCCGGCTTGCCCGAACCGTCCGCGTGGGCGTCGGCGCAGGCAACGCCCATGTTGAAGCGGGCCGGCACCTGCCAGGAAAAGGCGCGCACGAGCCCCGCATAGTCATCGGCCGGAACGAGCATCGTCACCTCCCTCGGTGCCGCTCTGCCGGCGGCTGCGCCTGAAGGAAACGATCGAACGTTTTTTTCCGGGGAAGGTCAAGCTGTCCCGCACGCCGACGGCAGGCGGGATGCGCGCGTCAGTAATAGGAGGCGATGGCCTCGACCTCGGCCTTGGAGCCGAACACCAGCGGGATGCGCTGGTGGATATGGTGGGGCTGGATGTCGAGGATCCGCGTCATGCCGTCGGTGGCGCCGCCCTTGGCCTGCTCCACCAGGAAGGCGAGCGGGAAGGCCTCGTAGATCAGGCGCAGACGGCCGTTGTCGTAGCCCTTGCGCTTGTCGCGCGGGTACACATAGACGCCGCCGCGGGTGAAGATGCGGAAGGCGTCGGCCACCATGGAGCCGACCCAGCGCATGTTGAAGTCCTTGCCGCGCGGGCCTTCCTTGCCGGCGAGGCAGTCCGCGAGATAGCGCTGCATCGGCGCATCCCAGTGCCGGACGTTGGACTGGTTGATGCCGTATTCCTTGGTCTCGGCTGGGATCTCCACGTCGGTGCGCGCCAGCAGGAACTCGCCCGTGCGGCGGTCGTGCACGAACACCTGCGTGCCCGCGCCGAAGGTGGCGACGAGGATGGTCGCCGGGCCATAGGCGAGGAAGCCCGCCGCGACCTGCGCTGAGCCCGGCCGCATCACCGCGTCCTCGGGCTTGGCGACTGCCGAAGCGTCATAGGGCATGATGGAATAGATGGTGCCCACGGACACGTTGGTGTCGATGTTGGATGAGCCGTCCAGCGGGTCCACCGCCACCACGAGGCGGCCTTCGGGATTGAGCGGGATCAGCTCCTCGCTCTCCTCGGAGGCGAGGAAGGCGGTGGGGGTGGGCAGGAGCTTCTCGCGGATCAGCTCCTCGGCCACCACGTCCAGTTCCTTCTGGGCGTCGCCGCCGGCGTTGGGATCGACGCCGCGAATGTTGGCGAGTCCCTCTTCCAGTGGCCCGCGGGCCACGAGGTCGGCGATGCCGAGCCCGGCTTCGGCGATTGCACTCACGGTGGCGGCCACAGCCTGCCGCGACGCATCGCTCCCTGCCCAGTCCGCGAGATAGGTCTTGAGGCTCACCGCAACGCTCACCTTGTGCTCTCCTTCGATCCGGCGGCAGAGCCGACGGCAGTCCGATCGGGTCTGGCTCCGTATCCGCCTCAGCGGGTGCGGACAATCTCTATACCGACGTCACCAAACACACCGGTGACAGGCGCGCCGGGCTTGTGGACCACCACCCGCACCTGCTCGACCATGTCGAAATGGTCGAGGAGGCGGGTGGAGATGCGCTCCGCCAGCGTCTCGATGAGATGGACGGGATCGTCAGCCACCACCGCGGCGACCTGCTCGTAGATGCCCTGGTAGGACACCGTGAGGGCCGCGTCGTCCGCCCAGGCGGCGGGGCGGGTGTCGAGCCAACAGTCCACGTCGATGATGAAGCGCTGTCCCAGCTCCCGCTCCGCATCGAATACGCCGTGACGCGCATAGAAGGGGAGGGCCCGCAGGAACAGGCGGTCGGTGTTGTGAGGGCGGGTGCGGGGCGCGGGGCTGGCGTCGGCCTGCGTGTCCGCCAAGGCGGTGGGATCGTCGGAGGTCATCTCATCCTCGCGCGGAGGCGCCGCCACTGGCGCGCCTCCAGCCTCAAACTCGTTGCCTTCCTATTGGTTTCGCCGGCGGCTTTCAACGGATCTTCACCTCGATCGGGGTCGAGCGCGGCAGGCGCGGCATCGAGGGGGGCACGCCCTCGCGGATCAATTCGGGGACGAAGGCGAGGGGATTGACGCCAAGCGCGGCGTGAAGGCCGGCGTAGGACGCGGTGACGCGCGGGTTCACCTCGGCCACGATCGGGCCTTGCGGGGTCAGGATCACGTCGATGCAGACGATGCCGGAGAGGCCGGGAATCGCCTCCGACACCCGCCGCGCCGTCTCGGCCAGGCGGCCGTCCTCATCGGCGATGGCACCCACCTGCACGCCCTCGAAGGCGAAGACGCCCACGAGGTGGCTGATGCTGAGGCGGTTCGCCGCGAGCAGCGTCACCCCGTCCGGGCGCACCAGCACGCTGAGGCTGGCAAGGGTTCCGTTCAGGAAGGGCTGAACCACCAGGCCGCCGGAGCGGGGCAGGGCGGCCTTGTTCGGCCAGGCGCGGGCGGCGGACCAGCCCGTGCCGTCTTCCGGTCGCGTCACCAGATCGCCGTCGAGGCCGGCGGGCAGGGCATCGATGGGGAAGGTGGGCACGTGGGGAATGTCGTGCTCGGCGAGCCGGCGGGCCAGCGCCAGCCGGTTCGAGGCGAGCACGATGGCCTCGCTGGAACTGGCGAGGGTGCGGGCGCCGCCCTCGCGCATCAGCCGGGCGAGGCGCGCCAGCAGGCCGCCCGCTTCCGGGGCGATGGGCCACACCACGTCGGCGTCCTGGGCGAGGCTGGACCAGATGATCCAGGGATCCTGGCCCTTGCGCACCGGCACCGCCTCCTCGTTGGGCGGCGACAGGCGATCGTCGTAGGCCAGCACCACGTTGACGCCGACGAGTTCCTGGAGATCGGTCACGATGGCGTCGCGGATCAGGCGGCCCTCCGCAAGGGCCGCCTCCGGCAGGGGCTTGTCGCGCATGCCGCCGGATGTCACGTACTCGCAGATGAAGACGCGCATGGGGCTCCTCTCGCACAAGCTCAGCCGGACCTCGACATGCAGCTTATCCCCGTCGTTGACCTGAAGGGAGGGGTGGTCGTGCGTGCCCACAGGGGCGAGCGCGAGGCCTATCGTCCCATCGAAACGCCGCTCTCGTCGAGCGCGATGCCCTGCGATGTGGTTTCGGGGCTGCTCGCGCTCGCGCCGTTCCGGACCCTCTATGTGGCTGATATCGATGCCATAACCGGCGTCGGCACCAATGACGCGGCACTGCGCGACCTCCGCATCCGCTTCCCGGACATCGCGCTTTGGGTGGATGCCGGCGAAGGAGACCCGGCGCGCATCGCCGCACGCGCCAAAACCGGGCCGGGCACTCCCATCGTCGGCACCGAGAGCCTCGGCGCGGCTGACGTGGAGGCCGCGCTCGCCATGGACGGCGTGATTCTCTCCCTCGACCACGATGCCGCAGGGCCGCGCGGTCCGGAGCAGGCGCACCGCGACGCGCGCCTGTGGCCTGCGCGCGTGATCGTCATGACCCTCGCCCGCGTCGGCAGCGGCGAAGGGCCGGACATGTCGGCGCTGGAGCGTACTGCGCGGCGTGCGCAGGCGCAGGGGGCTTCGCCCGCGCTCTATGCCGCCGGCGGCGTGCGGGGGCCGGCAGATCTCGAGGTGCTCGCCCGGGCCGGGATCGCCGGCGCGCTGGTGGCCAGTGCCCTGCACGATGGGCGGATCGACCGGGAGAGCGCGCGGCGCTGGGCCTGAGGGAGGGGGGCATTTCCCCCTCTGGCGGAGCGCCGTGCTTGGGCTTGGGCGTGGTTCACTGTTACCTGCCGGCCACAGTCCCGATCCGAGGTGACGCGACGATCCCGCGTGGGTGCCGTAGGGGTGCTTTGTGTCATGGAACTGTAGCATCGCACCCATAGGCAGGGCCGAGCTTCCCGTTTCTCCCTGCCGGAATTGCCCTTCCATGATGCTCCGTCTGCCGCTGCTTCATTCGTCCGCAAGCCGAATCGTCCTGGCGCTCGTCTGCTCGGGCGCGGCGCTGCCCGCCGTTGCGGGATCCTTCACGGTGCCGCCGGCCTCCGGGCAGCAGACCGTCTCCGGCAGCGACACGGGAACCATCGACGCAGGCGCGACCCTGAGCACGGGCTCGTCCGCCTCCATCGTGTGGAACGGCAATGCCACGACGACGCCCGGCGTGGTCATCACCAATTCCGGCACCGTCACCTCCACCGGACGAACCATCGACACCACGGGTGCGTTCACCGGCACCTTCACGCTGACCAACACCGCCACCGGCAAGGTCACGTCCAAGGATGATGCCTTCCGCATCAACGGGCCGCTCGCCAACGGCACGGTGATCGTCAACAACGCCGGCACGATCAGCTCGCAGACCGGTCAGGCGCTGGACTTCGACAAGGCGACCTCCGCCACCGCCGCCATCACCATCGGCAACACCGGCACCATCTCCTCGGCCGGCTCGGATGCCATCCGCCTCGGCGGCGGCACCATCGGCATCACCAATTCCGGGACGATCGAGACCACCTCGGCCGGCAAGCGCGCCATAAAGTTCGACACCGCCTCGAACTTCGACACGCTGAAGAGCCTCACCATCACCAATGAGGCGGGCGGCGTCATCACCGGCACGGACGACGCCATCAAGATCTCGTCCACCGCCGGTAGCACCGCCGCGCCGGTGATCTCCATCACCAACGCGGGCACGATTCAGTCGAAGTCAGGCGGGCAGGGCATCGACCTCGGCGACATCTATTCCACCAACGCCACCATCACCATTACCAACCAGAAGACCGGCCTCATCACCGCCGCCGACAATGACGGCATCCAGGGCACCAACGGCGTCACCATCAACAATTACGGGACCATCTCGTCCTATTACGCAGCCGGAACCGCCGACACGCAGAACAATTCCGCCGTCAAGGTGAGCGGCGACGACCAGGGCCAGGCCATCACCCTCAAGGTGAACAACTATGCCGGCGGTCTCATCTCCGGCGCCTATCACGGCATCAAGGCCACCGGTACGGACGATAATCTGATCGTCACCAACAACGGTACCATCGAGGGCCGCAACGGTTCGGGCGTGAACTCCAACGGCACGGGCACGCTGGTCAATTACGGCAAGATTTCCGGCACCTTCGATCCGGCCGCGAGCTTCGGCGACGGCGACGGCGTGGACTTCGACCACGCCGGCACGGTCATCAACTACGGCACCATCGAGGGGCTCGGCTCCAAGGGCATCAAGCCGGGCGAGACCAAGCCCAGCACCTCCGAGGGCATCGCCATCGGCGGCGGCACGATGGTGAACGGCGATGCCGCCCACACCGCGGCGCTGATCTCCGGCGCCAACAACGGCATCCTCATCGACGACAGCAACAGCGGCGATGCCTACGCCGCCGCGACCGTTACCAACTACGGCACGATCCAGGGCCTCGACGGCTATGGCATCCGCTATGTGAACTCCGGCGTCGACCCCACCAAGTCGCTGACCGTCACCAATTACGGCACCATCTCCGGCACCACCTATGCGGTGCAGATGGGCGGCGGCAACGATCTGTTTGTCTATGGCGCCGGCAGCAAGGTGGTGGGCATCGTGGACGCGGAGGGCGGCGTCGACACCCTGCAGCTCGGTGGCAATGGCGAAAATGTCGATTTCGACCTGAGCCTCCTCGGCAACAGCGCCACCTATCGCAACTTCGAGGTGCTGACTGCCGGCACCGGCTCGCTCACCACCCTCACCGGCACGTCCGATTTCTCGGGCGCGGTGATCTTCAACCAGGCTTCGGTCTATCTGGAGGGCGCCTCCCTCGCCGGGGCCTCACTGAGCGTGTCGGGCTCGAACGCCCTGCCGGCCGAGCTCCTTGGCTGGGGCACGGTGGGTGGCCTCGCCGTCTCCGGCAACACGACGATCAATCTCAGCTCCGCAACGTCGCGCTTCGGCGTACTCGACGTGAAGGGCTCCGCCGCCATCTCCGGCACTTACCGGGTGGATGTGGACGCGGTGGGCAATACCGACCTCATCCGCGCCACCGGCGCCACCGTCATTGGCGTGGGGTCCGAGGTGGAGATGGTGGGCCAGCTCGCCTGGGGCCGGGACTACACCATTCTCTCGTCCGCAGGCGGTGTCAGCGGCACCTTCTCGCTCGATGTGCTCACCCCCATCGACTATCTCTTCGTCGATCCCGCACTGAGCTACGACGCCAACAATGTTTACCTCTCGCTGGCGCGCAACGGCGTCTCCTTCGCCTCCTACGCCGTGACGCCCAACCAGCGCTCGGTCGCCGGCGCCCTGGAGCGCATCGGCGCGGGGCCGAAGGCGGACACATCGAAGCTCTATTCGGCCTTCGTGACCCAGACGGCCGACGACAAGCCAACGCTGGCCCTCTCCCAGCTCTCCGGCGACCTCTACGCCACGCTGCCCGGCCAGCTCGCCACCGAGAACATGATGGTCAACGACCTCATCCTCGGCCGCCTGCGGCAGGCGGGTTACACCGGCGCCAAGGGCGCCGAAGGCGCGCTCGGCGCAGGCGGGCCGGCGCGTGCCTACGCCGATCCGGCGGCGCCCGGCGCGCAAGCCTTCAAGGCCATCAAGGCGCCCGAGCCCGCACCCGTGTGGACCACCTGGGCGCAGGGCTACGGCCAGTGGCTGTCCACCTCGGCCAACGGCAATGCCGCCGCGGCCGACACCAACCTCGGCGGCCTGCTCATCGGCGCGGACCTCTCGGCCAGCAACTGGGTGATGGGCCTTGCCGCCGGCTATTCCTCCGCCTCGACCAGCGCGGATGCGGCCTCGGCCACCACCGAGACCTGGCGCATCGCCGCCTACGGTGGCGCGACCTTCGACGCGGTGAAGCTGCGTGCCGGCGCCAGCTACGGCTGGAGCAGCATCGACCAGAGCCGCTTCGTCGCCCTCACCGGCGAGAGCCCGAAAGCCAGCTACAACGGCACCGCCGGCAACCTCTTCGCCGAGGCCGGCTACACCTTCGCGTTCAGCGGCTTGGCGCTGGAGCCCTTCGCCGGCATAGGCTGGACCAGCGTGAATCTCGGCAGCTTCATCGAGAACAACGCGCCCATCGCCGGCCTCGCCTCCACCGGCTCGTCGTTCGACACCGCCTATTCCACCCTGGGCCTGCGCGTCGCCACCAGCTTCGCCACCTCCGGCATCGTCGTGACACCCCACGCCTCGGCCGGCTGGCGCCACGCCTTCGGCGACGTGACGCCCCAGACGGTGCTGAGCTTCATCAATACCGGCACGGCCTTCGGCATCGACGGCCTCGCCATCGCCGAGGACAGCATCGTCGGCTCGGTGGGCATCGACTTCGCCTTTGCGACCGGCGCGACCTTCTCGCTGGGCTACGAGGGCATGGCCGGTGACGGCACCAGCTACAATGCCGGCAAGGCGACGCTGGCGGTGAAGTTCTGAGACGACCGGGCGCGCGAGAAAGGCTGAACACAGGGCCTCGCGCGCCCTTTTTCTTCTGGCGTGAACGAGATCGCTCCGGCGAGCGAGCCTCAAGCGTTCGCACGCTCCTCGATCAGGGCGGCAAAGATGCTCGCGACGGTGAGGTCTGCGCTGGTGCCGGGGTTCAGCCCCCGCGCCTTCAGGCTGGTGTCGAAGGCGAGCAGCACATCGTGGCGCGCTGACGGGGACAGGCCGCCGAGCCGGCCGCGCAGCACCTCGGCCTCCCGCCGCACCGCCTCCGCCTGCTCCGCCCCGAACTTGCGGGCGATATGGCTGTCCGGAAGCGTGGCGAGGAACGCAAGGTAGGCATCCTCGATCCGCCCGCGCTCCAGCGGCCCGTCGGCGAGCACCGGAACGCCGAGGGCGAAGAGATCCGCGTAATCGGTCACATATTGCCGGGCGATGGCGTCGCGATCGGCGGCAAGCGCCATGGCCTCCCGAAGCGTGACGCTGGCCGGTGCCCGCACATCCGCCTCGTCGGCCGCGCCGAGGCCGCCGGGTGACGCGGCGGCGATGGCGCGGAAGGCATTCCCGGCGTCGGCCAGATCCAACCCGTCCAGCACCTGCGCAAGCCGCTCACGGAGCGGGCCGGCGCTTTCGGCCGCCACCGCAAGGGGCGCGCAAAGCAGGATGATGCCGAGATTTGTGTTGCAGCCGGCAACCGCCAGAGAGGCCTCCACCGCCGCCAGCACCCGTGCCCCGACCGTTTCGCCGGTGACGGCGATGGCCGGCGCTGCGGCTGCGGCTGCGGCCTCGAACTGCGTGGTTTCCATGCCGTGCCCCGCGGCGAAGACATGGACGTTGCCCGGCTTCAGGGCCGACAACTCGGCGAGGCAGGCGGCGTGGAAAGCCTCCGCCACCTCCTTCGCAACCAGCGCTCTCATGCGTCGATGGGGGCAGTGCTCACGGCGCAGGTTCCATCACCGCACCGAGGCCGAAGTCGCGCAGCAGCGCCTGCGTGCGCTCGCGCATCCGCGCCTCGGCGATTTCCGGCGTGGGGCCGGTGGCGCGCACGGTGCAGAGCGGGGCGCCCTTCAGCACCGAGGCGCCGGCCGGCGGGCGGTCGGCCACGAAGTCCGGCCACGCATCCTGCGGCACCACCATGTCTTGGGCGGCATAGATGACGCCGGCGGCGTGCGCCTGGGTCGGCGCGGGCAGCACCTCGGGCAGCTTCCCGCCGCAGGCCGCCAGATGCAGGCCGAGCAGCGGAGGCAGGGGATCGGTGTCGAAGATGTCGAGGGTGGCGCCGGGGCGAGGATTCACCTCCACCAGGAACCAGCCGTCGTCGTTCACAACGAAGTCGAGCGACACCAGCCCCACCAGCCCGCAGGCGAGGGTGACGCTGAGCGCACCCTTCAGCATCTCCGCGGCGAACCGCTCCGGCAGGGCGACGGGCCCCGTGGCGCCGCCATAGCGGAAGGGATGTTCCTCGTCCTGCGAGCGCCATTGCCGCGAGGCGCCGACGATGCGGGCGGCGCTGCCATTGGACAGCAGGAGCAGCGAGAGGGACTGCCCGCTGACTTCGCGCTGGAGATAGTGGCCCGGCGCGGGTGCGGAGAGATCTCCCGGCGCCCGGCGGCTGATATGGGCGCCGCCGGCCCCGCCGATCTTCTTCTCAAGCACCGGCGCGTCGCCGAAGGTCTCGGCGGTAGGCGCTTCGAGGGTCACGGTCGGGAAGGGGATATCGAGATGGGCCGCGAGCGCGGCCAGCGCGATGGGGTCCTTCAGCACGCGCACGATGGCCGGCGCGTTGCCGAGGATGGGATTGCGCTCGGCGATGCGGGTCATGAGGGCGGTATCGTCCTCCAGCCCCCCGCCCAGCACCACCGGCAGGCCGGTGGGCGCGAGGGAGTGCAGCGCCTGGATGAGGTCATCGCCATCGAAGGCGCAGCCGTTCTTCTTGTGGACCCGGACGCAACGCGCCGTGTGGGCGCAGGTATCGAGATCGGCGAACAGGTCGAACGAGAGCGCGGCGAAGCCGGCGCGGGCGGCGCTGGCCGCCAGCGGCCGGGCGGAAATGGCGATCAGAGCAATATCCATCTAGATCCCAGCCTGTTGGTTCAAAGCCCACTTGCGGGGCCTTTTGTGCGGCGCGGCCCCTTACGGTTACGCGCCTTCCTCCCGTTCTTTCCGGCCGCGTCGGCGGTATTCAGAGAGCGATCACTTCCGCGCCCTGATTGTTTCCTCGCACGCAATCGAATGACAGGTTTGTGAACGATGCGAAGCGGCCGCGCAAGGTGGCGGCCAGTCGCGCCGCTGTGTCCTCGCCATCGACGATGGCGAAGCCGGTGGGACCCCACGAGCTTTGGCCGACACCGGGGATTCCCTCCGCCTCGATGGCGGCGATGGCCTCAGCCACCTGCGGGCTCAGGAAGCGGCCGCCGCCCTGCGCCGCGGCATAGTGATCGCCCAGCACGCGCTGCCAGTGGCCGATGACGCGGCCGAACCCGTCCGCATCCGCCGCCGCGAGCGCGGGCAGGGCCTCCAGCAGCATGCGATGGCACAATTGCGCCGCCTGCTCCGCCGGAAAGGGCGGGAGGGTGGCCATGGCCGCCGTCTCCTGCGGCCCACTCAAGCCTTCGCGGGCGGTGTCGAACACCAGCAGGATGCGCCAGCTCTCCGGCACCTTGAAGCGCGCGAGGAGGGGAGGTGGCGCATTGGCATCGGGGCCTGCGAGCGCCTTGCCACCGTCGAGGATCACCCCGCCGGCCGCGAATGCCTCCATGCCGATGGCCGAGCGCCGGCCGCGGCCGAGCACGGTCGCAACCTCGCGCGCGGAGAGCACATGCCCCGAGAGCCTTGCCACGGCCACGCCCACCGCCAGCGCCAGCTGGGTGCCGGAGCCGAGGCCGCCATGGGCCGGCAGGGCGGCGTCCACCTCGATGGCGAAGCGCTCCTCAATGCCGAGCTTGTCGCGCACCAGATCCCGCGCACGGGCGGCGCGGTCGCTGTCAGGTCCTGCGGCGGCGTCGGACGTGGCGCGTCGGACGCTCACCTCGGTGGCGGGCCGCTCCAGCGCGATGCCGAGAGAGCCGAAGCGGCGGCCGAGCGATCCGCCGAGATCGAGAAAGCCGAGGTGCAGGCGCGCCGGCGCGCGCACCTTCACCCCGGCCGCATGGATGAGATCCACGCGGCGGCTCAGCCGGCGAGGGCGGCGCGCAGCCGCTCCGCATGGGCGGCGAGCACGTCGGGCTTCTCCATCTCGCTTGCCGGTGGCTTCATGGGCACACCCGAATGGCGCGGGATGACGTGGACATGGAGGTGGAACACCACCTGCCCGCCGGCATCCTCATTGAACTGCTGCACGGTGATTCCATCCGCCCCGAAGGCCTTCATGCCGGCGATGGCCACCTTCTTGGCGATGGTCGCCACATAGGCGAGGTCCTCGGGCGTGATGTCGAGGATGTTGCGGGCCGGCGCCTTGGGGATGACCAGCGTATGGCCGGGGGAGCGCGGCATGATGTCGAGGAAGGCCAGGGCCTTGTCGTCCTCATAAACCTTGTGCGCCGGCAGCTCGCCGCGAAGGATGCGGGCGAAGATGTTCTGCGGATCGTAGGCCGGCGTGGCGGTCATGCGTGTCTCTCCCTGTTGGGGAGGAGATTGCAGGGTGCGGGCGGGGGGTCAAGTCCGCACGCTTGCGCACCCCATGCCGAGGCTCAGCCGAAGCGGCCGGTGACGTAATCCTGCGTCCGCCTGTCCCTAGGGTGGGTGAAGAGGTCCTGCGTCGGCGCGAACTCCACCATCTCGCCGAGATACATGAAGCCGGTGAAGTCGGAGATGCGGGCCGCCTGCTGGAGATTGTGGGTGACAATGGCGAAGGTGTAGTGCGCCTTCAATTCCTCGATGGTTTCCTCGATGCGCGCCGTGGTGATGGGATCGAGGGCCGAGCACGGTTCGTCGAGCAGGATCACTTCCGGCTTGAGGGCGATGGTGCGGGCGATGCACAGGCGCTGCTGCTGGCCACCGGACAGGCTGAGCCCGCTCTGGGTCAGGATGTCCTTCACCTCGTCCCACAGGGCGGCCTTGCGCAGGGCCTCTTCCACCCGGTGGTCGAGATCGGCCGGGGTCAGCTCCTCGTTGATGCGCAGGCCGATGGCCACGTTATCGTAGATCGACATGGGGAAGGGCGTCGGCTTCTGAAACACCATGCCGATGCGCGCCCGGACGCTCGCCGGGTCCATGGCGTCGCCGAGGATGCTCACGCCGTCGAGCAGCACGTCGCCCTCCACGGTCTGGTCCGGGTAGAGTTCGTACATGCGGTTGAAGATGCGCAGCAGGGTCGACTTTCCGCAGCCCGACGGGCCGATGAAAGCCGTCACGCAATGGGCACGCAGATCGACCGAGATGTTCCGCAGCGCGATCGCGTCGCCGTAATAGAAGCTCAGGTTTCGGACGGAGAGCTTGACCGGCGGCAGGCTCGCCTGCCGGCTGGCGAAGACCGTCGGCGCGGGCAGGCCGGCGTGGGTGTAGCCGTCCGCGGGGAGGGACGACGGGGTGTGGATGGACATGGCGGCCGATCCTCGACAGGAGCCTTTCCTCCTGCCTAGACCGCCGCCGCCGCCCCGTCCTTGCGCTATCTCATGCGGAGCGCGTGACGCGCGGAAAATCGAGCGGCGGAAACACTTTGCCGCGGCACGGCGCGGGAGACATCCTGCGCCGGCTCACCGTCGGCGCGGGACAGCGCGGGCTCAGTTCTGCCCCTGGCTCTGGGCCTGCGCCAGCTTCTGCGGCGCCCGGCCGTCGAGGGCGCTGATGCGCTCCTCCACATCGAGGCCGGTGCTGCGCAGGGCCTGCACGCCGACCGCATCGAGGCCCACGGCGAGGCGCACGTAATGCTCCGTGCCGCAGATGTTGCGGCCGGCATCGAACGAGACCCAGCCGATTTTCGGCACATGGGCCTCGGCCCAGTGGCGCGCCTCGCCCTCGCCTTCCGCATCGCCTTCGGGCGCGACGTAGCCGGAGATGTGGCGTGCCGGCAGGCCGAGGTGGCGGGCGGCGGCGGTGAAGACATGGGCGATGCTGCCGGCGCAGGCGGTGCCCGCCTTCAGGGCCTCGGTCGCGCTCAGGGGATCGCCGAGGGTCGGCCCCTCCTGCTCCTCCACCGTCTCGTGGACCTTGACCATGAGGGCGTGGAGCTGGGCCAGCGGGTCGTCCTCGGGCGCGTCGATGGCGGCAGCGAGGGCGGCGAGGGCGTCATCCACCTCGGTAAGGTCGGTCTGGCGCAGGAACAGGGACGGCGGGAAGCGCTCCACCGTGCCACGCACGATGCCGGTGGTGTCCTGCGTCTCGATCTCGCCCTCGGCGCAGACGGTGAGATGGTCCGCCGGGCCGTCCACGGAGAAGGTGTGGCACAGGTTGCCGAAGGCATCCTCCTGCGGGTGGAGGCGGCAGTCGGAACTGAGGTCGAGCGCCCAGCGCAGGATGAACTGGCCCTCATGGGCGCGCGGGGTCATGCGCACGGTCACGGCCATGTTGCGGGTGCCGGGCTCGAAGCGCTGGGTGATCTCGTGGCGGATGCGGATGCGCATTGCGGGCGTCCCTGGTGACGATGCGGCGCGCGCGCCGCGACTGACAGTCCCCCGGCGCGAGCCGGCCGCGCCGACGGGGAAGCTGATGGGGCCGGGAACGGCCCCGGGGTCAGGTCAGATACTGCTCGGTGATCTCGGCGCCGAGCTTGTTGTTGTCCGAGATGAACTCGGAAATGAACTCGTGCAGGCCGGTCTGGAAGATATCGTCGATGGACTTGTTGGTGAGCCTGGCGAGCATGGAACGCGCCTGCCGCTGGGACGGGCCCTGCCGGCCATAGACCGAGGCGATGTCGTCCAGATTGCGGGCGAGGCTGTCGTAGCAGGCGGCGAGCGAGCGCGGCATCTGCCGGTTCAGGATGAGCAGGTCCGCCACCAGCCACGGCTTCACGCTGTCGCGATAGACCCAGTGGAAGGCCGTGAGCGCGGAGACGGAGCGCAGGATGGAGGCCCACTGGAAATAGTCGAGCGGGCCGCCGATGTGCTCCTTCTCCGGCAGCAGCACGTGATACTTCACGTCGAGGATGCGGGCGGTGTTGTCGGCGCGCTCGAGCTGGGCGCCGGAGCGGGCGAACCAGTAGCCGTCGTTGCGCAGCATGGTGCGGAAGGTCGCCCCGTCGAAGCGCAGGGACGTTTCCTTCACGAAGGCGAGGAAGCGCGAAAGCTCGTCGCGGGTGAGTGCCCGGTTGGGAAAGTTGCGCAACTCGATCCAGGCCGAGTTGATGACGTCCCACATCTCGGAGGTCAGTGCGGTTCGCACCGAACGGGCGTTGGTGCGCGCCACCTCGAAGCAGTTGCGGATGGAGGAGGGGTTCTCCGCCTCGAAGGCGAGGAACGACACCACATTCTCCTCCTTCGCCTCCTCCAGCGGACCGTAGCGCGCGACGAACTCGTCGGCGCAGCCGGCGGTGAGCACGGCCGAACTCCACTCATTGGTGGAGCCGCCGTAGGTCACGGGCGTGTAGGCGAGGCGCTGGGAGACGTCGAGGATGCGGGCCAGGCAGTCGGCGCGTTCGACGTAGCGGGTCAGCCAGTAGAGGTTGTCGGCGGTGCGGGAAAGCATGGGGAGCCCGTTGCGGAAGGAGAGGGTGCGCGGCGCGGTTCAGCCGCGCTCAGGCGTCCTGCACCCGGATGGCGTGGTGCCTCCGGGGGCGGTTCAGGCGGCGGAACCGGGCGGGGCCCCGGCTCCGGCAATGGCACGGGCCGGGATGCCCGTGCGCGGGGAGAAACCTGCACGAACGATAGCGCCCGCGCGTCGAAAAGCGAGAGCGTGAGCGCTCGTGCTCATGCGTTCAGAACCCGAAGCATGAGCGCCCCCGCTCATGCGTCCAATACCCAAGTGTCCTTGGTGCCGCCGCCCTGGCTGGAGTTCACCACCAGGGAGCCCTCCTTCATGGCGACGCGGGTGAGGCCGCCGGGGACGATGCGCACCTTGTCGGAGCCGGACAGGATGAACGGGCGCAGGTCCACGTGGCGCGGCGCGATGCCCTTTTCCACCAGCGTCGGGCAGGTGGAGAGCGCCAGCGTGGGCTGCGCGATGAAGTTCGCCGGGTCCGCCTTGAGCTTGTCGCGGAACTTCTCGATCTGCGCCTTGTCGGAGGCAGGGCCGACCAGCATGCCGTAGCCGCCGGAGCCGTGCACTTCCTTCACCACCAGTTCGGGCAGGTGCTCGAGCACGTACTTCAGATGATCCGCCTCGCGGCAGCGCCAAGTCGGCACGTTCGGGAGCAGAGGCTCCTCTCCGAGGTAGAACTTGATGATGTCCGGCATGTAGGAATAGACGGCCTTGTCGTCGGCGACGCCCGTTCCCACAGCGTTGGTCAGGGTGACGTTTCCGGCCTGATAGGCGCTCATCAGCCCCGGCACACCGAGCACGCTGTCGCGGCGGAAGGCGAGGGGATCGAGGAAATCGTCGTCGAGGCGGCGATAGATCACGTCCACCCGCTTCGGACCCTCGGTGGTGCGCATGTAGACCACCGCATCCTTCACGAACAGGTCGCGGCCCTCCACGAGGTCCACGCCCAGCTTGTCCGCGAGGAAGGAGTGCTCGTAATAGGCCGAATTGTGGATGCCGGGGGTGAGGATCACCACGTTCGGCTCATGCCCGCCGTGGGGCGAGAGCGAGCGCAGGGTGGCGAGCAGATCGTCGGCGTAATTCTCCACCGGCGAGACGCGGTGCATGGAGAACAGCTCGGGGAACAGGCGCAGCATGATCTCCCGGTTTTCCAGCATGTAGGAGACGCCGGAGGGGGTGCGCGCATTGTCCTCGAGTACATAGAAGGTATCGGGATCGGTGCGCACGATATCGATGCCGGCGATGTGGACATAGAGGTCGTGCGGCACGCGCTGCCCGTTCATCTCCGGGCGGAAGGCGGGATTCTGGTAGACGAGGTTTTCCGGCACCACGCCGGCTTTCAGCACCTCGCGCTTCCCGTAGACATCCTTGATGTACATGTTCAGCGCCTTGACGCGCTGTTCCAGGCCGCGGGACAGCCGGCCCCATTCGTCCTTGGTGATGATGCGGGGCACGATGTCGAAGGGGATCAGGCGTTCCTGCGCGTTCTGCTCGCCATAGACCGCGAAGGTGATGCCGATTCGCCGGAAGATGAACTCGGCTTCCTTGCGCCGGTGGTCCAGCACGTCCTGCGGCACTTCGGCGAGCCAGCGCTGGAGGGTCTCGTAGGCCGGCCTTACCGCGCCGTCGGTACTGGACATTTCATCGAACGCATGCGGCATTGGGATCGACACTCCACGCCCCGGGGAAGCTCCCCATGAACTTAACAAACATCGTGCCAAAGAAGTGCTAAACGGGAAAGCGGAGCGAAGGCGCCGCTCACGCTTTAAATGTGCCTTGATTTTAGGCATGTAGACACTGGATGACGCCGCCAAGGGCAGGGATCTGAGACATGGGTGAGGCAGGCGACGCGCGATCGGTCACGGCTGCGCTGATCGTGATTGGCGACGAGGTTCTCTCCGGCCGGACCAAGGACAAGAACATCGGCCACATCGCCGAACGGCTCACCGACGTGGGCATCGACCTGCGCGAGGTGCGGGTGGTGGCGGACGTCGAGGAGGATATCGTGGCGGCGGTCAACGCACTGCGCGCCCGCTTCGATTATGTCTTCACCACCGGCGGCATCGGCCCGACCCATGACGACATCACGGCCGATGCCATCGCCAGGGCCTTCGGGGTCTCCATCGACGTGGACCCGCGCGCCCGCGCGATGCTGCTGGAATACATCGCCGAGAAGGACCTGAACGAGGCGCGCCTGCGCATGGCGCGTATTCCCGCCGGGGCCAGCCTCGTCGTGAACGAGGTGTCCAAGGCGCCGGGCTTTCGCATCGAGAACGTCATCGTGATGGCGGGCGTGCCGCGCATCATGCAGTCGATGCTGGAGGCGGTGCTGCCCGACCTGCGCAAAGGCCGGCCCATGCTTTCGCGCACCATCCTCGCCGAGGCGAAGGAGGGCGACATTGCCGCCCCGCTGCGCAAGATCGCCGAGACCTATCCCGACGCGATCATCGGCTCCTACCCGTTCCGCGACGAAGTGGACGGGCGCTACAAGACCAATCTCGTGGTGCGCGCGCGCGAAGCCGAAACGCTGGCCGCCGCAGGCGATGCTGTGGCACGGATGGTCGAGGACAATTCGCGCAGCTGATGCGCCTCAGCCCTTCGCGATCTGGCCCAGCCAGACGTCGCGATACCACGTCGCGAAGCGGGCGACGCCCTCCTTGAGGGGGGTGCGCGGGGCGAAGTCCACCGCCTGCGAGAGGCTGGTCACGTCGGCGAAGGTGGCCGGAACGTCACCCGGCTGCATAGGCTGGAAATCCAGCTCCGCCTTGCGCCCCAGCGCCGCCTCGATGTCGCCGATGAGCGTCATCAGGGGCTCGGGGCTGTGGTTGCCCACATTGTAGATGCGATAGGGCGCGTTCGAGGTGGCGGGGTCCGGGTCCGCCCCGGTCCAGGCGGGGTCCGGCGTCGCCGGCTTCGGCAGCAGGGCGACCACGGCGTCCACCACATCGTCGATGAAGGTGAAATCCCGCTTCATGTCGCCGTTGTTGAACACCTTGATCGGCCGGCCGTGCCAGATGGCGTCCGTGAAGAGGAACACGGCCATGTCCGGCCGTCCCCACGGGCCGTAGACGGTGAAAAAGCGCAGTCCGCTCACCGGCAGCCGGTAGAGATGGGAATAGGCGTGGGCCATCAGCTCGTTCGCCTTCTTGGTGGCGGCGTAGAGGCTGATGGGGTGGTCCACCGTCTGATCGACACGGAAGGGCAGGTCAGTGTTGGCGCCGTAGACCGAGCTGGAGGAGGCATAGACGAGGTGCGCGACGCCGTTATGGCGGCAGCCTTCCAGCACGTTGCCGAAGCCGACCAGGTTCGAGTCGATGTAGGTCTCGGGATGCTCGATGGAGTAGCGCACGCCGGCCTGCGCGGCGAGGTGGACCACATGGCTCGGCTGGTGGCGGGCGAAGAGATCGGCGGTAGCGGCGCGGTCGGCGAGCGTCAGGCGCTCGAAGCTGAAGCCGGGATGACCGACGAGCCGGGCGAGGCGGGCTTCCTTGAGGCGCACGTCATAATAGGCGTTGAGATCGTCGATCCCGACGACGGCATGCCCCATCTCCAGCAGCCGCTCGGCGACGGCGGCGCCGATGAAGCCGGCCGCGCCGGTGACGAAGATGGGGGCATTGGTGAAGGTCAAGAGCGGTCCCCGGGACAGATCGCGCCGGACAACGGAAGCTTCGCCGGATACGCGCGCCTTCTTAGATCAGCGCTTCCGCGGCATCAACGCTGCCGCGCAGGCAGGAGGCGAGGCGGGCCATCGGCCCGGAGGCCAGGGCTACCGCGCGCACGCGCAGCGAACCTGTCCGAGGGCCGGCAGCGGCCGGCGCTGGTCAATCAGGTCGCGCGCGCCATGACGAAGAAATAGGCCACCGAGCAGCACAGCATGCCCCAAAGGGCCAGGACGGATTCTGCGATCACTTGCCTGCCCCCCAGCAGTCGTCGACGCGAATTTCGTCTTTTATTTACCCAAAGGGCCGGTGGGTCGGCGATGAAAATCAGAGCGTCGCGGCTCGGATCAAGCAGTAGGGTTAATCGCAGAGCCATAGGATGAGAGGCTCTGACCTTGTCGGCCCGATCGTTCGACCTCGGGGCGACGATCCGGTCTGGAGGGTCACAGTTGCGCGACGCGCAGCGGCAGGAATTCAGCGGGGCGAGACAGGGTGGCGAGCGTGCCGCTCAATCTCTTCGGCCCTTCGACCGGCCCCGTCCCGGCGGGAAGGGAACTCCTGCGGCCGGGATCATCCCGGACGCCGGCCGCAGGCCGATGACCTCAGTAGGCTTCCTTCCGGAGGACCTCGATGAAGGTCTTCATGATGATCTTGATGTCGATCCACACCGACCAATTGTTGATGTACCAGAGGTCCATCTCGATGCGGCGTTCCATCTGCTCAAGCTCCGCCGTCTCGCCGCGGAAGCCCATCACCTGCGCCCAGCCGGTGATGCCCGGCTTGACGTGATGGCGGAATGCATAGCCGGAGATCAGCTTCGAATATTCATCGTCATGGGCAATGGCATGGGGCCGCGGCCCGACGATGGACATCTGGCCGAACAGAACGTTCAGCACCTGCGGCAGCTCGTCGAGGCTCGATGCGCGCAGGAACCGGCCGACGCGGGTCACCCGCTTGTCGTTGCGCTGGGCCTGCACCACCTTCGTGCCGTCCTCCATCACCGTCATGGAGCGGAACTTGTAGATGGTGAACTCGCGACCGCCGAAGCCATTGCGGCGCTGGCGGAAGATCACCGGACCGCGGCTGTCGAGCTTGATGGCCGTGGCAATGATGGCGAACAGCGGCAGGAGCAGGAGGACGGCGCAGCTTGCGACGGCGATGTCCAGAAGCCGCTTCTGCGCCAGCTCGAAGCGCGACAGCGGGGCGCGCTGCACCTCGATGGCGATGGACGAGCCGAAATCCACACGGGGCGCATCGAGAAGTTCGTTGACCACCTCGTCCGGCAGCAGCTTCACCGGCAGCGGCACAGACCGGAGCCTGGCGCGCACGGCATCGAGCCGCTCGATGTCGCTCCATTGCATGGCGAGGACGATTTCCTCGACCCGATGCTGCCGCGCGAACTGGAGCGCGGCTTTCAGCGACTCCTTGTCTGCGGCGGAGAGCATTTCCCCGCCGGCCGAGCCGTCGGGACCGGCGAGGCTGAAGCGCCGTACCTCGTTGAGGCCGAGGCGCACCAGCATATGGGCCGGCACGACTTTCGAGAGCTCGCCCGCATCGCCCACCAGGATCGTCGCGCGGCCCTTCACGGCGCCGCGCGCGATGGCGTGCCGCAGCCACGCGCCCATCGCCCAGCGCGCGGACGGCAGGGCGATGAAGCCGAGAACGGCGAAGGATCCGGTGGAAATGCGCGAGGTGCTCCCCGCGACCTTGAGGCAGAAGATCACCGTCGCGACGACCAGGATCGCAAAGGTCCAATTGGCCATCGTGGCGCGGACCTCCTCGACGACACGCACCATGCGCCACGGCTTGTAGAGGCCGCGCGAGATGTTGGTGAGCACGAAGGCCACCGCGGCGAGGATGCCGATGCCGAGAGGCTGCGTGACCTCGAAGCCGGCGCCCGCCTGCGCCGAGAACAGGAAGTCCACGAGGACGCTCAGTCCCAGAATGAGCGCGATGTCGGATATGACGAAGAGCGGCGGCATCGACGCGTAGTCGAGCGTGGGGAGCACCCCGGACCGATGCACTTCGCTCGCCCGTTCAACCCGCATGTTGTCCGTGGAAAGCGACATTCGTCCCTCAGTCGGCAGAAAGATACCGCAAGGAAAAGTGAAATTGTGCAGCCAACATAGCACCCTCGGACAGAATCGACAAGCGAGTAAAAGCCAAGCCATTGGGCGTATACTTGGGCGTCATATGCCTGAAACATTCCAATTCAGAAAGTTGATCTGGAGCTGTTTTCGCAGAATGCTCAATGCATGTTGCGATCTATCATTTGATGGAGAGTTGATTGGTCGATGAACGAAGGAGGATTGGAGCAGTTTGCCTCTCCCAACATCATTTGTGTTTGACAATTGATTGAAGTCAATCGGTGCGCTCAAGTTTTGGGCAATGCTGCGGTGCAGAATAAATCGGAAGTGCTTGCCGGGCCCCAAGCCGCCTCCCGATTTGGCAATGCTCCAGCCTCCGTGCAACGATTTGAGGCCAGTGCGACGGAGGAGGATCAAACGCGCTTTTCCCGTCGAAAATCAATGCATTGTGAGAGGTAGTGCGAGGCTACCCCTTTAGCCCTGGCGAAAGACTTCTACAAATTTGCGGAGCTGCGGCAATGCGCCGCTGGGGGTGGGCGGAAACCGCCTTTGCTGCACTGCACCCTCACGGGACGCCGCGCTCCGGGTCGGGGTGCCCGTCGATCCGCATCTGGAACACGAAATAGGTCGGCGAGCAGAAACCGTTTTCCTGCGCCACGCGGGCCGCGCCGGGCAGATCGGGCGGCAGCGCCTGACACATGAAATCCTCCCGGCAGAATCGTCCGTCGCCACAGGCGGGACGATTGCCGCGGGCGACACTGGCGCCGAGGCATTTCGCGAAATTGTCGGTCGCGACGCACAGGTCGAAGGCCTTGCCGCCGACGAAGGCGCAGATTTCCCGCATCGGGCCGGCGTTCCCACGGTTCGTGAAGGCACGCTCCTCCGCCGTGCATTGGCGGTACGCCGAGCCGCCGGGCACCCCGAGCTTGGCCGGTCGGCAGGTATAGGAGGACGGAGAGGCGGAAGCGGCGGGACTGTTGATCTGCCGCACGATCCGGAGGCGATCGAGATAGGGCGCGGCGCCCGGCACCAGCGCGCCTGACAGGCAGGCCATGCCGGATACGAGGCCGCTGGACCTCTTCGGCATACATTGCCCGGTGCCGAGGGGCAGGCGCGGATTGTGCGCGATGACTTGGCAGGAGAGGCCGTCGCCGCAGCGCCAGCTGGCGTGAAACGCAGCTTCGTCCTGCGGGGCCAGGCAGGCCATGGTCGCTGCCGCGGTTCCCGGGACGGCCCGCGCAGGCCGCGACCAGTCCGCGGCCGGTGCGATGGACAGCGGACGGAAGGGATCCGGCGCGTGGCCCGCCGCCAGCGCGGCCAGATAGGCCCGGCGTCGCGCGTCGTCGGCATGAAGATGCGGGGAAAGGGGAATCTTGACCACGTTCAACGGCGACGTACCCGGCTCGTCATACCCGATGAGATGGAAGCCGGCGGTCGCAGCGCCCTGATGGCAGCCGGTGCAGGTGTTGTCGTCGAGGCGCGCGATCAGTCCGGCGGGTGATGCGACATAGCCGAGCGATTCGTAGGGCACATCGGCGAAATCCGCCGGCGTGAAAAGCGCGGCGAAGGGGTGGTTGGCCGTGCGCGCACTACCGAAGGTGGAGAAGGAGAGCGCCTTCTCGGCCAGGAAGGCATCCGGCAGCTGGTAGACGCCGCGATCGATCTCGGCGAGGTGGCCGCGGACATAGTCCACGAGCCTAGCCTTGAGCGCCGCATCCGCCGACAGTCGCGCGACGTCCGGCGTGTTCTCGAGCGGCTTCGGGACCAATTGATCGCCATCGATGCGAAAGACGCGCATCAGATAGATGGCCTGGCCGCCGAGCTCGGTTTCCATGCCGGAGGGCAGGCGCACCACCTGCGCATTGATTTCGACCTGCCGGAGCGAAAGCCCCCGGAGCGGGCCGGCCGCCAGCCAGCCGGCCATGTCGCCGGGGGTCGGACGGGGGTCGGCGGGTGTCCAGATGCGGGCGAGAGCGGGGCAGTCGCCGCTGGGCCCGGCGGGCACGTCGAACACCATGTTGATGTTGACGGGCAGGCGGGAGGCATAGGTCGTGGCGCCGCGCTGGAAACGGTAGGCGAGGCGGTACACGAGCCGCACCTCGCCGCAGGAGGGGGACGGCGTGAGCGCGGTGAAGTCGCGCCGGTCGGTCCGGTTGACGACGCCGATGAGCCGGAAGCGGGCGAGCGGCGAGCCGAGCCAGCGCAGGTCAATCACCCGGCCGACATTGTCGTCCGTGACCTCCAGCAGGGGGCGACGGTTCGCCGCCATCTCGGCCTTAAGCATGGTCACGTCGGCGGTGATCCGGCGGGCGAGGTGGGCATAGACGGGGCTTGCGGACTTGAGTTCCGCCAGCGTCGCGGCGCGCGGCGCACCGAGCAGCGTGCCGAATGCAAACCCTTTGGTTTCGAGCGCAGTGAGCGTCGGCCGATCGAGGATCATGCGCACCGGTTCCGACAGGGCGGCGGTCTCTCCGGCTGAGGCGGTCGGTGCGAGAGCCGCGGCGAGGACCAGCACGGCCAGCATGCGGACGGCGCGCGCCACGCACGCGCCGAAGCCGCCCGACGCGAACGCCGGAGGGCGGTTTCGCGCCGGGCTGCGCATTGCTCGATGCGCAGCCCGTGCGCATTGCGGCTCCCGGGATGCCACCGTCTCCTCCTCCCTGGACGCGGGGCTCGGGCCTCTGCCTTGCGGCATCCGCATGCCCATTGCGTTGGCAAGGCGCTATATGAGCGTCACTCACCGGACTTTTCCCCATGAATGCCCCAGCAGGCATCGCCCTGCAAATCAGCGCCACGTTCTTCTTCGCTGTCATGTCCGCTCTCGTGCGCTTCGTCGCAGACGACGTACCGAGCGGCCAGGTCGTGTTCGCCCGCAGCGCCTTCGGCCTCGTCCCCCTGGTGGTCTGGCTTCTGTGGCGGGGGCGGATGTCGAGTGCCTTCGTCACACGCCAGCCGTTCGGCCATGTCGTCCGCGGCCTGGTGGGCGTGAGCGCCATGTGGCTCAGCTTCGCGGCGCTGGCGTTCATTCCGCTCGCGGAGGCCGTGGCCTTCACCTACGCCACCCCGCTGGTCGCCGTCGTCCTCGCGGCCATCCTGCTTGGCGAGCGCGTGCCGTCCTATCGATGGGCGGTGCTGGGCGTCGGATTCGCCGGTATCCTCATCATGCTGTGGCCGTCCTTCACCCACGCTTCGCTGGGAAGCGGTCCCGGGCCGCTGATCGGCGCGGCCATGGCCCTTGTGGGGGCCGTGATCGCAGGGCTCGCCGTCACCCAGGTCCGCCACCTGACCCGGACGGAGACCAGCGAGGCCATCGTCTTCTATTTCTCCATCGTCGCGTCGCTCGCGGGCCTCGCCACCATGCCGTTCGGCTGGGTCATCCCGGATGTGCGGACGGCACTCCTTCTCATCGCCACGGGGATCGCCGGCGGTCTGGGCCAAATCCTGATGACGGCTGCGACGCGTTACGCGCCGGCCTCGGTCGTGGCCCCGCTCAACTACGCGACGCTCCTCTGGGCCATGGTGTTCGGCGTGCTCGCCTTCGGGGAATGGCCCGATTCTCTGGTCCTGGCGGGGGCTGCGATCGTCGTTTGCGCGGGTTTGGTCCTGGTGTGGCGCGAGCGCCACGGCCGCGGGGGCCAAGGCCACGTTTCCCAGAACTTGGACGTGACCGCAGATGTTCATGACGCGCCCAGCGACTATGTGGTTTCGCAAGGCACTAGAGGCACGGACCCGCGAGGCCTCCGCCGGCTCGAGCACCAGAAAATGACGTTAGAAGAAGACAGGAAAATCTTGGAACTTCCGCATAGGAAGGCGGTTTCTAGGTAGCTCGGTAGGTCGTTTCAGGTCGAATACCGGCAGACTTTCCCGTGCGGCGAGCGGGGGGCGGTTGGGATTGTTGCAGCGCCACAGGCCTTGTGGTAAACATGGTTCACCTAATCGGAGTGCGGGCGATGGCGAATGTTTCCAAGATCAAGGCGGCGCTGACGGGCGCTGCTGTTGCGGGTCTGGTCCTCGGGACGGTTGTGCCGTCGCAGGCGGCCGGGTTGTGGGGTGAGCGTTTTTCGGCTCTTCGCAACAATGCGAATTTCCAGACGGGCAATCGGCTTGGCACGCAGTCGGTTGGTGGCGTCGCTGGTTGGAAGTGGTCGCTGATCCAGTATCGCGCCTACAAGTATGACCAGCGGATCAGCAAGTTCCTCGGCCGTCCGGTTTCCCCGTTCTGCCGCTTCTTCTGCTGATCGTTCGGCGCCAACTTCAAGTATGTGGCCCATTTCGTACGTGTCTTGACCGTCGTAACAGGTTTGGTCAGGGGCGCACGGAGTGGGTCATTTTTGTTTGGGGCGCCGGATGGCGTGCTTTTGGGTGGCGTCCCGCGCTGGGCGTCAGGCGGCATGGCCTGACGCGGTCATGCGCGTGCTTTGACTGTAGCCGACGTTAGCGGGGCTTTAGCGGCATGCTTCGTATCGACAAGTCTGGGCCGGGAAAGTCTCTGAATATCCAGAGCGATGGTGATTTCGATCTGGTCAATTTGCTCCAGGTCGTCCGGCGTCAGAAGTGGGTCATTGCGGCCGTCGCCGGCGCGGTGGCGAGTTTGGCTGCGCTCTACTGTTTTTTTGCAACGCCGCAATATACAGCCAGTGCCGAGCTGCTGATCGACACGCAGCAGGCGCGCGGCCTCGAAGTCATGCCCCAGCTGACGGGCGTGATGGATTCCAGCGGCATCGACAGCCAGGTCCAGATCCTCCAGTCCGAGCGTATCGCCAAGGCGGTCATCAAGGATCTGAAGCTCGTCGAGGCGAAGAAGAGGGAAATCGAGGAGAAGGGCAATTCGGTGTTCAGCACCGTTGTCGGCTTCATCTTCCCGTTCCTCGTCCGCAGCGCTCCTCTAAGCGACTACGAGATTGAGCGCACGCAGATCATCGACTTCGGCCAGCGGCTCCGCGTGAAGCGAGTTGGCCTGAGCTACGTCATCAGCATCGACTACAGGGCCACCGATCCTGTGATGGCGGCCGACGTGGCGAACCAGCTCGCCGAGGCCTACATCGTCGATCAGCTTGAGGCCAAGTATCAGGCGACCCGGCGCGCCAGCGTCTGGCTTCAGGATCGCATTGCCGAACTGCGGGACCAGGCGCTCGCGGCTGATCGCGCGGTTCAGGACTTCAAGGCCAAGAACAACATTATCGATACCCAGCGCGGCCTCATCTCCGACCAGCAATTGTCCGAGCTGAATACGCAGCTGATTACGGCGCGGACCGCGGTCGCCGAAGCGCAGGCGCGTTACGAGCGCGTCAACAGCATCATCAAGCAGGGCGGCGTCACGGGCACGAGTGATGAAGTCGTGTCGGACGTGCTCAACAACGAGGTCATCAGCCGCCTCCGCACGCAGTACCTGGATGCCGTGAAGCGGGAAGCGGACTGGTCCAAGCGTTATGGGCCCGACCACATCGCCGTCCTCAACCTCAACAGCGAGATCAAGGGTCTCCAGCGCTCTCTGTTCACGGAGCTGTCGCGCATCGCCGAGACCTACAAGTCCGATCTTGAAATCTCCCGCGCCCGCGAGAAAAGCCTGTCGTCGAGCCTCGAGCAGCTGATGGTGCAGGCCAAGCTGACGGGTCAGGCACAGGTCGAGCTTCGCGAGCTGGAGAGCAACGCGCAGTCCTATCGCGCGCTCTACGACAACTTCCTGCAGCGCTTCATGCAGGCGACGCAGCAACAGTCGTTTCCGATCACTGAGGCGCGTCTGATCACCGATGCCTCCACGCCCCTGCGTGCCTCCTCGCCCCGGACTACGCTGATCGTCGCCGGCGGCCTTTTCGTCGGGCTGTTGATGGGCTTCGGCGTCGGCATATGGCGCGAGCGCATGAACCGCACCTTCCGGTTGCCGGCTGACGTCGAGCGCTATCTCGGGCTCGACTGCCTCGGCGTCCTGCCGATGCTGCCCTCGTCGGTGGCGACGCCGGTTCCGGCCGGCCAGAGCGCTTTCGACAGTTCCACCGGCATCATGCGCCAGGTCACCTCGGATCCGTTCTCGCGTTTCTCGGAAACGTTGCGCTCGGTGAAGGTTTCGGCGGACGTCTCCATTCACAGCCGGTCGGTGAAGGTCATCGGGATCATCTCGACCTTGCCGAAGGAAGGTAAGTCCACCGTTTCGGCGAATTTCGCCCAGCTGATCGCACACAGTGGCCAGCGCTGCGTGCTCATCGATGGCGATCTGCGCAATCCGACGCTGACGCGGCGCCTCGCGCCCGGCCGCAGCGCGGGTCTGCTCGAGCTGGTCTTCGGCAAGGCGACGCTCGAAGAGGTGAGCATCGTCGACCGCATGACGGGCCTGCGCTTCATCCCGGCCGTCGTGCCGGGCGACATCGTCCACACCAATGAAATCCTCGCGTCCGAGCAGATGTCTGCGGTGCTCGATGCCTTGAAGCGTGAAGTCGACTACATCGTCATCGATTTCCCGCCGCTTGCGCCCGTCGTCGACGTCATGGCGTCCACCCACATGGTGGATGGCTATGTCTACGTTCTGGACTGGGGGTCATCCAACCGGGATCTGGTCGCGAACACGCTGCAGAACGCGCCGACGGTCTACGAAAAAGTCTTGGGCTGCCTGCTGAACAAGGCAGACCTGAAGGCGCTTCGCAGCCTTGAGGACTATGGCAGCAAGTATTATTACCACAAGTATTACGCGAGCTATGGCCGCGAGTCCTGATCCCGCCGAACCCGCCCTCGCTGCGGCGGGCGATCGGGTGGGGTCCGACACGGGCGGCGGCCGCGAGGGTCACCCGGCCTCGACCGCAGCGACCGCCGTGAAGATGGCGGGCCGCTTGGCCGGAATCGTCATGGTCGCAGGGGCGGCGCTCTGGCTGTCCGTCTCCACGGGTGTCAAGCGCATCGACTCAGGGTTGTTTCTGCGACCCGTCGCTTTGCACATGATGGCCGGGGAGCCATACGATCCGGCGCTGATCGAGGCCATGGACACCGACATGTCTGTGGTGATGTCCGATCCGGTCTGCGATTACCAGGCCCTTCAAGACCTTGCCATCATCCGCGCCGCGCTGGCCGAAACCGCGTTCCAGGGGGACGACGCCGATCTCGCGGACAAAAGGCTGACGGCGACCGAGCAGGCGGCGAAGGCCAGCCTGGCCTGCAGCCCGGGATCGCCCCGTGCCTGGACCATTCTGGCCTGGATCGAGCACATCCGGCACGAGGATACGCCGCTGCTGCGGACTTATCTGAGAAAGTCGTTCCAGACGGGCGCTTTCGAGGGCTGGCCTCTCATCCGCCGCATGGAGATTCTGCTCTCGCTGTATCCCAAGCTGGATGCGGCCGAACTGGCTGACCTGAAGCAGTCGGTGAACTGGCTCGCCGTGAAGCAGTGGGGCGAATTCGTCGGCGAGCAGTACATCGCCGCCAAACCGGAAGCCCGCATCGTGATCCGCGACATCCTGGCCGAGGCGCCCGAGCGGGCCCAGAAGCGGGCTGCCGACGTGATCCGCAATGGGGGCGAGGACATCAGTCTGCCGGCGGTCGAACCCCTGGGGAGCCGGCCGTGGAAGTGACAGACGAGGCAAAGGCGGAAGCATCGCCGGACGTCCGCGGGCGTCGGCGCCGCGTGCGCAGCCTTCCGGACCGCATTGGATTTTGGGTTTTCCTGGCCATGGTGGTCCTTGCACCGGTCCCGGACGGATCGGTCGCGCTGCTCTGGGTCCAGGTCTGGACGGCGTTCGCGGCGGTCTCCGTGCTCCTCATCAGCTATCGCGACGTCTCGCGCGGAGCAGCCCTGGTGCTCGGCGGGCTGCTGATCGTTCTTGCGGCCTATGCCCTCGTGGCCTTCCTTCAGTCCATCTCTCCAGGCCCCGCCCCGCTCGCCATCTGGTCGGAAACCGGCAAGATCCTGGGCATGGACATTCCGCCCCTGTCCGGCTCGGTGCGCCACTCGCCGCTTCTCTTTCTCGGCCGGCCTCTCCTTGCGGCGCTGGTGCTGACGGCAGCCGTCGTGATCGGTCCGGATCGCAAGCGAGCCGACCTCGTGTTGCGCGCCATTGTCGGCGCGGCTTGCCTCTACGGCTTCATCGGGCTGGTGGGCTTCGTCTTCGATTCCGACAGTCTGCGGCCGTTCGACCAGAATGGCTCGCTGACCACCTTCTTCCTGAACAAGAACACCTCTGCGATCTATCTCGGCTCGGCAGCGCTCATCGTGCTGGCCCTTCTGCTGCCGCGGGCTCTCGCCGCGGCGCATGAGAACAAGCCGTTGTCGAGCATGTTCAGTGGCGAGGGGGGCCGCAGGCGGATCATCGCTGCGTCGGCCGGCCTGTTCCTGGTCGTGCTTCTGCCCCTGACCCTTTCGCGCGCCGGGGTCGTCCTGACGCTCCTTGCAGCGATCGGCGCCATTGTCTCGAAGCTTCGCCTGCGCAGGCGCGCGTCCATCTTCAAGCTTGCGTTCGGCATTCTCGTCCTCCTGTCCCTCGTCTACGGCCTGTCGGGCGGGGCATGGCGCGAGCGACAGGCGAAGCTCGGGTTTGATATCCTCGGGCGCTACGACGCCTATGAGATGATGCTCGGCGCGATCGCGGATCGGCCCCTCATCGGGTATGGGCTCGGCAGCTTCGCGGAGAGCTTTCCCCAGTTCCGTACCGAGGACCTCGGGACGTTGGCCGTGTTCGACATCGGCCACAGCACGCCTCTTGAGCTGACCTTCGAGGGCGGCGTGCCGCTCGCGCTCGTGGTGTTCGCCTTCGTGGCGCTCTGTGGGGGCCTCATGGTGCGGGGCGCGATCCGTAGGCCTAGTGATCCCTACATTCTTGCGGGCGTCCTGGTCGGCATAATCGGGGTCTTGCATACGAGCTTCGACTTCCCGCTGCAGATCCCGGGCTTCCTCATCATCTATCTGTCCGTTGTCGGCATTGCTCTCGGCCGGTCCTTCCTGCCGCGAGAGGAGCGCAAGCTGGTCCGGAAACGGGTGCTTCGGCGCCCGGCGGCACCGTCCGGGGCCGAGGTGGCTGAGACCGGGACGGCTGAGACCGTGGCCCCTGGAGCCCCAGCCGCAAGCCCCGCCACATGACGGGGGATTTTGCCCGCCGGCGCTCGGGCGCCATGGGTTGCCGGCCTGTCATGGCATGATCCGGGAGCGCTTCTCAGCCATGGACCAGACGGGATGAACTGGCTGGCGGCAGGCCTTGCGGCCTTGAGCGTCCTCTGCCTGCTTCTGGCCGGCGGGCTGACGAAAGCCGCGATGGGCGCGCGCTCTTTCTTTCTCGACCGATCCGAGGTCCGGCTCCGCCCCATCGATCCGGAACGCTTCGCCCAGGCCAATCGCGAGCTGTCCGAGACAGGCCAAGGTCGCCTCGTCATCTTCGGCGATTCCCGCGCGCACCAGATCACGGTGAGCCCGGCGGTTGCGTCGGCCTGGCAGGTGGTCAACCGGGGCGTTTCCGGAGAAACCTCGGTCCAGTCGAGCTACCGCTTCAAGAATGACGTCGTTGACCTGAGACCAAGGGCGGTGCTCATCGTCACCGGCATCAACGACATGGTGGCCGCCGCCAATCTTCCGGACAGGGAGCGGGGGGCCATTGCCAACCTCAAGGCAAACCTATCGCGGTTTGCGCGCGAGGCATCGGCCTCCGGTGCGATCGCCATCGTCTCCACCATCGTCCGTCCGACGACGCCGCGGCTGATCCGGCGGCCGTTCTGGTCGGACCGGGTCTATGGAATCATCGACGAGGTGAATGCCCACATTCGTGGATTGGCGGCCGCCGACATTCTGATCCTGGACGCGGACGCGCTTCTGGTCGGCGACGCGGCGACGCTTCCGCCCCGCTTCGCCACCGACGAAATTCATCTCTCCAAGGCGGCGCATGACATCCTCGAGACGCGCCTCGACGAAATGCTGCGGTCGGTCCCGCCGCCCGCGCATTGAGGCCGCGGTCGGCCCATCATGCTCAGCGCTCGACGAAAGCCTTCTCGATCACATAGTGGCCGGGGGCCGACTGGCTACCCTCGGTGAAACCGCGTGATTCCAGAAGTTCCACCACGTCCTTGAGCATCGCCGGGCTGCCGCAGAGCATCAGGCGGTCTTCCTCCGGCGACATCACCGGCATGCCCAGATCGGTGAACAGCTTGCCGGAGGTGATGAGGTCGGTGATGCGGCCCTGGTTGCGGAAGGGCTCGCGGGTCACGGTCGGGTAATAACGCAGCTTCGCCTGAACCTCTTCGCCGAGGATCTCGTCATTCGGGAGGGTCTTGGTCAGATACTCGTCATAGGCGAGTTCGGCCACCGTGCGCGTGCCGTGGATGAGGATGACCGTCTCGAAGCGGTCATAGGCCTCCGGGTCCTTCACCACCGACAGGAAGGGCGCGAGGCCCGTGCCGGTGGAGAGGAGGTACAGGCGCTTGCCCGGCAGCAGGCTGTCCTGCACCAGCGTGCCGGTGGGCTTGCGGCCGACGAGAATCTTGTCGCCGACCTTGAGGTGCTGGAGGCGGGAGGTGAGGGGGCCATTCTGCACCTTGATGGAGAAGAACTGCAGCTCTTCCTCGTAGTTCGCGCTCGCCATGGAATAGGCGCGCAGCAGCGGCTTGCCGTCCACGAGCAGGCCGATCATCGTGAACTGGCCATTGAGGAAGCGCAGACCGGGATCGCGGGTGCAGGTGAAGGAGAAGAGATTATCGGTCCAGTGGTGGACGCTGGTAACGGTCTCTTCGTTGAAATTGCTCATCTCGAAAGTCCGGTCTCGACAAGGTGCGGCGCGCCGGAATGGCGAAAATCCCGCAAAGCTCAAGGGAAGACGGCCGTCACCCTACAGGATGCGGCCGCGCTTCAAAAGTGCGGCGGGTGTCCGCAGCCGCCCTGTCGGTGTCAGGCGGTGCCGGCGGCCACACGCGCCAGATACTGGCCGTAGCTCGACTTGGCGAGGTCGTGCGCCCGCGCTTCCAACCCGGCGCGGTCGATGAAGCCGGCGCGATAGGCCACTTCCTCGGGGGAGGAGATGCGCAGGCCCTGCCGTTTTTCCAGGATCTGGACGAACTGGGCGGCTTCCACCAGGGAGTCCGGCGTGCCGGTGTCGAGCCAGGCAAAGCCCCGCCCCATCATGGCCACGCGTAGCTCGCCGAGTTCGAGATAGGCCTTGTTGACGTCGGTGATTTCGATCTCGCCACGCGGGGAGGGGGCGAGATTGGCGGCGATGTCCACCACCCGGTTGTCGTAGAAATAGAGGCCCGTCACCGCGAGGTTCGACTTGGGAGCCTTGGGCTTCTCCTCCAGCGACAGCACGCGGCCGTCCGCGGCCATTTCCGCAACGCCGTAGCGCTCGGGGTCGTGGACCGGATAGCCGAACACGGTGGCGCCGCGCTCCTGCCGCGCCGCATCCGCCAGAAGCTCGGGCAGGCCATGGCCGAAGAAGAGGTTGTCGCCGAGCACCAGCGCCACGCGATCGTTGCCCACGAACTCGCGGCCGACGATGAAGGCGTCGGCGAGGCCGCGGGGCTGCTCCTGCACCGCATAGGTGAGGTTGATGCCGAACTGGCTGCCGTCCTTCAGCAGCGCCTGGAACAGCGCGGAATCGTGCGGCGTCGTGATGATGAGGATGTCCCGGATGCCCGCCATCATCAGCGTGCAGAGGGGGTAATAGATCATCGGCTTGTCGTAGACCGGCAGCAGCTGCTTGGAGACGACGAGCGTGATGGGATGAAGCCGGGTGCCGGAACCGCCGGCCAGAATGATACCCTTCACGATGCTTCCTCGGATTGCGGCGCGGGACTTGCGGATGAGGGAGCCGGCGCCTGCTCAGGCTTTGAAGCCTCAGGCTCCGGAACCTTGGCGAGAAGCGCCTCCACCACCTCGCGGGCGCGCTGCTCCCACGGGGCGGCACGCACGCCGAAGGTGCGCTCGAACAGGTCGCTGGCCAGTTCCGAATTCTTCGGGCGGCTGGCCGGCGTCGGATAGTCGGCCGTGGTGATGGGCGCCACCTCCGGCTTGCGGCCGGTGTGGGGCTCGGCCGCCGCCACGATGGCGCTGGCGAAGCCATGCCAGGTGGTCACGCCGCTCCCCGCGAAATGGTAGGTGCCCCAGCGGGCGTCGCCTTTCGCCGCTGCGAGGGCCGCAGCCAGCACCGCCTCGGCGAGGTCGCGCGTGGCGGTGGGGCAACCCCGCTGGTCGGCGACGACGCGCAACTGGTCGCGCTCACCGGCGAGGCGCAGCATGGTCTTCAGGAAGTTGTTGCCGTGGACACCGTAGACCCACGACGTGCGCACGATCACATGGCGTTCGTGCGCGGCGCGCACCGCCGCCTCGCCGGCGGCCTTGGTGCGACCGTAGACGCCGAGCGGCGCCACAGGATCCGCCTCGACATAGGCGCCCTGCTTGGTGCCGTCGAACACGTAGTCCGTGGAGACATGGACGAACGGCGTGCGATAGCGCGCGCAGCGCTCGGCAATGAGGCCGGGCGCGAAGGCGTTGATGCGGGCGGCGAGGTCCGGCTCTTTCTCGGCCTTGTCCACGGCGGTGTAGGCGGCCGCATTGATGAGCGCATCCGGCCGTGCGGCCTCAAGCGCGCGCGCGACCGCGACCGGATCGGAAATGTCGAGGTCGGCATGGCCGAGGGCGACGAGATCGATCCCCCGCTCACCGGCAAGGGCGACGGTTTCGCGTCCGAGCTGCCCCCCGGCGCCGAACAGAAGAATGCGCGTCAAGATGCGAGCCCCAGTTTGGCGCCGGCCGCCGGTGCCTTGTCCAGCCCCAGCCGCTGGCCCTGATAGCGCTGGCGCAGTGGCTCCCACCAGAGGCGGTTGGCGAGATACCAGCGGATGGTCTTCTCCAGCCCCGTCTCGAACGTCTCGCGCGGCGACCAGCCGAGTTCGGCGTTCAGCTTGGAAAAGTCGATGGCATAGCGCGCATCGTGGCCGGGCCGGTCGGTGACGAAGCGGATCAGCCCCTCGCGCTTGCCGATGGTGGCGTCCGGAACGAGGTCGTCCAGGATGGCGCAGATGGTGCGCACCACGTCGATGTTCCGCCGCTCGCAGGCGCCGCCCACATTGTAGCTTTCGCCGGGGCGGCCCTTGGTGGCGATCAGGAACAGCGCCTCCGCGTGGTCCTCCACGAACAGCCAGTCGCGCACGTTTTCGCCGGTGCCGTAGACCGGCAGTTCCAACCCCTCAAGCGCATTCAGCGTGACGAGGGGGATGAGCTTTTCGGGGAAGTGGTAGGGCCCGTAATTGTTCGAGCAGTTCGACATCACCGCCGGCAGGCCATAGGTGTGGAACCAGGCCCGGACCAGATGGTCGGAGGCCGCCTTGGAGGCGGAGTAGGGCGAATTGGGCTGATAGGGGGTGTCTTCCCGGAACAGCCCCTCGGCGCCGAGGCTGCCAAACACCTCGTCGGTGGAGATGTGATGGAAGCGGAAGGCCTCCTTCTGCGGCCCCGGCAGCGTCCGCCAGTAGCGCAGGGCCTCCTGCAGCATGGTGTAGGTGCCCACCACATTGGTGGAGATGAAATCCCCCGGGCCGTCGATGGAGCGGTCCACGTGGGACTCGGCGGCGAGGTGCATCACGAGGTCGGGCTTGAAGCCTTCCAGCGCGGCACGCACGGCGGCGGCGTCGCAGATGTCGGCCTGCACGAAGGTGTAGCGGGCATTGTCGACCACCGTCGCGAGCGAGGCGAGGTTGCCGGCGTAGGTCAGCTTGTCGAAGTTCAGGACGTCGTGCCCGAGCCCCACGAGGTGCCGCACCACCGCCGAGCCGATGAAGCCCGCGCCACCCGTCACCAGCACCCGCATGAAGCTACCTTTCGTTCGCCGCCGTCCCCTGATAGGCGAACGGGCTGTCGAAATCCTTGAGGCGGGGCAAGATGCGATCCTTGTCCGAGAGGATCTTCTCGCCGTCGCCCAGGGTCCAGTCGATGGCGAGGTCGGGATCGTCCCAGATGATCCCGCGTTCGCTCGCCCGGTCATAGACCGCGTCCACCTTATAGGCGACGCGCGTGTCCGGCGCGAGGGTGCAAAAACCGTGAGCGAAACCCTGGGGTATGTAAAGCTGCTCCCCGCCCTCGGCCGTCAGGCGCGCGCCGGCCCAGCGGCCGTAGGTGGGAGAGCCCTTCCGCACATCCACCGCCACGTCGAAGATGGCGCCGGAAAGCACCCGCACCAGCTTCGCCTGGGCGAAGGGGGGGGCCTGCATGTGCAGCCCGCGCACGGTACCGACCTGCGCCGACAACGACTCGTTGTCCTGGACGAAATCCGCGCCGATCCCGTTCGCCGCATAGACGGGCTTCACATAGGTCTCGCAGAAATAGCCCCGCGCATCGCCGAAGCGGCGCGGCTGGACGAGGATGACGTCGGGCAGGCCAAGCGGGAGAAATGCTGTCACGAGCGTACCCACATTTCCTAGAGCCGGGTGGAATCAATCTCGCCTTGCGGCACAGCTGGATTGGCGGGTGCTCTAGCACACCGGCCGAAGCGTGAGAACACAAGGCCGCAGCCTGTTCCGCAGGCCAGCCGGGCACGAGCAGGTACAATTTGTCGCTGCAGTGCGGTAAGGCAGAAATGGCGACGTCGGGATCGGCGCGTCAAGATCAGCCGCTGCGGACACTGGGGAGTCGCGATGATGCTCGAGGCCGAGGCTCGCTGGGCGCGTGAATGGCTGTTCGATGCCGCGCTGCCGCTCTGGTGGCAGGCGGGGGCAGACCCTTCCGGCGGCTTCTACGAGAAGATCGCGCTCGATGGAACGCCGGTGATCGCGCCGCGCCGGCTGCGCGTTCAGACGCGGCAGACCTACGCCTTCATCGAGGGCGGGCGCCTCGGCTGGCAGGGCCCGTGGCGGGAGGCGGCCGCCCATGGCCTCTCCTTCTTCATGGACCGTTTCCGTCGGCCCGACGGGCTGTATCGCAGCCTCGTGGCCCCGGACGGGGCGCCGCTGGACGAGACCGCGGACCTCTACGATCAGGCCTTCGTGCTGTTCGCGCTCGCCCAGGCCCATGCGGCCGGGATCAGCGGTACGGACCTGCTCGCCGCCGCCCGTACCCTCCAGGCCGAACTGGCGGCGCAGCGCGCGCATCCCGTGATCGGCTTCGAGGAAGCGAACCCCCGCAACCTGCCGCTGCGTTCCAATCCGCACATGCACCTTCTGGAGGCGCAGCTCGCCTGGGTTGCCGAGGGCATCAGCGAGCCATTCGAGGGCGTGGCGCGCGCGATCGTCGAGCTCGGCGCGACGCGCCTCATCGATCCCGAGACCGGCGCCGTTGGCGAGTATTACGACGGAGACTGGCACTTTGCGGAAGGCGCTGCCGGTGCCGTGCGCGAGCCGGGACACCAGTTCGAGTGGGCCTATCTGTTCCGCCACGCCGGCGACCTGCTGGGCGTCGATCACCGCGCCGCGTCGGACCGGCTCTACGCCTTCGGGACCCGCTTCGGCATCGCCCCGGATCGACGCGCGGCGATCTTCGCCGTGGATGCGGCTGGCGTGCCCACCGACCCCCGCGCCCGCCTGTGGGCTCAGACCGAGCGCCTGCGCACCGCGCTCGTGTTCGCCGGGGCAACGCCCGACGGCGAGGTGCGGGAGGCCTTCGTAGCCGATGCCCGCGAGGCGTTCGAGGTTCTGAAAGTCTATCTGGACGTGCCGGTGGCCGGCCTGTGGCGCGACCAATGGCTTGCCGATGGCGCCTTCGTGGAAGAGCCGTCGCCAGCGTCCTCCTTCTATCACATCCTGTCGGCCTTCGCGGTGCTGCTGAAGGCCGGCGGCCTCGCCTGAGGGGGCTCAGGCGCGCTGGTAGATGTCCTCGAAGCGGGTGATGTCGTCCTCGCCGAGGTAGGAGCCGGTCTGCACCTCGATGATTTCGAGGGGAATCTTGCCTGGGTTCTTGAGCCGATGGACCGTGCCGATGGGCAGGTAGGTGGATTCGTTCTCGTGCACGATGAAGGTGCGATCCTCCACGGTCACCTCGGCCGTCCCATGCACCACGATCCAATGCTCGGACCTGTGATAGTGCTTCTGGAGCGAGAGCACGCCGCCGGGCTCGACCACGATCTTCTTCACCTGGAAGCGCGCGCCCTCGCACACGCTTTCGAGCGTACCCCAAGGCCGGTGGACGGTGAGATGCTCGTCCACCACGCGGGGGTTCCGCGCCTTGAGCATGGTGACGAGGTGCTTCACGTCCTGGCTGCGGTTCGCGGGCATGACGAGCACCGCGTCGTAGGTGGCGATGACCGATAGACCTTCGATGCCGATGGCCGTCACCAGTGGTCCATCCGAGCGGACGTAGGATTCGGAGCTGTCCAGCAACTGCACGAGGCCGACCGTCACATTGCCGGTCTCGTCCTTGGTGCCGATCTCGTGGAGTGCGTCCCAGGCGCCGACGTCGGACCAGCCGAAGCTGCCGCGCACCACAGCCGCGAGGCGCGTGCGCTCCATCACCGCGAAATCGATGGACTTGGCCGGCGACGATTTGAACGCCGCCGGATCGAGCCTGAGGAAGCCGACGATATCCATCTTCGCCTTGGCGACGGAGGCCGTAACCGCTGCGGCGATGGCCGGCTCGTAATGCTCGGCCTCCGCAAGAAGCAGGCCCGCGGGAAACAGGAAGTTGCCGGAGTTCCAGAGGTAGCCGGCCTGCACATAGTGCTCGGCCGTCGCGCGGTCCGGCTTCTCGACGAACGAGTCGACCTCGTAGGCGCCGAGCGGGTCTAGCTCCGTGCCCAACCGGATGTAGCCGTAGCTGGTGCGGGGCTCGGTGGGAGAGATGCCGAACGTCACGATGCGTCCGGGGCGGGCGATCTTTGCCCCGAGCTGCACGGCCTCGCGAAAGGCGGCCGTGTCCTGCACCACATGATCCGAAGCGAGCGCGAGCACCAGGGTCTCCGGACCATAGGTTTCCGCCACATGGCGGGCCGCAGCCAGAAGGGCAGGCGCGCTGTCGCGCCGGGCAGGCTCGAGCATGACGGTGGCGTCGATGCCGATCTCGCGGGCCTGACGCTGCGCGAAGAAGCGGAACTCCTCGTTGGCCACCACCACCGGCGGGCCGAACACGTCATCCGGCGCACAGCGCAGCAGCGTGTCCTGAAAGAGCGTGTGGTCGGAGGCGAGGGGCAGAAACTGCTTGGGCAGGCTGTTGCGCGACAGCGGCCAGAGGCGTGTTCCCGATCCTCCGGCCAAGACGACCGGGATGATCTTCCCGGCGTCAGCATGGGGGGACTCGGGATGTGCTTGGCTTGTCATGGCAGGCGCCTGGCTTGAATCGAGGCAGTCTACAGCAATGCCGGCGCCCCAGCACACGGCGTGCGTCGGGGCGGCAATGCCCGTCAGGCGCTGGCGAGGCTGCCGCGGCCGACGCTGGAATAGCGGAAGCCGAGACCTTCCATCTCCTCGGGGCGATAGATGTTACGCAGGTCCACCACCACCGGCTGCGCCATCATGCCGTGGATCCGCTTCAGGTCCAGCGCGCGGAAGGCGTCCCATTCGGTGACGATCACCAGAGCGTCAGCACCGTCGGCAGCGAGGTAGGGGCTGTCGACGTAGGTCACCTTGTCGAGCACCAGCTTGGCCTGCTCGATGCCCTCGGGGTCATGCGCCTTGATGATGGCGCCGCCGTCCTGCAGGGCGGTGATGATGGCGATGGACGGAGCATCGCGCATGTCGTCGGTATTGGGCTTGAAGGTGAGGCCCAGGACGCCCACGGTCTTCCCGCGCACCGAGCCGCCCAGCGCTTCGGTGACCTTGCGGGCCATGGCACGCTTGCGCTGGTCGTTCACCGCCACCACGGTTTCGACGATGCGGACGGGTGCGCCGTAGTCCTGCGCCGTCTTCATGAGGGCGAGGGTGTCCTTCGGGAAGCACGAGCCGCCGTAGCCGGGTCCCGCATGCAGGAACTTGGAGCCGATGCGGTTGTCGAGGCCGATGCCGCGGGCCACGTCCTGCACATTGCCGCCGACCTGCTCGCACAGATCGGCGATCTCGTTGATGAAGGTGATCTTGGTGGCGAGGAAGGCGTTGGCCGCATACTTGGTCAACTCGGCCGTGCGGCGCGAGGTGAAGAGCAGCGGCGACTGGTTGAGGAACAGCGGACGGTAGAGTTCCGTCATCACCTGCCGGGCGCGCTCATCCTCGGTGCCCACCACGATGCGGTCGGGGCGCTTGAAATCGGTGATGGCCGCGCCCTCGCGGAGGAACTCGGGGTTTGAGACGACCGCGAACTCCGCCTCCGGGCGCGTCTCCCGGATGATGCGCTCCACCTCGTCGCCAGTGCCCACCGGAACCGTCGATTTGGTCACGACGACCGTATAGCGGCTGATGGCGCCGGCGATGTCGCGCGCGGCCTGATAGACATAGGAAAGATCGGCATGGCCGTCGCCGCGGCGCGACGGCGTGCCGACCGCGATGAAGACGGCGTCGGCGTCCTTCACCCCTTCGGCGAGGCTGGTGGTAAAATAGAGACGCTCCGCCTTCACGTTGTTCGCGACAAGCGCGGCGAGCCCGGGCTCATAGATGGGGATTTCGCCCTGCTTGAGGGCTTCGATCTTGCCGGCGTGCGTGTCAACGCAGGTGACGATATGCCCGAAGTCCGCGAAGCAGGCTCCGGAAACCAAGCCGACGTAGCCCGCGCCAATCATCGCAACGCGCATGATCCCCACTTCCCCAAGCTGCGCGACCACACAAGGTCTGCTTCGTGCTAATTACGTGTATCGATACGGAATCTCAATGACGTTTTGCAGTACACGCTTAGGATCATGCCCTGCACAAATTTGCGGCGTCGTTCCATGCTGCGATGCGGCAAAATACAGCATTTTCCCCCGACTCACGCTCTTCCAAAGCCGGGGTCAGGGTCGGACGCCCATACGCCAGATGCACATCTGCTGATCCGTTGACCAATGATCGGGCATTGCGCAGTCGCCGGTCATTCAAATTTTATAATTGTGCGACAAAAGGTTCTCAGGAGTCCATCGTGGCGGCGCGCGCGCCCGTTGGCGCGTACCTGGGGACCCGGTCGCGGAGTTGCGTGGAGGCGCGGGGAGCGGGAAGGGGTGTTCGCAAGCGCAAAATCGCCGTTCCGATCTCCCGTCGATGGGCTGTCAAATGACGGTGGCGGCATCTGCGCTGCCGATTGGATTCCGACAGTGCCTTGAGAATATCGGTGGCTCATCCTGCCTACCTATGGGTGTGCTACTGGCTGCCAATCTGTCGCAGGGGGAATTTTCTACTTTCCAGCTAGGGTCCTGATCCTGGTCTTCTTTGCTTTTTGCGAAATTTGCGTCAGTCAGTGCTCACGGGCGTCTCGCGGCATGGCGCGTTCGCTTCGGCGGGCAGCACGGTAGTGGGTTGAGACGGTGGTGCGGTGCGCAATGAAAGTGGATCGGAGGCGGGCGGCGGCGTGGCGCGTCAGCCTCAATTTGTTGAATCTGCAGGATATTTCATCCGTGCCCAATTTTCTGCATTGCAAAATAAATGCGCATCGCCTATGGAAATCTACGTAATTCGTCGTCTTGTCGGCATGGCCCGAATGCTAAGCGTGCGGGGCACCCAGGGGGTCCGTCTGTATGTTGGCGGGTCGGGTTGGGCGTGTGCCGACAAAGCGCCGGGGGCGGGCGTATCGGTTGAAGGTGGCGGGGGTCTCGTTGCGGGAGGCTCCTTCGTCCGACATCGAGCGATGTCTCGCTGAGCGAATTGGTCAAGCGCGTGGGCGAGATAGATTCACGGCAATGACGCTTCCTTACTCCCTCATGTCCGCCGGATCGCGCTGGCATGTGATTTACACGCTGCCACGCATGGAAGCGGTGGCGCAGGAGCAGCTTGATCGTCAGGGCTTTGCGGTGTTCTTCCCCCGGATCTGGGAGACGCGGCGGCACGCTCGCAAGACCGAGGCTGTGAGAGCCTTCATGTTTCCCCGCTATGGCTTTGCCTTCTTCGATCCTGAGCGTGATCGCTGGCGCTCCATCAACGGCACCATCGGTGTCTCGGGCCTCGTTATGGCCCGCGAGCGTCCGCAGCCGGTCCCTCAGGGCGTTGTGGAAGCCATGGTGAAGGCGACCGCCGCGGATGGCATCACCGTGGTCGACTACGACCTGAAACAGGGTGATCCGGTGCGCCTGACCTCGGGTCCGTTTTCGGGGGGCCTTGGCGTTCTCGAAAGACTGGATGCTCGGGGGCGCGTCGCGTTACTCCTGTCGGTGATGAATGGTAGCGTACGATTGAGTATTGACCGAGAAATGCTCGTCCCGGCGGGTTGAGTATACTCGGATTTGCGCACGCATAACGGGTGGCGTGCGGGATGAAGTCGGGCGGGACGACGCTGTCGTTTCACCCGAAGTGCGGTAGCATGCCGGATTTGCATCGGTGTGCGTTCCTGTCGGCGCCCTGGTGCGCGTGAGCAGGGACCCGTGCGGAAGGTTTTGGGATGACCACCGGCCTCGCTCGGACGGTCATGAGTTGGGGGCACTTTGGGGGCCGGGCCGCTGCCGAGCCTTCAGCACACAGTGAGGCGATAAATGTCCGTGAAGGTTCCGTCCAATGGCAAGGTGGCTCTTCTCACCGGCGTGACCGGTCAAGATGGCGCCTACCTGGCAGAGTTGCTGCTCGAGAAGGGATACACCGTCCACGGCATCAAGCGCCGCTCCTCGTCCTTCAACACGGGGCGCATCGAGCACATCTATCAGGATCCGCACGAGTCCGACCCGCGGTTCGTCCTGCACTATGGCGACATGACGGATTCCACCAACCTGATCCGGGTGGTGCAGCAGTGCCAGCCGGACGAGATCTACAACCTCGCCGCGCAGAGTCATGTGCAGGTGTCGTTCGAGACGCCGGAATACACCGCGAATGCCGACGCCATCGGCGCCCTGCGTCTGCTGGAGGCCATCCGCATCCTGGGGTTGGAAAAGAAGACGCGCTTCTACCAGGCCTCCACATCCGAGCTGTACGGGCTCGTGCAGGAAGTGCCCCAGTCGGAGACCACCCCCTTCTATCCCCGCAGCCCCTATGCGGCCGCCAAGCTCTACGCCTACTGGATCGTGGTGAACTACCGCGAGGCCTATGGCATTCATGCCTCCAACGGCATCCTGTTCAACCACGAGAGCCCGCTGCGCGGCGAGACCTTCGTGACCCGCAAGATCACCCGCGCCGTTGCCGCCATCCGGCACGGCAAGCAGCAGAAGCTCTATCTCGGCAATCTCGATGCCAAGCGCGACTGGGGTCATGCGCGCGAGTATGTGCGCGGCATGTGGCTGATCCTGCAGCAGGAGGCGGCGGACGACTACGTGCTGGCCACCGGCGAGACCACCGAGGTGCGCCAGTTCGTGCAGTGGGCCTTCGAGGACGTGGGCATTGCGCTGGAATGGCGCGGCAGCGGCGTGGACGAGAAGGGCTATGATACGCAGTCGGGCCGGTGCCTCGTCGAGGTCGATCCCCGCTACTTCCGCCCGACCGAGGTGGACCTCCTCATCGGCAACCCCAAGAAGGCCCACGAGAAGCTCGGCTGGACCCACGAGACGTCGGTGCGCGAGCTCTGCCGCGAGATGGTCGCCGAAGACCTCAAGGTGATGCAGACCTCGACCGTCATGAAGGAAGCCTGAGATGGGATCCTACGCGCTCGAGGGCAAGAAAGTCTGGGTCGCCGGCCATCGCGGCATGGTGGGCTCGGCCATCGTGCGGCGCCTGGCGCGTGAGGGATGCGAGGTCGTCACCGCCTCGCGCGCGGAGGTGGACCTGAAGGATCAGTCCGCCGTCCGCGCCTTCCTGGAGCGGACCCGTCCGGACGCGGTGTTCCTCGCCGCGGCCAAGGTCGGCGGCATTCTCGCCAACGACACCTATCCGGCCGATTTCCTCTACGACAACCTGATGATCGAGGCGAACATCATCGAGGCGTCCCATCGCTTCGGTGTGGAGAAGCTGCTGTTCCTCGGCTCGTCGTGCATCTACCCCAAGATGGCGCCGCAGCCCATCACCGAGGACTCCCTTCTGACGGGACCGCTGGAGCCCACCAACGAGTGGTATGCGGTCGCCAAGATCGCGGGCATCAAGCTGGCGCAGGCCTACCGGCGCCAGCATGGCAGCAACTTCATCTCGGCCATGCCGACCAACCTCTACGGGCCGGGCGACAATTTCGACCTCAATTCCAGCCACGTGATGCCGGCGCTCATTCGCAAGGCGCATGAGGCGAAGCTGCGCGGCGACAAGGAAATCGTCATGTGGGGCACGGGCACGCCCCGCCGCGAGTTCCTGCATGTGGACGATTGCGCCGACGCCTGCGTGCTGTTGATGAAGGTCTATTCGGGCGACACCCACGTCAACGTGGGCTCGGGCGACGACGTGACCATCCTGGAGCTGACCCGCACGGTCTGCGACGTGGTGGGCTTTACCGGCGAGATCGTGCACGACCTTTCCAAGCCCGATGGCACGCCACGCAAGCTGATGAGCGCCGATCGCCTGCGGGCGCTCGGCTGGACGCCGTCCATCCCGCTTCGCGACGGCATCGCGGCGAGCTACCGCTGGTTCCTTGAGAACCAGGGCGCTCTCCGGGCCGCGAGCTGAAGCGGCGGGCACGGGTCACGGACGGAATATCATGGGCAAGCTTCTCGTCTCCGCCATGAACCATGCGCCGGAGCTTACCGGCTGCGGCAAATACACCGGAGAGCTGGTGGCGCTCATGGTTGGCCGCGGCCATGAGGTGGAGGTGGTCACCGCGCCGCCCCATTACCCCGGCTGGACGGTGAAGGCCCCCTACCGCAACCGCTACTCCACCGAGGAGCGGGACGGCGCACGGCTCTATCGCTGTCCCGTCCTGGTCAGGTCCGCGATGGGCGGCATCTGGCGCCTGATCGCGCCCATGTCGTTCGCTGCCTCTTCGGCCCCCGTGACGCTGTGGCGGGCGCTGCGCCGACGCCCGGACACGGTGCTTTCCATCGAGCCGACGCTTTTTGCGGCGCCGTTCGTGCTCCTCTCGGCCTGGCTCACCGGCGCGCGCACCGTGCTGCATGTGCAGGATCTGGAAGTGGATGCGGCCTTCGCGGTGGGGCATCTCGGCGGGGCAGGGGGGCTGAAGCGGCTCGCGGCGGCGTTCGAGCGTTTCTGCCTGTCGCGCTTCGACACCATCGTCACCATCTCGCAGCGCATGGCGGAGCGGATCGCCGAGAAGGGCATTCCCGAAGAGCGCATTGCCCTGGTGCGCAACTGGGTCGATCTCGGCCACGTTCGCCCCCTTCCGACGGCCTATGCCTATCGCGAGGAGCTTGGCCTGCCGCGCGATGCCTTCGTTGCGCTCTACTCCGGCAACATCGGCCCCAAGCAGGGGCTCGACGTGGTGATCGAGGCGGCACGACAGCTGGCGGACCGCTCCGACATCGTCTTCGCCATCGCCGGCGAGGGGCCTTCGCTGGCGGACCTCCAGCGGCAGGCCGCCGGCCTTCCCAACGTGCATTTCCTGCCGTTCCAGCCCTATGCCCGCCTGCCGGAGTTTCTCAGCCTGTGCGACCTGCACCTCCTGCCGCAGCAGGCCAGCGCGGCGGATCTGGTGCTGCCGTCCAAGCTCGGCGGCATGCTTGCGAGTGGACGGCCGATCCTGGTCACGGCCGAGCCGGGCACCGAACTTGCCGACTTCCTGGTCGGCGCGGCGACCCTCGTGACGCCGGGGGATCCATCTGCCATGGTGGAGGCCGTCCGTTGCCACGCGGCCGGCGCCGTCGCGGATGCCGAAGATCGGCGCATCGCGTTGGCCATGACATTGTCGGAAAAAGCCGCAATGGATGTCCTGGAGGGCGTCCTTTTCCATCCCGGCAGGGAGGTCGAGCAACTTACGGGACTGGCTCAGGGCAGGTAGACTATCTCAACAGGACGATTTGATGAAGTCGATCGCTAAACTGGTATATTTTGGGGTCCTGTTCTGCCTTGTGGTGGTTCAGGTTGCGATGGGTGCTGATCTCTTCGTTCTGTTCACTCTCACGGCCATTTCTTGTTTTGCATTTTTTGTCTTTGAAGTGAAAGCGTTCCTTCCCGCAGATGTCATTATTATCAATATAATTTTATATTCCGGTTATTTTACCTTGATCGTTAAAACGCTTCTTGGTCAATCGGTTGACGAAAATTTGGTAAGTCCCATTGAATCGAGCTCAGTCAATCTGATCGGCTTCCTGTCGATATTCTGCGGTTATTTCTTTTCGAGGAACATGCCGAAATTCGTGCTTGGCGTGAGGGCTCCGCTTCTCGTGCCGGAAAACCTGCGTTTTTTGGCGTTGGTAGTGTTCCCCATCGGCACGATGTTCGACCTGCTCCACATCATCCTGCGTCCTCAGGCGACGCAAGCGGCGGTGGACTCGGGGGAAGGCATTGGTTTTTTTGGCTCCTTCATTTTCGTCACCACGTTCGGCCTCGTGTGCCAGGCATCGTATGTGTTCTCGCGCGAGAACCGCACCCAGCGCGGCTTGGGCCTTCTTGGCGTGATGCTCGGCGTCGTCATGCTTACGTCTGTCGCAGCCAATGTGAAAGCTACCTTTGTCGCGAACGTGATCGCGGTCGGGCTCGTGGTTGCGAACAGTTCAGTTCGTATAAACCTCTTGAGAGAAGTGATTATTGGTAGTGTAGTCGCCGTCATACTTGTGTTCTATGTTTCTCCGGCGATCCATATAACGAGAAATATGGCTGCTCAGCTTTCGGTCGTGGAACGGCTCGAAGCGGCTTATGACGTGATAGAGCGTGCGGGTTTCGATCCGATGCTGCTGGAGGAGCAGGCTCAGAGCGTCTTGGAAACGTTCGCGTCGATGCGCGATCCGACCCTCAATTACGTTTTCCCCAGTAACGCGAACGTTTCCCGATTCTGTTTCATCCAGCCGGTGGATCAGGTTGTTTCGCGAACGTCGACCTACGGTATTCTAGGCTTTGAGAGCTTAGCCGATGTCGCGTCTTCGGTGCTGCCGTCATTTCTGGTGGCGAAGTCGGCCGGCTCCAGCGCCGACTTCATCGCCTGGCATTATCGGATCCGAGATCCGGGCGTCGTTGGGCGGCCCGTCATCGGGTTGACCGCGAGTGCGTTCGCCTTGGGTGGCTATCCCGCGGTGATCCTGTGTCCGGGGCTCGTGATCTTTCTTGCCTTTTCCATCCTGAACGGATTGACGGGCCCGCTGCGCGACAACGCCCTCGGAATTTTTATCACGTCCGCGACGCTCTTCCTGGCCGAGAAGGAGATGTCGCAGATCGTGATCTTCTTCTTGCGGCAATTGCCGATCATTCTGGTGTTCCTGTTCATCGTCAAACAGATCGCCCCTGCGCGAGGCGCGCCTCCGGCGATGGCGGGAAGGGCCGAATAATGCAGCCGAGCGAACATCCTGGCGCCGGCGGCCTCGACAGCGGTGCGGGGCTTACGCGCCGCACCCTGTTGCCGGTGTTGGGGGCGCTTCTGCTCGCCGGCCCGGGCTCGGTCGAGGCGGCACGCGCGGCAGAGGAATTTTCCGCGGATGCACGCGTGCTCCCCGCGCGGTGGGATGAGGCCGCAGGGCTGCTGGTGGGCCCCGGCGGGGGTCCCGGCTACGCCACGCGGACCACGTCGAAGATGGTGGTCCATGACACGCGGCGCAGCGCGGACTATGCGGTCGCGATCGCGGATCAGGGCGGGGCTGTGGCGGCCGATCGGGTCTCCAAGATCGTGACGAGGCTGGCGGACTTGCAGGATGTCGATCCGTCGAGCCCGACCTACGGAACCTGGTCCTGGTACGTCGAGGAGCCGCTGGCCGAAATGCGGCCGCCCGATCTGAACTGGGCGTGCTTCATCGGCGCGCGTCTCGCCGAACTGCTCTGGTCCTATAAGGACCTGCTGACCTCGACGGCGCAGGATAAGGCTGGCCAGGCGATCAGCCACGCTTGCGCCTGTGTCGTGCGCAGAAATGTCAGCCTCGATGCCACCAACGTTGTGATCATGAGCATCCGGCTGACGGCCATGGCCGGCCGCCTGCTCCGCAGGCCCGATCTCTCCGAATACGGCGCGAACCTGCTGGACCGGTTCATCAAGTACACGCGCGCCCAGGGCGGTTTCGTAGAGTACAACAGCCCGACCTATACGAATGCCGTTTTGGTCGAGACCGAGGCGTTCCTTTATTATCAGCCCGACGAACGCCTCATGGAAGGAATGCGGTCGATCTGGCAGCAGGCCTGGCAGGTGGCCGCAACTCATTTTCACCCGGCGACAGGCCAATGGGCCGGGCCGCACAGCCGCGCCTACACGGAATTGCTGGTTCCGAACTTGTGGGGCTCCCTCGCTGCGCGCCTCGGCCACGATGTGCCCGATCGGGACTTGCCGCTTCTGCCGTTGCGCAAGGGCATGCTTCCATGTCCGGAAAATCTGCGCGTCCTGTTCACGGTGGATGCGCCGATGCCGCGCGCCGTCGTCGAGCGCGTGCGTCGCTATGCCGAGACAGGAGAAGAGGTCTGGACGTCCACCTGGCTCGAGCCTGACGTCTGTCTCGGGAGTGCGTCGATCGCCAATTGCTGGATTCAGGCTCATCCCGTGATCGGCTACTGGAAGGCCTTGCCCAAGCCGGCTGTCTTTCGCGCGCGGGTTATGAAGGACGGGTACGATTTCGCGTCCTTCGGCATGCGGGCGCAGCAGAAGGAACGCAGCGTTCTCGTCGCCTCCTATCCCGTCATCAACAGTGGTGACAGGCACGTGTCCGCCGACCGCTCGCGGTCCGGCTATTCCGGACAGTCCCTCGTTTTTCGCCTGTCCGTCGAAGGTGCGGGGGCTCACGCCGAGCAGCTCGATGCCGGCGTCTTCGTCCTCGCGTGCCAGAACTGGAAGGCGGTGGTGCGCGGCGGCCCCTGCGTGTTCGACGGCGTGGACATGTCGGGTCGCTGGACCGTACGGACCGAGGCGGGGCTGGCGGCGGCAGAATTGGTGATTCCGCTCAACGGCCACATCTCACCCGAGCGGTTGGGGTCAACCCTCCTGACCGCGAGCGTGACGCTAGGTCCGATAGACGAAAACATCGCGGTGGCGGATATCGAGGCCGCCCAGGCTTCGGAGCGGGCCTTGGTGTCCACCGGGATGGGCGCGAGCGTGAAAACCCTCAGGTGGGGCGACCTGCGGCTGGCATCGCCGGCCGGCCCCGCCTGGCGTTGAGGGGATTCCCTGGTGCCGCAGATGGTACGTCGCAAGGGCGCAGGGCCCACATTGGGAACAGGTTGTTGCCAGCCGAGCGGTCTGGTCACTTCGAGGGGGCGAGATGTCCATTATTGATTCTTTCCCGCGCGTGCGTGTCCTGTGCCTCGGCGATGTGATGCTCGACCGCTTCGTGACGGGATCGGCCCGACGCATCTCGCCGGAAAGCCCGGTCCCGGTCCTCTCCGTGACCGGCTCGACCACCATTGCCGGCGGCTCCGCCAACGTGGCGCGCAACATCGCCTCCCTCGGTGGGCAGTGCACCCTCATCGGCGTCACGGGCGCGGATGCGGGCGGGGCCGAGCTGCGGCGCATCGTCGATGAAACCCCTGGCGTCGTGTCCATGTTCCTGGCCGCGCCGTCCCGCCCGACCACGGAGAAGGTGCGCTTCGTTGCCCAGGGCCAGCACATGCTGCGTTCGGACAGCGAGGACAGCTCACCGGTCGCGGAGGAGATCGAGGACGCGATCATCGAGCAGGTGGTGGCCGCGCTGCCGGAGCACGACGTGCTTGTCCTGTCGGACTATGCGAAGGGGGTTCTGACCCCCCGCGTGATCCGGCGCGCCGTGGAGCTCGCCACCCGTCGGGGCGCGCCCATCATCGTCGATCCGAAGACGTCGAACCTCTCGCGCTACGATGGCGCGACGCTGGTCACGCCGAACCTGCACGAAGTCTGGATGGCCACCGGCATCCAGGGCGACGATGATGCCTCAGCCGTCGCCGCTGGCCGCAAGGTGCTGGCAGATACCAACATCGGCGCCGTGCTCGTCACGCGCTCGGAGAAGGGCATGACCCTCGTCCAGAGGGCGGGAGAACCGGTGCATATCCCGACGGCGGCGCGCGAAGTGGCCGACGTGGTCGGTGCCGGCGATACGGTGATCGCGGCCCTGTCCCTGGTCATCGGTGCCGGCGGCGCGCTCGAGGAGGCGGCCTTCATCGCCAATGCGGCGGCGGGCGTCGTGGTGGGCAAGCGCGGCACCGCCACGGTTTCGCGCGCCGAGCTGGTCGGCGAGCTCGACCGGCAAAGCCCGCCCGAGGGGCCGCCATCCACGGCAAAGGTGGTCTCCCGCACGGATGCCGCCGCGCAGGTCGCGGCCTGGCAGCGCCATGGGCTCGCGGTTGGCTTCACCAACGGCTGCTTCGATGTGCTGCATGTGGGCCACGTAGGCATCCTCGAATTCTCGCGGGCGCATTGCGATCGCCTCGTGGTGGCGGTGAATGCCGATTCCTCGGTCAAGCGCCTCAAGGGGCCGACGCGTCCGGTGAATAACGAGGCCGACCGCGCGCAGGTGATCGCGGCGCTCGGGGCGGTCGATCTGGTGGTGGTGTTCGACGAGGACACCCCGAAGGAGCTGATCGAGCAGCTCCAGCCCGACGTGCTGGTGAAGGGCGCGGATTATCAGGTCTCCGAAATCGTGGGCGCCGACACCGTGCTGGCGCGCGGCGGACAGGTGCTGCGCTTCGAGCTGGTGCCCGGGCGCAGCACCACGAACACCATCCGCCGCATGACAGAGGGCACAGGCGCCAACACGACAGCCCCGGCCGTCTGAGAAAGGTGCTGCGCCGCCGTCCCGTCCACCCTGCGTCCCGACCACGCTGCGTCCCTTGCGCCCTGGGGCCTTTTGGCCGCTGCCTTTGGACGCGCTCTGCCCCGCCCTGGACCCTTTTCAGATGAAACGTCTTCTCATCTATCGCCTGGGCAGCCTGGGCGACACCATCATCGCCGTGCCGTTCTTCCGGCGCATCGCGGAACTTTATCCGGATCACGAGCGCATCGTGCTCACCAATATCCCCATCTCTTCAAAGGCGGCGCCGTTGATCACGGTGCTCGGCACGTCGCTGGTTCACGGGGCGATCTCCTATCCCGTCGGCACGCGCAGCCCCGCCGCGCTGTGGGATCTGCGGCGCCGGCTGACTGCGCTTGAAACGGACACCATGGTCTATCTCATGCCCTCGCGCGGTCTTGCCGGGGTGTATCGGGACGTCGCCTATTTCAAGCTTTGCGGCTTCAGCAACCTGCTGGGCGTGCCGTGGACGCGGGATCTCGACACCTGCCGCATCGCGCCCGGCTCGGGCGAGGAGGAGCCGGAATGCGAGCGTCTGGCGCGTGCGCTCAGCTGCCTCGGCCCCATCGACCTGCACGATCAGGCCAATTGGGATCTCTCGCTCGACGCCAGTGAGATTGCGGCCGGCCGTCAGGCCGTGGCCGGGCTCGGCGGCGCTCCGGTCATCGCCATCAACATGGGCGGCAAGGCCGCGCAGAAGGACTGGGGCATCGAGAACTGGCGCGCCCTTCTGGCAGCGATCGGCAGGAGCCGGCCGGACCATGGCCTGCTCGTGGTCGGCGCGCGCGAAGATGCCGAGCGGGTGACGGCGGTGCGCGACGCATGGCCCGGTCCGGTGTCCGACCAATGCGGCACGCTCTCGCCGCGGGAATCGGCGGCCGCCATCCAGGGCGCGCGGGTTTTCATCGGGCATGATTCCGGCCCGCTGCACCTCGCCTCGGCGGTGCGTGTGCCGTGCGTGGGCCTGTTCGGAGACTTCAATCGACCGCGAAAGTGGCATCCCTATGTGGGGGATAACCGCACATTGCATGACATGCGCGGCGTCCGCGCAATCGCCGTGGAGCAGGTCGTGTCCGCGGTTTCCGAACTGCTCGGCTGACGGAAGGATCGCGCGCCGTGACCGGGACGATCATCCTGCAACCGCCGACCGGCTGCGAAGGTGAATGCTGACATGAGTCGCCTTCTCGCCTTCCGCAGGGTGGGCTTCACCTTCACCGCGCAGATCTACAACCAGATCGGCATCGTCGCGGTGCAATTGCTGCAGGTGCCGTTCCTGCTCTCCGCCTGGGGAGCGGACCGCTACGGCGGGTGGCTCGTGCTTTATGCGGTGCCGAGCTATCTCACGCTGAGCGACTTCGGCTTCACCCTGGTGGCGAAGAACAGCATGGTGATGCACGCCGCGTCATCCGATCACGCCGGTGTCTTGCGGGTCTATCACAGCGTCTTCGCCCTGCTGCTGGTGACTGCGGCGGTTATCCTCGCCGCCTGTGGCCTCGGCATCGAGGCCGTCACGCTGACGCAGGCGTTCGCTCTTGGTCCGCTGACCGAGACCGCTGCCAAGCTCACCATTCTGTTCCTTGTGGGCGGCGTGGTGGTGAACCAGTTCCTGCTGCTCCTGTGCGCCGGGGTGCGTGCCGCCGGCCGGCCGGCGGCCGAGGTGATGTGGGGCGCTACCTCGCGCCTGCTGGAGGGCGTCGCCACGGTGGCCGTTGCCCTCCTCACCACGCGGGTCGAGCTGGCGGCGCTTGCCGTGCTGGTGATGCGAACCGCCTGCACGCTCGCCCTGTGGATCTGGCTGCGAAGCACGGCACCGGACATTCCGCTCGGGCTCAAGGCCGCCCGTCTCGCCGAGATCCGCCGCATGGCCAATCCCTCTTTCAGTTACATGCTGCTCGGGCTTGCGCAGGCTCTGGCGATCCAGGGGCCCATCGTGCTTTTGGGCGCGGTCGCGACCGCGCAGGAAACCGTGCTGTTCTCCACTTCCCGGACCCTGGCGCGCATGGGGACGTCCGCCGCCAATCTCGTCAATTACTCCTTTGCGCCCGAATATTCGCGGTTGCATGGGCAGGGCAACACCAGCGCCTTCGCGAGGCTGAAGCGCATCCATGTGCTGATCGGCATCGCGGGCATCCTCGCCTATTGCCTCGGCCTGTGGGCGCTCGGTCCCTACGTGATGGAATTGTGGACACATGGCCACGTGGCGGTGGTCTATCCCTTCTTTGCCCTGCTCAACGCTGCGGTGGCGGCGGAGATGTGGTGGGGATGCCTGTTCACACCCATCGCGGCCATCAATCGGCACGTGCGCCTGTCCTATCTGTTCGTGGGGCTGACCGCCGTGTGCGCGATACTCGCCTATGGCTGGGCGATGTCCGCGGGAGCCACCGGCATCGCGGCGGCGCTGCTGCTGCTCCATGGCGGCATGTCCGTGGTCGTGCTGGTGTTCGGGCGATGAGCTGGCTCGGGGGGACAGCGGCCTGCGACGTTGCCACAAGCTCCACAATGGGGCCGGTTGAACGTATAGTGTCGCAAATCTACTTTGCGATGCCTGATATCCTCTTTGGCGCGCCAAAGTGCAGGGGAATTCATTTCATGTTTCAGTCTTCGGGGTTGCAATGCGGTTGCGCCTAAGGGTCATCGCCGGCGTGGACCCACGTCACGGCGGCCCCATCGAGGGCATCCGTCAGCAGGCGCCGTTCCACGCATCCGCGGGCGTCGAGGAGCACGTGGTGTGCCTTGATCCGCCGGATGCGCCCTGGGTGAAGGACTTTCCGCTCAAGGTCTTCGCGTGCGGCGAGCCGATGGACGCCAGTGGTGCGAAACGTCCCTGGCATCGCTACGGCTATTGCCCGGCCTTCATTCCCTGGCTGAAGGCGCATGCACGCGACTATGACGTTGTGACGGTCCACGGTCTCTGGAACTTCTCGACCATGGGGGCTCGCGCCGCGCTCGTGGGCGGGGGCGTGCCCTATCTCGTGATGAGCCACGGCATGCTGGACCCCTGGTTCAAGCGGAACTTCCCCCTGAAGGGCGCGATGAAGCAGGCGCTCTGGTGGTTCAACGAAGGGCCGCTCGTCAACAATGCGCGGGCCGTGCTCTTCACCAGCGAGGAGGAGCGCATTCTCGCCCGTCAGTCCTTCACGCCCTATCGGGCGAAGGAGCGGGTGGTGGCCTACGGCACCTCCGATCCCGGCCCGCTGCGCCCAGGGCAGACCGAGGCGTTTCGCGCGCTGGTGCCCAACCTTCGGCGCCCCTATCTGCTCTATCTCAGCCGCATCCATCCCAAGAAGGGCTGCGATCTCCTCATCGATGCCTTCGCCGAAATCGTGCGCGACGGTGTGGATGTCGATCTGGTCATGGCTGGCCCGGTCGCGGACGATTATTTTGCCGAGCTGAAGGCTCAGGCCGAGCGGCGCGGCATCGCCGACCGCATCCACTGGCCGGGCATGCTGCGGGGCGATGCCAAGTGGGGCGGCTTCCACGGGTGCGAAGCCTTCGTTCTGCCTTCGCATCAGGAGAACTTCGGGATAGTGGTGGCCGAGGCGATGGCTTGCGCCAAGCCGGTCTTCATCACCAACAAGGTCAACATCTGGCGTGAGGTGGCGGCCGGCGGCGGCTTTGCGGACGAGGACGACCAGCCGGGCGTTGTCCGCCTGCTGCGCCGCTTTGCCGCTCTCAGCCCCGACGAACGTCAGGTGATCGGTGAACGGGCGCGCGCGATATTCCTGTCCTCGTTCGAGGTGAGCCGCGCCGCCGAGGATCTCAACGACGCGTGCCGAGACGCCATGGCCGGCCGAATTTAGGATGCGATACCCATGTATGTGATCACCGGCGGGGCGGGCTTCATCGGCTCGAACATCGCGGCGGCGCTTGATGCCGCAGGCGAGGAAATCGTCATCGTCGATACCCTCGGCACGAACGACATCAAATGGCGCAACATCGCCAAGCGCCGGCTCCTGGACCTGGTACGTCCGGAGGCATGCGAAGCGTTCCTGAAGGCCAACGCCTCCAAGATCGCCGGCATCGTCCACATGGGCGCCATCTCCACGACCACCGAGACGGACGTCGACCTGATCGTCCACAACAACGTGCGCTTGTCCATCGACCTGTGGACGTTCGCGACGGCCAACCGGATCCCATTGGTCTATGCCTCTTCGGCGGCCACCTACGGCGATGGCGACCAAGGCTTTCTTGACCGCGACGACGACGCCTATCTCTCCGACCTGAGGCCGCTTAATCCCTACGGCTGGAGCAAGAACGTCTTCGATCGCTTCGTGGTCGACCGGGTGAAGCGCGGGGCGGCGACGCCTCCCCTGTGGGCCGGGCTCAAGTTCTTCAACGTCTATGGGCCGAACGAGTACCATAAGGGCGGCCAGCGCTCGGTGGCGGTCCAGCTGTTTGAGCAGATCCGCGACAAGGGGTTCGTCCGCCTGTTCCGCTCCGACAATCCCGACTATGCTGACGGCGAGCAATTGCGCGACTTCGTGTGGGTCGACGACTGCGTCGACGTCGCGCTCTGGGCGCTGAAGACCGAAGGGGTCAAGTCCGGCCTCTACAATGTCGGGTCGGGATCGGCCCGCTCGTTCCTCGACAAGGCCAAGATCGTGTTTTCGGCCATGGGCGTGGAGGAACGGGTCGAGTTCATCGATCTTCCGCAGAGCCTCAAGGGCAAGTACCAGTATTACACCTGCGCGTCGCTCGATAAGCTCGCGGCGGCCGGCTATAATCGGCCGACCACGGGGCTGGAAGAGGGGCTGACCCGCTACGTCAAAGACTATCTCTCCACCGCCGATCAATTCCGGTGAGACGGGCGTCAGGGATGAGGTGTGAGGCCAAGCTATGAGCGATAGAGATATTCTCGATGCGAGCCGGGTGGATACTTGGCGTAGCGGGTCCAGCTTTACCCTGACGAACCTTCTTCACCGCACGGCGTTTCGCATTGTGTGGCTGCTTCTCGCGCGGTGGACCCTGCCGAAGTGGCACGGGTGGAGGCGCATGATCCTGCGCGCCTTCGGCGCGACGATTGCGCCCACGGCCGGCATCTACCCGAGCGCGCGCATCTGGTCTCCCGCCAATCTCGAGGTGGGGGACTACGCCTTCATCGGGCCCGACGTGACGGTCTATTCCATGGGCCGCATCGTGCTCGAGCCCTACTCCCTGGTCTCGCAGGGCGCTCATATCTGCGCCGGCACCCACGACATCGAGGACGTCAATTTCCAGCTGCGCACGGCACCGATCCGGATCGAGGCCCGGGCATGGGTGGCGGCCGAGGCTTTCGTGGGGCCGGGCGTGACTGTGGGACGTGGCGCGGTGCTGGGGGCGAGGGCGTGCGCCTTCAAGAATCTGGAACCCTGGACGGTTTACGTGGGCAATCCGGCCAAGGCGATCAAGCCCCGGAAGGTTCGCTTCCCTGATTGTCCCAACTAGGGCGCGGCTTAAATGTTCGTCTCCCTCGGCCAATTGTCGGGTCTACCGCCGCATGATGTCTGCGTCGTCGGCAGCGGGCCCGTGGGCATCGCCGTGGCGCTGGCGTGTGAGGACGCGGGCCTGAGCGTCCTGCTCCTCGAGGCGGGGCAGGAGCAGCCCGACGCTTTCGCGGCGGGCCTCGGTGCCGGCCACAAGGTGGATGAGCGGCGTCACGCGCCGACGGACATCGCCATGTGCCGCGCACTGGGGGGTACATCGCGCTGGTGGGGCGGACGATGCGTGCCCTTCGATGACATCGACTTTGCCCATCGGCCGTTCGTGCCGGATGCGGTCTGGCCCATTCCCCACACCGAGATCGCGACCTATTACGCACGCGCCGCCGCCTATTTCGCGATCGGACCCGCGCGCTTCACGGCGCCCTCCGTCGCCGGCTCCCTAGGAGACGTGGAGTTCGAGCGCCTGGAGCGGTGGACGCCGCAGATCAACATGGGCGTCCTGCATCGGGATCGCCTTGAAGTATCCCGCCGCATCACCGTGGTCCTGGGGGCCGCCGTCACCGCCGTGCATCTCGATGCCAACGAGCGCCGGGTTGAGTCTCTCACGGTCGGTGGCGCCTCGGGCGCCCTGCGCATCACACCTCCGCTCACGGTTCTGGCCTGCGGCGGCCTGGAAACAGCGCGCCTTCTCCTCGTGTCCCAACAGTCGCACCCGCGCGCCTTCGGGGGCCTCGGGGGGCCTCTGGGCCGGACCTACATGGGGCACATTTCCGGCAAGATCGCCGAGTTCGTCCTGGCGGACCCCGCATCCGTCGCCGACCATGACTTCTTCCCGGATGAGGGCGCCTACGTCCGGCGCCGCCTGAATCTGACGGGCGAAACGCAGATGCGGGAGGGGGTGCTGAACACCGCCTTCTGGATCGATAATCCGCCGTTCCATCAGCACGAGCACGGCAACGGCGTGCTGTCGCTGGTGTGGTGCGCATTGGCCTTCGCCCCGGTGGGACGCAGGCTTGTCTCGGAGGGGGTGCGGGTCGCCCACGTCGGCGCCCAGCCCCACCGCTGGGGGCGCCACATCTGGAACGTGGTGCGCTCGCCGTTCGGCACCTTGTCGGGCATTCTGAAGATCCTGCAGGCCCGTTTCCTCGCGAAGCCCCGGCGACCGGGCTTCCTCGTGCGCAATCGGGCGGGTCGCTACTCGTTGCACTATCACGGGGAGCACGCGCCGCATTCCAGGTCGCGGGTGGTTCTTTCCGATCGCTGCGATGCCCTGGGCATGCCTTTTCTCGACGTGGACCTGACGTTCACGCACGGGGATGCGGAATCGATCGTGCGCTCCCACGAGGTCCTCGATGCGGCCTTGCAGCGCGCCGGGATGGGGCGGCTGATTTACCGGCAGGCCGATCGCGATGCGCGTCTGGCTGCGGTGCTCGACCAGGCGGCCGACGGCTTTCATCAGGCTGGCACCACCCGCATGGCCGCGACGCCCTCCGAGGGGGTGGTCGATGCCCAGTGCCGGGTCCATGGCGTCGAGAATCTGTTCGTGGCGGGAAGCTCGGTGCTGCCATCGTCGGGACAGGCCAATCCCACCTTTGTTGCGGTGGCCCTCGGGCTGCGGCTTGCCGACCATCTGGCGGGGCTCAAGCGCGCGGGGGCGGATGTCGCCGCCGAGCCCGGTTCCTCTCTCCTTCATGAAGGAGCACGTGCTTGAGACAGGTCTTTGTCCCCGCCCTTCAGCGCGAGGTGTCCTGCATCGCCTTCGGCTGCGCCTCGCTGGTCTCTCGCGTCTCGGAGGCAGACGGCGTCAGGGCCATCGGCCGCGCCCTGGATCGCGGCGTGACATGGTTTGACGTGGCGCCGCCATATGGGGACGGCCATGCCGAGCAACTGTTGGGCAAGAGCCTCGGTGCCCGGCGAAGGGATGTGGTCATCTGCTCCAAGTTCGGCATTTCCCGCCCCAACGTGTCTTTCGCGGCGCAAGTGCTGCGGCCGCTGGCGCGGCACGCCGTAAGCCTGATGCCGGGACTGCGACAGGTGGCGCGGCGCTCGCGCGATACGGGCGAGGTCGTGGGAATTCAGCCGGCTGAGATCGAGACGTGGCTGGACGAAAGCCTGCGCCGGCTCGGCACCGACTATTTGGACGTCTTCGCCTTCCATGATCCCTCGCCGACGACCGCTGCGAGCGAAGAGACACATGCGGCGCTTCAGGCGCTGGTTGCCAAGGGGAAGCTCCGCGCCGTCTCGATCGCCGGTCCCCTTGCCGCGATCAGTGCGGCTGCTGAGGCCGGCCGGCAGCCGGATGTGGTTCAGTTCCGGGAATCGCCCTTCATGGGTGCCGCCGACGCGGTGCGGAAGCTGCCTTGGGCACGGGAGCCGCTGCTGTCCACCCACGGGGTCATCGGCTCGGGCGCGCTTGAGCGGATCAGGGGTTTCGACGCCGCCAAGCGCGCGCGCCTTGAAGCCTTCGCGCGCCGTTGGGGTATCGCGAGCGATCGCTGGGAGCCGGAGAGCCTGATGCGGTTCGCCTTCGCCAACAATCCCACCGGCCTGGTCCTGTGCTCCATGTTTGCGGAGCGCCACCTGGAGGCCAACGTTGCGGTCGCCGCATGGCAGCCTGACCCGCGATATGCAAAGGAGTTCCTGGAGATACTGACAGATGGGGGAAACAATGCTTGATCTGTCGGTCGTCATCCTCACTTACAACGAAGAGCGGCATATCGTCCGCGCACTTGAGTCCATTCGCAGCATTGCGAAGGAAATATTCGTCATCGACAGCTTTTCCACCGACCGCACCGTGGAACTGGCGGAAGCGGCCGGTGCGATGGTTCTGAAGAACAAGTTCGTCAATCAGGCCCAGCAGTTCGAGTGGGGAGTCCAGAACGCGCCGATCACCGGATCCTGGATCATGCGTCTCGATGCCGACGAGGTGATCGAGCCCGATCTTGTGGCGGAAATCGAAGCGAAGCTGCCGACGCTGGGCACCGATGTCGTGGGCATCAACCTGAAGCGCAAGCACATCTTCATGGACCGCTGGATCCGGCACGGCGGGCGATACCCCGTCATCCTCCTGCGCATCTGGCGGCGCGGCCACGGGCGGGTCGAGAACCGGTGGATGGACGAGCATATCATCACGTGGGGTGGACGAACCGTGATGTTCGACGGCGGGTTTTCCGACCACAACATCAATGATCTCACCTTTTTCACCGACAAGCACAATAAATACGCCACCCGAGAAGCTATCGATGTCTTGAATCGCAAATACAGCCTCTTTCCGATGGATGAGGAAATCCCGGGTGGGTCTGCGTCTTTCCAGGCTTCGATGAAGCGTTGGATCAAAGAGGGGATTTATAACAAATTGCCTCTGTGGGCCGGACCCGCGGGCTTTTTCATATACCGATACATCTTTAAGTTCGGTTTTCTTGATGGACAACCCGGTTTGATCTACCATTTCCTCCAAGGAGGCTGGTATCGATTCCTGGTCGGTTCAAAAGTCGTCGAATATGAGCGTGAGCTCGTCGGGTGCGCCAGCAATGCGGAGCGCCTGGAAATGCTGGAAAAGCTCACAGGGTATCGCCTGAGCAATCCAGGCTGACGGCAAGACCAGACGAGACCGCCGCAGCACTTGGGGCGAAAGGACATTGAGTGGCCGTTCTCGTCACCGGCGGAGCCGGGTATATTGGAAGTCATACGGCTCTCGCCCTTTGTGATCGTGGCGAAGACGTCGTGGTGCTTGACGATCTGTCTTCAGGGTTCTACTGGGCGGTCCCGCCGGCTGCAGAGCTTGTGGTTGGGGATGTCTGCGATCAGGAACTGGTGGGCCGGCTGATCGACGAGCGCGGCATCACGGAGATCGTCCACTTCGCAGCGCGCATCCTGGTGCAGGAGTCGGTGGGCGACCCGCTGCGTTACTACCTCGGCAACACGGTCAAGACGCGGGCTTTGCTGGAGACGGCGCTCGCCCGCGGGGTGACTCGCGTGATCTTCTCGTCCACCGCGGCTGTCTATGGCGAGGCGCAGGTGGATATCATTCCCGAGGACCAGCCGACCGCGCCGATCAATCCCTACGGACGTTCGAAGCTGATGAGCGAGTGGATGCTCGCAGACGCTGCGCGCGCCCATGGTCTCGCCTATGTGGTGCTGCGCTATTTCAACGTGGCCGGGGCTGATCCGGCGGGCCGCGCGGGCGAGACCCGCCGCGTGGCGACCCATCTCGTCAAGGTGGCGAGCGAGGCGGCCTCGGGGGTGAGGCCCGGCGTGGAGATTTTCGGGACCGACTATCCCACCCGGGACGGCTCCTGCATCCGAGATTATGTCCACGTCTCCGACCTCGCGAGCGCCCACGTGGCCGCGCTTGATCACCTGCGGGCGGGCGGCGCGAACCTCACGCTCAATTGCGGCTACGGGCGCGGCTTCTCGGTGAAGGAGGTCGTGGACGTGGTGAAGCGCGTGTCGGGCGTCGATTTCCCCGTGAAGCTCTCGGGACGGCGCGCCGGCGATCCCGCCTGCCTCGTGGGGGCTGCGGACCGTATCCGCACCGAGCTCGGCTGGACCCCGCAGCTCGATGACCTCGAGACCATCGTGCGTCATGCCCTCGGCTGGGAAGAGCGCCTGGCCGCGCGGAACGCGCGGGCAGGGTAGGGCGGGTCGGGCGCGGCGCGCTCTCAGCCGACCGCGATCTCCTTGCCGCTCGCGCCCCATTCGGTCCAGGAGCCGTCGTAAAGCGCGAGGGGCTGCTTTCCAATCATCTCCAGCGCCACCCAGAGGATGGCGGCCGAAACGCCCGAGCCGCATGAGGTGATGACCGGGCGGGTGAGGTCGAGACCGGAGCCGTCGATGGCCTTGCGCAGGTCGGCCGGCGGCAGCAGACGGCCGTCCTTCACGAGCAGGCCGTGCGGCAGGTTGAAACTTCCCGGCATATGCCCGGAGGGCAGGCCCTCGCGCGGCTCCGGCGCCTCGCCGCGGAAGCGGGTGTCCTGGCGGGCGTCCAGCACCTGGGCGGAGCCGGTCTTCAGCGCCTGATCCACCCGCTCGATATCGGCGACCAGGGAATGGTCGAAGCGGGGCGTGAAGCTCGCCGGCAGGCGACGCACCGGGCCATCCTCCAGCGGGCGGCCCTCGGCCTTCCACTTGGGCAGTCCGCCATCCAGCAGCTTCACGTCGCTCGCACCGAACGCGCGGAAGGTCCACCACACGCGCGGCGCGGAGAACAGGCCGACGGAATCATAGACCACGATGCGCAGGCCATCGCCAATACCCAGCGCGCCCATGGCCACCGCAAAGCTGTGCGCGTCCGGCAGCATGTGGGGCAGGGAGGTGGAGTGATCGGCGATGGTGTCGATGTCGAAATGCACCGCGCCGGGAATATGCTCGGCGAGATATTCCTTCGCGCCGCTTCGGCCCGAAGCGGGCATGTGCCATGAGGCATCCACAACAACGAGGTCCGGCGCGCCGAGATTGGCCGCGAGCCATTCGGTGGAGACGAACGGGCTCTCGGAGGTGTCCACCGGCAGGGTAGTCTCGGACGCAATGCTCATGACGATCTCGCGCGCATTCGGGCGGGGCGCGGTTTCCTCGGCCGGAACGCGCCCCGCGTCAAGCCGTCAGACGAGGACGTTCGGGACCTCGGCCTTGCGTTCCAGCCAGGCCGGCACCGGCAGGTTCTTGGATCGCAGGAATTCGGGGTTGAACAGCTTCGACTGATAGCGGGTGCCATAGTCGCAGAGGATGGTCACGATGGTGTGGCCCGGCCCAAGCTGCTTGGCGAGGCGGATCGCCCCGGCGACGTTCACGCCCGAGGAGCCGCCCAGGCACAGGCCTTCGTGCTCAAGCAGGTCGAACACGACGGGCAGCGCCTCCTCGTCGGGGATCTGGAAGGCGGCATCCACCGGAGCATCCACGAGGTTGGCGGTGATGCGCCCCTGCCCGATACCCTCGGTGATGGAGGAACCCTCGGCCTTCAGTTCGCCGGTGGTGTAATAGGAATAGAGCGCGGCGCCCATGGGATCGGCGAGGCCGATCTTGATGTCCTTGTTGCGCTCTTTCAGGGCGATGCCGATGCCGGCCAGCGTGCCGCCGGTGCCGACGGCGCAGATGAAGCCGTCCACCTTGCCCTGCGTCTGCTCCCAGATTTCCGGGCCGGTGGTGTCGATATGGGCCTGACGGTTGGCCACGTTATCGAACTGGTTGGCCCAGATGGCGCCGTTCGGCTCGGTCTTGGCCAGCGCCTCGGCGAGGCGGCCGGAGACCTTCACGTAATTGTTGGAGTTGGCGTAGGCCACGGCCGGGACTTCCACCAGCGTCGCGCCGGCGAGCCGCAGCATGTCCTTCTTCTCTTGGGACTGGGTCTCAGGGATCACGATCACAGTGCGGAAACCCAGCGGCGCGGCGACCAGCGCGAGGCCGATGCCGGTGTTGCCGGCAGTGCCTTCCACGATCACGCCGCCGGGCTTCAGCTCGCCCCGCGCCACCGCGTCCTGGATGATGCCGAGCGCCGCGCGGTCCTTCACCGACTGGCCGGGATTGAGAAATTCCGCCTTGCCGATAATCTCGCAGCCGGTCTCCTCGGAGGCCCGCTTCAGACGGATGAGGGGTGTGTTTCCGATGGAGTCCACAAGGCCGTTACGGATCATGGAATAAATACCTTCATCGCAATGTGAAATTTAATGGGCCCTATGCTGCCTCGGCGTGCGTCTTCCCTCAATAGCGGCGTTGCAAGGCTGGCGCAAACGCGCGGGATTGCGCCGGGAAGAGGTGTCAGCGGGCCGCCGCGCGGGCTTCTGCGGGAGCTGCGTGCCGCAGATGCTCGAAGGCGCGCAGGGCGCGATCGCGGGCGGCGGCATGGTCGACGAGGGGCTTGGGATAAGTTTGGCCTAGCCTGATGCCGGCTGCGGCGAGGGTGTCCTGCGGCGCGGTCCACGGCTGGTGGATGAGCTTTGCCGGCAGGCGCTTCAGCTCGGGCACGAAGGTGCGCACATAGGCGCCGTCGGGGTCGAACTTCTCGCCCTGAGCCACCGGATTGAAGATGCGGAAATAGGGCGCGGCATCGAGGCCGGAGCCGGCCACCCATTGCCAGGAGGCGGCATTGTTGGCCGCGTCCGCGTCCACCAGCGTGTCCCAGAACCACTCCTCGCCCGCCCGCCAGTCGATGAGCAGGTGCTTGGCGAGGAAGGAGGCGACCACCATCCGCACCCGGTTGTGCATCCAGCCCGTTTGCCAGAGCTGGCGCATGCCGGCGTCCACCAGCGGATAGCCGGTGAGGCCGCGCCGCCACGCCTTCAGCTCGCCGGAGCACTCCCGCCAGGGGAAGGCATCGAAGCTCGGCTGGATGTTGCGCCGGGCGATGTCCGGGTCCTCGGCGAGGAGGTGGTAGGAGAACTCCCGCCAGTAGAGTTCCGCCTCGAACTTCGCCGCGTCCGCGCCCGGCACATCGCCCGCGTCCACCGCGTGGCGGACGGCGAAGAGGATCTGCCGCGGGGAAATCTCGCCGAAGCGCAGGTGCGGCGAGAGGCGAGAGACGTGATCGAGATCCGGCCGATCGCGGCCGGTGGCGTAGCCCTTGAGGCCATCGGCGATGAAGGCGGAAAGCCGCTCCCGCGCCGCCGCCTCGCCTACGCTCCATGCCGTGCGGATCCCGCCGGCCCAGTCTGGCTTTTCGGGCTCCAGTGCGAAGCTCTCCAGCGTGTCGCCCTCCGGCAGACGGGCCACGCCCTTGAGGCGCTTCGGTGCGGGGAGGGGCGGGGAGAGGTCGCGCTCACGCAAAGCGGCGCGATGGAATGAGGAGAACGTGCGCGGCATGCGCCCCGAGCCGCCAAGCACGCTGCCGGGTGGATGGAGCAGGTGGGCGCAGAAGCGCAGAACACGCCGCTCCTCTGAGGCGAGACGGGCGGTAATGGCCCGGTCCAGCTTGCCTTCGGCTTCGCCCGCCCGATCGTTGAACGCGACCGTGGCCGCGCCCAGTGCGGAGGCGATTTCCGGCACGATGCGGGTGGCCGGTCCCTGCCGCAGGATCAGTGGGATACCTTGGTGGGAAAGCTCGGCCCTGAGCGCGCGCAGGGATTGGGCGAGCCACCAGCGTGCGGCGCCGCCGAGCGGGCGGATGTGGGGGCTGTCCTCATCGAGGACATAGAGCGCGGCGATGGGCGCGCCGATTTCGGCGAGGGCGTTCAGCGCCGGATTATCGGCGAGGCGCAGATCGTCGCGGAACCACAGGAGGGATGGAGCGGCTGTCATGACGCACCTTCCTACGCGGACGGGACACGGGAGGTTCACTCCCTTTTCCCGTCCGGCGCAAGTGGTGCGTCAGTGGTCCATGTTCACGTCACGGGTTTCCTTGCCGATCAGCAGGGCCGTGAGCGTGAGCAGCGCCATGACGGAGAGATAGACGCCCACCCAGAAGGGGCTGCCGCCGCCATAGCTCCACAGCGCCACCGCGATGAACGGGGCCACCGCCGCGCCGAGGATGGACGAGACGTTGTAGGAGATGCCCGACCCCGTGTAGCGCACGTTGGCCGGGAACAGCTCCGGCAGCAGCGCGCCCATGGGGCCGAAGGTGAGGCCCATCAGCGTGAAGCCGATGATGAGCCACGCCATCACGCCCACCGGCCCGGCGGAGAGGATCGGCACCCACAAAAGGCCGAACAGCACGATGGCGGCGGTGATGCCGATGAGCGTGCGGCGGCGGCCCCAGCGGTCGGCCCAGGGGCCGGACACAAGGGTGAAGATGCCGAAGAACACCACGCCGCCGATCATCATCAGCACGAAGGTGCGGTAGTCATAGCCGAGCCCGGGCACCGCCGCCGTGGTGGGGGCGCGGCCGTAGCTGAGCGAGAAGGTGGTCATCAGGTAGAACAGGACGTAGGTCGCGAGCATGTAGAAGGTGCCGAGGATCAGCTCGCGCCAGTGCGTCCTGAAGGCGGCAGCCAGCGGCAGCTTCTGGATGCGGCCGTGCTCTAGCGCCTTGGCGAAGGCCGGGCTCTCCACCAGCGAGATGCGCACCCACAGGCCGACGATCACCATCACCGCCGAGAACAGGAAGGGCAGGCGCCAGCCCCACGAGAGGAAGGCGTCGGACGGGCGGGACGGATCGCTCGACGGCATCAGCGCCGCGATGGCAAGGAACAGGCCGTTGGCGATGATGAAGCCGATGGGGGCGCCGAGCTGGGGGAAGGTGCCGTAGACGGCGCGCTTGCCGGCCGGCGCGTTCTCGGTGGCGACCAGCGCCGCGCCGCTCCACTCGCCGCCGAGCGCGAAGCCCTGGGCGAGGCGCAGGATCACCAGCAGCAGGGGCGCGAACCAGCCGGCGGTCTGGAAGGTGGGCAAGAGGCCGATGAGGAAGGTGGCGATGCCCATGGTGAGCAGCGCGCCCACCAGCGTGATCTTGCGGCCCTTCTTGTCGCCGAGGTGGCCGAAGAAGATGGCGCCGAGCGGCCGCGCCACCATGGCCGCGCCGAAGATGGCGAACGAGGCGAGGAGCGCCGTCGTATCGTTGCCGGCCGGGAAGAACAGGTGCGGGAACACCAGCACCGCCGCGGTGGCATAGACGTAGAAGTCGTAGAACTCGATGGTGGTGCCGACCAGGCTCGCGAGGATGACACGCGAGCGGGGATTGACGGCGGGCGCCGCATCGGCGGCGAAGGTCGTGGACATGCCGGTACTTTCCAACTGCGCCCCGTAAAGGCCGGGAGCCGTTGGCGGCGGCTAAAGGGTCCGGCAATTTTCTGTCGCGTCGGCAAGGGGCAGAGAAGGCCGGCGCGCAGCGTCTTTGGCCGTCCAGATAGATTATTGCGCGCAGCGACGCCAGTGCTTGGATCCTGAGCCGGCGCGACGGTGTCCTGCGGGTAACGCATGGCGGCCGTGCCGGGGACCGTCATCCACCGCCCGCCTCAAACTGTGGATGACGGTGATGACTCTCCGCCTCCACCCCTTGTGGCTTCCGCGGTCACGGACTGGTGAAAATCGAGCCGGCGCAAGGCCCATTAAGAATTTGATAACCTGCGGGCAGGCACCATATGTAGTAGGAAGTGGGGCTTGGGACCCCAAATGATGGCGAAGAGGGGTTTGACCGGCGGGCCAGACTCGCACTAGCGTTCGGTCCTCGGCAGCCGGCATCCCACGGGTTACGTATCGGTGGATGCTGGCGGGCCTCCCGGAACCCGCGAATTTCCAACCCGCCTGGCGCGGCGCGCTGCGCCATGCCCGTCGGTTTGTCACGTCCGCCACATTCGTCTTGTAGACTGATCGGCCCGAGCGGGGCCGAGCCGAAGGAGCACCGGTCATGCGCGTTGAACGCCGCTACACGCAAGAGGGTCGTTCCCCTTACGCGGACATTCTGTTCCGCGAGACCGTGAGCGAGATCCGGAACCCCGATGGCTCCGTGGTCTTCCGCCAGGAGGGCATCGAGGTGCCTGCGCAGTTCTCGCAGGTGGCGTCCGACATCCTCGCGCAGAAATATTTCCGCAAGGCCGGCGTGCCCGCGCGCCTGAAGAAGGTGGAGGAGAATTCGGTCCCCTCCTTCCTGTGGCGCTCCGTGGCCGACCACGAGGCGCTTGCCGGCCTGCCCGAGAAGGAGCGCCTGATCGGCGAGACCTCGGCCAAGCAGGTGTTCGACCGTCTCGCCGGCACCTGGACCTATTGGGGCTGGAAGGGCGGCTATTTCGACAGCGAGGCCGACGCCCAGGCCTTCTTCGACGAGCATTGCTACATGCTCGCCATGCAGATGGCCGCGCCCAACTCGCCGCAGTGGTTCAACACCGGCCTGTTCTGGGCCTACGGCATCGACGGACCGGGGCAGGGCCATTTCTATGTGGACTACCAGACCGGCGAGCTGACGGCTTCCACCTCGGCCTATGAGCATCCCCAGCCCCACGCCTGCTTCATCCAGTCGGTCAGCGACGATCTGGTGAGTGACGGCGGCATCATGGACCTGTGGGTGCGCGAGGCGCGCCTGTTCAAGTATGGCTCCGGCACCGGTTCCAACTTCTCCGCGCTGCGTGGCGAAGGCGAGCGCCTGTCCGGCGGCGGCCGCTCGTCCGGCCTCATGAGCTTCCTCAAGATCGGCGACCGGGCTGCGGGCGCCATCAAGTCCGGCGGCACCACCCGCCGCGCCGCCAAGATGGTGGTGGTCGACGCCGACCATCCGGACATCGAGGCCTATGTGGACTGGAAGGTGATCGAGGAGCAGAAGGTCGCTTCCCTCGTCACCGGCTCCAAGCTCAATGCCAAGCATCTCAAGGCCGTGCTCAAGGCCTGCGTGAACTGCGAAGGCAATGGCGACGACTGCTTCGACCCGGAGAAGAACCCGGCGCTGAAGCGCGAGATCAAGGCCGCCCGCAAGGCCTCGGTGGCGGATGCCGCCATCCGCCGGGTGATCCAGTACGCCCGCCAGGGCTACAAGGACATCGACGTCGCCATCTACGACACCGATTGGGACGGCGAGGCCTACATCACCGTCGCCGGCCAGAACTCCAACAATTCCGTGCGCGTCACCGACGATTTCCTGCGCGCGGTCGAGGCCGACGAGGACTGGAAGCTCATCCGCCGCACCGACGGCAAGGTGGCGAAGACCGTCAAGGCCCGCGAGCTGTGGGAGAAGATCGGCTCGGCCGCCTGGCACTGCGCCGATCCCGGCATCCAGTTCCACACCACGGTGAACGACTGGCACACCTGCCCGGCGGCCGGCGAGATCCGCGCCTCCAACCCGTGCTCGGAATACATGTTCCTCGATGACACGGCCTGCAACCTCGCCTCGCTGAACCTGCTGCAGTTCCGCGACGCCGAGAAGCGCTTCGACGTGGAGAGCTACGAGCACGCCGTGCGGCTGTGGACCGTGGTGCTGGAAATCTCGGTGCTGATGGCGCAGTTCCCCTCGCGCCGCATCGCCGAGCTCTCCTACGAATATCGCACGCTGGGCCTCGGCTACGCCAACATCGGCGGCCTGCTCATGTCGAGCGGCATTTCCTATGACTCGCCCCAGGGCCGCGCCATCTGCGGCGCGCTCTCGGCCATCATGACCGGCGTCTGCTACGCCACCTCCGCCGAGATGGCGAAGGAGCTGGGCACGTTCCCGGCCTATTCGGGCAATGCCCAGTCCATGCTGCGGGTCATCCGCAACCACCGCCGCGCCGCTCACGGCATCGCCGAGGGCTATGAGGGCCTCTCCATCGCCCCGGTGCCGCTCGATCACCTCTCCTGCCCGGATACCCGCCTCGTCGCCCACGCCACGGCGGCTTGGGACAAGGCGCTGGAGCTGGGCGAGAAGCACGGCTACCGCAACGCGCAGGTCTCCGTGATCGCCCCCACCGGCACCATCGGCCTGGTGATGGATTGCGACACCACCGGCATCGAGCCCGACTTCGCGCTGGTGAAGTTCAAGAAGCTGGCCGGCGGCGGCTACTTCAAGATCATCAACCGCGCCGTGCCCGAGGCGCTGCGCACCCTCGGCTACAAGGAAGCGGAGATCGCCGAGATCGAGGCTTATGCGGTGGGCCACGGCTCGCTCGCCAACGCGCCGGCCATCAACCATGGCTCGCTGCGCGCCAAGGGCTTCGACGATGCGGCCATCGAGAAGGCCGAAGCTGCGGTGAAGACCGCGTTCGACATCAAGTTCGCCTTCAACCGCTGGACGTTCGGCGAGGAGTTTCTCGCCAGCGCCCTGAAGGTGCCGGCCGCCCAACTGGCCGACCCGAAGTTCGACCTGCTCGCTTTCCTCGGCTTCTCCAGGGCCGACATCGATGCCGCGAACGTCCACGTTTGCGGAGCGATGACGCTGGAGGGCGCGCCGTTCCTGAAGGCCCAGCACCTGCCGGTGTTCGACTGCGCCTCGCCGTGCGGCCGCATCGGCAAGCGCTACCTCTCGGTGGAGAGCCACATCCGCATGATGGCGGCGGCACAGCCCTTCATCACGGGCGCCATCTCCAAGACCATCAACATGCCCAACGACGCCAGCGTCGAGGATTGCAAGGCGGCGTACCTGCTCTCCTGGCGCCTCGCGCTGAAGGCCAACGCGCTCTATCGCGACGGCTCCAAGCTCTCCCAGCCGCTCAACGCCCAGCTCGTGGCGGACGAGGAGGACGAGGACGACGCGCTGGAGGCGGTTCTCGCTCAGCCCAACGCAGCCCGTACCGCTTCGGTCACCGAGAAGATCGTTGAGCGGGTGGTGGAGCGCATCGTCGAGCACCGCGTGCGCGAGCGCGAGAAGATGCCCGACCGCCGCAAGGGTTACACCCAGAAGGCTGTCGTGGGTGGCCACAAGGTCTATCTGCGTACCGGCGAATATGATGACGGCCGCCTCGGCGAGATATTCATCGACATGCACAAGGAGGGCGCGGCGCTCCGCTCGCTCCTCAACAACTTCGCCATCGCCATCTCGCTCGGCCTCCAGTACGGCGTGCCGCTCGAGGAATATGTGGACGCCTTCACCTTCACCCGCTTCGAGCCCGCCGGCCCGGTGCAGGGCAACGACACCATCAAGTACGCCACCTCCATGCTGGACTACGTGTTCCGCGAACTGGCGGTGAGCTATCTCGGCCGCAACGACCTCGGCCACGTGGACCTGTCCGAGACCGGCTTCGACGCGCTCGGCAAGGGCGTGGACGAGGGCAAGGCGCCGACCAATCCGTCGGCCCGCATCGTTTCCAAGGGTCTTGTGCGCGGCAAGACTGTGAACCTGCTGGTGCCCCAGCCGGTCGTCAGCGAGCCGCGCTCCGGCACCGACAATGTGACGATGCTGCGGGCGTCCACCGTCGGCGCGACCGCGCTGAAGACCGAAACTTCCGAACTCGCCGAGGCCACGCCCGAGGTGGAGCATCTGGAAGCGGCGGTGGAGAGCCTGATGGAGAAGTCGCTCCCCTGGTCCGCCTCCGCCCGTAAGGCCGAAGCCCGCGCCGAAGCCAAGGCCAAGGGCTACGAGGGCGAAGCCTGCCCCGAGTGCATGAACTTCACCATGGTGCGCAACGGCACCTGCCTGAAGTGCGACACCTGCGGCGGGACCACCGGCTGCAGCTGAGCGATTTCGCCTCCTCTGTAACAAAAATGCCCGGGCCTGCGGTCCCGGGCATTTTTCGTTTTGGTCCAAGCCTGAGGTCGTGAAGGTCGACCCTACCCGGCCTAAGTGCCCACCCGCCCGGTCAGGACCTGCGAGCCATTAGAGAGCGCGACGGCGTGCGTGTTCCGGTTGACGGCCGAGGGCAATGTCTGAAAGATGCCATGACCTCGTTTGCCCCGTTTATGTCACGCCGCCACTCCTGTTGGAGGGGAGCGCGGCCATACGTTGATACCAAGTTCATCTGGTATTTTGGCAGGAGGCCGATATGGATTACGCTCATCCGCTCGCGCTAGCGGCTCGTCGTGTCGGCCAAAAGGTCGGAATACTCAGGCCTCTGGTTCAATTGTACCGCAAGATCGCTGGGACCGGCTACGAAGACGCCTTCGGGGTCGCACTGCTGAAGGATGTCAGGACGGCCGACGTCGTCTGGGACGTGGGCGCCAATATCGGCCTCTACAGCCGGAAACTGGCCGAGGCCGTGGGGCCGACTGGACAGGTCGTCGCCTTCGAGCCCACGCCCTCGACCATTGAGGTGCTGCGCGAAGCGGTCGCGCCCTATCCTCAGGTGACAATCGTTCCGGTTGCGCTTGCCGATTATTCCGGCGTGGCACATTTCAGCACCAGCGAGCACCACCAGAGCAACACGCTCAACACAAGTGCCAAGGCAAGCGATTGCATCGAGGTGAAGGTCGAGCCGGGCGATGTCTATTCGGCCGACCAATGTCCCCATGTCATCAAGATCGACGTCGAGGGCTTCGAGCTTGATGTGGTCCGGGGCATGACGCGGACATTGGCACAGGCCAAGCTGCGGTCGGTTTTTATTGAAGTCCACTTCCTGGAAATGTCCAAGCGGGGCTTGGACGATGGCGCCGGCCAACTGAAAGCCGCCCTCGAACGAGCCGGCCTGCGTGTCACATGGCTCGACCCGTCCCATATCGTCGCGCGCAGGGGATAGCGGTCCGCAGACGGAGGCGGGGCAGCCTCCGTCGCCGAATGCCGCCCTGTCAGGCGGCGTTCTTGATGGCGAGGCCGTCCGCGTAGGACACCTCCTTGTAATTGGAGACTTCGTCATACTTCAGCCCGACGTCGGCGAGAGCGTCGAGCTTGGCGGCTGTGTCGAACTTCTTGAGCTTGACCTTGTCCACGTAGAAGGTGTCGATCAGCTCGTTGTAGACCGACGTGTCGTCGATGAAGATGGCGAAGATCTTCACATCGCCGAAGCGGATCAGCAGTCGGTTGCCCTGCGGGAGGTCCGCGATATAGACGAAATACTTGCCGTCGCCATCAAGGGCGGCGCCGAGGCTTTCCACCAGCTTGGGAAGGTCCTCGTAGCTGGTGATGGAGCCGGCGAGGAAGCCGATGGCGGGCTTGCCGTCTTCGCTGACCGAGAACACCTCCTTCAGCACCGTCTCTGGGCCGTCATAGGAAATCTCGCCGCGGAAGCCGAAGCGGCCGGCCACGTGGGTGTCGGCATTCAGCGTCGGCTTCAGGAGCCGGCCCTCGGTGCTCAGCTTGGCAAAGGGCGTGTCAGCAACAGCGGTCATGAAATGATCCTTGGGGTGAGGTCGTGACGGGCGTGCCCCTTCTGGGGTGCCCCGGAACCCCGTGTGCGCCGGCCACGGAAGCCGGACCGGGCACGGGGCCCCGGTCTGCCGTGCCCTTTCGGACAAGACCTCTGGTCCAGCGGAGGCGGTGCGCCTCAATCGCCGGTAATCAACACCTCGGGCATCTCGTTGGGGTCCTCCACGTCCAGTCCATCCTCCTCGGCGAGGGGAACGTTGACGAGGCAGACGTCACCATCATCGATGACGATCTCGATGGGCGTGAGAGACTTGCCCTTGCAGGGGCCGATGAAGCAGACCCCGGTGTCGGGGTCGAACTTCGCCTGATGTCGCCCGCAGGCGAGGAAATTGGCCTCTCGGTCCAGGAACTCGCCCGGATAGGCGTCGAGCCGCTTGCCCTCGTGGGGGCACACGTTCTCATAAGCGTGGAAGCTGTTGCCGCGGCGGGCGATGAAGATCGGCCACGCCTTCTTGTTGCCGTCCTCGTCGAGCCGCGCCAGCACGAAGCCGCGCGCGTCGCCATCCTGAATCTCGTAGGTGGCGCAGACGGCGAAAAGTTCGGTCATGAAACAGGCTTCCAGGTCCGGAGGGACCAAGAAGCCTCAGGCAAGAAGCGGGCCGCCGCTGCAGTGCCCCGAATGTCGCGTCTCCGACACAGCCGGCCCGGTGCCGGAAGGCGGTACCCGGACGGATGGACTCAAGGATGTCAGTCCACGTCGTCGACGCTTTCCGGTCCGCCGCCGTAGGCGCGCTGGGCGAGGGCCGCCTGCATGAAGGGGTCGAGATCGCCGTCCAGCACCTCCTGCGGCGTGCCGGAGGTGACGCCGGTGCGCAGGTCCTTCACCAGCTGGTAGGGCTGGAGCACGTAGGAGCGGATCTGGTGGCCCCAGCCGATGTCGGTCTTGGCCGCCTGCTCGGCCATGGCCTCCGCCTCGCGCTTTTTCAGCTCGAGGTCGTAGAGCTTGGCGCGCAGCATGTTCCAGGCGGTGGCGCGGTTCTTGTGCTGGGAGCGGTCGCCCTCGCTCACCACGGCGATGCCGGTGGGGATGTGGGTGAGGCGCACCGCCGATTCCGTCTTGTTCACGTGCTGGCCGCCGGCGCCGCCGGAGCGCATGGTGTCCACGCGCACGTCGGCTTCCTTGATGTCCACCACGATGCGGTCGTCCACCACGGGATAGACATCCACCGACGCGAACGACGTCTGCCGCCGCGCGTTGGAATCGAACGGGGAAATGCGCACGAGGCGATGGACGCCGGCTTCGGTCTTCAGCCAGCCGTAAGCATTGTGCCCCTTCACCTGGATGGTGGCGGACTTCAGGCCGGCCTGCTCGCCCTGGCTCTCGTCCATCAGCTCCACCTTGAAGCCGTGGCGCTCACACCAGCGGCGGTACATGCGCAGCAGCATCTCCGCCCAGTCCTGGCTGTCGGTGCCGCCCGCGCCGGCGTGGACTTCGAGATAGGTGTCGTTGGAATCGGCCTCGCCCGAAAGCAAAGCCTCCAGCTCGCGCCGGGCCAGTTCCGCCTTCAGCCCGTCGAGGGATGCTGCGGCCTCGGAGATCACGCCCTCGTCGCCTTCAGACTCGCCGAGATCGATCAGCTCGATATTGTCGGCAAGGTCGCGCTCCACCCGGTCGATGGCGCCGAGGCCATCCTCCAGGCTGGTGCGTTCCTGCATCAGCTTCTGCGCCCGCTCGGGATCGTCCCACAGCTTGGGGTCTTCCACGATGGCATTCAGCTCCGCGAGACGACGGCGCGAGCGCTCCACGTCGAGGTGGGACCGCAACAGGTCGAGGGAGGCTTTGATCTCGTCGACTTTTGCGGCGAGTTCCGCGCGCATGGCTCATCTTTCTCCGGCTGAGGGCCGCGGAAAATAGCGGCGAGGGGCGCAGGTGTAAACGCCAGGCCGGCGGGGAGGGGGATCAGGTGGGCAAATGGCTCATCTGGCGCGTTGCGCCGCGAGCCAGGTGCCGATGTCCGCAGCTTCGATGGGGCGGGCGAACAGGAAGCCCTGCGCGGCATGGCAGCCGAGGAATCGCAGGAGATCAGCCTGGGCCTGCGTCTCCACGCCCTCCGCCACCACCGTCATGCCGAGGCTGTGGCCGATGCGGATCACCGCCGTGGCCAGGGCCTGGGCGTTCTGGTCCTGCTCGATGGAGAGCATGAAGGAGCGATCGATCTTCAGCTCGGCGATGGGCAGGCGGGAGAGGGCGCTGAGGCTGGAATAGCCGGTGCCGAAATCGTCCATGGCGATGCGCACGCCGAGGGCCTCGATGGCCCGCGCGGTCGCGAACGAGTTTGGGTGCTGGTCCATCATCACCCGCTCGGTGATCTCGACCCGGAGGTCCGACGGCTTGAGGCCGTACTCGCGCAGCGCGCCGGAGATGAAGCCGACGATATCACCGCTGCGGAAGCTGAGCGGCGAGAGGTTCACCGAGACGTGCGGCACCTCCACGCCTTCCTGGCGCCAGGCCGCGATGCGCTGGCAGGACGCTTCGACCGCCCATTCGTCGATGCTCTCGATGAGGCCGTATTCCTCGGCGAGGGGGATGAATCGGGTCGCGGGGACGTCGCCGTGGATCGGGTCCGTCCAGCGGGCGAGCGCCTCCACGCCGTGCAGCGCGCCGGAGGCGAGCAGCACCTGCGGCTGGTACACCAGGCGCAACGCCCGGTTCTGGATGGCTTCGCGGAGCGCCACCGACAACACCAGCCGGTCGAGCACCCGCCGGTTCAGCTCCTCGGTGAAGAAATGGAACTTGCCGCGGCCCTTCCGCTTCGCCTCGTGCACAGCCGCATCGGCGTGCTTCAGCAGCGTTTCCGCATCTGCCCCATGTTCGGGATAGAGCACGATGCCCACCGAGGCGGACATGGTGAGGTGAAGGGCCTGGGCGGTGATGGGCGCCGCCACATATTCCAGCAGCCGCCGGGCGATGCGGGCCGCCTCCTCCGCCGTGCAGTCATGCACCAGAATGAGGAATTCGTCGCCGCCGGTGCGGCCCACCACGTCGCCGGTGCGCAGCTGCGCCTTGAGGCGCCGCGCGACCTCCACCAGAAGCTGGTCGCCCGTGGAATGGCCGAGGGTCTCGTTCACGTCCTTGAAATGGTCGATGTCGAGGAAGAGCACGGCGAGCGGCTGCTCCAGCGTGCGGGCCTCCACCAGCATTTCCTCGAGAACGGCGTGGAGCTGGCGGCGGTTGGCGAGGCCGGTCAGCGTGTCCACATTGGCCAGCATCTCGATGCGCTTCTTGGCCTCGAAGCGCTCCAGCGCCAGCGCGCAGAGATCGGAGCAGGCCGCAACGACATTCTCCAGCCACGGTGTCGGGCCGCGCGCGGTCTGGAAATAGAAGGCGAAGGTGGCTGCCACCTTGCCGCCGCGCAGCTTCACCGGGATCGACCAGCAGCCGGTGATGTCGGGCGGAATGGGCAGGTCCCGGAAATCCTCCCAGAGGGGGCTGGTGGCAATGTCATCCACCAGCACGGGGGTGCCGCGGAAGGCAGCCGTGCCGCAACTTCCGCTCTTCGGGCCGATGGGCAGCCCCTCGACTGCCGCGGTGAAGGCCTCCGGCAGGCTCGGCGCGGCGAGCACGGTGAGGCGATCGTCCGCCGTGACGCCCAGGATCGAGCAAAGCGCATCCGGGGCAAGGCCCTGCACCTTGCGGCACAGGATGTCCATGATGTCGGCCATGGGCGCATCGGCGGCCAGCGCGCCGAGAACCTGGCGCTGGAGGTCTTCGACCAGCCGCGTGTGGGTGATGTCGGCGACGACGACGACGACCTGCTCCAGCTCGCCGGTATGGCGGTCCACGACCGGCGTGACGTTGGCCGACACCCAGACCTCCATTCCCGATGTGCGCTTGAGCGGAACGTCCTCTGCGAGGGCGATGCGCCGTTCCATGGCGTCCGTGATCCGCTCCGCGAAACCGGCGTTGCCGAACCGCCCGGCGAACAGCTCGGCCAGCGTGAGGCTGGCGGCCTCTTCCGCGCCAGGGTCCACCATGTCACGGAATGCCGGGTTGGCGTAGATCACCTTGCCGTGCGCATCGGCCACGAGCACGCCACGGTCGGTCTTCTCGGCGACGGCGGCGAGGATTCCGAGGCCCTTGTGGTCGGTGGTGGTGCTCACGGTGGGGCGCACGAAGGCGATATAGCAGGTCTCCCGCTTGTGCTGGGCGCGGGTGACGGAGACGACCCCCTCCACCCGCGAGCCGTCGCCACGCATGATCGAGAGGGGGAGCTCGCTGGCCCGCCCGGCATCGCCTGGTCCGGTACGGCCTGCACCGCCGGGCGGAAACTCGGCTCCGGGGATGAGTTCGCCCACATCGCGCCCGATGGCGTCGGCCTGGCTCAATCCCCACAGGCGTTCAGCGGCCGTGTTGATGAAGGTGACGAGATTATTCTGGTCGAAGAAGACAACGGCCTCGCGGCCATGGGCGCGGGCAGCAGCTAGGCGATCCGCCATTTTCCAGTCCATGGCTGAAGCTCCCGACTATCGGCCCTCAGCGTCAAGAGGACGCCACAAAGCCGTCCGCCCGCAATATCTTCAGCTTACCGGCATACGTGACTAGCTTACCTATCTCTGCCCGCTTGTACAGGAACGGTACGAGAATGAGGTTAATCTGCGTCAAATTCCGGGCTGGCGGTGCTGTCCGGTCACGCATCGTCGCTGCATGGTCCCGACTGGAATGTGCTGCGATTGCTGCGTTGCAGGGATGGGTAGCGGGCTGATCCCGTCCGCTGCCGCATACTGACGCAAGGCAAAGCTCAAGCATCAGGACGGCGTGGGAAGGGTGCACCGCCACCGTCTGCGTGGGAGAGCGCGCAGCCGGTGGGAAACACGGTGAGGAAACCGTCAGTAGAGGCCGCCGGTCCCGCTCCGGGCCACCGGGGTGACGGGCTCGGGATTGGACCCGTCCGTGCCCGCATAGCCCGCCACCGAGTAGCCATCCGGCGGGGCGGTGCCCGGCTTGAAGGCTTCCAGGATGGCGTTGCTGTCGCCTGCGCTGGTGCGCTGGCCGCTCTTGCGGTCGATGCGCACCAGCTTGATGCCGGCGGGAACGCGGAACGGGATGGCGGGGCGGTCGGCGATGGCGACCTTCATGAAGTCCCGCACGATGGGTGCGGAGAGGACGCCGCCGGTCGCGCCCTTGCCCATCGGCTTTGGCTTGTCGTAGCCGAGATAGATGCCGACGACGATTTCCGGCGTGAAGCCGATGAACCAGGCATCCTTCTCGTCGTTGGTCGTTCCCGTCTTGCCGGCGATGGGCTTGCCCAGCTCCTTGAGTGCGGTACCCGTGCCGCGCTGCACCACGCCCTCCATCATGGAGGTGATCTGGTAGGCGGTCATGGGATCAAGCACCACCGGCCGGCGGTCGATCAGCGACGGCTCGGGCTGGTTCTCCCACTTGGTCGCCTCGCAGCCTCGGCACTCGCGCTCGTCGTGGCGATAGATCGTGTGGCCGTAGCGGTCCTGGATGCGGTCGATCAGCGAGGGCGTCACCTTGCGGCCGCCGTTGGCGATCATGGCGTAGGCGCCGGTCATGCGCATCAGCGTGGTTTCGCCGGAGCCGAGCGCCATGGCGAGGTAAGGCGGCATGTCGTCATAGATGCCGAAGCGCTTGGCATATTCCGCGATGATGGGCATGCCCACGTCGTTCGCGAGCCGCACGGTCATCACGTTTCGCGACTGCTCCAGGCCGAAGCGCAGCGTCTGCGGGCCGTAATACTTCTTGGAATAGTTCTCCGGCCGCCAGGTGTCCTGGCCCTGCTGCTCAAGCTCGAACGGCGCGTCGATGACGATGGTCGACGGCGTATAGCCATTGTCCAGCGCGGATGAATAGACGATGGGCTTGAACGAGGAGCCCGGCTGCCGCATGGCCTGGGTGGCCCGGTTGAACTGGCTCTCGTCGTAGGAGAACCCGCCGGAGAGCGCGAGCACGCGGCCGGTGGTGGGCTCCATCACCACCATGGCGCCCTCGACGCCGGGCGGCTGGCGCAGGCGCCACTGGCCGCCGGCGCCGCCGAGCGGCTCCACATAGATCACGTCACCGGGCTTCAGCACCTGGTTGATGGCCTTGCGCGTCCACTTGGCGCCCTCGGCCGGAATGAGACCCACCTCGCGCTCGATGGAGCGCTGGCCAGACTTGGTGCGCGGCGGCTGCAGGCCGATGCGCGCGTTGTCCTTGCTGACGTCGAGCACGATGGCGAGGCGCCAGGGAATGTCGGTCCATTCCTTCACCTCGCCCACCTTCACGCCCCAGTCGTCGCCGGGCAGGAGATCGATGTGAGTGACGGGCTTGCGCCAGCCGCGCTCCTCGTCGTAGCGCACGAGGCCATCGGTGAGGGTCTTCTTGGCCAGCACCTGGAGCTTGGGATCGAGCGGCGTGCGCACCGAGAGGCCGCCCTCATAGAGCTTGCGCTCGCCGTAGCGTTCGTAGATCTGCCGGCGCACCTCTTCCGCGTAATATTCGGCGGCAAAGATCTGCGCGCCCGTGGCACGGGGTGTGACCTCCAGCTGCGCCTTCTTGGCCGCCTCGCCCTCCTGCGGGGAGACGAAGCCGTTCTCCACCATGCGGTCGATGACCCAGTTGCGGCGGTCGGTCGCGCGGTTGCGCTCGCGGAAGGGGTTGTAGTTGGACGGCGCCTTTGGCAGGGCGGCGAGATAGGCCACTTCCTGCACGTTCAGCTCGTCCACGGACTTGTCGAAATAGACCAGCGCCGCCGCGGCGATGCCGTAGGCGCCCATGCCGAGATAGATCTCGTTGAGATAGAGCTCGAGGATGCGGTCCTTGGAATAGGCGCGCTCGATGCGCAGGGCGAGCAGGGCTTCCTTGATCTTGCGGTCAAGGCTCCGCTCGTTGGTGAGCAGGAAGTTCTTCGCCACCTGCTGGGTGATGGTCGAGGCGCCCTGGGCGCGAACGTTCTTGCCGTAGTTCTGCGCGAGGTTGAGCGCGGCACGGAAGATGCCGGTCGGATCGATGCCGCCGTGCTCGTAGAAATTCTTGTCTTCGGCCGAAAGGAACGCCTCGATGACGAGGCGCGGCACGGACTGGATGGGGATGTAGAGGCGCCGCTGCTTGGCATACTCGGCCACCAGCGCACCGTCCGCCGCATGGACGCGGGTCATCACCGGCGGCTCGTAGTTCTGCAGCTGGGAGTAGTCAGGCAGGTCCTGGGAATATTTCCAGACCAGATAGGTCGCGCCGGCCGCACCCGCCAGCAGCACCAGCGTGGCGAGCGCGAACAGGAAACCCAGGAACCTCAAAATCACCCGCATCTCGCAGCTTCCTCCCGCCGCAACCCGAGGGACGCCCAAAGCCAGGCGCTCGACTGCCTTAGCTCCGGCCACGGCTGCCCTTGATCGTCGCGGCCCTCGCCGGACCACACCGTTTCAGGGCCCACCTGCGCAAGCCTGCCCGGACGAAACCTGCCGGAGCGCGACCTTGCGGCGTGCGACCCGCCATAACCCGACTTGGCGCCAATGCGAAGCGACTACATTGGGGAAACCGACGCCCCAAGGCAACCGCCACAGCCTTCTTGTGCCCGCTGTCCTTCGCCGGCCTTGACGCCGCGCCGAGGTGAAGGACCCGGAGAAGGCCTTACCCATGCGCACCGTCAAGGACTCGCACGGGCATCGCTATGGGGGCGAAACGTGGCCTCTTCGCGACGAACGGGAGGGTTTCGTCCGCAGCGCCTGACCTGAGCCGGGACCAGACATGAAAAGGGCCTCCCCGGGAGGAGGCCCTTTCGGATTCAGGACAGTAGAGTGCCGGAAGGCCTCATTCGCCGAACAGCTTGCGCTGCCACCAGCCCGAGCGGGGCTTGGCGGGAGGCGCGCTAGGCTCGGCCGGGGCGGCCGGGGTTTCGGGCGCCGGGGCAAGCTGCGCGGGAGCTTCGGGCGCAGCGGCTTCGGGCGCCGCAGCAGCCGGCGCGGGCTCGGCCACCGGTTCGGCCACCGGTTCGGCCGGCGCTTCCGCTGCCGCGGGGGCTGCCGGAGCAATTGTGCCGCCATCGGACAGGATGACCGGTGCCTTCTCGCGAACGGTCGAGCGACGCCGGCGGCGCGCAGCCTCCGGGGTCTCCACCTCGGCGACGGGCTCGGGAGCCGGGACCAGGGCGGGAGGGGGTGCAGGCTCGGCTTTGGTCTCGGACGTCTCTTCCGCAACGAACGACGCTGCGACGGGGGCGGCGGTCTCGTCCGATTCCGCGGCCGAGGGCTGCTCCTCGTCGGCTTCCTCGTTGCCGTCGCTCTCGCCATCGGCGCTCAGCGGGGCCTCGTCGTCCCGCTCGCGGCGGTTGCGGCGGCCACCGCGGCGGCCGCGGCGGCGACGGCGGCGATCGCCGTTCTCGTCGTCGGACCGCTCGCCATCGGCGCGCTCGTCCTCGCCGCGCTCCTCGTCGTCGCGGTCGTCATCCTCGCGGGCGCTGTCGTCGCGCGCGCCCTCCTGGGCTTCTGCGGCGTCGGCGGAGGTGTCATCCTCCTCCTCGCCATCGGTGCCCTCAGCGCCCTCGCGACCCTCCTCGCGCTCACCCCGCCGCCGGCGGCGGCGGCGGCGGCGCTTGCGGCCGGCGTCGTCGGAGCGCTCGCCATTGCCCTCGGCAGCCTCTGCGTCGGCCTCGGTCTCGGCTTCCTCGACGATTTCCTCCTCATCCTCCTCGACGAAATCCTCGTCGGGCAGGATGGAGTCGGGCTGCACCACCGTGCTCGGCCGCGGCGCGGCCGGTGCGGGGGCGGCGATATCGCCCTTCTCGATGATGAAGGGCTGGTGGCCGGTGACGGTCTCGTCCGCCGCGATGGCGAGGGTGACGCTGAAGCGCTCCTCCAGCTCGCGCAGGTGGGCGCGCTTCTGGTTCAGAACGTAGAGCGCCACCTCGGTGCGGGTGCGGGCGATGAGATTGTGCGTCTGGGAGCGCAGCAGCTGCTCCTCCAGCGCGCGCAGCAGCTGGAGCGAGACGGAGGCCGCCGAGCGCACGTGCCCGGTGCCGCCGCAGTGCGGGCACACCTCGATGGAGCTTTCCAGCACGCCGGTGCGGATGCGCTGGCGCGACATCTCCAGCAGGCCGAAATGCGAGATGCGGCCGATCTGGATGCGGGCGCGGTCGTTCTTGAGGCAATCCTTGAGCTTGCGCTCCACCGCCCGGTTGTTGCGCTTCTCCTCCATGTCGATGAAATCGATCACGATGAGGCCGGCAAGGTCGCGCAGGCGCAACTGGCGGGCGATTTCCTCGGAAGCTTCGAGGTTCGTCTTGAGGGCGGTGTCCTCGATATGGTGCTCGCGGGTCGCCCGGCCGGAGTTCACGTCGATGGAGACGAGCGCCTCGGTGGGGTTGATGACCACGTAGCCGCCGCTCTTGAGCTGCACCACGGGGGAGAACATGGCATCGAGCTGCTGCTCCACGCCATAGCGGGCGAAAATCGGCTGGGGCTCGCGATAGGGCAGCACCGACTTCGCGTGGCTCGGCATGAGCATCCGCATGAAGTCGCGGGCCTCGCGGAAACCCTCCTCGCCGGCGACGTGGATGTCGTCGATGTCCTTGTTGTAGAGGTCGCGGATGGCGCGCTTGATGAGCGAGCCTTCCTCGTAGACGAGGCTCGGCGCGGTGGACGACAGCGTCATCTCCCGCACGGTCTCCCACAGCCGCAGGAGATATTCGAAGTCGCGCTTGATTTCGGTCTTGGTGCGGTTGGCGCCGGCCGTGCGCAGGATGATGCCCATCCCTTCCGGCACCTCCAGATCCTGCACCACTTCCTTGAGACGCTTGCGGTCGACCGCGTTGGTGATCTTTCGGGAGATGCCGCCGCCACGGGCGGTGTTCGGCATCAGAACGGAATAGCGGCCGGCGAGGGAGAGGTAGGTGGTGAGGGCGGCGCCCTTGTTGCCGCGCTCTTCCTTGACCACCTGCACCAGCATCACCTGACGGCGGCGGATGACTTCCTGGATCTTGTAGCTGCGGGCGCGGCGCTGCGGCGCGCGCTCCGGCACCTCCTCGAGGGCGTCGTCATCGGCGCCGAGGTGCTCGATTTCCTCTTCCTCGTCGATCTGGTCGACATCGCTGTCGTCCTCGTCGTCGTCCTCGTCCTTGTCGCGCTTGCGGTCGTTCCGGCGCCCGCGATGACGGCGGGAGCGGTGCCCGTCCTCGTAGCGAGTCTCGCGCGCGGACTCTTCCTCCGGAGCCTTGTCGTCGGAGGTTTCCTCAGAGGTCTCCTCGGAGTCCTCGTCGCTCTCTTCCTCGTCGTGCTCGTCCTCGCCGTGGTCTTCGGCGTCGTCCTCTTCGTCCGCCTCGTCATCGCCGGCGGCCTGCGCGGGCTCGTCGTCGCGCACGACGGCGCCACCTTCGAGGATCGGCGCAGGATCGTTCTCGCCTTCGGCCGCCTCGCGGCGGCGCAGGGCGTCTTCGTCGTCCGGCGCCTGCTCCTGGGGGGCGGGCAGGGGAGTGCCGAGGGGGGCGTCGATGGCGGCCTCGACCACAGCGGCAGCCGCCTCAGCCGCCTCTGCGGGCGCGACGAGCGCGCTCATGGGCTCGGCGTGATGGTCGGCCGGGGTGTGCGAATCTTCGGAGGAGGCTTCGGCGACGAATTCCGGCGCGGAGCCAGCAGTGGCCTCGACGTCATCGGCGGCGGGCGCATTGCCCAAATCCGCATTGCTCAGTTCCGCATCGCCGAATTCGGGCGAAACGGCTTCCACCGGCTCGGCGGCGGCGCTGATGCTCTGGTCCGGCTGGGACCGCTTGGCGCGGCTGCGCTCGCGGCGGCGCTCCTTGAGGTCAGCCTCATCCTCGGCGAGGCGCGCGGCGCGCTCCTCTTCCTCGATCAGGGCCAGGCGGTCGGCGACCGGGATCTGGTAATAATCAGGGTGGATCTCGCTGAAGGCGAGGAAGCCGTGGCGGTTGCCGCCGTACTCGATGAAGGCCGCCTGCAGCGACGGCTCAACGCGCGTCACCTTGGCGAGATAGATGTTGCCCCGCAACTGCTTGCGGGATGCGGACTCATAGTCGAATTCTTCGACCCGGTTCCCGCGCACGACCACGACCCGGGTCTCCTCCGGGTGGGTCGCATCGATGAGCATCTTGTTGGCCATGGAAATCTCTCTTCACGGCGCCGGGAGCAATGCTCCGCGACGGCCGCGGCTCGACCCCTGCGGGCGCTGCCGCGACGCCGTTCTGGCGCCGGATGTGATGACGTGAGGAAGAAGGGGAGGCGCAGGTACGCCCAAGCGCGTCGCTCGCACGCTCGGGGGCGGGGCACACGGAAGCGCGCTCAGCGCGCATGTCGTGCGGAAAAAATTCCATGCCCTCGGCTACCCGCTCCTCGATGAAGGGTTCAGGCCGGGGCGGAGGCGGGCGCCTCGTTCCGGCCACGGTACACACTCGCCCGATTCCCCAGATCGTCCCCTCGCGGACCATCGGCGAAGCTGGTTTCGAGGCATGCCGCCCGCGCCGCTTGGGCGCTTGCTGAAAGGGTCCTCGGTGACGGGGGTTCGTCCCTGAGGGTGCCGCCATCGGCAATTGGGGATGCCTTGATTCCGGGCTGTCGCATGCGCGGCGACCCGCCTGAATTCCCGACACGCCCAGCGGCAGCCGCGGCAACCGGGGCCGAAGAGCCTGTTCCGGAACGCGAACTGTGTACGGTCCCCTTCTTACCCGCCCGACTTCCCGCTTGGCAAGGATCATGCGTCCCGAACCTCGCGCCGGGCGGCTATAACGCTCCGTCAACGGCTCGTTTACACCCGCCGCCTTATGCCTGCCCCTCTCCTGTGGCCCGCTCTGGAAGCACGCCGAAGCTGACCAGCACGAGGGTGAAATTTCGATGATGCGACGCCGGCCCGGGCCCGCCGCCTTGTCCGTTCTCCATACGTCCGCCCATCTGCGGATGACGGCCCGAATTGCCGCTTTCCTGCTCTTGTTCGTTTTTTCGGCGTTCGGAACGGGGCCTGCTCGGGCGCAGGGGGAAACGGCCGCACCGGCGGTGGCGCGGGAGGCTCGCCTCGCCGGGGACGCGAAGCGCACGCGCCTCGTCGTCGATCTCGACCGTGCCCCGTCTTTCCGCGCCTTTACCCTGGCCAACCCGCCCCGGGTGATTCTCGATCTTTCCGACGTGACCTTTGCCCTGAAGCCGGAAGCGAGTCAGTTGCGCCGGGGACTGGTGACGGCCTACCGATTCGGCGTCTTTGCGCCGGGCAAGGCGCGCATGGTTCTGGAGGCTTCCGGCCCGGTCGCCATCGACAAGGCGTTCGTGCTGGACGCGGTGGACGACCAGCCCGCCCGTCTGGTGGTCGATCTGGTCAAGGCCGACCCGGACGCGTTCGCCCGCTCCATCGCCACCGAGGCCGAGCAGCGCACCGCGCTACCGGCGACGCCCGTCGAAACGCCGCAGGCCGGCGACACGCGGCCGGTCATCGTCATCGATCCTGGCCATGGCGGGATCGATTCCGGCACCTCCGGCTATTCGGCCTTCGTCGAAAAGACCATCGTGCTGGAAACCGCCCTCGCATTGCGCGACCGGCTGGAAAAAGCCGGCGGGTATCGCGTGGTGCTGACCCGCTCCACCGATACCTTCATCCCGCTCGCCGACCGGGTCCGTATCGCCCGCGCTAACCGAGCGGACCTGTTCATTTCCATCCATGCGGACGCGCTCGCCCGCGGCGACGGCAGGGCGCGCGGTGCCAGCGTCTACACCCTGTCGGAGACGGCCAGCGATGCGGAGTCGGCCCATCTGGCCGACAAGGAGAACAAGGCGGACCTCATCGCCGGCGTCGATCTCTCCGACGAGACCGACGAGGTCGCCGGCATCCTCGTGGATCTCGCCTGGCGGGAGACGCGCAATTTCTCCGCGCTGTTCGCCCGCACCCTGGTCGGCAGCATGAAGGGCGCGACGCGGCTGCATGGGACGCCGCTCAAATCCGCCGGCTTCCGCGTGCTGCGTGCCCACGACGTGCCGTCGGTGCTGGTGGAACTCGGCTACATGTCGAGCCCCGACGATCTGAAGCAGCTCACCTCCGAAGCCGGCCGCGACCGCATGGCCGGAGCCATCGCCACCGGCGTCACGCAGTTCTTCGCACAGAAGGGAAGCGGGGGGCATGAGGTGGCGGGGGAGGGCACGTCCACTCCGGCCCGCTAAACGGGCGCCACATCCCTGCACACGTCAGGCGCGCAAGCGTGACTCGTGTCGACATGAGCCTTGCCCCGCGCTTTGGACCGAGTACCATGGGGCAGAGCGGCATCCGGCTGCGGATCAAAACGATTTAGCCGACCGGAACACGCCGCATCGCACCAAGCGGACAAAGACGCCGCATTCCGTGTGGGAGGAATTTGATGATCGACCGTCGCCGTGGCCTTGCGGCCGCGCTAGCCCTGCCTCTTGCCCTTGCGGCTGCCTTCACCTTCGGCGGGCCGGCCAGCGCCCAGACCAAGCTCAAGTGGGCGCATGTCTATGAGCCGTCCGAGCCGTTCCACACCGCCTCGGTGTGGGCGGCCGGCGAAATCGCCAAGCGCACCAACGGGCGTTACCAGATCGATGTCTATCCCTCCTCGCAGCTCGGCAAGGAGAGCGACATCAACCAGGGCCTCACGCTCGGTACCGTGGACATGATCATCTCCGGCTCGAGCTTTGCCGGAAAGGCGTATCCGCCCATCGGCGTTACCTATTATCCCTATACCTTCCGCGACGCCGACCACCTGCTCGCCTACGCCAAGAGCGACGTCTTCAAGGACCTCGCCAAGGGCTACGAGGACAAGACCGGCAACCACATCGTCGCCGTGACCTATTACGGCGTGCGCCAGTCCACCTCCAACAAGCCGTTCAAGACCTGCGCCGAGATGAAGGGTCTCAAGATCCGCGTGCCGGATGCGCCGGCCTATCTCGCCATGCCGAAGGCCTGCGGCGCCAACATTACCCCCATCGCCTTCGCCGAGGTCTATCTCGCCCTCCAGAACGGCACGGTGGATGCGCAGGAGAACCCGCTCACCACGATCGAGGCGAAGAAGTTCTACGAGGTGCAGAAGAACATCGTGCTGACGGGCCACATCGTGGACCACCTCAACACGATCATCTCCGGCAGCCTGTGGAAGAAGCTCTCGCCCGAGGACCAGAAGATCTTCACCGAGGTCACCCAGGAGGCGGCCGCCAAGGCCACGGCCGAGGTGGCGCAGCGGGAGAAAGAACTGCTCGACATCTTCAAGCAGAAGGGCCTCACCGTGGTCGAGGTGGACACGGCCGACTTCCGCGACACGGTGATGAAGAACATCACCTTCGAGAGCTTCGGCTATCGCAAGGCCGACTGGGACCGCATCCAGGCCATCAAGAGCAACATGTGAGGCGGGGCGGGGTCCGCTCCCGCGTCACCATGCCCTTCCAGGTTCGTCATGCCCCGGCTTGTCCGGGGCATCCGCGCCGCCGCTCGGTCGGTTCTCGGGCCTGAGGCTCAGCTTTCGCCGAGACGTGGATCCCCCGGACAAGCCGGGGGATGGCGAGCGGAAGACCGTGCCTCGTCCGATTCATTCGTGCATCCCCCAGCCCGGACCCCTTCATGGCCCAAGAAGTCCACACCCGCGTCACCGGCGAGGAACTCGCCCATACGTTCGAGCAGCAGGAGGAGGTGGACCTCTCCGGCTACGCCTTCGAGGACTGGATCACCCTGGCGATCTTCTGGATCATGGCGGGGCTGGTTTTCACCCAGTTCTTCACCCGCTACGTCCTCAACGACAGCTTCTCGTGGACCGAGGAACTCGCCACCTATTGCCTCGTGGCGGTGGTGTTCATTGGCGCAGCCATGTGCGTGCGGCTCTCCCGGCACATCCAGGTGGACCTCATCTACCGCTTCCTGCCGGCACCGGCCGGGCACGTGCTCTCGCTGTTCGTGGACCTCGTGCGCACCGGCTTCATCGCCTACGGCGTGTGGCTGCTCGTGCGCTACATCGCTCTCGTGGGCGACGAGCCGATGGTGATGGTCGATGCGCCGAAGAGCGTCGTCTACTACGCCGTGCTGTTCGGCTTCGTGATGATGCTGATCCGCTCGGTTCAGGTCGCCATCGGCAACATCCGCCGCGGCTACAGCGTGCTCGAACGCCCCGAGGCGTTCGAGGGCACTTTCGATCACAAGGGGGACTGAGCCATGTGGCTGCTCATCGGCGGGTTCCTCTTCCTCATGCTCTGCGGCGTGCCGGTGGCCATCGCCATGGCCGGGGCATCGCTGGTCTACATTCTCGTCACCGGCTCGGTGCCCGACGTGGTCATCGCCCAGCGCATGATCGCCGGCGTGGAGAGCTTTCCGCTTCTGGCGGTGCCATTCTTCATCCTGGCCGGCAACCTCATGAACATCGCCGGCGTCACCGGGCGCATCTATGCCTTCGCGGTGGCGCTGGTGGGCTGGATGCGCGGGGGCCTGGGGCAGGTGAACATCATCGGGTCGGTGATCTTCTCCGGCATGTCCGGCACCGCCATCGCCGATGCGGCCGGGCTCGGCACCATCGAGATCAAGGCCATGAAGGATCATGGCTATTCCACCGAATTCTCAGTGGGCGTCACCGCTGCTTCGGCGACGCTCGGGCCGATCATCCCGCCGAGCCTGCCCTTCGTCATCTACGGCATGCTGGCCAACGTCTCCATCGGCGCGCTGTTCCTGGGCGGGGTGGTGCCCGGCGCGGTGATGACGCTGCTGATGATGGCTACGGTCGCCTATTTCGCCCGCCGCAACGGCTGGGGCTCGGATGCGGCGTTCGAATGGGGGAAGCTTCTGTCGGCCGGCGTCGAGGTGGTGATCGTGCTGGCCTTCCCGGCGGCGGTCTATGTGATGATGGCGGTGGGGCTCTCCACCAATCAGGCCGTGCTCATCGCGCTCGCGGCGCTCGTGGCGCTCGACTGGTACTTCGATTTCTCCGCCGTCATGGCGCTGATGACGCCAGTGATCCTCATTGGCGGGATGACGCTCGGCTGGTTCACGCCCACCGAGGCAGCGGTGGCGGCGGTGATCTGGTCCCTGTTCCTCGGCCTCGTGCGCTACCGCTCCATGACGCTGAAGACGCTGGCGAAGGCCACCTTCGACACCATCGAGACGACGGCCTCGGTGCTGTTCATCGTCACCGCGGCGTCCATCTTCGCGTGGCTGCTCACCGCGAGCCAGGCGGCGCAGATGCTCTCCGACGCCATTCTCGGCTTCACCCAGAACAAGTGGGTGTTCCTGGCGCTGGCCAATCTGCTCATCCTGTTCGTGGGCTGCTTCATCGACACCATCGCGGCCATCACGATCCTGGTGCCGATCCTTTTGCCCATCGTGCTCAAGCTCGGCATCGACCCGATCCATTTCGGGCTCATCATGACGCTGAACCTGATGATCGGGCTTTTGCACCCGCCGCTTGGCATGGTGCTGTTCGTGCTGGCGCGGGTGGCGAAGCTCTCGGTGGAGCGCACCACCATCGCCATCCTGCCGTGGCTGGTGCCGCTGATAATCGCGTTGCTGGCGATCACCTACATCCCCGGCCTCACCCTCTGGCTGCCCCACGCCATGGGGCTGGGACGCTGAGGCAGGGGACGCTGAGGAGAATCAGGCGCCCGTCCGTCCCTCGGGGGCGGACGGGGTGATCACGCGGCGGCCTTCCTCGGCCTTGTAATAATACTGGCTCGCCACGAGCCAGCCCTTCAACGGCCGCAGCGGCGGGATGCAGGTGAGCAGCAGCAGGGGCAGCGTGGTGACGAGGTGAACCCAGTAGGGCGCCTGGAAGGCCACCTCCAGCCAGATGGCGAACAGCACCGCCGGGACGCAGGCGAAGCACATGACGAAGAAGGCCGGGCCGTCCGCCGGATCGGCGAAGGAATAGTCCAGCCCGCAGACTTCGCAGGACGGGGCAATCGTCAGGAAGCCGTTGAAGAGGTGGCCTTCGCCGCAGCGGGGGCAGCGGCCCCTCACGCCCGTCGAAAGGGGCGAGAGACGCGGCCAATGTTCTTCGTTCATGATGTCTCCCGGGCCGGGTCGGGCAGGTGCCTGCCGGCGTCACGCGGGTCTGGCGATTGTTCGCCGGCGCAGTGTGCTCCGTTGAGGTAAGTCTCGGCGGCGCCACTCGCAAGTGAGAGCGAGTCGCAGCGGCACCAGGCCGCATCCATCCTGACGCAGGGGGTGACAGGCGTGCGGCCGACAGCTATTCGGCTTCAAGGAGGCGCAACCCAGGGGAACGGGGCGGGCATGGATATCGTATTCGTCGGTGCCGGGCTCGCCAATTGCCTGATCGCCGCCCGCATCGCCGAGCGGCGCAGCCGGGTTCGCGTGCTGCTGCTGGAGGCCGGCGAAAGCGTGGGCGGCAACCATAGCTGGTCCTATCATTCCAGCGATTTCGGCCGCATGCAGCATGCCTTCCTCAGCCCGTTCCGCGCCCATGTGTGGATGGGGCACGACGTGCACTTCCCGGCCTATTCCCGCATTCTCAAGGGCCACTACGGCACCATCACCTCCGAGCGGCTGTCGCAGGTGATGCATGAACGCCTCAACCCCTCCATCCGCCTCAACGCCAAGGTGGCCCATGTGGCGGCCGATCATGTGGTCCTGGCTGGTGGCGAGCGCATCGACGCGGGCGCGGTCATCGACGGCCGAGGCCCGGTCTCGTCCCGCCATCTCGACCTCGGCTTCCAGAAGTTCCTCGGCCAGGAGGTCCAGCTCACCCGTCCGCACGGCCTGCACAGGCCTTTCATCATGGACGCGCGGGTCGAGCAGATCGACGGCTATCGCTTCGTCTATGTGCTGCCGCTGGACCCGCAAACGCTGCTGATCGAGGACACCTATTATTCGAGCGGTGCCGAGCTGCCCATCGATAGCCTCCGCCTTCGCATCGCCGCCTATGCCGCCGCGCAGGGCTGGGAGATCGATCATGTGGTGCGGGAGGAGGAGGGCATCCTGCCCATCGCGCTGGGCGGCGACATCAGCGCGTTCCTGGCCGAGGCGCCTCAGGGTGTCGCCCGGGTCGGCCTGCGCGCCGCGCTGTTCCACCCCACCACCGGCTATTCCCTGCCCGATGCACTGGAGCTTGCCGACCTCGTGAGCGAACTTCCGGATTTGTCAGGCCCCGCGATCTCCGCCTTCGTGCGCCAGCACGCCGCCCAGCGCTGGGAAAGCCGCGGTTTCTTCCGTTTGCTCAACCGCATGCTGTTCCGCGCCGCCGCGCCGGATCGCCGCTACGCCATCCTCGAGCGCTTTTACCGCTTGCCCGAGGAGCTGATCCAGCGCTTCTACGGGGATCGCCTCACCTTCAAGGACAAGGCACGCATCCTTACGGGCCGTCCGCCCGTATCGGTGCTGAAGGCGCTTTCCTGCCTGCCCGAGACAAAATCCGCTATCGGTCCCAGATAATGCTCGACGTCACCAAGTCTCCCCGCCGCGCCGCCGTCATCGGGTCCGGCTTCGGCGGGCTCGCCCTCGCCATCCGCCTGCAGGCGGCTGGCATTGCCACGACAATCTTCGAGCAGCGGGACAAGCCCGGCGGTCGGGCCTATGTCTATGAGGACAAGGGCTTCACCTTCGATGGCGGGCCGACGGTCATCACCGACCCCTCCTGCCTCGAAGAGGTCTATGAGGCGGCCGGCCGGCGGCTTTCCGACTATGTGGACCTGATCTCGGTCTCGCCCTTCTACCGGCTGCTGTGGTCGGACGGGCGCCAGTTCGACTATGTGAACGAGCAGACCGCCCTCGACGCCCAGATCGCCGCCTTCAACCCGGCGGACGTGGAGGGCTACCGGCGGTTCTTCGCTTATTCCAAGGCGGTGTTCGAGGAGGGCTACCTCAAGCTCGGCGCCGTGCCCTTCCTGAATTTCTCGGACATGATGAAGGCCGGTCCGCAGCTCGCCAAGCTCCAGGCGTGGCGTTCGGTCTATTCCATGGTGTCGAGCTTCATCCAGGACGAGCACCTGCGCGAGGCCTTCTCCTTCCACTCGCTGCTGGTGGGGGGCAATCCCTTCTCCACCTCGTCCATCTACGCCCTCATCCATGCGCTGGAGCGCAAATGGGGCGTGTTCTTCCCGCGCGGCGGCACCGGCGCGCTGGTGCGCGGCATGGTCAAGCTGTTCACCGACCTCGGCGGCACCATCCACCTCTCCGCCAAGGTCGATGAGATCGTGGTGGAGGGCGACCGGGCCACCGGCGTTCGCGTGGGCGGCGAGAAGCTCCCGTTCGATCTCGTCGCCTCCAACGCCGACGTGGTGCACACCTACGCCCACCTCATGCGCAACAGCGCGCGGGGCAAGGCGGAGGGCGCGAAGCTTGCGAAGAAGCGGCATTCCATGTCGCTGTTCGTCATCTATTTCGGCGCCAACCGGACGTGGGATCATCTCCAGCACCACACCGTGCTGTTCGGCCCGCGCTATCGGGGCCTTGTGAACGAGATCTTCAAGGGCCCGCACCTGCCGGACGATTTCTCGCTCTATCTCCACGCCCCCACCGTCACTGACAAATCGCTGGCGCCGGAGGGCTCCACGGCCTTCTACGTGCTCTCCCCCGTGCCGCATCTCGGCAAGGCGGAGATCGACTGGGAGGTGGAGGGGCCGAAATATCGCGACCGCATCCTCGGCCATCTGGAGCAGCGCCTGCTGCCAGGGCTGAAGGACAGCCTCGTGACCACGCGCATCCTCACGCCCTTCGGCTTTAGGGATGAGCTTTCCGCCCATCTCGGCTCGGCCTTCTCGGTGGAGCCGATCCTCACCCAGTCGGCGTGGTTCCGGCCACACAACCGGGACGACAAGATCGCCAACCTCTATTTCGCCGGCGCCGGCACACATCCGGGCGCGGGCGTGCCCGGGGTGGTGGGATCGGCCAAGGCGACGGCCGGCCTCATCCTGGAAGACCTCGGCATCGCCGCCCGGTCCCCCGCATGAGCGGGACGGACGCCGCTCCGGATGTTGTGGGCGCGAGCGAGGAGGCCATCGCCAAGGGCTCCAAGAGTTTCGCAGCCGCCGCCCGCCTGTTCGCCCCGCGGATGCGCGAGGACGCGGTGATGCTCTATGCCTGGTGCCGCCACTGCGACGACGTGGTGGATGGGCAGGAGCTGGGCCACGGCCGCATCGCGAGCGCGCAGACGCCGGCCGAGCGGCTGGAGGCCCTGTTCGAGGAGACGCGCCGGGCCTATCGGGGCGTGCCGTCTTCCCACCCCGCCTTCGCCGCCTTCGCCGAAGTGGTCCGGCGCAACGACATTCCAGAGCGCCATCCCCTCGACCTGCTCGAAGGCTTCCGCATGGATGTGGAAGGCCGCCGCTACGAGACCCTCGATGACACGCTCACCTACTGCTACCACGTGGCCGGCGTGGTGGGGGTGATGATGGCGCTGATCATGGGCGCGCGGGACGAAGTGGTGCTGGACCGGGCGAGCGATCTCGGCCTCGGCTTCCAGCTCACCAACATCTCCCGCGACGTGATCGAGGATGCCGGCATCGGCCGCATCTATGTGCCCGGCACCTTCCTCGACATGGAAGGCGTGCCCGAGGCGGAGATTGGCGCGCCGGAGCACCGGGCCGCCGTCGCCGCCGCCGTCGCGCGCCTCCTGGACGTGGCGGAGCCCTATTACGAACAGGCGGTGATCGGCATGGGCGCCCTGCCGTTCCGCGCCGCCGCCGCCGTGGGCGCTGCCCGCTGTGTCTACCGCGCCATTGGCACCGAGGTGCGCCGGCGCGGGGCAGGGGCGTGGGATGCGCGCGTCTCCACCACCAAGGCGCAGAAGATCGGCTACCTGATGCAGGGCATCGGCCTTGCCCTCTCCACCCGCCGCAGCGGGCCTCAGCCGCCGCGCCCGAAGCATTTGTGGACGCGGCCGCGATGACTCATTTCGCCGTCGTCGCCCCACCTCTGCCGGGGCACTACAACCCCTTGCTGGTGCTCGCGCGCGAGCTTGGCGCGCGGGGCCATCGCGTCACCTTCGTCCACATGGCGGATGCGGCTCGGCTGGTAAGCGGGAAGGGCGCGGGCTTCGCGGCGGTCGGCGCGCGGGATTATCCCGCCGGCGCCCTCGATGCCTATGTGAACCGCCTCGCCAAGCCCACGGGACTGTTGGGCCTGCTCGGCACGCTCAAGGCCACCGCAGCGCAGACCGACATGCTGTGTCGCGACCTACCCAGCGTGCTGCGCGACATCGGCGCGGACGCGGTAATCGCAGACCAGACGGAGGCCGCCGGCACGCTGGTGGCGCGCCATCTCGGCCTGCCGGTGATCTCCACCGCAACGGCGCTGCTGCTGAACCGCGAGGTCGGCGTGCCACCGCCGTTCGTGCCCTGGCCTTATGAGGAAGGCGAGAAGGCGCTGGTCCGCAACAAGGGCGGCTATCGCGTCACCGATTTTCTCATGTCGTCCATGCGCAAGGTGCTGGCGCGGCATGGCGCAGCCTTCGGGCTCGACCCGTTCGCCGACGGCGGCTTCTCGCCGCTGCTGACGGTGGCGCAGATGCCGAGGGGACTCGATTTTCCCCGCATCGAGCTGCCCGCCACCTTTCATTACGGCTCCCCCTGGCGCGATGCCGCCGCCATCCCGGCTGCGACGGCACCGCTGCCGGAAGTGGGGGACAAGCCACTCGTCTTCTGTTCGCTCGGCACATTGCAGGGCGCGCGGGCGGATCTGTTCCGCAAGGTCGCGCTGGCGGCCCGGGAAGTGGGCGTGCGCCTGCTCATCGCCCATGGCGGTCTTCTCTCTCCGGCCGAGGCCGGGCGTCTGAGCGACTTCGCCGAAGTGCGCGCATTTGTGCCTCAGCAGGAGGTTCTGAAGCGCTGCGCGGCGGCCGTGCTCCATTGCGGCATGAACACGGTGCTCGATGCCATGGCCGAGGGTGTGCCGCTCGTCGCCATGCCCATCGCCTTCGAGCAGCCGGCCACCGCCGCACGCCTCGCCTTTGCTGGTGTCGCCGAGGTGGTGCCCGCCGGCCGCGCCAGCCAGAAGCGGCTCACCACGGCGCTGCGGGCCGTGCTGGAACAGCCGCGCTATCGGGAGAATGCGCAGCGGATCGCGGCCGAGATGGCGCAGGGGCGTGGCGTGATCGATGCCGCCGATCTCATCGAGGCGGCGGTGGTCAGGCCCGCGCTTGTGACCGTCTGAGGCGATAGAGCACCTGCCGCCGCAATGGGTGGCCGGGCGGCGTGGACGGCAGGTCGAAATCCCCTCCTTCGTCCCGCGCCATGCCGAGCCGTTCCATCACCGCCCGCGAGCGAAGGTTCGCCGGCACGGTGATGGCCACGATCTCCTCCAGCCCCAGCCTGTCAAAACCGAACGCCAGCGCCACCCGCGCCGCCTCGGTGGCATAGCCGCGTCCCCAGAAGGCAGGATCGAACCGCCAGCCGATTTCCACCGCCGGCGTGAAGTGCTCAGCGTAGGGCACATGCACCAGCCCGCAATAGCCGGCAAAGTCGGTGATACCGGGCACTTCCACAACCCACAGGCCGAAGCCGTGGCGGACGAAATGCGCTTCGGCGCGATCCGCCACCGCATCGCTCGCGGCGCGGTCGGGCACCGGCATCAGGAATTCCATCGTGCGCGGGTCGGACTGCATGCGCCACAGGCCTTCGCGATCCGAGGGCCGCCATGGGCGCAGCGTGAGGCGTGCTGTGGTGAGCGTCGGGGCGGTCATGGCCGGCGCCTCATGCGCCCTCGATCAGGCCGCGCAGGCGGTCCGCGGCCGCGGTGGAGGGGAGGGGACGGCCTTCCAACGTCGCGACGGAACGGATGCCGAGCGCCGAGGTGAGCAGGATTTCCTCGGCCGATGCGAGATCGTCCGCCGTCAACGGCCGCTCCAGGGCTCCGGCGCCGATCACGTTCGCCCGCATCACGCCGGGGAGCACGCCTTCGGACAAAGGCGGCGTCACCAGCGCGCCGTCGATGACGGCGAACAGGTTAGCGATGGATGTCTCCGCCACGCCGTCGCGCGTGTTGAGCAGGATGGCGTCATCCGCGCCCCGTCGTGCCGCTTCTTGCCGGGCGAGGATGCCGTCGAGATAGTTGAGCGACTTCACCTGTGCCAGCGGCGAGCGATCGTTGCGGCGGGTGCCCTGCGCGATGACGAGGCGCGCCGGCGGCAAAGGCGGGGAGAGCGGGGCGGCGGTTATGACCAGCGTCGGCTTCGGCTCGGCCGGCGGCAGCACGCCGCGTGGGCCGGTGCCGCGGGTGAGGGTGAGGCGGAGCACGCCCTCCGACAGGCCGTTGGCTTCGGCGGTCCGTAACAGCGCCTCGGAAAGGTTGAGAGAGGGCAGGGGCATTCCCAGCACCTTGGCCCCGGTCGCGAGACGGGCGAGATGCGCTTCGACACGGAGCACGCGGCCGCCCTTCACCCGCACCGTCTCGAACAGCCCATCCCCAAGCGTGAAGCCGCGATCGAACGGCGACACGGCCGCCTCCGCCTCCTCCACCAGCCGGGTGCCGAGGAACAGCTTCATGCGCCGTCCCCCGAAAGCGCGCGCAGCATGGGCGAGAGCTTCACGAGGCTCTCCTCATATTCGTCCGCCGGATCGGAATCGGCGACGATCCCGCCGCCCGCCTGGGTCAGCAGCGTGTCGCCGGAGCGGGTGATGGTGCGGATGACGATGGAGGAATCCATAGCTCCGTCGAAGCCGATCCACGCCACCGAGCCGCAATAGACCCCACGCGGGGAGGGCTCCAGCTCGTGGATGATCTCCATGGCGCGGATCTTCGGCGCGCCGGTGATGGAGCCGCCGGGGAAGCAGGCCTTCAGCAGGTCCACCGGGCCGAGGCCGGGCTTGAGCCGGCTGTCGATGACCGACACCAGATGATGGACGCTCGCGAAGGTCTCCAGCCCGCACAGCACCGGCACCTTCACGCTGCCCACCTGCGAGACCCGCGAGAGGTCGTTGCGCATGAGGTCCACGATCATCAGGTTTTCCGCCCGGTCCTTCACCGAGGCGAGGAGGGCGTCGGCCAGCGCCTTGTCCTCGGCGGGGTCGGCGCTGCGGCGGCGGGTCCCCTTGATGGGGCGCGTCTCCACCCGCCCGTCGGAGGTGAGCGAGAGGAAGCGCTCGGGCGAGGCGGAGAGCACCGCGAGATTCTTGCCGGCACGCAGGAAGGCGGCGAAGGGGGAGGGGCTGAGCGCGCGCAGGCGGGTGTAGAGGGCAAGGTCCGTGAGACCTTCCGGCATCTTTGCCCGCATCTGGTGGGTGAGGTTGGCCTGGAAGATGTCGCCGGCGCGGATGTATTCGATCACCCGCGCCACTTCCGCCTCCACGTCCGCCCGCGGCTGGTCGGGCGTGAACGTGCCGGTGCGGCTGAAATCGGGAGCGGGGGCCGCAGCGGGCGCGGTGGCGAGCCGGTCGAAAAGCTCCTGCGCGCGGCGCTGGGCGCGGGCCTCGGCCGCATCTCCGGTTTCGGGGCGGCCGTTGGAGACGATGAAGGCGCGCTTTTCCAGCCCGTCGAAGGCGAGGATGGCGTCGTAGAGGCCCATGGCCATTTCCGGCACCGCCGGTTCGGCGGGGCGGGGCGGCAGCAGCCGCTCCAGATGCCGGCCCAGCTCATAGCCGAGATAGCCCATGGCGCCGCCCAGGAAGGGCACAGGGGCCGAGGAGGGGCCGAGGCAGGGCGGCAGGTCGCCGGGATTGAGCGCGCGCGCCAGCACGTCAAACGGCGTTCCGGGCACGAGGGCGCCGTTCAGCCGGACGCCGTCCGCGCCGGAAGTGATGAAGGCATAGGGATCCGCGCCGATATAGGACCAGCGCGCCCGCACGTCGCCCTCCGCAGCGCTGTCGAGAAAGGCGCAATGGGGGGCGTCGGCGAAGGCCTGGAACGCGGCGAACGGGTCGCGATACGGGATTTCAACGATAAGCACAGGGGGCGACCGATTCAGAACGCTTCGGTCCCACCATGGCGCCATGGCGCCGCCGGGGCAATCCGGGCGGGGAAGACGACGCAGGCTCAGCGGCGAGAGACGGCCTGATGATCCTCGCGCCAATTCCCCCGGCAGGCCGGGGGAAGGCGATCATTTCGGCTTACGCGGAAAGCTTCACGCAGCCCGGGCAAACGGCGGCTCGCCGTCCTGCTGCTCCGGCTGGGTGGCGTTCAGCAGCTTGGACTGGACGATCTCGCCCACGGCGACCAGTTCGGTGCTCCAGGCAAGGGCCGATTGCTGCAGGAAAGCTGCCTCGCGGGTGACGAAGGCTGAAGGATTCTGCTCGCGCGAAAGCTGGTTGAGAAGGTCCATCTGCTCCTGCATCTGCCGGCCGACAAATTGCTGCAGATGCGTGCTGACCGCGATCGGGCAGTCGAAGAACAGGTTCTTCCACACGGTAACCGGCCATGCCATGGGCGGCGTGGCGGGTGACAGCGCGCGGGCGAGACCCTGGAACATCACCGAGTCGTTCATGTCCATTTCTCCCGTCTGACGATGACCCCCGGACCTGAGCAGCCCCCAGCGCCCATCAGAATTACCGTTTCACGGATGTGAGACTTCGGCGTTGCGGAAGGTCAAATGCCTTGCACGCCGGATCGGGGAAAATCACATTTCCACGCGTCGCCCTTCAGGGCGTCGTCATGATCGCACTCCGCCGCCTCGCTGCCTATGGCCGCGCCGGGAGGCGGAGGGTGAAAGAGGCTTCCGTCAACGCATCGTGATGTTTGCGCTCGGGACGGGGCCAAAGGCCGGAAGGCCGGGGAGACAAAAAGCATGACCCAGTTGCCGCACGGCTTCCGTCAGATCCGCATGGAGCTCGCCCGCGAAAAGGGACATCCCGACGGCGCCCGCAATTTCGGCTACAGCTTCGTGGCGCCCCTGGACAGCGCCGGCCGCATCGATGCGACGGAATGGGCAAAGCATCGCGACAGCTGCCGGGTGGTGAAGTTCCGCCCGGACGAGGCGGACGAGGTGGGCCATCTGGTGCGCCGCCCCGGCGGCAGCTGGGCGTTCCGCTATGACATTTCCGGCACGGACGATGACGAGGCCGGCTACCGCTTCGGCGACGAGCGGTTCGAGGTGGGGGAATATGTCTCGGTCCATGAGGACGACGAGATGCACACCTTCCGCGTGGTCTCGGTGATCTGATCGGGAAATGCGGTCCGCCCGCAGGGGCGGACCGCCGCCGCTCAGTAGCTCTTGTATTCGGCTGTGCCCTTGGAGAGGGCGAACTCCTCCTCCGGCGAAAGCACCAGCTTGTGCCGGCCCCAGAGGCCGAAATAGGCGATGCCCGCCGCAAACCAGATGGCCACGCCGATCACGCCGTTCCGGTAGATGGGATCGGAGAGCTGGAACCAGATGGTGACGAGCGCGATCACGATCGTCGCCACCGCGCCGGGGATGCCGAAGGGGCTCTTATAGGGCCGCTCGATGTGCGGCATGTTCTTGCGCATCAGGATGAAGGAGATGGCCTGCATCACGTAGGAGAGCATGGCGCCGAACACCGCCATGTTCAGCAGCGTGCCGCCGATGGCCGCTGCGCCCGCTTCCGCGCCCAGCGCGAACCAGATGCCGAGCATGATGACGAGGCCCACCAGCGCGCCCGCCACCATGGCCACATGCGGCGTCTTGCGCCCGCCGTGGGTGACGGACAGGCCGCGCGGGAAGTAGCCGGCCCGCGACAGCGAATAGATTTGCCGGCCCTGGGCATAGATGATGGTGTGGAACGAGGCGATCAGCCCGATCACCGCCACCGCCGCGAGGAGCTTGGCGAGGCCGTCGCCATAGATGGCCTTGAAGCCGTCCAGCAGCGGCTCGAGTGACGTCGAGAGGCCGAAGGAGCCATTGGCCACCGAGGAGTTCAGCCAGAGGATCATGAAGGCGGAGACGATGAGCGTCGCCATGCCGGCCATGATGCCCTTGGGCATGTCGGTCTTGGGGTCCACCGATTCTTCGGCCGCCAGCGGCAATTGCTCGATGGCGAGGAACAGCCAGACGGCGAAGGGCAGGGCCGCGAGTGCCCCGCCGATGCCGAAGGGCAGGAACGGCCCGCCGCCGTTGGGCAATTCCACCGCCGTGCCGTCCGGCCCGACGCCGATGTTCAGCGCCCAGCGGGAGAAATTGGCCACCGGAAGGGCGCTGACCCAGAAGGCGACAAGGCAGGCCAACGCGGCCAGCGTCACCACCAGCGTCACGCGGAAGGAGAGTTCCACACCGGCGATGTTGAGGCCCACGAAGATGATGTAGCCGAAGATCCAGTAAACCGGCTGGAATGCCGGTGGCGTGCCGAAGATGGAGCCCATGTAGGAGCCGATGAAGGACACCACCACCGCCGGGGTGATGACGTATTCCACGTTCTCGCACAGGCCGGTGACGAAGCCGCCCCATGGCCCCATGGTGGTGCGCGCGAAGGAATAGGCTGCGCCCGTGTGGGGGAGGGCCGGCGACATTTCGGCGATGGAGAAGGTGAGGCCGAGATACATGATGGCGATGATGACCGCCGCGATGAACATGCCGCCCCAGCCGCCCGAGGCAATGCCGAGGTTCCAGCCCGAGAAATGGCCGGAGATCACTGCCCCGACGCCGAGCGCCCAGAGCGACCAGACGCGCGCGTGCCGCTTCAGGGCCCGCTGCTCGAAATAGGAAACATCAACCGTGGTGTAGGTAACGCCGGATTTGCTGCCTTCGGCCATGCCCAGCCCTCCGATAGCACCAGAGTAAGGTCCGGCGCGCTTGCCCTACAGGCAACTTTGTTGCCATTCCCTAAGGGCGCCGGCAAAAACCGTCAGCTCGCGCCGAGACGCAGAGGCGGCAGGCCGGTTTCGAGCAGCAGATCGCTTTCATCCTTCAATTCGACGCCCGTGAGCTGCCGCGCGAATGCCTCGCGAATGTGCCACGCGAGCTTGAAGGCGGCCAGATCGTAGGCAAGACCCTCCGGGCGCACGTTTGAGATGCAATTGCGCTCCGCATCCGATCGGCCGGGCTTGGGATTGTAGGTGAGGTAGAGGCCAAGGCTGTCCGGAGAGGAGAGGCCGGGCCGCTCGCCCACCAGCAGCGCCACGGCGCGGGCCTTCAGCAGATGGCCCACCTCGTCCCCCAGCGCGACCCGCGCCTGCGAGGCGATGACCACCGGTGCGGTGGTCCAGCCGGCGTCCGTGATGCGCGCCTTCAACGCCGCGAGGAAGGGGAGCGTGTGGGCGTGGACCGCGGCCGAAGAGAGGCCATCCGCCACCACCAGCGCAAGGTCCACGGGCTCGCCCGCCGCCTGCGCGAGGCGGGCACGGCTTTCGTCGGAGAGGCGGCGGCCGAGGTCCGGCCGGCGGAGATAGACGTCACGCGCCTGCGCCGCGCTTTCTGCCCGCAGGGTGGAAAAGCCGAGGCTGCGCACCTCTTCCTCCACCCGATCCGCATCGAAGGGCGTGTGAACGGCATCGCGCGCCTGCGCATGGGCGAGGGCGAAGCGCAGCACCTCCTCGGTGGGGAGGCTTGCGCCGGTGCGACCCAGGGCGATGCGGGCCGGGGTGTGGCGGGCGAGCTTCGACCAGGGATCGCGGGCGATCATGCCGCGCGCTCCGCCACATAGCCCAGGATCGGATGACGGGCGTCGGCCGGCAGCAGGCGCCCGTCTGCGCCGGTGATATCCATCTTCTCCAGCCACGCCTCGAACTCCGGCGCGCGCTTCAGGCCCAGCACCTCGCGGATGTAGAGGGCGTCGTGGAAGGACGTGGACTGGTAGTTCAGCATCACGTCGTCGGCACCGGGAATGCCCATGATGTAGGTGACGCCCGCCGCCCCGAGCAAGGTGAGCAGCGTGTCCATGTCGTCCTGATCGGCCTCGGCATGGTTGGTGTAGCAGACGTCCACCCCCAGAGGCACGCCGAGCAGCTTGCCGCAGAAATGATCCTCCAGCCCGGCACGGATGATCTGCTTGCCGTCATAGAGATATTCGGGGCCGATGAAGCCCACCACCGTGTTCACCAGCAGCGGATCGAAGGCGCGGGCGACGCCATAGGCGCGCGCCTCCAGCGTCTGCTGGTCGACGCCATGGTGCGCGCCGGCGGACAGGGCCGAGCCCTGGCCGGTCTCGAAATACATGGCGTTCTGCCCCACCGTGCCGCGCTTGAGCGCGCGCGCCGCATCGGTGCCCTCGGCGAGCAGTTTCAGGTCGATGCCGAAGGAGCGGTTCGCCCCCTCCGTGCCGGCGATGGACTGGAACACGAGGTCCACCGGCGCACCGCGATCCATCAGCGCGATGGCGGTGGTGATGTGGGTCAGCACGCAGCTCTGGGTGGGAATCTCGAAGCGCGAGATGATCTCGTCCATCAGCTTCAGCAGGCGGTCGATCACCGGCACGCTGTCGGAGGCGGGGTTGATGCCGATCACCGCATCGCCGCAGCCATAGAGCAGGCCGTCCAGAATGGCGGCGGAGACGCCGGCTGCGTCGTCGGTCGGATGGTTGGGCTGGAGCCGCACCGCCATGGTGCCGGGCAGGCCGATGGTATTGCGGAAGCGCGTCACCACCCGGCACTTGCGGGCGGCGAGGATGAGATCCTGGTTGCGCATGATCTTGGAGACCGCCGCCGCCATCTCCGGCATCAGGCCGGGGGCGAGGGCCGTCAGAACCTCGGGCGTCGCCGCGGGGGAGAGCAGGAAATCGCGGAAATCGCCCACCGTCATGGCCGAGACCGGCGCGAAGGCCGCGCCGTCGTGGCTGTCGAGGATGAGCCGCGTCACCTCGTCCCCCTCATAGGGAACCAGCGGTTCGGCGAGAAAGGTCTTCAAGGGCAGGTCGGCGAGGCACATGCGCGCCGCCACATTCTCCTCGGCCGTGGCGGCGGCGATGCCGGCGAGCATGTCGCCCGAGCGCGGCGGCGTCGCCTTGGCCATCAGGTCCTTGAGGTCGGAGAAGACGAAGGACTTCGCTCCGATGCGATGGACATGAGCCATGGCGCGCTCCGATCGGGCGGACGCGGCGCATCTGCCGCGACCTCATTCGTCAGCGATAAGCAACAAATATGCCTTCGAGGAAAACGCCTGTCTATTTCGGCACGCCGTTGATGACGAACAGCGCGTTCAGGAACTGGTCCGGCGGGAACTTGCCGAAACTCTTGGCATAGATGTCGCGGATGCGGTCAGTCCGGTAGAGGTCGGCGAGGGTGGTGTCAACCAGCAGGCGGAACGCCTGGTCGCCGCGCGGCAGGCCCAGCGCATAGGTCTCGAAGGTGAAATACTGGTCCGAAAGGCTCAGGCGGCTGCCGAACGGCGTGTTGGCGATGAGATAGTTGAGGATGCCGCGGTCGCCGAAATAGGCGTCGAGCTTGCCCTCGGACAGCTGCTTCAACCCGTCCGGGTGGTCGGTGACGGTGACGATGGTGGCGGCGATGCCCATCTGCGCGAGGGTCGAGCGCAGCGTCTCTTCGGTCGTGGTGCCCTTGAGCACGCCCACCTTCTTGGCCCGCAGCTCTTCCAGTCCCTTCACTGCCGGCCCGCGCGTGACCACGCCTGCGCCATCGAGGAAGGTCGGGAGCGAGAAATCCACCAGCGCCCGCCGCGACATGGTCATGGAGGTTGGCTCGCACAGGATGTCGATGCGCCCGTCGCGGACCGCCTCGAAGCGGTCCTCGGCCGAGACCTTCACATAGTCTACCGGCATGTTGGGCAGCTTGAGCGCGCGCTTGAGCGCATCCGCCACCTCGCGGCAGAGATCGACGATATAGCCGGAGGGCTGGCCATTGCTGGCGGCATAGGAATAGGGCGGGGCGAACTGGCGATAGCCGATGCGGAAGGGATCGCCCTTCGCCAGGCGATCCAGCGTCTGTGCGCCGGCCGGCGCGGCCAGTGCGAGGAGGAGGGCGGCGAGACCAGCGACGAACAGTGCCGTCCGCATGCCCCCAGTCCTGATGCTGGCGCTGTGCCCCGTCCCGATCACCTCAAACATCCACGCCCCCTTGTCCGCCGCCTCCCGCGGTCCGTTTGCGCTGATCTTGCCCGGCTCGCGGGGCGCGGCCAAGGACTTCCGCGCGTGCAGCGAAAGGCCGGCGCGCATAGTGGCGCGAAAGCAACCCTTCGCATCCGGTGCCGATCGTCGGGCCGTTCCGCCGCAGCTGCCTTGCCTTTGAGGCGATGCGAAATTGTTATATTGCTACGGATATAGCTTTTCCGGCTCCCGCTGGCTTTGATGGCAGGATTGGACATGACGATATTGCTCAACCGGCGCCGCATTCTGGGTGCCATGGCCGGCGCAACAGCTGGCGCATTGGCCCCGCGGGGCTCGGCGCTGGCGGCTCCGGCGAAGGGGCTGGAGATCCTCGGCGCGCCGAACGGCTCGACCATCGTCCTGTTGCGCCTGCTCCAGTCGGGAGCCCTCAGTGCGAGCGCGCCCGACGCCACCTTCCGCCTGTGGCGCGACACGGACGAACTGCGCGCCGCCATCGTCTCGGGCCGCACCAGCCTGTTCACGACCCCGACCCATGTTCCGGCGAACCTCGCCAATCGCGGCCTGCCGCTGAAGCTGTTCGCCATCCTCTCCATGGGCCATCTTTTCGTCATCTCGTCCGACGCGGGCATCACCTCGTTCAAGGACCTCGCCGGCAAGGAACTGGTCGGATTCTTCAAGAATGACATGCCCGATCTCGTCTTCCGCTCCATCGCGCGCGGCTATGGCATGGACCCGGACAAGGACATGACCCTCACTTATGTGCGCACCCCCATGGAGGCGGCGCAGATGCTCGCCGCTGGGCGCGCCACCACGGCCATCCTCTCCGAGCCGCCGGCCACCGCCGCCATCATGATGGCGAAGAAGGAGGGCCGCACGCTCAACCGTGCCATCAGCCTTCAGGACGACTGGAAAAAGCAGCATGGCGGCCTCGGCTTGCCCATGGCCGGCATCGCCGTGCATGAGCGGCTGATCGAGGAGAGCCCGGAACTTCTGATGGCCATGGCCGCTGGCCTGCCGGGCGCGCGCGACTGGGTGCTGGCCGATCCCGCTGCGGCCGGCCAACTGGGCGAGGAGAAGATGGACATGAAGGCGCCCATTCTCGCCAGCGCGCTCTCCCATTTCAACGTGGTGGCCGAGCCCGCGGCGAAGCTGAAGCCCGGCCTTGTCGCTTTCTACGAGACGCTGCTCTCCTTCCAGCCGGATGCGCTGGCCGGGAAGCTGCCCCCCGACAGCTTCTATCTCGACTTCTGACGGCTTCCATGGGTCTCAATCCGCCCGCGCTCTCCGCTTCGCTCCAGAGCCTGGCCTGGGGTGCGGCGGGGCTCGCACTACTGGCCGGGGCCTGGCAGTGGGGGGCCGTGGCCTTCGGGCCGTTCGTGCTGCCGAGCCTTGCCGAAACGGGCGAGGCCCTTGCCCGGCTCATCGCCACCGGAAAGGCTGGCCCGGCGCTGCTGGCGACGCTGGTTCACGCCCTGGCCGGCTGCGCCGCGGGAGGCGCGGTCGGCTTCCTTCTCGGCGTCGCCGGCGGGCTCGCGCTGCCGGTCGGGGCCATGTCCTATCCGGTGTTCACCGCGCTTCTCGGCACGCCGCCCATCGCCTGGGTGGTGCTGGCGCTGCTCTGGTTCGGGCCGGGCGGCGCTGCGGCGACGTTCACGGTGGCGATTACCGCCGCGCCCATCCTCTTTATCGCCACGTTGCAGGGCGTGCGGAGCCACGACCGGGCGCTCGCCGAGATGGCGCAGCTCTATCGGGCGCCCGCGCTGATGCGGCTGACCGATCTCGTCCTGCCGGCGCTGGCGGACTTCCTCATCCCGGCCGTCGCCACCGCGCTCGCCTTCTCCTTCAAGGTGGCGGTCATGGCGGAAGTGCTGAGCGGCGCGGATGGGGTGGGCGGCGGCATCGCCACCGCACGCGCCCATTTCGATCTACCGGAAACCATGGCGTGGATCGTCCTCGCCGTGGCGGTGCTGATCCTTGCCGATGCGCTGCTCCTTGCGCCCCTTCGGCGGCGCAGGATAGGGCGCGCGGCGACGCCACCCGTCTCTGCCGAGGCATGAGCATGCTCTCTCTGAGCGGTCTGCGGCTCCGGTTTGGCGAGGCCGACATCATCGCCGGCATCGATCTTCATGTCGCCGCGGGCGAGCTGGTGGTGCTGCTCGGCCCCTCCGGCTGCGGCAAGACCAGCCTGCTGCGCATCGCCGCCGGGGTCGCGCCGGCCACCGCCGGACGGGTGGAGAACGCATTTCGCCGCGTTGCCATGGTGTTTCAGGACCCGCGCCTGCTGCCATGGGCCAATGCGCGCGACAACGCCGCCTTCGGTCTCAAGGCGGCGGGCGTGGGCAAGGCGGAGCGCCGCGTCGTCGCGGAGGCCATCCTGATGCGCCTCGGCTTCTCGGCGCAGGACCTGGACAAGCGCCCATCCCAGCTCTCGGGCGGGATGCTGCAACGGGTCGCTATCGCCCGGGCCTTCGCTCTTTCGCCGGATCTCGTGCTGATGGACGAGCCGTTCTCCGCCCTGGACGTCGGCCTGCGCCACGATCTCCAGGCGCTGCTGCGGGCCGAGGTGGAAGGGGCGGGCGCGGCAGTGCTGTTCGTCACCCACGACGTGACCGAAGCGGTGCGTCTGGCCGACCGGATCGTGGTCTTCTCCCCACGCCCCGCCCGCATCGTCGCGAACGTTGAACAGACGCCCATGCTCGCGTCGGTCGGGGCGGCCTATGAGGCCTCCGCCGCATTGCTGCGACGGCCCGAGGTGGCCGCCGCCCTCGCCCCGCCGGGGGCGACCACCCTGGCGTTCCCCGGTGGGCGCGATCGGCTCTCCCTGGCGGGAAGGGGCGAGGCGGCCTCTCTGTAAAAAGGTCACGTCCCTAAGTGATGCGCGGCGGGCGGACGGAAGTCGGCATCGCATCGGCGGCGGCGCGGCGAACGCGCTCGGCGAAGCGGGCGATGGCGTCCTGCTCCAGTGTGCGCTGGATGGCCTTGGCCGCGACCACCCCGTCCGCCATGGATGTCACGCAGCAGGGGTGCATGCGCTGCGCGATCTCGCCGATGGCGTAGAGATTGGGGATCGAGGTCTCGCAATCGAGGCTGGTCTCGACGAATCCGCGGGCATCGCGCGCAAGTCCGAGATGCCGGGCGTAGGGCAGATAGGGCTCCCAGCCATACAGCACGAGGAAGCGATCGAACTGCTCGCCCGCCACGGCCGGCACGTCGGGCTGCACCGGATAGGGGCCGATGCGGACGTCCGCGGGCGGCACCTTCTCCAGGAACTCGCGCCGCGCGCGGATTGTACGGGCGAACAGGGTGACGCGGGCGGCACCGCGCTTGCGCACGAAGATGTAGTTCTCGAACGCATTGTCCCCGCCCCCGAGGATGGCGACCGAGCGGCCCTCGAAATCGGCGTTGAACAGGGTCTGGCCGGGCCCGATGATGACGTGCTCGGACGCGGTGAAGCCGCCCTTCACCGGCCGCACGCCGGTGGCAAGCACGCAGGCCCGCCCCATCACCACTTCTCCGGTGGCAGTGGTGATGCGGAAGCCGCCCGGCACGACCTCCAGCTCGGTCACGGCCTCGCCTGTGCGACAGACAATGTCGTGGTCGCGCATGTGGCGGTCCACCTCCGCGGCAATCTCGATGCCGGTCTTGTCGCGGATGGGCGCGATCCACTGATTGGGGTAGGGATTGTCGTTGCCGAGCCCGCCGAGCACCGGCCGGCGCTCGACGATGCAGGGGCGGAAGCCGAGCATCTTCAGCCAGAGCGCACAGGACGCCCCGGCCGGACCGCCGCCGATAATCACCGCATCGAACATGCCACCGCCGATCCCTGCTGCCATCCTGCGACGGCACCCGCGACCAGCTTATGCGAGGCTTTCGCCGGCGGCTAGAAAACGCGTATCGGCTCAGCCGGGCTGAAGCTCCCGGCGCGAGCGGCCCGCTTCCCTATCCGGCTCGGCCTGGTTGCTGGAATCGGCAACAGGGCGAGCCGGAGCCCCCTGTCGGCGCGCGCACGCCGATGGGAACGGGACGCCCGAAACATGGCGCGCCATATCGAACACTTCGCGATCGAATCTCCACCAGGAGTGCGCAGAATGTGCCTGCGGATGTAGCCCGGGCCACCCGTTGCCAGACTTGCATTTGGGCCGACCTGGCCGGTTCGCAATGCAACAAAACGGGTTCTAGTACTACCTTTGGTTGCGGCATTTGCCCGTATCGTCAATGCGCCATATTGCCGGCGTCGGTTGCGCGCCACTCACAACGCAGGGTAATCCATGAGCTGGCATCGCAAGTCACGAGGATTGGGATTCGATGCGTGGCGTGCCGAAGGACGTTCCGAGATTCTCCATGCGGCCGCTGCGTGTCGCCCTGTTCGTCCACGCCTTTTATCCGGACCACGTCTATGGCACCGAGGCCTACACGCTTGCCCTTGCGAGGCAGTTCAAGGCCTTGGGGCACGCGCCCACTGTCGTGACCGCCCGGGCGGTCGGCGAGCCAGACCAGGCGGAGGAGATCGAGCGCTACGAGATCGAGGGCATCCCGGTGGTGCGGATTGACCGCAACCGGACCCCGTCCCGCACGGCCCGCGAGGACTACGATCATCCCGGCCTCGCCCCACTCCTCGAACGCATCCTGCGCACGCTCGCACCGGATGTGGTGCATATCTGCCACCTCGCCAATTTCACCGCCGCCCTGCCGCACGTGACGGCGCGGCTAGGAATCCCGACCTTCGCGACGCTGACCGATTTCTTCAATCTGTGCCTCACCACGCGGCTGGAGCTGCCCGACGGCGGGCTCTGTAACGGGCCGAACGCCAACCGCAGCAACTGCCTGTCCTGCGGGCTGCTCGCGCGGGCGGGGGAGCGGCCGAACGCGTTCTGGCGGGTTCTGGCGCAGCCGTCCGTCCGCTCTGTTGCCGCGGCGACAGCCGCCACCCTTGCGCCCGTGCTGCCGTTGGACCTCGGGCGCGACGCGCGGGCGGTCCGCGACCGGGCCCGCGTTCTGCGCGTTGCTCTGGCCCACTGCCGGGCGGCCTTCGCGCCCAGCGCCTTCCTCGCCGAACTGTTCGATGCGCATGGGGCCGGGCCGCCCCTCTTCCGCTCGCCCTTCGGCGTCGAGATTGATCGCGCGCCCAAGCCCGCCGCGTCCGCACGGCCGGTGCGCTTCGGCTTCATCGGCCAGCTGGCCTATCACAAAGGCCCGCACCTGCTGCTCCAGGCGTTGCGCGCGTTGCCGCGCGATGCCTTTACCGTCGATATCTGGGGATCGGAGAGCCTGTCGCCGGCCTATTCGCGGGATCTGCGCGCGGTGGCGACGCAGACGATCCCGCCCTTGCCGGCGCGTTTTCGCGGCACCTTCGCAGAAGGCGAGATGTCTGGGCTGCTCGCCGAGGTGGACGTGCTGGTCATGCCTTCCACCTGGTTTGAGAACGCGCCCCTGACGCTGCTGAAGGCCCTCGCCACGCACACACCCGTGGTCGTTTCCGATGTGCCGGGCATGACCGAGTTCATCGAGGAGGGAGTCAACGGATTCTCCTTTCCTCGAGGCGATGCGGAAGCGTTGGCCACGGTGCTGCAGCGTTTCGTGGATGTTCCCGACCTTGCCGCGACCCTCAGCCGGACAACCACCTACGACCGGACCGAGCGCGACATGGCGCTCGATCTTCTCGCCTTCTACCGTTCCTTTGGCGCCGTGCCGGCCGGTGCAATCCCGGTTCCCGTTTGACGATGCCGGTATGAGGATCGCCCTCCTCGCCTCCGGTGTCCTGCCGGTCCTCGATGGCGTCACCGTGAGCGTCGATGCCCGCGTACGCCGGCTGGTGGCGCGTGGCGACGAGGTGCTGCTGCTGGCACCCGCTGCCGCCGATGGTGCCCGCCCCGCCGGGTTGTCGCCGGCCGTTACCTTTGCGGGATTGACCAGCGTGCCCTTCGGTGCGGCCGCGTCGGACCGCAATGTCGTGCCTGCGGCCGCAGGCGAGATCGATCGAGCGCTCGCCGCCTTCCGGCCCGACCTGATCCACGTGGACGAGCCCGAGCGTCTTGCCCTGGGCCTGCGCCGCCCCCCGGCCCGTGCCTTCGCCCGGCGCCACCGCGTGCCTCTGGTCGCTTTCTTCCATACCAATTTCGCCGATTATCTCGGGGCGGGCGGCAACAGCCGTGGTCTTTATGCTCCGCTGCGCGCGGTGGTCTGGCGGGCCGTGGCGCAGCTCTACAATCGCTACGACGCCACCCTCGTACCAAGTAAGGCCAGCCTTGCCAGGCTCCAGCGTTTCGGCCTCGCAAACGGCCACGCCGGCCGGTTCAACGGCGTGGACACAGAGGGCTTTCGCCCTGAACTGCGCTGCTCCGGCTACTGGCGCGCGCGCTGGGACCGCCCCGATCTCGACGGACGGGTGGTGATGCTGATCGCCGGCCGGCTGACCGCCGACAAGGGCTGGGCAGACTGGCAGCGCGTGCTGCCGGCGCTGGCCGCGCGGCTCGGGCCGGCCCTGGGGATCGTGGTCGCGGGCGATGGGGCCATGCGGCAAGAGGTGGAGCGGCTGGTGACATCGCTGCCGTGCGGCTTCCTTGCGGGGCCGGTGCCGCGGGCCGAGATGGGTGCGCTTCTCGCCAACAGTGATCTCTCTGCCACCCAGTCGCGCTTCGAGAATGCCAGCCTTGCCGTCTACGAGGCGCTGGCGAGTGGCCTTCCGGTGCTTGCGCCCCGGGCCGGGGGCCTGCCCGGGCAGGTGCGCCACGGCGCCAACGGGCTGCTTTTCGCCCCCGCAGATGCGTCAGGCTTCGTGGAGGGGACAGCGCGGCTGGTGGAGGACGAAGCGGCACGGCTGGCCTTGCGCGACGGAGCGCTGGCCGAGCGGCCCCTGCTCGGCTGGGACCGCGCCTTTGCGGCTTGGCTCGATGCCCTCAGCGCGGTCGATCCGTGGTGAGCCCCAGCGCGCCCGCTTCCTCGGCCAGTGCCTCCAGCGCCGCCTCGATCTGCTCCGGCGTGTGAGCGGCGGAGAGGAAAAAGCGCAGCCGTGCGGACCGCTCAGGAACCCCCGGCGGCAGCACCGGGAAGGCGTTGATGCCGCGCTCCAGCAGGCGCTGTGCGAGGATCACGGTCTTGATGGTCTCGCCCACCATGATCGGCACGATTCCAGCGCCCCAGGACGGCCCCACGTCGAGGCCGAGCGAGGCTGCACCGTCCCGGAAAGCGCGGCTGTTGGCCTGGAGGCGCGCGACGCGCTCCGGCTCTTCCAGCATCAGGCCCAGCGCGGTGCGCGCGGCTTCCGCCACCGGCACCGGAAGGCCGACGCTATAGACCATGCCCGGCGCGAAGGCTTTCAGATAGGCGACCATCGCCGCCGGTCCCGCGATGTAGCCGCCGCAGCTCACCAACGATTTTGAAAGCGTGCCGAACCAGATGTCCACGCCCTTTGGATCGATGGCCGCATGCTCGGCAATGCCGCGCCCCGTCGCCCCCAGCACGCCGAGCCCGTGGGCGTCGTCGATCATCAGCCAGAAGCCGAAGCGCTCCTTCAGCGCGACAAGGCGGGCGAGGTCCGGCCCGTCGCCATCCATGGAGAACAGGCCCTCGCTGACCACAAGCACCCGCTCGAACCGGTGCCGCTCGCGACCCAGCATGGCCTCCAGAGCGTCCAGATCGTTGTGCGGGAAGGTGCGGCGGGTGGCCGGCGCATATTGGGCGCCGAGCACCACGCTGTTGTGCATGAAGGCGTCGGTGACGACGAGATCCTTCGGCCCCATCAGCGTCGGAAGGACGGCAATGGCGGTGGCGTGGCCGCTCACGAAGGCGACCGCATCCTGCGCCCCATAGACGTCGGCCAGCGCGCGCTCCAGCGCCAGATGCGCCGGCCGCTCGCCCGACGACAGGCGGCTGCCGGAAACGCTGGTTCCCCAAGCCTCGACCGCGGCGGACACGGCACGGGTGATGCGCGGGTCGCCATTGAGGCCGAGATAGTCATAGCTTGCGAAATTGACGACTTCCCGCCCGCCGATGCGCGCGGTGGCGCCGGAACGTCCCTCGTGCAGGCGGTGGTAGGGATTTTTCAGCCCTAGCATGCTCGCGGCCGAGCGCTGCGCCTCAAGCTCCCGATAGCGCGGCAGTGACTCGAACGAGAGCAGCCCCTCCCGGTCCACGAAAGCGGGGGAGGGAGCCGGCGCCGCCGTGCCCGCACGCATCTCGCCCAGCAGATGCGCGAGATCCTCATCTGACAGGCCGCGGCGCCCGCTCATGGCACGTGCCTCACGAACCTGTCCCCGCAGCGTCGCGGGGCGATGTGGCGGCCATCTCGGTCAGGGCCTCGATGGATTCCGCGTCCAGCCGCACGCCGTGCCGGGCCGCAAGGGCGGCTTCCTCGGGCGCGAGGACCACAGCCGGTGCGGCCGTCTCGGCAGGCGCGGCATTCTCGGGCGACCTGAGGCTGCCGAGGGCAACGGCGGCCAGGTCATCGAGCGTGCGCCCGCTGCCGATGGAGAGCAGCGGCAGCTCGAAGCCGAATTTCTTCTCCAGCGTCAGGCGCAGCTCCAGGGCCATCAGCGAGTCCATGCCGAGTTCGGACAGCGCAGCCGTGCCCGTCACCGCGTCCGGCGGCAGGCGCAGGATGCCGGCGACCTCGCGGCCCAGCACCTCGCGCAGAAGCACGCGCGCCTCCGCATCGCCGAGGCCGGCGATCTGCTCCATCAGATCCTCGCCGCTCCCGGCCGCCCCATCCGCCGCGGTGGAGAACAGGCGCGGGAAGGTCGGCGTGCGCAGCACCGGCAGCTGGCTCGCGATGGCGGTGCGGTTCACCTGCGCATAGACGTTGACCACGTCTGCGGCATCGCCCTGCGCCATGAGCCGGCCGAGAAAGCCGAGAGCCTCCGCCGAGGCGATGCCGGCGACGCCTGTGGCCCGCGTCAGTCTCTGGCCGAGTTCCTGGTCCTTGGCGATGACGCCGGCGTCGGAGATGGCCCCCCAGGCCACGGCGAGGCCCGGCAACCCACGCGCCCGGCGGTTGCGCACCACGCCCTCCAGGAAGGCGTTGGCCGCCACATAGGCGCCCTGTCCGGGACTGCCGATCATGGCCGAGGCGGAGGAATAGACGACGAAATGGTCCACCGGATGTCTGTCTGTGATCCGGTCGAGGGTCAGAACGCCGTCCACCTTCGGCGCCAGCACGGCGTCGAGGCTTTCGGCGTCGAGGTTGGGGATGGCACCGTCGCGCAGCACCATGGCGGTGTGGACCACGCTGCGAAGGGGGCCATGCTCGGCGACGAGCCGGTCCACCAGCGCCTCCAGGGCCGGCGCATCGCGGGCATCCGCCTGCTCGATGACGATACGGGCACCGGCCGCGCGTGCGGCCTCGATGCGGGCCAGATCGTCGGCTGCCCGCACGCCGGAGCGCGACGCGATCGCCACCGTGCCGGTCGTTTGAGCTGCCATCCACAAGGCGGTTTCAAGACCGAAGCCGCCATTGCCGCCGAGCACGAGATGGACGCCCTCGCGAAGGGCTGGCGTCTCCGGCGCGCTGGAAACGACACGGCCCGTGCGCGGCGGGCGCACCACGATCTTGCCCACGTGCCGCGCCGCCTGCATCTGGCGGAAGGCATCTTCCGTCGCCGATCCCTCCATGACTCGATAGGGAATCGGCTGGAGCGAGCCATTCGCAAAGGCTTCGCCGATCTCGGCCATCAACGCCGTCGCCCGCGCCTTGTCGTGGGCGAGCAGCTGGTCGAGGTCCACGCCGAAATAGCTGATGTTGCGGGCGAAGGGGCGCAGACCCACCGTCGTGTTGGAGAGGAAGTCGCGCTTGCCCAGCTCAATGAAGCGACCGAACGGCTTCACCAGCTTCAGGCTTGCCGCCATGGCATCCCCGGCCAGGGAGTTCAGCACCACGTCGACCTTGCCATGATCGCGCGCGATGTCGCGGGCGAAGGCCAGGTCGCGGGAGTTGTAGACGGCCTCCACGCCCAGAGCCTTGAGGAGGGCCGCCTTCTCCGGCGTGCCGGCGGTGGCGATCACCCGCGCGCCGCGCGCCAGGGAGATGCCCACGGCGGCGAGGCCCACGCCACCCGCCGCGCCGTGTACCAGCACGGTCTCTCCAGCAGTCAGGCGGGCGCGGTCCACGAGCGCGTACCAGGCCGTGGCGAAAACCACGGGCACGGCCGCTGCCGCCTCCAGGGCCAGGGTTTCCGGCACCTTGAAGGCGAACCAGGCCGGCACCGTCACATGAGACGAGAACGCGTCAGGCGCGAAGCCCATCACGCGGTCGCCGACGGCGTGATCGGTGACGCCGGGTCCCACCCGCGTCACCGTGCCGGCCATCTCGAAGCCGAGGGATGCGCCGGTGAGGCCCGGGCCAAGGATGTCATCGTCCAGCGCGCCCAGCGCCAGCATCACGTCGCGGAAATTGAGGCCGGTCGCGGCCACCTCGATCTCGATCTGTCCCTCGGCGGGTGGGATGCGCGGCTCGGCGCGCCATTCCATCGCCCCGAGCGCGCCCTGCCGACCCACATGGAGCCGTGTGCGACGGGCTTCGTCGATCGAGGCCGCCGCGTGCGCAGGGCCGCGGCGGACCCGGACGGCGTATTCGCCGCCGGGACGGGAGATGCGCTCCGTCTCCGGTCCAGAGGCGAGGATGATGCTGCGGACTCGACGCGCGGATGCGGCGTCGTGGGCATCTACATCAACGAGCCGCAGGTCGAGACCCGGCGTCTCGTTCATCGCGACCCGTACGAATGCCGAGATGGCGACCGCAAGGGGATCCAGCACCTCGCCCGGCTGCTGCCGGCCACGCGCAGTGACGATCCATAGCGCCGAGCCTGCCGTAGCAGCCCAGGCGATCAGCGCCTTGAGGTCGAGCAGGGCGGACGCCAATGCCTCGCGTGGCGAAACCTCGGGGTCGAAGGCCAATGGTAGAACCAGCGCGTGGGGCGCCGTCTCCGGCGCTGGAGGCGTTCCGCCGACAACGCGATCTACCGGCCCCGCCAACGCCAGCGCAAAGGCCGGGGCTTTATCGCCGACGACCCAGAGAGGTGCCGTCTTCTCGGCCACAAGCGCGGGGAGGGTGATCGTCGCCATGAGCAGCGTCGCACCGGGCCCGTCAATCCGGATGGTCTCGCCGGTGCCTGCGCGCTGCAGGGCACCCTCCACCAATTCCGGAGCCGGCGGGTGCTGGCGTGCAGCGGCTTCGGGATCGGCCGCACCCAGCAGAAGGTCAAGCGCAGGGTCGAAGGCCGGAACGGCGACCGCGACCTGCGCCCCGGGGCAGAGCGGGGCGACGCGCTCCAGGATGTCGACGTCGGCGGTGCCGTCGGCACGGCCGAGCACGAGATCGACCGGTAGGAAGGCCGTGTCCGGTGCTGCGCTGTCGACCACGGAAAAGGCATCCATGCCCGGCATGGACGCGAGGCGCTCACAATCGGCGGCATTCGCTCCGATGATCGTCACCTGAGCGCGCCCGTCGCGGGCGAACGGGAGCAGAAGGGCGATCAGCGCAGCGCCGGGCCGCGAGCCGGCGACGATCTGGATCGGCCGCGGCGCGCAGGCGGCAATACGCGCCTCGACGACCTCGCGCAGCGTTCCAAGCAGCGCAGCGGCGGCAACCGACTCCGTCTCGAACTGCTCCGCGAGGTGGGCGGGAAGGTCGGAGCCCCCTCCGGAGAGCGACGCCGGAAGGCTCGCCATGAGATGGGCGGCAAGGCGAATTTCCGCATTCGCCTGCGGAAACCGCTCGGCCATCGAACGGAAGATCAGGCGGGACGGCGGAAGAGCCGCCGCCTTGAGCTGCCATCCCGTTTCCTCGCGGTCGGCAAGCCCGCAGGCGGCCAGATAGCCCATGAGCACGGCCGCGCGGCCTTCATCGGCGCGCAAGAGGAAGCCGGCATCGGCTTCGGCCGCGCACTCGTACGCGAAGGAGCGCACGAAGGCCCGTAGCAACAGTGCCGCATCGCTGGCCTCGGCCACCACCTCGACCGCGCGGCCGGGCGGTGTCGCCACCTCCATGCGCACGGGCTCGATGTCCACATGGAACTGGCGGTCCTCGTCCGGGCGCTGGGACAGCACCACCTCGCGCAGCACGAGATCGGCGACCTCGGCGACGACGCTGTCGTCGGCGGCAAGCAAGGTGAGGTCCACGACAGCGGTGAAGCGGTTCTTGCGCTTGCGGCGCATGATGCTTCGGGTGACGGCGACGCCCGGCTGCCAGACCCGGAGCGCGCCGAGGCGCACCGGAAGGTGGGTACGCGTTTCGCCTTCCACCACGTCGGCGTCGAGGAACAGCATGTGCAGCGCCGCGTCGAGCGCGGTCGGGTCGATCAGCAGCGTGTCCTGATAGGCGCCGAGCGGCAGATGGCCGGGCGCGATCTGAGCAATGCCGGCATCGGCATCGCGGTCCACGTGGCGCACGCGGCGGAAACTCGGCCCGTAATCGAGGCCGCAGCGCGCAGCGGCGGCATAGACCTCGTCCTCGGTCACCTGCCAGGCGTCGGAGCGCTCCGGTCCCGGTTGGCGTGCGGCCTCGCCGACGGCGAGCGACAGCCTGCCGGTGGCATGCAGCACGAAGGCGCCGCCGGCGAGCCGGTGGCGGGACCAGATCTCGCAGGTGCGGGTGGTCGCCTCGAAGCGCGTGGAAACCTCCCGCATGCTGCCCTCGGCGAGGGCGAGCGGACGCAGGATGTCGAAATCGGAAAGCTCCAGCGGGCCTTCGCCAAGCTCCGCACGGCCGACCGAGAGCATCATCTCGGCCAGCGCCGCGCCGGGCACCACGGCCTCGCCGTCCACCCGATGGTCCCCGAGATAGGGCACGATCTCGGCGTCCACCCAGGCGTGCCATTCCGGCACGCCCTCGCTCACCTTCAGGCCGAGCAGGGGATGGGGCGCGGGCGCATCATTGAGGCGCCCGTAGAGGCCGATGGCCTCCGAGGTGGTGGGCAGCACGAAGCGCTGCCGGTCCCAGGCATAATTGGGCAAGGAGAGGGGCGGGAGAGGGGCGCCGAACCCGCATTCCGCATCGGGTTCGAGGCCGCGCGCCGCAAGGCGGGCAACCAGCGCCCGCACCGGATCGCCGTCGGTCTGGTCGTCTCGCTCGGAGAGGCTGCCGAGGCACTCGGCGGCGACGCCAGCTTCGCGGAGGCTGTCGCCCGTCGGGCCAACCAGGATGGGCCGCGCGCCAATCTCGACGAAATGGGTGCCGCCCAGTGCCCCCGCGGCTTCGACCGCCGCCGCAAACCGCACCGGCAGGCGGATGTTGTGCCACCAGTATTCGGCGTCAAGGCTCGGTCCGGCAACGACCGTTCCCGTCACCGTCGAGACGAAGGTAGCGCGGGTCTCGCGCGGGGCGAGGGCTTTCAGATCCTCGCGGATGGCCTGTTCGGTCCCGTCCAGGAGTCCCGAATGAAACGGATAGGCGATATCGAGGGCGACGGTGGCGATGCGCTGCAGCCGTGCCGCCTTTTCCGCGAGCGCGATCGAGGTTTCCGGCCCGCTCAGAGTCACCGATCCGGGGCCGTTATAGGCCGCAACCGCGAGGCCGGGCGCGCCGAGTCCTGCGACGAAGGCATCGGCCTGCGCCGGTCCGGTGGCAAGCGCGATCATGCGTCCGAGGCCGGCGACGCTCTCCTGCCGCTGGCTGCGGTGATGGATGAGATGGACGGCCTGCTCCAGGTCGAGCGCTCCGCTCGCCAGCGCGGCGGCGACTTCGCCGACACTATGGCCAAGCACCACGTCGGGCACCACGCCCTCCGCCTCAAGCGCGGCCGTGAGAGCTGCCTGGATGGCGAACAGCAGCGGCTGCGCCACGCTGGTGCGGCCGAGGCGGCTCGCAAGGTCCGGGGCCTCCAGCGCTTCCGTCAGAGACCAGCCGCCGACGTCCCGATAGAGCCCGTCGACCGCGGCGAAGGCCGTGCGGAAGGCGGGGTTGCGGGCGAGTGCCGTCCGCCCCATCCCCACCCATTGCGCGCCGTTGCCGCTGTAGACGAAGACCGTCTTGCCGGGGCGCACCTGAACCTTGCCCGTGGCAACGGAAGGGGCCGCTCCATCCTGGGAAAACCCGCGCAAGGCCGCCGCCATATCCTTGGCGTCGCCCACCGGCAGCGCAAGCCGAAGGTCCATCCGTTCGCGCTGGTGGAAGGCGGCGGAGGCGATGGTCGCCGGCGACGCGTCGCCGGCCTCGATCCGCTCGGCATAGCCGGCGGCAAGCCCCCGCAGCGCGGCCTGGGACCGGGCCGAAAGCAGCAGGAGGCGTGCGTCCGATTCCGGCGGCAGTTCAGGCGCCTTGTCCGGCGCGCGCAGGATCACGTGCGCGTTGGTGCCGCCGAAGCCATAGTTGGACACGCCTGCGAACGGCGTGCGGGCCAGGTCGAGGGCAACCTCTTCCCGCGCCGGCGCGAGGTTGAGCGCGGCGAAATCGATGTAGGGGCTCATCTCGTCGAGATAGAGCGTGCGCGGGAGGTGGGCTTGGGCGAGGGCCATGCCCGCCTTCACCAGCCCTGCGAGGCCGGAGACGCATTCGAGATGGCCGATATTGGACTTCACCGAGCCCACCGGCAGCGCCGCCGAACGGCCCCTGCCAAGGGCGGAACCGATCGCGCTGGCCTCGATGGGGTCGCCCACCGGCGTGCCCGTGCCGTGCGCCTCGACGAATGCGAGCTGGTCCGGCGTGATGCCGAGCCGCTGATAGAGCGCGGACATCAGCGCCGCCTGGCCCTCGGCGGAGGGCAGCGAAATGCCGGAGGTGCGGCCGTCCGAATTGGCGGCGGCCCCGACGATGCCGGTGCGAATCCGCTGGCCCGCCGCGCGGGCGTCCGACGCGCGGCGCAGCACGATGGCGATGGCGCCCTCCGACCGCACATAGCCGTCGGCGGCCGCAGAGAAGGGGCGGCAGCGCCCCGTCGGCGAGAGCATGGAGGCCCGCGAGAAGCCGATGAAAGGCGCCGGCGACAGCAGCAGGTTCACGCCCGCGACGACGGCGGTGTCGATCAACCCGGCATCAAGCGCAGCCGCGGCCTGGACCAGCGCCACGAAGGACGACGAGCAGGCGGAATCAACCGTGAAGCTCGGGCCGCGCCAGTCGAAGATGTAGGAGATGCGGTTCGAGATGATCGACAGGGAATTCCCCGTCATGAAATGACTCTCGATCGCCGCGGGGTCGCCCGCCGCGCCGGACTGGTAGTCCACGTTCGAGGCGCCGACATAGACGCCGATCTCCTGCCCCGCCGTGCGCGACGGGGGCAGGCCGGCATCCTCCAGCGCCTCGAAGACCACCTCCAGCAGCAGCCGCTGCTGCGGGTCGATCTGCTGCGCCTCACGCGGCGAAATGCCGAACACCGCCGGATCGAAGCCGAAGGGATCCTCCAGATAGCCGCCGGCGAAGGTGTAGCTGAAGCCCGGCTCCGTGCGACGTGGATGCAGCGCGCGCTCGATGGGCCAGCGCCCGGTCGGAACGTCGCGGACGGATGACTGTCCGGACGTCAGAAGACGCCACAGCGCATCCGCATTCGCCGCGCCGGGCAGGCGCAGGGCCTGTCCGACGACGGCAAGATCAAAGCCACCCTGACTGGACACAATCTCAGAACGCAACCCCGTCGTCTCCCGCTGTGCTTTTCGGGTCCGCGCCCGACAATGCCGCCATTGCACCTTCGCGCGGTCAGACGCGGCCCGAGATCACACGGGGCAGTTCGGGCGCCCGACGCGGCGTGTCGTCGAGAGCCCAATCAAGATATTGCCGCGCCGCAGTTGCGACGGGAATCGGTGGTCGCATGCTTTGGACGAGACGGTCCCAGAGGGCCGGATCGGTGGCGGCTAGCAGGCTTTCGCCCCAGTCCGTCACGTTGCCGACGCCCACATGAAGTCCATCCACTCCGTCACGCACGTGCTCCGCCATGCCACCGATGTTAGAGCATAGGACCGGCCGGCCGAAGCGGCGGGCCTCCTGAATCACGACCGGCGAATTCTCCCACCACACCGACGGCATCACAACCCAGTCGATGCGTGACAGGCGCCGTTCGAGATCATCGCGATGATAGGCGCCGGGCCAGTGCAGAACGCCCTCCTTCATGAGCGGCTGACGCAGCGCTTCGATGCGGGCGCGGAAGGCGTCGGACTGCTTTTCGAGGTTGGCGCCGTGAATCTCCACATGCAACTCGCGCCTCTGGGCGCGGCTGAGGTTGGCCAGGGCCGTGAGAAGCACGTCGACACCCTTGAACGGTGTGACCTGTCCAAAGAAGGCGAAGCGGTTGCGGGTGCCCGTCTCGGTCAGCGGACGTGGCGGCAGGCGCTTGCCGCTCGGCTGGCCGTTCTCGATCACCGCGATTCGCTCGGGGGCGATGCCCCAGTCGATATAGCGTTGGCGCAGGAATTCCGAAGGTGCGATGAACCGGTCGACCATGTCGAAATGGCGACCGATAAAGTGCTTGCGTAGCCAGAAGTCTTCTTCGCTGCGGTCGGGAAAGCAGGCCGAGCAGGCTTCCGCCGAGGCGGCGAAGCAAAGCTCCGTGCTGCCGGGCTTCACCATCTGTCCGTTGTTGTTGCAGATGGCCTGGAACTCATGGAGCGTCAGGATGATGCGCGTGTCCGGGCAGATGCGGCGGATCTCCCGCAGCATCTCCAGTCCCATATGGGCGTAGTGGTGAATGAACACCACATCCGGCTTGAGCCGCTCGAGAAAGCTCCGGAACGGTCCGGTCACGGCGTGGGGCTGGGACGAGCGGAAGGTGAACCAGTCGCCCATGCCGGTACGCCAGAGGTATTCGTCCTCGCGCAGCATGGTCACGAGGCCGCTCTGTGTCCCGCCGTGGCGGGCGAGAAGCGCGACGCGGCGGGCGGCGCCGCTCTCGCGCAGGGCCGTAAACAATTGATGTGCCGCGACTTCCGCGCCGCCTGCGCTGAAGTCGCGATGGCCGTGGGCGATGATGAGGGCGGTGCCGATCATACCGAGGCTCCCGCTTCGGTGACCGAATGGCGCTCGATGGCGGGGCGCCAGCGCTCCTGATGGAGCCAGGCGTTGAACAGCATCACACGCATGCGGAAATCACCCGAACCCTGGAGGCCGAAAGATTGGCGTTCGAGGTGCGTCAGCGTGATGTCAGGGCACACGCCGACGGACCGGCCGGCCGCCTGCATCTTCAGGCAGAGGTCGGAATCCTCAAAATCGCCAATGAGATAGTCCTCACTGAACCCGCCGAGCGCGGCCACTTCCGCGCGGTCGCCGATCAGGCAGGCGCCGGTGGCGGCGGGCCAAGGCACGACTTTTCCCGCCGCAGCGCTCAACGGAGGCAGTCCCTTGCCCGGATGCTGATTCAGCCAGACGCCGTATTTTCCGTTATATTCAAAGACCATACCGTCATGCTGGACGCCCCCCGAGGGAAACAGCAGGCGGGTGCCGAGGAGGCCGTAGTCGGGATGGTCGTCAAGGCGTCGGCTCAGCTCGGCGAGCCAGCCAGAACGCGTTGGAATCACGTCCGAATTCAGGAACAGAACCTGCCGGCCGCGTGCCTGCGAAAGGCCGAGATTGCTGGCGCCGGAGAAGCCGCGGTTGCGCCCGCCCCATACCGCGGTAAGGGGAACGCCGTAGAGCTGCAACCAGGTGTCGAGGGCGGCGAAGACGGGGGTGCGCAGGGCCGGGTCATCGACCACATAGATCAGCTCGCACCGCTTGCGGATAAAGGGATCTTCGGCGAATTCCAGCAGTTGGTGCTCGACGAAATCGTAGCGGGCGTAGAGCGGAACCACGATCGACACCTCGGGCTGATCCGGCACCGATCCGGCACGTTCCACCCAGGTATTCTGCGGGTGTTCGATGCGGTTTATGAGGGTTTTCAGCACTGATCCGTCATGCCGGGTGAAGCGCGCTGCCATCCGCTCGGGGGGGACGGGGAAGGAGAAGGCCCAGCGGGCATACCCGACCGCGTCGCGGGGGGCCGGATCGACGTCCCGCTCGTGGACCAGGACGAGGGTATCGCCGTCGCGGGCGATGAGGCGGGCGTGGCGGCCAAAGCCGGCCGGCAGGGCCTGGAGGAAGCCGGCGTCGGCGCAGGCGGCGCCGTAGTCGGCGGCGAAGGCCTCGAAGATGTCCGGGCGGTTCCAGCGCTCGGGAGCCTCCAGCGGCTGGCACAGGCCTTTCTCGTCCACCAGGAAGAAGGGGCCCGCGCCCAGCGTCCAGCCGACGCAGAGGCCGCCGGCGCCGGGCACCGATTTCAGGGTTTCCATGTGGCCCTGCGACGCGCCGGGTTCGGTGGAGGTGACGGCGGACCGGGCGACGGCGGCGAGGTGCCTCGGCAGATCGTGCACGATGTCGATCAGCCGCGCTCGCGCCACGGCGTATTCGGCGAGGATGCGGTCGAGGTCGCGCTCGTAGCGCTCGGCCGGGAAGGCGGTGACGTCGGCGGAACGGGTGTTCGAGCCGGCGGTGGCGACGATGCGCACCGGCCGGGCGGCGCCGACGGGCGGCAGGCGATAGGCGAGGAGCATGCCCTGCACCGGCGCCGGAAAACCGTAGGCGGCGGAAACGTCCGGGCGGGGAACCTCGACGCGCAGGCCGGGTTCGATCACGCCCGCCTCGCCCTCCACGCGGAGCGAGGCTGCCCCGCTCGTCCAGCCGGTAATGACCAGCAGGTCATGGTCGCGGAATACCCGGTCCAGTCCGGCCCCGTCAGTGGGAGGCTTGGACGTGCCATCCACCAGGGGCGACCAGATCGGGCCGGCCTCGACGGCGGCGGAGGGAGCTGCTGAGGGCATTGGGTGGTCCGCAGGCGGACCCTGATGACCCAGCGGCGCGCCCGCCTCGACTCGCGCCGCAGGTATCGCACTCTCCGGCCCGGTCCTGTGGCGCTGCAGCAGATTTGCGAGCCAGCCCATTCCCTTGCTCCGCCCCGCTTCCACCACAACCACCGCACGCTCAGGTTTGGGTGCCGAAATGTTCAATTAACGTTCCGGAATCCCGCTGTCAAACCTGTGTGGCGGTGCAGCATGGCGGTAGGCTCGTACGACGTGGAAAAATCCTGACCAAACTATTGCGCCCCTCGGTCTTCCGATGCGAAGTTGCCCCAACGATAATGTCAGGATGGAAGAACAGGGGAGCGGGGCGGGCCAGCTGTACAGCTCGGGCTCGTGAATGTGGGGCGGGTTGCCCGCCGCACGATCATCTCAACATTTGGACCAATGATTGCTGAAATGGCATGTGAGCGGCAGCTCACCGCCGTATGGCGGCGCACAGCCCGCAATCTAGCCGGCAAATAAATTTTGCTGCTAGATCGGCAACTTAAGCGTGAGAGGTCTCGAGTCAGAATGAAGCCACTGATGATCGCAAGCATCGCAAATGTGAGCGGTATGGAGCGTTTCTCAGCGATTCGCTGGTTGTATACGATCGAAAGCAGTCACCAGTTCACGATCAATCCGCCGAGATTGGTGCTGGGCGGACGTCCTGAAATTGAGCCGGGCATATTCTATGCGTTTCGAGCAGGAAGAACCTGTTCTATACCTGAAATGTATATTGCCGAATTGCAAGACGTGCTGATTGGCCCGTCCGGAATTATCATTTCCAATAACAATATTCTCTACGAGAGTCTTTTCCCTTGGGAAGAGGCGAACTTCATGTCCCAGTTCTCGGGGGATCTTTGGGCTCGTGACGGCGGATATACGCCTAGAATCGATGGGGACGTCGAGGACGTTGAGTGCCTTTTCTACGCAAGAGAGGGCGGAGAAGCGGGCTATTTCCACTTCCTGAATTCGATACTTCCGCGTCTGGCAATATTCAGTCGATTTCGTGCCGACGGAACTCCCGTGCTTGCGTCGTCCTATCAAAAATTTGCATCTCAGATGTGGGGCATCGCGGGTATCTCGCCCTATGTGCAGCGTTCGAGATGGCTTCGTGTCAAGCGCCTGATCTTCCCCTCGCCAGTCATTTTCGAGGGTGATCATTTTACGAGATCGCCCGTGGCGAACAGGATGCTGGAGGACTGGCTTCGGAAACTCATTCCGCAGAGCGAGGAAGGCTCGCCCAAGCGCATCTACATTAGCCGGGACGATGCGTCGGTTCGTCGGCTGACAGATGAAGCCGCCCTGGCCGAACGCCTGCAGCGGCATGGAGTGCAGGTTGTTACGCTCAGCGGAAAAAGCGTGTCCGAGCAGATGCGGCTCTTCTCCGGAGCCGAACTTGTGATCGGGCCGCACGGTGCAGGACTATCCAACTTGATCTTTGCGCCGGACAGATGCCGTGTGGTCGAACTCGTAAGCCCCGCGCGGCTTTGGCCGACTTTCAGGACCCTGAGCGCTCGACGTGGCCAGCAGTATTCGGCCGTCGTCGGTAGCGCCTTCGATGCTGAACAGACGAAGGGGCGTGGATGTGGCAACGAAGACTTCTCAGTCGATCCATGGCTTGTCGAAAGGGCGATCGAAGATGCGATGCAGGCGCCACGTCAGTGACGAGGCGCCGTCAGTCCATGATCCAGTCGTACGCTTCGCGAACAAGGTGCATCGGCGCAGTCCACGGGCTGACGATCATTGAGTGGCGATCGCCTTTTGCCAGTTCACCGAACAGGAAGCTGTAGGTTTTTTCGGAACTGCTGTATATTTTAGCATGTTGTCTGACACAGACATGGAAAGATTCCATGTCCACGACCTTTGTGTCTGGCTCCGAAAAGACGGCGTTCAGCATTCCAGATCCGGATGGGCCAATTATTTTGGATGCGCCATGAAAGAGATGGATCTGTTCCGAAAAAGTCAGCGTCTCGGGATAGACGATTTCGAAACCGCGCTCTGAAAAGAACGCTTCGATGTCCAGTTCGTTTTTGAGCGGACGATAGTCTGGCCTCGCGAGCGACGAGAGCAGGCGCGACACGTAGATATGGCGCTTGGACGGTTCGGTTCGGGCCATCCCGCCGGATGTCGCTAAATGTCTCATCCGGCCTATCGTTGTAGGCGTCAATGTTCCTTCCACATCGAAATCGGAAAACAGGGAAATCGAGCGGAAGGTGTCGCCGCTCACCTCGCGAAGGGAAAACACGGGCGTGTTTTCAAATCCCATCATTTTCAAGACGGCGGATGTCCACGGCGTCCTGTCAGGCACGATAACGGCTCGAAAACGATCGATATTTGTTACAGATAGAATCTGCGGAAGCTGCCTGAATATGAAGGATCCGTAGTTTCCCGGCTCCAGATTGGGGAAGTATACCGCATCAAGATTGAAGTGCTTGGCGTGTGGTCGGGCTGCGTAATAGACGTACAGGGAGTCGCCCGACCTCTGTATCAGGTAGCCCTGATGGTCCGTCGCGTTCTTGTGCATCAGGCTGTCGATGTTTTTCTTGGTGGCGGGAGATGGCGCAAAAAGCTCTCCCGTCGGGCCCAGGACGCTGTCGAAGCCGATCACGCGTGCATTTTCTATGGTGAAGATGGATTTCTCAGGGACGCTCACTCCCAGGGCGCCGACGCCCGACAGACAGGATTCATCCACAGGCCGCCCGAAGATCTCTCGCGGTCCGGTCATCCCGCCGTACCAGGCAGGCTCAACCATCACCGAAGAAACGCTCGGAGCGGAGGGCACGCTGATCTGCACACGGTCCAACGCGAGATTCCCGAGCATCGATACTTCGGGGTTCTCGGCCGCGGCTCTGCGCAACTGCGCGATAAGGTGGGGATTGAGCATGAATGGCTTCGCCGGGGGTTCTGGTTGGTCGAGGCGGCCAGCGTTGGCCTGGGGCCGCCTCCAGGGTCAGGATACTTTCCTCGTGACGGGTATGAGAGCCATCCCGGCGGTAAGCAGAACGAGAATTTGAATTGATAACGATTTCTCGCTGTAGAATGACGAGTAATATTCCGCATAATAGGAAATGCGAAGCCCGTCGATTATCTGGCTCAACGGGTTATAGTAAAGAACGTTGTAAATGCGTTCCGGAAGGCTGTCGGCGAGAAAGAATATTCCGGATATGCCCCACAGGAGGGGGCCGATGAGGTTGCCAATTAACAATGCAATCGGCGCGAATGCGCTCGTTGTGCCAAAGATCAGGCCCGTCGCCACGCCCAGGAGCCATGCCTGCATTAGCGCATAGGTGAAGCCCGGCCAGTCCGCGATGTGCACATCGTGGCCGATCATCGACAAAGACCCGAGAACGATGCCGACAACGAGTGTCGCCGTCACGATCTCAATCACGATGCGTGCGGCGAACAGGTCGAAGATGTCCACGCCGGGAAAGTAGAGGAGTGGCCGGTTCTGGGCGAGCGTCAGCATGATCTGGCGATGGCCGTAAAGCCAGACGATGAAGGGCAGAAGCCCCGTCGTCAGGAAGATCGCCGTATCCGAACCGACGGGCGCCGGTCGACCGAGCAGGAGTGTGATGCCCATCGCGACCGACAAATGCCCCAGCGGCATGATCAGCCCCAGCAGGAAGCCGAAATAGCCGGTGCCGAAGCGCGTCTGCAGGTCGCGCATGATGACGGCGCCGACCACGCGGGCGTGCATGCTGGAGGCGGCGGACCAGGTTTCGGCCGCGTGGCGCGCGGGGGCGTGGCGGGTCGGAGCGTGACGGGGGCGCTGCATCGTCAGGCCTCCATCTGCTGGCGGTGGACCTCGATGGCATCGTTGATGTCCTCGAACACCATCAGCCGTCCCTTCTGCAGCACCATCCCGGCCGAGCAATATTCCTTGATGGTGCCGGTGGAGTGCGAGGCCATGATGAGGCCGGCCCGCGCCCGCCGCTCGGCGAAGGCGCGCGCGCATTTCAGCTGGAAGCGGGAATCGCCCACGGCGGTGATCTCGTCCACCAGGTAGAAATCGAACTCGATGGCCATGGAGACCGCGAAGGCGAGGCGGGAGGTCATGCCCGAGGAATAGGTCTTCACCGGCATCTCGAGGTCGCGCCCGAGCTCGGAGAAATCCTCCACGAACTCGGTCACCTCGGCGATGTCGGCGTCGTAGACGCGGGCGAGGAAGCGGATGTTCTCCCGCCCGGTCATCATCGGGTGGAAGCCGCCCGCGAACCCCAGCGGCCAGGAGATGCGCACCGAGCGGTAGATGCGCCCGGAGCTCGGTGCCTCGGTGCCGGCGATGAGCTTGAGGAAGGTGGACTTGCCCGCGCCGTTCTGGCCGAGCAGCCCGTAGCTGGCACGCGTGTCGAGGCTCACCGACACGTCGGAGAGCACCACCTTGCGCTTCAGGTGCGTCCAGTAGGTCTTGGTGAGGTGGTCGGTGACGATCATGCCCGCCTCACGACTTGATGTGCCGCATCAGCTCGAAGGCCGACACCAGCAGCAGCCACAGCAGGCCGAACAGCAGCGCCGCCGCCATCGGCATCCAGAAACGGTGCGGCCAATCGTGCTCCTGCGCCAGCACCGGCTTCACGAAGGTGGCGAGGTACATGCCCTGCCGCTCCGCCGCCACCCGCGCCTGCTCCAGCGCCGCCGCCGCCGCCGTGTACTGCCGCTCGGCGATCTGGCGTTCGAGGTCGAGGGTGTCGTAGCGCGTCATCACCGCGGACAGGGTGTCCTTGTCCGATCCGGTGCCGCTGGTGAGGCGGGCCTTCAGCAGCGCGATGTTCTCGCGGATCGCCTGCCGCCGCGCATCGAGCAGAGCGAACTGCGGCGCGCCGGGGCTGAGCGTGCGCCGGGCGGTGCCGATCTCCTGGTCAATCAGCAGCTGGTCGCTCTCAAGGTCGGCGATGAGCTTGCCGATGCCCTCGTTGGTGCGCGCGGGATCGATCACGCCCACCTCGTTGCGCAGGTCTCGGACGGCGGCGCGGGCCTTGCGCAGCCGCGCCTCCGCCCGGTCCAGCTCCTTCTCCGCCTGGGAGATGGCATCGGTGCGGGTGCGCTCGCTGAGCTTGTTCACCATATCCTCGGAGAGCGAGACGATGGCCTGCGCGATCTTGAGCGAATCCTGCGGCGAGAAGGCCCACACCTTCACCGTGATGATGCCCGACGGCGACTCGATGGCGGTGTCGATCTGGCTGCGCCAGCTCTTCTCCAGCCGCTCGATGGGGCGGTTGGGATTGAGCCGGGAGAGCCAGTCGATGCCCGGCCGGGAATAGAGTTGGCGCAGGTTTACCCGCTCTTCCAGCGCCTCCACCACGGCGAGGCTCTTCACGTAATTGGCGATGATGAGGCTGTCCTGCACCTCCGCCAGTCCGCCGAGCCCGCCGCCGGAAAGCGACTCCAGCCCTGCGTGCTCGGACGCGCGCACGGCGAAACGCGCTTCGGAGAGGTACTGGCTGGACGCGATGAAGACGAAATAGAGCGTGGCGAGGAGGGTCGGAATCACCGCCACCACGATGAAGCTCGCCATCAGCGGCAGGCGGAACTCGGAAATGGCGCGCACTTCCGCGCCCCAGAAGGCCGCGGCCGAGGGCCGCACCACGGAGCGCTGCTGCCGCGCCTCGCGGGCCTGCCGCCTCAGCTCCTCGCGCAGCCGCGCATTGCGACGCACGAGAAGGTCTGGCGAGCCGCCCCGTGCCGGCAGCCGGACGCGCGATGCGACCTCCTGGTTCACGCCTTTACCCTCCCGGAGCGCCCCGCCGTGCCCCAGTTCTCCCGCCTGCGCGCGGCCGCAACCGGCGCGCGTGGCAGGACGCCGCTACTAGCAGCCGGCGGGCTTGTGTGTCTATCCTCGCCGCCTGCCGGCCAGACCATGGCCCGAGATTACCCAAGAAAAGGTTCGCGTTGCAGATGCCTCGTCCGTTCGTCGCCGGTCCGCCCGCAGCCGATCCCGTGCCGGACGGGGACGACGCCTCCGCCCGCCTCGACCGGATCGAGGAAAGCCTCGCCCGCCTCGCCGCCGGACAGGCGGAGATCGTCCGCCGGCTGGAAGCGCTGCAGGACCATGCCAACCTCGTCGGCTACAAGGTGGAGCAGATCACCGCCGGGCCGCCGCCGCGTACCTTCAATTTCCATCTGCCGCTGCCGCTGGAGCGGCTGCGCGAGCTCATCGTGGCGCCGGGTCCCTCCATCGCCACGCTCACCGACATGTGGCGCGCCGCCGGCCGCACCGCAATGGTGCCGGAGCGCGACGGCGCCGGCCGCCTGAAGGCGCGTTCGCGCCCGGCGCGCCAGATCCGCACCTTCGGCCGCGATTTCACCGGGCTCGTGTTCGGGCGCAAGGGGGTGGTCTACCGCGTGCGGCCGCACCACTCTCCGGTGCCGGCGCGCCCGCGCATGCTCCACATCATCCCCAATGTGTTCGTGGGTGGCTCCACGCAGTTGGTGGTGGACCTGATGGAACGGCTCGGCCACCGCTACGAGATGCAGGTGCTGACCGCCGCGCTGCCCCCGCAGGGTCGGCACGAGGGCATGGTGATCCATCATCTGCCTCTGGGCAGCCCCGCCAGCGCCTTCGCCCGTGTGCTGGCGCAGGTGGCGCCGGACATCGTGCATATCCATTATTGGGGCGACAGCGACCGGCCCTGGTACGAGGCGGCCCTCGAGGCCGCGCGGCCGACGCCCGCCGTGCTGGTCGAGAACGTCAATACGCCGGTGGAGCCGCTGCGCGACCCGCGCATCGCCACCTATGTCTTCGTCTCGGACTATATCCGGACCGCCTTCGCGCCGGATATCACCAACGGCCGCGTGGTCCACCCCGGCATCGATCTCGACGCCTTCACGCCCGGCCCCTGGATCGGGGATGCGGCTGACAGCATCGGCATGGTCTACCGGCTCCACCCGGACAAGCTTGGCGAAAACTCCGTCGACCCGCTCATCGCGGTGGCGCGGCGCCGGCCGGGGACCCGCATCATCGTGGTGGGCGACGGCGAATTGCTGCCCGTTTTCCACGCCAAAGCGACTGCGGCGGGCGTCATCCACAATTTCGAGTTCACCGGCACCGTGTCCTATGCGGACCTCCCGATGCTCTATCGCCGCTTCCGGCTGTTCGTCGCGCCGGTGGTGCGGGAGAGCTTCGGGCAGGTGACGCCCTTCGCCATGGCGATGGGGCAGGCGGTTGCCGGATTCGACGTCGGTGCCTTGCCGGAAATCCTCGGCTCCTCGGAGACGCTGGCCCAGGATTCCGAAGGGCTGGCGGGCGTCATTTGCGACCTGCTGGACGATCCCGCGCGGCTCGACGCCATCGGCGCCCACAATCGCGGCCGGGCGCGGATGTTCGGCATCGACGCCATGATCACCGCCTATGCCGAGGTCTATGCTCAGGCCCTTGGCCGCCCCGCCGACCTCATGCCGGGCTTCCCTCAGGCAAGCCTGTTCGCCGAAGTTTAACGAACGTTGCGGCATATTGCGGTGCGATGCGGGCTGGCGAGTCCGAATCGTTCGCGCTAAGGTAGCAACTGAAGTGGTAGGCAGGTCCCAACGGCAGGTGCCGTCGGAAGCTTGATCCTGGCCGCTTCTGAGAGCGACACTCGGTGGAGGGTGCGGGGAGGCGGTGCCTCGCGCCGGCGGTGCATGACATCACTGGTTGTGGGGGGCGCCGGCGTCATCGGGCGTCGTTTGTGTCTCAAGCTTGCCGAGAGCTCGGTCGGCACCATCGCAACCACCCGACGGCTGGAGAACGCGCCTTTCCATCGTGGCGTGCGCTGGCGCGCCCTCGATCTTGCGACCTTCACCGCCTGGGATGAACTGCTCGACGGCGTGAGCACGGTCTATCATCTCGCCTGGTCCACCATCCCCTCCAGCGCCGGCCTCGATCCCGCGCGGGACATTCTCGAGAACGTGGTGGGCAGCGTGCGCCTGCTGGAAGCCGCGCGCCGCTATCCCGGCATCCGCATCGTCTTTGCCTCTTCCGGCGGCGCCGTCTATGGCGCGCCGGAGCAGCTTCCCGTGGCGGAGCATCACACCGCGAAGCCACTCAGCGCCTACGGCATCTCCAAGCTCATGGTGGAGCATTATCTGGAGAAGTTCCGGCGCCTGCACGGCGTGGATGGCATCGCACTGCGCATCGGCAATTGCTACGGCGCGGGCCAGACCGAGCTGGGCGGGCTCGGCGCCGTCACCCTCTTCACCCGCGCCGCCCTGCGTGGCGAGCCGGTGAAGCTGTTCGGCAACGGCTCAATCGTGCGCGACTACATCCACGTGGACGACGTGGTGAGCGCGCTGCTCGCCGCCGGCCGGATGCACAACGTGCCCGGCCCGGTGAACATCGCCTCCGGCACCGGCCATTCCCTGTCCGAGCTGATCGCCAAGGTCGAGGCGGCGGTGGGGCAGCGCGTCCTCATCGAGCCCATCGCGGCCCGCCCCTTCGACGTGCCCGCCTCCGTCCTCGACATCCGCCGCGCCGGCGAGCGTCTCGGCTGGACCCCCGTCATCGATCTCGATCTCGGCATCGAGATGCTCGTCAGCGAGCTGAGGACCGAAGCAGACGTTCAATGCGGGTCGCCCTTTACGTCCATTGCTACTTCCCCGGCCATTTCTACGGCACTGAAAGCTACACTCGCACCGTAGCGCGGGAGCTGAAGGCGCTCGGACACGAGCCCGTGGTGGTCACCGCCACCTTTCCGGGCGAGCCGGTGCAGAACGCGCTGGTGGAGCGCGACAGTTTCGACGGCATCCCGGTCATCCGCATCGACCGCAACGTCCATCCCAACGCGGCCCTGCGCGACACCTTCCACCTGCCGGCCCTGCGCTTCATCCACGAGCGCATCCTCAGGGATATCCGGCCGGACATCGTGCATGTGTGCCACCTCATCAACCACACCACGGCGCTGCTGGAGGTGACGGGGCGATTGGGTCTGCCGACGGTCGCCACCTTCACCGACTTCTTCGGCTTCTGCTTCAACAACAAGCTGGACGCCGCCGACGGCAGCCTGTGCGCCGGGCCGGATGCCGACCGCGCCAATTGCGTCGCCTGCGCCTTCTTCGCGGGCGGCAAGGACAAGGGGCCCGTGCAGGGGCTGCTGCGTGCCGTGGTGCCGCGGGTGGTGGCGCGCGCGCCGCGCCTCGCCCCCGCCGACTGGCGTGGCACCATCGCCGCCCTCAAGGAGCGGCCGGGGCACCTTGCCGCCGCCTATGGCGGCTATGCTGGCGCACTGACGCCGACCCGGTTCATGCTGGAGAGCTATCGCCGCTCGGACATCCGCGTGCCGCTGGACCTGTGCCGCTTCGGCATCGACATCGACCGGGCGCCCAAGCCCGAGCGGGCGGGCGAGCCGCTGCGCCTCGGCTTCATCGGCCAGCTCGCGCCCCACAAGGGCCTGCACCTTTTGCTCGATGCCATGAAGTCGGCGCCGGCGGACGCCTTCAGCCTCGACATCTATGGCGACGAGCGGATGGACCCGGCCTATGCCGCAGAAGTGCGCGCCGCCGCGGCGGGGCTTCAGGTGGCGTTCCGCGGCACCTTCCCGGTGGAGCGCATGGCCGCGGTGCTGGCGCAGATCGACGTGCTCGTCATCCCCTCCGTATGGGTGGAGAACAGCCCGCTGATCCTGCTCCAGGCGCTCGCCACGCACACGCCGGTGCTGGTCTCCGACGTGGAGGGCATGAGCGAATTCGTGGAAAACGGCGTCAACGGCTTCACCTTCACAAAAGGCTCCGTCAAGGCGCTGTATGGCAGGCTGGAAGCCTTCGTGCGTGATCCGGGCCTTGCCCGCACCCTCTCCGCCGGCACGCGATACGATCGAACCTCGCGCCATATGGTGGAGGATGTGGTCGCCTTCTATGATCGCGCCCGCCAAGGCGCGGCGTCGGACTGAAGGCATCGGGGCGCGGGCGGGGGAGATGGAAGAGGCGTGATGAGCATCGAGGCGGAGACGATGGCGGGTTCGCAGAGCGACGGCACGACAGCGGGCGAGCGGGCGGACGACCGCGCCGGTGCGCCTCCCCCGGCCGCAGCGCCCGGCGCCGTCGCCTCGGGCATCGCCGGGGATTTCGACGCCTGGCTCGCGCTCAACCGCGCCGAGGAGGCCCCCGAAGGCGCCATCGCGCCGTTTCCGCCTGAAGAGCTGATGCACAACACCACAGGCCTCACCGCCACGCGCGACTTCGCCAGCCACGGCGTGGATTTCCTGCGCGCGCTGCAGGGGCTGAGCCCGGTGCCGCTGGCCGGCTTCCGCTCGCTGCTGGACTTCGGCGTCGGGGTCGGGCGGCTGGCGCGCATGTTCCACGGCTTTCCCGGCCGCTACGTGGGCATGGACGTGGACGCCCGCCACCTCGCCTGGGTGGGTCAGAACCTCGCCCATGTGGAGCCGGTGCTGAGCGTGCCGCGCCAGCCCTTGCCGGTGGCGGATGGCAGCTTCGACGCGGTGGTCTCCATCTCCGTCTTCAGCCACCTGAACGAGCAGGACCAGCTCTTCTACCTCGACGAGCTGCGCCGCGTGAGCGCTCCCGGTGCGCTCCTGTTCCTCTCCATCCACGGCGATCGCGCCTTCGCCCGGGCCCGCACCGAACCGCGCATCTTCGAGATGCTGTCCATCCCGGAGCCGGAGCTGGCTGCCGCCCAGCCGGTGATGGAGGGCGGGCACGGCTACGTCTTCATCCGCCAGGACGGCCACCTCACCAGCGCGGCCTATGAATACGGCATCACCTTCATCAGCGCGGCCTATGTCCAGGCCGAGTGGAGCCACTTCTTCGATGTGGTGGCCATCGGCTCCGGCGCGCTGCACGATTTCCAGGACGTCGTGGTCCTGAGAGCGAGGTGACGATGGGGTTGCCGTCGGCGCCGCCCATCCGGGTCCTGATCGAGCGCAGCCGCGCCTTCGTGGTGCTGCCGTTCGTGCAGCCGGCGCTGCGCTGGCGGCGGCTGCCGCGCACCTTCGGCACCGGCGCGACGGCCTCGCAACGCTGGTTCCGCCTGCTGCGCCTCACCTTTGTCGCCTGCGTGCTGCTGCCGGCGGCGGTCTGCGCCTTCTATGCGGGGGTCATCGCGAGCCCCGTCTATGTCTCGGAAGCGCGACTCGCCGTGCGCGAATCCCAGCCCGACCGGGCCACGGCCGACGACGGTCAGGATGGCACGAAGGGCGCGGTGGCCGGGGTGATGAAAGGCCTCTCCAGCCTGTTCGGTGGCGGCGCCGGGGGCAGCCAGGCGCAGGCGCCGTTCGTGCTCGCCAGCTACATCACCAGCCGTTCCTTCGTCGCCTCCCTCGATGCGGACGGCTGGTTGCGCGCCTTCTTCTCCCGCCCGGGTCTCGATCCGCTTTCGCGGCTCTCTGCAGATGCGACGCTGGAGGACGTGTGGCGCTACTGGAACCGCCACGTCACCGCCGCGGTGGACCGCCGCTCCGAAATCGTGCTGCTGCGCGTGCGCGCCTTCTCGCCGGAGGACGCCCGCACCATCGCCGAGCGCATCGTGCGCGACGGCGAGGTGCTGCTCAACGAAATCGTCTCCCGCTCCCGCTCCGACAGCGTGACCCGCGCCGCGGACCAGCTCAACCGGGCCAAGGCGCGCTATGTGGCGGCGCTGGCCCGTCAGCAGGAATGGCGCGGACGCCAGCGGGCGGTGGATCCCGTGCAGGCGGCCGAGGCGCTGGGCACCAGCCTGCTGCGCCTGGAGCAGGAGCGCATCTCCGCCGACAAGGAGATGCGCGCGCTGGAGAAGCTCTCCGCCCCCGACGGTCCGGCCCTCGGGGTGCTGCGCGACCGGGTGCGCGCCATCGACACGGAGATCGCGGCATTCAGGGCCAGCATGGGCGGCCCGGGCGGCTCGCAGTCGAGTGCGGTGAACGCGCTCGCCGCCTTCGAGGAGGCGGAGATGGAGGTGCGCTTCGCCGAGACCATGCAGTCCATCGCGGTGGCCGGCCTGCAGGAGGCCGAGCGGCGGATGCGGGCGCAGAGCGCCTTCGTCAACGTGTTCGTGCCGCCGAGCCTGCCCACCACCTCCACCGAGCCAAGCTGGTGGCGCACCGGCCTGTTCGTGCTGGTGCTCGCCGGCATCTTCTGGCTCAACGCCATGGTCCTGGTCGCGGTCATCCGCGACCATCGCCAGTGAGAAGCCGCTCATGATCGCGCCCCATCGCGACCGCCACCAGGAGGGCCGGCGTGCTCTTTAGCATCGACGAGGACGCCGGCAGCCGCATCGTCGGGTGGATCATGCCGGACAATCCCGCAGCCACGCCGCGCGTCGCTGTGCTGGTGGGCGGCGAACTGCGCAAGGTGATCCCCGCCACCGTGCTGCGCCCGCTGCTGCGCGAGCAGGGCCTGCACGAGACCGGCATCTGCGGCTTCGTGGTGGACGACCACGTGGTCGCAGACCTGGCCGGCATCATCGACATCGAGCTGTACGACGAGACCACCAACATCCGCATCTACCGCCGCCGTCCGCCAACGGCGCGGGCGGACCAGAAGCTGTTCCGGCTGGAGACGCGGGTGGTGGCCCAGGCGCAGCTGAACCTGCCGCTACAAGAGCTCTTCCACATGCCCTTCACGCGGCTGGAGCGGATTCCCGAGGAGGCGGTGAAATCCATCCTCGGCATCGCCTTCACGCCGTCCATCTTCTGCACGGGACGGGTGTTTTTCCGCACCTACGAGCCGCTGCTGCGCGACCGCGGCTTCAAGTGCACGGTGCTCCTGCGCGATCCCTTCGAGGAACTGGCCGAGGAGCTTCTGGTGCTGCGCTGGGCGGTGAAGACGCCGAACCTTGCCGCCTCCGTGCTCAGCGACGTCTACAAGCCGCTGGTGGATAGCCTCGCCAGGGCGGACCTCGCAGAGATGGCGGACCTCGAGACCTGGCTCGGCACCCTCACGGCCTTCGAGCGCAGTCTCGTCGCCAATCCCATGGCGCGGCTGCTCACCTGCCGCGGCTCGGACGACGTGCTGGAGACGTCGGCGGTGGAAAATGCGCTGGATACGCTGTCCGAGATGGACGTGGTCGGCCTCGCCGGCGATGAGGACGTGTGGTGGGAGACGATGCGTGCGGTGCTGGAGCTGAACCTCCCGCCGCTACCGGAACTCGCCTGGTCGCGCCAGGTGGGCGAGCTGCGCGAGCAGATCGCCGAATGGCCGGCCGCGCAGGATCTCCTCGCCGTCGACGCGCGCATCTTCGCCGATGTCGGCGCCGCCGTGGGCCGGGTGGACGAGGCCACCGACGAGGCCGCCCAGGACGGTGCCGCCGGAGTGACGGAACAGGCCGGGCAGATGCAGGCCTGACCGGCGGACGCAGGCTCGTCCCCGTCCTTCAGGATCACCCAACCGTCGATGCAATCTCCGGATCATCCAGAGGGGCCAGCTCGACGAGGCGCCCGGATTGTTCGCCCCGACGGCCGCCCCTACCGCGTCCGCGCGTAGACGCTCGCCACGTAGAGCGCGCCCACCGCCCAGGCGGCGAACAGGATGGCGAAGACCGCGCCGGCCTGCAGCGCAGGGGTGGGGAAGGTCTTTTCGTGGGGCAGGGTGGGCGCCATGAAGGCGAGGATATAGACCTGCTGCCGGCCACGCTCGGCGCGGGCCTCGATGAGTTCCGCCTCGGCCTGCTTGAGCCGCTGCTCGGCGAGGCGGCGGCTCGCCTCCAGCTCTGCGCCGGCGACGAGGTTGCCGCTGGAGCCGGTGGAAGCGGTATCGCCGAGAAGGGAATTGTCGAGCGTGGCGATCTTCTCGTCGAGCGACCGCAGCCGTTCCTTGAGCGCGCGCACCACGGGGGAATCCTCATCGAGGCGGGCGCGGGCGGCGTTGAGGTCGGTGTTCAGGGCCGAGCGCTGGTCGCGCAGCTTGGCGATCACGGCGAAGGCGTCGCTGGCTGACTTGGTGGGGTCCAGCGTGCCCTGAGTGTTGCGGAAGCCTTCCAGCGCCGTGCGTACCACCGCCAGCTCGGTGAAGGCCGCACGCTCCTCGGCCTCGGCCTCCATCACGCGATCGCTGCGATTGCGGGCGGTGAGATCGTTGGCGACCTGCTCGGCCTGGCGCACCACGGCGGCGGCGAGCAGGGCGGCGCTTTCCGGGCTGAAGGCGGACACCTGCACCTTGATGACGCCGGACATCTGCTCGAGGCTGACGCTGACCTGCCGGTTCCAGTAGGCGACGAGATCTTCCGTGCTGGCGTCAGGCGACAGGGCGAACACCGGGTCGCGCTCGGAGACGCCGAATATGCGCTTGAGGTCGAGCTGCTCCTGGAGCGCATCCACCATCGCCCGGCTGCGCAGGTAGTCCACGACGACCCGCGCCTCCTGGGTGTTGGCGACCTGCGGAATGGCATTGCCGGCGGGGGCGCCCGAGGCGTTGGCGACGGTTTCCAGATTGCCGCGCACCACGAGGCGCGCCTCGGAGCGGAACTGGGGGGCGGCGACGAAGGCGAGGTAGAGGAAGCTCGCCAGCGCCGGCAGCAGCACCAGCAGCGCGAAGCTGCCGAGCGCCAGTTCCGTCCGGGTCAGGCGGGCGCGGCGCCCCTCGGCGAGGGTAGCCTGCGCCTCGTTCCGCGGCGTGGTGCGGCGTGCGATGGCGGCGCCCACGCCGCGCAGCAGCGGCAGCGGAAGGAAGCGCTGCAGCCGCGCCGCCGCCGGGGACGCGGCGACCGGCGCCTGTCCGGACGGGGTGGACTCGGGAACGGGGGTCATCCGTCCGCCCCGAACCCGGGTCGATCCGCCCTCCCGCGTCGCCTGCGCCGGGGAGACCATGCCGGCCCTATGGCACCACCGCGGCCGTGCTGACCACGGGCTGGGCGACGGAGTTGAACAGCGAGGTGACTTTCTGCAGGTCCGCCAGCGGCGCGTTGGCGACGTAGATCGCATCCTTGTTGCGGATCTGGAAGCCGCGGGCAAGGAACACGAAATTGGGGTCGCGCATGTTCCAGCGATAGATCACGCGCACGTAGCCGTGGCTTTCCAGCGGCTGGGAATCGGGCCGCAGGCGCGCGGCGAAGCGCACCGGTTCGATGCGCATGAGATAGACGCCGGAGGGATCCGCGCGGGAATCGAGCACGCCACCGACGCGGGCCACAGCCTCTTCGAGCGTGATGCCCACCGCGTCGAACGGCACGATGGTCGGGTTTCCGGCGGCGCCGAACACGGTGAAGGTCTGCGGGTCGCGGATGACCACGATCTTGTCCAGAGGACGGACGTAGACGTCCTCCTTGGGATCGTTGAGCAGCGCCTGCATGGGAACGGTGACGGTGTTGCCGCTGCGGCTGAGGCGCACGAACACCTCATGGGCGGGGATCTTGATGCCGCCGGCTGCCGCGATGACGTCGAGCACGCGGTCGCCGCGCGGGGAGAGCGGGACGATCGCACCGGAGGTCGCCTCGCCGAGCACGGTGGCGGCGTTGCTGACGCTACGCGTGACCACCACGACCACCTGAGGCTCGATGGCCTTGCCGCTCAGCTTCTCGACCACCGCGGTCTCGATCTGCGCCGTGGTGCGGCCGGCCACCGGGATGCGCCCGGCATAAGGCACGGTGATGGAGCCGTCCTGCGCCACCTGCTGCTCGGGGATGGCGGCACTGCGCGAGCCGGTGCCGAGCCGGTCGATGACCGGGCCGGAGAACAGGCCGCCGGCGGCCGCTTCCCAGATGGTGACGGAAATGACGTCGCCCACGCCCACCACGTAGCGGGTGGGCGGGCGATAGTCGCCGAAGCGGCCACCGAAGGTGGCAGGGCGCTCCTGCGCCAGAAGGGACAGGGTGCGGTCGTCCACGTCCACCAGCAGATAGCGCTGGTCGTCGGAGGGCTGCGCCATTTCGATTTCGACGCGGGAAGGGCCGGAAGAGGGTAGCGCCGTGCAGCCGCTGGTTGCGGCCGCGAGCAGCAGCGAAACGAGAATTTTTTTTGCCGACAACATTGACGCGCTACGGTCCCGCCGCTGGAGGAGCAGGGCTGTTATACATCCCCTCGCCATGCACAGCGACCTAGCCACACAACGTTTAAGGGAGCGTTGCGGTACTGCAACACGTCAACGTTGTCCTACGAAATTGCGCAGTCGGCACGTGCAGTTGCATGGTATCACGGCGCCGTTGACGCCTCGGTTACCAACTGCGTGCCGGTAATAAGGTAACTCTGTCATGTCGCAGCACTTGGTCGCAGCAGCGTCAGGTCGCCCCCGCCGACCCCTCGCCATCATCAGCGGTGGGTCGAGCGGCATCGGATTTTGCGTTGCGGAACGTCTTGGGAATGCGGGCTGCCAGGTTGCGATTCTGGCCCGCGACCCCGCGCGACTCGCCCAGGCGCGGGCGGAACTGGAGGCGCAGCGAATCGCGGTGGTCGCCCACACGCTCGACGTGCGAAACCCTTCGGCATGCACTGCGCTGGTGGACGCCCTCGTTGCGGAGCACGGGCCGCCGCTCTGGGTTGTGACGAGTGCCGGCGTCGTCGAACCGGGCTTCTTCCTGGAGCAGGACATCGCCGCCACGGCGGCCCAGATGGAAACCAATTTTCTCGGCACCGCGGCTCTCGTGCGCGCTGCAGCTCCGTTCATGGTGGCGGCGGGGCGGGGACACATCGCCATGGTGGCCTCGGCGGCCGGGCTGTTCGGGGTCGCGGGCTATGCGGGCTATTGCGCGTCCAAGTTTGCGGTGCGCGGCTTCGCCGAGGCGCTGCGCATCGAGCTGGCCGGAGCGGGCGTCGGGGTGACGGTCGCCGTGCCGCCGGACACCGATACGCCCCAGCTCGCCCAAGAGCGGCCGCTGCGCCCCGCCGCGATCGCGCCGTTTGCCGGTGCCGGACGCCCGTTGCCGCCGCAGGTGGTGGCGGCGCATCTCATCCGCACCGCCGAGAGTGGGGGCTTCCTGTCCGCTCCGACAGCGCAGCTTGCCGCCATCGCGCGAGTGCAGGGCCTCGCCTCCGGTCTCCTGGCGCGGGTGCAGATGCGGCTGCTACGCCGGCACAAGCCTTGAGTACTCACCGTCCCAACGCATCCAGCAGCGGCTGGATGGCGGGGCCGTAGCGGCGCCAGCGGCCGACCGAGGTGGCATAGAGCGGTTCGCGCACCTGGGTGATGCTGGCCGTACGCACCGGCCGCTCTGTTTCGTGGAATTTCAGACAGGCCGGGTCCCACGCCTCCCCGCAGGCGGCGATGAGGCGCCGGGCCGCGCCCTCGATATCGGCCACCACCGCCTCGTAATCCATGGGCAGGATGGTGCCTTCCGGCAGCACCTCGTCCCAGTGGGCCATCAGCCCGGCATAGGCGGCGTGGTGGCGGCCGAGTTCGGCGAAATCGTAGCTGTAGGGCAGGTCGTCGCGGAACAGCTTGGAGAAGCAGGAGATGGTCGTGTCCACCGGATCGCGCCGGCAATGGATGATGACGGCGCGCGGGAACAGAATGTGGATGAGGCCGAGGTAGAAGTAGTTGTTGAGCATCTTGTCTGCCACCAGCCGCTTGCCGGGCGCGCGGGCGGGGAGGGCGTCGAGGTAGGCAGAGGTGATCTCCGCCATCTCCGGCCGCTCGATGAGATGCATCAGCTCGGGATAGTGGACCATGCCGCCGAAGGCCTGGTCGATGCGGTTCACCGCGCGGTGGAACAGATCCATCTCGCCGCCACCCTCGATGGCGGGATGGCTGGCGAGAATCTGCTCGACCAGCGTGCTGCCCGAGCGCGGCATGCCGACGATGAAGATGGGCCGGGCCGCGGCATTTCCCATTCCCGCCCGCTCGGAGATGAACGACCGCGTGAAGATGGCGCGGATGCGCTCGAAGGTGGCGAGGGCGGCGGGCTCGTCATAGGTCACCTGCGCGCGCTTGAGCTTCGCGCCGGCGATGAACTGGTCCATGGCCTCGGTGTGGCGGCCGAGGTCGTCATAGGCCTTGCCGAGGGCGTAATGGAGCGGGATGCGCTCCATTACGCCGGTCTCGCACGACAGCGCCGATTCCAGCGCCGCCACCATGTCGTCCTCCGGCCGCACCTTGCGGGCCGCTACGAGGTTGATGCGGCTGTTGACGGAGGCGGGGTCCTTGGCCAGCGCCTGCTCGAACAGGGCGCAGGCGCCGCGCAGGTCGCCGGTCTCCATCAGCAGCAGGCCGAGCACGTTCAGGGCGTCGAGATCGTCCGGGGCGAGGGCCAGCGCCCGGCGGGCGGCGTCCATGGCCTCCTCGCCGCGCTCGAGATCGCGCAGGATGCGGGCGAGGAGGACGAGGGTCGGCACATGGTGCGGATTGGCCCGGAGCGCACGCTGGCACGCCGAGCGCGCGCCTTCCGCCTTGCGCTCGTTGAGCAGCCCCTGCGCCAGATAGAAGGCCGGCTCCGGCCGCTCCGGCGCCGCGGAAATGGCAAGGGCCAGCACGGCGAAGGCCTCTTCGCTCCGCTCCTGCGCGAACAGAGAGAGGGCGAGGGAATTGTAGGGCTCCACATAGTCCCGCCGTTGGCCGATGGCCGTGTGGAGGGCGGCATCCGCCTCGCGGAAGTCGCCCTGCTCGCGCAGCACGTTGCCGAGGTTGTTCCAGGCCTCCGGATAATGCCCGCGCTGGGCGAGGGCGGCGCGGAACGCGGCGATGGCCTCACCCGGCAGGCCCTTGGCGCGCAAAGCGTTGCCGAGATTGTTGTGGGCCTCGGCGAAAGTGGAGCGTAGCGCGATGGCCCGGCCGTAGCAGGCGATGGCCTCTTCCAGCGCGCCGGTCTCGAACAGGGCGATGCCGAGATTGTTGTGGCCGGCCGCATAGGCCGGGTCCGCCGCCACCGCCGCGCGCCCGGCGGCGATGGCGCCCGCCCGGTCGCCGGTCTGGCGGCGCATCTCGCACAGATTGCTGTGGTAGGAGGCGCGGCCGGGATCGCTCTCGGCCGCCCGTGCCATGAAGGCGACGGCTTCCTCCGTGCGACCTGTCTGCGCGAGGATGACGCCGACGAGGTGCGCCGCCTCGGCGGTCGTCGCCTGCTGGCCGAGCACCGCGCGCTGGACGATGGCCCGCGCCATCGCTTCGGCACCGGCCCGGTCGCCGGCGTGGTAGAGCTCCCATGCCCGTTCCAGCGTCGGCAGCGGCCCGGCGCGATCCGCGCCCATCCCCCGCGCCTTCAGAACCGCAGCCGCAGCTGCGCGGAGGCGGTGCTGTTGGAATAGCCGTCGCCGAAGCTGCCGCGATATTCGAGATAGCCGTCGAGGTTGGCCGAGAAGGCAAAGGAGAGGCCCGCCGCCGCCAGCGCCAGATCGCTCGGCCCGCCGGAGAGAATGTTGAAGGCGATGGTGCTGTCCGAAAGGAAGGCGGCACCGAGGTTCGCGCCCGTGTCGAGATATTCGTGCTGCCAGCCCGCCTCGAGGCGCAGCGTCACCGGCAGGGTCGAGAGCGACAGCGGCTGGATCACGCGCAGGCCGAGGGTGGATTGCAGCGACTGGGTGGTGTCGGCCGCGACGTTCAGGTTGAACACGCCGGCCCCGCGCTCGGCGAAGGTGTCGGTGCCCAGCGCCGCATAGGCGAGGCGCAGATAGGGCTCCAGCTTCGCGCCGGGGGCGTAGGCATAATCATAGCCCGCCTCGCCCACCACCGCGCCCGCATTGCCCGAAAAGTTCGAACGTGCGGTGAAGAGCGTGCCGCCGTACGCGATGGAGCGGCTCATGTCGTAGGTCTGGTAGCCGTAGGTGCCGAACAGGTTGGCGTAGAAGGCGCCCCACTGCTTTTCCGCATAGAGCGAGGCGGTCCACTGATCCACCGAGCCGGAGGCGGGGGTGGTGAAGCCGAGGTTGGCGGTCTGGTAGCTGAAGACGGCGCCGCCGCGCGTATCGTCGCCGAACGCCCGCTCGATGCCACCGAGGACGCCGCCGCCGGAGCTGGTGGTGGTGCCGTTGCCGGTGTCGGTGCTGCCCCAGTTGCCGAACGGGCGCAGCCACACGCTGTTCTCAGGTACGGCCGGTGTCGGGGAGAGGGCGGCCCACGGGCCGGAGGCGGCGGAGGTGGGCGTTGTCGCGGCATAGGCATTGCCGGAAAGGCTCACCTCGCCCGCGCCATAGGAGAGGAGCGCGCTGCCGCCGCTGGGCAGCGCTCCCGTGCCGCGCGTGGCGGCGAGCTGCTGGCTGATCTGCCCGTTGATGGTGCCGAAGGTCGCCATGCCGGCCGTCTTCGCATCGGCCAGAGGGGCGCCGGACATCTGGTTGATGAGGTTCGCCACCTGCCCGTCGCTGCCGGAATAGAAGCTGTCCAGCACCGGGCTCAGCGGGGAGGAGAGCGAGAGCCGCTGGTAGTTGAGATCGATGCCCGCCGCGAGTGAGCGCCCCGCCAGCGAAAGACCGGCGAGGGAGGTGGTGGCGTTGCGGGTGAGCACCAAGGTCGCCCCGTCCGCATCATAGGTCACGGCGGCGGAGAGCAGGCTGTTGGGCGTGGTCACGTCAGCGAAGCTGCCGGAGATGTCGGAGGAGGAGACGAGATCGTAGCTCGTGGTCTTCGATCGAATGCCTGTGGCGCCCAGCACCGCCACCGTGCCGTCCAGATCGGCGCTCGTCGCGACGATGGGCGCGGCGCTCCATTGCGGGGAAAGATAGACGCCCAACGTGCCGCCGGCCGACTGGGTGTAGGACTTGGTTTCGATGGCGCTGTCGGCGGTGAGGATCAGCGTGCCCTGATCCTTGACGGCGAAGGAGCCGATACCCACCGCCGTGCCTGTGAAGGCGAGGCTCACCGGCGTGCCGTCGCCGCCGACGCTAACGCTCGCGAGGCTCTCCAGCGTGCCCGAATAGACGAAGCTTGTGTCCGCCCCGGCCAGCACCGTGAGGCTGCCGAGCCCGCCGCCCAGCACGTCGCCGTTGAGGATGCCGCCGCTCCAGGTGATGGAGTCGGCATAGGTGGAGGAGAGGGCGAGATCGCCATAGACGGTCCCGTCCTGCAGCAGGACGCGCGTGGCCGAGCCCTCGCCGGTGAGGTCGATGGCGATGCCGGCGTTATTGCCCTCGAAGGCGTAGATGCCGCCGCGATTGGTGAGCGTGCCGATGCTGCTGCCGCCCGCCACCTTGATGGCGGTGGCGCTTCCCGTGGCGCCGGTCGTGGCGGTGATGCCGCCGGTATTCACGAGGCCGCCGGTGAGGGTCACCGCTCCGGCGGTGGCGAGGGTCGTGTCCACGCCCAGCGTGTCGAGCGTTGTCAGCTGCGCCGCCCCCAGCGCTTTCCCGTCGATGGGTGTACCGATGGCGATGCCGATGGCGGTGGCGTCGGTGCCGCCCGCCTGCGCGGCGATGGCGCCTGAGTTGGTCAGCGTGCCACCCACCGTGCCGGAGGCGATCTGGAGGCCCACGGCTTTCGCCATCGCCGCGCCACTCGCGTCCGCGACGCCGGCCTCGGCGACGGCGATGACGATGCCGGAATTGACGATGCTGCCGCCGCCGCCGCCCGTTGCATCAAGCGCGAGACCATAGGCGAAGGCGGACGCATTCGCCGTGCCGCCACCGGCGGAGGCGTTCGCCGTGGCGATGCCGCCGATGGTGCCCGTATTGAGGAGATCGCCGCCGATGCCGGCACTGGATGCGGTGAGGACGCCGAAGGCCGATGCAACCGCCTCCGCGTCGGTGCCGACCACTGCGCCACTGCCCGAGGCGGTCACCGTGGACAACGCGGTCGCGCCGATGGTGGCGGAATTGGTGAAGGTGCCGGAAATGCCCTGACTGCCGCTCAGCATGACGCCCATGGAGAGCGCCGAGCCAACGCCGTGGGTGATGGCGTTCGCGTTGCCGGTGGCCGAGACGAGGGTGGCGACGGAGGCGCCGGAGAGGATGTCGGCGCTGTTGGAGAAGCCGCCGATGCCGCCTGTGGAAGCGATGAGGCCGCTCGCGAGCACGATGCCGGTGGCCTCCGCCGTCGCCGTGCCGCTGCCGCCCGAGGCCGTCGCGGTGGCGTTGAAAAGGCCGGACGCGCGGGCGGAGATGGCGCCGGAATTGACGATGGAGCCGGTCATCTGGCCCGGCAGCGCGAGTACGCCCATGGCGAGCGACAGGCCGTCCGAGACGGTGGTCGCCTGCGCGCTTGTGCCCGTGGCGGTGGCCGTGCCGGAGATGGCGAGCGCCTGCTCCACGGAGATGACGCCGGAATTGGTGAAGTTGCCGTCGAGGCCGTTGAGGCTCGCATAAATTCCGTAGCTCGCCGCGATCGCACCGTCGAGGCCGGGCAGGGTGCTGAGCTGGGTGGACTGGCTGAGTGCCGAGGCCACCGCCGCGCCGTTGGATGCGCTCGCGCTTGCGGAGTTGGTCAGCGTCACCGTCGAGAACAGGTCGATGACGCCGGAATTGGTGATCGCCGTGGTCGCGACCGTGCCGCTTGCCGGCGCGGTCGTCGCCGCCGTGATGTCGAGGCCGAAGCTGTTGAACGTCGGCGAGGCGGAGGTAGCCGTCGCGCTCGCCTTGGTGCCGCCTGTCGCGGCCGCGGTCTGGGTGGAGGCGAAGGTCGAGGTGAGGTCAATGATGCCGGAGTTCGTCACCTCGGCGATGTTCGGCGCGCTGACCACGATGCCAATGGCCTGGTTGGTGGCGTTCATCAGGCCGGCGACGAGGAAGCTCTGTCCCGAGGAATAGGTGACGTCCGCCACCGCCGCGCCGTCCGACAGGGCCGATCCCGCAAACGAGCCGACCGCGCCGGAGGAGATGAGGATGCGCCCGCTGTTGCGCACGGTGGCACTGTAGGTACCGACCTGGAGGCTGCTCGCCGCCACATCGATGCCGACCAGCCGCGTATCCACATAGCCGGAGGCATTGGCCGTAGCCTGCTTGCCGGTGGGACCGCTCGCGGCAGAGGCAACGAGCTTGCCGCTCGCCGAGGCCGAGGCCGTCAGCGCCACGGTGCCGCTGTTGACGATGGGCCCGGTCAAATTGTCCACGGACACGCTGATGCCGGTGAGCTCGACGGCGGCAAAGTCCTGCTGCGCCACAAGCGCCTCGTCCTTTGCCGCGGCGCTGGCGGTGGCGGTCGTCTTCGCGACGCCGGTAACCTCGATGGTGCCGCTGTTGGTGAGCCCGCCGAGGCTGCCATTGGCGAGATTGACGCCATAGCCGATCACCGCCGCGCCCACCGAGCCGGCCTCGAGCGAGGTCGTCGGGCCGGCGGGGGAATTGTAGTTCACCAGCTGGGCGATCTTGTCCGCCGTCACCTTGCCGGAGGACGTCGCCGTCGCCGAGGCGGCGACCGAGATGGTGCCCGTATTCTCGAACCGGCTGATGGTCAGTCCGTTCGTCTGGACGCCCGAGGCCTCGGCGTTGGCGGTGGACTGGATCATCAGCCCGGTCGCTTTCGCGGCGGTGGTTGTAACCGAGAACTGGGTCGCCGCCGTGATGGAGGCGGCGACATCGATGATGCCGGAGTTCTTTAGGACCCCCGTCGCGCCGACGGGCGTCGCCATGCCGGACTGGCTCATTATTACGCCGACGGCGCTGGCGGTGGCCGAGGCCAGCAGCGTGCCGGTCCCGGTCTGCGCGAAGCTCTGGCTGATAGCGGCAGAGGCGCGCACCTTGATTGTGCCGGCATTGTCGAAGCTGTTGGCCGCACCCGTGTCATAGCCGGCAAAGCCATAGGCGCTCATGCCGGTGACGATTTCCAGCTGGGTGACCTTGTCCGACTGGGTGATGGTGACGTTCGCCGTGTTGGCGACGTCGATGATGCCGGTATTGGTGTTGGTGACGCCGCCGGCGAAATAACTGTCCAGTTGCACCCCGTACGCATACTCGGAGATGGCCACCGCGCTGCTGGTCTTGATGACGGGCTGATCAGTGACGACACGGTGCGCCAGCACAGTCCCGCTGTTCTGCACGCTCCCGGAGGAGGGCGCGGTGCCATAAAGGACGATGCCCTTGGTGACGCCCGAGGCATCGACCGACGTGCCGCCGGGATGGAGCTTCAGCTTGGTGATGGTCTGCGTGACGCTCACCGTGCCGGTGTTCAGGATGCCGGCGCCGTCGGTAAGGGCGGTCCGGTTGATTTCCAGCGCCACCGAGCTGTTCTTGGTGGTCTCGGTATAGACGATGCCGCCGAGCACGGTGACGCCGCTGAAGGGCACGCCCGGCGTGGCGCTATTGAGCGAAACCGGCGCCGTGAGCACCGTGCCCAAGGGAACGATGTAGTCTCCGGCCCGCGCCACCGGCGCGGCCAGCGCCAGCGCCAGCAGCGAGGTCGAGGCGAGCAGGCTGGTCGCAAGCAGGCGGGACATGCGCATCTCTCCCGGGCGGCGGGCGGCTTCGGTTGCAAAATGGACGAATGGGAACCTTGCGGACGTTACCTCCCGATTCGGCTCGCGCGCAATGCGCCGGGAGCGTTTCTCCCGCTTCATTTCCGACGGTTGTCGGGCGTGGTTAAGGTGTTGCACCGCACCGTCACGGCCGAGACCTCCGCCCTTGATCGGCCCCCGCCGCACGGCGAGACTGGGGCGTCGCCGCCGGGGCGGCCGGGCACCTGTTTCATGCGTCTGCTTCTGGTCGAGGACAATCACGAGCTTGCCGACTGGCTCGCCAAGATCCTGCGGCGGGACAATTTCGTCGTGGACGTGCTGAACGACGGGGAGGCGGCGGACCAGGCGCTGGCGCTGGAGACCTACGATCTTGTCATCCTCGATCTCGGCCTGCCGGGCATGGGTGGGATGCAGCTTCTCAAGCGCCTGCGCAGCCGGGCCAACGCCGTGCCGGTCATCATCCTCACCGCCAATGCGAGCCTCGACGGGCGGGTGGCGGGGCTCGACGAAGGGGCGGACGACTATCTCGCCAAGCCCTTCGACATCGCCGAGCTGGAAGCGCGCATCCGCGTGCAGTTGCGCCGCTCGGCGCGCCGGCCGGACCCGCTCATCACCTGTGGCACGCTCGCATTTGACACCAACACCCGCCTGTTCCGCCTCGGCCCCGAGCCTCTGGCACTGACCCCGCGCGAGCATGCGGTGCTGGAGGCGCTGCTCATCAAGGCCGGGCAGACGGTGAGCAAGGCGCAGCTTTCGCAGAGCATCTTCGGCCTCGACGATCTCGCCGACCCCAGCGCCATCGAGATCTATGTCCACCGCCTGCGCAAGAAACTGGAGGGGGCCGACGTGCGGATCGTGACCCTGCGCGGGCTCGGCTATCTGTTGCAGCATGCGCATGGATAGCCTGCGCCTCCAACTGCTGCGCTGGCTGCTGCTGCCGCTGGCGGGGCTCGTGGCGGTGAACGTCTTCACCAGCTGGCGGCAGGCGAGCGCCACCGCCGATCTCGTCACCGACCGAACGCTCGACGCCTCGGTGCGCGCCATCGCCGAGGATGTGCGCATCGACCGGGGCGTCATCGACGCCATCGTGCCGCCCGTCGCGCTGGAGATGTTCGATACCGGCCACCGCGATCGGGTGTTCTATCGGGTGGACACGTCGGCCGGGCGCCTGCTCACCGGCTATCCCGATCTGCCGCTGCCCGAGCCGCTGCCAAAGGCGAGCGCGCCCGTACACTTCAGCGGCAGCTACCGCGGCAGCGACCTGAGGCTCGCGGCCCTGTCCTATCCGCTGGTGGGCGCGACCGATGGGGCGCGGGTGACGGTGGTGGTGGGCGTCACCCTTGCCGGCCATGCGGCCATGGTGCGGGAATTGTGGGTGGGCAATTTCGGCCAGCAGCTCATCCTCTTGGTGGCAGCCGGCGTTCTGGTCATCATCGGTCTCGGCCGGGGGCTGGCGCCGCTGATGCGGCTGCGCGAGGCGGTGATGGAGAAGGGGCGGGACGATCTCTCCCCCTTGCCGGACCACGCTGTGCAGAGCGAGCTGCGCCCGCTGGTGGCCGCGCTCAATACCTATATGGGCCGGGTCGCAGGGCAGATGGCGGCGCAGCGGCGTTTCGTTGCCAATGCTGCCCACCAGTTGCGCACGCCGCTGGCGCTGCTCTCCACGCAGGTGGCTTTCGCCCGGCGCACGGGGGAGGCTGGCGAGCGAGCCGAGGCGCTGGCCGGCGCGGAGGAGAGCACCCGCCGCCTCGCCCGCCTCGCCGCCCAACTCCTCACCCTGTCCCGCGCAGAGCCGGGCAGCCGGCGTCCGCGCGACGAGGACATCGATCTCGCCCAATCCGCCCGGCAGGTGCTGGAGGGCCTCGCCCATCTCGCGGTGGAGCGGGACATCGACCTCGGCCTCGACGTGAACGCCCCCGCCGTCACGCGCGGCGATGGCGCCATGATGCGCGAGGCGGTGGTGAACCTCGTGGAGAACGCTCTGCGCTACACGCCCAAGGGCGGCACCGTCACCGTCACGGTGGACGGCGGGGCGGGAGAGGCGGGCCCCGAGGCTGTGCTGGTGGTGGAGGATTCCGGGCCGGGCATTGCGGCCGAGGAGCGCGACAAGGTGTTCGAGCGCTTTTACCGGGTGCCGGGCACGCCGGGGGAGGGCTCCGGCATCGGCCTTTCCATCGTGCGCGAGGTGGTCGATGGAGCCGGCGGCAGGCTCTTGCTCGGCACGGCGGCGGCCGGAGGGCTGAGGGTGGAGATGCGGCTGCCGGGGGGGTGACCACCCTCGCGCCCCGGACGCATGCAGCGCCAGCGGAATGCGAGCCGAGGCCCAGCTCGAAAGACCGCCGAAGGCGCTACTTGGCCTTGGCATCCTAGGGCATTGCCCCGCTGCGCGGGGGTCATGCGCTGGACCCCGGATCAGCGCTCCGGCTGCGCCGTCGCTTGTCCGGGGAACGCAAACGGCAACGGCCCCGGAGGTCGTCCGGGGCCGTCGTGCGGGAGGGATAAACCCTCAGTTCTGCTCGCTGTAGGGCACCGGGCGCCATTTCACGAGACGGTTCTCCACCAGCGTGATGAGGAATTCCATCACCAGCGCCACCACCGCGAGGATGATCATGGCCGCGAACACGCCGTTGGCGTTGAACGCGCCCTGCGCGGTCGCGATCAAGAGGCCCACGCCCTGCTTGGCGCCGAGGAATTCGCCCACCACCGCGCCCACCAGCGCGAAGCCGAAGGAGACGTGGAGCGAGGCCAGAATCCAGCTCATGGCTGAGGGGATGATCACCGAGGTGGTGATCTGGAAGGGCGAGGCGCCGAGGATCTGGGCGTTGGCGATCATCGCCCGGTCGGCCTCGCGCACGCCCTGGAAGGCGTTGGCGAACACCACGAAGAACACCATCACCACCGCCAGCGCCACCTTCGACGCCATGCCGAGGCCGAGCGCGATGATGAAGATGGAGCCGAGCACCACGCGCGGGATGGAATTGGCGATCTTGATGTAGATCGAGAACACGTCCGCCAGCAGCTTGTTGCGGCCGAGAACGATGCCGCACACGATGCCGCCCACGGCACCGATGAAGAAGCCGAGGATGGTTTCCTCCAGCGTGACCATGATCTGCACCCAGAGCGGACCCTGCGAGGTGCCTTCCGTCATCCACACCCAGATCTGCTCGGCGATGCCGGAGGGGCTGGCGAAGAAGAACGGGTCGATGAAGCCCGTGCGCGCGCCGATCTCCCAGATGCCGAGCACGGCCACGAGAATGCCGATGCGCAGCGAGATGACCAGGGCGCGGCGGGCTTTCAGCCGGGCACGGGCCTTGGCCTCGATCTCGGCCTCGGTGGGCACCGCGCGGGCGGCGGCGAAGGGGGCGGAAGCGGCGTCTGCCTGCATGGTCATGGTCGTTCCTCCCGTTCAGTGGCCGGTGTCGAGGGTGCGCTGCTGGCCGATCTGCACTTCCTCGCGCAGGTCGTCCCAGATGGTGCGGCAGCGCTCGACGAAGGCAGCGTCGTAGCGGATTTCCGCCATCACCCGCGGGCGCGGCAGATCGATGGTGTAGACGCTCTTCACCGTGGCCGGGCCGGCGGTGAGCACATACACCTTGTCGGCGAGGGCGACGGCCTCTTCGAGATCGTGGGTGACGAACACCACCGAGGCGCCGGAGCCGGACCACAGGCTCAGAAGCTCGTCCTGCATGTTGGTGCGGGTCTGCACGTCGAGCGCCGAGAAGGGCTCGTCCATGAGCAGTATCTTCGGCTCGTTGATGAAGGTCTGCGCGAGGGCCACGCGCTTCCTCATGCCGCCGGAGAGCTGATGCGGATAATGGTGCTCGAAGCGGGCGAGGCCGACGCGGGCGATCCAGTCGCGCGCCTTCTCGTAGGCCTGCGCCTTGGGCAGGCCGCGATAGAGCGGGCCGGCGGCCACGTTGTCGAGCACCGAGCGCCAGGGGAACAGCGCATCCGCCTGGAAGACGAAGCCCACGTCCTTGTGGATGCCGTTGACCGGCTGGCCCATCACCCGCACCTCGCCGGCGCTTGGCTTGGCGAGGCCGGTGACGAGGTTGAGCGTCGTGGACTTGCCGCAGCCGGTGGGGCCGACCACGCAGGCGAACTCGCCGCGGTCCACCGTCATGTTGAAATCCCGCAGCGCCGTCATGGACTTGCCGTTGGGCGTCAAGAACCGGCGGGTCACGTTGTCGAGCTCGATGGCCGGGCCGAGGCCGGCGGCGGCCATCACGCCGGGGACCACCGCTGGGCGGGCGGGATCGAGGGTCTGAAGGGACATGCGTTTCCTCCCGCCGCCGGCACGGGGCGGCGACCTTGGTTCTGTCGGAGTGTGATGAGGGGCGCCGCGACAAGGCCGCAGCGCCGGGGTCAACTGAAAGGCGTCAGTTGCCGAGGGTCAGTTGCCGAGTGTCTTGGCGGCGTTGTCCACGTAGGTCGTGGTGTAGGTCTTGGACAGGTCGATGGCCTTGCCCTGCACGTTCTTGGAGAAGGCTTCGAGCACCTTCAGCACCGTCTCGGGGCCACCGGCGGGCATGCGGCCGTCGGGCGTGAACTGCGCCTTACCCTCGGCGAGACCCTGGATGTAGAGATCTTTGTCGCCGACGTAGTAATCCTTCGGCATCTTGTCCGCGATCTCCGCCGCCGAGTGGCTGGCGATGAAGCGCATGGTGCGCACGAAGGCGTTGGCGAGCTTCTGCGCTTCCTTCGGATGGCTCTCCAGCCAGCTCGCCTGCACATAGAAGGAGGCGGCCGGATAGAGGCCGCCGAGGGCCGCCACGGTCTTCTCCGGCGTGCGCATGTCGATGAGGATCTTGGCGACGCCCATCTTCACCAACTGGCCGATGGTCGGCTCGGTGGTCATGCCGGACTGGATCTGGTCCTGCTTCATGGCGGCGATGAAGGTGTTGCCCGCGCCCACCGGCAGCAGGGAATAGTCGCCCGGCTTCAGGCCGCCCTTGAAGGCGAGATAGCGGGTGAGGAAGTCCGTGGAGGAGCCGAGGCCGGTCACGCCCAGCGTGTGGCCCTTGAAGTCGGCGGGAGACTTGATCTGGTCGGCATACTTGGTCGCGACCATCTGCACTTCGCCGGGCGCCTGGCTGAACTGCACCACGGAGGTGATAAATTTGCCCTTGGCCTGAAGATCGATGGTGTGGTCGTAAAAGCCGACCACGCCCTGCACGGCGCCAGCGAGCAGCTCATTCTCCGCCTCGACGCCGGCGCGGGAATTGATGAGTTCCACCTCGAGCCCTTCGTCCTTGAAGTAGCCGAGGGCGTTGGTGAGGGCGGCGGGCAGGTAGATCTGCTTCTCCATGCCGCCGACGATGATCGTCAGCTTCTCGGCATGGGCGACAGCCGGGCCAAGCAGGCCGGCGGCGATGACGGCCGCGCCGGCGAGGGCCTTCAGGCGGCCACGCGCAAAGAGAGTCGCAGAGGATTTCAGCATGTGATGCCCTTCCCTTGAGGGCGCCCTGCGCCCGCGTTTCCCGGTGGTGGACCTGCGGCACTTTTGAGACGGCCGGCTTTTCCACTCAATCACGCATAAACCCTCCCAGCTTTCAGTCGGCTTTCATTCCGGAAAGGAACGCGAAAGGAATTGGAATGCCCTTCCGTCAGTCCACCGGCCGTGCCATGAGCAGTGGTGTCTGGATCGGGCTGGAGAACCGTGTCATGTCGCTGCCGTCGCGCGTCGTCGCCTCGCTCAAGGCGTCCATCGGCGATGTGGTGTTCGGCATGGAGGACGGCACCGTCTCCATCTTCGGCCTCGTCTTCGGCGTGGCAATGAGCACCAACGATCCGCGCGCGGTGCTGATTGCCGGTGCCACCGGCGCGGCGGCGGCGGCCGTGTCCATGATGGCCGGCAGCTATCTCGATGCGGAATCGGTGCGCGACGCCCGCCGCGCCCGTCGCAACGGACCGGTGGATGCGGCAGAGGCTCAGGCGCAGGTGGAGACCGTCGCGGCGGCCCTCACCCGTGGCGGCATGGCGGCGGGCGACGTGGCGCAGGTGTCCGAGGCGTTGAAGCGCGCGCCGCGCGCCACCCTCGGCCTGCGCTCCGAACTGGACGAGGCGGACGACGGCGCCAGCCCTACCGCGCACGCCTTCTGGATGTTCATCTCGGACCTCTTCGCCGGCTTCACCCCGGTGCTGCCCTTCGCCTTCCTGCCCATGGACCAGGCGCGCATCGTCTCGCTGGCGCTGACGACGGTGCTGCTGGTGGCGCTGGGCATCGGCCGCGGCATCGTGGCGAAGCGCTCCATCGTGCGGGCCACGGCCGAGACGCTGGCCATCGCCGCCTCCGCCGCTGCGGCCGGCGTGCTGGTGGGGCGGCTGCTCTCTTGAGGGGTCAGGCGCCCTTCAGATAGTCCGCGAAGCGGGCGCGGAACTCCGGGTAGTAGTGGCCGATCACGTCCATGTCGAAGCGGGCGAGGATGTGGTCCTTGGCCTCGTGGTCGAGCAGGAAGCGGAAGGCGGCCTCAACGCAAGCCGCCGGCGTCTGCGCGCCGCCGGTGAGGTCCTGCCACGTGGCGGGCGCCATGGTGATGACGTGCTGCGTCTCGCCCGTTGCATCGCGGACGGTGACGGCGAATTTCAGAGGCTCGCCGCCGGCGGTCTGCCTCACCTCGATGATTGCGTCGTTCCCAGCCATTCCCGGCCCTCCGGCTGGGCCATCCTAAGCCATGGGGGCGGATAGGAAGCAGGGCCGCGGCTTAATGTCCGTCCCAGCCGTCGCCGCCTCTTCTGGCATCGAACTTGTTTGCCTGCGCGCGAGGGAAACCAGGGACAGGCCCATGCAGCCAAAGCCGGATGCCGACGATTATCTCGCGCTCTTCGGGCGCTACAAGGCGGACTTCGGGGACGTCTACATGGATCCCGAGGACGAGCGTTTCCGCCTGCTGTTCGACCAGATCTGCCGGATGCTGACCCAGCCGTCGCCCTTCAATCTGGCCCTGCCGGAGCAGTTCCGCACCACCGCCTTCCGCTATCTGGAGGGCGACCCGCACACGGTGGCACACATGACCACCATCGAGAACCGGCACTTCATGCTGAGCGACCTGTTCGACTATGTGCATCTCGTGAACACCATGGGCGGGCGCTGGGACCAGCGCGGACGCTGAAGCCGCCATGGGTCGTAAACCGGCCCGGGAGGCAAAGCGCCCCCCGGGCCGATGCGGTTACTTCACGGCCTCGATCTCGCCCACCCGCCAGCTCTTGTCGAAGAAGGACGGCAGCGGGCTATAGAGGCGCAGGATCGTGAACCAGCCCTTGCCGGGCATGGTCTGGATCCAGTTGCCGCGCGCCACGCCCTGGGGCTGGGTCGGGCCGAACCAGATGGTGGTGGTGCCATCCGCCGCCGCCTCGGCCGCCGGGGAGGGATAGCTCTGGCTGCCGGCGCGAGGATAGTTCTGCGGCGTCTGCAGCATGGAGCGGGTCTGGTTGTCGTAGAGCGTGAGGGACCAGAACGCCGCCGCCGGGATGTGCGGCGGCAGCACCACCTTGTAGGTCTTGGCGCCGTCGAAGGGATTCCCCTCGGGATCGAGGAAGCCCATCAGATACTGCGAGCCGATGCCCGGCACGCGCATGATCATGCCGGGGGAATCCAGCGTGTAGCCGTAATAGAAGGCCGTGCGGGAATCGAGGGTCCGCGCGCCCGTCGGCGGCAGGGGCTTGAACACGCCGGCCTCGAAGACGGGCGGGGGCGTCTCGAAGAAGGCGCCGCCCTGCCACAGCATGCTGCCCCATCTGGAGTCCTTGTAGTAGGCCCAGTCCGGGTGCTTCATCGCGTAGCGCCAGTTGAGCGCCCGCCCGGTCGCCTGCCCGAACGCCGCGGCGTCCGAGAGGATCTTCTTCATCCGCGCATCGGGATTGAACGGCTTGCCGTGGACGATGCCGATGGCGGCAAGCTGACCGGCCAGCTCCACGTCGTAGCTGGTCGCCGGCTGCATCTGGATGTTTTCGTTGATCAGCTCGAAGAAGCCGATGTCGCTGGGCGGGATCGTGTTGAACGACAGCCCGCTGCCCTCGATGAACTTCGTCTCGGGGATCTTGGGCTCGGGGGCGATCCGCACCTTGCCCTCCAGCGCCTGCGCAAGGCTCGAGCCGTAGGACCCCGGCTGGTAGGGATAGACCTTCATGGTCTTCTTGATGTTCTCGATCGCGGGCTTGGGATCGTTGTCCTTCAGGTAGGCCCGCGCCGCATAGAGCGCGAAGTTCGTCTTCGAGCGCCCGATGAAATAGCCGCCTTCCGGCAGGGGGCCGTCATAGTCCGGCCCGACGATCAGGTACTTGCCGCCGAGCCCGCGATCCGGCCCCGGGCCACCGATGTCGATGATCCACGAGAACCACATGTCGTTGATGGTGCCCACCGCGTCGGAGGGCTGCTCGACCACGACCGGGCCTTTGCTCAGGTCGAGCCCGGTCAGGTAGTAGACCGTGTCGGCGTTGGCCGTCAGGAACAGCGAATGGGCATCCATCAGCTTCGAGAAGATGACCACGTCGCCGGGCTTGGCGCCGATGCTTTCGAAGCCCTTGACGAGGGCCAGCGCCGAGGCGCCGCGGAAGCTGTTGTTGTAGGCGGCCAGGGCCTGGTTGAAATCCAGGATGTCGTAGGTCTTCTCAGCCGTCTCGGCCGTCGGCACGCCGTCCTTGAAGGTCAGCGGCCCGAAGCCCGTGCTGATCGACGCCGGTGCGCCGAGCTGTTCGACGACCTTGGCCGGCACCTCGGCCTGCGCCACCGCCGAGACAAGCAGCGCGGCCGCCGCGGCCGAGGCGCGAAGCGCTGGCGCATGACTTTTGCTGAACGATCCGAGTTTCACAATCGGCTCCTCCCCACTCAGAGCCGCGCAGATTAAAGGCCAAGACAGCGCTTGAACATCCGACGCCTAAAGCAATATCGCGTGCAGCGACTGACGCTGGTGCCGGGGTGGGGGGTCAATCCTGCGGCGCGGTGAGGATCTGGCCGGCGATGAAGGTTTCCGCCCGGCGCCAGGCCTCGTCATTGTCGCCCCGGAAGGTATAGAGCTTCTGGAACACCACGCGCCCTGCCTTCACCGAGACCACCTCCACCTTGGCCATCTGCACGAGCGTGCTCATCTTGTGGATGCCGCCGACCACGAGCAGGTCGGCTCCGGCCTGCTTCGCCGCCTCGGCCAAGTCCGGAACCGCGCCGGCTGTGAGGGCGCAGGGGGCGGGATCGCAATCGGGCGTCACCACGCGCAGACGCCCGCCGGCGGCAAGGTCCGTGGCGAGGCTGGCCATGAAGGCCTTCAGCCGCGCCTGATGCTCGGCGGTCTGGTCGCGCGGCTCGCCGGAGGAATCGCTGTAGGTGAAATCGATGATCGCCACGCCGCGTGCCTCGCCGCCAGCGGCGGCGCCGCTCGCGAGTGTGCCGAGGACGGCGAGGGCGGGCAGGAGCGGGAAGGGACGGAACGCCATGGTCGTGTCTCCGGTCTGATGGCCTGAGCGTGCCGCTCCGACGGAGCCCCGGCCAGAGACGGCCTCACGCCGACGGCCGGGAAGATTTCCCGACGTGCGCCGGCGATCTTCCGCCGCCGGGCCGGCGTCCCTAAGGTCTGCACCGGCATCGCGGCCGATGCCGCGGTGTCCGCCTGCGAGTGAACCGATGACCCGTTCCCGCCTCGACCTCAAGCTCCGGCTGACCCTCCGGATCGCCGCGCTCATGGCGCTGTGTCTCGCCGGAGCGGTGGGCTGGCTGCTTCTCGACGGCGTGCGTGCGGGTGAGGCGCAGGTGGCCCGCATCGCCGATCTGATGGCCCGCGACCTCACGTTCCAGCGCCAGCAGATGCAGTGGGTGCGTGGCGCGCCCGGCGTGTTCCCCGATCTCCAGCGCCTCGCGCCCGCCTTGATGGCACCGGGCCTGTGCATCGCCTTCCGGCCATCCGGCGCGGATGGAGTACAGCGCCTGTGCAGCGGCGCCGAGCCGGACGACGGGCGCACACCGGAGATCTTCCAGCGCCTCTATCATGGCCTGTTCGGGGCCGGCGGCACGGCGGAACGCGCGGTCGAAGGGGGCGGGGCGGCGGAAGGCGTCGTCACCGTCAGCCTCGCCCCCGAGACGCTGGCGGGACGGGCGTGGCGCGAAGTGAGCCGCCTCGCCGCGGTGGTTTCGGCCATGCTGCTGGTGCTGTGCGTCCTGGTCTATCTCGCCCTCGCGCGGGCGCTCCGGCCCACCCGCATCATCGGTGACGGGCTCGATCATCTGACGCGGGGCGACCTCTCCGCCCGCATGCCGGCCTTCGATCTCGCCGAGCTGTCGGCGGTGGGGCAGGTGTTCAACACGCTGGCGGGACGGCTCGAAGCGGCTCTGGCGGAGAGCCGCAGCCTCACGCGCCGGCTGATCGCGGTGCAGGACGAGGAGCGGCGGTCCCTCGCCCGCGAGCTGCACGACGAATTCGGCCAGAGCCTCGCCGCCATCGGCGCGGTGGCGGCCCTTGCTGGTCAGACGGCGGCGCGCGACTGCCCGGCCCTCGTTCCCGAATGCCAGAGCATCGGTCGCACCGCCCAATCCATGATGCAGGCCCTGCGCGGCGCGCTGCTGCGCCTGCGCCCGCCGGAGGTGGAGGACCTCGGCCTCGTCGCCAGCCTGGAAGGGCTGGTGGCGGGCTGGAACGGCCGGCTCGGCGCCGCCACCCGCTTCAGCCTCGATGTCTCCGGCCGGCTCGATCCGCTGGAGCCGGCCTTCGCCGCTGGCCTCTACCGGATCGCGCAGGAGGCCATCACCAATGCCGCGAAGCACGCCGGCGCTTCCCGCGTGCAGCTCGTGCTCGCGCGCGAACCGGGGCCGGCGGGCGATGCTGTCACGCTCACCGTGGAGGACGACGGCCGGGGCTCCCCGGCGCCGGCGGCGGACGGGTTCGGCTTGCTCGGCATGCGCGAGCGCGTCGCCGCCATGGGTGGCGACCTGTCCATCGCGACCGCTCCCCGCGGCGGGCTGATGCTGCGCGCGCGGCTCCCGCTGCCGGCCGGGGAGGCCACGCCATGACCCAGCGCATCATGCTGGTGGATGACCACGCCGTGGTGCGCGAGGGCTACCGCGCCCTTCTGGACCGCCAGGCCGGCCTCGCCGTGGTGGCGGAGGCGGGGGAGGGGGCCGAGGCCTACCGGCTGTTCAAGCAGGCGCGGCCCGATCTGGTGGTGATGGACCTGTCCCTGCCCGGCTTCGGCGGCGTGGAGGCCATCCGGCGCATCCGGCAATGGGACGGGGCGGCCCGCATCCTCGTCTTCACCATGCACCAGAATGCCGCCTTCGCCGTGCAGGCCATCCGCGCCGGGGCACAGGGCTATGTGACCAAGAGCAGCCCGCCGGAAGTGCTGATCGCCGCGGTGCGCGACGTGCTCGCCGGCCGCATGGCGCTGAGCCCGGACATCGACCACGAACTGGCCCTCTCCCGGCTCAAGGACACCCCCGCTGTCGCCGATGTGCTCAGCCCGCGCGAGTTCGAGGTGCTGCGTCTGCTCCTCGCCGACCAAGGCACCGACGACATCGCCGAGACATTGAACCTCAGCCCCAAGACGGTGGCCAACATCCGCTCCCAGATCCGGGCCAAGCTCGGCGTCCAGTCGGACATCGCCTTGACGCTTCTGGCGCTGCGGCAGGGGATCACGGCCTGAGGAGATCAGGCCGCGGCGACGGCCACGGCCTCGATCTCGAAGCGCCATTCGGGACGGGCGAGGGCGGCGGCGATCACCAGGGTGGAGGCCGGCTTGTTGCCCTTGAGCAGCTCGGTGCGCAGCGGACCATAAGCAGGATAGTCCGCGGGATCGGTGAGGAAGGCCGTGACCTTGGCGAGGTCTCCGAGCCCCATGCCGGCCGCTGCGAGCACCTGTTCCAGATTGGCGAAGGCGGCACGCACCTGCCCCTCGAAATCGGCGGGCACCTGTCCCGAGGCATCGATGCCCACCTGTCCCGAGATGTAGAGCGTGCGTACCGGCCCGCCCGCGAGCACGGCGGGGCTGTAGGGCAGGGCGGAATCGGCCGAGGTGGCGAGCATGGGCGAGAGGACGGTCATTCAGGCCTCCGAAGGGCGGGCGAGGGCGAGGATCGCGCGGGTGAGCGGATCGGTCCCGTCGGCCAGGGGATCGAGCAGGGTGAAATGGTTGCGCCGCGGCGGCTCCAGGGACTGCACGGCGCCGCCGCGCGCCGCCCACAGCTCGGCGAAATCGCGGCTCCAGCACTTGAAGCCATCCGTCTCGTCCCCGCCCACGGCGCACAGGAACGGCGTCAGCCGGGCATGGGACGGCAGGTCGCCGAGGCGCAGCAGCGGGCTCGCCGCCGCCGCCTCCGCCGCGGAGAGGCGGAGGTCGGCATTGATGGAGGTGTGCCGGAGGGGGCGCAGGTCATACACGCCGGACAGCCCGGCAAGGGCACAGATGGGGCCGTCGCCCCGCTCCGCCTGATCGAGCGCCAGCATGGCGGCGAGCTGCCCGCCCGCCGAATGGCCGGCCACGACGATGCGGGAGGGGGCGAGGGTGTCCACCACCCAGCGCAGCGCGAGGCGCATCTCGTCCACGATGTCGGCGACGCGTACGCCGGGCACCAGATCATAGGTCGGTGCCACCAGCGTCACCCCGGCGGCGATTGAGGGACCGGCGATGAAGGAGACATCGGACTTGTCCAGCGCCCGCCAGTAGCCGCCATGGATGAAGAACAGCACGGGCGCCCCTTCGCCCGCCGGGAACACGTCCAGCAGACAGCGCGGCCCGGGGCCGTAGCGCTGGTCCAGCCGCCAATGGCCGGTGGCGCGCAGCGCGGCGCCGAGGCGGCGATGGCCGTCATAGACGCTCTCGCGCTCGGGATGCCGGCGGCGCAGGGCGTATTCGGCTTCGAGCGCGGGATCGATGAGGGTATGCGGCATGGGATTTCCGAAAACTCACAGGCCGAGATAGGCGGCGCGCACGCCGTCGTCATGGAGCAGATCCGCGCCCGCGCCGTCGCGGACGATGGCGCCCTCGGCGAGGACATAGCCGTGGGCGGCGCTGCGCAGGGCCATGCTCGCATTCTGCTCGGCGATGAGGAGGGACATGCCCTCGGCATTGAGGCGGCGGATGGTGGCGAAGATGTCCTGCACCACCTTGGGCGCGAGGCCCATGGAGGGCTCGTCCAGCAGGAGCAGGCGGGGGCGGCCCATGAGGGCACGGCCGATGGCGAGCATCTGCTGTTCGCCCCCGGAGAGGAGCCCCGCCGCCTGCCGCCGCCGCTCGGCGAGGCGCGGGAACAGCGCGAACACCATGTCGAGGTCGGCGCCGACACCCTGCGCCCGGCGCGGCCACAGCCGGCGGAAGGCGCCCATCTCCAGGTTTTCCTCCACCGTCATGGGCGCGAACACCCGCCGCCCCTCCGGCACCAGCGCCAGCCCGCGCGAGAGCCGGGCCGAGGTGGAGAGGTGGGTGATGTCCGCGCCGTCGAAGAAGATGCGCCCGGCCGTGGGGCGGATGAGGCCGGCGAGGGTGCGCAGCAGCGTGGTCTTGCCCGCGCCATTGGCGCCGATGAGGCAGACGGACTGCCCACGCGCCACCTTTAGGGAAACCGTGTGCAAAACTTCCGTGCCGCCATAGCCGGCGACGAGGCCTTCCACCTCAAGCATCGGCCGCCTCCTCGCCGAGATAGGCGGAGAGCACCTCCGGGTGGCGACGGACGTCCTCCGCCGTGCCCTCGGCGATGCGGCGGCCGTTGCTGAGCACGAGGATGTCGTGGGAGAGCGACATGACCATGCGCATGTTGTGCTCCACCAGCAGCACGGTCATGCCGTCGCCGTTCAGCCCGCGAATGGTCTCGGCCATCCTGTCCGCCTCGGCGTGGGGAAGGCCCGCGGCAGGCTCGTCCAGCAGCAGCAGGCGGGGCTCGGAGGCGAGCGCGCGGGCCAGCTCCAGCACCTTCATCTGCCCGAAGGCCAGCGATCCCGCCGGCGCATGGGCCTTGGCGGCGAGGCCGAAGCGCTCCAATAGGGCCATGGCGGCGGCCTCCATCGCCCGTTCCTCGGCGCCCACGGACGGGACGTGCAGGAGGGCAGAGAGCGTGGTGGCCCGGCCGCGCAGATGGCGGCCCACCATGACGTTCTCCAGCACGCTCATCTCGCGAAAGATCTGCAAATTCTGGAAGGTGCGGGCGATGCCGCGCCGGGCGCGCGCGTGGGTCGGCAGGCGATCGATGCGTGCGCCGTCGAAGTGGATGGCCCCCTCGGTCGGCGGGGTGACTCCGGCGATCATGTTGAACAGGGTGGACTTGCCGGCACCGTTGGGGCCGATCACCGCCTTGATCTCCCCGGCCTTCACGCGGAAGGAGAGATCATCCACGGCGGTGACGCCGGCGAAGCGGCAGGTGAGGTTTTCCACTTCCAGAAGATCGCTCATGCGCGCCTCCTGCGGATGAGGCCGGCCAGCGCAGCCGGCACGCCGGCAAGGCCGCGGGGGAAGAGGATCAGCACCACCAGCAGGCCGAGGCCGAACAGCATCAGCTCGGCATCCTCGTAATCGAGCAGGATCTGGGGCACGGTGGTGTAGATCAGCGCCCCCAACATCGGCCCGTAGAAGGTGCCCGCCCCGCCGATGGCGACCATTACGAGGAGCATGATGGAGGGCGCGATGCCGAAGGTTTCCGGCGAGGCATACTGGTTGATGTGGACGTAGAGGCTGCCGGCGATGCCGGCCATGCCGGCGCTGAGCACGAACACGGCGAGCTTGGTGCGGAAGCTGTCGATGCCCAGCGACTGCGCGCCCAGTTCGTTCGTCGCCACCGCCCTTATGCTGCGGCCGATGCGCGAGGCGAGGAGATTGGAGATGGCGAGCATCACCAAAAAGGCCACCGCCCAGGCGAGCGGGAAGGCCTTCGCCTCGGTGTCCAGCGCATGGCCGAAGACCGAGAAGGGCTCGACGCCGAGCAGGCCGTTGGGCCCGCCCGTGAGCCCCACCAATTGGGTGAAGAAGACGACGAGGATGGCGTTCCACCCCAGCGTCGCCATGGCGAGGTAATGCCCGCGCAGGCGCAGCGCGGGGATGCCGATCAGCAGCGCGCCGAGCCCCGCGACGACGGCCGCGGCCGGCAGCCCGAGGAAGGGCGGCACGCCGTAGCGCACGTTGAGGATGCCGCTCGCATAGGCGCCGAGGCCGAAGAAGCCGGCGTGGGCGAGAGAGATCTGGCCGCCATAGCCCATCAGCAGGTTGAGCGAGGCGATGAGCACCAGATTGATGAGAGCGAGGTTGGCGAGGGAAATCCAGTAGGCGTTCGGCACCACGAAGGGCACCGCCGCCAGCGCCAGCCACACCAAAGCGAGGCGTGCATGGCGGGAGAGGCCGCGCCGGGGCAGGCGGCTGTGGGTCATCGGTCCGGTCTCCGCCCCCATGCTCGCCATGGCCTCACACCTTCACGATGTCGGCCCGGCCGAGCAGGCCGGAGGGGCGGACGAACAGGATGAGCAGCAGCACGGCAAAGGCGATGGCATCCTTGAAGGCGGAGGAGATGTAGAAGCTGCCGAAGGCCTCCAGCAGCCCCAGCGCCAGCCCGCCCACCACGGCGCCCGGCAGGCTGCCGAGCCCGCCCAGCATGGCGGCGCTGAACCCCTTGAAGCCGAACATGGCGCCCTGGTCGTAGGAGGCGAGGGTGAGCGGCGTGACGATGGCCCCGGCCAGCGCGCCCGCCAGCGCCGCGATGCCGAAGGAGAGCAGCACGGTGCTTCCCACGTTCACCCCGACGATGGCCGCCGCCTCCCGGTCCGCCGCCGCGGCGCGCAGCGCCTTGCCGAGGATGGTGCGCTCGAAGAAGGCGTGCATCACCACGAGGAAGGCGAGGGTGATGGCGATGATCCAGAGCGTCTGGCTCTGGATGCTCACCCCGCCGAACGAGAGCGCGGTGTTGCCGGAGAAGCCGGCGTAGCCCACCGGCTTCTTGCCCAGCACCAGCATCACGAGGCTGCGGCTGACGATGGAGAGGCCGATGGTGACGAGGGTGATGACGAGGGCGTCCGGCTTCTTCAGCGGCTGCACCGTGAGCCGCTCGGAGAGAAGGCCGACCATGCCCACCAGCACCACCGCCGTCACCACCGCGAGCCCGATGCTGGAGAAGGCGCCGATGAGAAGGGCGGTGACCATGCCGCCCATCACCACCCATTCCCCCTGCGCGAAATTCATCGCGCCCGTGCTCTTGAAGACCACGTTGAAGCCGAGCGCCACCAGCGCATAGACGGCGCCCGTGCCGATGCCGGCGGAGAGGACCTGGAGGAGGGCGGTTGCGGTCTGCATGAGGTGACGGCCAGCCTTCGGCGCCTTGCGGAAATGATGGCCCCGAAGGGGCATGAAGATCCCGGCCGCCGCGCTCCGGAAGGATCAGGGCTTCCCCCCGATGGGCGCGGACGGCCGGGACAGGTTCGGGTTAGGCGCAGGGCCCGCCCGTTTCCTCGGAACGAGATGTCCGAGGGGTCAGAAACTGCGCATGCGGTTGGTCTCGAACAGGGGAACCACCACCCCAAGTTCCGCGAGGCGCGTGCGGGCATTGCCGGCGAAGGTCGCGAGCGCATCCTCTTCCGCCGCGCGGGGTGCCCCGCCGAGACCGGCTTCGGCCGTGATCGCATCGGCTTCCGCCTCGGCCGCGGCGTGCTCGGGGGCGAGCCAGGGGCAGTGATAGCCCTTCAGCACCACGTCCCGCACATAGTCGGAAAGCTCGGCCGCGATGGTCTCGCGCTCCGCCCTCGTCCAGCCCTCCGCCTTCGCGGCGAGATAGAGCCAGCCGAAGGCGGCGTGGCGCTCCTTGTCGGCGATGACGAAATCGAGCATGGACTGCACGGTCGGGTTGGTGGCCGCGGCGCGCCAGGCCTTGGTCAGCTCCAGCTCCAGCCCGTCCTCGAAGGCGGCGTGGGCCGCCACATAGGCATCGAGCAACTGGCCCGCATCCATCACGCGGCGGTGCAGGTGGCGGTTGAACACCGCCTCATAGGCCTTGGCGGCAGGGCGGGCGAGGCGGCCGCCGAAGGCTTCGGCGATCTTGTCGTAGCACTCGACGTGCCAGGCTTCCTCGGTGTTGCGGGTGGTGAGGTAGAATTTCGGGTCGATCTCCCGGCCCACCTCCATGCAGAAGCGCACGATGAGGGCCGGCGTCTCGGTGAGGCCGGTGGCCTCGGTCCACACCCGCCGGCTCCAGGTTCGGCGGGCGGCGGCGCACACCTCCTCTGGATAGCTTTCCGGATTGAGCGCGCTCCAGTCCACGTCGCGGTGCGGGTTCCAGCGGCCGGCCTTGCCCGTGTCGTAGAGGGCGCGGATTTCCGGCAGCGTCACGTTCATCTCGAGCGGGAAACGACGCTCGACCAAAAGCCGCACCGGCGGCAAGGAGGGCTCGGCCCGCGTGGCGTGAAGCGGCATGTCAGATCGTCCCGAGCTTGGGATGCGTGAACGGGGGTAGATCGATGCCCAGCGCCCGCATCTGCTCGCGGATGCGCTGGACGGTGGCGATGAACACCGGCTTCTCCACCTCTTCCACGGTGGAGCCGAGGCCCGCCTCGTAGGTGATGCGGTCGGCTTCCACCTCGGCGCTGGAGGCGGGGTTCTCCGGTGCCAGCCACGCGCTGTGGTAGCCGTTCAGCTCCACCTTCTCCATCATGGTGATGACGGCATCCTCGATCATCTTCTTCTGCTCGGGCGTGAGCTGTTCGCAGATGGCTTCGAGGAAATACCAGCCGAAGGCGCAATGCCGGCTTTCGTCGCGCATGATGTAACGCACGATCTGCTTGGCGACGGGATCGTGGGTGACGTCGTTCAGGTGCTTGAACACGTCGAAGGCGATCTCTTCCGCCGTGCAGACGAGGGCGGCGATGATGCCCTCCAGCGGGACGTCGGCATTGAGGGCGGCGCGGCGCACGCCGTGGGTGGAAACCGAGCCCTCGAACAGCTGCTGCACCGGCTTCTCGATATAGCCGCCGAGCTTCTCCGCCATGGCATGGCACGCTTCGGCGTGGCGCGCCTCTTCCTGCGAGCGGATGGTGAAGAAGAGCTGCATGTCGGAGGGGCGGTTCTCCACCCCGAACCGCACCTGCAGCGCCGGGCTCTCGGAGATGGCGCCGTATTCGCTCCACGCTCGCCGGCTCCAGTAGAGCCGGGCCGCGTAGCGCTGTTCCTCGGTGTATTTCGACGGATCAAGTTGGTCCCAGTCCACGTCGGTCTTGGGGTCCCACTGGTTCCGCGTCGCCGCGTGGAACAGCTCGCGGATGCGCGGCAGATCCGAATTGAAGGTCAGCGGAAAGCGGTCCTCGGGGGCGTCCAGCAGCGTCTGGACCACCTCGAACGCCTGCTCGGCGGACATGTCTCGCGAAAGGGCCATGGCTGTTTCCTCCCGTTGATGGTTCCCGTCAGGCGTAGTCGGCGAGGTTGAAGCGGCCATCGCGCCAGTTCACCAGCACGATGTCCTGCTTGGAAAGGCCGGAATGGCGCTCGGGCGAGAAGGTGAAGACGCCGGAGATGCCGGGGAAATCCTTGATCTGCTCCATGCCCTGGCTGAGCTTGGAGACATCGCCCCCCACCTTCTTCAGCGCCTCGCGGGCGAGCAGCGCCGCGTCGTAGGATTCCGCCGCATAGATGCTGGCGGGACGCTTGAAGCGCGCCTCATAGGCCTTCATCAGCTTGAGGATACCGGCCTTGAGCGGGTCGCTGTCCGGCAGCTGGTCGCCCACGGGCAGTTTCAGGCTGGCGAGGAGCAGGGTGTTGGCGGCGTCCCCGGCGAGCTTCATGTAGTCGGCGGAGACGAACCCGTAGCTGTGGATCAGCGTCTTCTTGTCGAGGCCCAGCTGCTGCGCCTGCTTGAGGAAGACGACGCCGGCCGGCGTCACCGTCCAGCAGATGATGGCCTCGGCACCGGCATCGCGGATGCGGGTCAGCTGGGGCATCATGTCGGTGTCGGAGGGGGCGAAGGATTCATACATCACGTCGAGGCCGCGCTTCGGCCCGACGATCTTCATCTGCCCCACCGCGCCTTGGCCGAAGCCCGACGTGTCGGCGATGAGCGCCACCTTCTTGATTTTCTTCTTGTCGAGATAGTCCGCGATGCGCTCCAGCACGTCGCCGTCATCCACCGTGCTCTTGAACACATATTGCCGCTCGGCCACCGGCGTGACGATGGCGAGCGCGCCCTCGGACGAGATGAACGGCACCTTGGTGGCGTTGGTGATGGGCGCCATGGCGAGGGCGATGCCGCTCATGTTGCCGCCGCTAAGGATCACCTCCACCTTGTCCTGGCTGATGAGCCGGCGGGTGGCGGTGATGCCCTTCTGGGTCTGGCTCTCGGCGTCGTAATAGGTCCACTCGATCTTGCGGCCGCCCATGCCGCCGGCCGCATTGAACTCGTCCACCGCGAGTTCGAGGCCCGCCTTCATGTCCTCGCCGAGGAAGGCCGCCGGTCCGGTCACGGAGAGGATGGAGCCGACGCGCAGCGGCTCGGCGGCGCGGGCGGCACTGCTCCACAGGCCGGCCACGGTCCCGGTGCCGGTGGCCGCGAGGGCGGCGGCGGGCACCATCTTCAGGAAGCTGCGTCGTCCGAACTGCACTTCTGGCCTCCTCTGGAAGGGCGCTTGGTGCGCCTCGTTCATCGTGCGCCGGACGGAATGCCCGGAGCGGAAACGGCTGCGGGCGCGGCGGTCAGTCGTCGTGGACGCCGCTGCGGTCGATATCGGCAGCGGGGCCGCCGTCGCGGGAGAGGGGGACGCTCAGCGAATAGCGCACGAGATCGGCGCGATGCACCGTGTGGCCGGACAGAGCGAGGCGCCCGGTGGCGTCGCGATAGCTCAGCGCACGGATCAGCACCGGCGCGCCCTTGGCGAGGTGCAGATATTCCACCTCCTCCGGTCCCGCGACGCCCGCCTCAATGGTGAAATCGCCGGTCTTCAGGTCCACCGCCTGCCACAGGCGGTGGAGGGGCGAGCCGTGCACCGCCTCTTCCGTCCAGTCGGTGGTGAGGTCGGCCGGCAGATAGCGATAGTCGATGGCGAGCGGCACCCGGGCCGCCGCGCGGAGGCGCTTGATGAACAGCACCGGCGCGCCGACCTCGGTCTCGAGGCTTGCCGCGATGGTTTCGTCCGCCGCGATGCGCTCGAAGGCGAGCACGGTCGCCTGCATGGGCATGCCGGTGGCGGCCCACTGGTTCAGGAAATCCATGCCCGGATTGAAGCGCTCTTCCAGCTTGCGCACGGCGACGAACGTGCCGAGGCCGCGGCTGCGGGTGAGCAGGCCCTCCTGCACCAGTTCCGCCACCGCCTGCCGCGCGGTGTCCCGGCTGACCGAGAACATGGCGCAGAGCTGCTCGTCCGAAAAGAAGCGCCGGTCGCCCTGGTCCCACTTGAGGATGAGGCCGATGAGCCGCTGCTTGATCTGGGCATAGAGCGGCAAAGGGGAGGCGCGATCGAGGGGCGGGAAAGGCCCTTCGGCGTCCAGTGCGGCAACGCTGGTTAACGTCTCGGACATGGTGCGAAACCTGCTGCGTAACCTTGGCGCCGGAGCCGGACCGAGCGTGCTCCAGTCGGCTTTATATGAATGTAGGATCAAGCATACATTTCACGCAACAGCTTTCTGCGTCCCGGCTGGCGAGCCGGCACGGCGGCCTCGAAGCCGGCCTGATTTTCGTGGCCGCGAATGGCGAGGGGCGGGGAGCGCGAGGCTGGGGAAGGCTGCCCGAGGGGATCACGCCCGAGCCATGCCGTTGGGACGCCCGCCGTCCTCCCTATTCGCTGAGAAGGTTGTGCCGCCTGTGCCACGCCTCAAGGGATTCGCCGGGCCAGGTGCCGCTTCGGACGTGATCTGGCCCGTTCGGCACATCCACCCAGTGTGGTGCATAGTCCAGGCCTGCTTCCACCACCTCGGGCGGCTTCGGCAGCGGCGTATCGATCGCCGACGCGTGGGGGTGGATAAGCTCCGGCCATCGTGGATCCCAAAGCCACAATGCGCTTCCGCATTCCCCGCAGAAGTTTCGTTCGGCCGGTGATCGCGTTGGCCGGCGGCCGGGCTCGCGAAGGCGCGCATGGAACGCCTTCACATGCTTGCGCCCACGAACCTTCAGGCTCTGCGCCTTCGCCCCGAGATTTATCGCGAAGCCGCCACTCCCGGCTGTCTTTCTGCAGATGGAGCAGTGGCAGTGCATGAAGGGGACCGGGCAGTGAGCCTCCACGGTGAACCGGACGGCGCGGCAGTGGCACGAACCTTCGAGACGCATGGTTTGCTCCCATCAACAACGGGAAAAACGCTCGGGACGGGATTGCGTTGCCGGCTGGCCCATCGCGAGAGGGCGCCCCGGAACACACGCTGAACCCGCAGCGCATCATTCTCTATCCGAGGCGGAAAGAAGCCCATCGATGTTGCGCCCGACATCGACTGGACGGAGGTGGCTTGACGATGTCACCGTGCTTGACATTCGAGGTGGGGTTGGGCTCTCTCCTCGCCATGCTCCGAACCTCGGCATGGCAGTTTGCACGTTTGTGGTCGCTGGCGCTGCGCCGGTTGATCGCGGCCTGCGTCGTGCTGTCCATGGTTGCGGCCCCCGTCGCCGCCGGGCTTCTCACCCATCATTCGGACGATCTGGACAGCCCCGCTTTCGCGGAGGCCGTGGCCGTTGCGGACGCTGCGGTTCCGCCGGCGGCTCAACCGGATGTGACCGCGGACAGCGCCAAGAGCGGCGACGCCGCCCAGCAGAAGCATGTCGTGCCCGCCGCAGACCATGATTGCCATGGCTGCGCTGCCGTGCTCCTCCCCGCCGCCGTTGCCACCCGGCTGACCGAGGTGGTGGCTGTGACGGGCGCCCCCAGCCCGGCCTTCGGCTCCGGCCGCGCCATTCCCGCCGACCCCCGCCCCCCGCGCGCCTGATCCCCTCTGTTCGCGCGCCGATGCCCTGCATCGGCCCATCGCAATCAGACTCCGGATCAGATCATGCCGCCCCGTGCAAACGGGCAGGCTCTCGCGCTCGCGCTCGGGGCAGCATTCGCGCTGCTTTCCGCTCTGCCCGGCCGCGCGGAGACCCAACGCCCGCTGACCCTTACCAGTGCCCTCGCGAGCGCGCTCGCGGCCAATCCACGGCTGACCGCCGCCGAGCGAGACATCGGCATGGCTGCCGGCCGCGACCGGCAAGCCGCGGCGCTGCCGAATCCAAACCTCTCACTGGAGGTGGACAACGCGTTCGGCTCAGGGCCCTACCAGGGGCTGGACCTTGCCGAGCAGACGCTTCAGATCAGCCAGCTGGTCGAGCTGGGCGGCAAGCGGGAGGCCCGCATGGGGGCCTCCGGCGCCGGCGTCGGCGTCGCCCGGTGGGAGCGCGAGGCCATCCGCCTGCAGGTGCTGGCGGAAACGACGGCCGCCTTCACCGGCGTCCTCGGGGCGCAGCAGCGGGTCAACATCCTCCAGGCCCAGGCCGAAGCCATCGGCCGGCTCTCGCCCCTTCTCCAGCAACGGGTGGAAGCGGGCGCATCCTCGCCGTCCGAAATCTCCCGCGCCCGGGTGGCGGCCGATTTCGCGCGGGTGGAGCTGGACCGCGCAAAGGCGGCCCTCGGCACGGCCCGGCGGGAGCTGGCGCTCCTCATGGGCCTCGGCGCCGCGAACTTCTCCCGCGCCACGGGCAATCTGGTGCGGGTGGCGCCCCCGCCGCTGCTGCCGCAGCTGCTGAAGTCCGCTCAGGGCAACCCGCAGCTCACCCGCTTCACCGCCCTTCAGGCCCATCGGCGCGCCGAGCTGCGCTCCGCCCAGGCGAAGGCGGTGCCGGACGTCACACTCGGCGTCGGCTACCGGCACTATAACGAGACCGCCGACAGCGGGATGATCTTCACCCTGTCGGTGCCCATCCCGCTGTTCGACCGCAACGAGGGCGGTATCAGCGAGGCGCGGGAATCCCTCCTCAGGGCGGAGGCGGAGGAGCAGATCGCCCGCAGCGCGCTGGTGTCCCAGCTCGGGCGCGCCCACGACCAATTGAAGGCCGCCTTCGACGAAGTGGCGCTGCTGCGCGGCAGCACCATTCCCGGCGCGCGCAGCGCCCATGAAGGGGTCGAGACCGGCTACGCCCAGGGCCGCTACACGCTGCTGGAACTGCTCGACGCGCAATCCGCCCTCACCGACGCATCCCTGCGCGAACTCGACGCGCTCGTCACCTATCACACCGCGCTCGCGACCATCGAAGGCCTCACCGGCCGCCCCGTCGCCTTCGCCAAGGGAAAATCCAAATGAGCCGCTCGGCCCGACGGGACCTCGCGATGCTGCTCGTCGGCCTGCTGGCCGGAGCGGGTGCCGCCTACACATTCTCGGACCGCGCCGCCCCGGTGGGCGGCAGCCATGCGGCGGAAGACAGCCACGCCGAAAAGGCGGAAGGCGGCCACGGCGACAGCCATGGCGAAGGCGCCGTGGAGCTGGACGACGCCAAGCTCGCTGCCGCCGGCATCGGCTTGGAGACGGCCGCTCCCGGCACCCTGCGGCAGACGCTCCGGCTCAACGGGCTGGTGCAGACCAACCAGGAAGCCCTCGTCCAGGTGACGCCGCGCTTTCCCGGCATCGTCCGCGAGATCCGCAAGCGCATCGGCGACACCGTGCAGAAGGGCGACGTGCTCGCGGTGATCGAGAGTAACCAGAGCCTCACCAGCTACGACCTGAAGGCACCCATTGCCGGCACCGTGGTCGACAGGCAGGTGGCGCTCGGCGAATACGCCTCCGAGCAGAAGCCGTCCTTCGTGGTCGCGGACCTCTCCACCCTGTGGGTGGATCTCTCCGTCTACCGGCGCGACTTCGCCCGCGTGCGGGTGGGCGACGCGGTGGCCATCGACCCGGACGACGGTGCGTCGCCCATCGTCGGCAAGGTCTCCTATGTCTCGCCCATCGGCTCGGCGGACACCCAGTCGGCTCTGGCGCGGGTGGTCATTCCCAACGACGGCCTGCGGCTGCGCCCGGGGCTGTTCGCCAGCGGCACCATCACCCTCGCCGAGCAGCCCGTGGACCTCGCGGTGCGCGTCTCGGCCCTGCAATCCATCGAGGGGCGCACGGTGGTCTTCGTGCGCAACGGCGACGCCTTCGAGCCCCGCGACGTGGAGACCGGCGCGCGCGATGGCACGTTCGCCGAGGTCGTGTTCGGCCTCATGCCGGGCGACGTCTACGCGGCGAGGAACAGCTTCGTGGTCAAGGCGGAACTCGCCAAGGGGAGCGCCAGCCATGAGCACTGAGCCGTTCCTCCGGCGGGAGGGCACGCGATGATCGACGCCATCCTCGCCTTCTCCATCCGCCAGCGCTGGCTGGTGGTTCTCGCCTGCCTGATGGTGGGCGCTTTCGGCGCGTGGAACTTCACCCGCCTCCCCATCGATGCGGTGCCGGACATCACCAACGTCCAGGTGCAGATCAATACCCAGGCGCCGGGCTTCTCGCCGCTGGAGGTGGAGCAGCGCATCACCTTCCCGATCGAGACCGCCATGGGCGGTCTGCCGGGGCTCCAGTACACGCGCTCGCTCTCGCGCTACGGGCTCTCGCAGGTCACCGTGGTGTTCCGCGACGGGACGGACATCTACTTCGCGCGCCAGCTCGTCAACGAGCGCATCCAGCAGGCGAAGGACCAGCTCCCGCAAGGCGTCGAGACCGCTCCGGGCCCGATCTCCACCGGCCTCGGCGAAATCTACATGTACACGGTCGAGGCCAAGCCCGGGGCGAAGAAGCCGGACGGCACGCCCTTCACCCCCACCGAGCTGCGCACGATCCAGGACTGGATCATCAAGCCCCAGCTGCGCACCGTGCCGGGGGTGGTGGAGGTCAACACCATCGGCGGCTACGAGCGGCAGTTCCACGTGCTGCCCGATCCAGCCCGGCTGATGGCCTATTCCATCTCGTTCCGGGACGTGATGACCGCGCTCGCCGCCAACAATGCCAATGTCGGGGCGGGCTATATCGAGCGCAACGGCGAGCAGTATCTGGTGCGCACACCGGGTCAGGTGGCCGGCGCCGACGACATCCGCGACATCGTCATCGGCTCGAAGGGCGGCACGCCCATCCGCATCGGCGACGTCTCGGAGGTGCGCGAGGGCCGGGAGCTGCGCACCGGCGCCGCGACCTTGAACGGCGAGGAGGTGGTGCTCGGCACCACCATGCTGCTGATCGGAGAGAACAGCCGCACCGTCGCCCAGCGCGTGGCGGCGCGGTTGGAGCAGATTTCCCGCTCCCTGCCGGAAGGCGTCGTCGCGCGCGCCGTCTATGACCGGGCGCATCTCGTGGAAGCCACCATCGCCACGGTGGAGAAGAACCTCGTCGAAGGCGCGCTCTTCGTCGTCGTGGTGCTGTTCGTGCTGCTCGGCAATTTCCGCGCGGCGCTGGTGACGGCCTGCGTCATCCCGCTCTCCATGATGCTCACCATCACCGGCATGGTGGAGAACAAGGTCAGCGCCAATCTCATGAGCCTCGGCGCCATCGACTTCGGCATCATCATCGACGGCGCGGTCATCATCGTCGAGAACTGCCTGCGCCTTCTCGCAGAGGAGCAGCACCGGCGCGGCCGCCTGCTGACGCGCGCGGAGCGCTTCGAGACCATCCTCGCGGGCTCGAAGGAGGTGATCCGGCCGAGCCTGTTCGGCACGCTCATCATCGCCGTCGTTTACCTGCCCGTGCTCACCCTCACCGGGGTCGAGGGCAAGATGTTCACGCCCATGGCCATCACGGTGCTGATGGCGCTGGGGGCGGCGGCGCTGTTCTCCATGACCTTCGTGCCGGCGGCGGTGGCGCTGCTTGTCACGGGCAAGGTCTCGGAGCACGAGAACTTCATCATGCGCGCGGCGCGGCGCCTGTACACGCCGCTGCTGGACGCCGCCATCAACCTGCGCGCTCTCGTGGCCGTCGGCGCGGCGGTGCTGGTGATCGCGTCGGGCGTCGCCGCCTCCCGCATGGGCGGCGAGTTCATCCCGAGCCTCGACGAGGGCGATGCCGCCATCCAGGCCCTGCGGGTGCCCGGCACCAGCCTGACCCAATCGCTGGAGATGCAGCAGGCGCTGGAGAAGGCTTTGCTCGGGGTGCCGGAGGTGCGGGAGGTGTTCGCCCGCACCGGAACGGCGGAGGTCGCGACCGACCCCATGCCACCCTCTATCTCCGACGGCTACGTGATGCTGAAGCCCCGCGCCGAATGGCCGGATCCGGGCAAGCCGAAAACCGCGGTGATGGAGGACATCGAGAAGGCGGCAGAACGGGTGGCGGGCAGCAATTACGAGCTGTCGCAGCCCATCCAGCTGCGCTTCAACGAGCTGATCTCGGGCATCCGTTCCGACGTGGGTGTGAAGATCTTCGGCGACGATCTCGACACGCTGCTCCAGGTGGCGGGGCAGGTGGAGGCCGTCATGCGCACCGTCCCCGGCGCCGCCGACGTGAAGAGCGAGCAGGTCTCGGGCCTGCCCATGCTCACCGTGGCGCTGAACCGGCCGGCCATGGCGCGCTACGGCGTGAGCGTGGCGGAGGTGCAGGAGCTGATCGAGATCGCCGTCGGCGGGCGCGAGGCCGGTGTCCTGTTCGAGGGCGACCGGCGCTTCGACATCATTGTCCGTCTGCCGGAGAACCTGCGCACGGACGTGGAGGCGCTGCGCGACCTGCCGATTCCCCTGCCGCCGGCCGCGGCTGCGCCGGAACGGGCAGTGCGCGCCGCCTGGACGCCGGCCGCCACGGGGCAGATCCGCTATGTGCCGCTCTCGGCCATCGCCAGCCTCTCGGTGTCGCCGGGGCCCAACCAGATCAGCCGGGAGGACGGCAAGCGGCGCATCGTGGTGAGCGCGAACGTGCGCGAGCGGGATCTCGGCTCCTTCGTCTCCGAGGCCCAGCGGCAGGTGGCCGAGAAGGTCCGGCTGCCTGCGGGCTACTGGATCGGCTGGGGCGGGCAGTTCGAGCAGCTCGTGTCGGCGACGCAGCGCCTCGCCATCGTGGTGCCCATCGCGCTGCTGCTCATCTTCCTGCTGCTGTTCATGAGCTTCGGGTCGATGGCGGATGCGGCGCTGGTGTTCTCCGGGGTGCCGCTGGCGCTCACCGGCGGGATCGCGGCCCTGGCCCTGCGCGGACTGCCGCTCTCCATCAGCGCCGGCATCGGCTTCATCGCCCTGTCCGGCGTGGCGGTGCTGAACGGCCTCGTCATCATCGCCTTCATCCAGAAGCTGCGGGCGGAGGGGCGCGACATCGTCACCGCCGTCCGGGAGGGGGCGCTGACGCGCCTGCGCCCGGTGTTGATGACCGCGCTGGTCGCCTCCCTCGGCTTCGTGCCCATGGCCATCGCCACCGGCCCCGGCGCGGAGGTGCAGAGGCCGCTCGCCACCGTGGTCATCGGCGGCATCGTCTCCTCCACCATTCTCACCCTGCTCGTGCTGCCGGCGCTCTACGTCCTCTTCCGGCGCGAGCCCAAGCCCGTCGCCCCGCCCGAACCCGCGGCGGCGGCATCCCATTGACCCCAAGGAGAAAAACCCATGCTCAAGAGCCTGATCGTCGCCCTCAGCCTTCTCGCCGCCGGCCCGGCCCTCGCGCAGCACGCCCACGGCGCCCAGAAGGGGCCGAACGGCGGCCCCATGGAGGACGTGGCGGGCGTTCATGTGGAGTTGGTCGTCGCCGGAGAGGCCGTGACCTTCAATCTCCTCGACGAGGCGGGCAAGCCTCTCAGCGCCGCCGGTTTCACCGGCTCCGCCATGGTTGCGGCCGGGACCGAACGCAAGACGCTGCCGCTCGCTGCCGCCGGCGAGACCCTCTCCGGGAAGGCGGCCGCGCCGGTCGCCAAGGGCGCCACCGTGACCCTGCTCATCAAAACGCCGGCGGGGAAGTCCGGCCAGGCGAAGTTCACGGCGCCGTAGGACCCACCGATGGCACGGCATCGAAGGCTCGGCCGCGCGGCTGCGGCCGTCGCCGCCTTGCTCGGCCTCGGGTCGCCGGCGCTCGGCCTGGACCCGCGGCCGAGCACCTATCGCGAAAGGGCGAAGCACGACTTCCGTGACGTGCAGCTCGGCCTCGCGCATCCCGCACCCGAAGGGCGCAGCAGACCTGTCGTCCCTCCGGCCACGGCCGCTCGGTCCCGCTGGCCGGCCACCGTCCCCAGCACTCCCGCTACACCCATCACGAAAGGCACGCCATGAAAGGCATGCGCTACACAAGTCTCATCTGCCTGGCTCTCGGCAGTCTTGCCGTGGGCCCGGCCCTCGCAGACGGCATCCAACCCGCGCGGCCGGCAAGCGCCTCGGACGCCGGCTGCGAGCACGGCAGCGCCGGCGCGCACAACCTCTTCTGCGCGAAGACCAAATCGGAGTGCATCAGCAGCAACCGCGCATTCCGGCCGCACGAGATCACCCATTGCTCCATGCGCTACGACCAGTGCATGCGGGTGTGGGGCACGGCCAAATGAGGGCCGTCCCATCCTCAGGGTGGATGCTGCGTTCCGTCGGCGCGCTCGCAGCCCTTCTTGTGCTCGCGCCGGCACAGGCGAGCGAGAGCCACAGCGAGCGCGATCTGGTCCAGGCCTTCACCCTCCAGAATCTCGCCGTCTATTGCGGCCAGTTCACGCCTTCGGCCCTGTCCCAGACGGTCGGCAAGGACGGCGGGGTCAACGGACTGGCTCATCACGTGAAGACGGAAGCCGCAGCCCAGCTCCCGCAGGAGGACGCGGATCGCCTCGTTCGGCGATCCGCCGACGCGGCGCGCGCCATCGCGCTGATGGCGGTGCGCAGCCATTACGACGCCGATCGTGGCGTGGAAACCGCCCGCATCACCCAATGGTGCGACGCTGCCGTGGTGCCTGAGGTGCGCCGGCATGTCGAATCCCATGCGGCGGAATAGCGAGGCTGAACCCGAACGGCTGCTGGGAAGCGTTCCTTCGCGTTGACCATGCCGCCGAGGATCTATCTGTGCGCATAATGGGCGTATCGGCACCCACCGTTTCACACCCCATACCACCAGCGGATAGAAGTGCTCCCAAGGGGAGATAACCATGAACGTCGGGATCATCTTCGGTCTGCTGTCCGCCCTGCTGTTCGGCGCGAGCACGCCGCTCGCCAAGCTGCTTCTCGGCGCCGTCGACACGTGGATGATGGCCGGCCTTCTCTATCTCGGGGCAGGTGCGGGCCTCGCCGCTGTCCACCTGTCCCGGGCCGCGCTTCGGCTGCCGGCGGTGGAAGCGCCGCTGCGAAAGATCGACGTGCCATGGCTCGCGCTGGTGATTCTCGCGGGCGGCATCCTCGGCCCCTTGCTGCTCATGTTCGGCCTCGCCCGGACCGATGCCGCCAGCGCATCCCTTCTGCTCAATCTGGAAGGCGTGGCGACCATGGCCATTGCCTGGCTCGCCTTCCGTGAGAATGTGGACAGACGCCTCCTTCTGGGCGCGCTCGCCATCCTCGCCGGCGCCGCGCTGCTGTCATGGCAGGGCCGGGCGACGCTCGACCTCGGAGCCGCGCTGACCGCGGGCGCGTGCCTGTGCTGGGGCATCGACAACAACCTCACCCGGAAGCTCTCCTCCGCCGATCCGGTGCAGATCGCCATGCTCAAGGGCCTCATCGCCGGAACCATCAATCTCTTGATCGCCCTCGGCCACGGAGCCGCCTTTCCCGCGTTGGGGATCGTGGGGGCGGCCGCGGTGGTCGGCTTCTTAGGCTATGGCGTCAGCCTCGCCCTGTTCGTGCTCGCACTGCGCCACCTGGGTGCCGCGCGCACCGGCGCCTATTTCTCGCTCGCGCCGTTCGTGGGCGCGGTGCTCGCCATCGCGCTGCTCGGCGAGGCACTGACGCCCCAGCTCTTGATCGCGGGCCTGCTGATGGCACTCGGCCTCTGGCTGCACCTCTCCGAACAGCATGAGCATGAGCACGCCCACGAGGCGCTGGAGCACGAGCACCGCCACCGCCACGACGCGCACCACCAGCACGCCCACGATGCGGACACGCCCTCCGGCGAGCCGCACAGCCACTGGCACCGGCATGTGCCGATGATGCACCGGCATCCGCACTACCCGGACATCCATCACAGGCACGGACACGGCGCGTAAGCCTTCTGCGGGGTTGCGCGTGGATCAGCGGTCTGGCTAATCTGTCCCCAAGGGGCTCCCGCGATTGCCCCGTGAGGCGCCAGCCTGAAATCGCGTCCTTTCTCCCCTCTGCCCAGGGATGGACGCTCGTGCCTTCAAACACTGAAATCACCGTGGCGCAGCTCGGTCGCCTCGTCGGCCTGCCGACCGCGCCCGTCATCATCGACGTGCGCACCGACGACGACTTCGCCGCCGACCGGCGAATGCTGCCGGCGGCCCTTCGGCGATCCCATGCGAACGTCGCGGAATGGGGCCCCGCGCTGGCGGGACGAACGGTCGTCGTGGTCTGCCAGAGGGGCCACAAGATCAGCCAGGGCGTGGCCGCGTGGCTTCGGATCCAGGGCGTTGCGGCGGAAACGCTGGAAGGCGGCTTCGCGGCGTGGCGGGACGGCGGCGGCGTGCTCTTCTCCGAGGCCGCCCTGCCGCCGCGCGATGCGGCGGGGCGAACGGTCTGGGTCACGCGCGCCCGCCCGAAGGTGGACCGCATCGCCTGCCCCTGGCTGATCCGCCGCTTCATCGATCCCGACGCGGCCTTCCTCTATGTCGGTGCCTCCGAGGTCGAAAGCGTGGCATCGACCTTCGGCGCCGCGCCCTTCGATATCGACGGCGCCTTCTGGAGCCACCGCGGCGACGGCTGCACCTTCGACACCATGATCGCGGAGTTCGGGCTCAGGTCCCCCGTCCTCGACCACCTCGCGGTCATCGTCCGCGCCGCCGATACGGCGCGGCTCGACCTGTCCCCCCAGGCGGCAGGCTTCCTCGCGGCCTCCCTCGGCCTCTCCCGCATGTATCGGGACGACCTGCAGCAGCTCGACGCCGGCATGCTGCTTTACGACGCCTTCTATCGCTGGTGTCGGGACGCCGTGGAGGAAACCCATAACTGGCCTGCGGGCCAGCAGAAGCAGGGCTGAGGGGCGCGCCATGACCATCACCCTGGAAACGAGCGGCCCGGCCGCAGCACCCGCGCGCCCGACGTTCCGCGAGGCCGTGAAAGTCTGGGCCAAGATTGGCTGCCTGAGCTTCGGCGGCCCGGCCGGGCAGATCGCGCTCATGCACCGGGAACTGGTGGAGGAGCGCCGCTGGATCGGCGAGCAGCGGTTCCTGCACGCCCTGAACTATTGCATGCTCCTGCCCGGCCCCGAGGCGCAGCAGCTCGCCACCTATATCGGCTGGCTCATGCACCGAACCGCGGGCGGGCTGGTGGCCGGCCTTCTGTTCGTGCTGCCCGGCGCCGTCGTGATGCTGGCGCTCAGCATCCTCTATGCGCTGTACCGCCATGTGCCGCTCATCGATGCCGCTTTCCTCGGCGTGAAGGCGGCCGTGCTGGCGGTGGTGGTGGAAGCGCTGCTGCGGATCAGCCGTCGCGCACTGAAGAATCGCCTCATGGTGGCGATTGCCGGCCTCGCCTTTCTGGCCATCTACGTCCTGCACATCCCGTTCCCGCTCATCATCCTCGCCGCCGGCCTCGCCGGATGGGCGGGCAGCCGAGCGGCGCCGGAGCTGTTCCAGGGCGCCGGCCACGCGGGCGCCAAGGCCGATACCCATGGCGTGGTGGACCGGATGTTCGAGCGTGGGGAAATGGCCCATGCCGAGCCATCGCTGCGGCGGGCGGCCGGCATCATCGCGGTCTGGCTGCCCCTGTGGCTCGGCCCGGTCGTTGTGCTGTGGGCGACCTTCGGCAGCGACAGCGTGTGGACGCAGATCGGCTCCTTCTTCAGCCTGATGGCGGTCGTCACTTTCGGCGGGGCCTATGCGGTGCTCGCCTATGTGGCGCAGGCCGCGGTGGACGGCTTCGGCTGGCTCGCGCCCGGCGAGATGCTCGACGGCCTCGGCCTCGCCGAAACCACGCCCGGCCCCCTCGTCATGGTGCTGCAGTTCGTCGGCTTCCTCGCGGCCTATCGTGCGCCCGGCGTTCACAATCCGATGCTGGCGGGGTGCCTCGGCGCCCTGTTGACGCTCTGGGTGACCTTCGCGCCGTGCTTTTTCTGGATCTTCCTCGGCGCGCCCTACGTGGAGGCCCTGCGCGGCAACCGCGCGCTCGGGGCGGCCTTGTCCGCGATCACGGCGGCGGTGGTGGGCGTGATCCTGAACCTCGCCTTGTGGTTCGCCATCCATGTCGTCTTCCGGCAGGTGGTGAGCGTGGACTGGCACGGCATCGGGCCGGATCTGCCCGTGCTCTCCTCGATTGACTGGCGTGCGGCCGCGCTCTCCGCGATGGCCATGCTCGCCATGTTCCGGCTGAGGCTCGGAATGCTTCCGACGCTCGCCGCATGCGGGTTGGCGGGGGTGGTGCTCTCGGTATTGGGCTGAGGCCGCGGCCTGTCGGAATGGCGCCGCCGGTCGCCGGAGAGTGTCACGTTCTCCTGCTCGGATCCTCAGCAGGGAGGGCAGGGGATTCGCTGCGGCGAGGTCAACGGGGCGGCGGGGCGCGCACGACCCGCATCGCGGCTGTTACCGGCAGCCACTATCCCGTGGGGACAAAAGCTTGCAGCTGCGTCCCGTCCGGCGATCAGTCACGTATCGTGGAGACGCTTCAATGGTACAGGTGGGTGGGCTCGAACCACCGACCTCCGGTTCCACAGACCGGCGCTCTAACCAACTGAGCTACACCTGCACGGCTCCGGCGCGTCGGGGCGCCGGAAGAGAGGGCGGAACCTACGCGGGGCGCTCCGCAATTTCAAGGGGGCGCAAGCCGCTGGCCACAGCGGCATTGTGCGCAGGGTAAAACCGAGCACCGGCGCGGCTTCGCGCCGGGTCGGCCCGGCGCGAAGGGGGCTGCGGCTTCAGTTGGCCCGGGAGGGGACGTCCTCGTCCTGCACCAGCTCCTCCACCTTGGTCATGATGGAGACCCAGGTGCGATGCTCCTCCACCTTGCCGCCGATCTCGAAGCTCTCGGCCATGCGGTGGGCGAAGGCGACGCCCTCCGGCCCGTATTGCTCGGCGATGATGAAGGCGGTGCGCCAGACATCTTCCTCGGTCACCATGGGTCTCATCCTTCCTTCGCTCCGGGGCAGCATGCGCGAAGTGGAATTGTCACAAATCCAACACCAGCAGGTCGCCTTTGGCACGCGAGACGCAGGCCAGGAACCAGCCCTGTTCCTTCTCCTCGGGCTTCAGGCGCTTGTCGCGATGATCGACCTCGCCCTCCAGCACCTTCACCTTGCAGGTGCCGCAGGCGCCCTGCTCGCAGGAGGTGGGGATCTTCACGCCCGCTTCTTCCATGGCGGTGGAGACGGAGCGGTCGCCGGGGATCTTGATGACCTTGCCGGTGGACGCGATCTTCACGTCGAACACCTTGTCCAGCAGCGGGGGCGGCGCCTTGCCGGTGAAGCGCTCCACATGGATGCGGTTGACGCCGAAACCCTTCTGCTGGGCGCTGGCGATGATGGGATCGAGCCACCAGTCCACGCCGCACAGGAAGAGGTGCGTGTCATCGGGCCGGTCCGAGAGCAGGTTCGCGGCGTTGAGGCGGGGCTCGGTGGCCTCGAAATAGAAGGTGGTGTTGGCGGCGAAGGCCGACGCCTCGATGGTGGACTTGAACGAGCCCGGCGAGCCGCCCGCGAAGAGGTAATGGAACTCGAACGGGATGTTCTTCGCCTTGAGATGATCGGCGATGGAGAGGATGGGCGTCGCGCCGATGCCGCGGGCGAACAGCAGCGCGCGCTTGGTGTCGCGCGGCACGGCGAAGCGGTTGCGCGGCGTGCCGACGGCGAGCCGGTCGCCCTCGTTCACCTGCTGGAACAGGGCCTTGGAACCGCCGCGGCTGTTGGCGTCCTTCCACACGCCGATCACGTAGCGATGGCGCTCGCTCTCGCTGTTGATGAGCGAATACTGCCGCACCAGGCCGCCGGGGATGCTCACATCCACATGGGAGCCGGCGGTGAAGGCCGGCAGTTCGCCGCCCTCGGCGGGGACCAGCTCGAAGGAGGCCATGTTTTCGGCCTCGATCGTCTTCTTGGCCACGATCACCGGGCTCAGGGCATCGTCCGACATCGCATCCTCCAAACCATCCGCACAGGAACGCTGATGGAGGAGGTGCAAACGGGAGGCCAGTTTCGCTGCGGTGCGGGAGGTGGTGTCCCCGTGTGGCGGCTCAGGCGAGCCGCGCCAAGGCCTCCGTGGCTAGCTTGTGCGTGAGGTCCGTGGCCGGCAGGCGCGGGCTCAGGGCTGCGGACTGGCCGCACCAGAGGTTGGTGAAATCGTCCCGCCCCTCGACTTCCGCCTTCGCGCGCAGCGGGGCGAGGGCGCCGCCGGAGGTGGGGAAGGCCGAGGCCTCCGGCGCGATGGGGCCGATCTCGCGCATGACGCGGTTCATGATGCCGCGCGCTGGGCGGCCGGTGAAGATGTTCGTGAGGGCGGTGCTCTCGTCGGTCGCCGCCTCCAGCGCGGCGCGATGCACGGCGGGCACCTTCGCTTCCGGCGAGAACAGGAAGGCGGTGCCGATCTGCACTGCCGACGCCCCTAGCGCCAAAGCCGCCACGATGCCCCGCGCGTCGGCGATGCCGCCGGCGGCGATCACGGGCACCTTCACCGCATCCGCCACCTGCGGCACCAAGGAGAAGGTGCCCACCTGCCGGGCCACGTCCTGCCAGGCGATGGGCGTCTGGGAATAGTCGCCGCCGAGGAAGAGGGCGCGATGGCCGCCGGCCTCGAACCCCATGGCGATGATGGCGTCGCAGCCATGGTCCTCCAGCCAGCGCGCCTCGGCGACGGTGGTGGCGGAGGAGATGATCTTTGCGCCCGTCGCCTTCACCCGCGCCACAAGGTCCGGCGCCGGCAGGCCAAAGTGGAAGCTCACCACTTCGGGGCGCACCTCTTCCACGACGGTGCAGAAGGTGTCGTCGAACGGCGCGCGGGAGGGGGAGGGGACGCTCGCAGCGGGGTCGAGCCCGGCCTCGACATAATAATCGGCCAGCCGCGCCCGCCAGCGCAGCGCCCGCGCCGGATCATCCTGCGGCGGGGTGTGGCAGAAGAAGTTGAGGTTGAGCGGCTTGCCGGGGAGGCCCGCGCGGATCTTCGCCACCGCCGCCTTCAGATCGTCCGGCGCGTACATGGCGCAGGGCAGGGAGGCGAGGCCGCCGGCCGACCCCACGGCGACGGCAAGTTCCGGCGAGCCGGGGCCGGCCATGGGGCCGAGCAGGATGGGGTGCTCAATGCCGAACAGATCAACGATGCGCCGATCCGGCCAGCGAGCGGCGGCGTGAGCGGGAGCATCTGGCGTGGCGGCGGTCATGGCGTTGTCTCCCGAGGGGTTGCCGCCATTATCGCGCTTCCGTCAATCATTGAAATTGAAACATTCTGATATTATCGTTCACTTCTGATGATGGATTTGCGCGATTTCCGCTTTCTGGAAGCCGTGGCCGACACGGGAAGCGTCACCCGTGCCGCCGGGCGGCTCGGCTGCGTTCAGTCCAACGTCACCACCCGGCTGCGGAAGCTGGAGGAGAGGCTCGGCCAGAAGCTGGTGGAGCGCATCGACGGCCGCATGGTGCCCACGGCGGCGGGGGTGCTGGCGCTGGACTATGGCGCGCGGATCGTCCGCCTGTCGGAAGAGGCCGAGAAGCGCCTGCGTTCGGCAGCCGAGGCTTTCCCGCCGCTGCGCCTCGGCACCATGGAGACCACCGCCGCTGTGCGCCTGCCGCCCCTGCTGAAGGCGGCGCGGGCGAAGCTGCCGGACCTGCGCCTGTCCATCACCACCGGCACCAGCGGCGAGCTGGTCGCGGCGATCGGGCGGGGTGACATCGATCTCGCCTTCGTGGCCGAGGAAGCGGCGGAGGCGCGTTTTGAAAGCGTGCCGCTGTTCGAGGAAGAATTGGTGGAGGTGGTGCCTGTCGGCGGGGCGGCGGAGGCGGCGGCCGTCGTCTTCCGGGCGGGCTGCTGCTACCGCGCGCGCTTCACCGAGGCGTTCGGCGAACTGCCGTTGCTGGAACTCGGCACCCTGGACGGCATCATGGGCTGCGTCGCGGCCGGGCTCGGGCGCACGCTTCTGCCGGCGGCAGCGGTGGAGCGCTGGCGCCGGGCGGGGGAGGTGGAGACGCGGCCCCTTCCGGACGGCCGGGGGCGCGTGCGCACGCTGGCCCTGTTCCGGGCCGGGAGTCCGTCCCGCCGCTCCATTGATGCCCTGATCGCCCTCGCCGGTTTCTGATCCGCACGCTCGTCTTTGAGTGGCCTCGCGCGATCGTGCTCAGCCGCATGTAACGTCGGACGTCCGAAACGCGAACACGCCCGTAGAAACCACATGTCGTCTGCGGCGTTTATCCGGGAGGCGGTTCAGTCCGCACCGGTCGAGCGAGGAAGAATGAACAAGCCCTGGAATCCGCTCGCGGCGACGCAGCCTTTTTCCTCCGATGCCAGCGGTGAAGGCGCCCGTAGCGCCGCCATCGCACGCTTCCTGAAGGTGCGCGCGCAAACCGAAGACCTGGCGCAGCGCCTCCATCCCGAAGACCAGACCGTGCAATCCATGCCGGATTGCAGCCCGACGAAGTGGCATCTCGCCCATGTCTCGTGGTTCTTCGAGACCTTCCTGCTGGTGCCGCATTTGCCCGGCTACAAAGTCGCCAACGCGGATTTCGCCTTTCTGTTCAATTCCTATTACGAGGCCGCCGGCCCTCGCCACGCCCGCTTCGCGCGCGGCCTCATCACCCGCCCCACCGTGGTGGAGGTGGCGGACTATCGCCGGCATGTGACGCAGGCCATGACCGATCTTCTGGCCGGCGCGGACGAGGAGGCCTTCGCCCGGCTCGCGCCGCTTGTGGAGATCGGCATCAACCATGAGCAGCAGCATCAGGAGTTGATCCTGATGGACATCCTGAACCTGTTCGCCGCCAATCCCCTGCGCCCCGCTTATCGTCCCGGTGGCCCGGCTGCGACGGGGGAGGCACGGCCGCTCGCCTTCATCGATTATCCCGGCGGCATCTTCGAGATCGGTCATGCCGGGGAGGGCTTCTCCTACGACAATGAGGGGCCGCGCCACGAGGTGCTGCTGCGCCCCTTCCGTCTCGCCTCCCGCGCCGTGACCAACCGCGAGTGGCTCGCCTTCCTCGCCGACGGCGGCTATCGCAGGCCGGACCTTTGGCTGGCGGACGGCTGGGCGCGGGTGAAGGCGGGGGAGTATGAGGCGCCGCTCTATTGGGAGCATCATGAGGGCGACTGGCAGGCGTTCACGCTGAACGGGCTCGGTCCGCTCGATCCCGCGGCCCCGGTCGTTCACGTGAGCTATTACGAGGCCGATGCCTTCGCCCGATGGGCCGGCAAGCGACTGCCCACGGAAGCGGAGTGGGAAGTGGCCGCGCGCGGCCTTCCCGTCGCCGGCACCTTCCTCGACACCGGCGCGCTGCGCCCGCTTCCGGCCGCCACTGACGATCTGCCCGCGCAGATGTTCGGCGATGTCTGGGAATGGACCCAGAGCCCCTACGTGGCCTATCCCGGCTACCGGCCCGCACCCGGCGCGCTCGGCGAATACAACGGCAAGTTCATGTCGTCGCAGATGGTGCTGCGCGGCGGCTGCTGCGCCACGCCCGAGGGCCATGCCCGGGCCACCTATCGCAATTTCTTCTATCCCCACCAGCGCTGGGCCTTCGCCGGCCTGCGCCTTGCCGAGGATGCCTGATGCGCGCTTCGACCCTTCTGTGCGCCGCTGAGAGCCACGAGACGCCCGAGCGCGCCGCCTTCCGCGCCGACGTGATCGAAGGGCTGTCCGCCAGCCCCAAGCAGCTTTCGCCCAAGTATTTCTATGACGAGGCTGGCTCGCGCCTGTTCGATCTCATCTGCCGCCTGCCCGAATACTATCCCACCCGCACCGAGCTGGGCGTGCTCAAGGCTCATGCCGGCGACATCGCCGCGATCGCGGGGCCGGGCGCGAGTCTGGTGGAGTTCGGCTCGGGATCGAGCGTGAAGGTGCGCCTGCTGCTCGATGCGCTGGAGCATCCTGGGGCCTACGTGCCCATCGACATCTCCGGGCCGCACATGCGCGCCGCCGTGGCCGCGCTGGCGCGGGACTATCCAGCCGTGGCCATGACGCCGGTCGAGGGCGATTTCACCCGCCCGCTGGAGCTGCCGCACCTCGGCGAGGGCGGGCGGCGCATCGGCTTTTTCCCGGGCTCGACCATCGGAAACTTCACGCCGCGTGAAGCCGAGGCCTTCCTCACCCACGCGCGGCAGTCACTGGGACAAGGGGCGGCGCTGGTGCTCGGCTTCGACCTGCCGAAGGAGCGGGCCGTGCTGGAGGCCGCCTATGACGACCGGCAGGGCGTCACCGCCGCCTTCAACCTCAACCTGCTGACCCGTATGAACCGGGAACTGGGCGCCGACTTCGACCTCGCAGCATTCCACCACCGGGCGCTCTTCAACGAAGCGGAGAGCCGCATCGAGATGCATCTGGAGAGCCGTGCGGCGCAGACGGTGCGCCTCGATGGTGCGCGTTTCACCTTCGCTCCCGGCGAGACCATCCACACGGAGAATTCCTACAAATACGCGGCGCCCCGCCTCATGGGCATGGCGCAGGCGGCGGGCTGGCGTCAGGCGGCGCTGTGGACCGATGCGCGCGGCTGGTTCGCGGTGGCGGTGCTGGAAGCCATCTGAGCCGGGAAACAAACAAGCGCCGGCCTCGTTAGTCCTGCACCATGGCTCGCTTCTGGGAAATCCAACTCCTCCGCCCCATCTGGCTCCACGACGGCTCTTGGCTGGCGACGGTGGGTGATTGCGGTCGCGTCCTGCTCCATCGCTTCGCCGAGGGCGAGCAGGGCCCGGAGCTGGACAGCGCCCTCCGGGCGGTGATCGGCGCGGCCGAGGCGGGGCGGCCGGAGGATGTGGCCTTCGCGGAGCGGCAGGTGCGGCTTTTCTTTGAAGTGCGCGCCCTGCTGTGAGGCGAGCCGCAAATGCGGCCATCATGTGACCGCGATCGCCGGCTACCGGTGCCCTATGATCTGCGCCGTCTGCGACCGATGCCACCGCCGTTCCATCCTCTCCCCGCGTGGCGAGGAGGGCGAGAGGATCGACGACACCACCGAAAGCAAGGGGATGTCCCTGCGCTGCGACCTGTGCGGCAGCCGGCGGGTGCGCCTCGTGCGCGTCGCATCGCCGTTCGAGGCCGTGGCCTTCATCAACGGGCGGCTGGCTCCGGATCGCTCCGGCGGATGATTTCGGGAGTCTAGGAGACGGTCATGCCCGTTTCGGTGCGGTCCGCGCGATAGGCGCGCTTGGATGTCCCGGAGCCGTGGAGAGAGCCGTTGGAATAGAGAGCGCCGTTCTGGATGCTCCGCCCGTCGGCATCGAGCGCATAGACGCCGACCCAGGTGCAATGGTCACCGTCATCGTCCGCCATGGCGAAGGCGAGATCACGATCGAAGCAGACGGTTTCGCTCTGAAGGAGAAGTTTTCCCTCTTCACTTACCATCGCCATGACCAAATAGGCGTTGGGGGTGCCGCTAGATGTCATTCGCGTCCCTTTCCGCCCCCGGATCGGTCCGTCCGTAGTACAGAATTGGTAATTCGGCACCGCGACACTAGGAACCTTACGCCTTAGACGAACGTCGCGCTACTGTTCCGTTCTGGATTCGAGGGGGTGAGGCATTTCGGGCACATGGGATCGGTTGTCGTCTCCAACATAGTACTCCTCGTGGTTGCGGCGCTGGTCGTGGTTGGCACGCTCTCCAGCCTGCTCGCTGCGCGGTTCGGTGCGCCCATCCTGCTCGTCTTCCTGGTCGTCGGCGTTGCGGCCGGCGAGGGAGGGCCGGGCGGCATTCATTTCGACGACTACTGGGCCACCTACATGGTGGGCTCCGCCGCGCTGGCGGTGATCCTGTTCGACGGCGGCCTCAGGATGCGGGTCGCCTCGATGCGAGGCGCCATCCTGCCCGCCGTGGGCCTTTCGACGGTGGGCGTCGCCTTCACCGCCGCTCTGGTGGCGCTGGTGGCGTCCCCGCTGCTCGGCCTCGGCTGGATGGAGGGGCTGCTGGTGGGCGCCATCGTCGCCTCCACCGACGCTGCCGCGGTGCTGTTCCTCGTCCGTGCGCAGGGGCTGCATCTCGGCCGGCGGGTGGGCTCGGTGATCGAGATCGAATCGGCCACCAACGACCCTGCCGCAGTCTTCCTCACCGTGCTGCTGGTGGAACTGCTCACCAGCCATATGGGCGACCCCGGCCTTGCGGTGGTGTTCGGCGCGCTGCGCGAGATGGTGGTGGGCGCGGTGCTGGGCCTTGCTGGCGGCTATGCGCTGGTGGCGCTGCTCAACCGCGTGGACCTGCCGGGCGGTCTTCATCCGGTGATGGTGGTGGGCGTGGCGGTACTGCTGTTCGCCCTCACCTCGCTGCTGCACGGGTCGGGCTTCCTCGCTGTCTATCTGGCCGGGCTGGTGGTTGGAAACCGCCCGGTGCGGGCCATCGCCTCCATCACCTCGTTTCTCGACACCATCACATGGCTCTGCCAGATCGTGATGTTCGTGATGCTGGGCATGCTCGTCTCGCCCGAGAAGATCCTGCAGTACGCGCTGCCGGCCCTTGGGGTGGCGGCGTTTCTCATTCTCATCGGGCGGCCGGCGGCGGTGTTCGCCTGCCTCGCGCCGTTCCATTTCTCGCTGAAGGAGAAGCTGTTCGTCTCCTGGGCCGGCCTGCGCGGCGCGGTCTCCATCTTCCTCGCGACCATTCCCATGCTGGCGCACCTGCCCATGGCCGAGGTGTATTTCAACGTCGCCTTCGCGGTGGTCGTCGTCTCGCTGATCCTGCACGGATGGACCATGGGCTATGCGGCGCGGCGGCTGGATGTGGCCCTGTCCGATCCCGATCCCGGCGTGCGGCGCTTCGAGATCGACCTGCCGGGACAGACCGAGATGGAGCTGGTGGCCTATCCTGTCATGGCGGGTACGCCGGTGGTGGGGCAGGTGCAAATGCCCCCGTGGGCGCGCCTCGTCATGGTGGTGCGGGCCAACGAGACGCTGACGCCGGAGGCGGCCGGCACGCTCAAGGCCGGGGACTACGGCTACCTCCTCGCGCCGCCCAAGCGCGTCCACCAGCTCGACCGCATGTTCCGGCCTGAGGAGGCGACGCCGCTCGACGACAGCGCCGCCTTCCCCTTCGTGGGCGAGGTGCGGCTCGGCGATCTCGCCAGCTTCTACGGCCTCGCCGTGCCGGACGCCGAACTTGGCCTCACCATCGCCGACGCCTTCGCCGACCGCTCCGACGACAAGCCCGCGCCGGGCATGCGCATCGCCTATGGCCATGCGGTGATCGAGGTGCGCGCCGTGACGGACGGGCGGGTGAGCTATGTGGTGCTGCGCCTTCAGGCCGGCCGCCTCAAGCGCTCCATCGCCCGCGCCCGCCGCCTGCTCGGCTTTCCGCCCGAGCAGGACGACGACGACGAATAGAAGGGGGCAGGGGGCGCCGCCGTCATGTTCATGCCGCGAGCGCACGCCAAACAGGGCCTGGGCAAACCGGGCTTGGGTTGGCGTCGTCGGTACGAGGAGATCCACTGGATGCGACTGTTCATGCGCCGCCGCGGCGAGGCGGGAGCCGGCCTCGACGCCTCGCGTGCCCTCGCCGATCTGGTGCGCACCACCCTGTCGCTGGAGGAGGCGGCGACCGTCTCCGTCTCCGAGATCTCGTGCGGCGATCCGGCCTGCGGCGGGGCCGAGACGGTGGTGCTGGTGATGCGCCCCGGCCGCCGCACCGAGGCCGCCAAGGTGCTGATGCCTATGGGGCAAGTGACGCCGGAGGCGTTGCTGGCGGCGCTCAAGCCGCTGATGCCGGGGGATGCGGCGGTGTCGACCGGGCTTTCCGAAGGGGCCTGAAGGGTCTAAAGGGCGCGGGCCAGACCCCTTGTCGCCCTTTCCATCGCGAATTTCCCATGTCCGATCCGCATTTTACGCCGCGCCCGCTCAATCCCATCTATGCCGGGCTGCCCACCACCATCTTCGAGGTGATGTCGGCGCTCGCCCGCACCCATGAGGCGGTGAACCTCGGCCAGGGCTTTCCGGACGATCCGGGTCCGCTGGACGTGCGCGAGGCGGCGGCGCGGGCCGTGGTAGACGGCTGGAACCAGTATCCGCCCATGATGGGCCTTCCCGAACTGCGCCGTGCGGCGGCCACGCATTATCGCCACTGGCAGGGGCTGGAGCTCGATCCCGACGCCGAGATCATGGTGACCTCCGGTGCCACCGAGGCGTTGGCCGGCGCGCTGTTCTCGCTGATCGAGCCAGGCGACGAGGTGGTGCTGTTCCAGCCGCTCTACGACGCCTATTTGCCGCTGGTGCAGAGGGCAGGGGGCATTGCCCGCCTCGTGCGGCTGGAGCCGCCCTCCTGGGCCATGACGTCGGAAAAGCTCGACCAGGTGTTCTCCGAGCGCACCAAGCTCGTGCTGTTCAACAATCCACAGAACCCCACCGGCGTCGTCTACGACCGCGCCCAGATGCAGCTCCTTGCCGACTATTGCGTGCGCTTCAACGCCTATGCGGTGTGCGACGAGGTGTGGGAGCACGTGGTGTTCGACGGGCTCACGTTCGAGCCGCTGATGGCTTTGCCGGGGATGCGCGACCGCACGGTGAAGATCTCCTCCGCCGGCAAGATCTTCGGCATGACCGGCTGGAAGGTGGGCCTCGTCTTCGCCGCGCCGCATTTGATGAAGGTGCTGTCCAAGGCGCACCAGTTCCTCACCTTCACGACGCCGCCGAACCTGCAGGCGGCGGTGGCCTACGGCCTCGGCAAGCCGGACGACTATTTCACCACCATGCGGGCCGGCCTCCAGCGCTCCCGCGACCGCCTTGCGGCGGGGCTGAAGGGGCTGGGCTTCGAGGTGCTGCCCTCGCGCGGGACCTATTTCCTCTCCATTGACCTCGCCGCTCACGCCAACGCCTTCGACGACGAGGCCTTCTGCCTCGATCTCGTGAAGACGCGGAAGGTGGCGGCCATCCCGGTGTCGGCCTTCTATGCGCAGGATGCGGTGAAGAGTGTGGTGCGCTTCTGCTTCGCCAAGCATGACGCGACCATCGACCGGGCGCTTGAGCATCTGGCCGGACTGGTTCGCAAGTTCTAACCCAAGGTCAAGTTAGCGCGGGCAGTCAAGCGCAGCCTTGGCCATTCACGAATGCGTCATTGGCTTGGCTTCCATAGCGGAATGGCGTGACAAAAGCTTAATTGGACCAGCGCGCTCAATTGTTGTTGCATTGCGGCGCGAAACGTTTTGGACGCCGTGGGAGTCTCGAGGACATTCATGCCAGCCGAGAATGCACCGGGTAGCGCGAAGAACGGCGGATCGGCCGGCCGCAAGATTGTCCTCGCAGTCCTGTTTCTGGCCCTCCTCGGCGGCGGGGCGTGGATGTGGGACAAGAAGCCGTGGCTCGCCGCCAGCGGTCAGAAGACGGCGGCGCCGCCGCGCATCGTCTCGGTGCTCGCCGGCAAGGCGGAGCGCACCTCTTTGCCGGTACGGGTCGAGGCGCTGGGCACGGTGGAATCCATGGTCACGGTGCCGGTGCGCTCCCGCGTCGCCGCCGCCGTGGAGAAGGTGGGCTTCGCCGACGGCGCGACCGTGAAGGAGGGCGACCTCCTGTACCAGCTCGACCCGCGCGTGATCGACGCACAGATCCTCCAGGCCGAGGCGACGCTGAACCGGGACAAGGTGCAACTGGAAAAGAACCTGCGCGACGTGGAGCGTTACGCCGGCCTTGCCACCCGCAATGCGGTCTCGCAGGTGCAGGTGGACGATGCCCGCACCACCGCCGACGTGCAGAAGGCGACCGTCGCACAGGACGAGGCGAACCTGACGGCGCTCAAGGTGCAGCGCGGCTATTACGAGATCCGCTCCCCCGCCACCGGCCGCATCGGCGTTTCCGCGGTGCGCCCCGGCACCGTGATCCGGGTGGACGACACCCTCGCCACAGTACGCCAGCTCGCGCCCATCTATGTCGCCTTCGGCCTGCCCGAGCGCTACATCGCCGGCCTCCGGGCGGCGAACGATGCCAAGGTGTCCTTCACCTTCCAGGGCACGGGCGAGACCATCTCCGGCGGCGCGGTGGCGGTGATCGACAACACCATCGAGCCGCAGACGGGAACCCTCACCGCCCGCGCCATCTTCCCCAACGCCGACGAGAAGCTGTGGCCGGGCGCCCTCGGCGCGGTGACGGTGACGCTGCGCATCGAGGACAACGTGGTCGCGGTCCCGAGCGAAGCGGTTCAGAACGGGCAGGACGGCCCGTTCGTCTTCATCGTGGACGACGGCATCGCCCATGTGCGGCAAGTGGCCGTCGCCCGAACGGTGGACGGGCGCACCGTCATCGCGAAGGGGCTCGACGGCGGAGAGACGGTGGTGACGGATGGCCAGCTCTCCCTGCGCGAGGGCAGCCGCGTGAACGTGCGCACCCGCACCGCCACGCCGGCCACCGGGAGCTGAGGCCATGTTCTCCGAACTGTGCATCCGCCGCCCGGTGATGACGACACTGCTTATGCTGTCGCTCGTGGTGGCGGGCCTGTTCGCCTATCGCCAGCTTCCCGTCGCGGCGCTGCCGCGGGTGGACTTCCCCACCATCAACATCACCGCAAGCCTGCCCGGCGCCAGCCCGGAGACCATGGCGACCTCGGTGGCGACGCCCATCGAGCGGCAGCTCGCCACCATCGCCGGCATCTCCTCGCTCACTTCCTCGTCCACCCAGGGCTCCACCTCCATCACGGTGCAGTTCGACCTGAACCGCAGCATCGATGCGGCGGCCCTCGACGTGCAGTCCGCCCTCTCCGTCGCCCAGCGCCAGCTGCCGGACGAGATGACGACCCCGCCGAGCTTCCGGAAGGTGAATCCCGCCGACGCGCCGGTGATCCTGCTCGCCATCTCCTCGGACACGCTGCCGCTGTCGGCGGTGAACGAATATGCCGACACCCTGATCGGCCAGCAGATTTCCCAGTTGCCCGGCGTGGCGCAGGTGCAGGTCTTCGGCTCGCAGAAATATGCGGTGCGCATCCGCGTCGATCCCGCGGCCGCCGGCGCGCGCAATATCTCGGCCGACGACATCCAGCGCGCGGTCGAGGCGGCCGCCTCCAATACGCCGCTCGGCATCGTCTCCGGCCCGAAGCAGGCGCAGACCATCGACATGGGCACGCCCAAGGCGGACGCCTCCCAGTTTCGCCGGGTGGTAGTGAAGGCCCGCGACGGCTCGGTGGTGCGGCTCGAGGAGATCGCCAACGTTTCCGACGGCGTGGAGAACGAGCGCGTCGCCAGCTGGTTCAATGACCGCCGCATGGTGGGGCTGGCCGTGATCCGCCAGCCGGATGCCAACACCGTGCAGGTGGTGGACGAGGTGCGCGCGCGCCTGCCCCAGTTCCGCGCCCAGCTCCCGGACTCGGTCGGCATCGAGGTGCTCAACGACCGCTCGGTCTCCGTCCGCGACGCGGTGGCCGACGTGCAGAAGACCCTGTTCGAGGCCATCGTCCTCGTGGTGCTGGTGATCTTCCTGTTCCTGCGCAATGTGCGCGCGACGATCATCCCCTCGCTGGCGCTGCCCCTGTCGATCATCGCCACCTTCGCGGCCATGTGGGGCTTCGGCTATTCCATCAACAACATGACGCTGCTGGCGCTCACGCTCTGCGTCGGCTTCGTGGTGGACGATGCCATCGTCGTGCTGGAGAACATCTATCGCCACGTGGAGGCGGGGGAGAGCCCGTTCCGCGCAGCCCTGCGCGGCTCGCGGGAGATCGGCTTCACCATCATCTCCATGACGCTGTCGCTGGTGGCGGTGTTCATCCCCGTGCTGTTCATGGGCGGCGTGGTGGGCCGGGTGTTTCGCGAGTTCGCGATGACCATCTCGGTGGCCATCCTCGTGTCCGGCTTCGTCTCCCTCACGCTCACGCCCATGCTTTGCGCCCGCGTGATGAAGCCGGTGGACCACACGAAGAAGCCCGGCTGGTTCTTCCGCGTGACCGAGCGGATGTTCGATTCCTGGCTCAACACCTATCGCGTGAGCCTTGATTTCGTCTTGCGGCACAAGCCCTTCATGCTCATGGTGACGTTCGCCACCATCGGCCTGTCGGTCTACCTCTACATCGTCATCCCCAAGGGCTTCTTCCCGCAGGAGGACAACGGCTTCATCACCGGCACGGTGGAGGCGGCGACCGACAGCTCGTTCGCGGCCATGGTCGAACGCCAGAAGCAGGTGGCGGACGCGGTGCGCGCCGATCCGGCCGTGGACTACATCGTCTCCACCGCCGGGGCCACGGGCATCAGCCGCACCACGAATTCCGGCCGGCTCTTCATCGCTCTCAAGCCCAAGGGGACCGGCCCAGGGCAGCGCGCGGGATCGGCCAACGATGTGATCCAGGGTCTGAGGAAGCGCGTCGCGCAGGTGCCCGGTGTCAACGTCTTCTTCCAGGCGGTGCAGAACATCGCCGTGGGCGGCGTCGCCTCCAAGAGCCAGTACCAGTACACGCTGCAAAGCCCGGATACCGGGACACTCTATGCCTTCGCCCAGACAATGGAGCAGCGGCTCGCGCAGCTTCCGGGCCTCAGGGACGTGACCTCCGACCTTCAGATCTCCAACCCCCAGCTCACCATCGAACTGGACAAGGACAAGGCGGCGGCCCTCGGCATCACTGAGCAGCAATTGCGGGATGCGCTCTACACCCAGTTCGGCACCCGCCAGATCGCAACGCTCTATACGCCCACCAACCAGTTCGCGATCATCGCCGAGGTGCAGCCCATCTTCCAGCGCGACCCGAGCGACCTCGGCCGCGTCTATCTGCGCACCACCTCCGGCAATGTCGTGCCGCTTGAGACGGTGGCGAACATCAAGCGCACGGTGGGGCCGCTGTCGGTGCAGCACCAGCAGCAGCAGCCCTCCGTCACCATCTCCTTCAACCTCGCGCCCGGCACCTCGCTGGGCCAGGCGGTGGAGGAGATCAACGCGGCGGCCGCCGAGGCACGGGTGCCGGACAGCGTCGTCACCGGCTTCCAGGGCACCGCGCAGGTGTTCCAGGATTCGCTCTCCAACCAGCCGCTTCTGATCCTCGCCGCTGTGGTGGTGATCTACATTGTCCTGGGCGTGCTCTACGAGAGCTTCATCCACCCCATCACCATCCTCTCGGGCCTGCCCTCCGCCGGCATCGGTGCGCTCCTGACGCTCATGGCGGCGGGGATGGAGCTGTCGGTGATCGCCATCATCGGCATCATCATGCTGGTGGGCATCGTGAAGAAGAACGCCATCATGATGATCGACGTGGCGCTGGAGCGGCGGCGCGCCGGGGCGGCGGCGCAGGATGCCATCCGCGAGGCGGCGCTCTTGCGTTTCCGGCCGATCATGATGACCACGCTCGCCGCCATCTTCGGCGTGCTGCCCATCGCGCTCGGTGCCGGCGCCGGCTCCGAACTGCGCCAGCCCTTGGGCGTCGCGGTGGTGGGTGGCCTTCTTGTGTCGCAGCTGCTCACGCTCTTCATCACGCCGGTGGTCTATCTCTATCTCGACCGGCTGGACGCCATCGTCCATCACGCCGTCTCGGGCCGGCACGAGGAAAAGGCCCATCCCCCGCATCCGGCAGCGCCCGAGCGGATGGCGGCGGAGTAGGGGGCAGGGAGCGGGCGGGGCAGGAGCAGGGGGCTTGGCCTTCCGCCATCTCCTCCCGCTCGCCACCAGCCCGCGCATGCCGTTGGGCGATACCTCCCGGTGTTGCGCCCGCGCCCCCATGACAAAATGATTAAGGAACCGTGACCAGTCCTCGCCTTGCGAGGAATTGCCCCAACGTCGCCGCTTTGTTATCCCGCCTGAGGCGAGGTTTGCGCGCGGGCGGCTGCGCGCCTTGATCCGGGGGCGGGGGCATGAATCTGAAGTATCGGCCGGATATCGATGGCTTGCGCGCCGTCGCGGTCGTGGTGGCGCTGCTGTTTCACGCTCACATTCCCCCGTTTCGCGGCGGCTTCATCGGCGTCGATATCTTCTTTGTCCTCTCGGGCTACTTGATTACCTCCATCCTGTATAGCGACATGATGAAGGGCGAGTTCTCGCTCGTCGATTTCTACGATCGCCGCATCCGGCGCATCTTTCCCGCGCTGTTCGTGGTGCTGCCGGTGACCACCTTCATCGCGGCGTTCCTGCTGATGCCGCGGCAGATGGTGCTGTTCGCGCAATCCATCATTCCCTCGGCCCTGTTCTACGCCAACATCCACTTCCAGGGCCTGATGAACTATTTCGGCCCCCAGGCCGACGAGACGCCGCTGCTCCATCTGTGGTCGCTGGCGGTGGAGGAGCAGTATTACATCTTCTTCCCGCTGCTCATGTTCGCCTTCCTCAAGACCGGCGGGCGGATCACCCTCGGCCCACGGCGCATGGCGATCCTCGGCTTCCTCGTCATTGCGGTGGTTTCCGGCGTCTATGCGGAGATGAGCGCGCGGACCCAGCCGACCGCCTCCTTCTTCCTGCTTCAGAGCCGCGCCTGGGAGCTGCTCGTCGGCGCGCTGCTCGCGCTGGTGCACATGCCGAAGGTGTCGGAGAAGACGGCGAACTGGATCGGCGTGGCGGGCCTGCTCGGCATCGTCGTCCCGGTCTTCGCCTACAGCCACGACATGACGTTCCCCGGCCTGTCCGCGGCTCCCATCGTGTTCGGCACGGCGGCGGTGATCTATGCCGGCACCATCAATCCCGCCGGCTATGCCAACTTCCTGCTTAGCCGGCCGAAGGTGGTCTATGTGGGGCGCATCTCCTATGCGCTCTACCTCTGGCACTGGCCGCTGCTGGTGTTCGGCAAGACCTACATGGGCCGCGCGCTGACCTATTTCGAGGCCGGTGGCATGCTCATCCTGGCCTTCATCTTCGCCTCCCTGTCGCTGAAATACGTGGAGACGCCGTTGCGCCACGCCGGCTCGCTCGGCGGCAAGCGTCGGGCGCGGTTCGCGGCGGGCATCATGGCCATGGCCATGACGCTGGCCGTGGGCGTGCTGTTCGAGCGGCTGGGCGGCGGCTTCTACCCCATCTCCCCGCTGGGCGCCCGCGCCGAGGCGGCACTGGAAGACAGGAGCCCCTTCAGCCGTTCCTGCAACAATTCGCCCAAGGGCTTCAGGGCCGCCGCGCTGAACCCGGCCTCGGCCTGCTCGGTGGGGCCGGGCGCGGCGAAGGGCGAATACGACGTGGTGGTGTGGGGCGACTCCCACGCCGGTGCCTCCTTCGTCGGCATCGCCGAGCAAGTGGCAGCCCTCGGCCACACCGCCCGCCTCCAGACCATGGCCGGCTGCCCGCCCCTGATTGGCGGACAGGCCCATCGCGACGACATGCCGAGCTGGACCTGCACCGCCTTCAACGCCGAAGTGCTGCAGGAAATCCGCCGCATCAAGCCTAAGGTAGCTGTGCTGGTGGGACGCTGGGCCATGTGGACGACCAAGGCCGGCCCCGCCTTCACCCTCACGTCCGACGAGGTGCCGGGTGGCGGCGTGCGCTCGCGGGATGTGAGCCAGAAGGTGTTCGCCCACATGCTGGACCGCACGATGAAGGAACTCTCCGGCCTCGGCATCCATGTGGTTCTGGTGGGCCAGCCGCCGGAGTTCGCCCGCTCGCCGGGCCGCTGTGTGGCCGAGAAGGAGTTCTACAACCGCAGCAAGCTCGGCAACTGCCTCGAACTGCCGAGCGCAGCGGTGGAGAAGGTGGTGGGCGTCGGCAACGAGATGATCACCAAGGCGGCGGCGAACTTCCCCGGCACCACCACCTTCCTCCTCTCCGACGTCTTCTGCCGCAACGGTACCTGCCGCGCCGGCGAGGGCGAAAAATTCTACTATGTGGACGGCGACCACCTGTCCGCCACCGGCTCCCACCACATGAGCCAGGACCCCGCACTTCGCACGGCCCTGCTCAAGGCGCTGGGCGAAGGCGGCAACACCAGCGCATCGCTGGCCCCCGCGACGGCCAAGGACTGACCAAGCCGGGTTGGGGCAACGGACCGCTCCGCCGGTTCCCGTCTACCCCCTGCGGCCCCGCTCTTCGTAAGCGGGAGCTTAGCCTGCCAGAGCCTCGCCGAACGCTGCGTCAGCCCAGAATGGGCGGCGCGGCGGGTGTCCGCGTGATTTGCCCAAGCCGGATTTTGACGGTAAGGCGGTCGCCGCGGGGGCGCGCGCGTCGGGTGCGCCGATCAAGGACACCAGGATGAGTCTGGCCTACCGGTCCGACATCGACGGCCTCCGGGCCATCGCCGTCGGCAGCGTGGTTCTGTTCCATGCACGCATTCCGCCCTTTACCGGCGGCTATATCGGCGTCGACGTCTTCTTCGTCATCTCCGGCTTTCTCATCACGTCCATCCTCCATCAGGAGATGACGGCGGGCACCTATTCGCTGGTGGATTTCTACGACCGCCGCATCCGCCGCATCTTCCCCGCGCTGTTCCTGATGATGGCGGCGACGACGCTGTTCGCGGCGCTCATCCTGATGCCGCGGCAGATGCAGGGCTATGTGGGCACGCTGGTGCCCTCGGCCCTGTTCTTCGCCAACATCCATTTCGAGAGCCTGCTCAACTATTTCGGCCCCGCCGCCGACGAGGTGCCGCTGCTGCACCTGTGGTCGCTGGCGGTGGAGGAGCAGTTCTACATCTTCTTTCCGCTCGTCCTGTTCGTGCTGATGAAGCTCGGCGGCCGCCGGCTCGCGGTCGGCGTGCTCGCCTGCATCGCGCTGGGCTCGCTCGCCTATGCCGAGAGCATCGTGGAAAGCGAGCAGTCGGCCGCCTTCTTCCTGCTGCAGAGCCGGGCGTGGGAGCTTCTGGCAGGCTCGCTTCTCGCCATGGTCGCGCTGCCGCGCCTGCCGGAAAGGGCGGCGTCCTGGCTCGCCATCGCAGGGGCGTTGGCCATCGTGGTGCCGGTGTTCGCCTACGACAAGCAGACCGTCTTCCCCGGCCTGTGGGCGCTGCCGCCGGTGCTTGGCGCGGTGGCGATCATCCTGTCCGGGGGCTTCGCGCCGAACGGCATCGTCGCGCGCGTGCTCAGCCTGAAGGGCATGGTCTATGTGGGCCGCATCTCCTACGCGCTCTATCTGTGGCACTGGCCCATTCTGGTGCTCTTCGCCATCTGGAAGGGGCGGCACTCCACCTATATCGAGTCCGGCATCCTGGTCCTGCTGGCCGGCCTCATCTCCGGCCTTTCGCTGAAATATGTGGAGACGCCGCTCCGGCGCGGCAGCGCGCTGGGCGGGCGGAGGATGCTGCGCATCGGCGCCGGAGCCTGCGCCATTCTGCTCACGGTGGGCGTCGCCCTCGCGCTCCAGAAGGCCGGACGGGGCGTATTCCCCATCTCGCCGCTGGGGGCGGCGGCCGAGGCAGCGGCGGACGACCGCAGCCCGTTCCAGCGTACCTGCAACAACAACGCCCGCTTCTGGACGCCCGACCAGATGCAGCCCATCGCCACCTGCGCGGTCGGCCCGGGGGCGGCGAAGGGCAGCTACGACGTGCTGGTGTGGGGCGATTCCCATGCCGGCGCGACCTTCCTCGGCCTCGCGGAAATCGTCGAGAAGCTCGGGCTCACGGCACGGCTCCAGACCATGGCGGGCTGCCCGCCGCTGATTGGCGGGATCGCGCGGCAGGAGCATAATAACGGCGCCGTCTGCGCCAGCTACGTCGCGGCCGTCATGGACGAGATTCGCCGCGTGAAGCCCAAGGTGGTGGTGCTGGTGGGCCGCTGGTCCATCTGGACGACGCGGTCAAACCCCGGCTTCTCCCTCGTCAGCAACGAGATTCCGGGCGGCATGACGCGGGACCGGGCCACCAGCAAGCAGGTGTTCGCCCACATGATGGAGCGCACCGTCGCCGAACTGCGCCAGATGGGGCCGCAGGTGATCGTGCTGGGCCAGTCGCCGGAATACAAGCCAGCGCCGGCCGGCTGCGTCGCGACCCACGAGTTCAACCGGACGGCCGGCGCCGAAGACTGCATGAGCCAGCCGCGCGCCGCGGCGCTGGACATCGTGGGCTTCGGCAACGACGTCATCTCCGCCACGGCGAGCCGGCATCCCGGCGCTTCGGCCTTCCGCATGGCCGACATCTTTTGCCGGGACGACCGCTGCACGGCCGGGGAGGGCACGCGCTTCTTCTATGTGGATGGCGACCACCTCTCTGTCACCGGCACGCGCCATGCGGCCGAGGACAAGGCCCTGCGCCAGACCCTGATTCAGGCGCTCGCCGCCGGTGGCGCGACCACCGCGACGGCGAACGACTGAGGGCGAAAGCCCGCGGGCGGAAAGTCGGGACGGACGGCCCGGCTCAGTCCTTGTCGAGCAGGCCGGCGAGCTTGAGGGCGACGCCCTGCGAGCCTTCCACCTTCAGCCGGCCGGTTGAGAAGGCCATCATCGGGCCGATTCTGCCGGTGATGAGCTTGTCCAGCGTATCGGTGGAGAGCTTCAGCACCGCATCCGCCTCGCCCGTGCCCTCGCCCACCTCCACGCCGCCGCCGGTGGCATCGAGCAGGATCGCCTCGCCGGTGTCGCTAAGGTCGAAGCGCACCTTGTAGCCAAGCTCCGACAGGGCATCGGCGCGCTCGCGGATGGCTTCGACGAGGGAGGAAAGATCGGCCATGGACTGTCCTTGTGAGAGGCCGCCCGAACCCTCTCGGGGAGTTCAGGGCCGCGGTGAACGTCTTGGGCCCCAATCACTGGCGTCATGGCCGGGCTTGTCCCGGAAGTCGGCTGTTGCCGACTTCCGCCCCGGCGAACGGAACCCGCAAACAAGCGGGTTCCGGCCATCCACGTGGATAGGCCGGGAACCATATCCACAGGGTGGATCCGGCGGACCGACGTGGATGCCCGGCAAAAGGCCGGGCATGACGATGAGAGCGGGCGACGTGAAGATAACAGAGGCGAGGCGCGTGCGCCTGAAGATCAGAACATCGCCTCGTCGAGCGCCATCATGGCGCCCTTGCCGGCCTTGATGGACCCCCACAGGGCGGCCACGTCCGGCAGGAGCTTCTCCATGAAGAAGCGTGCGGTGACGATCTTGGCATCATAGAAGGCCGCGTCGTCCGGGTTGGAGACGCGCTTCTCATAGGCCACTTCCGCCATGCGTACCCACATGTAGCCCAGCGCCACGAGGCCGAACAGCCGCAGGTATTCGGTGGCGGCGGCGCCGGCCTCCTCCGGGTCCTTCAGCCCCTTTTCGGCGATGTGGGCGGTGGCGAGCTGCAGCGCGCCGAACGCCTTGGACAGGGGCGTGATGAGAGGGCCGAGATTCTCGTCGTCCAGCTTCGCATCCATGTAGTTCAGCACAGGATGGAAGAAGGAGCGCAGGTAGCGGCCCATGTGCGCCGGCAGCTTGCGGCCCACGAGGTCGAGCGCCTGCACGCCGTTGGTGCCCTCGTAGATCATGGCGATGCGGGCATCGCGCACATATTGCTCCATGCCGTGGTCGCGGATGTAGCCGTGGCCGCCATAGACCTGCATGCCCATGGAGGTGGCCTCGAAGCCGAGGTCGGTGAACAGCGCCTTCACGATGGGCGTCATCAGCGCGGTGAAGTCCTCGGCGCGCTTCCGCTCTTCCGGGTCTTCCGCCCGCTCCATCAGGTCCAGCGCGCGGGCGACCCAGCCGGCGAGCGCCCGGCAGCCCTCATTGTAGGCGCGCATGGTCATCAGCGTGCGGCGCACGTCCGGATGGACAATGATGGGGTCGGCCGGCTTGTCCGGGTGCTTGGCGCCGGAAAGGGCGCGGCCCTGCAGGCGCTCCTTGGCGTAGACGACGGCGGCCTGATAGGCGGCTTCGCCCAGTCCGAGGCCCTGCGTGCCCACCGAGAGGCGCTCCGAATTCATCATGGCGAACATGGCGCGCATGCCCTTGTGGGGCTCGCCCACCAGCCACCCGGTGGCCTCGTCGAACGACATCTGGCAGGTGGACGAGCCGTGGATGCCCATCTTGTGCTCGATGCCGGTGCACAGCACGCCGTTGCGCGGGCCGACCGAGCCATCCTCCTTCGGCAGGAATTTCGGCACCAGGAACAGGGAGATGCCCTTGATCCCCTTGGGCGCGTCCGGCAGGCGGGCGAGCACCAGGTGGACGATGTTCTCCGTCATGTCCTGCTCGCCGGCGGAGATGAAGATCTTGTTGCCGGTGACCTTGTAGCTGCCGTCCGGCTGCGGCTCGGCCTTGGTGCGCACGAGGCCGAGGTCAGTGCCGCATTGCGGCTCGGTGAGGCACATGGAGCCGGACCACACGCCATCCACCATCTTCGGCAGGAAGCGCTCCTTCAGCTCCTCGGAGGCATAGGCCTTCAGCGCCTGATAGGCGCCGTGTGTCAGGCCGGGGCAGATGCCGAAGGCGAGGTTGCCCGAGCAGAGCATCTCCTCCACAAGCTTGTTCACGCTCGCCGGCAGGCCCTGGCCGCCATATTGGGGATCGCAGGCGATGCCGTTCCACCCGCCCTCGCGGAATGCGGCGTAGGCTTCCTTGAAGCCCTTGGGCGTGCGCACCACGCCGTTCTCATAGGTGCAGCCCTCGAGGTCGCCGGACTGGTTGAGCGGCGCGAGCACCTCGGTGACGAACTTGCCCGCCTCCTCCAGCACCGCATCGATGAGGTCGGGCGAAAGCTCCTCCAGCCCCTTGAGCCTGCTCAGCTCGGCGCTGCCGTGCAGCTCGTGGAGGACGAAGCGCATGTCGCGCAGCGGGGGGGTATAGACCTGCATGGCGTTGGCTCCCGTTTTGGTTTCCGCCTTTGCACGCGCCGGCTTTCTGGCCGGGGGCGGGGCGGACTGCATGTAACCGCCGTCGCCCTCCGGCTTGACCGGAGGGCGACGGCGCTCGCGCCCCTCAGTTCCTAAGCGGCCGCCCGGTTTCGAGCACGTGCTCGATGCGGTCCAGCGTGGCGGTGGTGCGGATGAGCTTCATGAAGCCCTCCCGCTCCAGCTCCAGCAGCCGCGCCGCCGGCACCGGGGCGATGTGATCCGCGTCGCCGCCGGTGAGCACTTCCGCCAGCGCAGAGGACACCACCTTGTCGTGCTTGGTCGCCATGCCGCGCTTGGCGAAGCCTTCCACGGCCATGTCCATGGCCACCTTGCCGGCGGGGCCGGGCAGGAAGAATTCCACGGGCTTGGGCGGCGCGTACCCATCCACCATGGCGAGGGCCTTGGCCTTGGCGTCGGCGAGGAGCCGGTCGCGGTTCATGGTGATGCCGTCGCCCTCGCGCAGGAACTTCAGCTCCTTCGCCTCGGCGGCGGACTTGGCGACGGTGGCGGTGGAGACGGTCTCGAACACCTTCGAGGGGGCCGGCATGGGTCCCTTCGGGAATTTCGGGTCGGCCGCCCAGCGCTCCAGCATGGCGGTGCAACCGCCCCAGGCCGGCAGAACGCCCACTCCGCATTCCACAAGCCCGATGTAGCTCTCGGCATGGGCCTGAACCGCACTGACATGCAGCAGAATCTCGCACCCGCCGCCGAGGGCCATGCCGGACGGCGCCGCTACCACGGGGAAGGGCGCGTACTTCACATCCTGATAGGTCTTCTGGCCTGTGGCGACCAGCTTCTCGACTTCGCCGAAGGCGCCGATGTTGCAGGCGAACAAAGCAAGGCCGAGATTGGCGCCGACGGAGAAGTTCGTGCCCTCATTATAGATAACGAGCGCCTTGTACTTGTCCTTCACCAGCTTCAGCGCCTTTGCGAGCATCGTGATGATGCCCTCGTCCAGCGAATTGCTCTTGGAGGTGAACTCCAGGCACACCACGCCATCGCCGATATCCCACAGCGCCGCCGATCCGTTCTTGGCCAAAGGCCGGGACTTCAGCTTGATGTCGGCGAGCAGCAGCACACCCTCGGGACGGGCGATGTCGCGGTAAATGCCGTCGAGGCCAAGGTATTGACGCTGGCCGTTTTCCACCCGGTAGAAGGGCTTGTCGGCGGCGAGCGCCAGCGGCGGCGGCACCTCTTCCCCGTCCGCCTTCAGGAGGTCGATGAGGCGGGCCGCGCCGATCTTGTCGATCAGCTCGAAGGGCCCCGATTTCCAATTATATCCCAGGCGCATGGCATCATCGATGGCAACGATGTCATCGGCCGCTTCGGGCACCAGCCGCGCGGCATAGGCCAGCGTGCGCACCATCACCGCGCGGGCATAGCGTCCGCCTTCTCCGGGGGCGGAGAGGAGGGCGAATAGGTCCCGTCCGCCGCCGTCCTCCAGCTCCGCGACCTGCGCCTTGGCTTGCGGGCGATAGACGCCGGTCGAGAGGTCGATGGCCTCCTTCAGCTTCTGCCCGCCGTCACGGTTGAGGCGGTAGAAGCCGCCCTTGCCCTTGCGGCCGGTGTAGCCGGTCGAGATCATCTTCTCGATCAGCGGCTCGTCGCGAAGCGTTGCGTGGAACGGATCCGCGGCCGGCAGCGCCCGCTTGAGCGAGCCCTGCACGTGGGGCATCAGGTCGAGGCCCACGAGGTCGATGAGGCCGAACACGCCGGTCTTCGGGAAGCCGAAGGGGCGGCCCATCACCGCGTCCGCATCCTCCACCTTCAGGCCCAGCGCGAAGGCCTCGCCCACGGCCAACTGAAGCCAATAGGTGCCGAGCCGGTTGGCGATGAAGCCGGGCGTGTCCTTGCACATCACCACCGCTTTGCCGAGCTTCACATCGGCAAAGCGGGCGACGGCGGCCACGGTGTCCGGGTTCGTCTCCGGCCCCGAGACGATCTCCAGCAGCCGCATGTAGCGGGGCGGATTGAAGAAATGGGTGATGAGGAAATCGCGGCGGAAGCTCTCGGGCAGACCCGCCGTGAGGTCCGCGAGCGGAATGGTCGAGGTGTTGGAGGACACGGCCGAGCCCGGCCGGCGCGCCGCCTCGATCTTCGCGTAGAGCGCCTGCTTGAGGTCGAGGCGCTCGATGATGGCCTCGATGATGAGGTCGCAGTCCGCGATGTCGGCGAGGTTGTCCTCGATGTTGCCGGGCTTCACCAGCTTCGCCGCGGCCTTGGACATGAAGGGCGCGGGATCGGCCTTCAGCAGCTTCTCCACCGCCTTTTCGGCGATGGCGTTGCGGTTGCTCGCGCCCTCGGGAACGATGTCGAGGAGCAGCACCTCCACGCCCGCATTGGCGACGTGGGCGGCGATGCCGGCGCCCATGACGCCGGCGCCGATGACGGCGACCTTCTTGATTTCGCTAGCGTTTTCCTGGGACATCCGGCCCTCCTCAGACGCGCTCGAGGATGGTGGCGATGCCCTGTCCGCCGCCGATGCACTGGGTGGCGAGGGCATATTTGCCGCCCTCGCGCTTCAGCAGCGACGCCGCCTTGCCGACGATGCGCGCGCCGGTGGCGCCGAGGGGATGGCCGAGGGCGATGGCACCGCCGTCGAGGTTCAGCACCTCGTCCTTGATGCCGAGTTCCCGCTGGCAGGCGAGGGCCTGGGAGGCGAAGGCCTCGTTCAGCTCCACCACCTCGATCTCGGACACGTCGATGCCGGCGCGGGCCAGCGCCTTCTTCGTCGCGGCGACGGGGCCGATGCCCATGATCTCCGGCGCGCAGCCGGCCACCGCCACGCTGCGAATGCGGGCGAGGGGGGTGAGGCCGTTCTTGTGCGCATAGTCCTCCGAGCAGACCAGCACCGCCGAGGCGCCATCGGTGAGCGGGGAGGAGGTGCCGGCCGTCACCGTGCCATGTTCATCGAAGGACGGCTTGAGGCCGGCGAGGGCTTCGAGCGTGGCGTCGCGGCGGATGCAGCCGTCCTGGTCCACGGTCTTGTTGACCTTGCCATTGGCCTTGATGGCGACGATCTCGTCCTTGAAGCGTCCTTCCGCCTCGGCTTTCGTCGCCTTCTGGTGGCTCTTGAGGGCGAAGGCGTCCTGGTCCGCGCGGGTGATCTGCCACTTGGCCGCGACGTTCTCGGCCGTGTCGCCCATGCCCATGTAGGCCTGCGGCATGGACTTGGCGAGCGCAGGGTTGGGCATGATGTTGAAGCCGGTCATGGGCACGCGGCTCATGCTCTCGATGCCGGCGCAGATGAACACTTCGCCGGCGCCGAGCTGGATCTGCCCGGCAGCGTTGTGAACCGACTGCATGGAGGAGCCGCAGAAGCGGTTCAGCGTCACCCCGGCGACACTTTCCGGCAGCCCGGCGATCATCCCGATGAGGCGGGCGACGTTCAATCCCTGCTCGGCCTCGGGGAAGGCGCAGCCCACGATCAGGTCCTCGATGTCCTCGGCCTTCACGCCCGTGCGGGCGACGAGATCGGCCACCACCTGGGCGGCGAGGTCATCGGGGCGCACGCGCGCCAGATCACCCTTCCTGGCGAGGGTGAAGGGCGAGCGGGCATAGCCTGCAATCACGACGTTGCGCATCGGCGCGTTCATTGGGCTCTCCTGCCTGTCCATTGTTGTCTTCCGCCGCTTTGGTGCGACGGATATTCCTGGCGTCCGCCACCACTCGGCGCGGTGGCTTGGCCTTGCGGCCGGTCCTCGGGGCATGGGGGAGCGCACCGCGCGAATGGAAAATCCGCCCGGGGAACACCCACGGAAAACTCAGGATGGCCTGCGTTCCACCCGGCCGCGGGCCGGATGGTGCGGGCCTAGCTGGCGGCCTTCTGGTCGCCGGTCTCGCTGGCGAGGGCAGACAACGCCTGGTCCTCGATCTCCTTCAGCTCGATGATGGTCTCCTCGAGGGCGAGGCGCTGGTCCTCCAGCATCTCGAGGCGGTCCTGCACCTTCTTGAGCAGCAGGCGGATCTGCTCGCTCTGGCTTGGGTCGAGGTCGTAGAGGTCGAGATAATCCTTGATCTCGCGCAGCGAGAAACCGAGGCGCTTGCCGCGCAGGATCAGCGCCATGCGGGCGCGGTCGCGCTTGGTGTAGACGCGCATGGTGCCGGCGCGGCGGGGGGTGATGAGCCCCTTGTCCTCGTAGAATCGGATGGTGCGCGGCGTGACCGAGAGATCCCGCGCCAACTGCGTGACGGTAAAGAACGTGTCGGTCAGAGCGGGCGCGCCGCCACGTTTGCCAGAGGATGCCACCGGTTCACCTATACGTCACTCAGTCGCCCTGAAGATACATGCTTTGACCTTCTCCGCAAGACCCGTTTGGCAGATGACGGAACGGTTGCCGCTTCACAAGCGGCGGAGCCGGAGCGCGCCATAAGCCCGTGGATAGACGCCGCCCGCGCGCCGAGATTTCTGGACAGCCGCGCTGTCGCTTCGGCACTGTTGCAGCGGCGCAACGCCCATCGACTTCCCCAGCGTCGAGAGCCGATACGCTGCAGGAAGCCGGTTGACGGATCATTCGCGAACGGCATGCTGGGTGACGTATAGGGCACCGATAAAACGTATAGTGCACCGCAGCGTGCCGGGCCCGGAGGAACAGCCGAGGAGGGGCAATCAATGACGATGCACATGCGTGCCGGGCAGTCCGTCGCCAAAGCGGTGCGAGCCAAGCAGCGGCGCGACCGGACCGGCACCGACCGGGCGAGCCGCCTCGCTCCGGTTCTCGCCGCCTCCGCGGTCGCGATCCCTGTCCTGTTCGCGGCGGCGACGGCGCAGGCCGGCGGCTTCGGGCTTCGCGAGCAGAGTTCCTACTATCAGGGCACGTCCTTCGCCGGCACGGCGGCCGGCGGCGACGGCCTTGCCTCCATGTTCTGGAACCCCGCGGCCATCAGCTTCAATCCCGGGCTGAACGTGGAAGGCAACGTCACCTATATCGCGCCGCACGCCTCCATCGACGTGTTCGCGGCCGGGGCGCCCATCACCGGCACCAGCCTCGGCAATGTCGGCGTGAGCGACATGGTGGACAACGGCACCCTGCCGACCTTCTTTGCCACCTATGCGTGGGACAGGTGGGCGATCGGCTTCGGCGTCACCTCTCCATACGGTCTCGTCACCGACGCGCCGTGCAGCTGGTCCGGCCGCTATTACGGCTGCTACAGCAGCATCTTCGACATGAACGCCCAGCTCTCGGTGGCCTACAAGCTCACCGACTGGATGACCATCGGCGGCGGGCTCAACGTCAATTACATCAACGCCAAGCTCACCAACGCGCAGTTCGCGGGCTTCGCGCCGCCGTCCAACAATCTCTATGCCCAGGTCAACGGCGACGACATCGGCTACGGCGTCAATCTCGGCGTGCTGTTCACGCTGGCGCCCGGAACGACGCTCGGCATCGGCTACAAGTCGCAGATCTCGCAGACGCTCAACGGCATGCTGGACGTGTCAGTCGCCAACATCATTCCGGTGAAGAGCGCCAACGTGACGGCCGGCCTGACGCTGCCCGATCAGGTCACGGCCTCGTTCCGCTCGAAGCTCGATCCCCAGTGGACCGTCCTCGGTACGGTGGAGTGGACCAACTGGTCGACGGTCCAGGAACTGACGGTGAAGGCCGCAGGTCTGCCGGTCAGCACCCTCGACCTCCAGTGGAACGACGGCTGGTTCTTCTCCGGCGGCGTCGAATACCAGTGGGATCCCAAGCTCGCCCTGCGCGCCGGCGTCGGCTACGAGCTGACCCCCGTGCCCGATTCCACGCGCTCGCCGCGCCTGCCCGACACCAACCGGTTCTGGCTCTCGGGTGGCCTCACCTACAACTTCTCGTCTCAGTTCTCGGCGGACTTCGCCTACACCCACATCTTCGGCGAGACGAGCCCGATCCTCCTCACCCCCGCCGATCCGGCCAACGCCCTGCGCGGAACTCTGGTTGGCCAGGTGAGCAACGGCTACGTGGACATCATCTCCGTGGGCCTGCGCTACAAGTTCGACGCGCCCCAGGCGGCGGCCCTCATCACCAAGTAGGGCCTGAGTGTTCCCGGCGGCGTCCGCGCCGCCGGTTTCCGCGTAGCCGACCCGGCACAATCCGCCTTTCCGGCGCAATCGCGCGCCAGCATTCTTGAATCACGGCGTTGCTGACCCGACGTCGGAGATCACGCCGCCGGCTTGCCCAAGAAAATAGAAGAGCGCCGGCGCAGGAGGGACATCATGCTCCATCGCACCGATGCCGCGCCCATCGTCATCTCACCCGTTCCCGAGCTTCTGGACGCCAGTGTCGCCGCTCACGGCGCGAAGCCGGCGCTGAGCTTCCTGGGCCGCAAGTGGACCTATGCGGAGGTCGGGGCCGCGGTGGACAGGGTCGCGGCGGGGCTCCAGGCCATGGGGGTCCACAAGGGCACCCATGTGGGCCTGTGCCTGCCCAACACGCCCTATTCCGTCATCTTCTTCTTCGCCGTGATGAAGGCCGGCGGCACGGTGGTGAACTTCAGCCCGCTCTATGTGGAGCGCGAGCTCAGGCACCAGATCCGCGATTCCGGGACCACCATCATGGTGGTGCCCGACCTCAAGCTCATCCATTCCCGCGTGGTCGCGGTGGCGCACGAGGCGGGGCTGAAATCCATCATCGTCTGCCCCATGGCGGGCATCCTGCCGTTTCCCAAGGGACTGCTCTTCAACCTGTTCAAGCGCAAGGAGAAGGCGGCCTACAGCACTGGTGACGGGCTGCATGTGGAGTACGCCTCCCTCCTGAAGCACGGTGATCGCCCCGAGCCGGTGGAGGTGGACCCGGCCAGGGATCTCGCGGTGCTGCAATACACCGGCGGCACCACGGGCGTGCCCAAGGGCGCCATGCTCACCCACGCCAACGTCTCCGCCAATGCCCGCCAGCTGGTCCAGCATGCCGAATGCGAGCGCATCGGGGTGAAGCGGGTGCTGGGGGTGCTGCCCCTGTTCCACGTCTTCGCCATGCAGACGGTGATGCTGATTCCCATCTGCCTCGGCGCCGAGATCATCCTGGTGCCACGCTTCAACCTCACGTCGCTGCTCGACGACATCGAGCGCGAGAAGCCCACCATGTTCCCCGGCGTGCCGACCATCTACGCCGCCATCAACAATGTGGGGGACATCGAGAAGCGCGACCTGTCCTCCCTCACGCTCTCCATCTCGGGCGGCGCGCCGCTGCCGCTCGATGTGCGGACGCGCTTCCAGGAACTCACCGGCTGCCCGCTGGTGGAGGGCTATGGCCTCTCCGAAAGCTCGCCGGTGGTGAGTGCCAATCCGCCGCTCGGCGTGGTCAAGGATGGCTCCGTGGGCACTGCGTTGCCGCAGACGGTGATCGAGATTCGCGACCTCGCCGATTCCACCCGCCTGATGCCGGTGGGCGAGAAGGGCGAGGTGTGCCTGCGCGGGCCGCAGGTGATGGCGGGCTACTGGAACCGCCCGGACGAGACGGCCGCCGTCTTCGTCGATGGGGCGCTGCGCACGGGCGACGTCGGCTACCTTGATGAGGACGGCTATCTGTTCCTCGTGGACCGCATCAAGGACGTGATTCTCTGCGGCGGCTACAACGTCTATCCGCGGATGATCGAGGAGGCGCTCTACCTCCATCCGGCCGTGGCCGAGGCGGTGGCCATCGGCATTCCCGACAGCTATCGCGGCCAGGCGCCCAAGGCCTTCGTCACCCTGCGCCAGGGCGCCGAGGCGACGCCGGCCGAGCTGATGGAGTTCCTTTCCGCCCAGATCTCCAAGATCGAGATGCCCAGGGCCGTCGAGATTCGCGAGAGCCTGCCGAAGAGCGTGGTGGGCAAGCTCTCCAAGAAGGAACTGGTGGAAGAGGAGCGGCAGCGCGCCGCCGGAGGGTGAAAGGGGCGACGCGCGCCCCGCCCATACTTGCCTATCAGGCCCACCTCGTGTATGTGCCCGACCCATTCCGCACGCGGACACAGGCCAGATCGGCCATCCGGTGCCTATCGCCATTGGCGAAGGTACGTCCGCGGAGGCTCAACCGGAGAATACCAAAGTGGCTCTTCCCGACTATTCGATGCGTCAGCTCCTCGAAGCTGGCGTGCATTTCGGACATCAGTCCCACCGCTGGAACCCCAAGATGGCCCCGTACATCTTCGGCGTTCGCAACAACATCCACATTCTCGACCTGTCGCAGACCGTGCCGGCGCTCCACCGCGCCCTGCAGGCCGTGTCCGACACCGTGGCCCAGGGTGGCCGCGTGCTGTTCGTGGGCACCAAGCGCCAGGCGCAGGAGCAGGTGGCGGACGCCGCCCGCCGCTCCGCCCAGTATTATGTGAACTCCCGCTGGCTCGGCGGCATGCTCACCAACTGGAAGACCATCTCCAACTCCATCGCCCGGCTGAAGAAGCTGGAGGAGATGCTTGCCGCCCCCGAGGCGTCTTCCGGCTACACCAAGAAGGAGCGCCTGACGCTCTCCCGCGAAAAGGAGAAGCTGGACAAGGCGCTCGGCGGCATCCGCGACATGGGCGGCCTGCCGGACCTGCTGTTCGTGATCGACACGAACAAGGAAGACATCGCGGTGAAGGAAGCGCAGCGCCTCGGCATCCCGGTGGCCGCCATCCTCGACACCAATTGCGATCCGGACGGCATCGCCTATCCGGTCCCGGGCAACGATGACGCCGGCCGCGCCATCCAGCTCTACTGCGACCTCGTCGCCCGCGCCGCAATCGACGGCATCGGCCGCGGTCACAGCGATCTCGGCTACGACGTGGGCGCCGAAGAGGCCCCGCTCGTGGAGGACCTGCCGGCCGAGACCAGCGTGTGGTCGTCGTTCGAGCCCCTCTCCGGTCCCCGCGGCGTTGCTGACGACCTGAAGAAGCTCACCGGCGTGAGCCCCGAGATTGAGCAGAAGCTCAACGATCTCGGCGTGTTCCACTTCGGCCAGGTGGCCGGCCTCGATGCCGTCGACGCCCACCGCATCGGCGAAGAAGTGGGCCTTCCCGGCCGCGTGGACGGTTGGGTTGCCCAGGCCAAGGAGCTGTCTGCCGAGGTCGAGTGACACCCGTCACCGACCTTGTCGCAGATCTGAAAACGAATCGAGAGTAATGGGGCGCGCACCGCGCCCCCACGGCCGGCTCGGGCGCACCGTGGCCGGCCGTGGCGCGAGAAGAAGGGATTGAACATGGCTGCGATCACCGCCGGGCTCGTGAAGGAACTGCGCGACAAGACCGGCGCAGGCATGATGGACTGCAAGTCCGCGCTCACCGAGACGAACGGCGACGTCGAGGCTGCAATCGACTGGCTGCGCAAGAAGGGCCTCGCGAAGGCCGCCAAGAAGGCTGGCCGCGTGGCCGCCGAAGGCCTGGTGGCGGTCGAGTCCTCCGGCCACTACGCCGCCGCCGTCGAGGTGAATGCCGAGACCGACTTCGTGGCGCGCAACCCGGACTTCCAGGCATTCGTGCGTGAGGTGGCCAAGGTCGCCCTCAACACGGACGGCTCGGTGGAGGCGGTCGCCGCCGCCAAGTTCCCGGGCGAGGACGTGTCCGTCGCCGACCGCCTGACCGCGCTCATCGCCACCATCGGCGAGAACATGACGCTCCGCCGCTCGGTGAAGCTCACGGTCTCCAAGGGTGTGATCGCTTCTTACGTCCACGGCGCCGTGGTCGAGGGCCAGGGCCGCATCGGCGTGCTGGTGGCGCTCGAGTCCGAAGGCGACGTGGAGAAGCTCTCCACCCTCGGCCGGCAGATCGCCATGCACGTGGCGGCCCTCAACCCGCTGGCGCTCGACGCCTCCGGCATCGACGAGAGCACCATCGCCCGCGAGAAGGCCATCCTGCTCGAGAAGCACCAGGGCAAGCCCGCCAACGTGCAGGACAAGATCGCCGAAAGCGGCATGAAGAGCTTCTTCAAGGAGAACACCCTCCTCGACCAGCCCTTCGTGCATGACGGCTCCAAGTCCGTTGCCCAGGTGCTGAAGGAGGCCGAAGGCCAGGTCGGCGCGCCGGTCAAGCTCACCGCGTTCGTGCGCTATGCGCTCGGCGAAGGCATCGAGAAGGAAGAGACCGACTTTGCGGCCGAGGTGGCCGCCGCCGCCGGCCAGTCCTGATCGCAGGCGGGGAGGGGGCTCCCATGACCGCCATCTCCGACGACTCGGACTATCCGGAACCCCCGGCGCCCTTCGCGGCGCCGGGACTGCCTTATCCCCGCATCCTGGTGAAGGTCTCCGGCGAAGCGCTGATGGGCGCAGAGCCTTTCGGCCTGCACCCGCCCACCGTCGCCCGCATCGCCCGTGACCTCGTCGCCGCCCGTGCGGCGGGGTGTGAGGTGGCGGTGGTCGTCGGCGGCGGCAACATTCTGCGCGGCGCGCGGGTGGCCGATGAGAATCTCGACCGCGCCACCGCCGACCACATGGGGATGCTCGCCACCGTCATGAACGGCCTCGCGCTGGAGCGGGCCATCGAGGCGGCCGGCGCCCCGGCGCGGACCCTTTCCGCCATCCCCATGCCGACGGTGTGCGAGCCCTACGCCCGCCAGCCGGCCATGCGGCACCTGCGGCGCGGCCGCATCGTCGTGCTCACCGGCGGAACGGGAAATCCCTATTTCACCACCGACACCGGCGCCGTGCTGCGCGCGGCCGAGCTGGACTGCGACGCGGTGCTGAAGGCGACCAATGTGGACGGCGTCTATTCCGCCGATCCCAAGCTCGATCCCTCGGCCACACGCTACGACCGCATCACCCACGACGAGGCGCTGTCCCGCGACCTCAAGGTGATGGATGCGGCGGCGTTCGCGCTTGCCCGCGAAGCGGCCTTGCCGATAATCGTTTTCTCCATTCGTGAGCCCGGCGCCATCGCCACGGCAGCGATGGGGGAGGGACGCGTCACGGTCGTCGCGCCCTGATCGGGCGAGACGGACCGCGACTTGAGTTTTCCGGAAGGACAGGGGGCGCTGTCGACGGATGCAGGTAGAAGGCTGGGGCCTGGGCATCGTCCTGGTCGCACCGCGTGCGGCATGGCCACCGAATTGCCGTGCCGTCCTGTCATGTCCGCGCAAGCCGCAACCTCGACCAGGGCTCCTCCGCCGCGCCTTTCCCGCCAGGAACCGCGCGTTCGCATGGAATCAGAAACGTTTCCGTGCGAATGAAGCGTGCCCGCGATCTTGAAGACAGAGGATAGTCATGACCACCGGGACCTTCGACATGGCCGATCTCAAGCGCCGCATGCAGGGCGCGGTCGGCGTGCTCAGGGACGAACTGGGCGGCCTGCGCACCGGCCGCGCTTCGGCCAGCCTGCTCGAGCCCATCACGATCGAGGCCTATGGCGCGCGAATGCCCCTGAACCAGGTGGCCACCGTCTCTGTGCCCGAGGCCCGCATGCTCTCCGTGCAGGTGTGGGACCGCGGCATGGTGAACGCCGTCGAAAAGGCGATCCGCGATTCGAATCTCGGCCTCAATCCGGCGACGGAAGGCCAGGTGCTGCGCCTGCGCATCCCTGAACTCAACCAGGAACGGCGCCAGGAACTCGTCAAGGTTGCGCACAAGTATGCCGAGGCCGCCCGGGTGGCGGTACGTCATGTGCGTCGGGACGGGATGGACCTGCTGAAGAAGCTGGAAAAGGACAGCGAGATGGGGTCCGATGAGCTGGAGCGCCTCTCCAAGGACGTCCAGAAGGCGACCGACGAGACCATTGCCGACATCGACCAGACGCTCGCCCAGAAGGAAAAGGAAATCCTCTCCGTCTGAGGGCAGCGGCAGCGCGAGGCCAGGGAAGTGGTAGGCACGCGGTTGACTGGGACGCGGTTGACCGGCGCCGGTCAGTCGCCACGGTTTGAGAACCAACGCGGTTTGAGGACGAAGGTGTGAGCCCTGAGCAAGCCATGACCGTGCGCGCCGCAAGCGAGACCGCCGTCCCCGGCCGGACGTCGCCGGCTGCGCCGGCGGCCGCCGGTCAGCCGACGCCTGCCGGGGCGCCACGGTGCGTTCCCGTCCATGTCGGCGTCATCATGGACGGCAACGGCCGCTGGGCGACCTCGCGCATGCTTCCGCGGGTGGAAGGGCATCGCCGCGGCGTGGAGGCCCTGCGCCGCTGCGTGCGCGCGGCCCGCGAAATCGGTATCCGCTTCCTCACCATCTACAGCTTCTCCGCGGAAAACTGGTCGCGTCCCGTCACCGAGGTGACGGAGCTGATGCGGCTGCTGAAGTTCTTCCTGCGGCACGATCTCGCCGAACTGAATTCCGCCAATGTGCGGGTGAAGGTGATCGGCGAGCGGGCGGGGCTTGCCCCGGACATCCGGCAATTGCTGGACGATGCCGAGGCACTGACCTGCACCAACACCGGATTGACGCTGGTCGTCGCCTTCAATTATGGCGCCCGCCAGGAGATCGCTTCTGCCGTGGCGCGCATCGCTGCGGACGTCGCGGCCGGGCGGGTGAAGCCCGAGGACGTGGACGTGGAAATGATCTCCCAGCGGCTCGAAACCGCAGGCATCCCCGACCCCGACCTCATCGTGCGCACCTCCGGCGAACAGCGGCTGTCCAATTTCCTGCTGTGGCAGGCCGCCTATTCGGAATTCGTGTTCCTGCCCATCTACTGGCCTGACTTCGACAAGGCCGCCCTCATCGCGGCCATCGACGAATATGCCCGGCGCGACCGGCGGTTCGGCGGCGTGACGCCTCGCCCCGGACCCTGACCCACGTGCATTTCGGCTCTGATCTCAGGCATCGCACCCTTTCCGCCCTCGTGCTGGTGCCGCTGGTGCTCGCGGCAGCCTGGTACGGCGGCATCCCGTTCGCGGTGCTGTGGGTGGCAGCCGGGCTCCTCGTCCTCAATGAATGGGCGGACGTCGCCCGCCTCGAGCATCGCGTGGCCTATCTCGGCCTCGGCGGCCTGGGCCTCGTCGCCGGCGGCGTGCTGGCCGTGATGGCGGAGCCGACCTGGGCCTTCAGCGCAGCCGTGCTGGCCGCCGCCGCCTGCACCCTCGCGGTGCCTCGGCAGAGCGCCTGGGCCATGGCCGGGGTGCTCGCCGCCGCCAGTGCAGCGCTGCCCGTGGTCGTCCTGCGGGGCGCGTCGCCACTGGGTTTTTCTGCGGTGCTTTATCTGTGCGCCATCGTCTGGGCGACCGACATCTTCGCCTATTTCACGGGCCGCGCGCTGGGTGGGCCGAAGCTGTGGCCCCGGGTGTCGCCGAACAAGACGTGGTCCGGCGCCATCGGCGGAACCGTGCTCGCCACCCTTTGCGGCCTCGGCGTCGCCTACGCCTCCGGCGCGCCGGCCCTGTTGCCGGTCGCCGGCCTCTCCCTCCTGCTCAGCATCGTCAGCCAGGCCGGCGACCTCGCGGAATCGGCGGTGAAGCGCCTGTTCGGCGTGAAGGATGCGAGCCGGCTCATTCCCGGCCATGGCGGGCTGCTCGACCGGCTGGACGGCTTCGCCGCCGCAGCCCTGCTGGCGGTCGTCGTCGCCGTGCTGCGCAATGCGGGCGACCCGGCAGCCGGACTGCTTTTGTGGTAGGACGCTCCCCATGAAACGTCTTTCCGTGCTCGGGGCCACCGGCTCCATCGGCCACAGCGTGCGCAAGGTGCTCGCGGACGCGCCCGGCCTCTTCGCGATCGAGTCGGTGGCCGGCGGACGCGATGCCGCCGCCCTTGCCGAGACCGCCCTGGCGCTGGGTGCCCGCTTCGCCGCGCTGGCCGATCCCGCGGGCGGCGCGGCGCTCAGGGAGGCACTTTCCGGCAGCGGCATCGAATGTGGCGCCGGCCCCGAGGCGGTGCTGGAAGCCGCGCGTCGCGAGACCGACGTGGTGGTGAGCGCCATCGTCGGCTGCGCCGGGCTCGCGCCGACGGTCGCGGCTTTCGCGCCGGGCCGGCGCATCGCGCTCGCCAACAAGGAATGCCTGGTCGCCGCCGGCGCCTTCTTCATGGCCGAGGCGGCGCGGCTCGAAACCGAAATCCTGCCTGTGGATTCGGAGCACAACGCCATTTTCCAGGCGCTGGCGGCCGGTCCCCACAAGGCGGTGGAGAAGATCACGCTCACGGCCTCCGGCGGTCCGTTCCGCCTCAAGAGCCGCGAAGAGATCGCCCGGTCCTTGCCGCAGGATGCGTTGAAGCATCCCAACTGGAACATGGGCGCCAAGGTCACCATCGATTCCGCGACCCTCATGAACAAGGGGCTGGAACTGATCGAGGCCCAGCACCTGTTCGCCGTCTCGGCCGAGCAACTGGACGCGGTGGTCCATGCCGAGTCGGTGGTCCACGGCCTCGTTTCCTTCATCGACGGCTCGGTGACGGCGGGGCTGGCGCTGCCCGACATGTGCGTGCCCATCGCCCATTGCCTCGCTTATCCCGAGCGCGTCGCGACCTCCTGCCGCAAGCTCGACCTCGTGGCCCTGGGGCGCCTCAGCTTCGAGGCCCCGGACGTGGCGCGATTCCCGGCGCTGGGCCTCGCCCGCGAAGTGCTGAAGCAGGGGGGAATCGCAGCGACCGTGCTCAATGCGGCGAACGAAATTGCCGTCGCGGCCTATCTCGAAGGGCGGATCGGTTTCTACGGCATCACCGACATCGTCGGGGCGACCCTCGACCGGATCAACGGTGGTCCGGCACCGGCAAGCATCGATGATGCGCTGGAGGCCGACCAAATGGCGCGCCGCACGGCCTCCGGACTTCTGCCCAAGTTTGCCGCAAAGGCATCCTAAGAGCAGTTTCCCGTCGCACAGCTCCGGCCTGCCGAGGCTGGCGGGTGCGGGATAAGTGTGTAGGGTGATCCCGCCCGCGGGCACGGGGAGAAGAGGAACCGATGATGGATGTGATTTCTGGTCTTGGTGCGAACCTTGGCACGCTGTCCTCCACTCTCCTCGGCTATGTCATCCCGTTCCTGTTCGTCCTGACGCTGGTGGTCTTCTTCCACGAGCTGGGTCACTTCTGGGTGGCGCGGCGCGCCGGCGTCCGCGTGCTGACCTTCTCGCTGGGCTTCGGGCCCGAGATCGCCGGCTTCAATGACCGGCATGGCACCCGCTGGCGCATCGCCGCGGTGCCGCTCGGCGGCTATGTGCGCTTCTTCGGAGACGAGGACGCAGCCTCCACGCCCGACGCCGCGCGCCTCTCCCAGATGACCGCGGCCGAGCGCAACGAAAGCTTTTTCTACAAGCCGGTCGCCTGGCGCGCGGCCATCGTCGCCGCCGGACCCATCGCCAATTTCCTCCTGGCCATCGCCATCTTCGCCATCGTCTTCATGGTGTTCGGCAAGCAGGTGACGGCGCCGCGCGTGGACCAGATCAACCCCGGCAGCGCCGCCGAGATCGCCGGCTTCAAGCCCGGCGACCTGGTGCTGGAGATCGACGGCGCCAAGGTGGAGAGCTTCTCCGACATGCAGCGCATCGTCGGCTCCCACGCCGGCCAGCCGCTGGCCTTCACCGTCGCCCGGGGCGACCGCGAAGTGACCCTGACGGCCACGCCCGAGCTGAAGGAAGTCAAGGACCCCTTCGGCAACAGCCACCGGACCGGGCTGCTTGGAATCTCGCGCTCGCTGGCGGCTGGCGACGTGACGACTCAGCGGTTCGGCCCCGTCGAAGCCATCGGCATGGGCGTCCAGGAAACCTGGTTCGTGGTGGCCCGCACCTTCGATTACCTCGGCGGCCTGGTGGCCGGGCGCGAGTCGGCAGACCAGCTCGGAGGCCCCATCCGCATTGCCCAGGTGTCCGGGCAAGTCGCGACATTTGGTATCGGGGCACTTCTGTCCCTGGCGGCGGTGCTATCCGTGTCTATCGGATTGCTTAACCTCTTTCCGATCCCGCTGTTGGATGGCGGACACCTTCTGTTCTACGCTTTCGAGGCGATCCGTGGACGCCCGCTGAGTGCCCGGACGCAGGACATCGGCTTCCGCATCGGCCTTGCGCTGGTGCTTATGCTGATGATCTTCGCCACCTGGAACGACGTGCTGCATATTGCTGCAATGTAAGGGATTTTGATTTGTCGCACCGGGGTCGTGGCGAGCGGGCAACGGTCTCCGGAAAAGGGCAGTCTTCGGCCGCGGTTCGGTTTGCACCTGCGGTAAAAGCCTGTACAAGCGGCATCGCAGGGTGAGAATCCGTCCCTGTGCCCGGTGCGTTTGTCCGGGGAAGGCGGCGGGTTCGAGAACAACGAAATTTCAAGGTTGCGCACCATATGACTGCTACGCTCCGGGTCCTGAGAAATCTGGCCGCCGCCTTTGGTCTCGCCGCCTGCGTTGCGGCGGGTTCGGTGGCCGGTTCTCTCGTTGTGGCGTCCCCCGCCGCAGCCCAGTCCAGCTCCATCGTGGTTGAGGGCAACCGCCGTGTGGACGCGGATACCATCCGCTCCTATTTCGGCTCCGGTCCCTACACGGCTGCCAAGATCGACGAGGCCTGGAAGGCGCTCTACGCGACCGGCCTCTTCTCGGATGTGCAGATCAACCAGTCCGGCGGTCGCATCGTGGTGCGGGTGGCCGAGAACGAGGTGATCAACCGCGTCATCTTCGAGGGCAACAAGAAGCTCAAGGACGAGATGCTCGAGGGCGAGGTTCAGTCCAAGCCGCGCGCGCCGTTCAACAAGTCCACCGTCCAGGCCGACACCCAGCGCATCATCGAGATCTATCGCCGTTCCGGCCGTAGCGACGTGCGCGTCAACCCGGTCACCATCGACCGCGGCAACGGCCGCGTCGATCTGGTCTTCGAGATCACGGAAGGCAGCAAGACCGGCATCAAGGACATCAAGTTCGTCGGCAACAAGGCCTTTTCGGACTGGAAGCTGAAGGACGTGATCTCCACGACCCAGACCAACTGGCTGTCGTTCCTGAAGTCCACCGACGCCTACGATCCCGACCGGGTGAACTCGGACCAGGAGCTGCTGCGCCGCTTCTATCTGAAGAACGGCTATGCGGACTTCCGCATCGTCGGCGCGACCGCCGAGCTTGATCCCGGTGGCGGCGGCTACATCCTCACCTTCACCCTCGAAGAGGGTGACCAGTATCGCTTCGGCAAGGTCGATGTGGTGTCCAACATCCGCGACTTGTCCGCCGACTCCCTGAAGCGCGTGGTGCGCGCCCAGGAGGGCCAGATCTACAACGCCGAGCTGGTCGAGAAGTCGGTCGAGAACCTCACCATCGAGGCCTCCAAGTCCGGCTATGCCTTCGCCCAGGTCCGTCCGCGTGGCGATCGGGATTTCCAGGCCAAGCTCATCAACGTGGCGTTCGTGCTCGAGGAAGGCCCGCGGGTCTACATCGAGCGCATCGAAATCCGCGGCAACACCCGCACCCGTGACTATGTCATCCGGCGCGAGTTCGATATCGGCGAGGGCGACGCCTACAACCGCGTGCTGGTCGATCGGGCCGAGCGCCGGCTGCGCAACCTCGGCTACTTCAAGAACGTGAAGATCACCACCGAGCCGGGCTCCGCGCCCGACCGTGTGATCCTCGCGGTGGACGTGGAAGACCAGCCCACGGGCGAGTTCTCCATCTCCGGTGGCTATTCGACCGCGGATGGCATCATCGGCGAGGTCTCGCTGGGCGAGAAGAACTTCCTTGGCCGTGGCCAGTACGTGAAGGTGTCCGGCACCCTCGGCCAGTATTCGCAGGGCGCGGAATTCTCCTTCACCGAGCCCTACTTCCTCGGCTATCGCGTGGCCGCCGGCTTCGACCTCTACTGGAAGAACACCGAGACCACGAGCTACACGCCGTATGGCACCAACATGGTCGGTGGCGGCCTGCGCCTCGGCCTGCCCATCACGGACGAGATCACGCTCGCCCTGCGCTACAACCTCTATCAGCGCTCGATCAACCTTTGCAGCGGGTATGGTGATCCGGGCACTGCCTATTACAACTACTGCGCGACCTCGATTTCCTGGGCCATTCGTGACGCCGAAGCTCAGGGTGCGACCATTACCTCGGCGCTCGGCTACACGCTGTCGTTCAATTCGCTCGACAACAACCAGAACCCGACGCAGGGCATCTATGCCGAGCTGAAGCAGGATCTGGCTGGCGTCGGCGGTGACGTGAACTTCATCCGCACCACGGGTGACATTCGCCACTACACGCCGCTGCCGGGCGACAGCGTGCTGATCCTGCGGGGTCAGGCGGGCTACGTCTCCTCGTGGGGCGATCAGGATCTGGACGTTCTGGACAACTTCTACATGGGTCCGAACCTGGTCCGCGGCTTTGCGCCCTCCGGTATCGGTCCTCGCGATCTCGCACCCTGCGCGAAGTCGAATGCCGGCACTCCGCTCGCCTACAACTGCTACAACAATCAGCTCAATGCTCTGGGCGGCACCACCTACTGGGGTGTCTCTGCGGAAGTCCAGTTCCCCTTCGCCTTCCTGCCCAAGGATATCGGCATGAAGGGTGCGATCTTCGCGGATGCCGGCTCGCTGTTCGATTATAACGGTCCGACCACCTTCCCCCTCGTGCCGAACTACAAGGGAAGCAATTTCTACGGCAACCCGAACTTCGTGACCTGCCCGGCCGGTTCCCAGAATGCCAAGGGTAACGTGTGCGTCTATAACGACGACACGATCCGATCCTCGGTTGGCGTCAGCTTGATCTGGCAGTCGCCGTTCGGTCCCCTGCGCTTCGACTATGCCTGGGTGCTTTCGCAGGCCCAGTTCGATCAGACCCAGGCGTTCCGCTTCTCGGGCGGCACCCGGTTCTGACCTGACCGAATAGAGCGGTTGCGGCGGACCTTGTTGCCGGAACCCCTAAGGGATGAGACCTCAAACTGCCTCTCCGGTGCGTTGCATCGGGGAGGCAGTCTCGCTATGGGAGGGGCGTATTTCGCACTGACGCGCCGATCCCAGCCGCAACGGTTTCGCCTTCGAGGTCTTCGTCCCCGGCCCAATCCCTTGTCGAGGTTCTCGCCCGCACCGGCCTTTGCCTGCGCCGCGCCGATCTCCCGGATGGCCAGCCAGATGAGGACCCTCCGAGAACAGAGACCCGCTTCTGGCCAAGACGTGCTGAAGGTTGCGACGTGCCCACGTTTGCCCGTGAGGGGCGGCTCGCCTTCGGCCGGCCAGCCTTCGATCGGCGCGGTCACGGATGAGGCGTGCCCCGCCGGGCGTGTTGCTCCGTACGTGGAACCACCCGTTTCGTTCTCCGGCGCCTGGGCGTATCCGTCATGAGTCACGACCTTTTTTTCCCGCTTCCGGAGCCTCTGACCCTCGCAGAAGTGGCTGCGCTCGCAGGGGCGCGGCTCGCCGCCTCCAGTCCGGAGGAAGAAGCTGAGCTTGGCGCCCGCCGCATCAGCGGCCTTGGCACCCTGGAAACCGCCGGTCCTGACGAACTCGCCTTCTGCGATTCCTTCCTCTTCGCGGAGAAGCTCGGGAGCGTGCGGGCTGGGGCCCTCATCACCTCCGAGCGCTTCGCTCCGAAGGCACCGGCCGGTCTTCCGCTGCTGATCGCTCCGCGTCCGGCCGCGGCCTTCCTCGCCGTGTCGCGGCGCATGTTTCCCGCCGCGCTCCGTCCGCTGCCAATCTTCGGCCATGAGGGCGTAGCCCCGGGTGCCCAGGTCCATCCGAAGGCGCGCCTGGAGGATGGGGTGACGGTGGACCCCGGCGCGGTCATCGGCCCCGGCGCCGAGATCGGCGCGGGTTCGGTCATCTGCGCTGGCGCCATCATTGGCCCCCACGTACGCATCGGCCGGGGCTGCGCCATCGGCCCTGGCGCCAGCGTGATCCACGCTTATGTCGGCAATGGCGTCATCATCCATGCCGGCGCCCGGATCGGCTCGGACGGCTTCGGCTATCAGCCGAGCCCGGCCGGTCATGTGAAGGTGCCCCAACTCGGCCGGGTGGTGGTGCAGGACAATGCGGAAATCGGCGCCAACACCACCATCGACCGTGGTGCCATTACCGACACGGTGATCGGCGAGGGCAGCAAGATCGACAACCTGGTCCAGATCGCCCACAACGTGGTGATCGGCCGTCATTGCATCGTCGTGTCCCAGACCGGCATCTCGGGCTCGACCACGCTCGGGGATTTCGTGATGCTCGGCGGGCAGGTGGGCGTCGTGGGCCATGTCACCATCGGTACCGGCGCGCAGATCGCCGCTTCAAGCAACGTGAAGGGCGATGTCCCGCCGGGCGTGCGCTGGGGCGGCTCGCCGGCAAAGCCCGTGCGCGAATGGTTCCGCGAAGTCGCGACGCTCAAGCGCATCGCCGCTGCCGGCGCTCGCCGGGGCAAGGACGACGAGGAAGGGGAAGGACCGCAGGAATGAACGACACCACGCGCGCAGCCGGAGAGGCCGGTGCGTCCCAGGCCGAAGCCCCCAAGGTGCTCGGCAGCGCGGACATCCAGAAGGTGCTCGCCTGCCTGCCGCACCGCTATCCCATTCTCATGGTGGACCGGGTGGAGCAGATCGACGGCGATCTCTCCTGCATCGGCGTCAAGAACGTCACCGCCAACGAGCCGCACTTCCTCGGCCACTTCCCGGGCAATCCGGTGATGCCCGGTGTCCTCATCATCGAGGGCATGGCCCAGACGGCAGGGGTCGTCTGCGTGCTCGGCAAGGAAAACAAGGAGAAGCCCTCGCTGGTCTATTTCATGACCATCGACGAGGCGAAGTTCCGTCGTCCCGTGGTGCCGGGAGATGTGCTCGAATACCACATGACCCGCATCAGCCGCCGCCGCAACATGTGGTGGTATCGCGGCGAAGCCAAGGTGCGCGGCGAGCTGGTGGCCGAGGCCAAGGTCGGCGCAATGATCGTGGAGAACAGCTAGTGGCGAAGATCGATCCCACCGCCCGGGTAGAGAACCCAGCGGGGCTCGCGGATGATGTCGAGATCGGTCCTTATGCCATCCTCGGTCCGGACGTGGTGCTTGAAGCGGGCGTGAAGCTGCACGCTCATGTGGTTATTCAGGGTGTCACCACCATCGGCGCGCGCACGCAGGTCTTCCCCTTCGCTTCGCTCGGCTCGGCGCCGCAATCGGTGCACTACAAGGGCGAGCCGACGAAGCTCGTCATCGGCACCGATTGCATGCTCCGCGAGCACGCGACGGCGAGTACCGGCACGGTGGGCGGCGGCGGCGTCACGCGCATCGGCAACGGCGTGATGATGATGACGGGCTCCCATGTGGGCCATGACTGCACGGTCGGCAACGGCGTCATCTTCGCCAACAACGCGGTGCTCGGCGGCCATGTGAGCGTCGGTGACTTCACCTTCCTCGGCGGCCAGTGCGCGGTGCACCAGTTCACCCGCATCGGCGCCCAGTGCATGATTTCCGGCCTCACCGGCGTGCGCGAGGATGTGATCCCCTTCGCCAACGTGCTCGGACAGGCCGGCAAGCTGGTCGGCCTCAACGTGGTGGGCATGAAGCGGCGCGGCTTCACCAAGTCCGACCTGCACGCGGCCCGCGCGGTCTATCGCGATCTTTTCTTCGGCGAGGGCACGTTCGACATGCGCCTCGAGAAGGTGCGGCAGATGGTGGGGGAATCGGCGTTCGCGGCGGCCGTGGTGGCCTTCATCGATGCCGATCGCAAGCGCCCCATCTGTCATCCGGCGCGGGGCGTCATCAAGGAGGATTGAGCCGTGGGCCTGCCGGGGGAAGACGGGCAGGGGCGTGCCGTGGGGGCGGCGCGTGGCCCGGGTTTGGCCGGCCTCGGCGCGTCGCAGAAGCGCGGCGCCCTCAGCCAGGGACCGCTCGGCATCGTCGCCGGCAGTGGCGCCTTTCCTGCTGCGGTCGCCGAAGCGGCCGCGGCTGATGGGCGTGAGGTGGTGCTGCTTCTCATCCAGGGCTTCGCCGATCCGGCGCTGGAGCGCTGGCCGCACCTCTGGTTCCGCCTCGGTTCGCTCGGCTCCGTCACCACATGGGCCAAGGCGCGCGGGGTGCGCGATGTGGTCATGGTGGGTGCCTTGACGCGCCCGCGCGTGCGCGACCTCGGGTTTGATTTCACCATGCTGCGGCTGCTGCCGCGTATCGCCCGCCTGTTCCGGGGCGGCGACAATCACTTGCTCTCGGGCGTTCTGGGCCTCGTGGCTGAGCAGGGGTTCACCCTGGTCGGCGCGCATGAGGTGGCCCCCCGCCTGCTGCTTCCGCAGGGCGTGCTCGGCGCCCGCCGGCCGAGCGAGACTCAGCAGGCGGACATCGCACGAGGGCTCGACGTGATCCGCGCCCTCGGTCCGTTCGACGTGGGGCAGGGGGTGATCGTGGTGGATGGGCTCGTCGCGGCCGTCGAGGCCGCGGAGGGAACGGACCAGATGCTGGCCCGCTATGGCGATATGCGCCGCTCCGGCCGGCTGCGCTTCGCCGCCGGCAAGGGTGTTCTGGTCAAAGCGCCGAAGCCGGGCCAGGACCGCCGGGTGGATCTGCCCTCGCTCGGCCCGCAGACCGTGAAACGGGCGGCTGAGGTGGGCCTCGCCGGCATCGCCTTCGAGGCGGGGGGCGCCATCGTGCCGGATGCGCAGGCGCTGGTGGAGGCGGCCGATGCCGCCGGCCTGTTCGTCGCTGGCATCGGAGGGCGTGTCGCGTGAGCATCGAGAACGGCGGGCGCCCGCCGCGGATCTTCATCGTCGCGGGGGAGGAATCGGGGGACCAGCTCGGCGGCGCGCTGATGGAGGCGGTTGTCGCCGCCGCGCCCGGGGCCACCTTCCGGGGCGTCGGCGGCTGGCGCATGGCGGCGTCGGGCCTCGACAGCCTCTATCCCATGGATGACCTGACCGCCATCGGCATCGCCGCCGTGGTCGGAAAGCTGCCCACCATCCTGCGGCGCCTCAGGGAGACGGTGGAGGCGGTTCTGGCCGACCCACCGGATGTGCTGGTGCTGGTGGATGCGCCGGACTTCACCCACCGCGTGGCGGCGCGGGTGAGGGCGCGCAACCCGAACATTCCCATCGTCAAATATGTCTCGCCCACGGTGTGGATCTGGCGCTCGGGGCGGGCGGCGGCCATGCGGCCCTATGTGGATGCGCTGCTCGCGTTGCTGCCGTTTGAGCCGGAGGTTCACCGCAGGCTGGGCGGGCCGCCCACCTTCTATGTGGGCCACCCCCTGCTGCAGCGGCTCGGCGAACTGAGGCCGTCCTCGGTCGAGGCGGAGCGGCGGCGCGCCAAACCGCCGCTGGTACTGGTGCTGCCCGGCAGCCGGCGGCGGGAGATCGCACGCATTGGCGCCGACTTTGGCGCGGCGCTTGCCGAAGTCGGCCGCACCCACGAGATGGAGCTGGTGCTGCCCACCCTGCCGCGGCTGGAAGGGCTGGTGCGCGAGACGATCGCGCAGTGGCCGCTGAAGCCGCGCGTGGTGACGAGCGAGGCGGAGAAGCTCGCCGCCTTCCGCTCCGCCCACGCCGCCCTCGCCGCATCGGGCACCGTGACGCTGGAGCTGGCGCTCGCGGCCATTCCCCATGTCGCCGCCTATCGTATCGGCTGGCTCGAGGCGCAGATCGGCCGGCGCGTGCTGAAGGGCACGACCGTGATCCTCGCCAATCTGGTGGCCGGCGAGAATGTGGTGCCGGAGTTCCTGCAGGAATATTGCACCGTGCCGGCGCTCGTCGGCGCCCTGTCCGCTTTGCTGGAGGACAGCCCGGCGCGGCAGCGGCAGGAGCAGGCGTTCGCCAGCTTCGACGAGATTTTCGGCATCGCCGGCCCCAGCCCCAGCGCGCGTGCGGCCGAGGTGGTCCTCCGCCTCGCACGGGAGGGACGTCCGGGCGCTCTGCCTCCACCGCGTTGAGGCGGCGTCTGATCCCAAGGGCCACCAAACGAAACACGCATCCCCAAACGAAAAACGCGGCCCGGAGGCCGCGTTTTCCTGTTTCAGACACTCTTCAGAGCTCACTTGCGCTTGGACATGGCCACGTAGTCGCGCTGAGCGGCACCGGTGTAGAGCTGGCGGGGACGGCCGATACGCTGGCTCGGGTCTTCGATCATCTCCTTCCACTGGCCGATCCAGCCCACGGTGCGGGCGAGGGCGAACAGCACGGTGAACATGGTGGTGGGGAAGCCCATCGCCTTGAGGGTGATGCCCGAATAGAAGTCGATGTTCGGGTAGAGCTTCTTCTCGATGAAGTAGTCATCGTGAAGCGCGATGCGCTCCAGCTCCACGGCCACGTCGAGCAGCGGATCGTCCTTGATGCCGAGTTCGGTCAGAACCTCATGGCAGGTCTGCTGCATGATCTTGGCGCGCGGGTCGTAGTTCTTGTAGACCCGGTGACCGAAGCCCATCAGGCGGAAGGGATCGTTCTTGTCCTTCGAGCGCTTGATGTACTCGGGGATACGATCCACGGAGCCGATCTCGGCCAGCATCTTGAGGGCCGCCTCGTTGGCGCCGCCATGGGCGGGGCCCCACAGGCAGGCGATGCCGGCGGCGATGCAGGCGAAGGGGTTGGCGCCGGAAGAGCCGGCGAGGCGCACCGTGGAGGTGGATGCGTTCTGCTCGTGGTCGGCGTGGAGGATAAAGATCTTATCCATCGCCTTCGAGAGAATCGGGTTGACCTTGTATTCCTCGCACGGGACAGCGAAGCACATGCGCAGGAAGTTCGACGTATAGTCGATATCGTTCTTCGGATAAACAAACGGCTGGCCGATGGAATACTTGTAGGCCATGGCCGCCAGCGTCGGCATCTTCGCGATCATGCGGATCGATGCGATCAGGCGCTGGGTCGGGTCGGAAATGTCGGTGGAGTCGTGATAGAAGGCCGAGAGCGCGCCGACCGAGGCCACCATGATGGCCATGGGGTGGGCGTCGCGGCGGAAGCCCTGGAAGAAGCGGGTCATCTGCTCGTGGACCATCGTGTGATTGGTCACGGACTTGTCGAATTCCGCCTTCTGCGCCGCAGTGGGGAGTTCGCCGTAGAGCAGGAGGTAACAGGTCTCGAGGAAGTCACCGTTCTCGGCGAGCTGCTCGATGGGGTAGCCGCGATACAGCAGCACGCCTTCGTCGCCGTCGATGTAGGTGATCTTGCTTTCGCAGGAAGCGGTCGAGGTAAAGCCGGGGTCGTAGGTGAACATCCCGGTCTGGCCGTAGAGCTTGGAGATGTCGACCACGTCGGGTCCGATGGAGCCTTCGTGGATCGGAAGGTCCCAGCTCTTCTCCCCCAAGCTTAGCTTGGCCGCTTTTGCCCCGGTGTTGGTGGTGGCGTCCATGGATCCCTCATCCTTTGGGCGGACAGACCCGTTTTCGGCAGAGGTCCGGAGGTGGCGGTCCGGTCTCCGAGCGGCAAGTCCGTCTCCGCTCCGGCATCTTCGCGAATGCGAAGCCGCCGTCCTGCAGTCCTAAACCCTCCCCAATCCTGCCGCAAGCATGACCATGCTTCATTGGCGGGCAACGAGGCGTTTCTCTGCAATGGCAAGGTCTTCCGGCGTGTTCACATTGAAGAATGGGTCGTCCGGAAGGCCCTCCCACGTCACCGTTACGGCATTGAGGGCATCGAGGAGAAGCCCGACTTTCAGCCGTCCCGACGCAAGGCTATGCCGCAGCGCGGCGTGAGCCGCCGCGGGCCATACCGCGATCACCGGATGGCGCTGTCCGCCGGAGCCTGCGCATACCACAGTGCCGGTCTCCCGATGCCGTTCCATGAGCCGAACGACGAGATCGTCGGGCAGGAACGGCGTGTCGGCGGCTACGGTGAGAAGGCTCGCTCCGGGGGCTGCCTGCGCCAGATGCTCCAGCCCCGCGAGCACGCCGGCCAGCGGCCCGGGATGACCGGCGATGGTATCCGGCAGCACGGGCAGGCCGAATCCGGCGTAGGTGCCGGCGGGCGCATTGGCATTGATGAGGAGGGGACCCGCCTGCGGACTCAGGCGTTCGATGACGTGCGCGATGAGGGGGCGCCCCCCCAGCGGCACCAGCGGCTTTTCCACGGCCCCCAGCGCCGGCGCATTGATCCGCCGGCCCAGGCCGCCCGCGAGGATCAGCGCGGGGGGACGCAGGGTGGGGGGGGAAGCGGGCGGCTGATCGGGCATGGCTGTTCAGGGCGTCGCCATTTCAGGCGGTGAGGGGGAGGGCAAAAGCAAACGCCCGGCGCGGGGGCCGGGCGTTCGGTTCAGGTGTGCGACTTCGGTCAGTCCGCGACGGCGGGCGGCGCGTTGAGGCCGAGGCGGCGGGGCACCGCCGCGAGCTTGGCGCGGACGGCCCGCCAGGTGGCGAAGTCGTTCAGCCGCGAGGGCTCGAAGGCGCCGATGACGGCCGCGGCCACGAACGGCAGGCTCTGCACCAACAGGGCGATGCCGTAGAGGTTGATCTCGCGGATGTGGCGCCAGTCGTTGGAGGTCTTCACGATGGAAGAGCCCGGCAGGTTGTTCGCCACCAGCATGTAGGTGCCCGCGGCGATCAGGAGGCCACCGATGATCGCTTCCGGCAAGGCCGGGAAGGAGCGCGCCGCGCCGGCCAGCCAGTTGTTGCCCTTGGCGGTGCGGGCGAAGGCGAGATCCTTGTAGCGGAAGCCGTCGACCACCGCCTTCGCCACCGTGAACTGCACCGCGCTCGCCGCCACTGCCGCACCGAGCATGCGCAGCGGCGTGGTCTCCACCCTGAGGCGGTATAGGCTGATGAAATGCAGCACGTACACCAGGAAGGTGATGAGGATGGGCAGCGTCAGCACGTGGGCCGGCACCGAGATGGAGAAGTAGGCGACGAAGGGCACGAACAGCAGGGACGCGATGGCCATGAAGGCGCCCACCGATTCCGAGCCGAGCCAGGAGATCCAGCCGAGCACGAAGTGCCGCTTCTGGGCCGTCGTCAGGCGGGAATTGTTCGGCAGGAACCGGCGCCAGTGCTTCTTGATGATCTGGAAGCCGCCATAGGCCCAGCGGTGACGCTGCTTCTTGAACGCCTCGAAGGAGTCGGGCAGCAGGCCATAGCCGTAGCGCTTGCGGGTGTAGTGGGTCTTCCAGCCGTTCTCGGCGATGGAGAGGCCGAGATCGGTATCCTCGCAGATGGTGTCGGACGACCAGTTGCCGGCCTCCACCATGGCCGCGCGGCGGATGAGACACATGGTGCCGTGGACGACAATGGCGTCGTCCTCGTTGCGCTGCACCATGCCGATGTCGAAGAAGCCGGCATATTCGGCATTCATCGCCTCGTGCAGCGGGCTGCGGTGGCCGTCCCGGTGGTCCTGCGGTGCCTGGACGAGGCCCACGGTCGGGTCGTCGAACGCGGGCACGAGGTCCTTCAGCCAGTCCGGCGTCACCACATAGTCCGCGTCGATCACGCCGATGATCTCGGCGTCGGGAGCCGTGGCGTCGAGCGCGATGCGCAGGGCGCCGGCCTTGAAGCCCGACACCTTCTCGGCGTTGATGAACTTGATGTGGTCGCCGAGCGTGGCGCAGTGGGCGCGCACCGGCTCCACCATCGCCGGGTCCGGCGTGTTGTTGACGATGATGATCGCCTCGTAGTTGGGATACTCCAGCCGGGCGAGGGCATCGATGGTCTGGATCAGCATCTCCGGCGGCTCGCGATACGCGGGCACGTGTATGGAGACCTTGGGGAAGCGCGTGGGCGCCGCGTGCTTCTGCTCCTCGACGAGGCGCTTGGGGCCGTTGCCGAAGGCCACCGCCGCCAGTTCCTCGATGCGATAGAGCAGCACGAACACCAGCGGCACCAGCATCACCACGCTCAGGGCGAGGGTGAGGTAGTCACCGCCGCTCACATAGTGGTTGAGCCAGTAGTCCACCACCAGCGCCAGCCACGCGGCGACGCCGTTGGCCGAGGCGGCCAGCACAAGGCCCTGGGTCACGGTGAGGTCGCGCATGCGCAGCAGGGGCAGGGTGAACAGCACGCCCAGCAGCAGCGCCAGGATGGCGGTCTGGTTGTAGGTCTTCTCGAAGATCGGGCCGGTCAGGGGGAACTTCAGGGTGCGGTCCGCGTCGAACACGCCCCAGTACTGACCCACCGAGCCCTCGTTCTGCTTCTTGGGCAGGTCGAAGGCCTCGATGATGTTGTACTCGATGCCGAGCGCATCGGCGCGGGCGACGAAATTGCGGATGATCTTGGCCTGCTCCATGGGATCAGGCACGGAGGCCCCGCGGTTGTAGCCGTGCGAGGGCCAGCCGAACTCGCCGATCACGATGCGCTTGCCGGGATAGGCTGCGCGCAGGCGGTTGTAGGCGTTGATGCTGTAGTCGACCACCTGGTCCGCCGGCACGTCCTCCCAGTAGGGCAGGATGTGGGCGAGGATGAAGTCCACGGAGGCGACAAGCTCGGACCCACCCGGCTCCAGCCAGGTATTCCAGATTTCGCCGGTGCTCACGGGCACGTTGACCTGGCGCTTCACCTTGCGGATGACGGCGGCCAGCTCCGACGGGGTCATGTCGCCGCGCAGAAGCGTCTCGTTGCCGACGATGACGGCGTTCACGTTGCGGTTCTGGCGGGCGACCTTAACCACGCCGTCAATCTCAAGGTCGTTGAGGTCCTTAACGGTGACCTTCTTGCCGGTCTTCTTGTCGACCACCTCGATCGGCTTGCCCGTATCCTTGTCGACCTCGCGGTTCAGGTAGGCGCCGGCTGTCACGCGCAGGCCCTGCTCGGCCGCGATGGGGGCGATCAGTTCCTTGCCGTGGGTGGAAGAATACGTCCGCACGCCGCGGCTGTAGGGCGCGACGACCGCCATGTCCGAGCGCACCTGCGCCTCGGTGGTGGGGGCGTCACCCTCCGGGCTCATGTCCCGGGAGAAGGGCGCGAAGGACAGGCTCTGGAAGCGGTCCGTGATGTTCGGAGCGCTCGCCTCTGGACGCATGGAAAGCCACATCGCGGCGTGGAACGAGGTCACAACCGCAATGACCGCTGCCGCAGCAGCAAGACCGGGACGCATGGCGATGCCCACCCATCAGGGGAAGTCGGAACCTGAACGCTGGCTTAAGGCGCAGGTTCCAGAGGACGTTTCCGGGGAATTACGCGAACGGACCGGGGCACGCTTTCGACCTGCCCCACGGTCGGCACCGCAGCGTTAACGGTAAATTTACGCTGCAGTGCGTCGAGACACTAACACTCTCAGGCAGAGAGATAAATCCCGATCATGGCGCCTCTTCGACGCCGCTGCGTCAGCCGGGTGTCTGCGCAATGATCTTATTATTGCGCCGCGCCAGGGGCGGCAGGGGTTGCGCCCTGGGCGGCACCGGCGGCGGGGGCCGGGGCGGAGGCGACATAATCCGGGTTCACCCAGCACTGCTGGGCCCGCGCATCCACCCGCTCGCGCGCCTTGGTGTCGATCTTGCCCTGCCGCACGAGGCAGCGCACCGCCACCTTCAGGTGCTCGGTGGGGCAGCCGAAGCGCTCGTAGAATTCGAGATGACGCCGTGCGGTGTCCACGTCGTCGTTCCAGATCAGTGCGGCGATCCGCCGCCCGGTGAAGACGCATTCGGGCAGACCGGCCGCGCCGGGCAGCTTCGCCGCCTCATTGAACTCCTCGACCGAGCGGCGCTGCTCGGCTGCGGCCTTCTGCTCGGGGGTCAGCTCCGCCGCCGGCTTCTGGTCGGCCGACTGGGACTGGGACTGGGCCGAGGCCGGCGAGAGGCACGCGAAAACGATTGCGGCCGCGAGCAGCGGGAGGCGGTAGGGGTGCATGAGGATCATGATCTCGAGAAAATGGTCGGCGGGCGCCGCGCCCGACACCCTAGGAGAAGGGAGAGAATTTGTCAGCATGACGGCGCGGCGTTCGGCACATGCCGCATGGAAAGCGTGGCTTTCGCCTGCCGTCCGCCAAGGTTGAGGCGGAGGCTTCACACCGCCCGTCCAAGGCTCTATGTGGCGCGGGGGATACCTTCACCTCTGGAGACGAGATGCCTTCCTCCGTGCGGCTGCCGCTGGTGCTGGCGCTCCTGGTCTGTGGCCTCATCGCCGGCCTGTGGACCTATGTGGGGCGTCCGGTGGAGATGCCGCCGTCGCCGCTGGCCGCGGGCGAGAAGCTGCCTTGTGTCTCCTACGCTCCGTTCCGCGACGGCCAGTCGCCCTTCCAGAAGGGTCTGGTGATTCCCGAGGCGCAGATCGAGGAGGATTTCGTCCGCCTCGCGCAGATCACGTCCTGCGTGCGCACCTATTCCATAGAGATGGGCCTCGACAAGGCACCGGCGCTCGCCCGCAAGCACGGGCTCACCATGCTGCTCGGCATCTGGCTGGGGCCGGACGCGGACCGCAACCGCATCGAGCTGGAGACCGGCATCCGTCTCGCGAAAGAAAATCCCGACGTGGTTAAGGCCGTCGTTGTCGGCAACGAGGTGCTGCTGCGTGGCGAGATGTCGGCCACGGAACTCGCCAGCGTTCTCGCCCGCGTGAAGCGGGAGGTGGGCGGCGTGCCCGTCACCTATGCCGATGTGTGGGAGTTCTGGGAGCGCAACAAGGGCCTCACCGAGAACGTGGATTTCGTCACCATCCACATCCTGCCCTATTGGGAGGACCTGCCCGTCTCGGCCGAGGATGCCGGCCCGCATGTGGACGAAATCCGCCAGCGCATGGCCGAGGCGTTTCCCGGCAAGGAGATTCTCATCGGCGAGACCGGCTGGCCCAGCGCCGGCCGCATGCGCGAGGACGCGCTGCCCTCTCCCGCCAATCAGGCGCGGGTGATGCACGACGTGGTGGCGCTGGCCAAGCGCCAGGGCTACCGCGTCAACGTCATCGAGGCGTTCGACCAGCCCTGGAAGCGGCGCAGCGAAGGCACGGTGGGCGGCCATTGGGGCGTGATCGATGCCGGAACGCGCCTGCCCAAGTTCGCCTGGGGCCAGCCTGTGGAGGATTTTCCCGGCTGGAGGATGCACATCGCCGTCGGCATCCTCTCGGTCGCGGCCGTGTTCGGTTCGGCCTTCGCCGCCACCCGCCGCCGGGAGGAATTGGTGCGGCCGATGGAATGGTACGCGATCGCGGCCATCGCATTGTTCGGCGGGGCGACGCTGGGCGCCGCGCTCTCGGCGCTGCCGCTGGAAAGCCTGGGCTTCGTCGGCTGGCTGCGCAACGGCCTCATCCTTGCCGCCGCCGCGCTGGCCATGGTGACCGTGCCAGCCATCATCGTGCGCGGGCAGGGGCTCGCCGCCTTCTCGGTCGCGCTCGATTCCCGTCGCTGGTCCGCGACGTCCGGTGCAGCCATTGCGGCGGGGGCGGTTCTGGCGCTCGCGACGGTTGCGGTCGGTTCGGTGGCGTTCGAGCTGGTGTTTGATCCGCGCTACAAGGATTTCCCGGTGTTCCCGCTCACCGCGCTCGTGGCAGCGGTCGCTGCGCCGCTGCTCGTGCGGCGGGCGGATCGCGACGGCGCCGGCCTTGCCGAGCTGATCGCCATGTGGGTGCTGCTGGTGGCCGGCATCTACGTGCCGCTCAACGAGACTCTCGCCAACTGGCAGGCGGCCTGGTTCGGCGCGCTCTGCCTCGTCATGGCCTTCACGCTGTGGCGGGTCCAGGCCGTGCAAAGGAGAGGATGAGCATCATCGCCGCCAGCGCGCCGGCGACCTCGTTGTGGAAGACGAGGGCGAAGCTCGCGAACACCATGCCCACGGAGAAGGTGGCGAGGCCCGGCGCCAGAAGCTGGATGAGCGCCACCACCAGCGCCACGCCGCCGAACACGTTCCACAGCGACAGCGCCAGCACGGCGGCGCGGCCGTAGCAGCCGGCGCTTTCCAGTCCCGCCTCGCAGGCGAGGGAGACCAGCGTCGGCTCCACCACCATGTAGCGCATGTAGAGCGCCCATCCGACCGCGCCCATGCCCAGCGGAATCATCCAGTTGAGCGTGCGCGGCCCGGGGCGGAAGAGCGGGCGCTCGGAATAGGGCAGGGTGTTCATCTGGCAGCTCTCCGTCCGGCCGGCGGGTGCGTGTTCATAGTGACATGGAGACCGCGCGGTCCAGCGAAAAGGGAGGAGGCCCCGGGGAAGGCTTCACAAACGCCGCCGGGATCACTAGACGCAGCGGGAGGCACCTGCCCCTCCGTCGTGATGGGGGGCGGCCGGGGCCCATCTCCCCATTCCATGCCCGCATCCACACTGGAGGCGGGCGCCCGACCCCGTCCACCCTCCGGGAGGAGCCCATGCGCGACGATGCTGATCCGGCCGCCGCACTGGCTGACGCAGACGTCCCGGCGCTGACGGTGCGCGACGAGGACGGCGCTCTCTCGACTGCCTTCCGAAGTCGGGTCGAGGAGGCCATCTCCGCCCGCGACGTGGACGCGCTGAAAGCGGTTGCCAGCGACCTCCACGAAGCCGACATGGGCGACCTAATCGAGGAGCTGGATGCCGACGAGCGGCGCCGGCTCATCGAGATGCTGGGTCCCGCTTTCGACTTCACCGCCCTGACCGAGCTGGACGAGACCGTCCGCCTCTCCATCCTGCGCAGCCTCTCGCCGCTCACCGTCGCTCGCGGCATGCGCGACCTCGATTCGGACGATGCGGTCTACATCCTCGAGGATCTCGATGAGGACGAGATGGCCGCGGTGCTGGAGCACCTGCCGGCGCCGGAGCGGGTGGCGCTGCAGCGCTCCCTCGACTATCCCGAGGAGAGCGCCGGCCGGCGCATGCAGACGGAGTTCATCGCCGTCCCCCCGTTCTGGACCGTCGGCCGCACCATCGACTACATGCGCGAGACCGCCGACTTGCCGGACACCTTCTACGAGGTGTTCGTGGTGGACCCCGCCTATCGCCTCGTCGGCTCGGTGCCGCTCGACCGGCTGCTGCGCACGCGCCGCCCCGTGCTGATGAGCGCCGTAAAGGCCGAGCAGGCCAAGGTGGTGAAGGCCGCGCAGGATCAGGAGGACGTGGCGCGCATGTTCGAGCGCTACAACCTCGTCTCCGCGCCGGTGGTGGACGATGCCGGCCGGCTCGTGGGCGTCATGACCATCGACGATGTGGTGGACGTGATCCAGGAAGAGGCGGACGAAGACCTGCGCGCCCTTGGCGGCGTGCGCAGCGACGAGGAACTGTCGGACACCGTGGCCTTCACGGCCCGCAGCCGCCTGCCGTGGCTGGTGGTGAATCTGGGCACCGCCTTCGTGTCCGCCTCCATCATCAGCCTGTTCGAGGGCACCATCGAGAAGATGGTGGCGCTTGCCATCCTCATGCCGATCGTCGCCTCCATGGGCGGCAATGCCGGCACCCAGACCATGACGGTGGCGGTGCGCGCGCTCGCCACCAAGGAATTGTCCAGCCACAACGCGCGGCGCATCGTCTCGCGCGAGGTGCTGGTGGGGCTCGTCAACGGCACGACGCTCGCCTGCCTGCTCGGCCTCATCGCCGGGCTGTGGTTCGCCAACGTGCACCTCGGCATGGTGATTTCGTCGGCGCTGATCCTGAACATGATCGCCGCCGGCCTGTTCGGAATCCTCATTCCTCTCGCCATCTCCAAGCTCAAGCTCGATCCGGCGGTGGCCTCCGGGGTGTTCGTCACCATGGTGACGGACACGGTGGGCTTCTTCGCCTTCCTCGGGCTCGCCACATGGTGGTTCGCGACTTGACCGGTGCGGCTTGCATTCCCCTGCGATCTCCTCAACAAGAACGCGCCCGGCAGGTGCCGGACGTGGTGAAGGGTCAGCGGATGCGGAATACGGTTTGGAATCTGGCGGCGATGGCTGTGGCCACAGGACTCCTCTCGACGGCTCCCGCTCTTGCCGACAAGGCCGCCGCCGACCGCTGCGCGGCCAAGCTCTCCAACGATGCCCGCGCCATCTATGTGGCCAGCGCGCCGCTGCTGGTGAAGGGCGCCGACGGTCGCGCCGTGGTGACGGACCAGACCCGCTCCCTGGTGCTCTCGGGCAAGGTGAGCCACCTCACCGCGGCCGAATCGGCGCAGGCGGCGGCGGAGTGCCTCATTCTGCGCTGAAGGCCTTCGGGGGCGGGCGCGGCGCCGTGCTCGGTTGCCTCGCGTGCGCGCCTTCACTATAGACGAAACGGGCCGCCCGGCTGAGGCTGCCGGGCATTCTGACGGGTTCGAACCATGGTCGCTCGCATCTACAAGCCGTCGCGCAACGCCATGCAGTCCGGCGTGGCGAAGACCAAGCACTGGGTGCTCGATTACGAGCCGGAGCACGCGCGCCGCGTGGAGCCCCTGATGGGCTACACCTCCTCGGCCGACATGCGCAGCCAGATCCGCCTTTCTTTCGAGACGAAGGAAGAGGCGGTGGCCTATTGCGAGAAGCGGGGCATCCCCTATCGCGTGTCCGAGCCGCACGAGGCAGGGCGCCGGCGGATCGCCTATTCGGACAATTTCGCCTTCACCCGCACCGGCCAGTGGACCCACTGAGCCGGCCGCGCCCCGACCGCGACCGGGAAAGGCGCTTCCGCTGTGCGGCCGCACGCCGTAAAAGGCGGAACGGGGCCCCGTAGCTCAGCTGGATAGAGCGAGTGCCTTCTAAGCACTAGGTCGCAGGTTCGAGCCCTGCCGGGGTCGCCAATGGCTTGCCACGCTCTGGCGCGCCCATTGAGCTTTCTACATTTTCCGCCCCTGCTACCGCTGACCTGCGTCGCGAACATCCGTGTTCTGCGCGTTGTGCAGTGCAATAATTATTCGTCCGGGGTTACGCTCGTTCTGCCGCAGTGCAGCAAGGGCTCAGGAGATGCAGACCGTCGTCGCAATCATGCTCATCGGCTCCGTGGTCATGGTCGCCATCGCCGCGCTGGACCAGCCTCACGGCTGACCGCGCAGCGGAACCGGCAGGAGCCTGCATGCCTACATGCGGCCGGCGATGGTGCCGTCTGCCGCATGGAGCGCGCGCTCGGGCACCTTCTCGGCGGCGGCGCGCAGGCGCGGGAGGATGTCTTCGGCCCGGTCGGCGGTGAGCATGTCCACCGGCGTGTCCGAGCGGATGAAGCCGGCGCCGCGCATGTGGTCCACCAGCGTCACGAACGGACCCCAGAAGCCCGCCGTGTTGAGGATGAGGATCGGCTTTCTGTGCCGGCCGAGCTGGGCCCAGGTGAGTTGCTCCACCAGTTCCTCCAGCGTGCCGACGCCGCCGGGCAGGGCCACGAAGGCGTCGGCCCGCTCGAACATCAGCCGCTTGCGCTCGTGCATGTCCTCCACGACGATCATCTCTGCCTCGTGGGCGAAGGCGCGTTCGCGGGTCATGAGGAAGCGGGGGATGATGCCGGTGACGGCGCCGCCGGCCAGCGCCACCGCGCTCGCCACCTCGCCCATCAGTCCGATGCCGCCGCCGCCATAGACGAGGCGCACGCCCTCGGCGGCAAGGATGCGCCCGAAACGCCGGGCCTCTTCGGCAAACACCGGGTCGCCGCCGGTGGCGGAGCCGCAATACACACAGACGCTGTCGATTCTGGCCATGCGCGCACTTTACCAAACTTGGCGGCCGGTAGGGCAGGCCGCCCGAGGACGAATGGAGCGCGAATAGTGCGCACCCGCGACGGCGGCGTGACGCGGGCGGAGGCAAAGCGCTTGTTCGGTATCCTTCCATCGTCTATCGTCGATTTACGATGAATGCTCCGACCTTCCCAGTCCCGGACCTCGCCGCTGCTGATGAGATCGGCATGGCACGGGCCGATCTCGCTGCACGCCTTCGCGCGCTCGCCCATCCCGCGCGGCTTGCCATGCTGGAGCGGCTTGCGGGGCAGGAGCGGTGCGTATGCGGGGAGATCGTGAAGGCGCTGCCCCTTGCGCAGTCCACCGTCTCGCAACATCTGAAGGTTCTCCTCGATGCCGGGCTGATCCGCAGCCGCACCGAGGGGCAGCGGTCCAGCTACTGCCTCGATCGGGCAGCGCTCGATGCGCTGGCTGAAGAGATCGATGCGCTGTTCCAGGCGCTCCGCCGTCCGTCGGGCTGCTGCACGCCCGGCGCTTCGGACCAAAGTTAGGCCATCATGTCAAAGACCCAGAAGCCCGCAGCCCGGCGGGCCGCCGTTTCCTCCGACGCCATGTTCTCGACCCTGCGCAGCCTGTGGCCCTATCTCTGGCCGGCCGACAGGGCGGACCTGCGCGCGCGCGTCGTCGTTACCTTCGTGCTGCTGTTCGCCTCCAAGGGCGCCACCATGGCGGTGCCCTTCCTGTTCAAATGGGCCACCGACGCTCTCACCGCCGAGGTCGCCGCCGGCAAGGCTGCGACACCGGATGTCGGCTTCTGGGCCCTCGTCATCGGCGCGCCGGTGGCGCTGACGCTGGCTTATGGTCTTGGCCGCATCCTGATGGCGGGCGTCACCCAGCTGCGTGACGGCCTGTTCGCCAAGGTGGCGCTCAATGCCGTGCGGCGCCTCGCCATGCAGACGTTCGAGCACATGCACGCTTTGTCCCTGCGCTTCCATCTGGAGCGCAAGACGGGCGGGCTGACGCGGGTGCTGGAGCGGGCGCGATCGGGCATCGAAACCATCGTGCGCATGCTGGCGCTGCAGCTGGCGCCGACCATCGTCGAGCTGGTGATGGTGCTGGGCGTGCTGCTGTTCGCCTTCGACTGGCGCTATGTGGCCGTCGTCTCGGCGACGGTGGTGCTCTATTCCCTCTTCACCTATGTCGCCAGCGAGTGGCGCCTCGCCATCCGCAAGGAGATGAACGAGAGCGACACCGACGCCAACACCAAGGCCATCGACAGCCTGCTCAACTACGAGACGGTGAAGTATTTCGGCGCCGAGCGCTGGGAGACGGCCCGCTACGACCGCTCCATGGCCCGCTACGAGAAGGCGACGGTGAACACCTACACCTCGCTCGCCTGGCTGAATGCCGGGCAGGCGCTCATCTTCTCCATCGGCCTCGCGGCGGTGATGGTGATGTGCGTGCTGGATATCCGCGCCGGGCGGCAGACGGTGGGCTCCTTCGTCATGGTCAACGCCATGATGATCCAGTTCTATATCCCCTTGAACTTCCTCGGCTTCATCTATCGCGAGATCAAGCAGGCTATCGTCGACATCGAGGCCATGTTCGCCGTGCTGCAGGTGGCGCCGGAAGTCACCGACCGCCTGGGCGCGCCGGACCTCGTGGTCTCGGGCGGCACGGTGCGGTTCGAGGACGTGCGCTTCTCCTATGACGAGGGCCGGGAAATCCTGAAGGGCATTTCCTTCGAGGTGCCGGCGGGGCGGACGGTGGCCATCGTGGGGCCTTCGGGGGCTGGCAAGTCCACGCTCTCGCGCCTGCTGTTCCGCTTCTACGACGTCTCCGGCGGGCGCATCACCATCGATGGGCAGGATCTCAGGGACGTGTCGCAGGAGAGCCTGCGCGCCGCCATCGGTATGGTCCCGCAGGACACGGTGCTGTTCAACGACACCATCGCCTACAACATCCGCTATGGCCGCCCGGCGGCGTCGGATGCCGAGGTTGAGGAGGCGGCAAGGCTCGCCCGCATCGACGGCTTCATCCGCGCCACGCCCAAAGGCTTCAAGACCGAGGTGGGCGAGCGCGGCCTGAAGCTCTCCGGCGGAGAGAAGCAGCGCGTGGCCATCGCCCGCACGCTCTTGAAGGCGCCGCCCATCCTGGTGCTGGACGAGGCGACCTCCGCGCTGGACAGCCATACCGAGAAGGAGATCCAGGACGCGCTCGACCGCGTGTCTGAGGGGCGCACCACGCTGGTCATTGCCCACCGTCTCTCCACGGTGGTGAGCGCAGACGAAATCCTCGTCCTCGCCGATGGCAAGGTCGCCGAGCGCGGGTGCCATGCGGAGCTGCTGGCCAAGGGCGGCCTTTATGCCGCCCTCTGGAACCGCCAGCGGGAGGCGGAGGACGCTGCCGCGGCCCTCGCCCGCGCGCAGGCGGAAGAGGGGCTGGAGATCGTCCCCACCCGGCATCCCGACGAGGAGGGGATGGACGAGGAGCGGGTGCGCGCGGTGGGCTGATCCCGCGCGCTGCTCCAGCCGGCGTCAGCGCGGCTGGTTGAAGGCCCAGAGCACGCCGAACGGGTCGCGCACCTGCGCATAGCGGGCGCCCCAGAACATATCCTCCGGCGGCATCACCGGGGTCGCGCCGGCCTCCACCGCGCGGGCGAAGGCGGCATCCGTGTCGCCCACATGGAGCGAAAGGTTGAACCCGCCAATCTTCTCCACCGGGCCGGAGCAATATTCCGGATAGGGGTCCGCCAGCATCACCGACGAGCCATTGATGTAGAGGTGGACGTGCATGGTCCGCCCGCTCGCGTCCGGCGGAATGGCGAACACAAGCTCGGCTCCGAGGGCTTGCTTGTAGAACTCGGCCGCCTTCATGGCGCCTTCCACGGTGACATAGGCCGTGACGCCGCCCTTCACCGGAGGCATGGCGGCGGGATCGATGGACGGCATGGTGGTCTCGGCAGTGTCGGACATGCGTTCCTCCTCCGGCGCAGGCGCGCGCCTGTTGTCATGACGGGCGGGTGGCGCCCGTCCCGACAGCCTGCTCGCATTTTTTCTCAAGGACGTGACTGGATGAGATCGATCTGCGCGCGGATGTGCTCCGCCTCGGCCGGGGTATTGGCGAGGGCGATGGCGTGGTCGAAGGCGATGCGCGCCTCCTGATGCCGGCCAAGCTCCAGCAGAAATGCGCCCCGGGCCCCGAAGAAATGGAAATAGCCGGAGAGCTGTGGCGCCAGCGGCTCGATCATGGCGAGGGCCGCCTCGGCGCCCTTCACCTTGCTGACGGCGACGGCGCGGTTGAGCGTCACCACCGGGGAGGGCTGGAGGAATTCGAGCGCCGCATAAAGCGCGTCGATCTGCGCCCAGTCGGTCTCCTCGGGCGTTGCCGCGCGGGCGTGGAGACCGGCGACCGCCGCCTGGATCTGGTAGGCGCCGGGGCGCCGGTGGCGCATGGCCTTGTCGATGAGCGCCAGCCCCTCCGCAATGCGCTCGCGGTCCCATTTCGAGCGGTCCTGCCGGTCGAGCAGGATGGCCCGGCCGTCGGCATCGAAGCGGGCGGCGGCGCGGGCGTGCTGGAGCAGCATGAGGGCGACGAGGCCCATGATTTCCGGCTCAGTGGGAAACAGGCGCAGCAGCAGCCGGCCGAGGCGGATGGCATCGTCGCACAGGCCCGCGCGGCTGGGCTCGCCGCCGGCCGAATAGCCTTCGTTGAAGACGAGATAGACCATGGCCGCCACCGTCCCCAGCCGCTCGGCGCGCTCGACAGGGCCGGGGGCCTCGAACGGCACGTCGGCCCGCGCGATGCGACCCTTGGCGCGGGTGATGCGCTGCTCCATGGCCGCCTCGCTGACGAGGAAGGCGCGGGCGATTTCCTTCACCGTGAGGCCGGAGACGATGCGCAGGGCAAGCGCGATCTGCTGCGTCGCCGGCAATTCGGGATGGCAGCAGATGAAGAGCAGGCGCAGCACGTCGTCGCGATAGTGGGAATTGTCCAGCCGCTCGGCCAGCGGGGCTTCGGCGTCGTCGAGATCGGAGAGCTGGTCGTCCGGGGGCAGGGGATCGTGCTTCGCCCGCTTGCGCACCCCGTCGAGGGCGGCGTTGCGGCCGACGAGGATCAGCCAGGCCGCGGGGTCGCGCGGCGGGCCGTTCACCGGCCAGGTGCGCAGCGCGCGCAGGCAGGCTTCCTGAAACGCTTCCTCGGCGGTGTCGAGATCGCGGAAATAGCGCAGCAGCGCCGCCACCGCCTGCGGTCGGGCGGCGGTGAGGGTGCCGTTCATCCAATCCGGATCCGTGAGGGGGGCGGTGTTCATGTGCCGGTCTTCTGGTCCACCTCGGCGAGTCGCCGGTCGGGGAAGAAGGCGCGAACCGGCCGGATTTCATAGGTCGCGCCGGGATTGACCTCCGAAAGGTCTCTGACGATCGAGAGCATGTCTTCGAGATCGGTGGCATCGACGAGATAGAATCCCAGCAACTGCTCCTTCGTCTCGGCAAAGGGGCCGTCGATGACGAGGGGGGCATCCTGCGTCTTGCGCAGGGTGGTCGCCGCGGTGGTCGGCAGGAGGCGGAGCGACGCCCCCATCTTGCCGGCCTTGGTGAGGCGCTCCTGAACCGCCGCGATCTTCGCCATCACGGCGTCGTCCTGCTCCTGGGTCCAGGAACAGACAACGTCTTCTTCATGGTAACAGAGGATGGCGTACATCATCGGTTGGGCTCCCTAGGGTCACGACGAGGACGCGCGAGTATGACCACGGCCGACAGGCCGGGGCAAAATCTGCGACGGGACAGACGGAAGCGGTGCCGCAGGCGCGCTTGACGCCGCCGGGCCCCGCTTATAGGCCGGAGACATGACGTCGCGCGCCTTCATCGCCGGTTGTGCCGGCCCGAACCTCTCGGCCACCGAGCGCAGCTTTTTCCGGGATGCCGAACCCTGGGGCTTCATCCTGTTCGCCCGCAACGTGGCGGACCCGGACCAGGTGCGCGCGCTGGTCGCCGACCTGCGCGAGGCGGTGGGCTGGACGGCACCGGTGCTCATCGACCAGGAGGGCGGCCGGGTGCAGCGCCTGCGCCCGCCCCACTGGACCGACGATCCCCCTGCCGAGGCGTTCGGCCGCCTCTATCTGGGCGACCCGGTGGCGGCGCTGGAGGCGGTGCGGCTCAATTCGCGGGCAATCGCGGCGGACCTCTACGCCCTCGGCATCGACGTGGACTGCCTTCCCTGTGCGGACCTGCGCCATCCCGATGGCCACGGTATCATCGGCAATCGCGCCTACGGCACCGAGCCGGTCGCGGTTGCGGCGCTGGCGCGGGCGGCGGCGGTGGGCCTGATGGAGGGCGGCGTGCTGCCGGTGCTCAAGCACATTCCCGGCCATGGCCGCGCGCCGGTGGACAGCCACGAGAAGCTGCCCGTCGTCACCGCCAAGCGGGGCGAGCTGGAAGGCATGGACTTCGCCGCCTTTCGCGACCTCTCCGATCTGCCCATCGGCATGACCGCCCACGTGGTCTATGCCGATATCGACCCCGACCGCCCCGCCACCACCTCGCCGGTGGTGCTCGCCGAGGTGGTGCGCGGCTCCATCGGCTTCGACGGCCTGCTGATGAGCGACGACCTCTCCATGGGGGCGCTGGCCGGCACCATGGAATCCCGCAGCCGCGATGCGCTGGCGGCGGGCTGCGACATGCTCCTCCACTGCAACGGCAAGATGGAGGAGATGGAGAAGGTCGCCGCCTCCGCCCCCGTCCTCACCGGCGAGGCCTATGCCCGCGCCGCCAAGGCCCTGTCGCTGCGGGTGGTGCCCGATCCGGTGGATGCGAAGGCGCTGCGGGCCGCCGTCGCGGCCCAGCTCAAGACGGTGGGCTGACCCGTGACGGGGCCGACCTCGGGGCCGATCTCCGGCGAGGCCGGCCCGGACGCCTTCGAGATCGGTACGGACCGCGCGCCCCCCGCTTCGGACGAGACCTTCGTGGTGGACGTGGACGGTTTCGAGGGCCCCCTCGACCTCCTTCTCGCGCTGGCGCGGACGCAGAAGGTCGATCTGTCCCGAATCTCGATCCTCGCCCTCGCCGACCAATACCTCACCTTCATCGAGGAGGCCCGACGCGGCCGGCTGGAGTTGGCGGCGGACTATCTGGTGATGGCGGCGTGGCTCGCGTACCTGAAGTCGCGCCTGCTGCTGCCTGCACCGCCGCAGGAAGAAGGTCCGAGCGCGGAGGAGATGGCCGCCGCCTTCGCCCGGCGCCTGCGGCATCTGGAGCGCATCCGCCGCGCCGCCGCACAGCTGATGGCGCGCCCGCAGATGGGTCGCGACGCATTCGCCCGCGCCCTTCCGCCGCCCTCCAAGGAACCGCTCTATACCGTCTACACGGCCACCATCTACGACCTCTTGACCGCCTATGCCCGCCAGCGCCAGACCAAGGCGCTGTCCCACGTCACGCTGAAGACGCGCACGGTGTGGTCCCTTGCCGAGGCCCGCGCCCGGCTGGAGCGGCTGCTCGGGGCGGACGTGGTGGGCGAATGGATGCGGCTCGACCAATTCCTGCTAGATTACATGGCGACGCCCGAGCAGCGGGCGACCGCGCTCGCGTCGAGCTTCTCGGCCAGCCTGGAGATGGTGCGCGAGGGCATGCTGGACATTCGCCAGGATGCCCCCTTCGCTCCCCTGTGGCTGCGCCCGCGCGCCGAAGAGCCGGAGCCCCTTTTGCCGTTCGACCCGCCCGACCCGGCGCCCGGAGAGGAGAGATGACCCGTTCCGCCCCGCGCATCGACCTGTTCGACGTGCGTCCGGAGGACGAGCGCGCCTATGCCTTCGCGCGCGATCTGAGGGCCATCGAGGCGCTTCTGTTCACCTCGCCGCTGCCGGTGGATGCCAAGGCCATGAAGCCGCACCTCTCGGCTGATGCCGATATCGGTGCGCTGATGGAGGCGTTGACGGCCGATTACGCCCGACGCGGCGTGAATATCGTGAAGGCCGCCGGGGGCTGGATGCTGCGCACGGCGCCGGACCTCGCCCGCGTCGTCGCCGGCCCGGTGCCGGAGGCGCGCAAGCTTTCCCGCGCGGCCATCGAGGTCCTGGCCATCGTCGCCTACCACCAGCCGGTCACCCGCGCCGAGATCGAGGAGATTCGCGGCGTCTCCACCTCCAAGGGCACGCTCGACGTGCTGCTGGAGACCGGATGGGTGCGCCTGCGTGGCCGCCGCAAGGCGCCGGGGCGTCCGGTGACCTACGGCACGACACCGGCCTTCCTCGTGCAGTTCGGCCTCGACGCGGTGCAGGACCTTCCCGGCCTCGACGAACTGAAGGGCGCCGGCCTTATCGACGGGCGCATCCCCGCCGGCTTCGCGATTCCGCTGCCCTCCGACGATCCGGGCCTGCGCGAGGACGAGGAGGCGCTGGAGCCGGACATGCTGGATTTCCACCTCTCGCCCCCGCCGGAGGATGAGGAGCCCGGCGCGGCCGAGCCCGAAAATGAGCGTGACGCGTGAGGAGGCGGTTCTGGCTGACGAGATCGAGACTCTTGGGATGACCCGCAGCCGCACCCCCGCCGCCTTCGCCAAGGGTCTCTCCTTCGAGGCCGTGCAACTCGCCTATGGCGATGTCGCCGCCGTGCGCGGCGTGAGCCTCGCGGTGGAGCCGGGGGAGGTTTTGTGCCTGCTCGGCCAATCCGGCTGCGGCAAGACCTCGCTGCTGCGCCTGGCCGCCGGCATCGAGCAGCCGGACCGCGGCCGCATCCTCATCGACGGCGCGGTCGTGGCGGGGCAGGGGACTTTCGTGCCGCCGGAGCGGCGCGGCGTGGGGCTGGTGTTCCAGGACTATGCCCTGTTCCCCCACCTCACCAACCTCGAGAACGTCATGTTTGGCCTCAATGGCCTGAAGCGGGCCGAGGCGACGCGCGAGGCGCGCCTCGCGCTGGCGCGGGTGGACCTCGCTGATCTCGCCGACGTCTATCCCCACGAATTGTCTGGCGGGCAGCAGCAGCGCGTGGCGCTGGCGCGCGCCATGGCGCCCCGGCCGGGCATTCTGCTGCTCGACGAGCCCTTCTCCGGCCTCGATCGGCGATTGCGGGACCAGGTGCGCGCGGACACCCTCGCCGTGCTACGCGATGCGAAGGCGACGGTCATCATCGTCACCCACGATCCGGAAGAAGCCATGCGCCTTGCCGACCGCATCGCCTTGCTGCGCAAGGGCGAACTGGTGCAACTCGGCCCGCCGGCGGAGCTTTACCGCCACCCGGCGGACCTCGGCGTCGCGCGATTCTTCTGCGAGCTGAACGAGATCGAGGCGGAGATCATTGACGGCGCTGCAGAGACGCCGCTGGGCCGGTTTGCCGCCCCGGGGCTTCCGGAGGGACTGGCCATCGCTGCGGTCCGCCCGCAGGGAATCTCGCTCGTGCCGGCCGGGCGTGGCGTTCCGGGGCGGGTGCTTGAGCGGCGCTTTCTGGGCGAACTCGATCTCGTGGAAGTGATCGTGGACGGGCTGGAGCGCCCGCTGGTGCTGCGCCTGAGGGATGCGGGAAACGTGAAAAAAGGCGACGAGGCGGGGCTTCTGGTCGATCCCGGTGAAGTCCTTGTTTTCGCCGCGGGCGGAGCCTAGTGTCGCCGTCCGAAATGCCTTACGGCTTGCCGTAGGGGCACAAAGAATATCCTTGGAGGATGGTTAGATGGGTTCGATGAGCATCTGGCACTGGATCGTGGTGCTGGCCGTGGTGCTCCTCCTGTTCGGTCGCGGCAAGATCTCCGATCTGATGGGCGACGTGGCGAAGGGCATCAAGTCCTTCAAGAAGGGCATGGCCGACGACGACGAGCCGGTGAAGGCTCCCCCGGCCGCCCCCGAGGCGCCGCGCCCGCTGCCGCACCAGACGTCGAGCGCCCCCGAAGCCGAGAAGAAGCCCGTCTGACGGACCTCTGCCCCTGAACACTTGAAGAGGGCGGCGGCACCACCGCCGGACAGACGGGCTCATGTTCGATATCGGCTGGTCCGAGCTGATGCTGATCGGCATTGTCGCGCTGATCGTCATCGGTCCCAAGGAGCTGCCTACGGTGCTGCGCACCGTGGGCCGCACCGTCACGAAGCTGCGCCGCATGGCCGGCGAGTTCCAGGGCCAGTTTCAGGAGGCCCTGCGCGAGGCGGACCTTGCGGACATGCGCAAGGAAATCAGCGACGTCACCGAGAGCGCCCGCTCCACCCTCGCTACCTCCGACATGTTCGACCCGCTGCGCTCCATCCGCGAGGAGATCCGCTCCACCGTGGAAGGCGCGAATCCGACGCCGCCGGCTCCCGTCACCCCGGCCGCATTGCCCGATCTGCCCCCGCCCGTGGAACTGCCCGATCCCATGGCCGCCATCCGCGCCGAAATCCGCCGCTCCGTTGAGGCCGCCGTGCCCCCCGCTCCGGTCGCGTCGCCTGCCGGTGCCGTTGAGCCGGCTCCTGAGAGCCTTCCCGCCGCCGGCGAGACCAAGCCCGCCGCAGGCGAAGCGAAGAGCGCGTGATGAGCGACCAGGACGAGATCGACGCCTCCAAGGCCCCGCTCATCGAGCACCTGATCGAGCTGCGCTCGCGGCTCATCAAGTCGCTGGTGGCGTTCCTCGTGGCCTTCATCGCCTGCTTCATGCTGGCGAAGCAGATCTACAACATCCTGCTGTGGCCCTATGAATTCGCCTCCGGCTTCAGCAACGGCGTGAAGCTCATCTACACCGCGCCGCAGGAATTTCTGTTCACCCAGATCAAGCTCGGCATGTTCGGCGCCGCCTTCATCTCCTTCCCGGTGGTGGCGACGCAGGTCTACATGTTCGTGGCGCCGGGGCTCTACAAGCACGAGAAGGCGGCCTTCCGGCCCTATCTCATTGCGACGCCCATCTGCTTCCTCATCGGCGCGGCCTTCGTCTATTTCGTCGCCATGCCGCTGGCCATGACCTACTTCCTCGGCATGCAGCAGGTGGGCGGCGACGGGAAGGCCGAGATTTCGCTGCTGCCGCGGGTCTCCGAATACCTTTCGCTCATCACGACGCTGATTCTGGCCTTCGGCATCTGCTTCCAGCTTCCGGTCATCCTCACCCTGCTCGGGCAGATCGGTGTGGTGACACGGGAGATGCTGGTGAAGGCGCGGCGCTACGCCATCGTCGGCGTGTTCGTGCTCGCCGCGGTGCTCACCCCGCCGGATGTCATCAGCCAGCTCTCCCTTGCCCTGCCGACGCTGCTTCTCTACGAGGTGTCCGTCTATCTGGTGGGCGTCGTCGAGAAGCGTCGGCTGGTGGCGGAAGCGGCGCGCAATGCGGCCGACGCCGCGACAGCGGACTGACGGCGGGGCCTTCCCGGATTATTGGAATTTGGGCGCGCGGGTTCTCCTGTGAACCGCCGTCATGCCCCGGCTTGTCCGGGGCATCCACCGCGCCGCCGGGCGCCGGTCTACGCGGAGGCGTGGATCCCCCGGACAAGCCGGGGGATGACGGTGGAGAGAATGCCGTTCCGCCCCTACGCGGCGGAGCTTGCCATGCACGACATCAAATGGATCCGCGAGGAACCGGCCGGCCTCATCGACGCGCTGGCGCGCCGTGGCAACCGCTCCGACGAGGCGAAGGCGGCGGCGGAAGCCCTGGTCGCCAAGCTCCTCGACCTCGACACCCGCCGTCGCGAGACGCTGACCAAGCTCGAAACCCTCCTCGCGCGCCGCAACGCCGCCTCCAAGGAGATCGGGCAGGCAAAGGCCAAGAAGGACGAGGCCGCAGCTTCGGCCCTCATGGCCGAGGTGGCCAAGCTGAAGGAAGACGTGCCAGCGCTGGAGGTCGAGGCCAAGCGCATCGAGAAGGCGCTGGAGGATGAACTCGCCGCCATACCCAACGCCCCCCTCGCCGAGGTGCCGCAGGGCGCCGACGAGCACGACAATGTGGAAAAGAGCCGCTTCGGCGCGCCCCGCACCTACAGCTTCACTCCGAAGCAGCATTTCGAAGTGGGCGAAGGCCTCGGCCAGATGGATTTCGAAACCGCCGCCAAACTCTCCGGCGCGCGCTTCGTGGTGAACAAGGGTCCGCTGGCGCGGCTTGAGCGGGCGCTAGGGCAGTTCTTCCTCGATGTGCATACCGGCGAGCATGGGTACATGGAAGTGAACCCGCCGATCTTGGTGCGGGATGAGGCCATGTTTGGGACGGCGCAATTGCCGAAATTTGAAGAGGACCAGTTTCTCGCTACGCGGACGCCTTCCATAAACGAGCGGGTCAATGCCGCACTAGAGAAACATGCTAGTCAGGCAGGAGACCTTTCGGCATTTGGGGGACTTGATGTTCCAAACTGGCAAGAAAAGTTCTGGCTCATCCCTACCGCCGAAGTCCCCCTGACCAACCTCGTCCGCGACTCCATCCTCTCCGAGGAAGAGCTCCCCAGGCGCCTCACCGCCTGCACGCCCTGCTTCCGGGCCGAAGCCGGCGCTGCGGGCCGTGATACGCGGGGGATGATCCGCCAGCACCAGTTCACCAAGGTGGAGCTGGTCTCCATCACGACGCCGGAAAAGTCGGCCGAGGAGCACGAGCGCATGCTCGCCTGCGCCGAGGCGGTGCTGAAGAAGCTGGACCTCGCCTATCGCGTCGTCACGCTCTGCACCGGCGACATGGGCTTCGCCTCGCAGAAGACCTACGACATCGAGGTTTGGCTGCCGGGGCAGAACGCCTATCGCGAAATCTCCTCCTGCTCCGTCTGCGGCGATTTCCAGGCCCGGCGCATGAATGCCCGCTACCGCCCGGCGGAGGGCAAGGGGCCGCGCTATGTCCACACGCTCAACGGCTCCGGTGTGGCGGTCGGCCGCGCCCTCGTCGCGGTGCTGGAGACGTACCAGCAGGAGAACGGCTCCGTGGCCGTGCCTGAGGCTCTGTTGCCCTACATGGGCGGGCTGAAGACGATCGAGAAGCTGAAGTAGCGGGGCGTCGGTGTGCCCCTCTCCCCTTGCGGGAGAGGGTGGATCGCGGCGAAGCCGCGAGACGGGTGAGGGGGGCGCCGTGAGGGACTTCCAGCCCCCTTGACCCCTCACCCCCGGCCCCTCTCCCGCAAGGGGAGAGGGGAGCAGCGGCTGTGCCGCAACGAGGATTTCTGAGCCATGCGCATTCTGGTCACCAACGACGACGGCATCCACGCGCCGGGCCTCGACAGCTGCGCGGCCATCGCGCGGACCTTCACCGACGACGTGTGGGTGGTGGCGCCGGAGTTCGATCAGTCGGGCGTCGCCCATTCGCTGTCCCTTTCCGACCCGCTGCGGCTGCGCCAGGTGGAGGACAAGCGGTACGCGGTGAAGGGCACGCCCACGGACTGCGTCATCATGGCCGTGCGGCATCTGCTCATCGACAATCCGCCCGACCTCGTGCTCTCCGGCGTCAATCGCGGCCAGAACATCGCCGAAGACGTGAGCTATTCGGGTACCGTGGCCGGCGCCATCGAGGGCACCATCCTCGGCATTCCCTCCATCGCTTTGTCGCAGGCTTTCGGCATGCGTACCCGCGAGAATCCCAACTTCGTCACCGCCGAGACCCACGCGCCGCGCATCATCAGGATGCTGCTGGACGAGGGCATTCCCCCCGGCATCGTGATGAACGTGAACTTCCCGGATCGCCTCCCGGACGAAATTACCGGCATCGCCGCCACGGCCCAGGGCAAGCGCGACCAGCGCCTGATGCGCATCGACGAGCGCCGCGACGGCCGCAACAATCCCTATTACTGGATCGCCTTCGAGCGCCGCATCTACGAGACCTCCCCCGGCACGGACCTGCGCGCGCTGGACGAGGGGCGCATCTCGGTCACCCCCTTGCGGCTCGACCAGACGGACGAACCCTGGATGACCCGCCTCGCGCTCCTGTTCGACGGGAAGTAGGCGAAAGTCTTCCGTAACGGCATCTTCTGGCTGGGCGAGTCTCTCCCCGGCGGGCACCCAGAACCCGCTGCCGCCCTTCTCTTTTCAACAGCTGCGCGAACCAACCGGCCCCGCGTTTGCATTCGACGGGGCGGCCGCTATAGTCCCGCCGCTTCGCCGGACCCCGGCGGAATGCGGATTCCCTTCACAGACGAACGAGGATCGAGATGTTCATCACGCCCGCTTTCGCCCAAGGCGCCACGGGAGCCGGCGGCGGGGCCGACATGCTCATTCAGCTCGCCCCGTTCCTGCTGATCTTCGTGGTCATGTACTTCCTGATCCTGCGCCCGCAGCAGAAGCGGGCCAAGGCGCATCAGGAACTGGTGAATTCCCTGCGCCGCGGCGACGTGGTGGTGACCGGCGGCGGCCTCGTCGGCAAGGTCACCAAGGTGATCGACGAGAACGAGGTCGAGCTGCAGATCGCCGACAACGTCCGCATCCGCCAGATTCGCTCGCAGATCGCCACCGTCCGCGCCAAGGGCGAACCGGCCAAGGACGAGGCCTCGGCCGGTTGATCCGGCCGCCTCACGCTTTCTGAAAGACCGCGCGCGACATGCTGCACTTCTCCCGTCTCAAGACCGCGGCGATCCTCATCACCATCGCCATCGGGTTCCTGTTCGCGCTGCCCAACGTGCTCTCCCCGGGCACGCTCGACCACCTGCCTTCGTGGCTGGCTTCGAGCCGGGTCACGCTGGGCCTCGACCTGCAGGGCGGCTCGCACATCCTGCTGGAAGTGGACGGGCCGGCGCTCCGCAAGGAGCGCACGGAGCAGCTGCGCGACGAAGTGCGCCGCGTCCTGCGCGACCAGAAGATCGGTTATTCCAACCTCGCGCTGCGCGATACCAGCGTGACGCTTCGCCTGCGTGACCCCAACGACACGCAGAAGGCCGTCACCGAGCTGAGGAAGCTCGCCGCGCCGGTCACCAACGCCCTGTTCGGCAATTCCTCCGGCGAGATGGACATGACCGTCTCGTCCGGCGCCGACGGCGTCGTCACCCTGCAGCTCACCGATGCCGGCCTCACCGCCAAGATGCGTTCCGCGGTGGACCAGTCCATCGAGATCATCCGCCGCCGTATCGACCAGCTCGGCACGGTGGAGCCGAACATCCAGCGCCAGGGCCTCGATCGTATCCTGGTGCAGGTGCCCGGCCTGCAGGACCCGCAGCGCCTGAAGAACCTGCTCGGCCAGACCGCCAAGCTTTCCTTCCGCATGGTGGACCAGTCCATGTCGCCGCAGCAGGCGTTGGAAGGCCGCGCCCCGCCGGAATCGGAAGTGCTGAAGGGCCAGGATGGCCAGCCGTATCTGGTGGAGAAGCAGGTGCGCGTCTCCGGCGAGGACCTGGTGGATGCCCAGCCGGGCTTCGACCAGAACTCCCGTGAGCCCATCGTCTCCTTCCGCTTCAACAACAACGGCGCCAAGCGCTTCGCCGCCGTCTCGCAGGAATCGGTGGGTCGGCCCTTCGCCATCGTGCTCGACAACCAGGTGATTTCCGCGCCGGTGATCCGCGAGCCGATCCTCGGCGGCGCGGGCCAGATCTCCGGGTCGTTCACCGTCCAGCAGGCGAACGACCTCGCCATCCTCCTGCGCGCCGGTGCCCTGCCGGCCCCGCTGAAGGTGGTGGAAGAGCGCACCGTCGGCCCGAGCCTCGGCGCCGACTCGATTCACGCGGGCAAGACCGCGGCCTATGTGGCCGGCGGCCTCGTCACCGTGTTCATGATCGCCGTGTACGGCCTGTTCGGCTTGTTCGCGCTCATCGCCCTCGCCGTGCACATCATCCTGATGTTCTCGCTCCAGTCGGTGCTCGGCGCCACGCTGACCCTTCCCGGCATCGCGGGCGTCGTCCTCACCATCGGCATGGCGGTGGACTCCAACGTCGTCATCTTCGAGCGCATGCGCGACGAGGCGCGGGAAGGCCGATCCGCCATCTCGGCCATCGACAAGGGCTTCGTGAACGCGCTGGGCACCATCCTCGACGCCAACATCACCTCGCTCGCCACGGCGGTCATCCTGTTCCTCATGGGTGGGTCCGGACCGGTGCGCGGCTTCGCCGTCACCTACATCCTCGGCCTTCTGACCACCATGTTCACCGCCTACACCCTGACGCGGCTCATGATCGCCTACTGGGTGAAGTGGCGGCGGCCGGCGAAGCTGCCCATCTGAAGGTGCGCCGCACATGCCTTTGATCGACTACATCCCGGCGCAGACCAACATCCACTTCATGCGCCTGCGGCACTGGACGTTCCCGTTCTCCGCGGCGCTGTCCATCGTGGCCTGCCTGCTGTTCGCCATCCACGGCTTCAACCTCGGCATCGACTTCAAGGGCGGCACGCTCATCGAGGCGCAGACCAGCCAGCAGCAGGCCGACATCGGCGCGCTGCGTGAGCATCTGACCGACCTTGATGTGGGCGACGTGCAGATCCAGGAGTTCGGCTCTCCGCGGGACGTGCTCATCCGCATCGGCGCCTTCGGCACCACGGACGAGGCCCAGCAGGCCATCCTCGCCAAGGTGAATGGCGTGCTCGGCACCGATTATACCGTCCGCCGCGTAGAGACGGTCGGCCCGAGCGTGTCCGGCGAGCTGGTGCGCCAGTCCATCCTCGCGCTGGTGCTCGGCGCGGTGGCGGTGCTGGCCTATTTGTGGTTCCGCTTCGAGTGGCAGTTCGCCGTCGGCGCCATCGTGACGACGCTGCACGACATCTTCGTCACTCTGATGATCTATTCTGCGTTCGGGGTGGATTTCGACCTCACGTCGATTGCCGCGATCCTCACCATCATGGGCTATTCGCTCAACGATACGGTGGTCGTGTACGACCGTATCCGCGAGATGCTACGACGCTACAAGAAGCTGCCGCTGCCCGAACTGCTCGACATCGCGGTGAACGCCACCTTCTCGCGGACGATCATCGTCTCCACCACCACCTTCTTCGCCACCCTCGCGCTCTATTTCTTCGGCGGCGAGGTGCTCCGCGGCTTCTCGCTGGCGATGACGGTGGGCGTGGTGATCGGCACCTATTCCACCATCTTCGTCGCGGCCCCCATCCTCATCCACCTCGGCCTGCGTGCCTCCACGGTCAGCCTGCCGGCCAAGGAGGCCGATCCCGAGGTGAAGGAGCTGGACGAGCTGGTGAAGCTGGAGGCCAAGGACGCCGCCGCCGCTGTCCCGCCCGAGGCCGCGCCCGCCACCGGCGTGTCGGCCAGCGGGGGGGCAAACAAGGGCGGCAAGGGCAAGAACGGCAAGCCCAACGGCAAGGCCGGCCCCGCGCGCCCGGCCAAGGCCTGAGGCGCGGGTGGTGGCCGCCCCGGACGGCGCCCCCTTCCTGCCGCGGCAGGTCGCCATAGACGGCTATGGCGACACCTTCTTCCACTTCTCCGGCATGTCCCATGCTGGCTCCGTCCTCGCGCTGCCCTCTGGGATCCGCGGCTGGGCGCCGGTGAGCATGGCGGAGATCGACGCGGCTTCGCTCGCCCCGGTGGTGGCGGACGCCGCGACCGTCGAATTGCTCCTCATCGGCACCGGCAAGGATCCCGCGCACCTGAAAGAGCCGTTGAAGCAGGTGCTGCGCGATGCCGGCATCCGCTTCGAGCTGATGCCGACGCCCTCCGCCGCAGCCACCTACAACGTGCTCCTCGCCGAGGGCCGGCGGGTGGGCGCGGCGCTGATCGCGGTCTAAGCCATGCAAGACCGCACGACGGACGGCGCGGCGCTCGACGAGGCCTATGCCTATTGTGCCGCACAGGTGCAGGCACAGGATCGCGACCGCTTCCTTGCCGCCCTGTTCGCTCCACAGGACAAGCGCCGGCACCTCCTCGCGCTCTATGCCTACAATCTCGATGTCGCCCGCGTGCGCGAGGTGGTGCGCGAGGCGCTGCCCGGCGAGGTGCGCCTCGCCTGGTGGCGGGAGGTGATCGAGGGGGAGGGCAGGGGCGATGTCTCCGGCCACCCGGTCGCCGCCGCGCTGCTCGATACGATCGAACGGTTCCGCCTGCCGCGCCAGAGCCTGATCGCGATGGCCGACGCGCGCGTCTTCGACCTCTACGACGATCCCATGCCCACCGTGGGTGATCTCGAGGGCTATGCGGGCGAGACGGCCTCGGCGCTGCTCCAGCTCTCGGCGCTCATCCTGCTGCCGGACGTGGGCCGCTCGGGCGATCTGGCGGGACACGGCGGTGTCGCCATCGCCATGACGGGGCTGATGCGGGCCTTCCCCATCCATGCCGCGCGCGGGCAATGCTACATCCCGCTCGATGTCCTCGCCCGCCATGGCGTGGGACGGGAAGAGGCGGTGTCCGGCACGGTCACGCCTGGCCTGCTGGCGGCGCTTGGCGACATGAGAGAGGCCGCGGCGCGCCACCTCTGGGCCGCCCGCGAGGCGGCAGGGCAGACCTATGCCGCCACGTCCATCGCTCCGCCATTCCTGCCGCTGGCGCTGGTCTCCGGAGATCTCAAGGCGCTGGCCAAGGTGCGTGACCCCTTCCGCCAACCTGCCGGCCTCTCCCCCTTCCGCAGGCAGTTCGCCATGTGGTGGGCCGCCCAGCAGGCGGTGCGCGGCCGCATCTGGTTCTGAACGGCCCACCGACGCCCTCAATTGCGGAAGTTGATCGCCACCCCGAAGCTCATGCCCTTTCCATCGGGCGGGGCGGGGAAGGGCGAGGCGCGGCGGGCCATGGCCACCGCCTCCTGGTCCAGCACCGAATTGCCTGAGGAACTCGCCAGCGAGACGCCGGTGACGGCGCCCGACCCGGATATGGAGATGTTGATCCCCGGCCGCCCCACGTTCGAGCCCTGCGGGCGCTTGAAGCGATTGAGGTGGGCGAAGGCGCGCGATTTCCAGTCCGCCAGCGCAGCCGAGCGCGCGGCCGCGGCCCCCGGGGAGGGGGCGGCCGTGGTCTGGGCGGTCGGCGCCTCGGAGCGCGGCGCGGCGGCGGTGGTGGGAGCGGCCGGCCGGCGGGTGGGCTTCGCCTCCTTTTTCGGCTTCTCCACCTCCTTGGGCCGGGGCTTCGCCTCCTCCACCTTCTTCGGCTCGGGCTTGGGCAGCACCACCTCTGCCTCGGCGGGCGCGGGCGGGGTTTCCGGCATTTTCTCCACGGTCTCGGTCACCTGAGGGACCGGCGGGGGCTCGGCGTCTTCCTGCGGGTCCTCCTTGGCGTCAGGCACCGGTTCGGGCGCCTGAACCATCTGCGGGCCGGGCGCCACCTCCTCCTGGGACTGCTGGCTCACGGCCATGGGCGCCAGCTCGATCATGATGGCGGCGGGCGGCGACTGCTCGCCCGGCGCTTCCTTGTTCCAGTTCAGCGCCACATAGACCGCGGCGGCATGGAGCCCGACGACGAGCAACACGCCCGCGGCGAGCCGCAGGATCATGTTGCGCAGGTGGTAGCGGTCGAAGTCGTGCCAGTGGTGATGATGGTGAACCGCGCTCACCGGGGCGCTCCGGGTGCTCCGGCCGGGGCCGGTGCGGCGGCAGGGAGCGCGGCGGGGGCGGCGGGTGCCGGTTCGCCGCCTTCCAGGCCGACGAGGGCGACCTTGAGATAGCCGGCGGTGCGCAGGAGGTTCATCACCTCCATCACATCGCCATAGGGCACCGTCTTGTCGGCGCGCACGAACACGCGCTGCTGGCGGTCGGTGTTGGTGCGTCCGTCCAGCATGGCGCCGAGGCCGGTGCGAGAGACGGGATCATCGCCCAGCGCCAGCGTGAGGTCCTTCTTCACGGAGAGGAACAGCGGCTTGTCCGGGCGCGGCTGCGGCTGGGCGTTGGAGGCGGGCAGGTCCACCTTCACGTCCACCGTGGCGAGGGGCGCCGCCACCATGAAGATGATGAGCAGCACCAGCATCACGTCGATGAACGGCGTGACGTTGATCTCGTGGTTCTCGGCGAGGTCGTCCCCGCCATGATCGAGCTTGGCGGCCATCCCGGGTCACTCCGCAGCGCGCAGGCGCGGGGCCTCCACCTCGGCCGCGGCACGGTCGAGGTCGCGGGAGAGGTGGCGCATCACCTCGGCGGACGTGTCGGCAAGGTTGGCCTTGTAGGCAGCGATGGCGCGGGCGAACACGTTATAGATCACCACCGCCGGAATGGCGGCGACGAGGCCGATGGCGGTGGCGAGCAGCGCCTCGGCAATGCCGGGGGCGACCACTGCGAGGTTTGTGGTCTGCGCCTTCGATATGCCGATGAAGGCATTCATGATGCCCCACACCGTGCCGAACAGGCCAACGAACGGCGCCGTGGCGCCGATGGTGGCGAGAATGCCGGTGCCCGCAGTCATCCGCCGGCCGGCCTTGGCCTCGATGCGCGACAGGGCGACGGCGACGCGCTCCTTGATGCCGTCCACCGGCAGGCCGGCGGAGGCGTGCCACTCGGCGAGCGCGGCGCGCACCGTCGCAGTGGCCGGGCTGTTGGCCTTGGGCATCTCGGCCGCCGCGTCCGACAGGGTGACCGCGCCGCGCAGCGCCTTCAGCGTGCGGGCGACGGCGCGGCGGGCGAACAGCAGCTCGAGCGATTTCGCGAACCACACGCTCCAGGTGAGGATCGAGGCGAAGGCGAGGCCCAGCATCACCGCCTTCACCACCATGTCGGCGGCCATGAACATGCCCCAGGGGGACAGATCATGGGGCAGGCGCGCATCGGCCATGCTCTCCGGTGCGGGCGCAGCGGGCGCGGGCTCGACCGGGGTGGCAGACGCCGGGGCAGGCGCGGCCTCGGCGGCGGGGGCAGGAGCAGGTACAGCCGCAGAAGGCTGTGGCGCAACGGACGTCGCGTGCTGGTGCGTCTCGGTGGGAGCGGCCGGCTGCGCCCAAACGGCGACGGGCGCGGAGGTCACGGCCAGCAACAGGCCCAGCGAAAGCACAGCCACGCTCTTCGGCGCCAGCGAGGAAAGACGAAAATCAGCACGCCCGGCAGACGTGCGCGAAATCAGGCGAACAGGCATCGCGCATCACCAATGATCAAAACGGACAGGCTGGCGATCCCTCCGCCGGGAATAGCTGGCTCGCGCCTTTATACCCCCATTCGCCGCCGACGCTAACCCATGCCCGGCCAGATTATCGGCAAAGCCCTGTGATATAGAGCGATTTCAATCTGGCGCTGGGGAAGCTCGCCCACCCGTGCGGCGGCCCGCAATAGCAAAACGGCCGGGCTTTCGCCCGGCCGTTCCGTTCATTGGCCGCCCAACGTTTCGGGCGGCGTCAGATGCTTGCTTTACCTCAGAAGTCCATGCCGCCGCCCGAGCAAACCGCCTTGCCGGTTTGCGACTTTCGTAAAGAAGCCGGGCGGCATCAGAGGCTTCCTTTACCTCAGAAGTCCATGCCGCCGCCCGGCATGGCCGGGGCGGCCGGGCCGGCCTTCTTGGGCAGCTCGGCGATGAGGGCCTCGGTGGTGATGAGCAGGCCGGACACGGACGCCGCGTCCTGCAGGGCGGTGCGCACGACCTTGGTGGGGTCGATGATGCCCGACTTCACCATGTCCACATATTCGCCGGTCTGGGCGTTGTAGCCGAAGGTGTAGTCGTTGGACTCGAGGATCTTGCCCACCACGACGGAGCCGTCGTCGCCGGCGTTCTGCACGATCTGGCGCGCCGGGGCCTGGATGGCGCGGCGGACGATCTCGATGCCGGTCTTCTGGTCGGCGTTGTCGACCTTCAGGCCGTCGAGCACCTTGATGGAGCGCAGCAGGGCGACGCCGCCGCCGGGGACGATGCCTTCTTCCACCGCAGCGCGGGTGGCGTGCAGGGCGTCGTCAACGCGATCCTTCTTCTCCTTCACCTCGACCTCGGTCGAGCCGCCCACGCGCACCACGGCGACGCCGCCGGCGAGCTTGGCGAGGCGCTCCTGGGCCTTCTCGCGGTCATAGTCGGAGGTGGTGGTCTCGATCTGCGCGCGGATCTGGGCGATGCGCGCCTCGATGTCGGCCTTCTCGCCGGCGCCGTCGACGATCGTGGTGTTCTCCTTCTCGATCACCACCTTCTTGGCGCGGCCGAGCATGGAGAGGTTCACGCTGTCGAGCTTGATGCCGACTTCCTCGGAGATCACGGTACCGCCCGTCAGGATCGCGATGTCCTGCAGCATGGCCTTGCGGCGATCGCCGAAGCCGGGGGCCTTCACCGCAGCCACCTTCAGGCCGCCGCGCAGCTTGTTCACCACGAGGGTGGCGAGGGCCTCACCTTCCACGTCCTCGGCGATGATCAGCAGCGGACGGGCCGACTGCACCACCGCCTCGAGCACGGGCAGCAGCTCCTGCAGGCCAGCGAGCTTCTTCTCGTTGATGAGGATGTAGGGCTCCTCGAACTCGACGCGCATCTTCTCCGCATTGGTGATGAAGTACGGAGAGAGATAGCCGCGGTCGAACTGCATGCCTTCGACGACATCGAGTTCGGTTTCGGCGGTCTTGGCTTCCTCGACGGTGATGACACCCTCGTTGCCGACCTTCTTCATCGCCTCGGCGAGGAACTTGCCGACCTCGGCGTCGCCGTTGGCGGAGATGGTGCCGACCTGGGCGATCTCTTCGTTGGAGGTGACCTTGCGCGAGTTGGCGGCGAGGTCCTTCACGATGGCGTCCACGGCGACGTCGATGCCGCGCTTCAGGTCCATCGGGTTCATGCCGGCGGCAACCGCCTTAGCGCCTTCCTTCACGATGGCCTGGGCGAGCACGGTGGCGGTGGTGGTGCCGTCGCCAGCAAGGTCGTTGGTCTTGGAGGCGACCTCGCGCACGAGCTGGGCGCCGAGGTTCTCGAACTTGTCCTCGAGCTCGATCTCCTTGGCCACCGACACACCGTCCTTGGTGATACGGGGGGCGCCGAAGCTCTTCTCGATCACCACGTTGCGGCCCTTGGGACCCAGGGTAACCTTCACGGCGTTGGCGAGGATGTCGACGCCGCGCAGAACCTTGTCGCGCGCGTCTACGGAGAATTTCACGTCCTTGGCAGCCATGGGGCGTGCTCCTTCAGATTGGGACGATTAAATGGGATTGGCGAATGCCGCGGGACCGGGCGCCTCGGGCAGCCTCGATCCTGCGACCGAAAATCACGCAGCCTGAGATCAGGCCGCCTCGACTCAGGCCGCCTTCTTGGCGCCGGCCGCGTTCTCGATGACGCCGAGGATATCGCTCTCCTTCATGATGAGGAGATCCTGGCCGTCGATCTTCACTTCGGTGCCGGACCATTTGCCGAACAGCACGATGTCGCCGGCCTTGACGTCGAGCGCCACCAGTTCGCCCTTCTCGTTGCGGGCGCCGGGACCGACCGCGACGACTTCGCCCTGCTGCGGCTTCTCCTTGGCGGTGTCGGGGATGATGATGCCGCCGGCCGACTTCTGCTCGGCCTCGATGCGCTTGACGACCACGCGGTCGTGCAGGGGACGGAAACCCATAGGGAAACCTCCGGTTCGATGTTGTCCATCGGGGTTGCCTGTTTTGAAGGCGCCGGGAACCCCTCCACCCGGCCCGACCGCGATCTAAGGGCGCCCATTTCGGGCCGCAAGGGGTCGGCTCAAAAAAATTAGCACTCAGGGGAACGGAGTGCTAGCGGCCGTTATTCTGCCAGCTTGCAGCGAAAGCGCCGCCTTGAAGGGGCGCTGCGCTGGCGCGGCCGCGGCCCGGCCGGCGGCTGTCAGCAATCCCGTGCGAAGGCTGCTAGAGCATTGTTTTTGCAGACGGAAACCAATCTTTAGCCTTGGCGTTGGCAAAGTGTGTAGCCGACAATGAAGTGTCCGGTCCCGTCTTCCCCCTTCCTGATGGCAGGCGGGGCCGCGGATTGGAGGTGTGACCCATGGTTTCCAAGGTGTCGCGTGACTTCGTCCTGCAGATGGAAGGCTACGGCCTCGCCACGGCCGAGATCCTCTATCGCATGCCCGACCACCCCGGCCTGCTCCAGACCTTTCTCTGGCAGGAGTACGACCTTTGCCCGCGCTTTCCGGAGCTGAACAAGTTCCTCGAATTCTGGCAGCGCGAGATCGAGGGGCGGCTGCATTCGGTGCGGGTCGCCCATTCCGGCCTTATCAAGCCCGCAGAACTGCGGTCCGTGGACGGAATGTTCCTTTTGAACTGATCTGGACCATTCTCCCAACGTCAGGGGGTTTCCGTATCGGTCAACGCGCTTTATGATTTTCGACGGGCGGTGAGGACATGCACGTCCCCGCGGGGGTGGGGCGTGCATGTCCGCTCAATTCGCCAGCGCGCGTCTGTCGTAGCGTAAGATTTGCGCGGCCGTGCCCTGCCACCGCCGTTTTCGGGTTGTAGCTGAAGCGTCCACGTCATGAGGGCGCCTTGGACCATCGCACCCCACGAACCTCCGAGCTCCTGGCCGCAGTGCTCGCGTCGCAGGAACAGGATCAGGTCGCCATCGGCGATCTCGTCAATGCCTTGCGAAACCGCGCCTTCGGCATCCTCTTCCTCATTTTCGGCATTCCCAACTGCATCCCCATGCCGCCCGGCATCCCGGTGGTGTGCGGCATCATCCTGGGCCTCATCGGCCTGCAGATGATGTTGGGACGGCAGGAACTATGGCTGCCGGAACGGATCGCCCGCCGCACCTTCTCCCGCGCGATGCTGGAGTCGATCGTCACCCGCTCGCGGCCCTGGATCGAGCGGTTCGAGCGCATCTCGCGGCCCCGCCTCGAAGAGTTCGCCGGCCCCACGGCGCGGCGGGTGGTGGGCGCGACGGTGGTGGTGCTGGGCTTCATCCTGATCCTGCCCATCCCCTTCCTCGGTAATCTGCCGCCGGGCTTTGCCGTGTGCATCTTCGGCCTCGGCCTCGTGGAGCGGGACGGCCTCGTCATCCTCGCCGGCTTCGGCGCGACGATCCTCGGGCTGATGGTGACAGCGCTGATGAGTTGGGCCATCTACCAGGGCGCCATCGCCATCTTCTGAGCCGTTGCCCTCTCCATGTCTGCCTTCCCCCATGCGCGTTGACGCCTTCGACTTCCACCTCCCCGAGGACCGCATCGCCCTGCGCCCCGCCGAGCCGCGCGACACGGCGCGCATGCTCGTCGTCCGCCCCGGCGCAGCGCCAGAGCTGGACGACCGCAGCGTGCGCGACCTGCCGGACTTCCTGCGGCCCGGCGATGCGGTGGTGGTGAACGACACCCGCGTCATCCCCGCCGCGCTGGAAGGCGTTCGCTCCCGCGATGGCGGCTCGGACGTGGCCGTGGAGGCGACGCTCATCAAACGCCTCGCGCCCGACCGCTGGCGCGCCTTTGCCAAGCCCGGCAAGCGCCTGCGGGTCGGCGACCGCATCCGTTTCGGCGGCGAGGGCGGCGCCTGCCTCCTCGGCACGCTCGATGCGACCGTGGCGGGCAAGGAGGAGGACGGCTCCATCGTCCTCGCCTTCGATTTCGCCGGAGACGTGCTGGATGATGCGGTGGCGGCCGTGGGCCACATGCCCATCCCGCCCTATATCGCCGCCCGCCGCCACGAGGATGCGCGGGACAAGGACGACTACCAGACCCTGTTCGCCCGGGTCGCCGGCTCGGTGGCGGCGCCGACCGCGAGCCTGCATTTCACGCCCGACCTCCTCGCCCGCATGGCGGCCGCCGGCGCGACGCTGCACAAGGTCACACTGCATGTCGGCCCCGGCACCTTCCTGCCGGTGAAGGCGGAAGACACTGCCGGCCACACCATGCACGCCGAGTGGGGGGAGGTGACGCGCGAGACGGCCGACGCCCTCAATGCGGTGAAGGCGAAGGGCGGGCGCATCTTCACCATCGGCTCCACCTCGACCCGCCTCATCGAGAGCGCGGCGGGAGAGGACGGGCTTATCCGCCCCTTCGTGGGGGAGACGGACATCTTCATCACCCCCGGCTACCGTTTTCGCGCGGTGGATGCCATGCTCACCAACTTCCACCTGCCGCGCTCGACGCTGGTGATGCTGGTGGCGGCCTTCATCGGACATGAGGCGCAGAAGCGCGCTTATGCCCATGCGATCGCGGAAAATTACCGCTTCTATTCCTATGGCGATGCTTGCCTGCTTCTGCCACAAGGCGGCGCATGACGCCCGACACGCCTGCCGACACCTTCTCCTTCACCCTCTCCGCCACCGACGGCGCCGCCCGCACCGGCTTCGTCTCGACCCCGCGCGGGCGCATCCGCACGCCGGCCTTCATGCCGGTGGGCACGGTCGCGACGGTGAAGGGGCTCTATTTCGACCAGGTGAAGGCGGCGGGCGCGGATATCGTGCTCGGCAACACCTACCACCTCATGTTGCGCCCCGGCGCCGAGCGGGTGGCGAAGCTCGGCGGCCTGCACAAGTTCATGCGCTGGGATGGGCCGATCCTCACCGATTCCGGCGGTTTCCAGGTGATGAGCCTGTCGAGCCTGCGCAAGATGAGCGAGCAGGGCGTTACCTTCCGCTCCCATGTGGACGGCGCCTATCACGAGATGAGCCCGGAGCGCTCGGTCGAGATTCAGGGTCTGCTCGGCGCGGACATCCAGATGCAGCTCGACGAGTGCGTGCGCCTGCCCTGCACCGACGAGGAAGCCGAGCGCGCCATGCGGCTCTCGCTACGCTGGGCGGAGCGCTCGAAGCGCGCGTTCGAGACGCAGCCCAAGGGCCGCGCCATCTTCGGCATCGTGCAGGGCGGTGCGGTGCCGGCGCTGCGGATCGAGTCGGCCCGCGCGCTGGCGGACATGGATTTCCCCGGCTATTCCATCGGTGGCCTTGCGGTGGGTGAGCCGCAGGAGGTCATGCTCGCCATGATCGAGACGGTGGCGCCGCATCTGCCCACCAACAAGCCGCGCTACCTCATGGGCGTCGGCACGCCGGACGACCTGCTGGAGAGCGTCGCGCGCGGCATCGATATGTTCGACTGCGTGATGCCCACACGCTCGGGCCGGCACGCTTTGGCCTTCACCCGCTTCGGCCGCATCAACCTGAAGAACGCCCGCCACGCGGAAGATCCCCGTCCGCTGGATGAGGAGAGCGACTGCCCGGCGCTGCGCGACTATTCGCGTGCCTATCTCCACCACCTCGTGCGCTGCGAGGAAATGCTGGGGGCCATGCTGATCTCGTGGGCCAATATCCACTATTACCAGCAGCTCATGGCCGGTGCCCGCGCCGCCATCGCCGCCGGGCGGTATGCGGATTATGTGGCGGAGACCAAGGCCGGCTGGGCGCGGGGCGATCTGCCGGTGTGGGAAGGCTGAGGGAAGCCCCTCCGGCCCGACTTGCCATTTCCGCTGCGTCTTTGCGCGGCCTGATCGTGTGCCGCAGGCCTTGCGGCTGCGCATCTTCAAGCAGCCTGCCTGACCGCAAAGGCCTGCCCCGGCCGACACGCCGCACCAGCCGGCTTTGGACTTCACCTTCGCCCTGTGATAAGCGCAGGGTCCGCTCCGGCCGGGCGCCAGCCGCCCTTGCCCGGAGCCTCCACGCCATCACCGGAGACCTGCCATGGCCTCGCAGGACGCGAACCGCTCCTCCGTCACGGAGGAAATGAACCGCTTCTTCACCGCCTCTCTCGCCGAGACCGATCCCGAGATCGCCGGCGCGGTGCAAGCGGAGCTGGGTCGCCAGCGGGACGAGATCGAGCTGATCGCCTCCGAGAACATCGTCTCGCGCGCCGTGCTCGAAGCCCAGGGCTCCGTGCTCACCAACAAGTATGCCGAGGGCTATCCGGGCAAGCGCTACTACGGCGGCTGCCAGTTCGTGGACGTGGCCGAGAACCTGGCCATCGATCGCGCCAAGAAGCTGTTCGGCTGCAATTTCGCGAACGTGCAGCCCAATTCCGGCAGCCAGGCGAACCAGGGCGTGTTCTTCGCGCTGCTCCAGCCGGGCGACACCTTCCTCGGCCTGAACCTCGCCGCGGGCGGACACCTCACCCACGGCTCGCCGGTGAACATGTCCGGCAAGTGGTTCAAGCCGGTGCCCTACACCGTGCGCGAGGACGACCAGCGCATCGACTACGAGGCGGTGGCCCAGCTCGCCGACCAGCACAAGCCGAAGCTCATCGTGGCCGGCGGCTCCGCCTATCCGCGCATCATCGACTTCGCCAAGATGCGCGCCATCGCCGACAGCGTCGGCGCTCTGCTGATGGTGGACATGGCGCATTTTGCGGGCCTGGTCGCCGGTGGCGCCCATCCGAGCCCGTTCCCGCACGCCCATGTGGTGACGACCACCACCCACAAGACCCTGCGCGGCCCCCGCGGCGGCATGATCCTCACCAATGACGAGGACATCGCCAAGAAGGTCAATTCGGCCATTTTCCCCGGCATCCAGGGTGGTCCGCTCATGCATGTCATCGCCGCCAAGGCGGTGGCGTTCGGCGAGGCGCTGCGCCCGGAGTTCAAGCTTTACGCGAAGAACGTCGTGGAAAATGCGAAGGCGCTTGCCGAAACCCTGAAGGGCCACGGCTTCGCCATCGTCTCCGGCGGCACCGACACCCACCTCATGCTGGTGGACCTGCGCCCCAAGCGCCTCACCGGCAAGGTGTCCGAGGCCGCCCTCGGCCGCGCCCACATCACCTGCAACAAGAACGGCATCCCGTTCGATCCCGAGAAGCCGTTCGTGACCTCCGGCGTGCGCCTCGGCACCCCGGCGGGCACCACCCGCGGCTTCGGGGTGGCGGAGTTCCAGCAGGTGGGCAACCTCATCGCCGAGGTGCTCGACGTGCTCTCCCAGAAGGGCTCGGACGAGGACAGCCTCGTCGAGGCCGCCGTGCGCGAGAAGGTCTCGACCCTGCTCGCCCGCTTCCCCATCTATCCCTGAGGATCGAAGACGGGGAAGGCGTGAAGGATGCGGTGCCCCTATTGCGGCGGCCTTGAGACGCAGGTGCGCGATTCCCGGCCGACGGAAGACAACACCGCCATCCGGCGCCGCCGCATCTGTCCAGATTGCGGCGGCCGCTTCACCACGTTCGAGCGGGTGCAACTGCGCGAGCTGATGGTGCTCAAGCGCTCCGGACGGCGCGTGCCGTTCGAGCGGGAGAAGCTGGAAAAGTCCGTCAGCGTCGCCCTGCGCAAGCGCCCGGTGGAGCATGAGCGCGTGGAGCGCATGATCAACGGCATCGTGCGCCAGCTCGAAAGCGTCGGCGAGGGCGACATCACCTCCGAGACCATTGGCGAGATGGTCATGGAGGGGCTGAAGCAGATAGACGACGTGGCTTACGTGCGCTTCGCCTCGGTCTATCGCAATTTCCGCGAGGCGAAGGACTTCGAGAACGCCCTGGCGGAACTTTCCAGCGAGGGCGAGCCGCGCCCGGCCGATGGAGAGCCCGCAGCCGACAAGCCTCGTCCCCGCCCGGCGCCACGGGGCGGGGAATGAGCGGGCGTCCGGTGCCATCCGCGCCCGTCCTGTCGCCGCGCGAGGACGAGCTGTTCATGGCGGAGGCGCTGAAGGTCGGTCAGACCGGCCTCGGCCGCACCTGGCCCAATCCCTCTGTCGGCGCCGTGGTTGTGCAGCATGTGGGCGGCGTGCCGCGCGTCGTCTCCAGCGCCGCCACCGCGCCCACCGGCCGCCCCCATGCCGAGCCGCAGGCGCTCGCCGCCGCCGGTGAGCTGGCGCGTGGCTCGACCCTCTATGTCACCCTGGAGCCCTGCTCCCACCATGGCCGCACGCCGCCCTGCGCCGATGCCGTCATCAATGCCGGCGTCGTCCGCGTGGTCGCGGCCATCGAAGACCCAGACCACCGGGTGAAGGGCAGGGGCGTCGCGCGCCTGCGCGCCGCCGGCATCTGGGTCACCGTCGGCGTCGGGGCCGAGCAGGCGCTGTTCGATCACGCCGGCCACATCCGCCGCGTCACCGAGGGCCGGCCCCATGTGATGGTGAAGCTGGCGGTTTCCGCCGATGGCAAGGCCGCCCATGCCGGGCCGAGGCCGGCCATCGTCACTGGGGTCGAGGCACGGGCGCGGTCGCATCTCATGCGCGCCCATACGGATGCCATCCTCGTTGGTCTCGGCACGGTCCTCGCCGACGATCCCATGCTGACCTGCCGGCTGGAGGGCTATGAGGGCCGCTCGCCGGTGCGCCTCGTGCTGGATGCCGAGCTGGACATCCCGCTCACCTCCGCCCTGGTTCGCACCGCCTGCGATGTGCCCCTGTGGGTGATCGCCGCCGAGGATGCCCCGGCGCACCGCGCGGCCGCTCTCAACGAGCGCGGCGTCGAAGTGCTGCGCGCCCCCCGCGGGGCGGATGGACGCATCCATATTCCGGCCATGGTCAAGTTGCTGGGCCTGCTCGGCCTCACCCGCGTGATGGTTGAAGGGGGACCGACCACCGCCGCCCGGTTCCTGGAAGCCGGCGTGGTGGACGAGGTGGCGGTGTTCCGCAGCCCCGTCATTCTGGGGTCGGATGCTTTCCCCGCCCTGGCTGGCCGCCCACTTATCCGGCTGACCCAGCCGGTGGGATTTGCCGAGGTGGAGCGCGCCGAGCTGGGCGCCGACCACCTCGTCCGCTTGTGGAGACGCTGAGATGTTCACCGGCATCGTGACCGACATGGGCGACCTCGTGAAGGTGGAGACGAAGGGCGAGGTGAAGACCCTCACCGTCGCCACCGACTTCGATGCCACAGGCATCGACATCGGTGCGTCCATCGCCCATGCGGGCGTGTGCCTTACCGTCACCTCTGTGGCTGCGGGCGGGCCCCGCGCCACACTCTTCACGGTGGATGCCGCCCCGGAGACGCTGGCCATCACCACGGTCGCAGGCTGGGACGAGGGCCGGCGCATCAATCTCGAACGTTCGCTCAAGATGGGTGACGAACTGGGCGGGCACATGGTGTCCGGCCATGTGGACTGCACGGCGAAGGTGGTGTCGCGGGAAGATCTTGGCACCACCACGCGCTTCGTGTTCGAAGTGCCGGAGAGGTTGGCGCGCTTCGTCGCGGCCAAGGGCTCCGTGGCGCTCGACGGCACCTCCCTGACGGTCAATGAGGTGAACGGCAACACCTTCTCCTGCCTGCTCATTCCTCACACGCTGGCGGTCACCACCTGGGGCGGGGTAAAGGCGGGGGACACGGTAAATTTCGAGGCCGACCTGATGGCCCGTTATGCCGCCCGGCTTGCGGAGTTCCCGCGGGCCAGCTAGGCCTTCGCCCAATTCCGGCGCGGTGCGCCGTTCAGATTTCGGAGAATGCCCATGGTCACGACGCGCAGGGAAACCGCCGTCGAAGCCGACCCCGCGCTCGAAGGCGCGCGCGTCGTCATCGTCGAAGGCCGCTATTACGAGGCGCTGGCCGACGAACTCCTCGCCGGCGCCCGCGCCGTGCTGGAGGCCGCCGGCGTCGCGGTGGAGGTCATCACCGTTCCCGGCGCGCTGGAGATTCCGGTTGCCGCCGAAATCGCCATCGCCGCGTCCGAAGAGGGCGGCGAGCCGGTGGATGCGGTGGTCGGCCTCGGCGTGGTTATCCGCGGCGAGACCTATCATTTCGAGATCGTGGCCGGCGAATCCGCGCGCGGCCTGATGGAGCTGGGCCTCGCTCATGCCCTGCCGGTGGGCAACGGCATCCTCACCGTGGACACCGAGGCGCAGGCCTGGGAGCGCGCCCGCGTTTCCGAGGGCAACAAGGGCGGCGGGGCCGCCGAGGCCGCGCTCAGCCTGCTGCGGCTGAAACGCCGGCTGGAAGCGTGATTGTCATGAGCGATCAGTCCAGGGAAGCGCCCCAGAAGCCCATGAAGAAGAGCGCGGCCCGCCTTGGCGCGGTGCAGGCGCTCTACCAGATGGACCTTGCCGCGACGCCCCTTAACGATGTGCTCGCCGAGTTCGAGAGCCACTGGCTCGGGCAGGAAGTGGAAGGCATCGAATTCCCCGAAGCCGACCGCAGGCTGTTCCGCTCGGTGGTGGAAGGCGTGCTGAACGCCCAGCGGCAGATCGATCCGCTGGTGGACGGGACCCTCACCAAGGGCTGGCCGCTGAAGCGCGTCGAGGCGGTGCTGCGCGCCGTGCTGCGCGCCGGTGCCTTCGAGCTGATGGCGAAGGACCCGCCCGCGCGCGTGGTCATCACCGAATATGTGAACGTCGCCGGCGCCTTCCTCGACCGCGACGAGACCGGCATGGTCAATGCCGTGCTCGATGCACTGGCGCACGAGCTGCGGCCCGACGAATTCCGGGGCGCCTGAGGTGGAGGGCGGCGGCTCGGGCGAAGATCGCTTCATCGCCCGCTACTTCCGCCCCATCGCCGGGTCGCAGGGCGCGCTCGGCCTTCTGGACGATGCCGCGCTCCTCTCACCACCACCGGGTTGCGATCTCGTTCTGACCAAGGACGCGGTGGTGGCCGGGGTGCATTTCTTCCCCGACGACCCGCCTGCCGCCATTGCCCGCAAGGCGCTGCGCGTGAACCTCTCCGACCTCGCTGCCAAGGGCGCCGCGCCGGTCGGCGCCCTGATGGCCATCGCTTTGCCCAAGGGCACGCCCGATGCGTGGATGGAGGCCTTCGCCGCCGGCCTCGGGGCCGATACGGAGGCCTTCTCCTGCCCCATCCTCGGCGGCGACACTGTGTCCACGCCCGGCCCCGTCACCATCACCATCACGGCGCTGGGGGCGGTGCCCAAGGGCGAGTTCGTGCCGCGGACGGGGGCGCAGCCGGGCATGGCCATTTTCGTCTCCGGCACCATCGGTGATGCCGCCATCGGTCTGAGGCTGCGGCAGGACGGCGAGGCGCCGGCCTTTGCCGGGCTCTCCGGCGAGCAGCGGGCGCATCTGCTGGATCGCTATCTGAACCCGCAGCCGCGCCTCGCGCTCGCCCAGGTGCTGCGGCGGCATGCGGCTTCAGCCATGGACGTGTCGGACGGTCTCGCGGGCGACCTCGCCAAGATGCTCGCTGCCTCCGGCTGCGGCGGGAAGGTGGAGGCGCGGCGCGTGCCCCTCTCGGCCGCGGCTGCCGTGGCGGTGAAGGCCGATCCGGGCCTGCTTGCCGTCGCATTTTCGGGTGGGGACGATTATGAAATCCTCGCCTGCGTGCCCCATTCGGCCGTGCCGATCTTCACCCTTGAGGCGGCGCAGGCCGGAGTGCCCGTGGCGCTCATCGGCGAGACGCGGGCGGGCTCCGGGCTCGACGTGACCGATGCCGGTGGCCATCCGCTCGATCTCGGCAGCGGCAGCTACAGCCACTTCTGAGGGCTGCCCTCAGCCGAGCGCCACCAGCACCGCCCCGGCCGCGATGAGCGCGACGCCCAGCGCCGCCACCGCCGAGAGCTTCTCCCCCAGGAAGATCACGCCGAATACGGCGACCAGCACCACGCTGAGCTTGTCCACCGGCGCCACCCGAGCCGCATCGCCCATCTTCAGCGCGCGGAAGTAGCACAGCCACGACGCGCCGGTGGCGAGTCCCGACAGCAGCAGAAAAAGCCATGTGCGCCCCGGCACCTCGGCCACCGGCTGCCACGCCCCGCGCGCGAAGGCGATGGCGGCCACCAGCGCGAGGATGACGACGGTGCGGATCAGCGTCGCGAAGTCCGAATCGACCCCCGCCACGCCGACCTTGGCGAAGATGGCCGTGAGTGCGGCAAAGGCGGCCGAGAGGACGGCCCAGAACACCCAATTGGCGAGAAGCGACCGCGTCATGCCGGCTCCATCCTGCTGCGCCCGACAGCATACGACCACGACTGGCGGAGGATAGCGGGCATGGATGCTGCACACTCTTCTCTGCGCGGCAATCGGGGCTACCTTATGGGAGAACGAATCCACGCTCTGCGAACGGCGCCCCGAGCTTCATGTCCACCGATCCCGGCTTCATCCACCTGCATGTCCATTCCTCCTATTCGCTGCTGGAGGGGGCCCTCTCCGTCGGCAAGCTGGCGGATCTGGCGAAGGCGGACTACCAGCCGGCCATCGCCCTGACCGACACCGGCAATCTCTTCGGCGCGCTGGAGTTTTCAGAAAAGATGTCGGGCTCGGGCATTCAGCCCATCCCCGGCGTGTCGCTGGCGCTCGACCTGCCGGAGCCGGCCGGGCCGCGCGGCGGTCTGCGGCCGAAGAAGCCGCGCGTGGTGCTGCTGGCCCAGAATGACGCCGGCTGGCGCAACCTCATGCGCCTCGTCTCGCGCTCCTTCCTCGAAACTGCGAGCGAGGACGAGCCGCGCATCTTGCCCGAGTGGCTGGCTGAGGCGAATGCCGGCCTCATCTGTCTCACGGGCGGTCCGTCCGGACCGCTCGACCGCGCCATCGTCGGCGGGCATCCGGAGATGGCGTCGGACCGGCTGGACCTGCTGGCATCCCTCTTCGGCGACCGGCTTTATGTGGAGGTGCAGCGCCACGACACCGATCCTGAACGGCTGGCCGAGCCGGCGCTGCTCGATCTCGCCTATGCCAAAGGCATTCCGCTGGTTGCCGCCAACGAGCCCTTCTTCGCGGCGAAGTCGGACTATGAGGCCCATGACGGCCTCCTTGCCATCGCCGAGGGCCGGCTGCTCTCGGAAGGCGATCGGCGGCGGCTGACGGCGGAGCACCGCTTCAAGACCCGCGCCGAGATGCTGGACTTGTTCGCGGACCTCCCCGAGGCGACCGCCAACACGGTGGAGATCGCCAAGCGCTGCGCCTATCGCGTGCGAACGGTGAAGCCCATCCTGCCGCGCTTCACCACGGCGGACGAGAAGGCCGAGGGCTCCGACCCGCTGGAGGCGGAGGCGGCCGAGCTGAAGCGGCAGGCAGAGGAGGGGCTCGCGGCCCGTCTCGCCAAGCACGGCCCGGCACCGGGACTGGACGAGGCCGCTTATCACGAGCGCCTCGCCTATGAGGTCTCGGTCATCACCAAGATGAAGTTCCCCGGCTACTTCCTCATCGTGTCGGACTTCATCAAGTGGGCCAAGGCGCACGATATCCCGGTGGGGCCGGGGCGCGGCTCGGGCGCCGGCTCGCTGGTGGCCTATTCGCTTCAGATCACTGACCTCGACCCGCTCCGGTTCGGCCTGCTGTTCGAGCGCTTCCTGAACCCGGACCGCGTGTCCATGCCCGACTTCGACGTGGACTTCTGCCAGGAGCGCCGCGACGAGGTGATCCGCTACGTGCAGGAGCGCTACGGCCGCGCGCAGGTGGCGCAGATCATCACCTTCGGTACCCTCCAGGCGCGCGGCGTGCTGCGCGACGTGGGGCGCGTGCTGGAGATGCCCTATGGGCAGGTGGACAAGCTGTGCAAGCTCGTCCCGCAGAACCCGGCCAATCCCGTCACCCTGAAGCAGGCCATCGAGGACGAGCCGCGCCTCCAGGCGGCGCGCGACCAGGAAGAGGTGGTCAAGCGCGCTTTCGACATCGCGGTGAAGCTGGAGGGGCTGAATCGCCACGCCTCCACCCATGCCGCCGGCATCGTGATCGGCGACCGCCAGCTCCATGAGCTGGTGCCGCTCTATCGCGATCCCAAGTCCGACATGCCGGTCACCCAATACAATATGAAGTGGGTGGAGCAGGCCGGCCTGGTGAAGTTCGACTTCCTCGGCCTCAAGACCCTCACCACCATCGAGAAGGCGGTGAAGCTGGTGCGCCAGCGGGGCATCGACCTCGATATCTCGAAAATCCCGCTGGACGATGCCAAGACCTACCACATGCTCGGCAAAGGCGAGACGGTGGGCGTGTTCCAGGTGGAAAGCGCGGGCATGCGGCGCGCGCTGGTGGACATGAAGGCCGACCGCATCGAGGACATCGTGGCCCTCGTGGCCCTTTACCGGCCCGGCCCCATGGCCAACATCCCGGTCTATTGCGACTGCAAGCACGGGCGGGCGAAGCCGGACTATCTCCACCCCATGCTGGAGCCGTACCTGAAGGAGACGTTCGGCGTCATCATCTATCAGGAACAGGTGATGCAGATCGCGCAGGCCATGGCCGGCTATTCGCTGGGCGAAGCCGACCTGCTGCGCCGCGCCATGGGCAAGAAGATCCGCGCCGAGATGGAGAAGCAGCGCGAGCGCTTCGTCTCCGGCGCCGCCGGGCGGGGCATCGAGAAGGCGCAGGCCGACACCATCTTCGATCTTCTGGCCAAGTTCGCCGACTACGGCTTCAACAAGTCCCATGCGGCGGCCTACGCCCTCGTCGCCTACCAGACGGCATGGCTGAAGGCGAACTACCCCACCGAATTCCTCGCCGCCTCCATGACGCTGGACAAGGGCAACACCGACAAGCTCGCGGAATTCCGGCAGGAGGCGCAGCGCCTCGGCATCGAGGTGGTGCCGCCGAACATCAATCTCTCCGCCCGCGAGTTCGGCGTGAAGGACGGCAAGATCATCTACGCCATGGCCGCCATCAAGGGCGTGGGCGAGGCGGCGGTGGAGGCGCTGGAGAAGGCGCGGGGCGACCGTCCGTTCCGCTCGTTCGGCGATTTCGCCGCGCGCCTGCCGGTGAAGCTCGTCAACAAGCGCACGCTGGAAAGCCTGATGGCCGCCGGCTGCTTCGACGTGCTGGAGAAGAACCGTGCCCGCGCCTTCGCCGCCATCGAGCCCATCGTGGCCGAGGCGCAGCGGGTGGAGGCCAACGCCCAGTCCGGCCAGAACGACATGTTCGGCTCCGGTCCGGCCGCGGCGGCGTCGCTGCCCATCCCGGAGGCGGCGCCTTGGCTGCCATCCGAGCGGCTGCAGCGGGAGTACGATTCCATCGGCTTCTTCCTCACCGGCCATCCGCTGGATGACTATGCCGAGGCGCTGAAGAAGATGCGGGTGCAGTCCTTTGCCGACTTCTCCCGCGCGGTGCGCTCGGGCGCGGCTGCCGGTCGGCTCGCGGCGACGGTGGTTTCCAAGCAGGAGCGCCGCACCAAGTCCGGCACCCGCATGGGGATCGTCGGCCTGTCCGACCCCTCCGGCCATTACGAGGCGGTGATCTTCTCCGAAGGCCTTGCCCACTACCGCGACCTGCTGGAGCCCGGCACGCCGCTTCTCATGATGGTCGCCGCCGAGCTGAACGGCGAGGATGTGCGGGTGCGCATCAATTCCTGCGAGAAGCTCGACCCCGTCACCGCCAAGCACCAGAAGGGCCTGCGCATCTTCCTGCGCTCGCCTGAGCCCATCGAGGGCATCGCGCGGCGCCTGTCGGACGGGAAGCCGGGGGAGAGTGGGGCGGGCGAGGTGAGCCTGATCCTCCTTGTGGACGATGCCCATGCCGAGGTGGAGGTAACCTTGCCCGGCAAATATTCCGTCTCGCCCCAGATTGCCGGGGCGATCAAGGCCATTCCGGGCGTCGTGGCGGTTGAAGCCGCGTGACGGTGCGTCTATCAGACCCTCCGTAAGCGGCGGGTGCGGGCGGCCCCGTCTTACGAGGAGCCTCCCGTGACGACAGACAAGCGCGCCGTCCTGGTGCTGGGCATGCACCGCAGCGGCACATCGGCGCTGACCCGCATCATCAATTTGATGGGCTTTTCCGCCCCGAAGACCCTCATGGCCGCCACCGAGGCCAATGAGGCGGGGTTCTGGGAGAGCGAGGTCTTCATGGACCTCGATGAGCGCATCCTGAAGGCCTGCGGTCACAAATGGTCGTCCCGCAAGCGGCTGCAGGAGGACGCCATGGCTGTGGCGCGCCGGACCGGTCTGCTGGACGAGGTGCGCCGCGCGCTGGCCGACGAATATGGCGATGCACCGGCCATCGTCCTGAAAGACCCGCGCATCTCCCGCCTCATGGCCATCTATGGGCCGGCGCTGAAAGAGGCGGGCTATCGCATCGTGCCGGTTCTGGCCCTGCGCAACCCGGTGGAGGTCGCCGCCTCCCTGACCAAGCGTGACGGCTTCGACCTGGGGAAGGGCCTCGGCATCTGGCTGCGCTACACGCTCGATTCGGAGATCGCGACCCGCGGGATGCCGCGCACCGTGATCTCCTTCGATGGGCTGATGGCCGATTGGCGCGGCACCATGGACCGCGCCGCGCGCCAGCTCGGAGAGGCGTGGCCGCAGCTTTCACCGGAGAGCCTTGCGGAGATCGACGGCACGCTGAAGCCGGGCCTGCGCCACCACGCGCTGCCGCCACCCTCGCGCACCAACTGGCGGGGGCTGCTCGCCGCGCAGACCTTCGACGCCATGCAGCGTCTCATGGCGGACCCGCAAGACAAGGCCGCGTGCCGAACACTGGACGTCGTGCGGGCGGTGTTCCGCCCGTTCTGATGTCCCCTGTCCGCGTCACGGTGCGGCCGTCACGGTTTCGCGGTATGAAGCCGTAGTCGCGTCGAACGTCGGCGTGCATCGGGGGCAGCATGATTTCTGACCGGGATGTGGCACGCCGTGTTGCCATCGCGTGCATCGTCATCGCGCTGGCCTGGCTCTCCTGGAAGATTTACGACGTCATCCTTCAGGTGTTCGCCGCCTGCCTCGTCTCGCTCGCGCTCCACGCGCTCGCCGAGCCCTTCGCCAAGTGGACGCGCTTCCCGGAGCGGTTTGCGGTGATCCCCGTCGGGATCCTCGTCTTCGGCGGGCTCGGGCTCGCGCTCTATCTGTTCGGCTCCACCATCCAGACCCAGGTGACGCAGCTGGTGAACGAGCTGCCCACGGCCTGGACCGCCTTCGAGCAGCGCTTTCACCTCGAGGGGATGAGCGACGACCTTCTGAAGCGCGCGGAAGCGGCGGCGCCATCCGGCGAAACCGTTCTCTCCTTCGTGCAGGGGTTCACGTCCAACCTGTTCCAGGTGGTGCTGGGCACTTTCCTCGTGGTGGTCGGCGGCATCTATTTCGCCGTCTCCCCGGAAATGTATCGCCGCATGTTCCTGTCCCTGTGGCGACCGTCCGAGCGGCCGGCGGCGGCACGACAGCTTGCCCTGGTGTCGGAGGATCTGCGGCACTTTCTGAAGGCGCAGCTCATCGCCATGGTGGTGGTGGGCGTACTCACCTTCATCGGCCTCACGGTCGTGGGCGTGCCCTCCTCGCTGGCGCTCGCCTTGTTCGCCGGCCTTGCCGAATTCGTGCCGATGATCGGGCCGGTGATGGCCGCCGCCCCGGCGGTGCTGATCGCGCTGACCATGGGCGCGGACACCGGCCTGTGGACGCTGCTCGTCTTCGTGGGCGTTCAGCAGGCGGAGAGCAACATCATTACGCCGCTCCTCCAGCAGCGCATGGTGTCGCTGCCGCCGGCGGTGACGCTGTTCGCGGTGGTGGCGTTCGGCAGCATCTTCGGCGCGCTGGGCGTGGTGCTGGCGACGCCGCTGACGGTGGTCGCCTTCGCGGCCTTCAAGGCCCACAGCGAGCAGGTCGCCGAGGAAGACGCCGCGGCCTGAGCCGCGCCGCGCCCTTCAGTTCGGCAGCACCAGCCGCCCCGCCGCCCGGTCGTAGCGCCACATGGCGCCAGCGCAGATGCGCGTGCCGCCGAGGTGGCGCTCCACGGCGTTGTTGGCGGCATGGTCGAAGGCCCCCTTGAGCGCCGCGGCGCCGGCGGGGGTCAGGGCCACCTCGGCCGCGGCATAGGCCCGGTAGGTGCGTTCCGCCGCCCCATCCTCTCCTGGCGTGAAGCTCAGGCTCGGCGCGTCGCTGGAGCGGAAAGGCAGGCCGGTCACGAGCGGCTCGTGGGCGAAGGCGAGCCCGTCGAGGCGCAGGAAAAACGGAAGGTCGGCCAGGAACTGCGCCTGATCCATGGAATGGACGGCAGCATAGAGGTGCGCCACTTTCATCGGTCCGCTCACCAGATGGCTTAGCATCCGCTCTTCCGTCAGCGACAGGCCGCTGCCCGGTGCCGGCAGCTCGCAAACGAGGCGGGTGAGGGCGGGCGCGAGGTGCGGCAGCGCCTCATGCGGGCGCTCGAGGAACGTGGAGAGCGGCCGTGGCGTCGGCGCGGTGAACGCCGCCCAGGCCTCGCGGGCGGTCTCCATCTGGAGATGGGTGACGGGCGCGCGCCGGGCCTCAAGGGCGCGCAGGTCCTCCGGCTCCATCACAGCGAGGTAGTGGGACGCCTGAACGAGGCTGACCCCCATGCGCTCGGGCTCATGAGCGAGGTAGTCGAGGATCTGGATCAGCTGGAGCTGGTCGTAGAGATCGTGCTCGAACCACAACTCGACCTCGCCATAGGCCGAATGCACCTCCATCTGCGCGTCGCGATGGGCGAAATCGGCCCTCACCTCGTCGAACGGGAGACCGAGGGCGGAGGAGAGGAAATCGGCCCGCACGTCGGAGACGTCGTCGAGCAGGGTGGCGGCGGGCACCGGCCCGTCATGCAGCATGTCCCGCCAGGGGATGATGTGGCCCTTGATCCCCGCCTCGCGCAGCCGCTCGGCCGCGCTGTCGCCATTGGTCACGATGAGCTTCGGCATGCTGATGCCCTCGGGTTGGCACGCGCTGCGTGGCTCCCCGGCCCGCAGCGGCGTCGTTCATCCCCCCGGCGGCCGTCTGGTGCGACCGTCAGACCCAGCTTCACCCGCGACCACGATAGGGCGCAACCCCCGTGTCGGGGAGCCATGCGCCCTCGGGCAGCTTTCCGGTCTGCCAGAACACGTCGATGGGAATGCCGCCGCGCGGATACCAATAGCCGGCGATGCGCAGGAAGCGCGGCTCCAGCAGGGTCACCAGCCGCTTGCCCACCGCAACCGTGCAATCCTCGTGGAACGCGCCATGGTTGCGGAAGCTGGCGAGATAGAGCTTGAGCGACTTGGACTCCACGAGGTGGAGGTTCGGCACGTAGTCGATGACGAGGTGGGCGAAGTCCGGCTGGCCCGTCACTGGGCAGAGCGAGGTGAATTCGGGGCAGGTGAAGCGCGCCACGTAATCGGCATCGGGGTGGGGATTGGGCACGCGGTCGAGCACCGCCTCCTCGGGGGACGGGGGCAGGGCGCTCTGGGCGCCGAGCTGCAACGGGCGGTCGGTCATCACGCTTCCTTGGGAATGGATCGGCGGCATAGCTTTCGGGCCGGCAATGTTCAACCGCCGTCGGGCGGTTTTGCGACCGATCACCTCTTTGCGATCAAGCCCCTTCGCATAAGCGAAGGTTCGCGCTAGAAGCACGGCGCCTGGAGGGCGCCTCGCCTTCCATTCCCGGGGGCGGGCGAGGTTGAAGGGTGAGGGGGTCCGTCACGGCCCCGAAGGCAGCCATCTGGCCGCCGCCGCTCGCTGCCGCTGGATATCAAGGCGCGGGACACCAAGGGAAGGGACCTTCATGACCGCCATCGTGGATATCATCGGCCGCGAGATTCTCGACAGCCGCGGCAATCCCACCGTCGAGGTGGACGTGGTGCTGGAAGACGGCTCCCTCGGCCGCGCTGCGGTCCCCTCCGGCGCCTCCACCGGCGCCCATGAGGCGGTCGAGCTGCGCGACGGCGACAAGAGCCGCTATCTCGGCAAGGGCGTGTCCAAGGCCGTGGACGCTGTGAACGGCGAGATCTTCGACGCCGTGGGCGGCTATGAGGCCGAGGACCAGGCCCACATCGACGCCGTGCTGCTCGGCCTCGACGGCACCCCCAACAAGGCCCGCCTCGGCGCCAACGCCATCCTCGGCGTGTCGCTGGCGGTGGCCAAGGCCGCTGCGCAGGCGAGCGGCCTCTCGCTCTACCGCTATGTGGGCGGCGTGAACGCCCGCGTGCTGCCGGTGCCGATGATGAACATCGTCAATGGCGGCGCCCACGCGGACAACCCCATCGACTTCCAGGAATTCATGATCCTGCCCGCCGGCGCCTCCTCTTTCGCGGAAGGCCTGCGCTGGGGCGCGGAGATCTTCCACACGCTGAAGAGCGGCCTGAAGAGCGCCGGCCACAACACCAACGTGGGCGACGAGGGCGGCTTCGCCCCCAACCTCGCCTCCGCCGAGGCGGCGCTGGACTTCGTGATGGGCGCCATCGAGAAGGCCGGCTTCAAGCCCGGCGACGACGTGTTCATCGGCCTCGACTGCGCCTCCACCGAGTTCTTCAAGGACGGCGCCTATCACTATGAGGGCGAGGGCAAGGTGCGCGACATCGAGGCCCAGGTGAAGTATCTGGCGCAGCTCGTCGCCGGCTATCCCATCGTCACCATCGAGGACGGCATGGCCGAGGACGACTGGGCCGGCTGGAAGCTCCTCACCGACACCATCGGCTCCAAGTGCCAGCTGGTGGGCGACGACCTCTTCGTCACCAATGTCGAGCGCCTCTCGCGCGGCATCAAGGACGGCGTGGGCAACGCCATCCTCGTCAAGGTGAACCAGATCGGCTCCCTGACCGAGACGCTGGATGCGGTGGAAATGGCCCACAAGGCCGGCTATCGCGCCGTCATGTCCCACCGCTCGGGCGAGACCGAGGATTCCACCATCGCCGATCTCGCGGTGGCCACCAATTGCGGGCAGATCAAGACCGGCTCGCTGGCCCGCTCGGACCGCACCGCCAAGTACAACCAGCTGCTGCGCATCGAGCAGGAACTGGGCGACTCGGCCCGCTACGCCGGCAAGGCCGCGATCAAGTCGCTGGCCTGATTTCTCCGTGCCGCGCGGGTGCGCGGCGGGTGAGGACGGAAACAGGAAAGGCCGCCGCGGGCTCGGGCTCGCGGCGGCCTTTCTTTTTCGGCTCCCGTCAGTCGTCGCCGCGCACGGCGATGGGGTCGCTGTCGGGGAAACTTTCCTCCAGCGCCTCATCCAGCCGCGCGCTGATCGCGGCCTGTTCGTCGCGCACATCGGCGGCGTGCTTGAGGGCGACGATCTGGGTGAGCAGCGCGTCCCGGCGCTGCGCCAGATCGGTCATGGAGCGGCCGGCGGCCTCGGCCTCCACGCCGGCCACCAGAGCGGCCTGAAGCTCCGGCGTCATGGCCGGGGCGCCGAGGTCGTCCCACCACGTCTCAACCGCCGGCAGCAGATGGTGCATGAACTGGCCGAGCCCGCCCGCGCCGCCGCCCAGATGGAAGGTCATGTGCTGGCCCATCAGCGCCCAGCGCAGGCCCGGCCCCTCGGACACGGCGGCGTCGATATCCTCCACCGAGGCGACACCCTCCGCCACCAGATGGATGGCCTCGCGCCACAGCGCCGCCTGCAGGCGGTTCGCCACATGGCCGGGCACTTCCTTGCGGATCTCGATGGGGTGCTTGCCGAGCCAGCGGTAGAAGGCCATGGCCCGCATGATGGCGGCGCGGCTCGCGTGCGCGCCGCCCACCACCTCCACCAGCGGGATGAGGTGGGGCGGGTTGAAGGGATGGCCGATGAGGCAGCGTTCGCGGTGGCGGCAGCCTTCGGAGATGCGGCTCGCCAGAAGGCCGGAGGAGGAGGAGGCGATCACCACCTCCGGCGGCAGCACCGCGTCGAGGGCGGGAAACAGTTTCTGTTTCACCTCGTAGCGCTCGGGCGCGTTCTCCTGCACGAAATCGGCGCCGTCAACCGCCGCCACCGGGTCCGGCTCGAAGCGCCAGGCGGTGGGGTCGATCCAGCTTTCGCCACCGAGCTGGGAGAGCACCGGCCATGCCCCGGAAATCAGCGCCTGCGTCGCCTCGCGGGCGCCGGGGGCGGGATCGCTCACCACCACCTCCAGCCCGCGTGACAGGAACAGAGCGGCCCAGCTGGCCCCGATGGTCCCGGCCCCGATCACGGCGACGCGGCGGATGGGGGGATTGAGATGGGACATGGCGCAGCTCCGGAGCGGCAGGGGAGGAGCACCGTTCTAGCAGCTCGCCGCTCGGCGCTGCACCGCCACCCGGGGATGGCAGAATTGTCCGAGCGCCTGTCCTCAGCGCGGCAGTTGGGTGATAAGCGCTTCCACGCCCAGCCAGATGATCTGAACGCCGATGGCGAACAGGATGAAGGCGAACAGGCGCACGAGCACATTTGTGCCGGTCTTCCCCAGCACCCGCTCCAGGGTGGGCGCCTCGCGGAAGGAGAAATAGACCGTCAGCGACACCGCAATAAGCCCCGCCAGCGCGCCGAGAACGGTGGAGAGCTGGAACAGCGGGTCGGTCTTCCAGGTGGGCGTGTGGCCGGCGGCGAGAGCGACGGTCGCGGCGATGGAGCCCGGACCGACCGTGAGAGGCAAGGTGAGGGGATAAAAGGCCTCGTCCTGTGCCCGCGCCTCGTCCAGCTCCACGCCCTCCGCCTTGCCGGGAGCATTGTCGTCCTCGTGCAGGATGTTCCAGCCCACTACCGCGACCACCAGCCCGCCGGCGATCCGCAGCACGGGGAGCGAAATGCCGAAGAACAGCAGGATCTGCGCGCCGATGGCCAGCGACCCGAACAGCAGCAGGAAGCCGTAGATCGCCACGCTGCGGGCAATGCGCTCACGCACCTGCGGCGAGCAGCGGCGCACGAATGTCAGGAATATGGGCGCCGTGCCGAGCGGGTTAACGATCGGGAAAAGCGCCGCGAAGACGGTGATGAAGATATTGACCGCGTTGGTCAGATGCATTCGGCACCCCCATGCCGCGCGCGTGGCCCGGGCCTAGTCCTCGATGCGCTCCCAGCCTTGCGGCGAGAGGCGCTCCTGCGGCAGGAAGCGCCGCTTGTAGTCCATCTTTCGCGACCCCTGCACCCAATAGCCGAGATAGACGTAAGGCAGGCCCATCTGCCGTGCCCGCGTTACATGATCGAGGATCAGGTAGGTGCCGAGCGAGCGGTCCTGCGCCAGCGGATTGTAGAAGGAATAGACCATGGAGAGGCCGTCGGAGAGGATGTCGGTGAGCGCCACCGCCATCAGGTCTCCGGTGCCGCGCTCAAGGATGCGGCTGTCCGGGCCGCGCTTGCGATATTCGACGAGGCGGGTGTGGACGTGGGTGTCCTCCACCATCATGGCGTAGTCGAGCACGCTCATGTCCGCCATGCCGCCGGTGCCGTGGCGGGAGGTCACGTAGGTGCGGAAGAGGCTGTATTGCTCGGAGGTGGGCGTGGGCGGCTTCACCTGCCCCACGATGTCGGCGTTCGCAGCCTTCACCCGCCGGAAGCTGCGGCTCTCCACGAAGTCGGCCACGCAGATGCGGACCGACACGCACGCCTTGCAGCCCTCGCAGGCAGGACGATAGGCAATGGACTGGCTGCGGCGGAAGCCGCCTTGCGTCAGAACGTCGTTCAGCGCAGCCGCGCGGTCGCCGACGAGGTGGGTGAACACCTTCCGCTCCTCCCTGCCCGGGAGATAGGGGCAGGGGGAGGGCGCCGTCAGATAGAATTGCGGTGTGTCGCGGGGGTGCTCACTCACGGGGATCTGGCCTCTGAACCGAGATCATCGCGCCTGCATGCAGGCCCGTCAAAGGCGCAGTCGCCAGGAGGGTGAAATTTCAGCGGATGCGGCGCAGCGCCTCGGCGCGATCGGCGCTGTTGATGACAACCGTGCCGCAGAGAAAATCGTGCAGCAGCCGGCGCCTGTCGTTGAACAGGCCCACGAGGAGGACGAACGGCGTCAGCACCGAGATCGAGACCCAGAAGCACACCGCGCGCACGCCGCCCAGCAGCGCGTAGCAGGGCGCGCCGTACCAGGTGCGCACCTCGATCTCCATGAGTCGCATGCCGAGGGTGGCCGAGGACGGCGAGCCGAGGGTGAAGGCGTAATAGGCGACGGCCCACAGGATGAAGACAGGCCCGATCAGCCAGAACAGCAGCCAGCCGAGGCCCAGGGTTACGATGCCGAATACGAACACGAAGACGCCGAACAGCAACACCGGCCCGATCACCATCAGCGCATCCACCAGGAAGGCGATGATGCGGCGGGACAGGACGCCCTCGAACAGCTCGGGCTGCGTCACCGGATCAAACGCGTGCGGCCGATAGGCGATGTCGGTATCGGCAGGCTCGCGGGACGTGTCGCCGGTGTAGCTCATGGCAATGCAACTCCTTCAGCACGAAACGTGGTGACGAAGCGCGGGCGACGCAAGAGGAGCCGTAGGGGGAGAGACGCAGCGGGTAGGCTGGCCGGCGGGGAGCGGGCGGGGAGGCCTCCCGCGACGCTCACCCACCGGCCAAACCCCACGGACCCAGGAGATGCGGCGGACCTGAGCACTCCGTAGGGTTGTCTGGCAGCGAAAGGGCGTCTGGACCGGCATGGCCGTCCGCGCACCTTCCGCCTCGCATCTGGAAGCCACGAAGACTAGCACAACGGGGCGAAAGGAAAAGCCGGTGATTCGGCCGTCCCCACCTCAGCCGCCGGTATACTGGCGCACCGTCTCGAGGAAGCGCGCCACCGAAATGGGCTTGGAGAGATAGGCTTCGCATCCGCCGGCGCGGATGCGTTCCTCGTCGCCTTTCATGGCGAAGGCGGTGACGGCCACCACGGGGATGGCGCGCAATTCCGGATCGGCCTTCAGCTTGCGGGTGACATCGAGGCCGGAAATCTCTGGCAGCTGGATGTCCATGATGATGAGGTCCGGCCGGTTGGCACGGGCCAGCTCCACCGCCTCGACGCCGGAGCGCGTTTCCACCGTGCGATAGCCGTGCGCCTCCAGGAGATCGTGGAAGAGCTTCATGTTCAGCTCGTTGTCCTCCACGATCATCACCGTCTTGGTCATCGCGTCCCCCGAGCCCAGCCCGACTTCGCCGCATCCTGCCACCCTTCGCAGCACGCGGCGAACGTGCTGGAATGCCGCCGACAGCTAGACCCCAATCCTTGCGGAAGCGCAAATGCCCATTCAGGACAAACCAAGGGGCCTCAAGGCCCAGCGTGAGGCGGCGCAGGAGGTGGCGGTGTCCGCCCTCTCCTTCATCGCCGCCGATGGCGAGCGCCTCGTGCGATTCCTTGCCGAAACCGGCCTCACCCCCGCCAGCCTGCGCGAGGCCGCCGGGCGGCGCGATTTCGGCGCCGGCGTGCTCGCCTTCGTCATCGCCGACGAGCCGCTTCTCCTGGCCTTTGCCGCCGAAAAGGGGCTGGACCCGCGCCATGTGGCGGCGGCCCACGAGATCCTCTCGCCGCCGATCGATCCGGACGCGATCGTCCGCCGTCCCATGTAGCCGACGGCACCGCCCCCTGAAGCCATGACCACGCCCGGCCTCTGCCGCGACTGCCTTTCCGACGTTCCCGACGCTGCCGGGTCGCGCGGCCTGCGGTGCGTCGCGTGCGGCAGCCCGCGCGTGGTGCGCCATGGCGAACTGCACAGCCTCAGCGTCGCCCATGTGGATTGCGACGCCTTCTATGCGGCGGTGGAAAAACGGGACAATCCGGACCTCGCCCACGTTCCGCTGATCATCGGCGGCGGCAAGCGCGGGGTGGTCTCCACTGCTTGCTATATCGCCCGCATCCACGGCGTGCGATCGGCCATGCCCATGTTCAAGGCGCTGGCCCTCTGCCCGGATGCGGTAGTGCTGAAGCCCAACATGGAGAAATACGTGAAGGTCGGCCGGGAGGTCCGCGCCCGCATGAAGGCGCTGACCCCCCTGGTGGAGCCGCTTTCCATCGACGAGGCCTTCCTCGATCTCTCGGGCACGCAGGCCCTGCATCAGGCGAGCCCAGCGCGCACGCTGGCGCGCTTTGCCCGCGACGTGGAGCGCGAGGTGGGCATCACCGTCTCGGTGGGGCTCGCGGCCAACAAGTTTCTCGCCAAGATCGCCTCGGACCTCGACAAGCCGCGCGGCTTCTCGGTGATCGGGCAGAGCGAGGCGGCCGAATTTCTGGCGCCGCGACCCGTCACCTTCATCTGGGGGGTGGGGGCGGCCTTCGGCGGCAAGCTGGCGCGGGACGGCTTCTCCACCATCGGCGATCTCCAGCGCGCCGACCCCACCGACCTCGCCCGCCGCTACGGCGCCGAGGGCTTGCGGCTCTCGCGCCTCGCCTTGGGCCTCGACACGCGCAAGGTGGAGCCGGAGCGGGAGGCCAAGAGCGTGTCCGCCGAAACCACCTTCGACCGCGACATCGGCGCCCTCAGGCCTCTGGAGCAGACACTCTATGCCCTCTCCGAGGAAGTCAGCGACCGCCTCAAGCGTGCCGGCATCGCCGGGCGCTCCGTGACGCTGAAACTCAAGACCGCCGATTTCCGCCTGCGCACCCGCTCGCGGACCTTGGAGGCGCCGACCTGCCTTGCCGCCCGCATCAACGCGGCCGCCCACGAACTGCTGGTCAAGGAGACGGACGGAACGCTCTTCCGGCTGATCGGCGTCGGCGTGTCCGACCTCGGCCCCATCGAAGATGCCGACCCCGCCGACCTGGTGGACACCACCAGCCAGCGCCTCAAAGCCACCGAGACCGCCATGGACGCGTTGCGCGCCAAGTTCGGCCGCGGCGCCGTTTCCCGCGGCATCCTGCTCGACGCCACCACCGATCGCCGCACCAAGAAGAGGTGACGGGTCGCCCATCCCGTCCTCCGCCGGCTGCGCGGCGGAACGCGGAAGGCTCCCTTGCGCTTTCCTCTTCCAGGAGGACGCACCATGAACCACGTGATCGGCATCGTCCGAGAGGAAGAAGGCGGATTTCGCCTGAGTTTCCCGGATTTTCCCGGGCTTCGGGCGGATGGCGATACGCTTGCCGCGGCCGTGGGCCAGGCGGCCGAAGTGCTGGCAGAGGAAATTGCCGGCAGGGATGCCCCAAGCCCCGCTCCGATCAACACGGACATGCTCGACACTGGCCAGCCCGACTGGATGGGGCGGGGCATCGCCGTCCTTGTGCCATTGCCGCTTCGCGCAGCCTTGTCGCAGGCGAACGAGGCCGGCGACACTTTGCCGGGCGGTGTCTTACCGGCTGAAGGGCAGGTGCCCCTCAGCGGTCGGGTGTCACCGGAAGAAGTACCGACCGACAAGGCCAAGGCTGTCGCGCGGCAGGAAACCGAGGGGGGAAATGCGGGGTCTCAGCGGTCCACGGACGATTTATAGACCCAGCCACGCTTGTCGCCGGCCGAGACCTCGCACCAGCTCTTGCACGAATAGAGCTTCACCTTCGTGCCGCCTTCGAGCGTACCAATGGCCGAGGCCGAGCGGCGTGGGCCGGAGCGCAGCGTGACCGCCGAACGGATGCGTGCGGATGTGGCGGCGTCATCGTCGGATGCTGCGGCGTCGGCGGATGCCATTTTCACAGGCCGGGGCGCCGGCAGCGGCGCGGCGGCCTCGGGCGGGGTGCCTTCGGCCACTGTCTCCGCAGCGCTTGCCGGGAGGGTGTCCTCATCCGTCTCGCCCAGGGGTTCAAGGAAGGCTGGCCGGGAAAAGTCGGCGGCCGTCGGCCCCGCCTCGGTCGGAATGGGGGCGGCCGCTTCTCCACCTCCACCGAGAAGGGAGGCGACTTTCATGGCGGACTGGCCGTGCCCTGCGTCGGCGATGCGCTTCGGTTGAGCGGGCGTCGCGGGCTTCGTCACCGATGTCGCGGCCGCGGCGGCAGGGGGGGAAACGGGGGTGGCAAAGGGGGCAGCTGGCGTCGGCTGGATTGGGATCGCCGCAGTCTGGGACGTGTCGGAGCGTGGGGAAACAAGATTGTAAGCCAGCAAACCACCCATCCCGAGGATGAGCGCCGCCGCGGATACGCCGAGCACCCGCCACAGCATGAGCCCGTCGCGGCGTTTGGAACTGCGGCGGGGGCGGCTACCGGCACCGATGCGGGCCGGAACGGTCGGGCGCTGGTTCTGCGCGGTCTCTGTACGATAGCGCATCGGGTATTCGGGGCGGGTGGCCTCGAATTCATCCCGGCTACGCGCCGCAAGTCCAGGGCGAGCCATCGAATTCACCTCCCAACGGAGCCCCTCTTGCCAGAACTGGCGGGGGCCGGCGTTGAAGACACTCACGGACGAACCATCCCCTGACCCGATGGTCCCTGCCGAACTCCTTGTATTCACCGCGATTTTTGGATTTCGCGGCGGTTGCCGGCGCATTCGGCGCCAAGCGGCGTGCATCCTCACGCCATTTCGCAGTTGCGACCAAGTACAGCGGACCAAGTATTGCCGCAAGGTACTACCGCAATCCAACGCGCCGGAGCTTCTTCGCCAATTGCGGCCGATATTTGCCCTTGCGGCATAACGTGCTGCGTTGCGAAGGCGCTGTCCAGCCCAAGCCCGATGTTTTTGCGCATCTCCAAACTGGCTGCCGACGCATGCCGAGCCGCAAAGACGGTGCGTGCGGAAAGCTTGACCTTGCGGCATCATGATCCAGCACAGCGAGGGGGCAGACATGTTCGACCCGACCACACTCACCGGCCTGCACACCTGGATCAGCCTGATCGCCATCGTTCTCGGCATCCCGGTTACACGCGCCTTGATGCGGGGCGAGCGCGCGGGGGCAGGGCTCACCGCAGCCTTCCTCGCCCTCGCATTCCTGACGAGCGCGACGGGCTTCCTGTTTCCCTTCGCCGGCGTGAAGCCATCCCATGTGGTGGGGGCCATCGCCATCGTGGTGGTGTTCGTCGCGGCCTACGCGCTCTACGGCGCCGGCCGCGCGGGCATCTGGCGCGGGATCTATTCGGGCACCGCGGTGGCGAGCCTCTATTTCCTCGTCTTCGTCGCCGTCGCCCAGGCGTTTGCCAAGGTGCCCGCCCTCGCCGCCCTTGCGCCAACCCAATCGGAGTCGCCGTTCGCCATCGCGCAAGGGATCGTGCTTCTGGCCTTCGTGATCGTCGGAACACTCGCCGTGCGCGCCCGGCCCGCCGCCGTGCTTGCCTGACGGTCTATTTGCCCGGCACCCGCCACCACGTTTCCGGTAGCGTGCCGTAGAGCGAGGCCCGCTCCGGCCGGGCGATGCGCGTCCAGCGCGCGAGCCATTGGCCGGGGGTGTGGAACAGCGGCACCGCATAGGCGCCGGAGATCAGCACCCGGTCCAGCGCCCGCGCTGCCGCGACATACGCCTCCTCGTCCCGCGCGGCGATGAGGGCGGCGATGGTGGCGTCGATGGCCGGCGCCTTCGCGCCCATGTAGTTGCGGCTCCCCGGCGTATCGGCGGCGGCGGCGCCGAAATAGAAGGCCTGCTCGTTGCCGGGAGACAGGGATTGCGACCAGGCATAGGGCATCAGGTCGAAATCATAGGCCTGCCGGCGGGTATCGAACTGCACCGCATCCACATTGCGGACGTTGAGGGTGATGCCGGCCCGTTTCAGTTGCGCCTGCCAGGCGAGGGCGAGGCGCTCCTGATCGCGCGTGACCACCATGAGTTCCAGCGCGAACGGCCGTCCGCTCCCCGCCTCCACCAGCGCGCCCTTGCGCAGCACGAAGCCGGCCTGCCCGAGAAGGTCGAGCGCGGTCTTGAGCCGGGCGCGGTCGCGGCCCGAGCCATCCGACACCGGCGGCCGGTAGGTGCCCGCGAGCACGTCGGGCACCACCGAGCCGGGGAAGGGGGCGAGGAGCGCCCGTTCGCGGGCATCGGCGGGACGTCCGAGGCTGGAGAGCGCCGATCCTTCGAAAAAGCTGCCGGTCCGCCGGTAGAGGCCGTGGTAGAAATTGCGGTCCAGCCATTCGAAATCAAACAGCTCGATGAGCGCCCGACGCACCCGGATGTCTGCCAGCAGCGGGCGACGTGTGTTGAAGACGAAGGCGGAATAGGGCTTGGGAATGCCGGTGGGGATGGTCTCCTTCACCACCTCGCCGCTGCGGACGGCGGGAAAATCATAGGCCGTTTCCCAGCGGCCGGGATCGCTCTCGAAGCGGGCGTCGATGAGGCCTTTGCGAAAGGCCTCGAACTCGCTGTTGGCATCACGGAAATAGACGACATCGACGCGGTCGAAATTGTAGAGGCCGCGATTGAAGCCGACGTTCCCGCCCCAATAGTCGGGATTGCGCTCCAGCGTCAGCGACGCACCGGCATTGACGTTGGTGACGCGATAGGGACCGGAGCCGAGGACCGGCGCGAGAGTGGTTTCCTCGAACCGCGCCCGGTCCGTCGCCTCCGCGCTGAAGACAGGCATGAGCCCCATGATGAGCGGCAGCTCGGGGTCCGGCTCGGCGAAGGTGAAGCGCACGGTATGCGCGTCCGGCGCCTCCGCCTTGGCGATCTTCCCGTAATAGAGACGATGGTTCGGGCGGCCCATGTCGCGCATCAGGGCGAACGAAAACAGCACGTCCGCGCTGGTCAGCGCGCGGCCATCGGAGAAGCGCGCCGCCGGATCGAGGCCGAATTCGACGTAGGAGCGCTTTTCGTCGGTCGAAACGGTGCGGGCGATCAGCGGATAGAGGGTGAAGGGCTCGTCGAGCGAGCGGGCCATCAGGCTCTCGGTCACCATGCCGCGAAGGAGGGCGGGGGAAGTGCCCTTGACGATGAAGGGGTTGAGGCTGTCGAACGTGCCAAGCAGCGAGAGCGTCAGCCGACCGCCCTTGGGGGCGGCGGGATTGGCGTAAGCGAGAGACGTGAAGCCGGAAGCCAGCGCGGGCTGTCCCCGCATTGCGATGGCGGATGCCTTGTCAAGCGCCTGTGCCTTTGCCCCATCGGCACCGCCGAAGGTCAACAGCAGGAGCGCGCCGAGGAGGGCGCCCATCCGCGTCGGGCGCGCGGCTTTTCCGCAGCCGGTCATCATGGCGCCTCCGACGCATCATCGCTTCTCACAAATCCAAGCATAGCAAGGCGGGCTCATGATTCGAATTGGGATGATCCGGCGCTTGCAGGCGGCGTTGTGTCAGCATATCCCGTGGGTTGGAGAACGCGCCGTCAGTTGGCCGCAATCCTCGGCAATCTAGCGCGCGCCAACAGATCCGAAGATGACGGCCGGTTTGTCACCTTCTCGCCTCAATTGGGCAGGAGAGAGCCGGTGTCCGAGAGGGGGCGCGGGGTGCTCCGGCGTGCGCGTGCGCCTGTGCATGCGGGAGCCCGGCGGCAGAGACCACAGGAAAGGCCACGATGACGAAGACCCATTCCACCGCGCGGCTTACGGCGTCCGTCGCCGCCACGCTGCTCACTGTGGCGCTCGCTGGTCCGGCCTTTGCCCAGACCCAGCCCTCCACGACCCAGCCGGCGAAGCCCGCGGCTCCTGCCAAGCCCGCGGCCCCTGCGGCTGCCCCCGCCGCCAAGCCTGCCGCTCCCGCTGCTGCTGCTCCGGCTGGCGCCCCCCAGCAGGGTCAGGCGCAGCCCCAGGGTGAGGCCGACGTGAAGTTCTCCGCCTCGCCGTGGCAGAAGATCTGCCAGGAAGTGCCTGAGCGGAAGAAGCAGGTCTGCGTTCTCACCCAGGTGCTCGGCGTCGAGAGCCAGGCGATCGCCAAGGTCGACATCATCGAGATGCAGGACGAGCCCAAGAAGCACGTCAACATCTCCGTGCCGCTCGGCATGCGCCTGCAGCCCGGCCTGCGCATTACCCTCGACAAGGATCCGGTGAACATCCCGTTCGTGCTGTGCCAGCCCATCCAGGGCGGCGGCGCGACCTGCATCGGTGACCTCGAGGTCGACGGCACCTTCGTCGCCAAGCTGCGCAAGGCCAATGCGGTCTATCTGCAGATGGTGAACGGCACCGGCCGCACCCTGAGCCTGCCCATCTCCAACGCCGACTTCGGCAAGGCCTATGACGGCCCCGGCATGGACGCGAAGGTGGCCATGGAGCTGGAGCGCAAGCGCATGGAAGAAGCCCGTGCCGCCGCCCAGCAGCAGGAAGAACAGAGCAAGGCCGCCCTCCTCAAGAAGGGCCAGGAACTGGAGAAGGCCAAGACGGGCCAGTGATGACGGGCCAGTGATGACGGGCCAGTGATGACGGGCCAGTGATCTCCGGCCAATAATTTCCAGCCTGTGATGTCCGGCCGGAGCAATCCGGCCGGGGTCTGGCTGAAACGAAAAACCCCCGGCAATGCCGGGGGTTTTTGTTTGCCGGCCCTCCTGCGAGGAGGGCCGGGTCTCACGTCCGGGGCAGACGGGTCAGATCACTGCGGCTCCAGCACGGGCTCGGCGGCAGCGGGAAGAAGAAGGTCGAGCAGCCGCCCGGTGGCGAGGCGCTGGGCCTGAAGCACGGCACCGGCCATGCCCTGAGCATCAGCCGCGGCTTCCTGCGCCAGAGAGAGCGCGGTGGGGAAGGGCGCGACAAGTTCCGCCGTCACCTCGTCGTGCTCGAACTTCAGCTCCGCGTCGTACTTGCGGGCAATCTGCTGCATGCGCCGGTTATGGGCGAGGCAGCTCATGAACAGCGAGCGGATGCCGCGGTTGCGCGCGGTGAGAATCACCCGGTCGAGCAGCAGGGTACCGAGGCCGTGGTTCTGGTATTCGGTCTCGACGCTGAAGGCGGCTTCCGCCTCGCCGGGCAGCACGTCGCCCATGGGATAGAGTTCGGCAGCGGCACGCAGCTCGCCGTCGACGAAGCAGCCATGCACGATGGCTCCGGTGCGGAACACACGCGACGCATAGCGTTCAATGAATTCGGGGGATACTGCGGAGCCGAATCTGAACCGGCGGCTCTCCGTATCGAGCCTGAGGAGATGGTCCCGGAACTGTCCGGCCTCTCCGGTCCAAAGCTTCCGGATGATCCCCGGCGCGACCTCATCGGTCATAGTGGTCTCCAGACTGGCGTCTAAAACCTCCGGTTTCCTCCCGGTCGCCCCCGGTTTGTTCGTGGCCCTCAAACTATGTGCAGCGCAGCAAAGGTCAATAGGGCTGACGTTGACCAATACGGCAAAGCCATGCCGATTTGGAGGCTTCAGCCCTCAGGGTTTTGATTTAGCTCAATTAAATTGAGCCATGCGCCAGCCGCAGCTCTGCTGCGCTGCAACAGGCGCGTGCACGCATACGCCCGCCGCAATCGGTTTGCTGGTGTCACCGCACCAGAATCGCGCGAAAGTCGTTGACGTTGGTCAGCGTCGGCCCCGTCATCACCAGGCGGTCGAGGGCCGAGAAGAAGCTGTAGCCGTCATTGTTGGCGAGGTAGTCGTCCGGCTTCAGCCCGCGCGCAGCGGCATCGGCGAGCAGCGCGGCGTCGAACCAGGCGCCGGCATTGTCCTCGGTGCCGTCCACGCCGTCCGTGTCGCAGGAGATGGCTGAGACGCCCTCCCGCCCCTTGAGCGCGATGGCGAGGGCAAGCAGGAATTCCACGCTGCGGCCGCCCCGGCCCTTGCCGCGCACCGTCACCGTGGTCTCGCCGCCGGACAGCAGCACGCAGGGGGCAGCCGCGGGAAGGCCGTGCTCCGAGGCGGAACGGGCGATGCCGGCGAAGACATGGCCGGCCTCACGCGCCTCCCCCTCGATGGCATCGCCGAGGATCAGCGGGGTGAGGCCGAGCGCTTTCGCCTTTTCCTCGGCCGCCTTCAGCGCCATTAGGGGCGTCGCGATCATATGGACGTCCTGGCCGGGGATGGCCTCGCCCGAGACCGTATTGGCGCGGATCACCTGCTCCAGCTTGTCGGTGATCTCGATGCCCCAGGTCCGCATCAGGCCCAGCACGGCTTCCGGATCGGAGGCCTCGGGAATGGTCGGGCCGGAGCCGATGGCCGCGGGATCGTCGCCGGGCACGTCGGAGATGAGGTAGGTCACGGCCCGCGCCGGCGCGATGGCGGCGGCGAGGCGGCCGCCCTTGATGGCCGACATGGACTTGCGCACCCGGTTCATCACCCCGATGGGCGCGCCGGACTTGAGCAATGCCGAATTGAGCGCCTGCTTGTCGGCCAGCGTCAGCCCCTCGGCCGGAAGGGTGAGCAGGGAGGAGGCGCCGCCCGACATGAGGCACACCACGAGGTCCTCCGGCCCGGCGCTACGCGCCAGCTCCAGGATGCGGCGGGCGGCATCGAGCCCGGCCTGATCGGGCACCGGATGGGCGGCCTCGACGATCTCGATGTGTTTCGTCTCGCAGCCATGGCCGTAGCGCGTCACGATGAGGCCTTCGCAGGGGCGGCCCCATTCCTCCTCAAACGCGCGGGCCATGCGGGCAGAGGCCTTGCCGGCGCCGATGACGATGGTGCGGCCGCCCTTGGCGGCGTCGGGCGGGGCGGGAAGGCGGTCCCTGAACTTGCCTTCCGGCAGAGCGGCGGCAAGGGCGGTCTCGAACAGCGCGAGCAGGATCTCCCTGTCGGAGGCAGTGCCGGTCGCCTTATCCATACGCGCTCTCCCGTCCGCTTGTGCGAAAGTCTTATAGGTTCCGTGGCCTGTAGCGGCTCGAAGGGCGCCGATCAATAAGCGCGGCGGGAAAGGCAGCTTTCCCGTGACGGCGGGAAACACTGGGGCAGACATGCCGCAGCGGAGACCGTCGCAGCGTGCATCCGGCGCGGCGAACGCCTATATGCGGGCCATGAGACCTGCCTCCGAAACCGCGCCCCACCTCGTTTTCGATCGCCCCCTGCTGCGCCGGCGCCTCGCCCGTGCGGCGGCGCTTGGGCCGGAAACCTTCCTGCTGGAGCGGGCAGCGGAGGATGTCGCGGATCGGCTTTCGGCCGTGAAACGGACCTTCGCCACCGCCGTGGACCTCGGCACGCCGACGGCCGCGCTGGCGAACGCCCTTTCCGGTCACCCGGCCGTGGCGCGACTGATCCGGGCGGCGCCGCTGGCCCGCGGTCCTGTTCCGCCTGCCGTCGTCGCAGACGAGGAGGCCCTGCCGTTCGCGCCGGGCAGCCTCGATCTGGTGCTTTCGGCCTTGGCGCTGCAATCGGTGAACGATCTGCCGGGCGTGCTGGCGCAGGTGCGCCGGGCGCTCAAGCCGGATGGGCTGTTCATGGCCGCGCTGCTGGGCGGGAGCAGCCTCACCGAACTCCGGCAGGCCTTCGCCATCGCCGAGAGCGAGACCACGGGCGGCCTCTCGCCTCGGGTCGCGCCGTTCGCCGATGTGCGCGACCTCGGCGCCTTGCTGCAGCGGGCGGGGTTCGCCCTGCCGGTGACGGACGTGGACCGCGTGGTGGTGCGCTATTCCTCGCCCTTCACCCTGTTCGCGGACTTGCGGCGGATGGGCGGGGCCAATGCGCTCAACGAACGCCGCCGCGTGCCGCTGCGCCGGGCGACGCTGCTGCGCGCGGCGGAAGTCTATGCCGAGCGCTTCGCCGATCCCGACGGCAAGGTGCGGGCGACGTTCGAGATCGTGTTCCTGTCCGGCTGGGCGCCGCACGAGAGCCAGCAGAAGCCGCTGCGCCCCGGCACCGCGCGCATGCGCCTCGCGGACGCGCTCAAGGTGCCCGAACAGCCGCTGCCGCCCGGCGACGAGCCGGGCTGAGGCCGCGCTCGGTTTGCCCCTTGGCCTCGCCCACCCCGCGCCTCTAAATGGCGGCGGATGCGATTGGGGAGGCTGGAATGAGCGGTGGGGCAGGGACGGGTGCAGGAGGAGGCACGGCTGCACGCGAGACGCCGGTGACGATCGACGGCTTCAAGCACATTCTGCCGATCACGACCCGATGGATGGACGTGGACGTCTACGGCCACGTGAACAACGTGGTCTATTATTCCTACTTCGACACGGTGGTGAACGAGCAACTGGTCTCAGCCGGGCTGCTGGACCCGCAGACAAGCCCCGTCATCGGCCTCGTGGTGGAGACCCGCTGCACCTATTTCCGCAGCCTCACCTATCCGGCCCCGGTGAAGGCGGGCATGCGGGTGACGAAGCTTGGATCGTCCTCGGTGCGCTACCAGATCGCCCTGTTTCAGGGTGACGACCCAAGCGCGGCGGCGCAGGGGCATTTCGTTCATGTCTATGTGGAGCGGGAGACCCAGCGGCCGGTGCCGATTCCGGAGCCGGTGCGGGCCCTGCTGCAGACGCTGGTGGTCTGATACGAGCGATGGCCTTAAATGCACACGGCCCGCGTCCGGGAAGGACGCGGGCCGTTTTGCGTCGCCGGGTGGCGCGATCAGCAGATGTACTGCGCGCCGTTCACGGTCATGGTCGAGCCGGTGATGAAGCCGGCGTCGTCGGAGGTGAGAAACACCACGCAGCGGGCGATGTCTTCCGGCTCGCCGAGGCGGCCGACCGGGATGGTCGCCACGATCTTGGCCAAAGCCTCGGCAGGCACCGCGCGCACCATTTCGGTGGCGATGTAGCCGGGGGCGATGGCGTTCACCGTGATGCCGAGCTTCGCGGTTTCCTGCGCCAGCGCCTTCACGAAGCCGATCTCGCCGGCCTTGGCGGCCGAATAATTGGTCTGGCCGAACTGCCCCTTCTGCCCGTTGATGGACGAGATGCAGACGATGCGGCCGAACTTGCGGTCGCGCATGCCCTCGATGAGGTTGCGCGTCATGTTGAAGGCGGAGTTAAGGTTGGTGTTGATCACCGCGTTCCACTGCTCAAGCGACATCTTGTGCAGCTGGCCGTCGCGGGTGATGCCGGCGTTATTGACCAGGATTTCGATTGGGCCGACCTCGGCTTCCACCTTGGCAAGGCCGGCCTTGCAGGCCTCGAAGTCGGACACGTCCCACTTGTAGGCGGGAATGCCGGTCTTTTCGGTGAAGGCCTTGGCGGCCTCCTCATTGCCCGCGAAATTGGCGACGACCGTCCGACCGGCGGCCTTCAGCGCCACCGAGATCGCTTCGCCGATTCCCCGTGTGCCGCCCGTGACCAATGCGACGCGTCCCATGGTTTCCCTCCTTCACTTAACGCTATTGGCTCGACCTGAAGACTCCCCACCCAGCCGAAGCGGGTCGAGCCACGCTCGGGCGGTGTGTAGCAAGTCCATATTTCCGTTCGGAAACGGAGGGCCGCGATCCGACGTCGCGGCCCTTTGGGGACGGGGTAGCCTGGGGCGCGGCTACCCGTCCGGCTGCCTGAACCGCGGAGCGGCTCAGGCGTGCGCGGGCTCAGTCGCGCGCGAGGCACATGGCGATGCCCATGCCGCCGCCGATGCAGAGGGTGGCGAGGCCCTTCTTGGCGTCGCGCTTCTGCATCTCGTGCAGCAGGGTCACTAGGATGCGGGTGCCCGAGGCACCGATCGGGTGGCCGATGGCGATGGCGCCGCCGTTCACATTGACCTTGGAGGTATCCCAGCCGAGGCTCTTGTTGACGGCGATGGCCTGGGCGGCGAACGCCTCGTTGGCCTCGACGAGATCGAGGTCGTCCTTGGACCAGCCGGCCTTTTCCAGCGCCAGCTTGGACGCCGGGATCGGGCCCGTGCCCATCACCGACGGATCAACGCCGGCCTGCGCCCAGGAGACGATGCGGGCGAGCGGGGTCTTGCCCTCGGCCTTGGCCTTGGCGGCGCTCATGAGCACCACGGCGGCGGCGCCGTCATTGATGCCGGAGGCATTGCCGGCGGTCACCGTGCCATCCTTCGCGAAGGCGGGCTTCAGCTTCTGCATGGCCTCGAGGCTGGCGCCGTGACGGATGTACTCGTCCTGGTCCACCACCACGTCGCCCTTGCGGGTGGAAATGGTCACGGGGACGATCTCATCCTTGAACTTGCCGCCCTTCTGGGCCGCCTCGGCCTTGTTCTGGGAGGCGACGGCGAACTCGTCCTGCTCGGCGCGCGTGATCTGGAATTCCTTGGCCACGTTCTCGGCGGTCACGCCCATGTGGTAGCCGTTGAACGCGTCCCACAGGCCGTCCTTGATCATGGTGTCGGCGAAGTCGGCATTGCCCATGCGCACGCCGTTGCGCAGGTGCGCGGCGTGGGTGGACTGGCTCATGGATTCCTGGCCGCCGGCCACCACGACCTCGCTGTCGCCGTTGGCGATGGCCTGGGCGCCGAGCGCGACGGAGCGCAGGCCCGAGCCGCACACCATCTGCACCTCGTAGGCGGGGGCGCCGATGGGCACGCCGGCCTTGAGGGACGCCTGGCGGGCCGGGTTCTGGCCCTGGGCGGCGGTGAGCACCTGGCCCAGAATCACTTCGCTGACGGCCTCCGGCGCCACGCCGGCCCGCTCAAGGGCGGCCTTGATGGCGATCGCGCCAAGCTCATGCGCGGGAAGTGCGCCGAGCGCGCCGTTGAACGACCCGACAGGGGTGCGCGCGGCTGCAACGATAACGACCTCGTCCTTCATGGAAGTCTCTCCTGGGAAGATCGGGCGGGTGGCTCCGCGCCTCTTTGCCGAATGGCGAGTGGGGAAGGCTTGACCTCTATCGTGTCCGGGCCGGACCATGTGTCAATGACCCATCGCATGGCAAGGGGGCCGGTCAAAAGCAGCTATTCAACCTTGGTCGGCACGGCATGGGTGCGGGGCTGACTCCGCGCTGCGAAAGGCGCGATGGGCAGCGCACACAAAGTGGTAGCTCTGCACTTGGAAACGCCTTACCCTACCATTCCGCCCAAGGAAACGGATGACCGGACGATGGCCAAATCGCAAGAGCCAGTCACCATCAAGAAATACGCGAACCGCCGTCTCTACAACACGGGGACCAGCACCTACGTGACTCTCGAAGACCTCGCCAACATGGTGAAGGAAGGCGAGGATTTCGTGGTGTATGACGCCAAGAACGGCGAGGACATCACCCATTCCGTACTGACGCAGATCATCTTCGAGCAGGAAAACAAGGGGCAGAACCTTCTGCCCATCGCCTTCCTGCGCCAGATCATCCGCTTCTACGGTGACAGCATGCAGATGCTGGTGCCAAGGTACCTGGAAGCGTCCATCGACAGCTTCACCAAGGACCAGGGAAAGTTTCGGGATCACCTGTCCCAGACGTTGGCTGGCACGCCCTTTCCGGTCCCGGGCGCTCCGTTCGCCGGCCTGGACGAGACCGTGCGTCGCAACATGGAAGTGTTCGAGCGCGCATTCCACATGTTCCTGCCTTTCCCCAAGGGGGATGAGCCGGCCGGGACCGCGACCACTCCGGCCGCTGCTGCACCTGCGCAGCCTGCGTCGCAGCCCGAGCGAGTGGACGAGCTTGACGCGCTGAAGCGGCAGATGGCGGACATGCAGGCGAAGCTGGAGCAACTGGTTCCGAAGCCCGAGCCCAAGCTCGTGGCGAAGAACGATGCGCCGAGCGAGATCCGCAGTCAGCCCAAGGAAGGCAGCGGAAGCTGATAAGCCCGCGCCGGCCGCCCGTTGAGGGGGGCCGGCGGCTTGAACCGCAAGATGCGCGATGGCCGGTTCCGCCCGGCCGCGCCGGTGCCTCGGCAGGTTTTATTGCTGCCCGCGCGGATCGACGGTGAAATCGCGCTGCGCGACCCGGATCGAGACTGAAAAGCCGGCCACCACGTCCAGCAGCATGATGCAGAGCAGGATGGCGAACACAGAGTTTCCGGCCGGACGCACCAGCAGGAATTCGGCAAGGCCGGCCGCGAACACCAGCATCGACAGCATGTGATCGATGATCGAGCGCGAGCTGATGCGCGTCGACTTGAGAATCTCAAAGAACAGGAAGAACAGGCTGAGGGCGATGAATCCCTCCGCGAGGGTGATCGTCCAGTGGGCGCCCGACATCATCTCGACCGTGGTGAGCACGGTCGTCCATTCCGTGCCCGGCATCAGGAAGACCATGATGTTGTAGAGGGCGAGGGGGACGATCAGCAACGGGACGGGCGTCAGCATTGGTGCTCCTCGGGACCGCTCAGCCCGTAACGCCGAGGGCCTTCGCCCGTGGCGCCGTCAGGCTCCGCGGATGCGATGACACATCGGGCTCTGAATGTCACGGATGCGGAGGCATCGGGGGATTGTGCGCGCTGGCCGACCACCGGGGCCGATACCGGGAGAATCGAGCGCTGGGCGGGGCTGCGACCGGATGGGCCGTATCTCGCATTGAGAGGCAGGGTCGCGATGTCGCGCGCCGGTCAGAATTGCTGAACATGGCGGGATGCAGTCGGCCCGCCCGCGGGTGGGAGCGAATCGCTCGGCGGGTCCCCGGGCCGGAATCACCCCCCGGGAGGGGTGGCGCGCCGGCGGCATGCGCCGGCGCTGCAACGGCGGCCTTCAAGGCCACCGCGACATGAAGATCAGGCCTCGGCCTTGGGCTTCAGGATCTGCCGGCCGCGATACATGCCGGTCTTCAGGTCGACGTGGTGCGGACGGCGCAGCTCGCCCGAATCCTTGTCTTCCACATAGGTGGGCTGCTTCAGCGCGTCGGCCGAACGGCGCATGCCGCGACGGGACGGCGAGGTCTTTCTCTTCGGGACAGCCATTGTCCAAACTCCTGAACGACGTAACGAGCCAGGTGACTCGCCAACTGGCGCAACATGCGAGCGCGCCGGCTGGCGCCCTTGCGGCTTTTCGAACTTGTGATCGGTACGCGCCGAGCCTGAAGAGAGAAGACGACGCCTGTACGCGTTCGTCTCGAGCCCGGTTGCGAAATGCTGGGGAGCAATTCGCGGGGCTCGCCCTTGGGCCAGCATTCCCGATTGAAGGCGCGCCTTATACAGGCTCGCGCGCGGGAACGAAAGCCCCGCCGTGCGTTTTCCGGTCGCGGGTATGCCGCAACAATGCCCTCTTGTCAGCGGAGGACACGTGAGCAAGGTTGCGCGCGCATCGGCGCATCCGACGACACACTCCGAGGAAAACGGCCCCATGAAGCGTTCCGCTCAGCTTTCCCTCTTCGCCGCCCTGCTCGCGGCCTCGGTTTCCGCGGCCTCCATGGGGGCGGCGTTGGCGCAGGGGGCCCCGGCACCTGCGGCTGCCCCTGCGGCCGCTGCGCCTGCCGGTGATCCGGTCCTCGCCACCGTCAACGGCACGCCGATCCGCCAGAGCGAGCTCAACATCGCCCTCGAGGACATCGGATCTGGCCTCCCGCCCGAGGTCCGCGGCCCGGCCCGCGACGAATATGTCCTGTCCTTCCTGACCGACATGACGCTTATCGCCAAGGCCGCCGAGGCGCAGAAGATCGACCAGACCCCCGAGTTCCAGAACCGCCTTGCCTATGCGCGCATGAAGGCGCTGATGGAAGCGATGATGATGCAGGAGGCCAAGAAGGCCGTTTCTGCCGAGCTCAAGCGCAAGACCTACGACGATCTGGTGAAGTCGGCCCCCGCCGAGCAGGAAGTTCACGCCCGTCATATCCTCGTGGACGATGAGGCGAAGGCCAAGGAAATCTCCAAGAAGGCCAAGGCCGGCGAGGATTTCGCCAAGCTCGCCAAGGAGAATTCCAAGGACAGCGCCGAGGACGGCGGCGACCTCGGCTATTTCACCAAGGACCAGATGGTGCCGGAGTTCGCCGAGGCGGCGTTCAAGCTGGAGAAGGGCCAGGTCTCCGATCCGGTGAAGACCCAGTTCGGCTGGCACGTCATCAAGGTCGAGGACAAGCGCCAGAAGGCGGTCCCGTCCTACGAGCAGGTCGAGGATCAGGTCGAGCAGTATCTGGTGCGCAAGGCCCAGGCCGACATGGTGACGAAGCTGCGCGCCGACGCCAAGATCGAGAAGACCGCCGCGCCGGCGGCTCCCGCCACGCCTGCGACCCCCGCTCCGGCGGCGCCTGCGGCCGATCCGGCCAAGAAGTGAGCCGGCGGCGCTGGCCACAGCGCCCTGCCACGCTTTGCCTGCCAAAAGAAAAACCCCCGGCGCATCGCCGGGGGTTTTTTATTGATCCTGGTCCCGTGCGATCCGCGCTGGGGTCAATTCACCAGATCAGGCCGCACCCGCCAGCCGCCGGCGCCATCCTCGGACAGGGCCTCGGTGACCTTGGGGTGGCGCACCGGCTCTTCCGACGTGTCCCGCTCCAGATTCTGCTCGGAGACGTAGGCGACGTACTCGCTGTCCGCGTTCTCGGCGAGGAGGTGGTAAAACGGCTGGTCCTTGTGGGGGCGGATATCCTCGGGAATCGAGAGCCACCATTCCTCGGTGTTGTCGAACACCGGGTCCACGTCGAACACCACGCCCCGGAAGGGGAAGTGCTTGTGGCGCACCACCTCACCGATGCGGAACTTCGCCTGCCGCATGCCCGCGCCGAGTTCTGACGCAACGTAATGCGTGGGGTCCTCGGGGATGCCGTCGCCAATGGGAGCAACGATTGCGGGCTTTGCGCGCGCTTTGTCCTGGCTGGCCATGTCCCGCCTCTTCTGACTTTTCCGCTCCGCCCGAGACCGGGCGGGAGAGCCGTGGCGACCTTCGCCGCGGCCGTTGGTTAATCAATTCTCTCACAATCCGTAGGCTTTGCCCATTTCCGGGTCCTTGGCTGCGACAATCCGGGCAAGGTCGACGATCACCTTGGCCTGCTTCCAGGTGGCGTCGTCCTGCATCTTGCCGTCGATCATCACCGCGCCGGCGCCGTCCGGCATGGCTTCGAGAATCTTGAGCGCGAACGCCACCTCGCCCGGATCGGGCGAGAAGACGCGCTTGGCGATCTCGATCTGCGTGGGGTGCAGAGACCAGGCGCCGACGCAGCCCTGGAGGAAGGCGTTGCGGAACTGGCTCTCGCACGCGGCAAGGTCGGCGAAGTCGCCGAACGGGCCGTAGAAGGGCTTGATGCCGTTGGCGGCGCAGGCATCCACCATCTTGCCGACGGTGTAATGCCACAGGTCCTGCTGGTAGCCGGTGCGCGGCTTGTCGCCATCGGGATCCGCCAGCACCTTGTAGTCCGGGTGACCGCCGCCGACGCGTGTGGTCTTCATGGCGCGCGAGGCGGCGAGGTCGGCGGGGCCGAGGCTCATGCCGTGCATGCGCGGGGAGGCGGCAGCGATCTCCTCCACATTCTTCACGCCCTCGGCAGTTTCCAGAATGGCGTGGATGAGGATCGGCTTCTCGATGGCGTGGCGCGCCTCGAGCTGGGCGAGGAGTTGGTCGAGATAGTGGATGTCCCAGGCGCCCTCGACCTTGGGCAGCATGATGACGTCCAGCTTGTTGCCGATCTCGCTGACGATCTCAATGATGTCGTCCAGCACCCACGGGCTGTTGAGGCAGTTGATGCGGGTCCAAAGGCCCGTGGAGCCGAAATCGGTGGCCTTGGCCATCTCGATGAAGCCTTTGCGGGCGGCTTCCTTGGCATCGGAGGGAATCGCGTCCTCCAGATTGCCGAGCACCACGTCCACCTGCTTGGCGATATCCGGCACCTTGGCGCGCATCTTCTCCAGATGCGGCGGCACGAAATGGATCATGCGCTCAAGCCGCACCGGCAACTCGCGATAAGGTGCGGGTGCGCCGATGGCGAGCGGCTTGAAGAATTGGCGCGGCAGCTTCATGAGTCCCCCCAGGGTGGTTTGCGGGCAGGGGGTGCATAACCCCCCGCGGAACCTGTTGATTGCAATGCAGCATAGGTGGGCGGCCCGCGCAACACGACTTCAGGGCGACCGGGCCGGCGCCCATCGGGCAGGGGGAGAGGCATGACGATCACGCGACGTGGGATGCTCGGGGGCCTTGCCGGGCTGGCGGCTTCCACCCTGCCGGTGGCGGCGAAGGACTTCTGGGGCCAACGGCTCGCAAATGCTCCGCAGGAGTTCCTGTTCGGCTACGGCTCTCTCATCAACGGGCCATCCCGGACGTCCACATCCGGGCGCGTCGTGCCCGCCATCGCCGCGCGAATCTCCGGCAGCTTCGGCTATGTGCGCTCGTGGGCGTCGCGGTTCACGCCGCGCGAGGGCACGGCCGGCTTCACCGCGCTCGGCATCCGCCCCCGGATGCCCGGGGAGGAGGCGTACAGCATCAACGGCGTCATCTTCCCCGTGAAGGACGAGGCGGAACTCGCCGCCTTCGATGCGCGCGAAGGCGGCTATAACCGTGTGGAGCTGGACCACGCGCATGTGGAGGCCATCGACTGGGAGGGCCTGCCGCGCATCGGCAAGATCTGGATCTACGTTCCCAAGGAATCCGACGGCAAGGGGCCAGCCGATCTCCAGCACCCGAACGTGAATTTCCCGCTCGTGCAGTCCTATGTGGATGTGGTGATGCAGGGCTCCCTGGACGAGGGACCGGACTTCGCCCGCGAACTCATCGAGACCACTTTGGACTGGAGCCCGTTCTGGCTGGACGACCGCCCCATCGCCCGCCGCGCCTGGGCCGACACGCCGAGCGCAGGCGCCATCGACCGGCTTCTGGCGACGGTGGAACCGGCTGCGAGCCAGTTCCGCAACCGCCTCTACCCCGAGCTCTATGCGGCGCGGCATCTGATGGGCAAGGCAGGGGCGCGCTGATCCTCGCGCGCTGATCCTCGCGCGCTGATCCTGGCGCCCGCGCTTTCCATCCAGCGCCGGGGTTTGTAGGAAGGGGCACCCGCTGCCCCCTTCCGCCGCCTTTCGGCCAGTCTCCGGCGATCATGAGCGACCTTTTCGGCCTCGCCTTTCCCTTCTTCGGCCTGATCTTCCTCGGCTATTTCTGCGGCCGCAGGGTGAAGCTGCCGGAGGCCGGGCTCGCTTGGCTCTCCTTCTTCATCATCTATGTGGCGCTGCCGGCGCTGTTCTATCGCATCGTCGCGCAGACGCCGTTCCACGAACTGGCCAACCCCGCCTTCATCGTCGCCGTGCTGGCCTCCACCGCCACCATGTCCCTGCTGGCGCTGGGCGTCGGCCTGTGGTTCAGGAAGGGCAATATCGGCGAGGCGGCCATCGCGCTGACCGCCGGCGCCTACGCCAATGTGGGCTACATGGGCCCCGGCCTCACGCTGGCCGCCTTCGGGCAGGCCGCCGCAAGCCCGGCTGCGCTCATCTTCGCCACCGACAGCATGTTCTTCTTCACCGTCGTGCCGCTGCTGATGGCGACGCGGGGGCGGGGGGAGAGCCTAGGGCACACCTTTGTGCTGATCGCCAAGAGGGTGCTCACCCATCCCTTCAACATCGCTACGCTGCTAGGGGTGCTGGCGGCAGCGTTCGAGTTCAAGGAGCCGGACGCGCTCTCGCGGATGCTGGACTACCTGAAGAACGCGGCCGCCCCCTGCGCGCTGTTCGCCCTTGGCGTGACCGTGGCGCTGCGGCCGCTGAAGCGCGTGCCGGTGGAACTCGCTCCGCTCCTGACCCTGAAGCTGCTCGTTCACCCCTTCGTGGCGCTGGTCTCGCTCTCGGTGTTCGGGCCGTTCTCGCCGGTGTGGGAGGAGACGCTGCTGCTGATGGCCGCGCTGCCGCCGGCGCTGAACGTGTTCGTGCTGGCGCGGCAGTACCACGTGTTCGTGGAGGAGGCGTCCACCGCCGTGCTCCTCGGCACCCTGTCGTCCGTCGTGACTGTGACGCTGATGCTCTATCTGCTGCGCGAGCACCTCATCCCGCTCAGCCTGTTTTGATCCTCACGCCGCCTTGTCGCCGACGCCGAGGCGCATCAGCGTCCGCCGCAGCGGGCCGACGCGATCGAGCAGGTAGAGGCCGAAGCCGCGCACGCTCTGCACCGGCACGAGATCGGACAGCAGCGAGCGATTGAGCAGGTCCACGGCTGTCATGCGGCCCGAGATGTCGCGCTGGCGCTTGTCGGCATAGCGGGCCAGCACCTCGCGGCTGCCGGGATCGCGGCCCGTCGCAACCGCGTCCGCCGCAAGCGCGACCAGGGCCGCCGCATCCCGGAGCCCGAGGTTCAGCCCCTGCGCGCCGATGGGCGGCATGATGTGGGCGGCCTCGCTCAAAAGCGCCACGCGGTCGCCGACGAGGCATTCCGCCGTCTCCGCCGCCAGTGGGAAGGCGCCGCGGCCGCCCTCCATCTCGAACCGGCCGAGCACGGAGGAGGCGCGCGCCTCCAGCTCCCGGGCCAGCGCTTCGTCGCTGAGGCCGAGCAGGCGGATCGCCTCGCGCTCGGTGACCACGCAGACGATGGAGGAGCGGTCGCCGGTCAGCGGCACCAAGGTGAAGGGGCCGCTCTCGGTGTGGAACTCGGTGGAGGTGTCCTCATGGGGCCGCGTGTGCCGCACGGTGGCGGTGAAGGCCACCTGCGGGTAAGCACGATTGCGCATCTTGATGCCGGCGGCGGCCCGCACCGTGGACTGGCGCCCGTCCGCTCCTGCGACGAGACGCGCGGCGAGGCTGGTTCCGTCTGCCAGCTTCAGAGTGACCGCATCCGGCCCGAATTCGATGCGCTCCACGGAGGTGCGGGCGATGTGGAGGTTCGGCATCTCCATCGCGGAGGCGAGGAGGCCGTTGCGCAGGGCGTCGTTCTCGATGTTGTAGCCGAAGGCGTCGAGGCCGATCTCGGCGGAGCGGAAGGTGACTTCCGGCGCGCGCACCAGCCGGCGGGTGGCATCGGCGATGCGCATGTCGCGCAGGGGTGCCGCACGGGACGCGATCTGCGACCACACGCCGAACTCTTCCAGGATGCGCACCGAGCCTTCCAGCAGCGCCGTGGTGCGGTGATCCGCGCCGCGGTCGGGGCCGGTGACGAGCGCGGTGGAGACGCCTCGCGCGGCGAGGCCGATGGCGGTGGCAAGCCCGGCAGGACCGGCGCCGACGACGACCACCTCGTGCATCACGTCGTGTTCCATCGCTGCCTCCTCATAGTCGGATCAGGGGACACTAGAGCCGACTTCCGCGCGGGGAAAGCTGCGGAGATGCCGCGGATACGTGCGGGACGCGGCCGCGGACCAGCGCATGCGCTCTTGCAGTCGCGCCGCGTTCCGATCAGCCTTCGCGAATCTGGGGCAGGGGACCTGTGGTGCAGGGGACCTCTGGGGCAGGGGAGCGCGCCGATGTTGGACTGGATCACGTCGCCGGAAGCCTGGGCGGCGCTGGTAACGCTGACGGCCATGGAGATCGTGCTCGGCATCGACAATGTCGTGTTCATCTCGCTGGTGGTGCAGCGCCTGCCGCCGGCCGAGGCGCTGCGGGCACGGCAGATCGGCCTTTCCGCCGCGCTGCTGCTGCGCATCGGGCTCTTGTTCGCCCTCTCCTGGCTCATCGGCCTGAGGCAGTCCCTGTTCACAGCATTCGGCCATGACTTCTCCTGGCGCGACATCATCCTGATCGGCGGCGGCGCCTTCCTCATCGCCAAGGCGACGTCCGAGATGCACGGCGCCCTCGAAGGCGAGGACGAGCCGAGCGAGGAGACGGTCGCCGGGGCGGCCAAGCGGGCCTTCGCCGGGATCGTCGTGCAGGTGATCCTGCTCGATCTCGTCTTCTCGGTGGATTCCATCCTCACCGCCATCGGTATGGCCGAGCATCTGGCCATCATGGTGCTGGCGGTCATTATCGCGGTCGGCATCATGTTCGTGGCCTCCGGCCCGCTCTCCGCCTTCATCGCCACCCACCCCACAACGAAGATGCTGGCCCTCGCCTTCCTGGTGCTGATCGGCGTGACGCTGGTGGCGGACGGTTTCGGAGCCCACATCTCCAAGGGCTACATCTATGCGGCCATGGCTTTCTCGGTGATGGTGGAAGTGCTGAACGTCGCCGCCGCCGGCCGGCGCAAGCGGCGGATCGCGCTCGGCAGGGGAGGCGAACGATGAACGCGGACAAGGTGCTGCTGGTCACGGGCGGCAGCCGGGGCATCGGCGCGGCCTGCGTGCGGCGCGCGGCGGAAGCCGGCTACGGGCGCATTGCCATCAACTATACCCGCGACGCGGCGGCGGCGGACGATGTGGCCGCCGAGGCGCGGGCGCTGGGGGCTGAGGTGCTTGTGCTCAAGGGCGACATGGCCCGGCCGGCGGACATCGCCCGTCTCTACGAAGAGGTGGACGCAAACCTCGGTCCCCTGACCGACCTCGTGAACAATGCCGGAATCACCGGCCGCGCCGGCCCCTTCGCCGATGCCGACCCGGCCGAGATGGCCCGCGTCATCGATCTCAATGTCACCGGGGCGATCCTTGTGGCGCAGCAGGCGGTGCGGCGCATGTCCACGGCACGCGGGGGCAAGGGCGGTGCCATCGTCAACATCTCGTCCATGGCGGCGACCTTGGGCTCGGCGGGGGAATATGTCTGGTACGCCGCCAGCAAGGGGGCGATCGACAGCTTCACCCTGGGCCTCGGGCGCGAGGTGGCGCGTGAGGGCATCCGGGTGAATGCCGTTGCCCCTGGCCTTATCGCCACCGATATCCATGACGCGAGCGGCGTCGTGGGGCGGCTGGAGCGCCTGACGCCCTCCATCCCCATCGGCCGGCCGGGCACGGCCGAGGAGGTGGCCGAGGCGGTGCTGTTCCTGCTCTCGGACGCGGCGAGCTATACCACCGGCGCGGTGCTCAAGATTTCGGGAGGCCGCTGACCGCGCTTGCGGCCGAACCCGCCCGCCCTATGATCCCCTGAATCTCGGGAGGATAGGGGTTTTAGGTCATGGTCCATGCGGTTCAGGTGCATCAGACGGGCGGCCCCGAGGTGCTCAGCTTCGAAGCGGTGGCGGTTCCCCCGCCCGGCCCGGGTCAGGTGCAGCTGCGCCACACCGCCATCGGCCTCAATTTCATCGACGTCTATTTCCGCACCGGCCTCTACAAGGCGGCGGGCTTCCCCTTCATCCCCGGCAGCGAAGGCGCCGGCGTGGTGGAGGCGGTGGGGCCGGATGTGACCGATTTCCATCCGGGCGACCGCGTTGCCTATGCCATGGCCATCGGTGCCTATGCCGAGGTGCGCAACATCTCGACCTCGGTCCTCGTGCATCTGCCCGCCGCCATCGACGACCGCACCGCCGCGGCCATGATGCTCAAGGGCATGACGGCGCAGTATCTCGTGCGGCGCACGCATCACATCAAGCCCGGCGACGTGATTCTGGTGCAGGCGGCCGCCGGCGGCGTCGGCCTCATCCTGTGCCAGTGGGCGAAGCACCTCGGCGCCACCGTGATCGGCACCGTGGGATCCAAGGACAAGGCCGAGCTTGCCCTCGCCAATGGCTGCGACGAGGTGATTCTCTACCGCGAAGAGGACTTCGTTCACCGGGTGAAGGAGATCACCTCCGGCAAATTGTGCGACGTGGTTTATGACGGTATCGGTCAGGCGACCTATCCCGCTTCCCTCGACTGCCTCAAGCCGCTCGGCCTGTTTGTGAGCTTCGGCAACGCCTCCGGCTCCATCCAGAATTTCGACCTGCTGCACCTGTCGGCCAAGGGCTCGCTGTTCGCCACCCGCCCGACTCTGGGCACCTTCGTCGCCAAGCGCGCCGACCTCATCGCCACCGCCAATGACCTGTTCGAGGCGGTCCTGACAGGCGCGGTGAAGATCCCGATCCATCAGACCTACGCGCTGAAAGACGCCCAGAAGGCCCACCGCGACCTCGAGGGCCGCAACACCACGGGGTCGACCCTGCTGCTGCCGTGAGCCTCGCGCCCCTCTCCTGCAAGGCGAGAGGGGCCGCCCGGGCGCGGCGTCTTCATCATTCACACAGTCACGCCGTTACAATGGCTTGCGCATCCTGCCCCTCCGCATGATATCTACGGTTCAACAAGGATGGGGCGGGCGCGCTGAACCCGCTCCGCCGTGCTGCGACGGATCGTTCCGGCCATGATGCGCCAATACGAACTCGTCGAGCGCGTTCGACGGTATAATCCCAACACCGACGAGGCGCTGCTCGACCGCGCCTATGTCTACGCCATGAGGGCGCACGGCAGTCAGCTGCGTGCGTCCGGCGATCCCTATTTCTCCCACCCGCTGGAAGTCGCGGCGATCCTCACCGATCTCAAGCTGGACGATGCCACAATCGTCTCGGCCCTGCTGCACGACACCATCGAGGACACCAGCGCCACCAAGGCGGAGATCGAGCGGCTGTTCGGCCAGCAGATCGCGACGCTGGTGGAGGGGCTGACCAAGATCAAGAAGCTCGACCTCGTCTCCAAGCAGGCGAAGCAGGCCGAGAATCTGAGGAAACTGCTCCTCGCCATCGCCGACGACGTGCGCGTGCTCCTCGTCAAGCTCGCCGACCGCCTCCACAACATGCGCACCCTGAAATGGGTGCCGCCGGAGAAGCGGGACCGGGTGGCGCAGGAAACGCTGGACATCTACGCGCCGCTGGCCGCCCGCATGGGCATGCAGGACATGCGCGAGGAGCTGGAGGATCTCGCCTTCCGCCAGCTGTCCCCGGAGGCCTACGAGAGCATCACCACCCGCGTCTCGGAACTCAGGCAGGTCAACGGCCCGGTGGTGCAGGAGATCGAGCGGGAGCTGAAGGACGAATTGGCCCGGCGCGGCATCGTCGCCGAGGTGAAGGGGCGGGAGAAGCGGCCCTATTCCATCTGGGGCAAGATGGAGCGCAAGGCCATCGGCTTCGAGCAATTGTCGGACCTCTACGGCTTCCGCGTGCTCGTCTCCTCGGTGGAGGACTGCTACCGGGCGCTGGGCGTGGTTCACACCAAGTGGGCCATCGTGCCCGGCCGGTTCAAGGACTACATCTCCACCCCGAAGCCGAACGATTACCGCTCGCTGCACACGACGGTGGTCGGCCCACGTCGCCAGCGGGTCGAGATGCAGATTCGCACCAAGGACATGGAGGAGATCGCCGAATACGGCATCGCCGCCCATGCCCTCTACAAGGACGCCTCGGGTGCGCCGGGGGAGATGCTCTCCCACGAGAGCCGCGCCTATGCCTGGTTGCGCAAGACCATCGAGAACCTCTCCCAGGGGCTCTCGCCCGAGGAATTCCTGGAGCACACCAAGCTCGAGCTGTTCCACGACCAGGTGTTCTGCTTCACCCCCAAGGGTCGGCTCATCGCTTTGCCGCGCAAGGCGACGCCCATCGATTTCGCCTATGCGGTGCATACGGACGTGGGCAACACCGCCGTGGGCTGCAAGATCAACGGCTCCATCGCGCCCTTGGTGTCGGAGCTGAAGAACGGCGACGAAGTGGAGATCATCACCTCCAAGGCGCAGACGCCGCCGGGCGCGTGGGAGACCATCGCCGTGACCGGCAAGGCGCGCGCCGCCGTGCGTCGCGCCACCCGCGCCGCCGTACGCGCCCAATATGCCGGCCTCGGCCGCAAGATCACGGAGCGGGCCTTCACCCGCGTCGGCAAGCCTTTCACCGAGGACGCCGTGGCCAAGGCCACGCCCCGGCTTGCCCGTGCGTCGGCGGAGGACGTGTTCGCCGCCATCGGCCGGGGCGAGATCAAGACCGACGACGTCATCCGCGCCGTCTACCCCGACTGGGTGCCCCCGCGCCCGGAGGAGCGGGCCGAGCGGGCCGCGAGCGGCGAAGGCTGGTTCGAGCTGAAGCGCGGCCACAACCTCAAGTTCAAGATTCCCGAAGGCGCGAAGGCGGAGCGGCTCGACGCCATCCCCATCCGCGGAATCAACGGCGACCTGCCGGTGCGCTTCGCACCCGACGGCGGTGCCGTTCCGGGGGATCGCATCGTCGGCATCCTCACGCCCGGCGAGGGCATCACCATCTATCCCATCCAGTCGGCGTCGCTGCAGGGCTTCGAGGATGCGCCCGAGCGCTGGCTCGACGTGCGCTGGGACGTGGACGAGCTTTCCGATGGGCGCTTTCCCGCCCGGATCGTCGTCACCGCCCGCAACGAGCCCGGCTCGCTGGCGCAGATCGCCGGAGCCATTGGTGACCGGGGCGGCAATATCGACGGACTGCAGATGCACGCCCGATCGGCCGATTTCCACGAGATGGTGATCGACGTGGAGGTGTTCGACCTCAGGCACCTCAACGCCATCATCGCCGACCTCAAGGCCCGCGAGGTGGTCTCGCAGGTGGAGCGCGTGAACGGCTGACGCCGGCGCGGACGGGAGCAAGCGAAATGGCGGTGCTGAAGCCGGTGCGGCTCGGGGTGAACGTCGACCACGTGGCGACCGTGCGCAATGCGCGGGGCGGTCTCTTGCCCGACCCGGTGCGCGCCGCAGCCCTCGCCGCCGCGGCGGGGGCCGATGGAATCACCGCCCATCTGCGCGAGGACCGGCGCCATATCCGCGACGCTGACATGGCTCGGCTGAAGGCGGAGATCGACCTGCCGCTCAATTTCGAGATGGCTGCCACGGAGGAGATGGTCGGCATCGCCATCTCCGTCCGCCCCAATGCCTGCTGTCTCGTCCCGGAGCGGCGGGAGGAGCGCACCACCGAGGGAGGGCTCGATGCGGCGGGGCTCGCCGCGGAGCTTGGCCCGCGCATCGCCCGGCTGAAGGCGGCCGGCATCCGTGTCTCGCTCTTCATCGCGGCGGAGGAGAAGCAGATCGCCGCGGCGGCCGCGCTCGGCGCGGACATCGTGGAACTGCACACCGGCGCCTGGTGCGATGCGGTGGCGGAAGGCCGCACGGCGGAAGCCGAGGCCGAGTTCGTTCGGCTCAAGGCCGGCGCCGGGCAGGCCAATGCGCTCGGGCTGGAGGTCCATGCCGGCCATGGGCTCGACTATGCGACGGCGGAGCGCATCGCCGCGTTCACCGAGATCGTGGAGCTGAACATCGGCCATTTCCTCATCGGGGAGGCTATCTTCGTCGGGCTGGAGGCGGCCATCCGCACCATGCGGGCGGCCATCGCAGCCGGGCGTGCGGCGGCAGCGGGCGAGGCGGCATGATCCTCGGCATCGGTTCCGATTTCTCGGACGCGCGCCGCATCGCCAAGTCCATCGAGCGGTTCGGCGACCGGTTCCTGAACCGTGTCTTCACCCCCGTCGAGCGGGCAAAGGCGGACCGGCGCAAGCTCAGGGCAGAGACCTACGCCAAGCGGTTCGCGGCCAAGGAGGCTTGCGCCAAGGCGCTGGGCACCGGCCTGAGCCAAGGCGTATTCTGGCGCGACATGGGCGTCGTGAACCTCCCGTCCGGCCAGCCGACGCTGGTGCTCACCGGCGGGGCCGCGCGGCGGCTCGCCCAGATGGTGCCGCAGGGGTACGAGCCGCGCATCCATCTCTCCCTCACCGACGAGGGACCGCTTACCGCCGCCTATGTCATCATCTCGGCGGTGCCCCGCTCCGGCGCCTGACGCTGGAGGAGGTCAAGGGCGCGCGTTGCCGGGAGGCCGGGAAGCCTCTATAGGGGCGGTCTTGCCTGTCGAGGCCGGCGCGCATCTGCCGGTATCTCCTCAGTTTCGGCGCAGTTTGTCGTACCCTGCGCCTCATTTGGGAAACCTTGGACACCCGATGACCGCGACCAGCGAATCCAAGAAGGACGGCGGCTTTCTCGAAACCGTCCGGGTGATCGTCCATGCGCTGCTGATCGCGCTGGTGATCCGGACCTTCCTATTCCAGCCGTTCAACATCCCCTCGGGGTCGATGAAGGACACGCTGCTGATCGGCGACTACCTGTTCGTCTCCAAGTACAGCTACGGCTATTCCCACTTCTCGATTCCCTTCTCGCCCAACCTGTTCTCCGGCCGCATCCTCGGGTCCGAGCCGACGCGGGGCGACGTGGTGGTGTTCAAGCTGCCGAAGGACAACGAGACCGACTACATCAAGCGAGTTGTCGGCATGCCCGGCGACAAGATCCAGATGATCGGCGGCCTGCTGCACATCAACGGCGTGCCGGTGAAGCGCGAGCGCCTGTCGGACGTGAGCGAGGACGACGGCTCGGGCCGCAAGGTGCCGGTGAAGCGCTGGCGCGAGACGCTGCCCAACGGCGTCTCCTACGAGACGCTGGACCTCGTGGATAATGGCTTCTACGACAACACGCCCGTCTATGAGGTGCCGCTCGGGCATTTCTTCATGATGGGCGACAACCGGGACAATTCCGCCGACAGCCGGGTGCTGAGCCAGGTGGGCTATGTCCCGTTCGAGAATCTCATCGGCAAGGCACAGCTGATCTTCTTCTCGATCGACGAGGGCGCGAGCGCGTGGCAGGTTTGGACATGGCCTTGGACGGTGCGATGGGATCGGCTGTTCACACGAGTGCATTGAACGGGGCGGGGCGCGACCTCGCGCATCTCGAGGAGCGGATCGGCTACCGCTTCCGCGATCGCTCCATCCTTGAGCTGGCCCTGTCCCACATCAGCGCCGTGAAGGGCGAGGCGCCGCGCCTGCGCTCCTACCAGCGGGTGGAATTCCTGGGCGACCACGTGCTCGGCTCCGTGGTCTCGCACATGCTGTATCTCGCCTTCCCGGAAGGCGAGGAGGGGGAATTGTCCCGCCGCCTTGCCGAGCTGGTGCGCGAGGAAGCCTGCGCGGAAGTCGCGGAGGACATGGACCTCGGCCCCTTCATCCGCCTCGGCCCCGGCGAAAGCCAGTCCGGCGCGCACAAGCGCCGCGCCATTCTGGCGGACGTAGCCGAGGGCGTCGTGGCGGCGGTGTTCCTCGATGGCGGCTATGAGGCCGCTCATGCGCTGGTCGAGCGGTTCTGGCGCCCCCGGCTCGAGGCCCCGCGCCGGCCGCTGCGCGATGCCAAGACCGTGTTGCAGGAATGGGCGCAGGCCCGCGGCCTGCCGCCGCCCGCCTATCGCGAGGTGATGCGCTCCGGCCCGGACCACGCGCCCCGTTTCACCGTGGCGGTGGATCTACCCGGCCTTGCCTCGGCGCAGGCGGATGGCGCCTCCAAGCAGAATGCACAGAAGGCGGCCGCTGCCGCCTTCCTCGTCCGTGAGGGCGTTTGGGAGAAGGACGAGGCCTGATGGCACCGAGGAAGAAGGCGGGCGCCGACACGGCCGCCCCGGATCAGAAACCTACCGCTGCGGAAGAGGAAGCCCTCGTCGACGCTGCGCAGCATGATGATGTCGCCGAAGATGACCTCGCGGAGGACGAAATCTCCGACGACGAGATCTCTGACGACGATCTGCCGGATGACGATCTGGACGACGAGAACGACGATTTCGACGACGAGCTGGATCGCGTCGAGCGTGCGCCCCTGACGCCGCTGGAAGGCCCGACCCGCTGCGGCTTCGTCGCCCTGCTGGGCGCGCCCAATGCGGGCAAATCCACGCTGACCAATCAGCTGGTGGGGACGAAAGTGTCCATCGTCTCGCACAAGGTGCAGACGACGCGCGCCATCGTGCGCGGCATCGCGATGGACGGCGCGGCGCAGATTGTCCTTGTGGACACCCCCGGTATCTTCGCGCCCAAGCGCCGGCTGGAGCGGGCGATGGTGTCGAGCGCCTGGACCCACGCGGCCGATGCCGACGTCATCGCGCTCCTAGTGGATGCCAACCGCGGCCTCGATGAAGACATCGAGGCGCTGCTCGGCAAGCTCAAGGACATCCGCAAGCCGCGCGCGCTGATCCTCAACAAGATCGACCTCATTCGCCGCGACAGCCTTCTGGCGCTGGCCGCTGCGATTACGGAACAGACCCCGTTCGACCGGGTGTTCATGGTCTCCGCGCTCACCGGCGACGGCGTGGAGGACGTGCGCCGCTGGTTCGCCGAGACGGTGCCCGAAGGTCCCTGGCTCTATCCGGAAGATCAGGTGTCGGATGCGCCCATGCGCATGCTCGCGGCCGAGATCACCCGCGAGAAGATGTTCCTGCGCCTGCACGACGAACTGCCCTACCGCTCCACGGTGGAAACCGAGAGCTGGAAGGAATTGCGCAACGGCTCCGTGCGCATCGAGCAGACGATCTTCGTGGAGCGCGAAAGCCAGCGTAAGATCGTGCTCGGCAAGGGCGGCAACACCATCAAGACCATCTCCTCTGAATCCCGGAAGGAGATTTCCGAAATCATCGAGCAGCCAGTGCATCTCTTCCTGTTCGTGAAGGTGCGCGAGAGCTGGGCGGACGATCCGGAGCGCTACCGCGAGATGGGGCTGGAGTTCCCGAAAGGCGGCTGAACGCGCGGCTGAGCACGTCGCCGTGCGTTTGCGAAGGCGCAAGGCTGGATTGCGATCTTACGGCTGGATGCGGGCATCCATGCACGGCATAACCGGCGGCGAACCCAACGGGGAGACGTGTCATGTCGAAGCCAGTCGTCGCGATCGTGTATCACTCGGGCTACGGCCACACCAAGGTCGTTGCTGAATCCGTGCTCGCCGGCATCAAGGAAGTCGATGCCGTGGAAGGCGTCCTCGTCTCCGTGGACGAAGTGGACGACAAGTGGGACGTGCTCGACGGCGCCGCCGCCATCATCTTCGGCGCGCCGATCTACATGGGCAACGTGTCCGCGGCCTTCCAGGCGTTCGCCGAGAAGTCCTCCAAGCGCTGGTTCGAGATGAAGTGGAAGGACAAGCTGGCCGCCGGCTTCGTCAATTCCGGCGCGCAGAATGGCGACAAGCACCAGGGCATCCATGCGATGTTCGGCCTTTCGCAGCAGCACGGTATGGTCTGGGTGGGCCTCGGCCTGCATCCGGGCAACAACAATTCCAAGGGCTCGCCGGAAGACCTGAACCGCCTCGGCGGCTTCGCCGGCGCCTATGCCCAGTCCAACATCGATGAAGGTCCGGACGTGGTGCCCCCCGCCACCGATCGCCGTACCGCCGCCCATCTCGGCCGCCGCGTCGCCGAGGCGACCGTGCGCTGGACCCGCGGCGCCTGACACGCGCGACCGGCGGCGCGTCTGCGTCTCGCCTCCTCCCCGCTTCCGCTTGGTGCGGCGGCGGGGTAATGGGGGGGCGGAACGCTAGCGCCGCGGAGGAATCGCGATGAGTGACCGGAGCCTGCTCGTGGTGGTGCTCGCCGCCGGGGAAGGGACGCGCATGAAGTCGCGCCTCCCCAAGGTGCTCCACAAGGTCGCTGGCCGCACCATGCTCCACCATGTGCTGGCGGCGACCCGCGCCGCCGGCGCCACCCGCACCGCCGTGGTCGTCGGTCCCGGCCGCGAGGATGTGGCGGCCGAGGCGACGCGCATCGTGCCCGACACGCAGGTGTTCGTGCAGACCGAGCGGCTCGGCACCGCCCACGCCGTGCTCGCCGCCCGCGCCGCGCTGGCCGAGGGCGCCGACGACGTTCTCGTGCTCTATGCGGACACCCCGCTGGTGCGCCCCGAGACGCTCGCCCGCCTGCGCGCGCCGCTGGCCGAAGGCGCCGCCGTCGCCGCGCTTGGCTTCGAGCCGGAAGACCCCACCGGCTACGGCCGCCTCGTCACCTCCGGCGACGAACTCGTCGCCATCCGCGAGGAGAAGGACGCGACCACCGCGGAGAAGGCGATCCGCTTCTGCAATGCCGGCCTGATGGCGCTTGCCGGCAAGGATGCCCTCTCCATCCTCGACCGCATCGGCAACGCCAATTCCAAGGGCGAATATTACCTCACCGACGCCGTGGAGATCGCCCGCGCCGATGGCCGCTCGGCGGTCGCAGCGAAGGCCGACGCGGACGAGGTGGCCGGCGTCAACAGCCGCATCCAGCTGGCGGAGGCCGAGGCCATCCTGCAGAAGCGCCTGCGCCTTGCCGCCATGGCCGAGGGGGTGACGCTAATCGCGCCCGAGACGGTGTTCTTCTCCGCCGATACGGTGCTCGGCCGCGACGTGATCGTGGAGCCCAACGTGGTGTTCGGGCCGGGCGTGACCGTCGGTGACGACGTGGTGATCCACGCTTTCTGCCACCTCGAAGGCGCGCATCTCGCCCCCGGCGTCTCCATCGGCCCCTATGCCCGGCTGCGGCCCGGCACACGGCTGGAGGCGGGCGTGCGCATCGGCAATTTCGTGGAGACCAAGGCTGCCCATATCGAGACCGGGGCCAAGGTGAACCACCTCTCCTACGTGGGCGACGCCCATGTGGGCGCGGGCGCCAATCTCGGCGCCGGCACCATCACCTGCAATTACGATGGCTTCTCCAAGTATCGCACCGAGATCGGTGCCGGCGCGTTCATTGGCGTCAATTCCGCGCTCGTGGCGCCGGTGACGATCGGGGCGGGGGCCTATGTGGGCACCGGTGCGGTCATTACCTCGGATGTTCCGGCGGATGCTCTCGCCATCGCCCGCAGCCGGCAGGTGGTGAAGGACGGGTGGGCGAAGGATTTCCGCGCCGCCCGCGCGGATGCAAAGAAGAAGGGGTAGGCGACGCCGGGGGGCGCCTCGCCTGACACCAACAGAAAGGCGATGTGATTCCGACCTTGGGCGCTTGAAGGGTAGGACTGGCGGCTTAGGAACGGTCCATTCAGCTTTTGCAGTGCACCTTGGGCGCGACAGTCAGCCGGGCCCAACGGGGCACCGCCAACATCGGAGCAAGATCGCATGTGCGGGATCGTCGGCATTCTCGGGAAGAGCGCCGTCGCGGACAAAGTGGTCGAATCGCTCCGGCGCCTGGAATACCGCGGCTATGATTCCGCCGGCATCGCGACCTTGGAGAACGGCCACCTCGAAATCTGCCGCGCCGAAGGCAAACTGCGCAATCTCGAGAACAAGCTCGACAAGCACCCGCCGAAGGGCCACGCCGGCATCGGGCACACCCGCTGGGCGACCCACGGCAAACCCTCCGAGCGCAACGCGCACCCCCACGGCACCAAGCGCGTGGCCGTGGTCCACAACGGCATCATCGAGAACTTCCGCGAGCTCAAGGAAGAGCTGAAGGCCGCCGGCGTCTCCTTCAGGAGCGACACGGACACCGAGGTCGTCGCCCAGTTGGTGGATCGCGAACTGCTCGCCGGCAAGGAGCCGGTGGCGGCGGTGGCAGCGGTGCTGCCGCGCCTCAAGGGCGCCTTCGCCCTCGGCTTTCTGTTCGACGGCAAGACTGATCTTTTGATCGCCGCCCGCCGCGGCTCTCCCCTCGCCATCGGCTACGGCAATGGCGAGATGTTCCTCGGTTCGGACGCCATCGCCCTCGGCCCGTTCACCGACCGCATCGCCTATCTCGAAGAGGGCGACTGGGCGGTGCTGACCCGCGAGGGCGCGGAGATCCGCGACGAGACCGGCCGCATCGTCGAGCGCGCCGTGCAGAAGGTGCCAGCCGGCGCCCTGCTGGTGGACAAGGGCAACCATCGCCACTTCATGGCGAAGGAGATTTACGAGCAGCCTGAGGTGATCTCCCACACCTTCGGCCATTATCTCGATCTCGACAGCGAGACCGTTTCGCTGCCCGAGCTTCCGTTCGATGCCAAGGAAGTGCAGCACATCTCCATCACCGCGTGCGGCACGGCGCTCTATGCCGGCGCGGTGGCGGAATACTGGCTGGAGCGCTTCGGCCGCGTGCCGGTCTCCACCGACATCGCCTCCGAGTTCCGCTACCGCGAGACGCCGCTGGCGCCCGGCGGCGTCACCATCGTCATCTCCCAGTCGGGCGAGACGGCGGATACGCTCGCCTCCCTGCGCTACGCCAAGGAGTGCGGGCAGAAGGTGGTAGCCGTGGTCAACGTGCCCACCTCCACCATCGCCCGCGAGGCGGACGTGGTGCTGCCCATCCTCGCCGGTCCGGAAATCGGCGTCGCCTCCACCAAGGCGTTCACCTGCCAGCTGGCGACCCTCGCCTGCCTGTCCGTCGCCTTCGGCCGCGCCAAGGGCGTGCTGTCGGCGGAGGACGAGCACAAGCTGGTGCGCGCCTTCATGGAAGTGCCGCGCCTGATGACCGAGGCGCTGAAGCTATCGCCGGAAATCGAGGTGCTGGCCCGCACCCTGGCGAAGGCCCGGGACGTGCTCTATCTCGGCCGCGGAACGAACTACCCGCTGTCGCTGGAAGGCGCGCTGAAGCTGAAGGAAATTTCCTACATCCACGCCGAAGGCTATGCCGGCGGCGAGCTGAAGCACGGCCCCATCGCGCTCATCGACGAGAAGATGCCCGTGGTGGTCATCGCCCCCCATGACCGCATCTTCGACAAGACCGTCTCCAACATGGAGGAGGTGGCGGCGCGCGGCGGCAAGATCATCCTCGTCACCGACCCCAAGGGGGCCGAGGCCGCGCCGGTGAATGCCGTGCAGAAGCTGATCCTGCCGGAGATGCCGGCCACCGTCTGCCCGATGGTCTATTCAATCCCGGTCCAGCTCATCGCCTACCACACGGCGGTCATCATGGGCACGGACGTGGACCAGCCGCGCAACCTCGCCAAGTCTGTGACGGTGGAATAGTCCGTCACGGGCGGTCCGTCACCGCCGAGTAGCGTGACGGTGGTTTGGTCCGGCATGCGTGGCATAATCCACCCGTGATCGCCGGAAATATATTGCGCCGGATGGGAATTCGGTGCCTTCATTTCGAGACACAAGCCAACGCTCAAGCCTGGGTGCGGACGCCGGTCGATGCCTGCTGCGACGTTCCCCATCTTCATGAATGCGGTGGTGGCGGCGCTGTTCGCCGCCAGCTATCTCGCGCTGGCGCTGCTCCACCGCGGCTACACGGCGCCCCTGTGGTTCGCCGCCAGCTTCGGCGCGATCTTCATCACGCCGCTGGCACTGCTCGTGCAGTCTTACACCGGCTGGGTGATCCTGCTTGCCCCGGTGATCTATCTCTCTTTCGCCGCCTGCCTGATCCTGATGGTGCCGGGTCTGGCGGTGCTCTACCGCAAGCCCGTTCCGTGGGGGCTGGTGACGAGCCTCAGCATCCTCACGCTGGTCTGTGCCGCGCTGGCGCTGCAACTTCCGGTCAACACGCTGGTGCGCATCGTCTGCTACCAGCTGCCCTTCGTGATCGCGACGGCGGCGAGCTGCTGGGTGGTGCTGCGCGACAGCCCGCGGCGGTTGCGCGACCTTCTGCTCGCCGGCCTGTTCGCGCTGCTGTGCATGCACGTGCCCCTCAAGGCGGCGCTGGCGGTCAGCCTCCACACGGGACCACACCAGATCAACTACATGGATACGCCGTTCGCGGTGGTCGCCCAGATCAGCACGGGTATCCTGATGATAGCGACCGGATTCCTGCTGCTGGTGATCTCGGTGCTGGAACTAGTGCGCGAGACCCAGGAGGTGGCGGACACGGACGCCCTGTCCGGCCTGCTGAACCGGCGCGGGTTCGAGCAGCGCGCCTCGGACCTCGTGCATGGGCGGGCCGGAGCGGCGCCGTTCGCGCTGCTGCTCATCGACATCGACCACTTCAAGGCCATCAACGACACCTTCGGCCACGGCGTGGGCGACCAGACCATCCGCGGCTTCGGCGGCATGCTCCAGCACACGCTGCCGCAGTCCGCGCTCATCGGCCGGGTGGGCGGCGAAGAGTTCGCCATCCTTCTGGAGCGCGCCTCGCCCGAGATGGCGCGGCTGCAGGCGGAATCGGTCCGGCTCGCCATCATCGGACATGACGATGCCGATCTGCCGCCCTTCACGGTCAGCATCGGCGTCGCGCTGGCCTCGCGGGCCGAGCCGCTGCAGACCACGCTCGAGCGGGCGGACGCCGCCCTCTATGAGGCGAAGCGGTCCGGCCGCAACCGGGTCTGCTGCGCGCAGGAGGAAGTCCACGCCGACAACGTGGTGCCGCTGCGCCGCTGAGGAAGCGCCGCCCTAGCGGTTCGGCCGCGTCGCGATGAACACCGCCAGCACGATGAACAGCACGCCGAGGAAGGCGAGCACGAAGGTCGGTGCCCCAAGATACCAGCTGCCGGTGAAAGTGCCGATGAAGCTCGACAAGGCGAACAGCTTCACCATGGGCGGGATCGCCCCGGTCTCCCGCCAGCGCACGACGCCGGGGCCCAGCCAGCGGTGGTTGAGGAGCCAGGCCTCGAACTTCGGCGACGAGCGTGTGAAGCACCAGGCGGCGAGGATCAGGAACACCGTGCCCGGCAGCATGGGCACCACCATGCCGATGGCGCCGACGATCAGGAAGACGAAGCCCGCCGCGAACAGGAGCTTGCGGTAGATCGCATCGCGGCTCCAGCGGGCGGCGGCCAGCCGTTCGCTCTGGGTTGTCGCTGGGGCAGGCGGGGGAGGAGCGGAAGCATCGTCGTCGGCGGCCATCGCCGGACCATGGCGCCTCATCCGGCCGAGAGCAAGCGCACCGCCGCATCCCGCTCCTGCAGGTGCAGCAGCGTGTGAAGCACCCGCGCGGAGGGCATGGCGAGATCTGGATCGGCCCGCACCTGCGCTGCCGCCGCATTGCGGGCGGCCTCCACCTCGCCGCCGTGCCACTCCATCCGGGCGAGGCGGAAGCCGGGCAGGCCGCTCTGCCGGGTTCCGAGCACGTCGCCCTCGCCGCGCAGCCGCAGATCCTCCTCTGCGAGACGGAAGCCGTCCTGGCTTTCGCGCAGGATGGCGAGGCGGGATTTCGCCGTCTCGCCCAGCGGATGACGATAGAGCAGCAGGCAGACGGACGGCTTGTCCCCGCGCCCCACGCGACCGCGCAACTGGTGCAGTTGGGCAAGGCCGAAGCGCTCGGCGTGCTCAATGACCATCACGGTGGCCTCGGGCACGTTCACCCCCACCTCGATCACCGTGGTGGCCACCAGCAGCCGCGTCTCGCCACAGGCGAAGCGGCCCATGGCCTCGTCCTTGGCGGCGCCGGACATGCGGCCATGCACCAGCCCGACCGATGCGCCGAAGATGGATTGCAGGGTTTCGTAGCGCTCGGTGGCGGCGGCGAGATCGGAAGTGTCGGTCTCCTCCACGAGGGGGCAGATCCAGTAGGCCCGTGCGCCGGATGCCAAGGCCCGGCCGACGCCCGCCACCACCTCGTCCAGCCGGTCGAGGGGCAAGGCGCGGGTGTCGATAGCCTGCCGGCCCGGCGGCTTCTCGCGCAGCTCGCTGGAGTCCATGTCGCCGAAAAGGGTGAGCACGAGGGTGCGGGGGATGGGGGTCGCCGTCATCACCAGCATGTCCACAGCCTCCCCCTTGCGAGCCAGCGTCAGGCGTTGCTCGACGCCGAAGCGGTGCTGCTCGTCCACCACCGCGAGGGCGAGGTCGCGGAACACCACGTCGTCCTGGATCAGGGCATGGGTGCCGATCACGAGATCGGTGCGGCCCGAGGCGAGATCGTCCAGAACAGCCGCGCGGGCGCGACCCTTCTCCCGGCCGGTCAGGATCGCAGTGGAGAGGCCGGCGGCCTCGGCCAGCGGTGCGATCGTCTCCTGGTGCTGGCGGGCAAGGATTTCGGTGGGCGCCATCAGCGCCGTCTGCCGGCCGGCCTCCGCCACCGTGGCCGCGGCCATGAGGGCGACCACCGTCTTGCCCGAGCCCACGTCACCCTGCAGCAGCCGCAGCATCCGCGTGTCGGCCGCAAGGTCCGCGCGGATGGCGGCAATTGCCTGCTCCTGCGCGCCGGTGAGGCGGAAGGGCAGGGCGCCTGCAAGTCGCGTCGCGAGACGCCCGTCGCCCACCGTCGAGCGCCCACCGGCCTTCTCCTCCTGCGCCCGCACGAGGGCCAGGGTGAGCTGATGCGCCAGCAACTCGTCGAAGGCCAGCCGCCGCCACGGCCCGCCAGCGGGCGTCGCCTCATGGGGCGATGCCGGCTTGTGGAGGCGCATCAGCGCGTCTCGAAAGGAGGGCCAGCCGCGCGCCGCGCGAAGCTCGTCGGGGATCCACTCGGGCAGGTCCGGCACACGCAGGAGCGCGGCCTCGATGGCCCGGCGCAAGTGGCCCGAAGCGAGGCCCTCCACCAGCGGATAGACCTGCTCCACCGCCGGCAGCCGCTCCACTCCGGCGGCATCGAGGATGCGGTCCGGATGGGTCATCTGCCGCACGCCGTCGTAGAGCGAGATGCGCCCGCACAGCCAGCGCTTCGCCCCCACGGGCAGCATCCGCTCGATGCGCGCCGGCTCGATCTTGAAATGCACCACCACCATGTCGCCGCTGGCATCGGAGACATAGGTCCGGTGCGGTGCCCGGCTGCCGGGTGGGGGCGGCTGGTGAGCGTCGACCGTCACCTCCACCGTCACGTCGGTCTCGGGAACGGCGTCCGAGAGCAGCGGACGGGCGCGGCGGTCTACGAAACCGGACGGCATGTGGAACAGCAGGTCGATCACCCGCGGCATGTCCCGCCCCAGAAGGCGCGCATACGGCTTCATCAGCTTGGGGCCGATGCCGGAGAGGCTGTCGAGCGGCGCGAAGAGGGGGGACAGGACGTCGGGACGCATGGCGGCGCGAGGGTGTCCGATCGCCCGATGCGGCGCAAGCCGGGGCAGGGGGAGTGCCAGGCGAAGACGGTGGACAGGCACCGGCTGGAGATCGTCGGCAATCTGCTATAAGTTTCAACAGTTAGGCGGAGATGGACACCGGGATGAGCACCGGCGAGGGCGATGGCGAGCAGGCGGAACGCGCGGCCTTCATCCTGAGGCTGCGCCAGCGGGGGATCAGGGACCTTGCCGTGCTGCGGGCCATCGAGCTGGTGCCGCGGCCGTTGTTCGTCGATCCCATGATGCGCCGTCACGCCTATGACGACGTGGCGCTGCCCATTGCCTGCGGCCAGACCATGTCGCAGCCGAGCCTTGTCGCCTCCATGACCGAAGCGCTCGGCGTCACCGCCGACCAGACCGTGCTGGAGGTGGGCACCGGCTCCGGCTATCAGGCCGCGGTCCTCTCCCATCTCGCCGCCCGCGTGGTGACGGTGGACCGCTATCGCTCCCTCGTGAGCGAAGCGCAGACGCGCTTCGAGGTGCTCGGCCTGCGCAACGTCACCGCTTATGTGGGCGACGGCATGAACGGGATGCCGGCCCGCGCGCCGTTCGACCGCATCCTCGTGACCGCGGCAGCGCCCGACATTCCCCCGGCGCTGATGGACCAGCTCAAGCTCGGCGGTGTCATCGTCGCGCCCCTCGGTGCGCCGGAGGAGGTGCAGACGCTCGTCCGTATCGTCAAGGAGCAGTCCGGCCGCACCCGCACCGACCTGATGAAGGTGCGCTTTGTACCGCTCGTTCCGGGCGCCGCGGCCACACTCTGAGCGAAAGCATCGCTTTCACCGTACCCTGGTGCCGAAGCCCGTTGCGAGGGCCACAGCCCTCAGCTATCGGGATCGGGAGTTGCGTTCCGGGGGATCGAGAATTGAAGGGCGTTTCCGGCCGCGGGCGGCAGATTCTGGCTTGTGCGCTGCTGCTCGGCCTGCTGACAGGCTGCGCCGGGCGCCCCGATGGTGCGCTCATTCCGGTGCCGGATGCGGTGCCCGGAACCTCCCGCGTGGACATGGTGGTCGCCACCGTCCGCGAGCGGTCCGATGGCCCGGACATCTTCAACGGCGAGCGCGCCCGTACGCCGAGCTATGCCGAGATTGAAGTCTCTATCCCGCCCGACGGCGCCCGCAAGATCGGCGACGTACAGTGGCCGCGGAGCATCCCGGGCAATCCGGCGACGGACTTCGTCACCACCAAGCTCGTCGACCTGACGCAGGATCAGGCGACCGCGTGGTTCCACAACCGCATCAGCCGCACGCCGGGCCGGCAGGCGCTGGTGTTCGTCCACGGCTACAACCAGCGCTTCGACGACGCGGTGTTCCGCTTCGCCCAGATCATCCACGATTCCGGTGCGCCGGTGACGCCGGTGCTGTTCACCTGGCCATCGCGGGGTAGCCTGCTGGCCTATGGCTACGATCGCGAAAGCACGTCCTTCTCCAGGGATTCCCTGGAGCGGCTGCTCACCTTCATGGCGAAGGACCCGAACGTGGGCGAGATTTCCATCCTCGCCCACTCCATGGGCAACGTCGTGACGCTGGAGGCCCTGCGGCAGATGGCCATCCGCAACGGCCGCATCCTGCCCAAGATCAAGTATGTGATGCTGGCCGCGCCGGACGTGGACGTGGACGTCTTCTCCACCTTCTTCAACGAGATCGGCAAGACGAGCCAGCGCCCGGCCTTCACCCTGTTCGTGTCGCAGGACGACAAGGCGCTGGCCGTGTCGCGGCGGGTGTGGGGCGACGTTCCCCGCGTCGGCGCGGTGGACCCGGAGCAGGAGCCGTTCCGCACCGAATTCGAGAAGAACAACATCAACGTGGTGGACCTGACCAAGCTCAGGACCAACGATCCCCTGGCCCACGGCAAGTTCGCCGCCAGCCCGAAGGTGGTGCAGGCCATTGGCGCCCGCCTTGCGGAGGGGCAAACCATGACCGATTCCCGCGTCGGCGTCGGCGAGCACATCATCAAGGCGACCTCGGACGCCGCCGCGACCGTCGGCACGGCCGCCGGCCTCGTCATAGCCGCGCCCGTTGCGGTGGTGGATGAGAATACCCGCTCCCACTACAACCAGCATGTGAACCAGCTGGGTCGCTCGGTGTCGGACACCGCCGAGAGCGGCGCCAGCGTGGTGGCACTCCCCAAGGGCAACTGACGAAACGGCAGGTCGGGCCCTCCCGACCTGTTGCAGCTTTGTCACGGGGGAGTCGAAAGTTCGGCAGGACCGCGCCGAAGATACGTCATTTAAGCCGCCGTTTACGCATGGGCCTCTTAACTGCGGGCCGTAATGTTTGCGTGCGAGTTCGGTCACATGCGTAATTCCTGCGGGACACACGGGCGTAACGTCTTCGCGCGGCTGGCGCTGATCGGGCTCGTGTCCGGAACAGTCGCGGGCTGCAGTTCGGATACGAACCGCTTCGCTGCCGACTCCCCCCAGCCTCCGGCCGGAGCGCCTGTCGCGGGCTATCAGGGCCACGCGGGCGGTTATCCGCCTGCCGGCAGCGGGGATGTCACCGGCTCGCTCGGCTCCGGCCGCGTCGAGGCAATGCCCGCGCCGCCGCCGGGCCAGGCCGCCGCGCCCGGCTACCAGCCCTCCTCCTACGCTTCGACCGGAGCCGCCCAGCCGCTCTATGGCGCACCCGGCTACGCCGCAGCGCCGTCGGCCTCTGCCGCTCCGGCCCGCGGCCCTGCGGCCGGAACCCATGTGGTGGTGGCGGGCGAGACGCTCGGCTCCGTTGCCCGCATGTACAACGTCTCGGTCGCGTCGCTGACGATCGCCAACAACATCCCGGCCGGCGGCACGGTGCGGACCGGCCAGACGCTCATCATCCCGCCCGGCGGCAACGGCGCGTCACAGGCGAAGGCCACCCAGGCTGCCGCCCAGACCACCGCCGCCGCCAAGCCGCCGCAGCTCGCCGCGACTGCTCCGGTCCCGAGCACGCTGCAGGTTCCCGGATCGGCGAAGCCCGCGACGGTCGCTGCTGCGCCCGCTCCGGCCCTGACGCCCGCCCCTGCGGCAAAGCCCACGCAGACCGCTGCCGCGAAGCCCGGCTCCGCGCCGACCCCGGCCGTGTCGAAGTCCTCGGCGCCCGAGCCCAAGGTCGAGACGGCCGCGAAGGTGACGCCGGTGGAGGATGCCGACGACGCCCCGCGCGCCGGCTCCGGTCCCCAGTTCCGCGCGCCCGTCCGTGGTCGCGTCATCGCCTCCTACGGTCCCAAGCCCGGTGGCGCCCACAATGACGGCGTGAACTTCGCCGTGCCGGAAGGCACCGCGGTGCGCGCCGCCGAGGACGGCACCGTCGCCTATGCCGGCAACGAGCTGAAGGGCTATGGCAATCTCGTGCTCATCAAGCACGCCGATGGTTATGTGACCGCCTATGCCAACAATAGCGAGCTGACCGTCAAGCGGGGCGATACCGTGCGGCGCGGCCAGATCGTCGCCAAGGCCGGCCAGAGCGGCAATGTCACCTCGCCCCAGCTGCACTTCGAGATCCGCAAGGGCTCGACCCCGGTCGACCCGAGCCGCTACGTCGCCGGTCTCTGAGGCAGGGCTCCTTCTGAAACGAAAACGGCCGGGCAGATGCCCGGCCGTTTTGCGTTGGGCGGCTCAGGCGGCCACCGAATGCTCCATCTCGCCGCCATAGCGCCGGCGCAGGTGGGCCTTGAACACCGAGGCATCGAGCGGCCGACCGGTCGCGCGCGTGAGGAGCTCGTCCGTCTCCAGCAACGAAGCCTGTCCGTGGACATTCACGCGCAGCCACGCCAGCAGCGGTGCGAAATCCCCCTTGGCGATGCCGGGCAGAATGCCCGGATCGGCCCGGCAGGCGGCATCGAACAGCTGCGCGGCGGTCATCGCGCCAAGCGTGTAGGTGGGGAAATAGCCCCAGCCGCCGCCCGGCCAATGGATGTCCTGCAAGCAGCCGAGGCGATCGTTGGGCGGGGTCACTCCGAGCAGCGACTGCATGCCGTCTGCCCACGCGCCCAGCAGATCGGCGAGCTTCATCTCGTCGCCGATCAGCGCCTTCTCCAGCCGGTAGCGCAGGATGACGTGCGCGGGATAGGTCACCTCGTCCGCATCTACCCGGATGAAGCCGCGCTCCACCTTGGTGTAGAGCCGCCACAGGGCATCGGCCTCCCAGGCCGGGCCGGAACCATTGAAGGCGGCGCGCATGCGCGGGGCGGCGAAGGTGAGGAATTCCCGGCTGCGGCAGGCCTGCATCTCCATGAGCAGCGACTGGCTCTCATGGATGCTCATGGACCGCGCCTGCCCGACCGGCTGGTGGATATAGTCCTGCGGCCGGCCCTGCTCATAGAGCGCGTGTCCGGTCTCGTGCAGCACACCCATGAGGGCGCGGGAGAAATCGCTTTCGTCATAGCGCGTGGTGATGCGCACGTCGTTGTCGGCACCGCCGCAGAAGGGATGGGCCGAGACGTCCAGCCGGCCGCGCTCGAAATCGAAGCCCACCACCTTCATCAGCTCCAGCCCGAGCTGGCGCTGCGCCTCCACACCAAAGGGGCCTTCGAGCGGGGGCGTTGCCGGGCGTCGGGCCTGGATCTCCAGCACTTCCTCGGTGAAGCCGGGCAGGAACTGGGCGAGGTCGTCGAACAGTGCATCGATCCGGGCCGAGCGTCCGCCGGGCTCGTAGCCGTTGAGCAGGGCATCATAGGGGGAGAGGCCGAGCTTCTCGCCCTTCACCCGTCCGATCTCGCGCTGGAGCCGCAGCACCTCCTCCAGATAGGGCAGGAGGGCAGGAAAATCAGCGTCTGCGCGCGCCTTGCGCCACGCCATCTCGCAGCGGGAGGCGGCGCGGCTGGAGGCTTCCACGAGGTCGGCCGGCACCGCCGTGTCCACGGTGAAGCTGCGGGTGATCTCGCGCACGTTGGCGCGCTCCCACGGGCCGAGGTCTTCCCCCTCGGAGGCGGCGATCCAGTCACCGATGCGCGGGTCCGTCGCCATGTTGTGGTGGAGCACGCGCAGCAGGGCGAGGCTCTCCGCGCGGGTGGAAGCGGCGCCCTTGGGCATCATGGTGTCGCTGTCCCATTGAAGGATGCCGATGCCGTTGGCGAGCGCCGCGGTTCGGTCGAAATGGGCGGCGAGGTCGGAATAGGCCGTCATGGCGCGATCCTGTTGGCTCCAGCCCTGAGAATTCGAGGGCCGGGAAAAGGGCCAAGACGGTAGCCAAGCGGCGCGGGCATGAAAAGGGCATGGCGCCGACGTGAGCCGGCAGTCCTCCCCTCTCCCCTCGCGGGAGAGGGGCCGGGGGTGAGGGGGATTCTCAGGTCGAGGTCCGCCACCCGGATTATGCGGCGCCATACCCCTCACCCCGGCCCTCTCCCGCAAGGGGAGAGGGGGCGCAAAAGGGCAGGGCAGCGCGATGTGGCCCAGCCGACCAAAAGAAAAGCCCGGCGCGGACATCGGGTCCGGCCGGGCTGGAGGTACACCGTGGTTCGGGTCGATGGGCCCTCAGGCCGCCTTCTCGCCGGGGGTGAGCGAGAGCACCGACTCAAATCCTTCAAACTCCGGACCGCCGATATAGTTCACGCGGTTGGATGACGCACCCGCGTCGCGGTGGGCGAGGCGGAAGGCCTCGGACTTGGTCCAGGCCTCGAAATCCGCCTTGGAGCCCCACACGGTGTGGGAGATGTAGAGGGTGTATTCGTCTTTCTCCGGCCCGCGGCACAGGTCGAAGGCGACGAAGCCGGGCACGCTGGCGATGTAGGTGTCGCGCTCGCGCCAGACCCGCTCGAACTCGGCCTCGGATCCGTGCTTCACCTTGAACCTGTTGGTGGCAATGAACATTTCGTCACTCCGTTCTGGCAATGGGATGGGGCAGTGGCCGGCTATTTCACCGGATAGGGCGTCGCCGCCGCGATGGTGTCGGCGCCGATCTTGAACTTGAGGCCGGCCTTCGCGGTGATGCCGGCGCTCGGCAGGAACTGCTGGTACTGAACGTACTGCTCGTTGAAGAGGTTCTCAACGGAGAGCTGGGCCAGCACGTTGGGGTCCGGCTGGTAGCCGAGATAGAGGTTCACGAGGTTGAAGCTCGGCGTCGGCTCATAAGGCGAGTCGGATGGCAGGTCCGCCGCGGTCTTAGCTGCCACCCACTGCCAGCGCACCGAGACGGTGAGCTTGTTCTCAAAGAAGCGGGCACCGAGCGTCGCCGCGATGTTGTTCGGCATCACGTTGGCGAGGGGCTGGCCGTTGTTGGTGTTCTCGCCATCCGACACGGTGGCGTTGAACCCGGCGAACCAGAGGCCCGCGTCGTAATTGCTCTCGAACTCGAAGCCGCGCAGGCGGGCATTGGCGATGTTCTGGTACTGGTAATTGGCGTAGGTGCCGTAGATCGTCTTGTCGTAACCCACCAGCTCGATGTAGTCCTCCACGTCGTTCTGGTAGACGTTCGCCTTGGCACGGAACTTGTCGCCCTTGGTGAAGATGTCGTCGAACCTGAGATTAAGGCCGACTTCCTTGTTCTTGCCGATTTCGGGCTTGAGATACGGGTTCGGCACGAAGCAGAACACGCCGTAGCTGCCGTCCGGGCAGAAGACGAGCGGGATGTTCGGCGGGTGCGCGCCGTTCACCAGCGTCTCGGTCACCGCCGGGGCGCGATAGCCTTCCGCGAAGGTGCCGTAGAGCGTCACCCACTGCCAAGGCGTGAGGCCCACGGTGATCTTGGGCGAGAGGTGGTCGCCGCTGGTGGAAACGCCGTCGCCGCTCAGATTGTAGGTGTCGTAGCGCAGCGCGCCGATGGCCTCGAACCAGGTGGAATAATTGGCCTTCCACTGAATGAAGGCACCGCCCACGCCGCGCTCGCCGGAGGGGTTGTAGCCGTCGCCGAAGCCGTAATTGTCGATATTGTCCACGTCGTCGTGGAAATAGTCGCCGCCGATGGTGATGGCGTTGCGGATGTCCGCGAAGGTGAAGCGGGACGTGTTGTTGAGGTCGAAGCCCAGCGTGTCGATGGTAAAATAGCGCGGATCGCCAATGGAGCCGGTGATGGAGCTGGGCGTGCCCGCCACCTTCAACTGGCTCTGCTTCACGCGGTTCCAGTAGATCTGGCTGCGCCAGTCGAACACGTTGTCATCAGGATTGGTGTAGTTCCAGCTCGCCGTCAGCGTCTGGTTGAGAACGGTGGTGCCGTATTGGGTGGAGCCGGCCGGGATGTCGTTGTTCACCAGCGCGGCGTTGTAGGTGGTGTAGTCGGCATCATAGTTGAGGCCGGTGATCTTCACCTCGTGATGGTCCGCCGGCCGGAAGGTGAGTTTGGCGATGCCGGTCCAGATGTCCGAGCCGGTGCCGGGCACCACGTTGCCGTCGCCGTCCGTATAGTCGCCCTGCGAGCGATAGGTGCCGCCGAAGAACAGGTCGATGTTCGGGTTCACCTTCGCCGCCGCGAACAGGGCAGCGTAGCCCATCGGTCCGTTCGAGCCGAATTCGCCGGCGGATTCCACGCCCCAGGTCTGGCCCGGCCTGATGATGTCGTTGGCGTCCTTGGTGCGGAAGGTGACCACGCCGCCGATGGCGCCCGAGCCGTAGATGTTGGCGACCGGGCCGCGCACCACGTCCACGCCCGCCAGCAGTCCCGGCTCGAGGAAGAACGAGCCTGCGCCCGTGCCGTGGCCAAGCTGGGTGAAGTTCTGCCGCGCGCCGTCGACGAACACTGCGACGCGGCCGTAATCCTCCATGCCACGGATGTTGATGGAGGCCTGCGTGGAGTTGCCGTTCTGGATGACGGTGGTGCCCGGCATGCCGAAGAACACGTCCTGCGTGCGCGACGGCATCAGCTGTTCGAGATCGTCCGGCCGCACCACGCTGATGGCGGCGAGGGCATCGATGGCGCGCTCCTCGGAGAGGCTCGCGGCGACCGTGATGGTGTCGAGGGAGATCGTCGTCGTGTCGTCGGTTGCGCCAGCTTCCGGCGCGCTCTGGGCATTGAGCGGTGTGGCCATCAGCACGGCGCAAAGCGCCACCCCCGCGAGCAGCGCCTCTTTCCCCCGGCGATGCCCTTCGCCCTTGAACACGGCCATGCGCTGCGGTTCTCCCGCCATGATCCTCTCCCGGCTGATGTTCGGAGGCTGGCTGGCGTCGAACCGGAAGCCGGGGACGTGGCGGGCCGCAGGCGTGCTGCCTGAACAGGCGTCTGCCTGACACAACTTGGCTACCGTTGCGCCATAGATGCGTCAAGAAGAATACATCTAACTTGCCAATGAACTGAAATAACGTCAGAGATTGTTGCGTTCCTGGCACTTAAATAAGTCCCGGATCGATATTAGAATAAATAAAATAAAGACGAATTGCTCGAATGAAGACTCGCCATGAGAAAATGGAGTTGCTCTAATTCCATGCTGCCCCAGGTTCAGAAAGCTATCCGTGCGTGCCACGTTGCGGCGCATCGAGCCGTCCTTGGCGCGGTCGTCGCTGTCCTTGTTGGCGTCACCGGCCTGGCGCCCCGGGGCGCGGCGGCCCAGCCGCAAGGGGCAGCGCAGCCGCGCATCGTCTCCATCGGTGGGGCGGTCACCGAGATCCTGTTCGCGCTCGGCCTCGGGGATCGCGTGGTGGCGGTGGACCAGACCAGCCGCTATCCCGCCGCCGCCCGCGCTTTGCCGGATGTGGGCTATGCCCGGGCCTTGTCGCCGGAGGGCGTGCTCTCGGTGGGGCCGACGCTGATCCTCGCCATGGAAGGCGCCGGCCCTCCCTCCACCATGGAGGTGCTGAAGCAGGCTTCGGTGCCGGTCGTCATCATCCCGGACGGGCACGACCGGGAGGCCGTGCTGCGCAAGATCGCGGCGGTGGCCAAGGCGGTGGGCGCGGAGGAGAAAGGCAAGGCACTCGCCGCCGAGGTGTCGGACGATTTCGCTGCCCTCGACGCCATGGTGAAGGCGCTGCCGGAGCGGCCGCGCGCGGTGTTCGTGCTCTCCGCCTCGGGCGGGGCGGCGGTGGTGGGCGGCTCGGACACCAGCGCCGACGCCATCCTGAAACTCGCGGGCCTCACCAATGCCATGGCTGAGATCAAGGGCTTCAAGCCGGCGCTGGACGAGGCCGCCATGTCGGCGGAGCCGGAGGCGGTGGTGGTGATGCGCGGCGGCGGGCAGGTTCTCGATGCCGCCACCGTCTTCGCGCTGCCCGCCTTCGCCGGAACACCCGCCGCACGGGACAAACGGCTGGTGGCGCTGCCGGGCTCCTATCTGCTGGGCTTCGGCCCCCGCACCCCGCGCGCGGCGCGCGATCTCGCGGCTGCGCTGCATCCGGGCGCCATGCTGCCGGAGCTGCCGCCCCGGCCCTGGAGCGCGGAGCCGGACCAATGAGCATGGAAGGCGTTGTGATGGCCACGGCGGAGGCGGGAACGCGCGGGCGTCCGGTGACGGCGGGGCTGGCCCTGTTCGCGGTGCTGGCCGTTGCAGCTTTCGTGGGCGCGCTCGCCATCGGCCCCTTCACGATCGCGCCGGGACGGGTGTTCGCCGTGCTGTGGGAATGGATCAGCGGGGCCACGCCCGCTGGTGCCTTGCGCGAGCGCATCGTGGTGCTGGACGTGCGCCTGCCCCGCGCCATCGTCGGCGCGCTCGCCGGCGCGGGCATGGCGGTGGCGGGGGCGTTGATGCAGGGTGTGTTCCGCAATCCCCTGGCCGATCCCAGCCTCGTGGGCGTGGCGCCGGGCGCGGCGCTGGCGGCGGTGGCCTTCGTCGTGTTCGGCGCGCCGCTCGTCGCCTTGCTGCCCCAGCCGCTGCAGGTGGTGGGGCTGCCCCTCGCCGCCTTCGCGGGCGGGCTCGTCACCACCCTCGTCATCGCGCGGCTCGCGGAGCATGACGGGCGCACCTCGGTGGCGACGCTCCTCTTCGCCGGCCTTGCCTTGGGCGCGCTGGCGAGCGCGGGCACGGGCGTGATGGTGTTCCTCGCCTCCGAGCAGCAGACGCGGGACTTCCTGTTCTGGACCCTCGGCAGCCTCGGCGGCGCGACCTGGATGAAGGCGGCGCTCGCCTCGCCGTTCGTGCTGGGGCTGCTGGCCATCGCCGTCGGCCTTGCGCGCGGGCTCGATGCGCTGGCGCTGGGCGAGGCGGAGGCCTTTCACGCCGGCGTTTCGGTGGAGCGGCTGAAGCGCACCGCCGTCGTCGCCGTCGCGGCGGGGGTGGGTGCGGCAGTAGCGGCGACGGGGGTCGTGGGCTTCGTCGGGCTGGTGGTGCCGCATTTGGCGCGGCTGGTCATCGGTCCGTCCCATCGCGCGCTGGTGCCGGCCTCGGCCCTGCTCGGCGTGGCGGTGCTGCTCGGGGCGGACATCCTCGCCCGCATGATCGCGGCGCCGGCCGAACTGCCGCTGGGTGTGGTCACCGCTCTGGTTGGCGCCCCCTTCTTCCTGTGGCTGCTGCTGAAGCGCCGCGCGTTCGTGGGGTGAGCATGTATCGCGCAGAGAATGTCACCGTCACCGCTTCCGGCCGCCGCCTCGTGGATGCGGCAAGCATCTGCGTACGGCCGGGGCGGGTCACCGTGCTGGTGGGGCCGAATGGCGCCGGCAAGTCGACCCTCCTTAAGGCCATGTCCGGCGAGCACCGGCTCGCGACCGGGCGGGTGACGCTGGACGGCGTGTCCATCCACGCCATGCGCCCGCTGGAGCTGGCGCGGCGCCGGGCGGTGCTGCCGCAGGCGGCGGAGGTGGCGTTTCCCTTCACCGCCGCCGAGGTCATCGCCGCCGGCCTCATGACAGGGGAGGGGCATGACCGCGCCCGCATCCTCCGCCTGCTGGCGCGGGTGGACCTGCCCGGCTTCGCGGATCGGCGCTATGACAGCCTGTCAGGCGGCGAGCGGCAGCGCGTGCAGCTCGCCCGCATCCTCGCCCAGCTGGACGCGGGGAAGCCGGACGTTCCCGGCTACCTCTTCCTGGACGAGCCCACCGCCAGCCTCGACCTTGCCCACCAGCTCACCGTGCTCAACATCGCCCGCGCCCATGCGGATGCGGGCGGGGGTGTGCTGGCCGTGCTGCACGACCTCAACCTCGCCGCCATGGTGGCGGACGAGATCGTCATGCTGGCGGGCGGGCAGGTGCGCGCGGCCGGGCCGGTGGCGGAGGTGCTGACCGAGGCGGTTCTGGCGGAGGCCTTCGGCATCCGCCTGCGAATCGGCATCGCCCCGCCGGGGCCCTTCATCCTGCCGCAGAACGTGGTGGCGGCGGGGTAGGGGAGCGGCATGTCCGCTTCCCCGGCCGGGCTCAGCCCAGCTCTTGTGCCGCCTTGAGCACCTCGGCGGCGTGGCCGTCCACCTTCACCTTGGGCCAGGTCTTGGCCACCTTGCCGTCGCGGCCGATGAGGACGGTGGCGCGTTCGACACCCATGTACTTGCGCCCATACATGCTCTTCTCGACCCACACGCCATAGGCCTCCAGCATGGCCTTGTCCGGGTCGGAGCCCAGCGCGAATCCGAGGCTGTACTTGTCGCGGAACTTGTCCTGCGCCTTCACCTCGTCGGCCGAGACGCCGAGGATGTCCGTGTCGGCGGCGGCGAAGTCGGCCTTCAGGCCGTTGAAGGCGATGGCTTCCTTGGTGCAGCCGGGCGTGTCAGCCTTGGGGTAGAAATAGACCACCAGCTTGCGGCCCTTGAAATCCTTCAATGAAACGGTGCCGCCCCCATCACGGGTCAGCGAGAAAGCGGGCGCCTTGGCGCCAACCTCCGGGAAACTGGACATTCCGCCTTCCTTTCGACGTGTTCGGCGCCATACGGGGCTGCTCAAATGCAAGCCCACAAGATGGCCGCGTTCTTGGGCCAGATGGTATCATCAAGGGAGTTGATCCACCTCATCTTTACGAGACAAGGGCAGGTTAGGGTCACTTTTTGCGGGCCGGAGGCGAATCGATCCGCCTTCCGGAGGGCACCGCGGGACCATCGCCGGGTTGCGGACGAAACGGCCGGAAACGGCCGAAGCGGTAGAGGGAAGGTCCAGACGGTATGGAGTTTCGGCAGGAGAGGCCGGCGGGGGCGCGGCGCGAGCCAAAGCGGTCCCGCTTCCGGGGCATTGTCGGCGCGCTTACCCCGCGCAGCCGTGCCGCGCGCCTGTTCACCGGCCTGTGCCTCGTCCTCATCGCGCTCGGCGGCCTCGCCGCCGTCACGCTCTATGTCCTCATCGCCACCGGCATGGTCACGGCCAACCTCGCCACGCCCTACATCGAGCGGGCGCTGGAAGAGCGCATCGGCGGCGGCCACAAGGTGAGCATCGGCGCCACCACCATGGAGACGGTGGGGCAGGGCGCCACCGCCGTGGTGGTCCATGATATCCGCGTCACCGGCCCGGACGGGCAGTTGGTCGCCAGCGCGCCCAGCGCCGAAGTGGAGCTGGAAGGCTCGCTCCTTTCTCTGATGCCGAAGGCGCGGCGCATCGATCTGGTGGGCGCGGAGATGACCGTGCGCATCGCCCCCACCGGGCAGGTGGCGGTGGCCACCGGCCGCGGCGCCAAGGCCATTCCGGCGAGCGCCTCCGCCCGCACGGGGGCGACTTCAATCCCGGCGCCGCAAGCTGCTGCGGATGCTCCGCCGGCCGCGTCCGGCCAGAGCCCGCAACCTTCGGCCGCCGCCGCTGCCGCAGGGGATATCGATCCGCTCAAGCCGGTCGCGCTCGCCCGCTGGATGTCCGATCTCGAGACCGCCGGCTTCGACGGCGGGGCGCTGGCGGACGTCGGCCTCAAGGACGGCACCGTTATCGTTGAGAACGAGGGGGCCGGGCACCGCATCGTCTTCCAGCACATCAGCGTCCGGCTGGCCCGTCCGGCCGGGGGCGGGGCCGTGCTCACCTTCACCACCCAGTCGCCGCAGGGCGTCGCCACCGCCGTCGCGCGCATCAGCGCTGCCCAGGGCGGCCAGCGCGCCATCGACGTCTCCATCAAGAACGTGTCGACCCGCGACCTGCTGCAGGCCTTCGTGCAGGACCAGCGGCGCTTCTACATCGATACCCCGCTCAACGCGGCCTTCGCCGCCCGACTCGACCTCGACGGCACGCTGACGTCGGCCGAGGCGAGCCTGGACTTCGGCGCCGGCGCCCTCGGCAATGGCGAGGACCCGGAGGAACGTTTCGTCATCGACCACGCGCGCATCGCCGCCACGCTGGACGTGGCGCGCCGGGTCATCGTGCTCGCGCCCATCGAGGCGGTGAAGAGCCAGAACGTCATCGAGCTGGCCGGCGAGATCAAGGTTCCCGCGAAGGCCCAGGAGCCCTGGCCGTTCCAGATCGGGCCCAAGCGCGTGGTGCTTCAGGGCCCGGAAATGCCCGAGCCGCCCCTCGTCATCACCAAGGTGGACGTATCCGGCCGGTATGATCCGCCTAGCCGCCAGATCGTCGTGGAGGAGGGCCTGCTCGGTGCCTCGACCGCGAGCTTCAGCTTCACCGCCCTTTTCGATTTCGGCGTGGCGGTCCCCTACCTGAAGTTCGACGGCGTCGCCTCTCCCATGCCGGTGGCGACGGTGAAGCGCTTCTGGCCGGTCAACATCGCACCCCCCGCCCGCCAGTTCGCGGTGGAGAACGTGTCCGGCGGCACGGCCGAGGGCATCTCCGTCGCGGTGAAGCTGCCGCTCGACCTCATCGGCCAGAAGCAGGTGCCGTTGCCCGAGGACGGCGTGCGCTTCACCATCTCCGGCAAGGGTGTGACGCTGCGCCCCGTCAAGGGCCTGCCGCCCATCACCAATTCCAGCCTCGCGATCCTCGTCACCGGCCGCTCGGTGCGCATCACCATGCCGGACGGCACGGTGGTGACGCCGCAGAACCGCAAGATCGCGGTGAGCGACGGCGTGATGCTCATCCCAGACTATTTCCCGCGCGAGCCCTCTGCGCAGATCCGGGTGAACTTCAACGGCCCCGCGGACGCCGGCATCGAGGTGCTGGGCATGGAGCCGCTGAAAGGCCCCCAGGGCACCGCCTTCGATCCCTCCACCACGCGCGGCCGCCTTTCGGCGCTGCTGCAAGTGAACATGATCTTCCGAAAGGTGCCGCTGCCGGAGGATCTCGACTATTCGCTGGAGGCGAACCTCACCGACTTCGGCGTGGACAAGGTGTTCAAGGGCCAGAGGCTCGAGGGCGCGACGGTGAAGGCGTTCGCCTCGCCCGCCGGCATCGTGCTGCGCGGCGAGGGCAAGCTCGCCGGGGCGCCGCTCGCCTTCGAGTACGAGAAGAAGAAGGACGCGGCCGATTCGGACATCCGCGTCTCCGCCACGCTGGACGACGCCGCCCGCGGCAAGCTGGGCGTGGACGTGCCGGGCGTGAGCGGGCCGGTTAGCGTGCGCCTCGTGGGCACCACCAACAACAAGGACACGCGGGCCAGCATCGAATCGGACCTGACCCAGGCCCGGATCGCCGATCTCATCCCCGGCCTCAGCAAGCCCGCCGGCAAGCCGCTCAAGGCGCGCTTCACGGTGAACGACAAGGGCAGCTCCATCCGCCTGGACGAGATGGTGATCGACGGGTCCGGAACGCTGCTCAAGGGCAACATCGAGCTGGCCGACAGCGGCGATCTCCTGGGCGCGAGTTTCCCGACCTTCCAGCTCTCCGACGGCGACAAGGCTTCGGCCAAGGCGGAGCGGGTCGGCTCCGTGCTGAAGATCCGCATCACCGGCGAGGTGATGGATGCCCGCGGCATCATGAAGAGCCTCGTCAGCGGCCCCCCCACCGACAAGCGCAAGTCGCAGGACGTGGACGTGGAGGCCCGCATCGGTGCGCTCACCGGCAACAATGGCGAGGTGCTGCGCCAGTTCGATCTCTCCACCACCCGGCGCGGTGTCGAGATGCGGGATTTCACGCTCACGGCGAAGACCGGCCGGGACGGCACGGTCGCCGGCGAGATGCGCACCTGGCAGGGACGCGAGCGGGCACTCCAGATCACCACCTCCGATGCCGGCGCGCTGTTCCGGTTTCTCGACATCTACGCCAAGATGCAGGGCGGCGAGGCGTGGCTCATCGTCGATCCGCCGCGGAGCGACAACACGCCGCAGGAGGGCGTGCTGCACCTGAGCAACTTCTCCATCAAGGGCGAGCCGGGCCTCGAACGCCTTTCCAGCGCGGCCCGCGACAGCTCCGGCCGCATCGAGAACGGCACGGCGGCCTTCGAGAAGGCACAGACCCAGTTCTCCCGCTCCACCGGCAAGATCGTGTTCAAGGAGGGCGCCATCTGGGGCCCCTCCGTGGGCGCCACCTTCGACGGCTCGCTGGATTTCGCAGCCGACCGCATCAACATGCGCGGCACGTTCGTGCCGGCCTATGCGCTCAACAACATCTTCTCCAAGCTGCCGGTGATCGGCCTGTTTCTCGGCGGCGGGCCCAACGAAGGCCTGGTGGGTGTGACGTTCGAGGTGGTCGGCCCCCTGTCCACGGGCCCCACCCTGCGCATCAACCCCATCTCGGCCGTGGCGCCGGGCTTCCTGCGCAAGATCTTCGAGTTCCGCGATTCCACCGGAACGCCGCCGACGCGGTGAGGGGGCGGCTGACGCCGGAAACGCCAGCCCGTAGGCCTAATCTACTTTCATACCCGGTCTTGTGCCGGGCATCCGTCGGTCCGACGGATCAGCTATTCATTAGCCATTCCCGGCCTAACCACGTGGATGGCCGGGACCAGCCCCGCCATATCAGGGAGCGCAGAGCGGCGGGCTACCAGCAGCCGCACGAGCGCCGACGGTCTCATGAAACCGCCACAAGGTGCGACCCTTTGCCCAAACGCCCCTTGCGATGGCCCACGGCACCCCTCACACTCCTCCCATAAACATAATTGGCAGGAAACGAGTGAGGGTGGGATAGATGCTGGCTCTGGTGCTCATCATCGTCTGCGGCCTCTTGGCCGTGGCGTACGGCGTATGGACGATCAAAGGGTTGATGGAGGCGGACCCGGGAACCGCCAGGATGCAGGAGATCGCATCCGCCATCGCTGAAGGCGCGCAGGCCTATTTGCGCCGGCAATACACCACCATCGGCATCGTCGGTGCCGTCATCTTCATCCTCGTCGGCGTGTTTCTCGGCTGGCTGGTGGCCATCGGCTTCGCGCTCGGTGCCATCCTCTCCGGTCTCGCTGGCTTCATCGGCATGAACGTGTCGGTCCGCGCCAACGTGCGCACCGCGCAGGCGGCGACGCTCTCGCTCGCTGGTGGCCTCGACCTCGCCTTCAAGGCGGGCGCCGTCACCGGGCTTCTGGTGGCCGGCCTCGCGCTGCTGGGCGTCAGCGTCTACTACCTCATCCTCACCGGCTTCCTCGGTTTCGCGCCGAACAGCCGCACGGTGGTGGATGCGCTGGTGGCGCTGGGCTTCGGCGCCTCGCTCATCTCCATCTTCGCCCGTCTCGGCGGCGGCATCTTCACCAAAGGCGCGGACGTGGGCGGCGACCTCGTCGGCAAGGTGGAAGCCGGCATTCCCGAGGACGACCCGCGCAACCCGGCCACCATCGCCGATAACGTGGGCGACAACGTCGGCGACTGCGCCGGCATGGCGGCCGACCTGTTCGAGACCTATGCGGTGACCGTGGTCGCCACCATGGTACTGGCGGCCATCTTCTTCGCCGCGACGCCGGCGACGCTCGCCACCATGATCGTCTATCCGCTGGCGATCGGCGGGGCGTGCATCCTCACCTCCATCGCCGGCACCTATTTCGTGCGGCTGGGGGCGAACTCCTCCATCATGGGCGCGCTCTACAAGGGCCTCGCGGCCACGGCGGGCTTCTCCATCATCGCCCTTGCCGTGGTGACGTGGCTGCTGCCGGGCTTCGGCCCGATCCAGGGCGCGGCCTATTCGGGCACGAGCCTGTTCCTGTGCGGCCTCGTCGGCCTCGCGGTGACCGGCGCCATCGTCGTCATCACCGAATATTACACCGGCACCGGCTATCGCCCGGTGGTGTCCATCGCCCAGGCCTCGGTGACGGGGCACGGCACCAACATCATCCAGGGCCTTGCCGTCTCGCTGGAATCGACGGCGCTGCCGACCATCGTCATCATCGCCGGCATCCTGTGTGCCTATGGCCTCGCCGGCCTGTTCGGCATCGCCATCGCCGCCACCACCATGCTCGGCGTCGCCGGCATGATCGTGGCCCTCGATGCCTTCGGCCCGGTGACGGACAATGCCGGCGGCATCGCCGAGATGGCGGGCCTGCCCAAGGAGGTGCGCCAGTCCACCGACGCCCTCGACGCGGTGGGCAACACCACCAAGGCGGTGACAAAGGGCTACGCCATCGGCTCCGCCGGCCTCGGCGCGCTGGTGCTGTTCGCCGCCTACAACCAGGACCTCAAGTTCTTCATCTCGCAGGCGGCGCCCGGCTCCTACTTCGCCGGGGTCACGCCGAACTTCTCGCTGGAGAACCCCTATGTGGTGGTGGGCCTGCTGTTCGGCGGCCTTCTGCCCTACCTCTTCGGCGCCATGGGCATGACCGCCGTGGGCCGGGCGGCCGGCGCGATCGTGGAGGAGGTGCGCCGTCAGTTCCGCGAAAAGCCGGGCATCATGGCCGGCACCGAGAAGCCGGACTATTCCCGCGCCGTGGACATGCTGACCAAGGCAGCCATCAAGGAGATGATCATCCCCTCGCTGCTGCCGGTGCTCTCGCCCATCGTCGTCTATTTCGTCATCTACTTCGTGGCGGGCGGCGGCGTGGCAGGCAAGTCGGCGGCCTTCTCGGCGGTGGGCGCGATGCTGCTCGGCGTCATCGTCACCGGCCTGTTCGTCGCCATCTCCATGACCTCGGGCGGCGGCGCCTGGGACAATGCCAAGAAGTCGTTCGAGGACGGCTTCGTGGATAAGGATGGCGTGCGCCACATGAAGGGCTCGGAGGCCCACAAGGCCTCCGTCACCGGCGACACCGTGGGCGATCCCTACAAGGACACGGCGGGCCCCGCCGTGAACCCGATGATCAAGATCACCAACATCGTCGCGCTGCTGCTGCTGGCGGTGCTGGGCCACTGAACCATCCCGGTTCGCCGGGGAGGAAACCAAAGCCGCCTGTCCCTGCCGGGGCAGGCGGCGTTTTTGCGCGGGGGCCGATCCTGACTTTCGACATCACGCCGCAGACCCTGCTCCACATCCTCTATCTGGTCGCCATCGTGGCCGAGGCCATGACGGCGGCCCTTGCGGCGGGCCGGCGGGAGATGGACTGGGTGGGCGTGTTCCTGCTCGGCTGCGTCACTGCGCTGGGCGGCGGCTCGGTGCGGGACGTTCTACTCGGCAACTACCCGCTTTCATGGGTCGCGCACCCCTCCTACCTCATCGTCACCGGCGGAGCGGCGCTGGGCACCGTCTTCCTCGCCCGTGTCATGGATCATCTGCGGCAGGTGTTCCTGTTTCTCGATGCGGTGGGCCTCGTGGTGTTCACCGTCATCGGCTGCAACGTGGCCATAGGTCTCGGCCTGCCGGTCATCGTGGTGATAGCGGCGGGCATGATTACCGGCTGCGTCGGCGGCGTGCTGCGGGACGTGCTGTGCAACGAGGTGCCGCTGCTGTTCCGCGCCGAACTTTATGCGACGGTTTCGATCCTCACGGGGCTGCTCTACGTGGCCGGGCCGCTGGCCGGACTGCCGCAGCCCCTCACCATGGCCATCGCCATGGCCGCCGGCCTGACCCTGCGCCTGCTGGCGCTGCGCTTCGGCTGGAGCATGCCGAAATTCGTCTACACGAAGGACCTGCATTGAGGGACCTGCATTGAAGGCCCTGCATTAGCGCCTGCGCAGAGCCAACGTTGCTGCTAGCCTCTGTCCGGATAGGGCAGGGCAGCTTCACATGCGCGGACTGATCGAGCGCGTCTTCCAGCTGGAGGCGCACGGCACCACCATTCCGACCGAGGTGGTGGCGGGCATCACGACCTTCCTCACCATGGCCTACATCGTGGTGGTGAACCCGCAGATCATGGCGCAGGCGGGCATCGATGCCGGGGCGGCCTTCACCGCAACCTGCCTCTCGGCGGCGTTCGGCTCGGCGATGATGGGGATCATCGCGAACTATCCCATCGCCGTCGCGCCGGCCATGGGCATCAACGCCTATTTCACCTTCACCGTGGTGCTCGGCATGGGCGTGCCCTGGCAGCAGGCGCTGGGGGCGGTGTTCGTCTCCGGCGTGCTGTTCCTCGCGCTCAGCCTGTTCAAGGTGCGGGAATGGCTGCTCAGCTCCATTCCCATGTCGCTGAAGCTCGGCATGGGCACGGGCATCGGCCTGTTCCTCGCCCTCCTGGGCCTCAAGGGCATGGGTGTGGTGGTGGCGAGCCCGGTGACGCTGGTGGCGCTCGGCAACCTCTCCACGCCCTCCACCTTCATCGCCTGCGGCGGCTTTCTGCTCATGAGCGGCCTTGCGGCGCGGGGCGTGCCGGGGGCGATCCTCATCGGGATCGCGGCGGCGACGCTGGCCGGCGTGCCGTTCGGCCTCGTCTCCTTCTCCGGCATCGTCTCGGCCCCGCCCTCGCTGGCACCGACGCTGCTCCAACTCGACATCGCGGGCGTGCTGCGCCTTTCCATGACCGGGGTGATCGCAGCGCTTTTCCTGCTCGTGCTCCTGGACAACATGGGCACGCTCATCGCCACCCTCTACAAGGGCGGGCTGATGCGGGAGGACGGCTCCGTGCCGCGCCTCGGCCGGGTGCTGATCGCCGATTCGGGCGGCGCCATTGTCGGCTCGGCCCTCGGCACCTCCACGCTCACGTCCTATATCGAGAGCGCCGCCGGCATCGAGGCGGGCGGACGCACCGGCCTCACCGCCGTGGTGGTGGCGCTGATGTTCCTCGCCTGCCTCTTGTTCGCACCTCTGGCGCTGGCGGTGCCGGGATATGCCACCGCGCCGGCGCTGCTGGTGGTTGCTCTCGCCATGATCGGCGCCATGGGCGACCTGCCCTGGGACGATGCGGCCGAAGCCTTCCCCGCCGCCGCGACGGCGCTGGCGGTGGTCTTCACCTTCTCCATCGCCACCGGCATCGGCCTTGGCTTCATCACCTATGTGGCGGTGAACCTCATGGCCGGCCGCTGGCGGCGCATCAGCGGGGCGGTGTGGGTGATTGCTGTGGCCTCGGCGGTGCTGCTGGTGATCGAGTAAGAGCGGTTGTGGCGGCGGGAGCACAGTCGCCGGGCATCGCTCCCGCTTCCGCTGGGACACGCATCCCAGGGGCGATGCAACCTCCTGTAGGCTTCTCCGAAACGGGGGAAGCCGCCGATGCCACGTCTTGCGTCACGGGTGTTGCTGGCCGCAGTGCTGGGTTGTCTTTCGGCGGGTGGCGCCCCCGCACGCGCCGCCGAAGGGGGCGCGACCCTGTCTCCAACGCCCGGAGCGGTTCAGAATCCTGTCGAAGCGGCCATCGCCCGCACGCGACGCGACAAGCCCCTGAGCTATTGGCTCGAGGTGACGCCGGAGCACCTGAAGGATGTGGACCCGGATCGCCTGAAGGCCGAGGGAGCGGCGGTTGTCGTAGTCCGGGCGGTGTTCGAGCAGCCCGATGGGGAGCGCCTCGGCATTCCGAGTTCCGCGAGCGTGCGGGACGATACCATCGACCTGCTGCGTCCCGTGCTGCTGCGCCAGACCGGCAAGGAGACCGAGATCGGCTGGGGCGTAACCACGCTGCCGCCCGGCCTTTATGGGCCCAATGGCGGGCCGGTGGAACGCAAGACCATGGTCCGGCCCGACGGCTATGCCTATCAGGTGCTGCATTCCCCGAACGGGCACACCCGGGTGCCGGACGACAAGAAGGTCCGGCTGCGCGCCGGAGATGTGGTCTATCTCGGAACGCTGGTCCTCGTGCGGCAGAATGCGCGCGCGCACCCGGACGCCATGCTGGTGCGGGACGAGCAGCAGGACGCCCAGCGCTGGATGCAGGAGAACCTGCCCAAGCTGGCGTTCCAGCTGCAGAAGCGACTCCTGGCTCCCCTGGACCACATCCAGTAGCCGGCGAAGGGCAGGTGTGCGTGAGCCGCCACCCTCCCGCTCTTCCCTCCCGGCGCCCGATCGTGTAGGGAACCCGCGACCTGCGCGCCGGGGCACCGCTCTGGCGCGAACATGATGGATTCCATGCAGACGGTTCTCATCGTAATTCACCTGATGGTGGTGCTCGCGCTGATCGGCGTGGTGCTCATCCAGCGCTCGGAAGGCGGCGGTCTCGGCATCGGCGGGGGCGGCGGCGGTTCGGGCGGCGGCTTCTTTACCGCGCGTGGCACGGCCAACGTGCTTACCCGCGCCACCGCGATTCTCGCGCTGATCTTCTTCATCACCTCGCTGGCGCTGACCATCGTCGCCGGCTGGGGGCGTGCCCCGCGCTCGATCCTGCCGCCGGCCCAGCAAAATCAGGGCGGACCGCAGGTGCCGCAGAGCGGCGGCTCCATTCTCGACCAGCTGCGCCAGCAGGCGCCGGCTGCCCCGCAGGGCACCGCTGCCCCTCAGGGTGAGGCTGCTCCGGCCGCGCCCGCGGCACCGTCCGGTCCGCAGGTTCCGCAGTCCAAGTGATCCTGTTTAAGTGATCCATTGACGCGACGCGGCTTCGGCCGCGCCGTTTCTTCTCCACAGGCGAGGCGAGGCCGGACCCGGCTTCGCCTCGCCGAATCGCGTTTGCACGAGGTAAGGTCGAGGCCCATGGCGCGCTACATCTTCATCACCGGCGGCGTCGTGTCTTCCCTGGGCAAGGGCCTCGCCTCCGCAGCACTCGGCGCTCTTCTCCAGGCGCGCGGATACACCGTCCGCCTGCGCAAGCTCGACCCCTACCTGAACGTCGATCCGGGCACCATGAGCCCGTATCAGCACGGCGAGGTGTTCGTGACCGACGACGGGGCCGAGACGGACCTCGATCTCGGCCACTACGAGCGGTTCACCGGCCATCCGGCGACCAAGCAGGACAATATCACCACGGGCCGCATCTATCAGGACATCCTGAGCAAGGAGCGCCGCGGCGATTACCTCGGCGCCACCATCCAGGTGATTCCCCACGTCACCAACGCGATCAAGGACTTCGTGCTGGAAGGCAACGAGGGCTTCGATTTCGTGCTGATCGAGGTGGGCGGTACGGTGGGCGACATCGAGGGCCTGCCCTTCTTCGAGGCCACCCGCCAGCTCAAGAACGAGCTGCCCCGCGGCCACGCCATCTTCATCCACCTCACCCTGATGCCGTACATCCCTTCGGCCGGTGAGCTGAAGACCAAGCCGACCCAGCATTCGGTGAAGGAGCTGCGCTCCATCGGCATCCAGCCGGACATCCTGCTCTGCCGCACCGACCGCGAAATCCCGCGCGAGGAGCGCCGCAAGCTCTCGCTGTTCTGCAACGTGCGAGAGACGGCGGTGATCGAGGCGCGGGACGTGGACAACATCTACGCCGTCCCCTCAGCCTACCATGCGGAGGGCCTCGACAAGGAAGTGCTGGCCGCCTTCAACATCGAGCCGGCCCCCGCGCCCAACCTCAAGCGCTGGACCGACATCGAAACCCGCGTGCGCAACCCCGAGGGCGAGGTCACCATCGCCATCGTCGGCAAGTACACGGGGCTGAAGGACGCCTACAAGTCGCTGATCGAGGCGCTGGCGCACGGCGGCATCGCCAACAAGGTGAAGGTCAATCTCGACTGGATCGAGAGCGAGACCTTCGAGCGCGAGGACCCCGCGCCTTTCCTTGAGCATGTCCACGGCATCCTCGTGCCCGGCGGCTTCGGCCAGCGCGGCGCCGAGGGCAAGATTCGCGCGGCCCAGTTCGCCCGCGAGCGGCAGGTGCCCTATTTCGGCATCTGCTTCGGCATGCAGATGGCGGTGATCGAGGCGGCGCGGAACCTCGCGGGCATCGAGAAGGCCAATTCCACCGAGTTCGGCGCCACCTCCGAGCCGGTGGTGGGCCTGCTCACCGAATGGTTGCGCGGCAACGAGCTGGAGCGGCGCAATGCGGCCGGCGACCTCGGCGGCACGATGCGTCTCGGGGCGTATCATGCGGTGCTGGAGCCGAATACCAAGGTGGAGGGCGTCTATGGCCGGCGCGACATTTCCGAGCGCCACCGCCACCGCTACGAGGTGAACACCGCCTATCGCGACCGGCTGGAGCAGCACGGGCTGAAGTTCTCCGGCATGTCGCCGGACGGGCTGTTGCCGGAGATCGTCGAATATCCGGAGCACCCGTGGTTCATCGGCGTGCAGTTCCACCCGGAGCTGAAGTCGCGCCCGTTCGAGCCGCACCCGTTGTTCGCTTCCTTTATCGGTGCAGCCAAGGATCAGAGCCGGCTGGTCTGAGCCGGCCGTTTCCTCGATCGCGCTTACGCTTCGTCAGGGGATTTCTCGCCCCGGGCGGTAGCCACGTCGCGGCAATTCGCACTAAGCTCCGGCCGGGCCGCCGGGGGGATGCCCGTTCGACAGAGCGACGCGCGGCCCCTCAGCCGTTGCGTTCCTTCCCATGACGTCGCCGCCGCGCCGCGTGGCCTTTCGGGCCGCGCGATGGGGCGCCGATGAGAGGAGAAGCCATGCGACGCGGCCTCGACCACGTGGTGCATCTCGTTCGCGATCTCGACGCGGCCGGTGAAATCTACGATCTCCTGGGCTTCACCGTGGGGGCCCGCAACAGGCACCCGTGGGGCACCGAAAACCGGATCATCCAGACGCCCGGCTTCTTCATCGAGCTGTTGCAGATCGTGGAGCCGGAGAAGATTCCGGCCGCCCAGGGCGAGGCCTTCTCCTTCGGCGCGTTCAATCAGGATTTCCTCGCCCGCGTCGGCGAAGGCCTGTCCATGCTGGTGCTGGAAGGCTCGGACGCATCCCACGAGAAGGCGGCCTTCGATGCCGATGGCTTCGGCGGATTCGACATCTTCGACTTCGCCCGCAAGGCGCGCCGGCCGGACGGGCAGGAAGTGGATGTGGGCTTCCGCCTCGCCTTCGCGCGCGAGCCGGCCAGCCCGGACTTCGGCGCCTTTTCCTGCACCCAGCTCAATCCCGAGAATTTCTGGTCCACCGACCTCCAGCGCCATTCCAACCAGGTGACGGGCGTCGCCGGCGTGGTGCTGGTGGCCGATGCGCCGGCCGAGCATCAGAAGTTTCTGGAAACCTTCTCCGGCTGCCCGGTCCAGCGCGCGCTCGATGCCTGGTTCGTGGCTCAGACCCCGCGCGGCTCCATCGACGTCATGTCCCGCCAGCTGTTCACCGACCGCTATGGCGTCCCGGCGCCGGGCGCGGAGGGAAGCGGCCTGCGCATCGCGGCGATCCGCTTCTCCACCCCCGGCGCGCCGGAGCTGCGCCGCTCGCTCGCCGCCCGCCGCATGGTGGAAGAGGCCATCGAGGGCATCGTCGTCGTGCCCCCTCGCGCGGCGCTGGGTGCCACGCTGGTGTTCGAGGTGACGCCGGGCTGAAGCGTCAGTTTCACTATCAGGAAAAACATATTACATCGGTTCGGGCGGAGGCCTCCGCCCCGGGCACGGACGACCGTGCTCCTTTCTCAACGCGCGGCGGGGACGACCCCGCCACTCGTGGTGTCTGCCCATGGCATGGGTCTATCTGTTCATCGCCGGCCTCACTGAAATCGCGTGGGCCATCGGAATGAAGCAATCGGAAGGGTTCACGCGGCTCTGGCCGAGCCTCTTCACGCTCGGCGCCATCGGCGTGAGCCTGCTGCTCCTGTCCCTCGCACTCCGGGGCATCCCCATCGGCACGGCCTACGCCGTGTGGGCGGGCATCGGCACGGTGGGGACGGCGGTCGCCGGCATCCTGTTCTTCTCCGAATCGACCGATCTGCTGCGCCTCGCCTCCATCGGCCTGATCGCCGCCGGCATCGTCGGCCTCAAGCTGGTCACGCCCTGACGGCCGGTGCTGATCGGCCTTTGCGCGGTCCGGCCTGCTTGCAGCGCCGGACCGCGCGCATTCGCGATTTAGCGAAACGGGGAAAATGCTCTATCAAGGGCGCGCTCCGGCCGCGTCGCCCCATGCCGCGGTCGGAAAGCTGAATTCATTCTGAGGCTTATGGGTTCGTCCGGTCAGTCGGTTGGGCGCCTTGAGCCGTCGAGGGATCGCCCATGACCGCCGCACCGCCGCCCGTCGCCCCGCAGAGCATCGTCGAGGCCGGCCCCGTGCGCTTCGGCAATGCCCTGCCGCTGACGCTGATTGCCGGCCCCTGCCAGATGGAAAGCCGTGCCCACGCGCTGGAGGTCGCCTCGGCGCTCAAGGAGATCGCGACGCGCCGCAACATCGGCCTCGTCTTCAAGACCTCCTTCGACAAGGCGAACCGCACGTCGCTTTCCGCCGCCCGCGGCCTCGGGCTCCGGGCGGCCTTGCCGGTATTCGGTGAGATCAAGGAGAGCCTCGGCCTGCCGGTGCTCACCGACATCCACGAGATCGACCAGTGCGCCGCTGCCGCCGAGGTGGTGGACGTGTTGCAGATTCCCGCCTTCCTCTGCCGCCAGACCGACCTTCTCGTCGCCGCCGCCCGCACCGGCCGGGTGGTGAATGTGAAGAAGGGCCAGTTCCTCGCGCCGTGGGACATGGCGAACGTGGTCAACAAGCTCACCGGTGCCGGCAACGGCCGGGTGCTGGTGACGGAGCGGGGCGTCTCCTTCGGCTACAATACCCTCGTGTCGGACATGCGCGGCCTGCCGATCCTCGCCAAGACCACGGGCGCGCCGGTGGTGTTCGACGCCACCCATTCGGTGCAGCAGCCTGGGGGGCAGGGCACCTCGTCCGGGGGGCAGCGCGAGTTCGTGCCGGTTCTGGCCCGCGCAGCGGTGGCCGTTGGCGTCGCCGCCGTGTTCATCGAGACCCATCCGGATCCGGACAAGGCGCCCTCCGACGGGCCGAACATGGTGCCGCTGGCGAAGCTGGAGGAGCTTATTACCACCCTCCAGGCCTTCGACGCGGTTGCGAAAGCAAATCCCGTCACCATCTGACCGGAACCTTGGCCTTCCTTCTGCGCGGTGCGGCGCGCGGGAGGTGGCCGGCCCCACCGCCTGAAGTCCCGCCTTTCCCGCCCCCGTCGGCACCGACCCCCACGCGCTTGCCTTGACCGAGGTGCCGTGTATGGTCGCGCGCCCCTCCGCTTGAAGAGCTTCCTGATGGCCCGCGACACGCTCGACGCGACCCCGATTTCCGACCGCGGCGAACTCGTCGCCTGGATGGAAGAGGGCGCGAAACCCGAGCGGTCCTTCCGGATCGGCACGGAGCACGAGAAAATCCCCTTCACCATGGGCCGCCACGAGCCCGTGCCCTACGAGGGGCCGAAGGGCATCCGCAAGCTCCTGGAAGGCATGCGCTCCCTGCTCGGTTGGGAGCCGATCATGGAGGGCGAGACCATCATCGGCCTCGCGGATGTCACCGGCGGCGGGGCCATCTCGCTGGAGCCGGGCGGGCAGTTCGAGCTGTCCGGCGCGCCGCTGCGCACCATCCACGAGACCTGCTCGGAGCTGAACGCCCACCTCGCCCAGGTTCGGGAAGTGGCGACGCCGCTCGGCATCGGCTTCCTCGCCATCGGCATGAGCCCCAAGTGGTCGCGCTCCGAGACGCCGGTGATGCCCAAGGGCCGTTACAAGATCATGGCGAACTACATGCCGAAGGTCGGCACGCTGGGCCTCGACATGATGTTCCGCACCTGCACCGTGCAGGTGAACCTCGACTTCTCCTCCGAAGCCGACATGGTGAAGAAGATGCGGGTGGGCCTCGCGCTTCAGCCGGTGGCCACCGCCCTCTTCGCCAACTCGCCCTTCACCGAGGGCAAGCCCAACGGCTTCCTCTCGTTCCGCTCCGAGATCTGGCGTGACACGGACAATGCCCGCTCCGGCATGTTGCCCTTCGCCTTCGAGGAGGGTTTTGGCTTCGAGCGTTATGTGGACTACGCCCTCGACGTGCCCATGTATTTCGTGAAGCGTGGCGACCATTACGTGGACGTGGCCGGCACCTCCTTCCGCGATCTTCTCGCCGGCCGACATCCCCTGCTTCCGGGCGAGACGGCGACGCTCTCCGACTGGATCAACCACCTCTCCACCATCTTTCCCGAGGTCCGGCTGAAGCGCTTCCTGGAAATGCGCGGGGCGGACGCCGGCCCTTCCATCAACCTCTGCGCACTGCCGGCCTTCTGGGTGGGCCTGCTCTATGACCAGCAGAGCCTCGATGCCGCGTGGGATCTGGTGAAGGACTGGACCGCCGAGGAGCGCCAGGCGCTGCGGGACGACGTGCCCCGCCTCGCCCTCAAGGCGGAAATCCACGGCCGGGCGCTGCGGGACGTGGCGAAGGATGTCCTCAAGCTCTCGCAGGCGGGCCTCAAGCGGCGGGGCTTCCACGACCGGTTGGGGCGGGACGAGACGCGTTTCCTCGAGCCGCTGGAGCAGACCCTGCTCACCGGCCGCGTGCCGGCGGAAGAGCTGCTGGAGCTGTACCACGGCCCCTGGAACGGCTCGGTGGAGCCCGCGTTCGACGCGCTCGCCTACTGATCCCGTCTCCCCTACGTCCCGGCGACGCATTGCTTGGCGCGGGGCTGCCATGCGCCAGGATCATGGCTGGGCATCGGCCCGCGCCGGGTCGCTCAGGCGCTGATCTTCCAGTCCCTGCTGCGGCACCGCTCAGGCTGGTCGCGCGCCCGCTGCGTGTTGCCGGGGGGAGGGTGACCGCATAGGGTGCGTTACCCTCCGGATTCCCCTCCATGCATGCCCCACCGCCCCGCACCGACGGACCGCTCGGCCCGCGCGAGCTTCTGCTCTATGCGGTCTGCGTGCTCATTTTCGGCACGGGCTGGCTACCGTTGAAGCTACAGCTCGGCGTGGTGGCGCCGGAGGTCTCGGGCGTCTGGCGCTTCGCGGTGGCCGGGTCGGTGATGCTGGGCTTCGTGCTCGTCACGGGCGGACGGCTCGCCTTCGGCTGGCGTGACCACGTGCTGTTCGCGGGGCTCGGCGCGACTCTGTTCTCGCTCAATTTCGTCAGCTTCTACTATGCCGGCTATCACCTGCCCTCGGGGCTGCTCTCGGTGATCTTCGCGCTCTCCGCCATCACCATCCCCGTGCTCTCCGCACTGTTCCTGCGCGTGCCGCTGCGCCGGCAGATTCTTGGCGGGGCGCTGGCCGGGGTGGTGGGGCTGGCGCTGGTGTTCGGCCCGAGCCTTGTGGAAGGAAAGGGCATCGACGGGGCCGGGGAGGGGCTGGCGCTGGGGCTTGCCGGCACCTTCTTCTTCTCGGTCGGCAGCCTCCTCACCGGCATTGCCGGGCGGCGGCAATATCCCATTGCCTCGCTGACCACCTGGGGCTTCTTCTACGGCATGGTTGTGCTGCTGGGGATCGCCCTCGTCCACGGCGTGCCGTTCAGGTTCGACTGGAGCCCCGTCTATGTGGGTTCCCTCGCCTGCCTCATCATCGTCCAGACGCTGGCGGGCTTTGCCGTCTACAACATGCTGGTGCGGCGGATCGGGGCCAACCGCGCCGGCTACGGCACGGTGGTGTTCCCGCTGGTGGCGCTCGCCATCTCGACCGTGTTCGAGGGATACCACTGGACGCTGGTCTCCGCCGGCGGCATCGCGCTCGTGCTCGCCGGCGTGTTGCTGGTGCTGCGGCCGAACCCGGTGCCGCCCGTGGTGTGAGTGCCTCAGCCCTTCACGACAATTGGCATGCGGGTGGCCGGAGGGGTGTTGCGCGAGCGCTGGGTGCGCACGATGCCGTCGATGATGGTCATGCACACGCCCGGCAGGTCGCCGAGGCGCACGCTGTCCAGGAGCGTGGTGCCGGGTGAATGCTGCGCCTTGTCCATCAGCACGAAATCCGCCGCGCGTCCCACCTCGATCAAGCCGGAATCGAGCGCCCGCATGCGCGCCGTGTTGCCGGTGGCGAGGCAGAAGGCCTCTTCCGCCGGCAGTTCGCCGAGCGAGGACAGCATGGACACCATGCGCAGGATGCCGAGCGGCTGGACGCCGGAGCCCGCCGGCCCGTCCGTGCCGAGGATGACGCGCTGCAGCTCGCCCAGCTCGCGAGCGAGGCGCAGCGTGTAGAGCGCCGAGCGCTCGTTGCCGTTATGAACGATCTCCAGCCCGCGCTTGCAGCCCTCGCAGATGCAGCGGATCTGGTTGTCCGGCAGCGCGGTGTGGCCGCCATTGATGTGACCCACAACGTCCGTGTCCGCTTCCAGCACCACATCCTTGTCGATGAGGCCTGAGCCGGGGATGGAGGGGCCGCCGGTGTGAATGGTGGACTGGATGCCGTACTTACGTGCCCACCCCACCATCTTGCGGGCGGTGGGGCCATCCTTCACACCGCCGAGGCCGACCTCGCCGAGCAGCTTCACGCCGGCCGCGGCCAGTTCCTTGAAATCGTCCTCGGTCATCTCGTTCTCGATGACCGGGGCGCCCGCATGCACCTTCACACCGGAGGGGCGGAATGCCGAGAAGGCGCGCTGGGCGGTGATGGCGAGGGCTTTCACGCCCACCACGTCGCGGGCGCGGCCGGGATAATGCACCTCGCCGGCCGAGATCATGGTGGTGACGCCGCCATGAAGGGAGGAATCGATCCAGTTGATCTGGCTCTGGCGGGGCGTCCAGTCGCCCGCCACGGGGTGGACGTGGCTGTCGATGAGGCCGGGGGTAAGGGTGGTGCCGTTGGCGTCGATGAGGGTCGTCGCGCCCTCGGTGTCCACATCCTTCTCGCGGCCGATGGCGGTGATGCGTCCGTCCTCGGCCACCACGGTGTCGGCGTCGAGAATGGGCTTCGACAGGTCGCCGCTGAGGAGGAGGCCGATGTTGCGGATCACCAGCTTGGTGGGGCCGGCGGGACCGGTTGGCGCGTCGTGGGCCATGCTCTCGTCTCCGGAGGGGGCGCGGCGACGCGCGCCTTTCTGTTTGTAGGCATATGAAGTTTACGCCCGCGCCGGGCCGCTGAAAACCGGGCGCGGGGTGGATTTCACCGTTCTGCGAACGCCTTTTCGATCACGAAATGCCCCGGCTCGCTGCCCGAGCCCTCGGCGAAGCCGCGCGATTCCAGCAGCGTCTTCAAATCCACCATCATGGCCGGCGAGCCGCAGATCATCACCCGGTCGGTCGCGGCATCGAGCGGCGGCAGGCCGACATCCGCGCAAAGCTTGCCGCTGTCCAGCAGGGTGGAGATGCGCCCGGTGTTGCGGAAGGGCTCGCGCGTCACGGTCGGGTAATAGAGCAGCTTGGCCGCGATCTCCTCGCCGAGGAATTCGTGGGCGGGGAGTTCCTGCGTGATGAGTTCCTCATAGGCGAGGTCCGCCACGTGCCGGCAGCCGTGGACGAGCACCACCTTCTCGAACCGCTCATAGGTTTCCGGATCACGGATCACCGAGAGGAAGGGCGCAAGGCCCGTACCCGTGCCGAGGAGGTAGAGGGTCTTGCCCGGCAGAAGATTGTCCATCACCAGCGTGCCGGTGGCCTTGCGGCCCACCGTTATGGCATCGCCCACCTTGATGTGCTGGAGCCGCGAGGTGAGGGGCCCGTTCGGCACCTTGATGGAGAAGAATTCCAGCGTCTCTGCCCAGGCCGGGCTCACCACCGAATATGCGCGCAGCAGCGGCCGCCCGTCCACCTTCAGGCCGATCATGGTGAATTCCCCGGTGCGGAAGCGGAAGCCGGGGTCGCGGGTGGTGGTGAAACTGAACAGGCGGTCGGTCCAGTGATGGACGCTGAGCACCTGCTCCTCGAAGAAATTGCTCATGGGAAGTCTCGGAAGATCAGAGGCTGGCAGGATCGGCGGAGAGGAGGGCGCGCTTGTCCGGCGTGTCCTTCCAGGCGTCGGCATCAGCGGGCGGCGGACCCTTCTCGGTGATGTTCGGCCACACGGCCGCGTATTGAGCATTGAGCGCGGTCCATTCGGCGGCGCGCGGGTCGCTGTCCGGGAAGATGGCGGCCGCAGGGCATTCCGGCTCGCACACGCCGCAGTCGATGCATTCGTCCGGATGGATCACCAGCATGTTGGCGCCGGCATAGAAGCAATCCACCGGACACACGGCCACGCAATCCATGTAGGTGCAGCGGATGCAGCCCTCGGTGACGACATAGGCCATGGGAAACGCCCTCGGCATATTGTTTGTGTACAAATGAAAATAAAATGGGGCTGCGAAGACTGTCAATGGCTTGGCAGGTGTCCGATGCGGCTCTTTTGGGCAGCGGGGCGGGATATTTTGGGCAGGGGCACTTCACTGCCGTCATCCCCCGGCCTGTCCGGGGGATCCACGGTGTGGCGGCGCCGGCGGCCGGGCGACATGCAGCCGGCGCACGTCCAAGTGGATGCCCCGGACAAGCCGGGGCATGACGGCACTCAAGAAGGCTGAGCCAGCTTGGCACTTCAATGCGTCGGCGATCCCCTCAGCCGCGCCACCGTTCCCTCCAGACCTTCCCATGCGGGCGCATCCGGCGCGAACTTGGCGCGCATGTAGCGCACGAGGTCGGCCACCTGCGCATCGTCAAGGCTGTCGCGGAAGGCGGGCATGTCGCCCAGCTCCGGCGCGGCGGGTTTGGGGATGCCTTCGAGGATGACGCGGATGAGATTGTCCGGCCGCGCCGCATGGACATTGGTGTTGAGCGCCAGTGCCGGCCGCGCGCCGAACAGGGTCGGCCCTTCGGGCGCATGGCAGGCGGCGCACGCGCCGGCGAAGAGGCGGCCGCCCACCGTGTCCATAGGCCGGAGCGAAGCCTCGGATTTGGCCTCCAGCGTGGCCGCCGCCGCGACGGGATCGGCAATGGCGGGGCCGGAGAGCGCGGCGAGATAGACCGCCATGGCCCGCACATCGGCATCCGGCACTTCAGAAAGCGCATGCACCACCGGCGCCATGGGGCCGGCGGCGGTGCCGTGGAAGCGGGAGAATCCGGTGCGCAGATAGGTGAACAGCTCGTCCTCGGCCCACGGAATGGGCGCTTTCGACAGCTCCGTCAGGGCGGGCGCCTCCCACCCATCGGCGAAGCCGCCGGCCAGATAGGCCGCGCCCGTCTTCTCCGCGCCCAGCGCATTGCGCGGCGTGTGGCAGGCGCCGCAATGGCCGAGGCCTTCCACGAGGTAGCGCCCCCGGTTCCACTGGGGCGACTGCGCCGGCTCCGCCTGAAGCTGGCCGGGGCGGTGGAACAGGAGGTTCCAGCCGGCCATCAGCGGGCGGATGTTGAAGGGGAAGGTCATGCGGTTTTCGGGCGGCGCCGCCGTCACCGCCGGCTGCGACATGAGGAAGGCGTAGAGCGCCTGCATGTCGGCATCGCTGATACGACTGAAGGCGGTGTAGGGGAAGGCGGGGTAGAGATGCCGGCCGTCGCGCCCGATGCCCTCGCGCATGGCGCGCTCGAAGGCGGCATAGGACCATGCGCCGATGCCGGTCGCGACATCCGGCGTCAGATTGGTGGAATAGACCGTGCCGAACGGCGTATGCAGCGGCCGCCCGCCGGCATTGGCGGTGCCGCCTTCCGCCGTGTGGCAGACCGCGCAATCGCCGAGTGCCGCCAGCACTTTGCCGCGCGCAATCAGGTCCGCCGAGAAGGTGGAGGGATCGGGCGGGGAGATGGGGGCGATGGCGCCACGAATGGGCAGCGCCAGCGTGGCCATGCCCAAGGCGCCAGCAAGGGCCGCGCCGGCCATGGCGAACCAGGGACGGCGCTTTTTCTCCTTCACCGGCCGGGGCGGGGCCTCGCCGGCCAGTGCGGCGCGCACGCGATCGGGTGTGAAGGGTGGTTCGCGCAGGCGCACGCCGGTGGCGTCGAAGATGGCATTGGCGATGGCCGCCGCGCTGGGCACAGAGGCGGATTCGCCTGAGCCCAATGGCGGGTCATCCGGCCGGGGCATCAGCACCACGTTGATGACCGGCACTTCCGGGAAGGTGAGGATGGGGTAGGCGCCCCACTCCCGGCTCGTCACCGCGTGATCGTCGAACGTCACCTGCTCTTTCAGGGCGCGGGAGGTGGACTGGATGACGTTGCCGTGGATCTGGTGCTCGATGCCGGCCGGGTTGATCATCAGCCCGGAATCCTGCCCCACCGTGACGCGCTTCACCGCCACGTCGCCGGTCGCCCGGTTCACCTCCACATCCGCCACCCAGGCGGACCAGGCGGCGCCGTAGCCGGGGAATTTGGAGTGGACATAGAGGGCATAGGCGAAGCCCTGCCCGCGCACGATGTCGCCCTCCACCACCTCCTGCCGCGGCCCGGTGCGCGTCTGCCAGCCGGCGCGCGCGGCGGTGGCCTTCACGAGGTCCACGGCGCGCGGATCGTGCAGGTGGCGCAGGCGGTAGTCCACCGGATCGACACCGGCAGCGGCGGCCAGCTCGTCCACATAGCTCTCGTGGGCGAAGCTGTTTGGCAAAGCCGAGACGCCGCGCAGCCAGGAAGCGCGCACGATGGGGGCCACATCGTCCACGGCCACGCGCATCACGTCGTAGGCATAGGGCGGGATGGCGGTACGGTCGCCCATCTCATAGACGGGATTGTCCGCCGGCACCCGGCCGGTCAGCAGCAGCGCCAGCGTGACGGCGGCGTTGGAGGGGTAGCGGGTGAGGAAATCGTAGAAGGCGGGCGTGCCGTCCGCGTTGATGCCGCCCTTGACCTCCATGAGCTGGCCGGCGCCCTTGGGCTCCCACGCATGCTCCTGCTCGCGGGTGAGCTGCACGCGCACGGGCCGGCCCACGGCACGGGAGAGCAGGGCGGCATCGGCGGCCACATCGTCCGCGCAATTGCGCCCGTAGCAGCCTGCCGCCTCGAAGCGGATGATCTCGATGTCCTCTTCCGGCAGGCCCAGCAGGACCGAGATGTCGGTGCGCAGCGGATAGGGGTTCTGCGTGCCCGCCCACACGGTCGCGCGGTCCTCCTGCACGTCGGCGACGGCGCAGGAGGGGCCGATGGAGGCGTGCATCTGGTAGGGCCAGACATAGGTCGCCTCGATCACCTGCGCGGCCACGGCACGGGCCGCATCGACACTGCCCTGCTCGTGGAGAAGCCGCGTCTTCGCCGCCTCCGCCCCGCGCAGGGCCTCCTCGGTGCGCGAGAGGTCGGGCAGGGCAGGGGTATCGCGCCACTCGGTCTTCAGCACGCGGGCGGCCTCGGCGGCCTGCTCCTCGCGCTCGGCGACGATGCCGATGAAGTCGCCCATGGTGACGACCGCCACCACCCCCGGAATGTGGGCGACGGAGTGCTCGTCCACCCGGATCAGGCTCTTGCCGACGAATGGGCCGGCATCGATGCCCGCATAGGGCGGGCGCACCACGCGGCCGTGCAGCATGCCCGGCACGCGCACGTCATGGACATAGGCGAAGGTGCCGGTCGCCTTGGCCGGAATATCCACGCGCGGCACACGGCGGCCGACGATGCGGTGTTCGCTGGCCGGCTTCACCGCCGTTTCCTGGTGGAGCATCAGCCGGTCGGCGCGGCCCTCGAGCAGGTCGGCATAGGATCGGCCGGTGTTGCGCCCATCCTTCGGGCGGACGATGCCCTCCTCCACCTCCAGCTCATCGGCAGGAATGCCCAGCGCCTCGGCCGCGAGCCCGACGAGATGGGCGCGGGCCTGCGCTGCCGCGTGGCGCAAAGGGCGGGCGGAGACCTGGATGGAATCGGAGGCAATGGTGGCCCCCTGGTTCGGCGCGACGCCGGTGTGCCCGAGCACCATGGTGACGCGATCGAGCGCCACATCCAGTTCCTCGGCGACAATCTGGGCCAGCGCCGTGCGGATGCCGGTGCCGAGGTCCACATGGCCGTTGAAGGCGGTGACGGCGCCCTGATCGTCCACCAGCAAGAACAGGTCGAGGGCACCCTCCTTCGGCGGCGCGCTGTGGACGAGGCCGAAGACCATCTGCGCCGGACGCAGAATGGCGAGATTGCCGCTGGCCGCCAGCAGAGCGGAAGGATCGGGACGCGGCTCGCTCACGGCTGCGCCTCCGCTTCACCGGCACCGGCCGCCGCCCGCAGCACCGCGCGCAAAATCTCCACATGCGTCCCGCAGCGGCACAGATTGTAGCGCAGCGCCGCCCGAGCCTCGGCCTCGGAGGGGGAGGGGTTGCGAGCGAGGAAGGCGACGGTGGTCATGATCATGCCGTTGAGACAATAGCCGCACTGGGCGGCCTGCTCGGCTATGAAGGCGGCCTGTACCGGGTGCAGGGTGCCCTCGCTCGCAAGCCCTTCCAGCGTCGTCACCGCGCGCCCTTCAGCCGTGCCCAGCGTGGTGACGCAGGAGCGAGTCGCCTTCCCGTCCATCAGCACCGTGCAGGCCCCGCATTCCCCCAGGCCGCAGCCGAACTTGGGGCCGTTCAGCCCGAGATCGTTGCGCAGCACGTAGATCAGCGGCGTCTCGCGCGGCAGCGCGAAGGCGTGGGTTTCGCCGTTGACCTGGAGTAGGATGGGGGCGGACATCTTTAGGGGACCGCTCAGCCTTTGCCGCAGGAGACCGGGACCGGCGCCGGTCCGTTACGGGCTGGATTGTTTCTATACTAATAATCCAGCGTCAAGCGTTGGGTGCGCCCAAAACGGAGGCTGTCCCGACCAGTCCGGACCCGTGCGCAGCATCAAAAATGCTGCAAATGCAAAAGAATGGCAGCGGTGCTGCCTCTTCGTGCGGCCTGCCCGTTCCTTGTGCTTGACACTTCGGGCCGACGCGATTTTCATTAGTGTACATATGAAATCGGATGCCCCCGCTGCGGGGCCGGAGCCGGGGTTCCATGGCCGAAGAGTCCACCATCACCGCCCGCGCCGAGGATGACAAGATCCGCTGCGATGCGTGCCCGGTCATGTGCTACATCCGGCCCGGCCTCACCGGCGCCTGCGATCGCTACGCCAACCGCGATGGCGAGCTGATCCGCGTCGATCCCCACATCGTGCTCGACCGCACTTTGGCGCAGGGCGGCAAGGTGGTGCCCTTCGATCGCGGCGGCGACTGGGACGGGCGGCTGGTTGCGGGTGGCGAATCCTTCGTCACGGCGGTGGGCTCCGGCACCACCTATCCCGACTACAAGCCCGCGCCCTTCATCGTCTCCGCCGAGGTCAACGGCGTGGACATGGTGACGGTCGTCACCGAGGGCATCTTCAGCTACGCCGGCGCGAAGGTGAAGATCGACACCGACCGCTTCATCGGCCCCGAGCAGGCGGCGGTGCGGGTGGACGGCGAGGCGGTGGGCCATGTCACCACCTCCGAATACGGCTCGCAGATGCTGTCGCTCGGCGGCGTGCATCACCTCACCGGTGGCTCCAAGAAGGAAGGTCGCGTCACCTGCGAGGCGCTGCTGGAGCTGTGCAACGGCAAGGCCGTGGAGCTTGCCATCGATGGCGGCGCCACGCTCGTGGTCCAGGCCGGCAAGCCGCCCATCGTGAACGGCGCTGAAGAGGCGCGGATGCGCGTGGGCTGCGGCTCCGCCACCATCGGCATGTTCGCCAAGCAGTGGCACGGCAAGGTGGATGAGGTGGTGGTGGTGGACGACCACATCACCGGCGTCCTCTCCGAGCATCAGGCCGGCAAGCTCCTCGGCATCCGCGATACCGGCATCCGCATGAAGGGTCGTCGCTCCACCCCCGGCCGTTATTTCCAGGTGGCCGAGCCGGGCCTCGGCTGGGGCGGCACCAACATTTCCGATCCGCTTTCCATCCTCTCGCCCTTCGACGCCAAGCTGGCGTGGCCGGGCCTGCGGCTGCTGCTGGTGTCCACCACCGGCGAGCATTACGGCTATTACGTCCTCGACGAGCATCTGGTGCCGGTGGAGACCGAGGTCCCCGCTGATCTCTATCCCTCCGTTGAGCGCATCCGCGAGAATTGTGAGCCGGCGCTGTCCTCCGTGCTGTTCATGGCCGGTGCGGGCGGCTCGCTGCGCGCGGGCGTGACGGAGAACCCGGTGCGGCTCACCCGCTCGGTGAAGGATTCCATCACCCGCGTCACCTGCGGCGGCGCGCCGGTCTATGTCTGGCCGGGCGGCGGCATCACCTTCATGGTGGATGTGACGCGCGTGCCGGAGCACGGTTTCGGCTATGTGCCGACCCCGGCGCTGGTGGCGCCCATCGAATTCACGCTGCCGCTCGCCGCCTATGAGGCGCTCGGCGGGCACATGGATCATGTGCGCCCTGCCAGCGCGGTGATCGAGCGCGAGGCGGTGCGCGAGATGGCGCCGTTCTCCGATATCCCGTGGCCGCTCGCGGCCCGGTCGCAGGGCTGAGGCCATGCTGCGCCCGGCCGACATTCCCGCTCAACCGCCAAAGGTCGCGATTCCCGCGATGCCGGTGCAGCGGCGCCTGCCGCAGGCGGGGCTGCTGGCGGACGGGCGTCGGCTGCATCTCAATGACGGCCCCATCGATCTCGTGATCGAGGCCGATGGCCCGGCGGATGTGGTGGCCGCCGCCTATCGCGCGGCGACCGAACGCCTCGCGGGCCTTCTCGATACGCTGTGCGGCGAGCTTTCCCTGCTTCGCCGTCCCGCCCATCCCGGGTCCTGCCCCCTTCAGGGCCCGGTGGCGCGGCGCATGTGGGCGGCGGTGTCGCCCCATGCGCGCGCCGGCTTCATCACCCCCATGGCGGCGGTTGCCGGCGCCGTGGCGGAAGAGGTGCTTGCTGCCATGGTGCGGCCGGGCCTCGTCCGCGCCTTCGTCAACAATGGTGGCGACATCGCGCTTTATCTCGCGCCCGGCGCCGAGCTGGTGGCGGGCATCGTGGATCGGCCGGATCGCCCGCGCGTGGTGGGTTCCGCCCGCATCACGGCGGATGGCCCGGTGCGCGGCATCGCCACGTCGGGCTGGCGCGGGCGCAGCTTTTCCCTCGGTATCGCCGATGCCGTGACCGTTCTCGCGCCCAGCGCGGCGGCTGCGGATGCGGCGGCAACCGTCATCGCCAATGCGGTGAACCTGCCCGCCCATCCCGGCATCGTCCGGGTGCCGGCGCGCCAAGTGCTGCCGGACAGCGATCTCGGTCTCTTGAAGGTGACGCGCCACGTGCCCGATCTGACACCCGCTGAGCGGGACGAAGCGCTGGCCGAAGGCCTCGCGGTGGCCGGCGCACTGGTGGCGCGCGGCCTCATCACCGCCGCCGCGCTGCACCTGCAGGGGGCCAGCGTTTCCACCTGTCCGATGGGGGATGCCAGCGTGTCATCCCGTCCGATTACCTTTGCCGCAGAACAAGAAAGAGGCGTCGCCCATGCCTGAGGTCAAGATCCGCAAGCAGGTCCGCATCCTGGAGGAGATCTTTCACGAGGGCGGCCCGGCCGCCGCCATCCCGCGCAAGCGTGGCGCCATCGTGACGGTGATCCAGAACCCGTTCGCCGGGCGCTATGTGGAAGACATCGCCGGCTTCATGGATGATCTGAAGCCCCTCGGTGTCTCCATGGCCAAGGAACTGCTTGCCGCCCTCGGTGGCGACGCCAAGGCCATTGACGGCTACGGCAAGGGTGCCATCGTCGGCGCGGCCGGCGAGATCGAGCACGGGGCGCTTTGGCATGTGCCGGGCGGCTACGCCATGCGCGAGGCGCTGGGCGATGCCAAGGCCATCGTGCCCTCCACCAAGAAGGTGGGCGGGCCGGGGACAAGGCTCGACGTGCCGGTGACCCATGTGAACGCCTCCTATGTGCGCTCCCACTTCGACGCCATGGAAGTGGGCGTGTCCGACGCCCCCAAGGCGGACGAGATCGCCCTCGTGCTGGTCATGACCTGCGGCCCGCGCGTCCATGCCCGCGTCGGCGGCCTCGCGGCGGAAGCCATCAAGGGCGAGGACGGCCTGCGATGAGCGCGAACATCCGCAAGATCGTCACCATCGTGGAGGAGACGCGGACCGAGATGGGTCGCCCCGTTTCCCCGCCCACCCGGCGCGCGGCGGCCATCGCGGTGATCGAGAACCCGTTCGCCGGCCGCTATGTGGAAGACCTTGCCGACCTCATCGCCATGGGCGACGAGCTGGGCGGGATTCTCGCGAAGAAGGCTGTGGAGGCCCTCGGCATCGAGGGGCCCTCCGCCGAGAGCTACGGCAAGGCGGCGCTGGTGGGCGAGAACGGCGAGCTGGAGCACGCCGCTGCCCTTCTGCACCCCAAGATGGGCGCGCCGGTGCGCGCCGTGCTGGGCAAGGGCGCGGCGCTCATCCCATCGTCCAAGCGGCGGGGCGGCCTCGGGGCGGAGCTGGACATCCCGCTCGGCCACAAGGATGCGGCCTTCGTGCGCAGCCATTTCGACGGCATGATCGTGAGCGTGTCGGATGCCCCGCGGGCAAACGAGATCGTGGTCGCCGTGGCGGTGACGGATTCCGGCCGGCCGCTGCCGCGCGTCGGCGGGCTGAAGAAGGACGAGATCAAGGGCGAGGACGGGCTGAGATAGGCCCGCCCCGCGCGCGGACGGTTCAACTGAAATCATAAAAGGGGAATGGACATGAAGAAGCTGGTCGCGGCATCCCTCGCCGCTCTCCTCCTCGCCGCAGGCGGGGCGCGGGCGCAGCAGGGCGAGATCAAGGTAGGCGAGATCAATTCCTATTCGTCGCTGCCCGCCTTCCTCGATCCCTATCGCAAGGGGATGGACCTGGCGCTGAAGGAAGTGAACGACGCGGGCGGCATCAAGGGCAAGAAGCTCGTCATCATCTCCAAGGACGACGGCGGCAAGCCGGCCGACGCGCTCACCGCCGCCAACGAGCTGGTCTCGCGCGACGGCGTGGTGATGATCGCCGGCGGCTTCCTCTCCAATGTCGGCCTCGCCCTCGCCGACTTCGCCAAGCAGAAGCAGGTGATGTACCTTGCCGCCGAGCCTCTTACCGATGCGCTCGTCTGGTCGAAGGGCAACGAATACACCTTCCGCCTGCGCACCTCGAACTACATGCAGGCCGCCATGCTGGCGGAAGAGGCGGCGAAGCTCCCGGCCAAGCGCTGGGCGACCATCGCCCCCAACTATGAGTTCGGCCAGTCCTTCGTCGCGGTGTTCAAGGACCTCCTGAAGAAGCGCAAGCCGGACGTGGAGTTCGTCGCCGAGCAGTGGCCGCCGCTGGGCAAGATCGACGCCGGCCCGGTGCTCCAGGCCATCGACGCCGCCAATCCCGACGCCATCCTCAACGCCACCTTCGCCGGCGACCTCGTGAAGCTGGTTCGCGAGGGCAACACCCGCGGCATCTTCAAGAACCGCGCGGTGGTGAGCTATCTCACCGGCGAGCCGGAATATCTCGACCCGCTGAAGACCGAGACCCCCGAGGGCTGGATCGTCACCGGCTATCCCTGGTACGGCATCAAGACCGCCGAGCACCAAGCGTTCCTCGACGCCTACCAGCAGCTCCACAAGGACTATCCGCGCCTCGGCTCCATCGTCGGCTACTCGACCGTGAAGTCCATCGCGGCGGTGCTGAAGGCGACGGACGACTATTCCACGGCCGGCCTCGTGAAGGCGATGGCGAACCTCAAGGTCTCCACCCCCTTCGGCGATGTGGTCTATCGCGCGTCCGACCACCAGTCGACCATGGGCGCCTATATCGGCACCACCTCGCAGAAGGACGGGCAGGGCATCATGGTGAACTTCCAGTTCCGCCCCGGTGCCGACTACCTGCCGCCCGAGGCTGAAGCCGCGAAGCTGCGTCCGGCGAACTGAGGGATTTCGCAGCTCGTCACGGTGCGGACCCTCTCCCCTCGCGGGAGAGGGGAGGCAAGAACGGCGCGGGCGGTTCTTTCGCCCCCGCATCCGGTCCCTGCCCTCGACGGCGGGTGGCCCAAAAAGACCAAAACTTCCAGCAGGTGAACGAGAGGCTGAAGCCGTGGAATTCCTTCTGGTCCAAGCCCTGAGTGGGCTCGCCAGCGCCGCGTCGCTGTTTCTGGTGGCGTCGGGACTGTCGATCATCTTCGGCGTCACGCGCATCGTGAACTTCGCCCATGGCGCCTTCTATATGCTGGGCGCCTATGTGGCCTACACGCTGACGACGCGCTTTGCCGGGCCGCTCGGCTTCTGGGGCGCCATCGTCGCGGCGGCGATCATCGTCGCCTTGCTCGGCGCGCTGATGGAGATGGTGCTGCTGCGGCGCATCTATCAGGCGCCCGAACTCTTCCAGCTGCTCGCCACCTTCGGCGTGACGCTGATGGTGCAGGACCTCGTGGTGGTGATCTGGGGGCCGGAAGACCTGCTTGGCCCGCGCGCGCCCGGCTTCACCGGCGCCATCAGCCTGTTCGGCCGCATGGTGCCGACCTACGACCTGTTCATGATGACCCTCGGCCCGGTGGTGCTCGGCATCCTGTGGCTCTTGTTCCACAAGACCCGCTGGGGTGTGCTGGTGCGCGCGGCGACGCAGGACCGCGAGATGGTCGCGGCGCTGGGCGTGAACCAGAAATGGCTGTTCACCGGCGTGTTCGCCCTCGGCGTCTTCCTCGCCGCGCTGGGCGGCGCCCTGCAGATCCCGCGCACCACCGTGACCCATGCCATGGACCTCTCCATCATCGTGGAGGTGTTCGTGGTGGTGGTCATCGGCGGGCTGGGCTCGGTGTTCGGCGCCTTCGTGGCGGCCATCATCGTCGCGGAGCTGAACGCCTTCGGCATTCTCATCCTGCCGCAGATCTCGCTCATCACTGTCTTCCTCGTGATGGCGGTGGTGCTGGTGGTGCGGCCTTGGGGCCTGTTCGGCAAGCCGGAGAGCGCGCCCCGTGCCGCCGCCGGCCTCACCATCCGGCCCTGGCGGCCGTTCACGCAGGCTGAGCGTGTCGCGGTGGCGGTGGCTGTGCTGGCCGCGGCGACGCTGCCGTTCCTCCTCGGCAATTATGCCCTCACGGTCGGGGCGGAAATCCTCATCTACGTGTTGTTCGCGGCCAGCCTGCATTTCATGATGACGGTGGGCGGCCTCGCCTCCTTCGGCCATGCCGCCTATTTCGGGCTCGGCGCCTACGGCGCCGCCTTCCTCGTCAAGTACATGGGCGCGCCCATGGAGGCGGCGCTCATCGTTGGCCCGCTGTTGGGGCTTGCCGGGGCGGTGGTGTTCGGCTGGTTCTGCGTGCGGCTGTCGGGCGTCTATTTCGCCATGCTGACGCTGGCCTTTGCGCAGATCGCCTGGTCCATCGCCTTCCAGTGGGTGGACGTGACCGGCGGCGACAACGGCCTGCTCGGCATTTGGCCTGCGACGTGGGCGTCGCGTCCCGCCGGCTTCTTCTGGCTCGCGCTGGGCATCGCGGTGGTGGGCGTCGGGCTGCTCAGGATGCTGGTGTTCTCGCCGTTCGGCTATGGGCTCCGGGCGGTGCGCGACAGCGCGCTGCGTTCCGAGGCCATCGGCCTCAACCGGCAGCGGATGCAATGGGCGGCCTTCATCGTCGCCGGCACCTTCGCGGGGCTGGCGGGCGCCATGTTCGCCTTCCTCAAGGGCTCGGTGTTCCCCGACTACATGGCCATTCCCACCTCGGTGGACGGCCTGGTGATGGTGCTGCTCGGCGGTGTCGAGACGGTCTCCGGCGCGGTGGTGGGCGCGGTGCTCTACAAGGCGCTGGCCATCTGGCTGATGAGCCAGACCGACCTTTCCAAGCTGGTGCTGGGCGGCGTCATCGTCGTCATCGTGCTCGCGTTCCCCAAGGGGGTCGTGGGCTTCATCGAGGACCTGCGCCATCGCTGGCCCCGCAAGGGCAACGGCGCAACCGTGGGCGCCACCAAGGCGGAGGCCGCGTGATGAGCCCGCTGCTCGAAGTCAAAGACCTGATGAAGTCCTACGGCGGCGTCCATGCCGTGCGGGGCGTGTCCTTCACGGTGGAGGCGGGGCAGATGCTCGCCCTCATCGGCCCCAACGGGGCGGGCAAGAGCACCTGCTTCAACATGCTGAACGGGCAGATTCCGCCCGATGCCGGCACGGTGCGCATCGAGGGGAAGGACATTAAGGGCCTGCCGCCGCGCGCCGTGTGGCGGCTCGGCGTCGGCCGCACGTTCCAGATCACCGCCACCTTCGCCTCCATGACGGTACGCGAGAACGTGCAGGTGGCGCTCCTCTCCTTCCACGGGCTGATCTCCCGCGTGTTCGGCTTCGCCGGCGCGGCCTGCCGGGGGGAGGCGGATGCGCTGCTCGCCCTCGTCGGTCTCACCACCCAGGCGGAGCGGCCGTGTGGTGAACTCGCCTATGGCGACCTCAAGCGGTTGGAGTTGGCGGTGGCGCTGGCCAATGAGCCGCGCCTTCTCCTCATGGACGAGCCCACCGCCGGCATGGCGCCCCGCGAGCGGGTGGAGCTGATGCGCCTCACCGCCGAGATCGCCCGCGCCAAGGGCATCGGCGTGCTCTTCACCGAGCACGACATGGACGTGGTGTTCGAGCATGCGGACGAGGTGATGGTGCTCAACCGCGGCCAGCTCATCGCCCGCGGCACGCCGGCCGAGGTGCGGCGCGACCCGCAGGTGCGCGCCATCTATCTCGGCGAAGGGCTGCTCTACGACGCACGGCACCGCGAGGGGACTGCGGCATGAAACTTCAGGTCTCGAACCTCAACAGCCATTATGGCCCCGCCCACATCCTCTACGACGTGGGTCTCGAGATCGGTGCCGGCGAGGTGGTGGCGCTGCTCGGTCGCAACGGGGCGGGCAAGAGCACGACCTTCCGCTCCATCGTCGGCCTCGTGCCCCAGCGCGAGGGCACGGTGATGTTCGACGGCGCCGACGTCTCGCGCCTGCCCACCTACGAAATCGTGCGGCGCGGCCTCGGCTATGTGCCGGAGGACCGGCGCATCTTCAGCCATCTCACGGTGGAGGAGAATTTCGAGGTGGGCCGTCAGCCGCCGCGCCCGGGCGTCGCCACCTGGACGCCGGACATGCTCTACAAGCTGTTCCCGAACCTCGGCGAAATGCGCAAGCGCCCCGGCGGGCAGATGAGCGGCGGCGAGCAGCAGATGCTCACCATCGGCCGCACCCTGATGGGCAATCCCTCCCTCGTGCTGCTGGACGAGCCCTCCGAAGGCCTCGCACCCAAGATCGTGGAGCAGATGGCGGACGCCATCCTCGCCATGAAGGGGGAGGGGCTCTCGGTGGTGATCTCCGAGCAGAATTTGCATTTCGCCAAGCTGATCTCGGATCGCGCCTACATCATCGAGAAGGGGCGCATCCGTTTCTCCGGCACCATCGCGGATCTGGAAGCCAATCCGGAAATCCGCGACGCCTATCTGGCGGTCTGAGCCATGGCGTCGGAGCCCAAGGCCCTGCGGACGCCCCGCGCGCCCCGGAAGACGGCAACGCCCGAGGCGGCCACCGCCGCGGCGGAGAAGGCTGCGCCGCCCAAAGCCACCCCTCCCATGCAGGTGCGCCGCCCGGTGCGCCGCGCGCGGGCGAACACGCCCTATGTGCTGGACGAGCAGGTGGGCTTCATCCTGCGCCAGGTGGGCCAGCGCCATGCCGCCATCTTCGCCGCGCGCATCGGCGACGACCTGACCATGACGCAATGGGCGGCCCTGTCGAAGCTCGCCGAGACCGGCCCCTGCTCGCAGAATCTTCTCGGGCGACTGACCGCCATGGATGCCGCCACCATCAAGGGCGTCGTGGACCGCCTCGTGCGCCGCGGCTTGGTGGAGACACGACCGGACACCGAGGATGGCCGCTTGCTGGTGGTCGTGCTCACCTCCGCCGGTGAAGAGGCGGTGGCGCGCGCCAGCGTGAACGCCTTCGCCATCACCGAGGAAACGCTCGCGCCGCTGGATGCCGCCGAGCGAGCGATGCTGCTGAAGCTGCTGGACCGGCTGCGCTAGCCCCGCCTCGATCTTCCCGAAAGATAGGGATTCGACCCGCGCGCCGCTGGGACGCTCGGAGGGCTGCGTGCGACCTTCCCAATGGTAAAATGCGCGCTTCTGTCGCAGCGCATCAACGTCAGCCGAGCCATTGGCCGAACCCACGCCAACCTCTTGTTTCGCGCGCGAAATCAGGCGCGCGGCCGACGAATTGATAGAGTGAAACTATCGATATCGCAGAACTTATCTATTTCACTTATGGCATCGAGCCCCATATGTTGCACTGCGATGGCTCCGGCCCGTCGCAGCGCAAACACCCCATCGAGGAATTGCCATGTCGCTCGTCAATACTAAGATCAAGCCTTTCACGACGCAGGCTTTCAAGGACGGCAAGTTCATCCAGGTTTCGGACACCGATCTCGCCGGCAAGTGGGCCGTCTTCTTCTTCTATCCGGCCGACTTCACCTTCGTCTGCCCGACCGAGCTAGGCGATCTGGCCGATCACTATGGCGAGTTCCAGAAGCTCGGCGTCGAGATCTACTCGGTCTCCACCGACACCCACTTCACCCACAAGGCCTGGCACGATTCCTCCGAGACCATCGGCAAGGTGAAGTACACCATGCTCGGCGACCCGGCGGGCGTCATCACCAACAACTTCGGCGTGATGCGCGAAGGCCAGGGCCTCGCCGACCGCGGCACCTTCGTGGTGGACCCGAACGGCGTCATCCAGGCCGTGGAAGTCACCGCCGAGGGCATCGGCCGTGACGCCGCCGACCTGTTGCGGAAGATCAAGGCTGCCCAGTACGTCGCCTCCCATCCTGGCGAGGTCTGCCCTGCCAAGTGGCAGGAAGGCGAGAAGACGCTGGCGCCCTCCCTCGATCTCGTCGGCAAGATCTGAGGTTTTCAACCCCGATCCGGCCTTGAGGCTTTTGCCTTGAGGCCCCACCGGCTCCCGAAAGGGAGGCGCCCCGACCGTCCGCCGCAGCCTTTGGCCAGCGGCGGACGTGGCCCTTTTTACCCCGCCGGCTCATGGATCCGGCGCGTTTTTCTGCCGGAGGATTGCGATGCTCGATGCTGCCATGAAGACTCAGCTCAAGGCTTATCTGGAGCGCGTGGTCCGTCCCGTCGAAATCACCGCCGCGGTGGATGGCGGGCCGAAGTCGCAGGAAATGAGCGCGCTTCTGGCCGACATCGCCGAACTCTCCGACAAGATCACCGTGCGGGAGCACCAGGAGCCGGGCGCGCGCGTCCCGTCCTTCTCCTTGTCGAGCCCCGACCAGGACATTTCCCTCACCTTCGCCGGCCTGCCCATGGGCCACGAATTCACCTCCCTGGTGCTGGCGCTGCTGCAGGTGGGCGGCTATCCGCCCAAGGTGGAGGAGGCGGTAATCGAGCAGGTGAAGGCGCTCGACGGCGACTTCGTGTTCGAGACCTATTTCTCCCAGTCCTGCCAGAACTGCCCGGACGTGGTGCAGGCCCTGAACCTCATGGCCGTGCTGAACCCGCGGGTGAAGCATGTGGCCATCGACGGCGCCCTGTTCCAGGCGGAAGTGGACGCGCGGCAGGTGATGAGCGTGCCCACCGTCTATCTCAACGGCGAGGTCTTCGGACAGGGCCGCATGGGCATCGAGGAGATCGTCGCCAAGCTCGACACCGGCGCGGCCGCCCGCGATGCCAAGCGCATGGGCGAGATGAACCGCTTCGACGTGCTGGTGGTGGGCGGTGGCCCGGCCGGCGCTACGGCCGCCATCTATGCCGCCCGCAAGGGCATCCGCACCGGCGTCGCCGCCGAGCGCTTCGGCGGGCAGGTGCTGGACACCATGGCCATCGAGAACTTCATCTCCGTTCCCTACACCGAGGGGCCGAAGCTCGCCGCCGCGCTGGAGCAGCACGTGCGTGAGTATGAGGTGGAGATCCTGAACCTCCAGCGCGCCGTCAAGCTCGTTCCCGGCAAGGACGTGGTGGAGGTGGAATTCGCCAATGGCGCCAGCCTGCGCTCGCGCACCGTGATCCTCGCCACCGGCGCCCGCTGGCGGCAGATGAACGTGCCCGGCGAGGACGCCTATCGCAACAAGGGCGTGGCCTACTGCCCCCATTGCGACGGCCCGCTGTTCAAGGGCAAGCGCGTGGCGGTCATCGGCGGCGGCAATTCCGGCGTGGAAGCGGCCATCGACCTCGCCGGCATCGTGGCCCACGTCACGCTGATCGAGTTCGACAGCGCGCTGCGCGCCGACGAGGTCCTCCAGCGCAAGCTGAAGAGCCTCAACAATGTCACCATCCTGACCTCCGCCCGCACCACCGAAGTGCTCGGCGACGGGCAGAAGGTGGCGGGCCTCACCTACGAGAACCGCAACACCGGCGACATCCAAAAGGTGGAGCTGGAAGGCATCTTCGTGCAGATCGGCCTCCTGCCCAACACCGAATGGCTGAAGGGCGTGGTGGACCTCTCCCCGCGCGGCGAGATCGTCGTGGACGCCCACGGCCAGACCTCGGTGCCCGGCGTGTTCGCGGCCGGCGACTGCACGACCGTGCCCTACAAGCAGATCGTGATCGCGCTGGGCGAGGGAGCGAAGGCTTCGCTCTCCGCCTTCGATCACCTGATCCGCACCAGCGCCCCCGCCGAGGACAAGGAGGCGGCCGTGAAGGCCGCCTGATTGGGCCGTCTGACCGGACCGGCGGCGGGGCGGGCATCATGACCCTGCGCGAGCTGCAATATCTCCTCGCCCTCGCCGACACCCGCAGCTTCCGCCGGGCGGCGGAGCTGTGCGGCGTCAGCCAGCCCACGCTCTCCACCCAGATCCGCAAGCTGGAGGAGGAGCTGGGCGTGGCGCTGATCGAGCGCACGCCGCGCAAGGCCATGCTCACCCCCGCCGGCCGCGACGCTGTGGAGCGGGCGCGGCGCATCCTCACCGAGGTGGACCAGCTGAAGGAGGCGGCGCGCCGCAGCCGCTTCGCCGAGGGCGGCGCGCTGAAGCTGGGCGTTTTCCCCACGCTCGGACCCTACCTCCTGCCCCATGTGGTGCCGCTCATCCGCCAGCGGTTTCCGGAGCTGGAGCTGCTGCTCTTCGAGGAGAAGAGCGCCAACCTCATCCAGCGGCTGAACCTCGGCACGCTCGATGCCGCCTTCCTCGCGCTGCCGGTGCATGACAGCCATTTTCACAGCGAGTTCCTGTTCGAGGAACCGTTCCTGCTTGCCGTGCCCGGGACGCACAGCCTCGCCCGGCGCGACACTTTGGGAGTGGCGGAGCTGGCGGGGCAGAACCTGATGCTGCTGGAGGAAGGCCACTGCCTGCGCGATCAGGCGCTGGATGTGTGCCACCAGTCCGGCGCGCGGGAGAAGTCCGAGTTCCGCGCCACCAGCCTCGAGACGCTGCGCCAGATGGTGGCGGCGGGCGTCGGCATCACGCTCCTGCCCATGCTGGCGACGCGCAACCCGGTGCCGCCGGCACAGAACATCCACCTCCTGGCCTTCTCGGATTCCCGCCCCAGCCGGCAGATCGCGCTGCTCTGGCGCAAGACTTCGGCGCTGGGACAACTGCTGCATCAGGTGGCCGACATCTGCCGCGGCCTGCCGGACGACCTGCTGACCCTGCGCCACTGAGCGGACCCCGGCCGCGGCCGTTGCGGCAACCCTCGCCGGTTGCGTTGAAATTTCCGCGCGCACAGCTTTCCTCGATTTTCGCGCCCCTCGACCGGTGCTAAAACGTTCAAGTTCGAGCCGGCAAATCAGCCCCCGGGGGGAGGGAGACCGAAGCAGTGATCCGGCGTACCTTTGCCCTCAGGTCCGTCGCTGCCCTTCTCGTGGTCTGGGTCGGTCTCGTCGCGGTTTTCGCGATGCTGATGATCCGGAGCAACCTTTCGCGCGCCGATGCGGAAGTGGAAGCCGAGGGCGTCGCCCTGCACCGGCTCCTCTCGCAACGCGTCGCACAGCACGACGCCCACCTCACCAGCCTCGCCGCGCTCGTGCAGGCGACCGATCCGCCGCCGGCGGAAACGATCCGGCAGGTCGCCACGGGCATCATGCGCTATTACAAGCGCATCCTCTCCATCCGGGTTCTGGAGATGACGGACGAGCAGGCCATCGAGACGGTGGTTGCCGTGCCGGTCGAGAGCGAGGGCATGCCAATGCCCGCCTTCGCGCACCTGGCGTTCGGCCAGAGGGCGGGCGAGGCGCGCTATTATGTCGATCCCGCCCATCCCGAGCATTATTTTCTCGGCAAGCGCGCCGGCAACAGCCGGCGCCTCGCCATCATCCTGGAGATCGACCCCAACGGACTGCTGACGCCGGATGAGCGGCTCTCCAGCGATCACATCAGCATGGGCCTCGGGCCTTATGCGCTGACCGGCCAGCCGGCTGTTGCCGATCCCGGCGCCTTCGCCACGCTCGCCTTCGCCCGCCCCGCCGACAGCACCACCCAGCCGGTGAATCTCGGCATCGAGCGATCGATCTCCTTCTACAAGGCCGTCGCCCCCGGGCCCGTCGCGGCCTTCGCGCTGGTCTCGCTGCTCGCCCTATTCGCCGGACGCTACACGCTGATCCAGCGGCACGAGGCGCGCCATTCCCAGCAGCTCGCCGCGCTGGCGGAGGAGCGCAGCCGCCTTCTGGAGCGCGAAACCCAGCTCGCCCATGCCGCGCGGGTCAATTCGCTGGGCGAACTCGCCTCCGGCATCGCCCACGAACTCACCCAGCCGCTGACCGCCCTTCTGAGCCAGAGCCAGGCGGCGCTGCGCCTGTCCGGTCCCGACGGCGATCCCGCGCGGCTCTCCGAAGCGCTCGACGCCAACGTGCGGGAGGCGCGCCGGGCGGGCGAGATCCTGCGTCGGATGCGCGACTACATCGCCCGCCGTGCCAGCGAGCGCACGCCCGTGGACATCAGCAACGTGGTGGAAGACGCGGCGACCCTTGCCCGCGCCGACCTCTCCCGCCGCGGCATCACGCTGGAGCTGGACCTGGAGCGGCCCATGCCCCGTGCGAACGCGGATCCGGTGGAGCTGGAGCAGGTGCTGCACAACCTCATCCGCAATGCCGCCGACAGCCTCGAGGAGCGCGATGGATCAGACAAGCGCATCCTGATCCGCACCTTCGACGCCGGCGAGACGGTGGCGATCCGCGTCAGCGACACCGGCAAGGGCATTTCGGCGGATGTGATGCCGCGCCTGTTCGAGCCCTTCTTCACCACCAAGAGCGAGGGCATGGGGCTTGGCCTCTCCCTTTGCGCGACGCTGGTGGAGCGGGCGGGCGGCGCCATCGAGGCCGAGGCCCGGCCGGGGGAGGGGGCTTCCTTCCTCATCAGCCTCCCGGCCCTTCCGGAACGCCGGCTGGCGGCGCAGTGAGCGCGCCCCGCATCTATCTCGTCGATGACGATGCGGCCGTGCGGCAGGCGCTGGCGCTGCTGCTCTCCACCTACGGCATGACGGTGGAGGCCTTTGCCGATCCCGAGACGTTCCTCGCCCATGTGGATCCGGAGCGCCCCGGCTGCCTGCTGCTCGACCTCAGGATGCCCATGATCTCCGGCATCCAGCTCAAGGAGAAGCTCGCCGCCCGCGGCATCGACTGGCCGGCGGTGATGATTACCGGCCACGGCGACGTCAACGCATGCCGCCGGGCGTTCCGTGCCGGCGTGGTGGACTTCCTCACCAAGCCGGTGGACGAACAGGTGCTGCTCGATGCCCTCGGCACCGCCGCCCGCGCCCTCGACGCGCTCATGGAACGGCGCGAGGCGGCCTCCCTCCTCGCCAGCCTCACCGAGCGCGAGCGGGAGGTGCTGGACATGGTGTGCCGTGGCTGGGCGAGCAAGGAAATCGCCGCCGCGCTCAGCGTTTCGCCGCGCACCATCGACGCCCACCGGGCGAACATCGCGGAAAAGCTCGGCACGTCCTCCGTGGCGGATTTCGTGCGCATGACGCTCAACGCAACGCTCAACGCCCGCGTGCTCGGTAGTTCTACCGATCCCGCCCGGTGAGGCGACGGATTCAAGGCGGCTCCAACCCTGGCCTAGACAGGCTCTGCGCCATCGCCCGGCGCAGAAGAATCCGGCCGAATGGCCGAGACCCCAGGGAAAGGGCCAAGAATGAACCGCCTCCTCCTCGCCGCCGCTGCCTCCGTCACGTCCGTCACGCTCGCCGGCCCCGTCGCGGCGCAGGCGCTGCAGGAGCGGAACATGCCGCTGGCCATCGCCCTCGACATCGCCCGCGAGGGTGTCGCGGCCTGCGCGGCGCAGGGCTACAACGTGTCGGTGGCGGTGGTGGACCGCGCCGGCGTCCTGAGGGCCTTCGCCCGTGCCGACAATGCCGGCCCGCACACGGTCGAGGCGGCGCGCCGCAAGGCCTTCACCTCCGCCTCCACCCGCACCCCGACCACGGTGATCGTCGAGAACGTGCAGAAAAACCCCGCCTCTGCGCAGCTCGTGGCCATCGACGGTTTCCTGGTGCTGGGTGGAGGCGTGCCGGTGAAGGTGGGCAACGAGACCATCGGTGCGGTGGGCATCGGCGGCGCTCCGGGCGGCAACCTCGACGAGGCCTGCGCGCTTGCTGCCATCGCCAAGGTCGAATCCCAGCTCAAGTGAGCGGAGCCTCCCGTCGCCGCGCGGCGGGAGCCGGTTGAAAGCCTGATCCCGGATGCTTAGGTCAATGATCCTCCTGCCTCAGGGGGATGATGCCTCAAGCTCCGGGATTTGCGTTTTAAATGTCCGTTGCCTTCACGCGTGAGAACGACCTCGAAGCCACCGCCGCCGACCTGCCGGACCGGCCCATCTCGCCGCATCCGAACCTCGTGACGGCGAGCGGCCTTGCGGCGCTCGATGCGGCGCTGGCCGAGGCGCGCGCCGCTTACGGCGAGGCGCAGATGGGCGACGTGCAGGCCGACCGCATGGCCATGGCCCGCGCCACCCGCGACCTGCGCTATTACGGCGCCCGCCGGGCCACCGCCCAGCTCATCGAGACCCCGCCCCATCCCGAGACCGTCCAGTTCGGCACCACGGTGACCCTCGACCGCGAGGACGGTCGCCGCCAGACCTTCCGCATCGTCGGCGAGGACGAGGCCGATCCCGCCAAGGGCTCGGTGTCCTATGTCTCGCCCCTGGCTGCCGCCGTGATGGGCAAGGCGGTGGGGGATGTGGCCATGGTGGCGGGCCGTGAGGTGGAAGTCGTCGCCATCGCCTGAGGCTCCCGCAACGCTCCGGCTCGCCAGCCGGGAGCGTTGCGGCGCAGCATTTAGATCGATCTAAATTTTCGTTGACCGCACCCCGCACTGTCTCCTAGACAAGGGCCGTCGAGAGGTTCGTTAAGAACCCGTTACCGGCAAGGAGGCTGCGCGTGGAGGGTGCCAAGGGGCCACAGGGCCGCCGCTCGCCGGCCGCCCGCGATGCTGCCGAGCCGGCCGATGTGCCGGACGAGGCGCCGCTCGCCGGTGGCCTCCGGGTGCGGCTGAAGGATGTGGCGGCCCATGCCGGCGTCTCCCGCGCCACGGTCTCCCTGGTCCTGCGCAAGAGCCCGCTGGTGAAGGCGGAGACCCGCACCAAGGTCGAGGAGGCCATGGCCGGCCTCGGCTACGTCTACAATCGCAGCGCCGCCAATTTGCGCTCGGGCGCCTCGCGCACCGTGGGCCTCGTGCTCTGCGAGATCATCACCCCCAACTTCGCCCAGTTCACCGCCGGCATCGACGAGGTGCTGGGCACCGAGGGCTACATGGCCTTCATCGGCAACGCCGCCGAGGATGCCGCCCGCCAGCGCGACGTGCTGGTGCGGATGCAGGAGCACGGCGTCGACGGGCTGGTGGTGGTCGCGTCCGAGAACACCCGCGCCGACGCGCTGGAGGAGGGGGCCTGCGCGCGGATGCCCTGCGTGCTCGCCCAGCGCCGCGTGGAGGGCTTTCCCGCCGATTATGTCGGCCCGGACTACGGCGCCGGCATGGAACTCATCACCGAGCATCTGATTGCCCTCGGGCATCGCAACATCGCCTTCATCGGCGGCGTGCGGCGCATCGCGCCGCTGGCCGAGCGCATGGCCGGCTTCCACCGCGCGCTGCGCCGCCACAAGCTGAAGAGCGGGCCGGTGGTGCCCTGCGCGGTCATCGAGCGCTCCTCCGGCTACGCCGCCGCGCGCGAGCTTCTGGCCAAGGGGGAAATCCCCTCGGCCATCGTCTGCTACAACGACGTGGTGGCCCTGGGCGTCATGCTCGCCCTCGACGAGCGCGGCCTCGTGCCGGGCCGGGACGTGGCCGTTGTGGGCTGCGACGACGTGGACGAGGCGGGCCTGCACCGCCCCGCGCTCACCACCTTCACCACCGATCCCCGCGTGGTCGGGCGCGAGGCCGCGCGGCTGCTGCTGCGCCGCATCGCCCATCCCGACCGCCCGCGGGAAGAGATCATCGTGCCGCCGCGTCTCGTCATCCGCCAGTCGTGCGGAACGGGGAAGGCTGCCGAAGGGGCCGGCCCCGCCCGCCCGCCCGCCACTCGCCCGACAGGAGGCGCAAGATGACCTACGTCTTCCAGTTCGGAGACGTCTTCAACGCCTGGCCCGAGCTGCTGCTCGGCGCGTGGCTGACGATCCGCCTTTCCGGCCTTGCCATGATCCTCGGCCTTCTGGTGGCGGTGATCTGCGCCCTGGGCAAGACACAGGGGCCGCGCCCGATCCGCTGGCTGGTGGATGTGTATGTCGAAGTGATCCGCAACACGCCCTTCCTGGTGCAGATCTTCATCATCTTCTTCGGCCTGCCGCGTGCCGGCGTGCGGCTCGATGCCAACGAGGCGGCGCTCCTCGCCATGGTCATCAACGCCGGCGCCTATTGCACCGAGATCGTGCGCGCGGGCATCGAGACCATCCACCGGGGGCAGATCGAGGCCGGGCTGGCGCTTGGCCTCAAGCGGTTGCAGATCTTCCTTTATGTGGTGCTGTTCCCGGCGCTGAAGGCGATCTACCCGTCCCTCACCAGCCAGTTCATTTTGCTGATGCTGACCTCCTCCGTCGTCTCCGCCATCTCGGCAGAGGAACTGACGGCGGTGGCGAACAACCTGCAATCACAGACCTTCCGCTCGTTCGAGATCTACATCGTGGTGACGGGCATGTATTTCGCCATGTCGCTGATGTTCGCCGGCGCATTCGCGCTCATCTACCGCGCGGTGTTCGCGCGCACCGACGCCGCGCGTTGAGGAGGGGAGCGACATGATCCGCCAGTTCACCTCCGCCGAATTCCTCTTCCTCATCTCCGCCGTGCGCTGGACGCTGCTGCTCTCGGCCATCGCCTTCGCGGGCGGCGCGGCACTGGGCCTGCTGGTCGCCCTCGCACGGACCGCCCCGTGGCAGTGGCTGCGCGCGACGGCGGGAGCCTACATCCTGGTCTTCCAGGGCACGCCGCTCTTGATGCAGCTCTTCCTCGTGTTCTTCGGCGCCACCATGGTGGGCGCCTCGGTGGACCCGCTGGCCGCGGCCGCGCTCGGCCTCACGCTGAACGCCGCCGCCTTCCTCGGCGAGATCTGGCGGGGCTGCATCCAGGCCATCCCGAAGGGCCAGTGGGAGGCCTCCACCGCCCTCGGCCTGCATTACGTGACGCGGATGCGCGAGATCATCCTGCCGCAGGCGGCGAAGATCGCGGTGGCGCCGACGGTGGGCTTCCTGGTGATGCTGGTGAAGAGCACGTCGCTTGCCTCCATCATCGGCTTCGTGGAGCTGACCCGCGCCGGGCAGATCGTGAACAATGCGACCTTCCGGCCGTTCCTCGTGTTCGGCATCGTTGCGGCGATCTACTTCGCCCTGTGCTGGCCGCTCTCGCTCTACGCCCGCCACCTCGAAAAGCGTTTTGGCACCGTGTCCCGGTGACGGTTCAAGGATTGACCCTCAAGACAAAGGCCGCCCCGGAGGCGGCGCAGACGGAGGAAGAGACGATGACTTTCGGCACCATTCTGAAGAGCGCGCGCGGCGCCGTCGCGGCGCTGGGCCTTGCGGCGCTGGCCGCCACCGGCCTCTCCCACGGCGCTTCGGCACAGAGCATCGACGACATCCTGTCGAAGAAGAAGCTCACCGTCGGCATGCTGGTGGACGTGGCCCCCTTCGGCCTGCTCGACACCCAGGGCAAGCCGGAAGGCTATGACGCCGACGTCGCCCGCCTCATGGGCAAGTATCTCGGCGTCGAGGTGGAACTGGTGCCGGTGACCGGGCCGAACCGCATCCCGTACCTGCTCACCAACAAGGTGGACGTGCTCATCGCGGTGTTCGGCATCACCCCCGAGCGCGCCAAGCAGGTGATGTTCTCCATCCCCTATTCTACCATTGAGATCCAGCTGATCGGCCCCAAGAAGACCGAGATCAAGAGCCTCGACCAGACGGTGGGCAAGAAGATCGCCGTGGCCCGCGCCTCCACCCAGGACACCGCGCTGACCGCCGCCGTGCCGAAGGGCGCTACCATCATGCGCTTCGACGACGACGCCACGGCCGTGCAGGCCTTCCTCTCCGGCCAGGTGGACCTGCTCGGCGCCAACAACCTCATCGGCGCCAACATCGCCCAGGCCAACCCGGACATGGGCATCGAGAAGAAGATCACCCTGCGCAGCCAGTACAACGGCATCACCGTGCGCCGCGGCTCCGCCGACTTCCTGCAGTGGATCAACACCTTCCTCTATTTCGTGAAGAACAATGGCGAACTCGACGCCATCAACCAGAAGTGGTTCAAGGAGCCGCTGCCCACCATGCCGACGTTCTGAGCGGCTGACGCCACCGGTTTTCCCGCCGTAACAACCGTCATCCCCCGGCTCGTCCGGGGGATCCACGGGATGGCCGGGCGGCTTGCAGAAGTTCGGCCACCCGACAGGCGGCACCGTGGATGCCCCGGACAAGCCGGGGCATGACAGCACATGTAAGACCGGCGTCCGACGCGGACATCGACAGACACGAGAAGGGCCTAGCCATGCTCACTCCCGCACCCAGCGACAGCACGCCCGCCGGCGACGCGCGCCCGGTCATGATCCGCATGGCGGGCGTCGAGAAATATTACGGCACCTACCACGCCCTGAAGGCTGTAAACCTCGACGTGCGCTCGGGCGAGCGCATCGTGATCTGCGGGCCGTCGGGCTCCGGCAAATCCACGCTCATCCGCTGCATCAACGCGCTGGAGCATCACCAGGGCGGCGAGATCGTGGTGGATGGCACCGAGGTCGGCAAATCCTCGCGCGGGCTCGACAAGGTGCGCGCCGAGGTGGGCATGGTGTTCCAGAGCTTCAACCTGTTCCCCCACCTCACCGTGCTGCAGAATTGCACGCTGGCGCCCCGCAAGGTGCGCGGCCTCGCGCCCAAGGAGGCCGAGGCCATCGCCATGAAATATCTGGAGCGCGTGCGCATTCCCGAGCAGGCGAACAAGTATCCCGGCCAGCTCTCCGGCGGCCAGCAGCAGCGCGTAGCCATCGCCCGTGCCCTGTGCATGACGCCCAAGGTGATGCTGTTCGACGAGCCCACCTCCGCCCTCGACCCCGAGATGGTGAAGGAAGTGCTCGACACCATGATTTCCCTCGCCCAGGACGGCATGACCATGATCTGCGTGACCCACGAGATGGGCTTCGCGCGGCAGGTGGCCGACCGGGTGATCTTCATGGACAAGGGAGAGATCGTGGAGGAGGGGCCCCCCGCCACCTTCTTCGCCAACCCGAAGAGCGAGCGCACACGCACCTTCCTCGGCCAGATCCTGCACCACTGACGCCCCGTGACACCCGCGAAGATGACGCCCGCGCTCATCACCTGTGACTGGGGCACATCCTCGCTCCGCGCCTATCTCATGGCGGCGGACGGCGAGGTGCTCGCCAGCCGGGCGAGCGGGCAGGGCATCATGGCGCTCGGTGGCGCGGGCTTTCCCGAGGTGCTGGCGGCCATCGCCGGCGACTGGGCGCACGAGCATGGCCCGCTGCCGGTTCTGCTCTCCGGCATGGTGGGAAGCCGGCAAGGCTGGGTGGAGGCGCCCTATGCCCGCTGCCCCGCCGGCCTTCCCGATCTTGCCGCAGCCCTCGCGGAGGTGCCGCCCCAGCCCGGCTTCGGCCGCATCGCCATCGTGCCCGGCGTGCTGAAGGACGACGACAAGGCGCCCGACGTGATCCGCGGCGAGGAGGTGGAGGTGCTCGGCGCCCTCGCGCGCCTCGGCCTTGCGGACGGGCTGTTCGTGCTGCCGGGCACCCATTCCAAATGGGTGCGGGTGGAAGCGGGCCGCATTGCCACCTTCGCCACCTACATGACGGGCGAGGTCTTCGCCGCGCTCAAGGGGCACACCATCCTCGGCCGCATGATGGAGGAGGGGGCCTTTTCCGTCGAGGGCTTCCGCCGGGGTGTGGAAGCGGCGGCGGAACTCGAAGGGCCGGGTGCGCTGCTCGGCCGGCTGTTCTCGCTGCGCGCGCTCGGCCTCACCGGGCGGCTCGCAGGCGCCGACAGCGCCGACATGCTCTCCGGCCTTCTCATCGGCGCCGAACTGCGCGACGCCTCGGCCGGCGAACCCTTCACGCTGGTGGCCAACCCGGCGCTCGCGGCGCGCTATGCCGAGGCCGCGACCCTTCTCGGCCTGCCCCACGCCCGCGCGCCGGAAGGCTGCGGCCCGGCCGGACAGCATGCGGTGGCGAAAGCCGCCGGCTTCATCTGATTTCAGGAGTGCGACCGATGCCCACCTTCAAGGACGCCCTTGCCGCCTGCCCCCTCGTCGCCATCCTGCGCGGCCTGAAACCGGAGGAGGCCCTGGACATCGGCGCGGCGCTGGTGGGGGCGGGCTTCACCATCATCGAGGTGCCGCTCAATTCGCCCCAGCCGCTGGACTCCATCCGCATCCTCGCTGACGCCTTCGGCGACCGCGCGTTGATCGGCGCAGGCACGGTGCTGACGCCGGAGGATGTGGACGCGGTGAAGGCGGCGGGTGGCCGGCTCATCGTGATGCCCCATGCGGACCTCACCGTGATCCGTGCCGCCAAGGCCGCCGGCCTCGTCTGCACCCCCGGCGTCGCCACACCCACCGAAGCCTTCGCCGCCCGCGCCGCTGGAGCCGACGCCCTGAAGCTGTTCCCGGCCGAGGGCATCCCGCCCCATCTCGTGAAGGCGTGGCGCGCGGTGCTCACCGACATCCCGCTCCTGCCCGTGGGCGGCATCGACACCACCAACATGGCCGCCTACCGCGCGGCCGGCGCGGAAGGCTTCGGCATCGGCTCGGCTTTGTTCAAGCCGGGCAAGGCGGTGGAAGCCATCGCTGCCGACGCCCACGCGCTGGTGGCGGTGGGGCGTGAGGTCTTCGGCCGCTAAATCCCCGCCGTCCGGCGCAGGGTGTCCGCACGTTCCCGCCGGGCGCGTTCCTCGTCGATGGTGCGGATGGTCTGCTGCACGAAGGCGAGATGATCGTCGGAGGCGCGGCGGGCGGCATCGGCGTCGCCGGCGGCGATGGCGTCCATCAGCGCCTGATGCTGTGCGCACAGCCGCTCATAGGTGCGCGGCACGATGTAGAGCTTGTCGAGGCTTTCGGAGATGCTGCTCTGGAGCAGTCCGAACATGCTCGACATGACCGAGCGCAGCACCGCATTGTGCGAGGCATCGGCGATGGCGAGGTGGAAGGCGGCGTCGGCGCGGGCCTCGGCCACCGCCTCGCCCTTCTCGTGATAGGCCGCAAGCTTGTCGAGGCAGCGCCGGATGGCGTCGAGATCGTCCGGCGTCGCCCGGAGCGCGGCATGATAGGCGGCCTGCCCCTCCAGTCCCCGGCGCACCTCCAGAACGTCCTGGCCGAAGCCGGGATTGCCCGCGACCACCGAGGCAAGCGGATCGGCGATGGTGGACGGGGGCCGGCGCGGCGCGGCCGGCGTGGCGATGATGTTGCCGCCCTTGCGGAGGGTGATCCGCCCCCGCGCGCCGAGGCGCGTCAGCGCTTCGCGCAGGGTGTTGCGCGAGGCTCCCAGCATTTCGGAAAGGGCACGTTCGGAGGGAAGCCGGTCGCCCACGGCAAGGCCGCGGTCCTCGATCAGCGCCTCGATCGCCAGCTCGATCCGGTCGGCCACGCGCTGCGCTGAGGAGGGGGAGGGGGGCGACGCCATGGGTGAGTTGCCTGCCTTGGTCCGATCAGATGACGTGGGGCGCGCCGGACCCGCCGGCTCGCCCCAACGCCACTATGTCTTTCCGGCACACGAACTTCCAGCCCGCGCGTTCATCCCGGACCCAAGGCTTGGGGATGATGGTTGGACCAAACTGTGAGGCGGCTTCGCCTCAGGGGATCATCCACGGCGTCAGGTAGGCCTGAATGGTGGTCATGATGCCGACGATGGCCGCCAGCGCGAGGCTGTGCTTGACGGTGAAGCGGAACAGGTCCGACTCCCGGCCGATGAGGCCCGCCGCCGCGCAGGCGATGGCGATGGACTGGGGCGAGATCATCTTGCCGGTGACGCCGCCGGTGGTGTTGACCGCCACGAGGAGCACGTCGCTCACTCCGATCTGGTGCGCGGTGGTGGCCTGCAGCGAGGCGAACAGCGCGTTGGCCGAGGTGTCTGAGCCGGTCAGGAACACGCCGAGCCAGCCGAGGAAGGGCGAGAAGAAGGTGAAGCTCGGTCCGGTCTCCGACAGCGCGAGGCCGAGTGTGGAGGAGAGGCCCGAGTAGTTGGCGATGAAGGCGAAGGCCAGCACCATGCCGATGGAGTAGATCGGGATCAGCAGGCCCTTGATGGTCGAGAAAAAGGTCGAGACCGCCCGCGAGGGCTTCATGCCGAGGAACACGACCGAGACGATGGCGGCAAGGAAGATCGCCGTGCCCGTGGCCGAGAGCCAGTCGAACTTGTAGTCGGCGGCAAAGGGCTTCGCGCTGGTGACGATGGGCGGCAGCTTCACGACCATGTTGTGCAGGAACGGCACGCTCACATGGGCCACCATGTCGGCCAGGGCACCGCCGGGGGCGAACAGGGCCTTGAAGGGCGGGATGCTCCAGATGGTCACGAATACGGTGAGGATGAGGAACGGCGACCAGGCGCGGACGATCTGGCCGGCAGTGTAGGTCACGCCGGGCTCGATGGCGGCGGGCGCCGGGGCGGCGTCGTGGTCCATCAATCCCGCCTTTTTCGCCTCGGTCTCGAAGCGGAAGATGCGGCGGGGCTGCCAGAAGCGCAGGAACAGCGGCAGGGTGATGAGGGTGGCGAGCGCGGCGGTGATGTCGGGCAACTCCGGGCCGACGAAATTGGCGGTCAGGAACTGCACGGTGGCGAAGGAGCCGCCGGCGACGAGGATCGCGGGCCACGTCTCGCGCACGCCGCGCGTGCCATCCATGATGAGGATGAGCCAGAAGGGCACCAGCACCGAGAGGAAGGGAAGCTGGCGCCCGGCCATCTGGCCGATGTGGAAGGGATCGAGCCCCGTGACCTGCCCGGCGACGATGATCGGGATGCCCATGGCGCCGAAGGCGACCGGCGCGGTGTTGGCGATCAGGCAGAGGCCGGCGGCGTAGAGCGGCTTGAACCCGAGGCCCACGAGCAGCGCGGCGGTGATGGCCACGGGCGCCCCGAAGCCGGCCGCGCCCTCGAGAAACGCGCCGAATGCGAAGCCCACCAGGAGCAATTGCAGGCGCTGGTCTTCCGTCACGGAGAGGATGGAGCGGCGGATGATCTCGAACTGGCCTGTCTCAACGGAAATCTTGTAGAGAAAGACCGCGCCGATGATGATCCAGGCGATCGGCCACAGTCCATAGAAGAAACCGTAGACGCCAGCAGCAAGCGCCATCTGTACCGGCATGCCGTAAAGCAGGATGGCAACGCCGAGCGCAAGAAGAACCGTGATGGTCCCGGCCACATAGCCTTTCAGCTTGAGCCGGGTGAGCGCGACGAAAAAGAAGATGATCGGGATGGCGGCGCCGAGGCTCGACAGCCACATGTTCCCCATCGGGTTATAAATCTGGTTCCAGACCCCCACGTTACCCTCCGATTGTTATTTGGTACTACCAAAAAGTACGCGTTGTTAATTTGGTACTGCCTAATACGGATGTTGATGTCAAACGAAATCGTGCGAGACATTTTGGTCCAACCAAATTAGCTCGCTTCAAGGGGTTCCGGGTAAGGCGGGCGATTCGGCTCCGGCGGGCTCGCGCCCGTGCGGGGGCAGCGCGAGGGGCAGGCTGTGCGCTGCGCCGCTGCGGTCTGGTCTCAGGTGAAAAAAACGGCTTCACTCCCTGGCCCTTGGCCGACCCAGGGTCCGATAGGCAGAGCGAGTCGAAGCGATGGAAGAAGCCCACGCGGTAGCGACAGCCGAGGCGGCAACGCCGGCGCCGTCCCTCGCGGAGGACCAGACCCAGATCACCTGCTCCCGCACCTTCGCCACGTGGCTGCGGCAGCACAGGGTCAGCCTCGCCTTCTCCTCCTACCAGAGCGGGCAGCTCTTCCTGGTCGGCCAGTTCGGCAACGACAACCTCTCGTTCCACCAGCGCAATTTCGTGCGGGCCATGGGCCTCGCTCCGCGCGGTAACGAGCTTTATCTCGCCTCGCTGAACCAGATCTGGCGCTTCGCCAACGTGCTCGGCCCCGATGAGCGGGCGAACGGGCATTTCGATCGCCTTTACGTGCCGCGCACCGCCTTCGTCACCGGCGATGTGGACGCCCACGAGATCGCGGTGGAGGCGAGCGGCCGCATCGTCTTCGTGAACACCAAGTTCAGTTGCCTCGCCACGGTCAGCAGCACGTACTCCTTCAAGCCGGTGTGGAAGCCGAAGTTCATCTCCCGGCTCGCCGCCGAGGATCGTTGCCACCTCAACGGTCTCGCCCTGGAGGACGGGCGGGTGCGCTACGTGACGGCGGCTCCCAGTCCGGCGGCGCCGGCGGCAACGGCGGCACCATCAACATCAACAACACCGGGGCGCTGACCTCGGCCGGGACGGGTGCCGGCATCTCGGCGATTTCGGTGGGCGGCGTCGGCGGCATCGGCGGATACACCTACGGCATCTCCTCCGGCCCGAGCGGCGCCGGCGGCTACGCCAAGATCTACAGCAAGGGCGCCATCACCGTGTCCGGCAATGCGAGCCCAGGCATCTATGTGAAGACATCGGGCGGCAAGGGCGGCACCGGCGGGAATTCCAACGGCGCGAACCTCGTCAATCACGGCGCCATCGTCACCAGCGGCAGCAATTCCTCGGGCATCTCTATCAACAGCATGGGCGGCGCCGTCGGCACGGTCGGCTACACCAGCGATTCCAAGCCCCACGCGGGCGGGAGCGGCGGCAACGGCGGGACTGTCTCGGTCAAGCAGTATGGCAATATCAGCGTCACCGGAAACGGTTCGAGCGGCATCTCCGTGCGCACGACGGGCGGCGTGGGCGGGCAGGGCTCGTACCATTCCATTCATGAGGGCGGGAACGGCGGTACAGGCGGCAACGGCGGCAACATCTCCATCACCACCTCCTCGGGGGTGGCGATCCAGACCAACGGCTCGCGTGCGGCCGGCATTTATGCCAACGCCAATGGCGGCATCGGCGGGCCGGCCGGCTTCGCCTATGGCGAGCTATCGGCGGGCGGCGCGGGCATCTAGGTCTCAGGCGCCTACAGCAACGGCATCGCCATTCTCGCTGCCGGCGGCAATTCCGGCATCGCCATGGAAAGCGCGGAAGGCGACCGCTATGCTGCGGGCAATGGCGGCAACGGCGGCAACGTGGTGATCCACGCCTCGGGCGACATCACCGCAACCGGGGCGGGGGCCATGGGCATCCTCGTCAACAGCTCCGGCGGCTCGGTGAATACCGCGAGCTATTACAGCGTGCTGCACACGGCCGGCAATGCCGGGACCATCACCCTCACCAGCACCGGCAACGTGTCGGTCACGGCGGCCAATGCGGGGCCGGCCATCTATCTGAAGGCCATGGGCGGAAATGCCTGCCTGACCAGCATCTGCGGACCCAACGCGGGCGGCAACGGCACCAGCGTCACGGCCACCATCGGCGGCAGCGTCACCACCACGGCCACCCAGCAGAGCCCGAACCCGCTGCTCGGCACCAAATACGTGGCGCCCGCGATCCTCATCAACGCCAGCGGCGGCAATGCGGGCTACGGCCATCTCTATGGGGGCAGCGGGCAGACCGTCGGCAGCGCCGGCAACGCGGGCAACATTTCCCTCACCCTCCAGCCCCAGTCCGCGGCGGCGCCATCGATCCAGATCAGCAGCGTGGGGCCCTATTCCCCGGCCGTGGCACTCATCGCCAACGGCGGCAGCGGCGGTGGCGGCTTCACCGAAAATGGTGCGGTCATCAACCACTGGAGCGATGCCAGCGGGGGCGGCAACGCCGGGAATGTGAGCTTCACCGCCTATTCGGCTCAGGGCGGCCAGCCCATCATCATCAGCACATCGGGCGATCATTCCGCCGGCATCCTCGCCCAGAGCATCGGCGGGCAGGGCGGATACGGCGGCTACCACAGGGCGGAGAATGGAGCCTTTGGCGTGGGCAATGGCGGCAATGGCGGCGCGGCCGGCATCGTCACCATCAAGACCGATGCCAACATCTCCACGGCAGGCAACTACGCGGTCGGCATCCGGGCGATCTCGTCGGGTGGCAACGGCGGCCAGAGCGGCATCACATCCGGAGATACGTCGGGGAACGGCGGCACCGGACTGACAGCGGGCTTCGCGGTGGAGGGGGTCAGCGGCGGCACGATCAGCCACCAAGGGCGCGTACTCCTCCGGCATCTACGCGACAAGCATCGGCGGTACGGGTGCAAGCGGGGTGGAAAGCAGCCAGGCCGGCAAAGGCGCCCCGAGCGGCCAGGTGAGCGTGCAGAACACCGGCGCGATCGTCACCTCCGGCGACGAGAGCCACGGCATCTTCGCCAGCTCCTTCGGTGGCGGCGGCGGCCTCGGCGGCAGCGTCCGCAGCACGAACGTCGGCGGCTTCAGCGTTCCGGCCGTGACCATCGATCTCGGTGGAAACGGCGGCACCGGCGGCACCATCAGCACCTCCGGCCGCGACTCGGCCGCCATCCGCGCGCTTTCCGTGGGCGGCAACGGCGGCGCCGGCGGGCAGTCCAACAGCAGCACCTATTCGGCCGGTTTCGGCCCGGACCAGCCGCAGGTCAATTTCACCATCAGCATCGCCGGAAACGGCGGGGGCGGCGGTGGCGGCGTGGCGGCGGCGGGCAAGGCCGTGTCGAGCGCAGGCTTCAGTGAGCAGCTGACCCTGGGCGGCAAAGGCGGCACCGGCGGCAACGGCGGGACCATCAGCGTCACCAACAGCACCACCGCCACCATCCAGACCTCGGCGGACGGCGCTCACGGCATCGTCGCCACCTCGGTGGGCGGCGGCGGCAACGCCGGCACATCGACGGCCGACCTGGACAACAGCGCCGTCGAAGCCGGCCTCGATGGCCTGTCCACCGCAACGCTCACCGCGATGCTCAACAGCCTGAAGGAAGACAAGGACAAGGACACCTGGATCCCGACGGTCAATCTCCAGCTCTCGCTCGGCGGCAGCGGCGGCGCGGGGGGCAATGGCGGGCAGGTGACCGTGACCAATTCCGGCACCATCATCACCGGTGCCGCGGGCGGCAGCGGTGGCGATGTCGCTTTCGGCATCCTCGCCCAGTCCATCGGCGGCGGCGGGGGCACGGGCGGCGCGGCGACCTCCTACGGATCGCAACTGCTCAACGCCACCATCACCATGGGCGGCAGCGGCGGCGCGGCCGGCTCGGGCGGGACCGTCATCGTCACCAATTCCGGCACCATCACCACCAGCGGCGACAGCGCGTTCGGCATCCTTGCCCGGTCCATCGGCGGCGGCGGCGGCGTCAGCGGGCTCGGCTCCGATCTTTCCCCCACGCTGCTCGGCCCGGCCGTCAGCCTCGGCGGCGAGACCGCCAGCGGCGCCAATTCCGGCGGCGGCGCGGTGACCGTGACCGCCGGGCAGATCACCACCCACGGCAATGAAGCCCACGGCGTGCTGGCCCAGTCCATCGGCGGCGGCAGCGGCTTCGCCACCGACGGCTCCGGCCTCGACGTGAATACGCTGACGGTGAAGGGCAGCCTCGGCAATTCCTCCTCCGGCAATCTGGTGAAGACCGGCGGCAGCGTTACCGTCACCTTTGAAGCGGGTAGCAGCATCGCCACCACCGGCAACGGGGCGACCGCGGTCGTGGCCCAGTCCATCGGCGGCGGCGGCGGCTACACCGGCGCGCTCGATGCCACCTCCGGCATGACCTACGCCAATTTTCTGACCCCCGCGAAGGCGGCGTCGAGGTCAATGCGAATATGCCCGGCGGCGACGTGACCATCGTCTCCAACGGCGTGTCCTCCATCACCACCACCGGAACCAACGCCCATGGCATCGTCGCCCAGAGCCTCAGCGGCGGCAGCGGCCTCGTGGGCAATTCCGGCGGCCTCATCATCCCGACCGGATCGACCACGGATTCCCGCGTCACGGGCGTCAGCGGCCCCCTCTCCCCCGGCGACATCTCCATCAACTATCTCGGCACGATCAGCACGAGCGGCGCCAATTCCATCGCGATCTTCGCGCAGAGCGGCATCCAGTCCACCTCGGGCCTGATCGACACCAACCAGGCGGCGGCGACCTCCGGCAGCATCTCCGTCAACATCCAGGACAATTCCAAGATCACCGGCGGCAGCGGGAGCGGCGCCGCCATCGTGCTGGACGGCCTCGCGACCAACTCGGTTACCGTGGGCGCCGGCGCGACGGTGAGCGCGGCGTCGGGCCTTGCGATCTCCTCGCCGTGGGGCACCAACACCGTCACCAACAACGGCACGATCATCGGCGACGTGATCCTGTCGAACGGCACCGGGCCGGGCGCCACCTTCCTCAACCAGAACGGCGCGACCTACGTCACCAACGCGAACAGCACCGTCGATCTCGGCACGTCGGGCACCTTCAACAACCAGGGCACCATCGTCGTTGCCGGCGCGGGGACCTTCGGCAGCACGACGCTGACCGGCACCCTGTTCCAGGCCGGCGGCACCATCAGCGTCGACGTGGGCGGGGCCAGCTCCAGCGACGTGTTCAACGTCGGCACCGTTTCCAAGGCCTCGGGCAATGTCGGCGTGAGCGTCGTCGGCTCGCTCGATCCCAACGGCCAGTACACCGTGATGACGGTGTGCGGAAACAATCCGGCGAACTGCAACGGCTCGCTGGAGATGCCCGCCATCCTCTCGCAGATGGCGGTGACCAGCAGTTCCAACAGCGGCATCAACGTCGCCTGGAACACGAGCGCCTCCACCGACACTGCGCTCATCATCGCGCCGGAGGTGACGTTCGCGCCGGCGGGGGTGCAGCTCAACGCCAACCAGAAGGCCTACGCCCAGCACCTGCAGGCGAGCTGGAACGCCGGCGGGTCCGATGGCCTCAACCCGGTCTATGCGGACCTCATCAACCTGCCGAGCCTCGGCGCCTACCAGCGCGCGCTGGGCACCGCCATGCCCGCCATCCTCGCCGCCGGTCCCGCCGCGGCGGTGGGCACATCGCGCTCGGCCCTCGGCTCGGTGCTGAGCTGCCCGGAGTTTCAGGGCTCCGGCACGCTGGTGCAGCAGGGGGACTGCATGTGGGCCCGCGTCGACGCGGGCTACACCTCCTTCACGCCGGGCGACTACGCCGGATTCAACGTCACCCAGACCGCCTATTGCCTGGGCGCGCAGAAGGAGGTGGCGGCGGGGTGGTTCGTCGGCCTCGCCGCCTCCTACGGTCTCGATTATTTCACCAATGGATTCGGCTACTCCTCCACCCAGGGGCAGGAGGTGGGCCTCTCCGCCTCGCTCAAGCGCGAGATGGGGCCGTGGCTGTTCTCCGCCGCCGCCCATCTCGGCTACGGCTGGTATGACGCGAGCCGCCAGTCCGTCATCGGTACCGCGACCTATCTCTCGGACTCGAACTACGAGAGCTACACCGCCGCCGGTTGTCTGAGGGCCGAATACAGCATTCCGTTCCAGAACTGGTACCTGAAGCCCTATGGCCAGATGGACCTGATCTATACGTCCGTGCCGGGCTTCAACGAGGGCGGGCAACTCAGCCCCTACGATCTCGCGGTGGCCCAGAACGACAATTTCACCATCGCTCTCGGGCCGCATCTGGAAGTCGGCGCGCGCTACGACCTACCGGACGGCTCGGTTCTGCGTCCCTACGGCACCATCGGCGCCACCTGGTACTCCAACAACACCCGGGACGTGACCGCCGCTCTGCTGAACGCCCCACTGGGCACCGGCAATTTCAGCACGGTCGTGGCCCTGCCGAACTGGCTCGCCGACGTGACCCTCGGCCTCCAGTGGTCCTCGAAGGACAGGATCGACCTGCGCGTCAGCTACGAAGGCGTCGTCGGCAACGACTTCACCTCCCACGCCGGGTCGCTGCGCTTCTCGGTACGGTTCTGAGGGGCAACCCATCGCTGGAAGCGGGCGATCAAAGCAGGCGGTGTGATGGCGCAAGGCGTCCAAAGACGATGCCGAGCGCGGTCAGCATCATTCCTCCGGCCAGAAGGAAGGTCAGCCGCATTCCGGCGGCGATGTCCAAGGCCGTCGCCCCAGTGAACCGTCCGGTTCCCGCGCCGAAGGCAAAGACGGCGCCCATGAATGATGCACCCGCGATAAGCCCGATATTGCGCGACAGGTTCAGCGCACCGGACGCCATTCCGCGCTGATCCTGCGCCACATGGGCCAGCGTGGCTGTATTGTTGGCGGCCTGAAAGAGTTGGTAGCCCGGCGTCAGCACGGCGATGGCGAGCAGATAGCCGACGACGCCTATCGTGTCCGGCAAAAATGCGAGCAGAAGCGCGCCGGCCGTCAACAGCATCAACCCGATGGCGAGCACGCAGCCACTTCCCCAGCCATCGACGAGCCGGCCGCTCGGAATCCCGCTGAAGATCGAAATCACCGGTCCGACCGCCATCACGAGGCCCACATCCATCGCCTCCAGACCGAGACCAAGGCTGAGATAGAAGGGGCCGACCACCAGCGTCGCCATCATGACGGCGGCTACCATCACGTTGAGCGCGAGATTGGCCGCGAGGTGCGAAGATTTGTTTGGCCACAAACGCAGCGATGGCGCCTTTGCCCGCGGCTGTTCGCCGGGCAGCGTGACAACGGCGAGGACAAGGGCTGGCACCGCCAGCGGGACTTGAATCCAGAAGATGCCGCGCCATCCCGTCATGGGAATGAGCAGGCCCCCGAGCGAAGGGCCGAGCGCCGTCCCGAGCGCCGATGCCGTGCCAAGCAGGCCCATGGCCCGCCCGACCCGCGCCTCGCCGGCCGACTGACGCATCATCGCCATGGTGAGCGTCATGAGGAAAGCCGCGCCGATGCCCTGCAGGGCCCGCGCGCCGACCAGGAGCCAGAGGTTCGGCGCAACCGCGCACAGCAGCAAGGCCGTTGAAAAGACCGCCAGACCGACGATGAGCATCGGCTTCAGTCCGTAGGCGTCACCGAGCCGGCCCGCGACGAGGACGGTAACCGTCAGGCCGGCGAGATAGGCGACGACGACCGTCTGGACCTGTGCGAACGGTGCCGAGAATGCGGCGCTGAGCGCGGGTAGGGCGATGTTGGCGATACTGGTGCCAAGCGAGGCCAGCAGCATGGCCATCGCCAATGTCATCGCAACGGGGAACCTCATCTTGCGGGATGTGCCCGGTTCCGCCTGTTTCATGCTCTTGCCCTCTTGCCTGAATTTCGAGTCAGGGGCAGGCTGCCACTTCAAGCTGACTTGAGGTCAAGCATGAAGTTTCTCGATATCGGTGAGGTCGCGGCGCAAAGCGGATTCAAGCCTTCGGCGCTCCGCTATTACGAGGAGGCCGGGCTGATCTCCTCGGCCTCCCGGCACGGCTTGCGTCGGCAGTTCCCGCCGGAGGTGCTGTTGCAGCTCAGGCTCATTTCCATGGGCAAGTCTGCAGGATTCTCGCTGGAAGAAATCGCCGCAATGTTTGGCCGGAACGGCATGCCGGACCTGCCGCGCGACCTGCTTCACCAGAAGGCCGATGAAATCGACCGGCAGATCCACGAACTGACCGCGTTGCGCGACACCCTTCGCCACGTCGCCGACTGCCGGGCGCCGTCGCATATGGAATGCCCGACGTTCCGGCGGCTGGTGGATGTGGCGGGAAGGCGCGGGAAAATGCACCCGACCACGGCGCGGAGAAAACGAGGACCCGGGACGTAAGGCCAGGGCGGCCGAGCGATATTCCGCTTCAACGCACTGGCGGAAGGGGTGGGATTCGAACCCACGGTGGGCTTGCACCCACGGCGGTTTTCAAGACCGCTGCCTTAAACCACTCGGCCACCCTTCCGGGCTCCGCCTCGGGGGCGGGGCTGTATGAGGACCCCATCTAGAGCAGGTGCGCGGGCGCGTCGAGGGGGCTGGCGCGGAAGGTAGGGCATGAGATCGGGAGCGCACCGATGGGGGTGTGTCGACGAGTGGTAATGGTATTCAGGTGGGCGGCAATATTGCCGTTTGTTAACCATGGCCGCAGCTACGCCCCATTTTTGCCGTCATTGGACCCCCTGTTGGCGGAATCTGCCGGGGTCCATGCCGATCACGGCGTGTGCGTTCTGTCTCTGCCGGCGGCAGCAAAAGCGGGGAACCGGGCACGGATGATGACGGGATCGGCGAGGACGCAGCGGAACAGGATCGGTCACCTCGTGCGCGCCGTCACCGGCGCCGGGGCAGCGCCATCCATCCGGGGCGTGCGGACCGTGGCGGTTCTCTCCTCCCTGATCGCCATCGCCGGGTGCGGCTCGGTCGAATCCCTCGGCAGCAAGATCGATCCCATCTGGGGCGTCTCCACGAGCCCGCGCGTGGTTGCGGAGGGCGATCCGGTGCCCCGTGGCGGCGGCAGCTACAAGGTGGGCAAGCCCTACACCATCGGCGGACGCACCTACGTGCCGGCCGAGAACCCCAATTACATGGCCGAGGGCACGGCCTCCTGGTACGGCAAGGATTTCCACGGCCGCAAGACCGCCAATGGCGAGATCTTCGACATGGGCTCCATCTCCGCCGCCCACAAGACGCTGCCCATGCCGTCCTATGTACGCGTCACGAACCTGTCCAACGACCGCTCCATCGTGGTGCGGATCAACAATCGCGGGCCCTACGTGGGCGACCGCCTGATCGACGTCTCCTACAAGACCGCCGAGCTGCTCGGCTTCGCCCAGAAGGGCATGACCAAGGTGCGCGTCCAGTATCTCGGGCGGGCGCCGCTGGACGATGACGACGACATCAAGCTCGCCTCCACCCTGCGCACGGACGGCACCCCGGCCGACCTGATCGAAGGCTCGCCGGTGCGCGTCGCCTCGGCCAAGCCCTTCGTGCCGGAAGGTCCGCCCATGCGGCGCGTCGCCGCCTCCGCTCCGCCGTCGGACGAGGCGCCGGTGCCGCCGCCGCGGCCGTATGATCTCGGCCAGACGGGCGGTTCGGGCCAGGTGGTGGCCAGCGCCGGCTGGTCGCAGGGCGCCGCGCCCGTATCCGGCCTCGGCTTCGCCGGGGTTCCTGGAGAACGCTGAGTTACCGGGCGCTGAGTCCCCGATGGTCGAGCCGTCCTGGCCCACGTCCCTGCCGAAGATATCCCCCCATCCTGAATCCCGCGGGGCTTTACCCGGAGCCGGCGCTTCGCGATGATCCGGCCGAAGGGGAAGCCGTGACCTTGGCCGCGCCACGGTGGGGAACGGCACTTCCCGCGTGCCGTATCCGGTGGAGCCAGATGTCCGTGTCCTCCCGCTTCGCCTCCCGTCTTGCCCGCGCCCTCGCTCTTCCGGCCCTCGCGCTGGCGGGCGCGCTGATCGCGCCTGGGCCTGCCGCCGCCCAGCAGGCGCAGGGCTTCCAGACGTCGGTACCCGCCGCGGTTCTGATCGATTTCGAGACCGGCACGATTCTCTACGAGAAGGACGCCGACAAGCGCTTCGCCCCGGGAACGCTCACGAAGGTGATGACCGCGGATGTGGTCTTCTCCCAGCTCAAGGCCGGCAAGATCGCCCTCGACACGCCCTTCGTGGTGAGTGTGAATGCGTGGAAGCGCGGCGGCGGCCCTTCGGGCGGGGCGGCCATGTTCGCTGAGGTGAACAAGCCGGCACCGGTGGGCGAACTGCTTGCCGGCGCGCTGGTGGTCTCCGGCAATGACGCGGCCATCGCCTTGGCCGAGGGCGTCGCCAACACCGAGAGCGAGTTCTCCCAGATGATGAATGCCGAGGCCAAGGCCATCGGCATGGCCAATTCCGAGTTCCACAACGCCACCGGCTTCGCCGATCCCGGCCAGGTCTCCACGGCCCGCGACCTCGGCCTGCTCGCCGCCCACATCATCCGCACCTATCCCACTTATTACCCGGTGTTCGCGCGTCCCAACATCGAGTGGAGCCGCATCAAGCAGCGCAATCGCAACGTGCTGCTGGACGCCGGCATCGGCGCGGACGGCCTCCAGGTGGGCTGGGTGAAGGATGTGGGCTACCACGCCCTCGGCTCGGCGGTGCAGAACGGCCAGCGCCTCATCGTCGCCACCCTCGGCGCCAAGAGCGAGAAGGAGCGGCTGGAAGAGACGCGCAAGTTGCTGGAATGGGGCTTCCAGTCGTTCCGGCAGCGGCAGATCTTCACGGCGGACCAGGAGATCGGCCGCGCCCAGGTGTTCGGCGGGACGCAGGGCTCGGTGGGGCTCGTGGCGAAGGGGGCGGTCTCCATCCTCACCCCGCGCTCGGGCAATGAGCGCGTGACCGCCAAGGTGGTCTATACCGGCCCGCTGCGTGCCCCCGTCGCCAAGGGCACGGAGGTGGGGCGCATGCAGGTGACGCGCGGGCAGGTGAAGGCGCTCGACGTGCCCCTCTACACCGCCGAGGACGTGCCTGTGGGCTCGCTGACCGACCGCGCCCTCGATGGCGGCATGACGCTGCTCGGCGATGGCGTGCGCGATCTCTTCAAGAAGGTGCTCGCGAAGGTCGGCAAATGAGCGGTCGTTTCATCACCCTCGAAGGCGGGGAGGGCACCGGCAAGTCCACCCAGGCGCGGCGGCTGGCGCAGCATCTGCGCGCCCTCGGCCGCGAGGTGGTGGAAACCCGCGAGCCCGGCGGCACGCCCGGCGCCGAGGCGCTGCGCCATGTCATCCTCTCCGGCGCTGCCGAGCCCCTCGGGCCTGCGGCGGAGGCGCTGCTGTTCGCCGCCGCGCGGGCGGACCATGTGACCGGCCTGATCGCTCCGGCGCTGGCGGCGGGCAAGATCGTGGTGTGCGACCGCTTCATCGATTCCACCCGCGTCTATCAGGGCGCGGTCGGCGCCGTGGACCCGAGCCTGCTCGATTCGCTTGAAAGCCTTTCCGTAGGCGCGGTGCGGCCGGACCTCACTTTGGTGCTGGACGTGCCGCCGGAGATCGGCCTCGCCCGCGCCGCCCGGCGCGCGGCGGGCGCGGCGGCCGACAGGTTCGAGAAGGAAGGCGGCGATTATCACGCCGCCGTCCGCGCCGCCTTTCTCGCGCGGGCGCAGGCCGAGCCGGCGCGCTGCGTCCTCATCGATGCCTCGGCCGATGCGGATGCCGTCGCGGCCGCCATCGCACACGTGGTGGCGGCCCGTCTCGGGCTGGCTGTCGACGAGATCGCGGGCGCGGGCGCATGAGCACGGAGATCGCCGGCGACGTGCTGCCGGGCGCGCCGCATCCGCGCGAGCAGGACCGCCTGTTCGGCCATGCGGCGGTGGAGGCGGACCTGCTGGGCGATTTTCGCGCCGGGCGCCTGCCCCATGCCCTTCTCATCGGCGGGCCGGAGGGCATCGGCAAGGCGACGCTGGCCTATCGCCTCGCCCGGGTGGTACTGGCGGGAGGGCCGGAGCCGGGCGCCCATGACCTGAGCCTGCCGGCGAGCCATCCGGTGTTCCGGCAGGTGGCGTCGCTCAGCCATCCCGACATGCTGGTGCTGCGCCGCGCGCCGGAGGCGGGCGAGGAGAAGATCCCCACCATCATCCCGGCCGAAATGGTGCGCCGGGTGCGCAGCTTTTTCGGCGCCACGGCGGCGGCCGGCGGGTGGCGGGTGTGCATCGTCGATACGGTGGACGAGCTGAATGCCTTCGGCGCCAACGCCTTGCTGAAGACGCTGGAGGAGCCGCCGCCGCGCGCGCTGTTCCTGCTCATCACCCATGCCCCGGGCAAGGTGCTGGCCACCATCCGCTCGCGCTCCCGGCTGCTGCGCCTCAGGGCGCTGGCGGAAGGCGATGTGCTGGCGGCGCTGGACCACCTTTCCACCGAGATCGGCGACCTCAACGCCGCCGAGCTTCCGGCCGCCGCGCAGGCCTCCGGCGGCAGCGTGCGCCGCGCCCTGACGCTGGCACGCGGGGAGGGGATGGAGGTGCGCCTCGCCACCCTCAAGGCCCTGGGTCAGTTGCCGCGGCCCCGGCCGGAGGACCTGCACGCGCTGGGCACGCGGCTTCAGGGCGACCGCGCGGACGGGCTCGATCTCTTCGTCGAGGCGGTGAGCGACTATGTGGCCGCGCAGGCCACGCACGCGGACGTGCCCCGCCATCGCCTTGTCCGCCTCGGCGAGGTATGGGAGAAGGTGCGGCGCAGCGCGACCGAGGCTGATGTCTTCAATCTCGATCGCAAGGCGCTGGTGTTCCGCATCTTTGCCGATCTGGCCGAGGCCGTGCGCTGAAGCTGCCGCAAGCTGAAGCCGCAGTCCCGGGGGTCGGGGAAATCGTCCGAGCCTTCCGATGTCCGTCAAGCCGCCGTTCTACATCACCACCGCCATCTCCTACCCCAATGGCGTGCCCCACATGGGCCATGCCTATGAGGCGATCGCGACCGACTGCGTGGCGCGCTTCAAGCGGCTCGACGGCTATGACGTGCGCTTCCTCACCGGCACGGACGAGCACGGCATCAAGATGCTGCAGACCGCCCAGCGCGCGGGCCTGACCACCCGCGAACTGCTCGAGCGCAATGTCCCCCGCTTCCAGGCGATGGTGGAGACGTTCAACCTCTCCAACGACGACTTCATCCGCACCACCGAGGAGCGCCACCGGATTTCCACGCAGGCGATCTGGGAAAAGATGGCGGCGAATGGTGATATCTATAAATCCACCTATGCCGGTTGGTATTCGATCCGTGATGAAGCCTATTACGCGGAAGACGAGACAACACTGAACGATGCCGGTGTGCGGCTCGGCCCACAGGGTACGCCTGTGGAATGGGTGGAGGAGGAAAGCTATTTCTTCCGGCTCTCGGCCTATCAGGACCGACTGCTCACTTACTATGCCGAAAACCCGGGGTTTATAGCGCCTGACACCCGCCGAAACGAGGTTGTCAGCTTCGTGTCGGGTGGCCTTCAGGATCTCTCCATCTCCCGCACCACCTTTGACTGGGGCATCCCCGTTCCGGGTGACCCCAAGCACATCATGTATGTGTGGGTGGATGCGCTGACCAATTATATCACCGCGCTCGGGTATCCGGACGTGGATGGCGATTTCGCCAAGTACTGGCCGGCGGACCTTCATGTCATCGGCAAGGATATCATCCGCTTCCATGCTGTGTACTGGCCGGCATTTCTCTGGTCGGCGGGGCTTGCGGCGCCGAAGCGCGTGTTCGGGCACGGCTTTCTCTTCAATCGCGGGGAGAAGATGTCGAAATCGGTCGGCAACGTCATCGACCCGTTCGATCTTGCTGCGACCTATGGTGTTGATGCCATTAGATATTTCTTCCTGCGGGAGGTCGCGTTCGGCCAGGATGGCTCCTACAGCCACGAGGCCATCGTCAACCGCATGAATGCCGACCTCGCCAACGACCTGGGCAACCTCGCCCAGCGGTCCCTGTCGATGATCTCGAAGAATCTCAATGGGTTGGTGCCCACCCCCGGCCCCCTCTCGCCGGAGGACGAGGCCATGCTCGCCCTCGCCGACGGCATGCTGGCGAAGAGCCGCGAGGCCATGGACGCGCAGGCTATCCATTTGTATCTCAACGCCGTTTGGGCTGTGGTCGCGGAAGCCAACCGCTATTTCGCCGCCCAGGCCCCCTGGGCCCTGCGCAAGACCGATCCCGCCCGCATGGAGACCGTGCTCTGGGTCACTGCCGAGGTGATCCGGCAGGTCGGCATCCTGGTCCAGCCGGTGATGCCGGAGAGCGCGGCCAAGCTGTTGGATCTGGTGGCGATTCCGGCCGACGAGCGGGGTTTCGACCGGCTCGATCCGGCCTTCCGCCTGCCCGCCGGCCGCACCCTCCCGACCCCCACCGGCGTGTTCCCGCGCTATGTGGAGCCGGAAGCCACGACCTGAGGGACGGGTGTGCGCGGACCGGAAATATCTTAACCTTGCTAGGGTTTTGTAGTTTACAGCACGCGGGGCTGGGGGAACTGGAGCGGTGGGAATGACGGGCGTGAGATGGGTTTCGGCGGCCGCGGTGGCGCTGGCACTGGCCGGCTGCTCCAGCAGCTACGACCGCGCTCCGGCGCCGGCTCCCAATTATGATCCCATCCCCCCGGCCATGCCCACCGAGATGCCCCCGCCGGCGCCCGAAGGCCCGGCCGTTCCGCGCATCGAGGTGAAACTCGCCGGTGCCGACGCCACCCTCGTGCGCGCCCGCATCGCGACGTCGCGCCGCGCCCGCCAGTACAACATCACGGTCGACCAGCCGGCCCAACTCATTGCCGAAAAACGTCTTCCGCCCGATGAGGCGATGAAGCGCACCAACGGACAGAGCCAGGATGCCGCCTTCCGGCTCGACTACATCTTCAACACCTCGGGCGGCAACGTCACGGTGTCGCTGGAAGCCTCCATCGTCACCAATCCGGGCCGCCCCGGCGAGCGCGTGCAGCCCATCACCATGCCCGCCTCCGACGCGGATGCGCTCAAGGAAGAGATCAGCGCGGCCCAGTAGCCGCGCTCTTCAGCGCTGGCGCTGGGTTCCGGCCAGTCGTTCGACCAGGATGACAGTGGCGAGTGCGGCGACCGTCTTCACCACGGCGCCGGGGATGAAGGGCACGAAGCCCTTCTCCAGCGCCAGCATGGGGCCAACCTTGGTGGCGAGCCAGCCAGCGCCCATTACCATCAGCACCAGATGGCCCAAAGCAAGGACACCGAACAGCGGCAACGGCCGCAGCCGCGCCCAGGTCTCCTGAAGCCATCCCACCAGCAGCGTCGTCACCAGAAAACCGACGATGAAGCCGCCGGAGGTGCCGGTGAGCATGGCAAGTCCGCTCCGCCCGCCCGAGAACACCGGCAGGCCCATCAGTCCGGCGAGGAGATAGATCGCCACGGTGAGTCCGCCGAATTGCCAGCCCATGAGCGCTGCCAGCGCAATCAGCACATAGCTTTGCAGGGTGATCGGCACCGGCTGGATGGGAATGGACAGCTGGGCGCTCCAGGCCAGAAGCGCCACACCCACCACGAGGCCCGCGATCGCCCAGACGTTTGACGCATCCGCGAGGCGGGCGAGGGCGGGGCGGAACGGAGGTTGGGTTTTGAGCATGGCGGTCCTGACGATCGGGCGGGCGGGCCGGGCCCGCGTCGGTCCCGGCGATACCTTCGCCGGTTGAGCGCGGCAAGTCCCGGCCGTGCGTGGGACGCATGGCCGCCGCCTCGACGGGGGCGGCCGATGCGCTTATGTGAAGCGCGGACCGCCCGTAGGATCATCATGCTCGTCGACAGCCATTGCCACCTCGACTTCCCTGATTTCGCCGCCGAGCTGCCGGACGTGGTGGCCCGCGCCGAGGCGGCCGGCGTCTCCCATCTCGTGACCATTTCCACGCGGGTCCGCCGCTTCAACGAGATTCTCGCCATCGCCGAGCGGTTCGACAGCGTGAGCTGTTCGGTCGGCACCCATCCCCACCAGGCGGGCGAGGAAACCGACGTCACCGTGAAGGATCTGGTGGACCTCTCCCGCCATCCCAAGGTGGTCGCCATCGGCGAGGTGGGGCTGGACTATCATTACGATCTCGGCCCGCGCGACGCGCAGGAGCACGGCTTCCGCACCCATATCGCGGCTTCGCGCGAGACCGGCCTGCCGCTGGTGATCCACGCCCGCGAGGCGGACGAGGACGTTGCCGCGATCCTTGAGGAAGAGACCGCCAAAGGGGCCTTTCCCTTCCTGCTCCACTGCTTCACCGCCGGACCGGACCTTGCCCGCCGCGCGCTGGCGCTGGGCGGCTATATCTCCTTCTCGGGCGTCGTGACCTTCAAGAAGAGCGAAGATCTGCGCGCCATCGCCCGCGACGTGCCGGCCGACCGCATCCTGGTGGAGACCGATTCTCCCTTCCTCGCGCCGACGCCCCATCGCGGCAAGCGCAACGAGCCCTCCTTCGTGCGCGAGACGGCGAAGGTGCTGGCCGAGGCGCGGGGCGAGCCCTTCGAGACATTCGCCGCCGCAACCACGCGGAATTTCTACACCTTGTTTTCCAAGGCACGGCGCTGAGTCACCCGGCGCTGGAACGAGGGAGGAGACGTGGTGAACCACGATCGCTACGACGACGCCTATATCCGCTCCCTCCTCTCCGAGGTGGAGACGATCGCCATCGTCGGCGCCAGCGCCAATGCGGCGCGACCGTCCTATTTCGTGATGAAGTATCTCTCCGAGCGCGGCTATCGCGTCTATCCGGTCAATCCGGGGCAGGCGGGCAAGACCGTGGTGGGGCTCACCTTCGTCGCGACACTGAAGGACGTGCCGGAGCCCATCGACATGGTGGATGTATTCCGCGCGCCCGAGCATGTTCCCGCGGTTCTGGATGAGGTTCTTGCCCTTGATCCCCTGCCCAAGGTGCTGTGGACCCAGCTCGGCGTGCGCAACGACGAAGCCGCGGTGCGGGCCGAGGCCGCGGGGCTGAAGGTGGTGATGAACCGCTGTCCGAAAATCGAATATGGCCGGCTGTCCGGCGAGATCGGCTGGACGGGCGTCAACTCCCGCACCATCTCGGCTCGGCGCCCGCAGCGGCTGGGCAGCGGCGTGCAGCGGCTTTCCATCGCACCGCGTGGACCGAAATCAAGCTAATCGGTAGAAGTACGGAATTATCTATCGAACCCCGCCGGCATAGAAGGTTGGCATCTGACGGAGAAAGCGCCCATGTCCGACGACACGACCCCTGCGGCCCATCACGAACCGGGCTTTTCCACTCTCGCCATTCACGCTGGCGCCCAGCCCGATCCCACCACGGGCGCGCGCGCGACGCCGATCTACCAGACCACCTCGTTCGTCTTCGACGACGTGGACCACGCGGCCTCCCTGTTCGGCCTGCAGGCGTTCGGCAACATCTATACGCGCATCACCAACCCCACCAATGCGGTGCTGGAAGAGCGTGTTGCGGCGCTGGAGGGCGGCACGGCCGCGCTGGCCGTCGCCTCCGGCCATGCGGCCCAGCATCTCGTGTTCCACACGCTGCTGACGCCCGGCGACGAGTTCATCGCCTCGCGGAAGCTCTATGGCGGCTCCATCAACCAGTTCTCCCACGCCTTCAAGAGCTTCGGCTGGAACGTGGTGTGGGCGGATCCGGACGATGTGTCTTCGTTCGAGCGGGCGGTGACGCCGAAGACCAAGGCAATCTTCATCGAATCCATCGCCAATCCGGGCGGCGTGGTGACCGATGTCGCGGCCATCTCCGCCATCGCCAAGAAGGCGGGCGTGCCGCTCATCGTCGACAACACGCTGGCGACGCCCTACCTCTGGCAGCCCATCAAGGACGGTGCCGACATCGTCGTGCACTCGGCGACCAAGTTCCTGGGCGGCCACGGCAATTCCATCGGTGGCGTGATCGTGGATGCGGGCACGTTCGACTGGTCGGCGTCGGGCCGCTACCCCTTCCTGACCGAGCCGCGGCCGGAATATTCCGGCATGGTGCTGCATGAGACGTTCGGCAATTTCGCCTTCGCCATCGCCGCCCGCGTGCTGGGGCTGCGCGACCTCGGGCCGGCGCTCTCGCCGTTCAATGCCTTCCTGATCCTCACCGGCATCGAGACGCTGGCGCTTCGCATCCAGCGGCACAGCGAGAATGCGCTGAAGGTGGCGCAGTGGCTCGCCGCGCACCCCAAGGTGTCGTGGGTGAGCTATCCTGGCCTTGCGACCGACAAGTACCATGCGCTGGCGCAGAAATATCTGCCCAAGGGCGCCGGAGCGGTGTTCACCTTCGGCCTTAAGGGCGGCTACGAGGCTGGCGTGAAGCTGGTGTCGAACGTTGAGCTGTTCTCGCACCTCGCCAATATCGGCGACACGCGCTCGCTCATCATCCATCCCGCCTCCACAACCCATCGCCAACTGACTGACGACGGCAAGACGGCGGCGGGTGCAGGGCCGGAGGTGGTGCGCCTCTCCATCGGCATCGAGGACGCGGCGGACATCATCGGCGACCTCGATCAGGCGCTGGCGAAGATCTGATTTTCCAGCCGCGCGGGCTCCCACAAGCCCGCGCGGTTTCCAAGTGGCGATGAATGTCATCCGGACGGGCCGTTTCCGTCGCCATAGACTTCCCGCGTCAGCTCCAGCCACGCGCGGGCGGCATGGGAGAGATAGCTGCCCTTGCGCCAGACGATGGCCATGTGCCATTCGGTGCCGGGCTCGGCGAGCTCCGACAGGCGCACCGCTGGCGTGCGCCGCTGGTAGGCGATGGTCTTGGGCAGAAATGCCACGCCAAGGCCCGCGCCCGCGATCTCCACGATGAAGTCGATCTGCCCGCTGCGCGCCGCCACCTGCGGTGCAAATCCGTTGCGGGCGCAGGCATCCTCTAGGACCTGGTTCAGCGCGAATCCGCCCTCGAACAGGATGAACGGGAAGGCCGCGAGATCAGCCATCGTCACCCGCTCCCGCCCCGCAAGGGGATGGCTCACCGGCAACACCGCCATCAACGGCTCGCGCCGCACGCCCTGTCCGTCGAACCCCTCCTTGGCGGGGAGGAGGGAGCCGGCCAACTCCACCTCGCCCTCCAGCAGCATTTCCTCCAGCCGCTTGGAGCCGTGCTCGGTGAGGCGAATCTCAATGCCCGGATAGCGCGAGCGGAAGACCGCGAACAATGGCGCAAACAGCGTGCTCGCGCCGAGCGGCGGCAGGCCGAGCCGCAGGCTGCCGCGCCTGAGGCCCCTCAGATCCTCCAGTTCGGCGACGAGGCCCTCGCGCTCGGCGAGCAAGGTCAGCGCGCGGCGGTAGACGATTTCCCCTGCGGCAGTGAGCTGGCTGCGATGACCGATGCGGTCGAGCAGCGGGACGCCGAGCTCGTCCTCCAGCTGCTTCACGGCCTTGGAGACCGTGGGCTGGGTGGCATTGAGCACCTTGGCGGCCGGAGAGAAGCCGCCCTGCCGCACCACCTCGACGAAGGCTCTGAGGGTCCGAAGTTCCATATATGATGCCTATATGGAATGATCTTTATTCAATCAATTCATTTTCATCATGCTGCAGTGCATACTATGTTACGGGCATCGGCACTGGAGGTGCCAGCCATGTCCCAGAATCGCTCTGCCCTCAATCAGTTGCTCCGTTCCATCCGCTTCACGCTGCATCGCAGCATGATGATCCAGCTTGCCGTTCTGGTCGGTTTCTGGATGGCGGGAGAGGGCGTGGTGCGGCTTGTGAAGCTTCCGCTTCCGGGCGGCATCGTGGGCATGGCGGTGGTGCTGGCCCTGCTCGCCAGCGGCTGGCTGCGTCCGTCGAGCGTGCGACGCGGGGCCTCCTGGCTGCTGGCGGAAATGCTGCTGTTCTTCGTGCCCGCCGTTATGGCCGTGCTCGACCACAAGGAACTCATCGGCCTCGATGGCCTGAAGATCGCCGCGGTGATCCTGCTCGGCACGGTGACAGTCATGGGCGGCACTGCCCTCGCCGTCGATCTGTGCTGGCGCTGGACGCAGCGCCTGTCTGGGGAGGCGCGTCATGCCGCATGATCCCCTCTTCGCGACGCTGTTCTGGTCGGCCGTTACCATCGGGTCCTATCTCGCCGCGCGAGCCATTGGCCGGCGCTGGCGCTTCTGGTGGACCTCGCCCCTGCTGCTGACACCCATCGGTGTCGGTGCCGTCGCGCTCAGCCTGCACGTGGGATATGGCGAGTATATCGCCGGCACCCGCTGGCTGCTGCTGATGATGGGGCCGGCCACGGTGGCCTTCGCCATTCCCATCTACGAGCAGCGCGCGCTCATCCGCCGCTACTGGCCGGTGCTGCTGGTGGGAGTGGCCGTGGGTAGCACCCTCGCCATGGTGACAGCGCTTGCCCTGGCGCATCTGCTCGGCCTGAACGAGACGATCGGGCTCAGCCTGATGCCGCGCTCGACCTCCACCCCCTTTGCCATGGCGGTGTCGGGGGACATCGGCGGGGTGCCGGACCTCACGGCCGTCTTCGTCATCCTCACCGGCATCTGCGGTGCGGCGCTGGGCGAGGTGGTGCTGAAGGTGATGCCGCTCCGCTCGTCGCTGGCCCGCGGCGCCCTGTTCGGCATGGGCGCCCACGGTGCCGGCGTCGCCCGTGCGCACCAGATCGGCGGGGAGGAAGGCTCCATCGCCGGTCTTGTGATGGTGCTGGCGGGCCTGTTCAATGTGATGATCGCACCGCTGGTTGCGGCTCTGGTCTAGGCTCTCGCGGTCACGGCCTTCTCGGCCCCGGGAGCACCGAGGCCGCTCACATGCACCACGGCGAAGATCAGGACGATGGTCGCCCCGAACTGATGCGCCAGCGCGATGTCGATGGGCACCTGATGGATCAGCGTCAGGATGCCCAGCGACGCCTGGGCCGTCACCAGGGCGAACAGGATCCACGCCCGCTTCGCTGCCCGCCCGCCGTCGCGCGTGGCATCGAGCGCGTGGACGAGCGCCAGCGCCCAGAGGGCATAGGCCACCATACGGTGATCGAACTGCACCGTCAGCGCATTCTCGAACAGGTTGCGCCAGAATGGCGACATGGCGCCGAGCTGTTCGGCGGAGGGGATGAAGTGGCCATCCATGAGCGGCCACGTATTATAGGCCATGCCGGCGTCGAGCCCGGCCACCAGCCCGCCCGCGAAGATCTGCACCAGCACCAAGGCCATGAGGACGCGCGCCGTCAGCCGCACGCGGCCATTCACCGCCTGCCGCCCCTCGCCAGTGAGCGAGCGCGCCACGGCGACGATGGCGGCGAGGATCACGCAGGCGAGGGTGAGGTGGATCGCAAGGCGATACTGGCTGACGGAGACCCGCTCCGTGAGCCCCGACGCCACCATCCACCAGCCGACGGCGCCCTGCAGCCCGCCGAGAGCGAACAGGCCGAGGCACTTCGCCAGCAAGGATCCGCGCAGCACGCCGCGGAAGGCAAAATAGAGGAAGGGCAGGAAGAAGGCGAAGCCGATGACCCGGCCGAGCAGCCGGTGGCCCCATTCCCACCAATAGATGCGCTTGAACGCCTCAAGCCCCATGCCCTTGTTGAGGATTTCGTACTGGGGAATGGCCTTGTAGCGGTCGAACTCCGCCTGCCAGTCGGCCTGCGACATGGGGGGCAGGGCACCGGTGACGGGCTTCCATTCGGTGATGGAGAGACCGGATTCGGTGAGGCGCGTGGCGCCGCCCACCACCACCATGGCCACGATCAGCGCCGCGACGAAATAGAGCCAGAGGCGGACAGCCTTAATCCCGGGGCGGGGACGGTCGGCGATCAGGGTAACGGCTTCGGCGTGCGACATGTGATCTCGACTCCGCGTGCGCGGTCTTGCTGCGTGGCCCCTCCGGATCGATCCGTTATAGAGAGCCCGTGTGCCGCGCAAGGGAGCGGGTGCCGCATGCCGCTTCGGCACGGTGGGCATCCTCGCGGCAAGGGAGTGAGCGAGAATGCCCCAACGCCTGCGCAAGCTTATCGGTACCGTTTTGATGCTGGTGCTGGTCGTGTTCTGGGCGCTCATGGCCATGGCACTGGCGCAGGGCCGGGTGACCGAACTGCATTGGGCCCTGCAGACGGTCTGCTACGTGCTTCTCGGCAGCCTCTGGGTGCTCCCGGCGGCGCTCATCATCCGTTGGATGGAGCGTCCGGACAAAAAGGTATGATTTAATATAATCTTGTGGCGGTTTCCTCAGTTTTTACGCGAGCTATCTTTGCGCGCAGTCGGCGACGAAACGCAAAAAGGCCCGGCTGGGCCGGGCCTTCTGGTGACGACGGAATAGTGGATCAGGCTGCGCCGGCGAGGCGTTCCAGCATGGCCGACTGAACGGTCTCTCGGGCGTCGAGGGATGGCGTGGCGAGGTGATCCTCATCCTTGGGCGCCTCCTCCTCGGTCCGGCCTGAGGCGAGGCAGAGCATCACCACGCGGCCGAATTTCTTGTCCGCGAGGGCGTCGAATATCTCAACGGCGGCCGTCGGCGCCGCATCGTCGGCATTGAGGCAGACGACGAGAGGATCAAGGCCAGCCAGACGACGACCGCCACGGGCCGCCGACAGGCTGGGGGCGGCGACCACCACGAAATCGTAGGTCCGCTTCAACGCTTCCAGCACCAAGGCGAGCCGTTCGGCGCCCACGACGGCGGCGCCGGACAGCACGTCCCGGCCGGGCGGGATCACGTGGGCCCGAGAGCGGGCGTCGCGATGGATGGTTTCACCAAAGCCTGCGACCCCGAACAGAAGCTCGCTCATCCCCGGTGCCCACGGGTCAGAGACCAGGGCGGCGAGGCTCTCGGCGCTGCCATCCAGCGCCACCAGCGCCACCCCGGCATCCTCGGACAGGCGACGGGCGAGGGAGACAGCGCAGGTGGCAGACGCCTCAGGCAGGTCGTCGGAAGTCAGGAGAATCAGCCGCGCCGATCCACCAGGTGATGCGAGATGCGCGGCGAGGCGGTCGACTGCCGCATCGGCATCGAGGCCGGCGCCCTCGGGGCCACCGATCCAGGTGATCCGATGGCTGTCGCTCAGCTCGACGGGAAGGACCGCGCCATCGACCAAGCCTTCCGCTTCGGCGGGGCGGTTCACAGTGCGCCGTGCGATGACGAGCAGGGCAGCAACGGCCGCGAGCAACCCGAGGGCGAGGGGGCCGGGCGGCTGGGGCACGAATGAGGCCCGTCCGGCTTCGCCCCGGCGTGCCGCCGGCAGCAGCGAGGGCTCGTCCTGTGCCTCCCGCGTCAAGCGGTCGAGGGAGAGGAAGGCGGAGACGTAGGCGTCGGCCACCCGGACGGCGAGGCCGGGCGTTGCTGCCGAGACGGTGAGCCGCAGCGCCCGCCCGCCCTGGACCGGCGCGACTTCCAGATTTTCCATGAGGCGCCACGCGGCCGCGACGCTTTCGGAGCGCCCCTCTGTTCCGGCGCGGGTGATGCCCAGCCATCCCGTCAGCCCTCCGGCAGCGATGCGGCGCACATCCTCATCCGGCAATTGGCGCACGGCGTCGTAGGCGAGCTCCCGCGAGCCCAGCATCTGCGCCACGCCGCGCATGGAGCCAGCCGGCGGCTGGGTGCCGACCTCGAAGGCGAGGGTTGTGGTGGCAGAAAACCGCAGGGGCAGGAAGCTGGCGAGGGCGATGAGGGCGAAGACGATCCACGCGGCCTGCCAAATGCTCGGGCGCCACGCCAGCCGCACAGGCTTAAGACCGGCATCTGGTCCGGCCGCCGCGGCCTTTGTCATCTCAAGGTGCGTCGTCTCCAGGTGAGACATGCGCCGCCCTCCCGCGACTCGGGCGCACGACGCGCCAGTCTCACCCAGAGAGCCAGATCATGGTTTATGGAGTGTAAACGGGCTGCTCACAGGCCGAGGCGCCGTCGCCGTTCACCCCGGAGGCCTGGGGAGACGAAGCCCAGATCGGCAACTCCCTTGGCTATGCTGCGGGCGGAAAAGCCCAACGACACTGCGAGCGCGAGAGCGGCTGCAAGCAGCGGCAGTAGTGCTGCGGGTTCGCACAATGGCGCAAGCGCCCCCGGATTGCTTGGCCACGCGCAGATCGCTCCCGCCAGCCGGTCGCCGATCAGGAGCATGGCGGCAGTGTTCAAGACGGCAAGGACGACCGAAGCGATCGCCAGACCGTGCCGGCGCGCCAGAATGAGATCGATCATCTTCGCTATGGCGACGAAGGCCAGAACGAGGAGGGCGGCGGCGCCCGCGACGGCGCCCGGCGTTGGCTGGAGCCGAGGCGCAAGCGGGGCGACGGCGCCCGGCGCGGCAATGGCGAGGATCAACAGGTTGAGCTTCAGGCCTTCCGGGAATTTGCACGCCAGGAACCGCGCATTCCCCCGTTCAATGAGATCAATCACGGCGCACGCCACGAGGCCGGCGGTGAACCCGCCGAGATGCGCGCCCCAGTCGATGCCCCTCGTGCTCAACGACAAGGTGATGTTGAGGCCGATGTTGATGATGAAGAAGCTGGCGGAAAGCTCGATCTTGCCGAGAATCCAGAGGCAGAAGAGCGCGCCGAGCACCCCGGACACCGCTCCGGATGCACCCACCGATAAAAAGGGGCCGTGGTGCGTCGCCAGGCTGACAAGCCCGCCGGCGAGAAGCGCGACAGCGTAGATCACGATGAAATACGTCGCGCCCACCCTGCGCTCCAGATGACCGCCCCAGAGCGCGAGGCACAACATGTTCGTGAAGAGATGCAAGGGGTTCGCATGCAGAAAGCCATACGCTGCGAGCCGCCAGTATTCGCCGCGCGGGAGCACCAGAGGGTAGAGGGCGCCGGCCTGCCACAGGTCCCGACCCACGGGCGCAGCGGCTCCTGTCCGCAGAGCCATCATTCCGAAGGCGGCGACGTTCACGCCGATCAGCAGATAGGTCGCGGCGTGTGGCTGTTCAAAGAAGCCTTGCTTCTGCCCGTGCATCCAGTCCCTCCGCTTCGGAAAGTGCGTCGCCGAAGCGGAGCCGCAGCAGGTGTCTACCTGTCTTCCCACAGGGCTGCACGTTTGGCGAGTACCGCCGAGATGCCTTCGTCCGCATCGCGGGCGAGCATGTTCTCCGCCATCACGCGGGAGGCATAGGCATAGGCGTCGTCGAGCCCCAGCTCGATCTGGGCGTAAAAGGCCGCCTTGCCGAGCTTCACCGGCACTTGGGACTTGTCCGCGATTTTGCGGGCAAGGCCCTGCGCGGCCGCCAGGGCTTCTCCCGCGGGCACGACCCGGTTGATGAGGCCCATGCGCAGGGCGTCGTCCGCCTCGGTCCAATCGCCGAGCAGCAACATCTCCATGGCGTGCTTGCGCGAGAGGTTGCGCGACAGCGCCACCATGGGCGTATGGCAGAACAGGCCGATGTTGACGCCTGGCGTGCAGAAGCGCGCCTTGTCGCCCGCAACCGCGAGATCGCAGCTCGCCACGAGCTGGCAGCCAGCGGCGGTCGCCATGCCCTCCACGGCGGCGATCACAGGCTGGGGCAGGCGGACGATGGCCGTCATCAGCGTGGCGCAGCGCTTCAGCACGTCGTCGAAATAAGCGCGCCCGCGATCCGGGTCGGCGCGATGCGACTGGATTTCCTTCAGGTCGTGCCCGGCAGAATAGACCGGCCCTTCCGCCGCCAGCACCACGGCGCGCGCAGACGAATCCGCCGCCACCTCGCCCAAAGCGGCCGTGAGCGCGGCCATCATCGCCTCGGAGAGGGAATTGCGCTGGGCCGGCCGTGCCAGGGTCAGCGTCACCACCCCGGCGTCGTCGGAGCGGGAGACTGGGGCGGGCAGGGCGGCGTTCACGGCGGCTGTCGCGGGCACGATATTTCCCTTGGCGGTTCCGGATTTGACGTTCCGGCCGCTATCCTATTCACAAGCGTCGGCCGGCGCGAGCCGGGGCGGGCAAGGGGAATTGGCGGGATGACTGCGGCACGAGATGTGGTGATGACGGTGAAGGAACTGGAGACCTTCCTCGCGGCCGAATTCCCGCAAGCCTTCGGACCGGGCCGTGCGCATCATGTGGAGCGTGTCGGCCTGAAGACCGCAACGGTGCGGCTCGATGCCGACGAGAGCCATCTGCGGCCGGGCGGCACCATCTCAGGCCCAGCCATGATGGCGCTGGCGGACGTGGCGGTCTATGTGGCGCTCCTGGCGCAGATCGGGCCGGTCGCGCTGGCGGTGACGACGAATCTCTCCATCAACTTCCTGCGCAAGCCGATGCCCGGTCCGCTCTTCGGTGACGCCCGCATCATCAAGCTCGGCAAGCGTCTCGCGGTGGGCGAGGTGGGAATCCGGGGGCCGGGGGACGACGAACTGGTGGCCCACTGCGTTTCCACCTATTCCATTCCCGACAGGCCGAAAGCCTGATTGCCGCCAAGGCAATGCGAAAACGCGGTAATTTTAGTGGTGCTATTGCACCATTTTTATAAGATACTGTTTTTGCTCATGATTTCGCACACCTCATTCATTGACGCGCGCACCGTGCTCCTCTAGAAGCACCCCATCGTCGGACGCTGCACGGTCCTTTTGGGCCGGGCCGTCCGACTTCTCATTCGGAACGAACCCATGAAGACGTATTCGGCCAAGCCCGCCGAAATCGAGAAGAAGTGGGTGGTGATTGACGCCAGCGGCCTTGTTGTCGGCCGGCTCGCGACCATCATCGCCATGCGCCTGAAGGGCAAGCACCTGCCCATCTACACCCCCCACGTGGATTGCGGCGACAATGTCGTCGTGGTCAACGCCGAGAAGGCGGTGTTCACGGGTCGCAAGAAGGACCAGAAGGTCTACTACCATCACACCGGCTATGCGGGCGGCATCAAGGAACGCACCGCGAAGTTCATTCTCGAAGGCCGCTTCCCGGAGCGTGTCATCGAGAAGGCGGTGGAGCGCATGCTCGCCCGCGGCCCGCTCGGCCGCAAGATCATGGGCAACCTGCGCGTCTACAAGGGCCCTGCCCACCCGCACGAGGCCCAGCAGCCGGTCGCCCTCGACGTGGCGGCTCTCAACCGCAAGAACGTGAGGAACTGACATGGCCGAGGTTCTCCAGTCCCTCGACGCTCTCGGCGCAGCGACCGTCTCGGCCCAGCCCGAAGCCCCCGTTCATGTCCAGAAGCTGGACAAGTTCGGCCGCGCCTATGCCACCGGCAAGCGCAAGGACGCCGTGGCCCGCGTGTGGGTTCGCCCCGGCACCGGCAAGATCACCGTCAATGACCGGGATATCGAGGTGTATTTCGCCCGTCCCGTGCTGCGTCTGATGATCAACCAGCCGTTCCAGGTCGCGGCCCGCGAAGGCCAGTACGATGTGGTCGCCACCGTTTCCGGCGGCGGTCTGTCCGGCCAGGCCGGCGCGCTGCGTCACGGCCTCTCCAAGGCGCTCACCTATTACGAGCCCGAGCTGCGCAGCCCCCTCAAGAAGGGCGGCTTCCTGACCCGCGACAGCCGCGTGGTCGAGCGCAAGAAGTACGGTCGTGCCAAGGCTCGCCGATCGTTCCAGTTCTCGAAGCGCTGATCGCTTCGGCTCACGGTTCGAGGTTTTTGGAAGCGGCGGGATTTCCCCGCCGCTTTCTTTTTGCGCGCGTCGCTTTCCCGCGCTCAGTCGAACCATTCGTCCTCGGGGTCGAAGGCCGGGATGGGAATGTTCAGGATGCGCATGCGGCCGATGGCGCGGTGGCGGCATCCAGGCTTGATAAAGATGGATGTGAGCGGAGAGACGGGCACGCGCTCGCCGTCGAGTTCCATCTCCCCTTCCCCTTCGAGGATCACGTAAATCTCGGTCATGTGCTTGTGGTAGTGGACCCGCGCATCCTCGGTGATGTCGGTGAGGTGAACGGTCGCGAGCTTGTTGTCATCCGTTCCAAACGCGCGGCGCGCGAAGCCGCAGGGGCAGGGCACGGCGGGAATCTCGTCGAGGCGCGAGATCATGTAGTTGGGTGCGGCTTTCATGGGCGGCTCCCTGAGGCACGATCGCTGCGGCTTGTTCCGCCGCAGCGGGCTGGCAGTGCAGCCTTCCGCCTTCTGAATTAGGGACACCGGTCGCCACCGTCAAACCGCTCGCGGCGCGGCCCTCCGGCGCCGCCAACGAAAATGGCCGGGTCTGAGCCCGGCCATGATCTGAAGGATTGCATTATGCCTCAGAAGCTCGGCGTGTCGCCGTCCAGCGGGCTCCACTGACCATTGTTGGTCGGGTCGCCGGGAGGGCCGGAGCCGTAGCCGCCGGAGAGATCGGGCGGGAACACGTAATCCTCGTTGCGGTCGTCGCCGATCTTCACGTCCGGGCGAATGGCAGGGCCGGGGCCCGGATCGAGGTAGTTGCCCTGGGGGATGACGGGCAGCTGGATCACGCGCGGCGTCACCACGACACGCTGCTGCGAGGTCTGGGCGATCGCCTGGACACCCGCCATGGCGATGAGCGCGAGCAAAACGCCGCCCGCCAGCCCATTCGTCCCCAAGCTCATCTCTGCCATCGCAGCGCCCCGCATGCTGCCGGTCCCTGAAATTCATCCGGCTGCCGCGTTGAAGCATGTTCGTGGCGGCCTGTGAAGGGGCCCGAATGGGCTCGTGGCGTGTGGGGTGCCTCCGGCGGGTCCCATTGGCGAACGTTCGGGGACTCGGCTAGCGTCGCGCCATCAGGAGTGACGGTGATGCAAACAATCAAATCGCTCGGGCGGAGGGTTCTGGCTGGCGGCCTCGCGCTCGCGGCGGTGTTTTCCGTGAGCCTTCTCGCAGCGCTGCCAGCTGCTGCTGTTCCGGCTCGCATCATTCTCCTGCGGCATGGCGAGAAGGGGGGGCCGCTCCAGCTCTGCAGCATCGGGCAGGAGCGCGCCCGGGCTCTGGTGGAGTATTACCTCGGAAAGAACGCCAAGAAATCGCTTCTGCGGCCGGGCGAGGTGCCGACGGCCATCCTGGGGCTCTCGCTGCACACGCTGGAAACCATCTATCCCGTCGCAGATTCCTGGGAGCAGCCGGTCATCTTCTATTCGGTGATGCCGGAGATGGTGGACGGCAAGCTCATCATCCGCCAGGACAAGCTCGCGGAACGCAACCGGCAGGCGGTGCATGACGTGTTCACCAAGCCGGAATGGGCCGGCGGAACGCTCATCATGAACTGGGAGCACGTCCACATCGCCAGGCCCCGGCTCGATATCGAGCTGACGCCGGCCCAGCGGGCGATCGTGGAGAAAAAGCATCCCGGCATGCCCGTGCCGACCAAGGCCACGACGCTGTTCGACCTCATGGATCTCGCCGGCATCAAGGTTCCCGACGATTGGCCGGGCGATACCTACGATTATTTCTGGATCATCGATTTCGACCAGCAGACCGGGCTGCCGTCGGCCTTTACGATGATAAAGCAGGAATTCGGGCCGCCTTATGAGAACCTGCCCCAGAATGACTGGGGCACGCCCGAAAATATCTCGGCGTCCGCCGGCTGCACCAAGTGAAGCCGGCGGAGTGCCGGCGCCCGCCAGACCGGCTGTGTGAACCACGACAGCCCTGTCGTCTTCGAGCCAAGGCGGATATAGGTCCTGTCGGCTTCGGCCGGTCCTACTTCTTGACCTTCCGGAGCATCATCTCGATGGCGGTGACGGATTCCGAGACGTTGAGCCAGTTCTCCGCCTGTTCGTCGTTCTTGAACTCCCGCCCGAGGTTGATGGGTTCGTCGTGTCCTTCCACGTGAAGAAAACACGCCCACTTGCCGCTCGGCAGTTGCTCGACCGTGACCTTGTGGTCGGACATGCTGTGTCCTCGCCTTGTCCTTGTTGCTTCAGGGTCGACCGGCCGGAACAGGGCAGGCCGTGACCCGCAGCAGACAATGCAATAGGCCTGCCACGCGGTGAGGGGAGCAGGGCGACCCCGGCGCACAGATCGTCCGCCGGCCGGCTGCCATTGCAAGGCGGGCGGATAACGAGTTCTCTCAGGTAAGGTTGGAGCGGCCAGCTGGACAGGATCATGGAACGACCGCAGGACAGGCCTCGCGAACGGCGTCAGGACCGCCTCCCGGCCAGGGATGGCAGCGAGACGTTCGGCCCCGTGCTCCAGCTGGCGCTGCGGTTCGGCACGCTGGCGCTGCTGTTCGGGTGGTGCTTCACCATCGTCCAGCCGTTCCTGACCTCCATCCTCTGGGGGCTCATCATCGCCATCGCCTCGCACCCCCTGTTCACCCGCCTGTGCGCGGCGCTCAGCGGCAGGACGGCGACGGCGGCCACACTCTTCGTCGTGCTGGCGCTGACACTGTTGGTGCTGCCGGCGCTGCTGCTCGCCGATACCCTGGTCAACAGCCTGAAGCTCCTCGCCCACCACATGGCCGATGGCACGCTGCGCCTGCCGCCTCCGCCGGCGGCCGTCCGCGGCTGGTTCATCGTCGGCGAACCGCTCTACAGCTTCTGGATGCTTGCCTCGACCAATCTTGACCAGGCCATCAGCTCCATCGCCTCCGAACTCACCTGGGCCGGGAAATGGATGCTCGGGTCGGCGACCGGCGTGCTGCTCGGGATCCTGGAGTTCGTCGTCGCCATCTTCGTGGCGGCGGTGCTAATGGCGAATGCAACCAGCGGTCAGCGGATCGCCGGCGACGTGGTCACCCGCCTCGCCGGCGCGGGCGGCCTCGGTTATTCGGACCTTGCCGTGCGCACCATCCGCAGCGTCAGCAAGGGCATCATCGGCGTTGCGCTGATCCAGGCGCTTCTCGCGGGGCTCGGCTTCCTCGCTGCGGACATTCCAGCCGCGGGCCTGCTGGCCCTGCTCTGCCTCATCATCGCCATCGTGCAGCTGCCGCTGGCCATCGTTCTGGTGCCGGTGGCGATCTATGCCTTCACTTTGCTCGACCCGATGCCGGCGGTGATCTTCGCCGTGTGGTGCACCGGCGTCTCGCTCATCGAGCACGTTCTGCGCCCCATCATGCTCGGGCGCGGCGTAGACGTGCCCATGCTGGTCGTCTTCATCGGCGCGATCGGCGGGCTCTTGTCCTCGGGCGTCCTCGGCCTGTTCGTGGGGCCAGTTGTGCTGGCGCTGGGCTACACGCTGATCCTGCACTGGCTCGAGGCGGAGCCGGCCCGGGTGGCGGAGGCGGAGGTCCACCGCAGCGATCGGCCGGCGGCAGAATAAAATCCTCCAGATTTGATCCTTGGTAACAACGCCACCACCCGGATGGTATAGATGTTACCGAGGTAAGGCTGATGGATAAGGTTCTCAAACACCTCTCCTCCGGCCGTCTGCTCCGGTTTGTCACGAGTGCGCTCATCCTCGCCATTGTGGGGATGCAGTCCTTCGCCTTGTGGCGCTCCTATCAGGAAACTTGGCGCGACGGCGAGCGATATACCGCGAACACGATCTCTGTGCTCGCGGGAGCGATCGAGCGCGACTTCCTTCTGGTTGAAGCGAGCCTGTCCAGCCTGGCGGATGCGTTGCGCGAGCCCACCCTGATGGCGCTCCCCTTGGGACTGCGCCAGCATGTCCTGTTTCGCCGCGCGGGCGATGCGACGGACTTTGGCGTGATGCTCGTGCTGGATCCTCAGGGCAATGTTCTGTTCGATGATTCCGAAGAAGATCTGAGCGCCATCAATTTCGCCGATCGGGACTACTTCCGCGTGCAAAGGGACAACCCGAACGCAGGCATCTACGTCAGCCGGCCATTCGTTTCTCGTCTTGCGGCGTCTCAGTTCGCCATCGGTATCAGCCGAAGGCTGAATGGACCGGACGGGTCTTTCGCGGGCGTCGTGGTGGCCTCCATTCGCCTTGTCTATTTCCGGCAGCTTTTCGAGCGTGTGAAGCTGCCGCCCGGGGGCATCATCCGGCTGACCCGGACGGATGGCACCGTCGTCCTGCGCTACCCATCCACGGATGGCCGGGGGAACGTGGGGGATCGCGTGACGCCGGACGTGCTCCAGCGGCTGGCGTCAGGACCGTCGGGGGACTGGAGGGTAGAAACATCCCGGCTCGATGGGCAGCGCAGATTCCTGCGGACGGCGCTCATCGAAGGGTATCCGCTCTCTGTTACCGTTGGCGTCTCCGCGCGCCAGCAGTTCGGCGGTTGGTACGTGCGGGCGGCCATCACCCTTGCACTCACGCTCACGATATCGCTTCTCCTGGCGCTTACGGTCTCGGCGCTCTCCACGTCGCTGCGCCGCAGCCGGGAGATGGAGGCCCAGCTTGAGCGCATGGCCATCACAGACTCTCTGACCGGACTACCCAATCGCCGCGCGCTCGACCTGACGCTGGAGGCGGAAATGCACCGCGCCCGCCGCGAGCAGCGCGAACTCGCGGTGCTCATGGTCGATATCGACCACTTCAAGCGGGTGAATGACACTTATGGGCACGCAATGGGCGACGCCGTGCTCGCCGAGGTCGCTCACCGCGTCGAGCGTGGCGCACGCCGTCCGGGGGATTTTGTCTGCCGGTATGGCGGGGAGGAATTCGTCGTGGTCCTTCCCGAGACGCCGTCGGCGGGAGCGGACCTCGTGGCCGAGCGCATTCGCGCGAATGTCGCTGCGCTTCCGATCGTCACCCACGGCATGTCCATCGAAATCACGGTCAGCGTGGGCATCGCCTCCGCGCGGGGGGATGATGGGCCGGGAGAGTTGATCGCACGGAGCGATACGGCGCTTTATACGGCGAAGCGGGCCGGGCGAAACCGCGTGGCGCGGCTCGAAACGTTCGCAGCCTGAGACCGGACCTGCGCGTCAGTCTTCCGCGCCCAGGCCCCGCCGCGCCCGCTCGAGTTCGGCGGCATAGCGCTTGAGGACGTGGGATTCTCCCAACAGACCCAGCAGATGGCGGTTGTCGCGGTCGTCCACCACCGCGAGGTCTTCCGCCTTCGCGGCATCGAAGGCCAGAGAAGCTTCCCTAACGTTCATAGCGGGCAGCAACACATGGTCGCGATGGGTGGCGAGCGCGGAAACTTCCGTCTCGCCGGGTTCGAGGGATGCATAGGCCTCGGACAGGCGCAGCAGCCCGCCATAGCCGCCTGCCGCGTCCACCAGCACCACCATGCGGGTGGAGCCCAGGGCATAGCGGGCACGCAGGGCATCCAGCGTCCCGTCTTGCGGGAAGGTTGGAAAGTCCGTCCGCATCATCTTCGCGACTGTGAGATCTCGCATCCACCCGACATCCTGCGCGCCGCGGATGGTCTCGCCGCGCAGGTGCAGGCGCCAGGTGGAGAACGAGTAGCCGAACGTTTCGCGCACGGTCAGGGAGGTGACGACGGCCGCGGCCATGACGAAGCCGGAGAGAGAAATGTCCCGCGTCATCTCCAGCACGAGGAAGCTCATGGTGAGCGGGCCGCCGATGACGCCAACCGCCAAGGCCCCCATGCCCACCACCGCCGCCACGGACGGATCGAGGTGGAAGCCGGGGAAGGCGACGGCCAGCAGTCCGCCATAGAGCTTGCCCATCAGCGCGCCGAGGAACAGCGAGGCGAAGAACAGGCCGCCGCGGAAACCCGATCCGATCGAGAGGGCGGAGGCGAGGATCTTCAGGCCGAACACGATGGCGACGGAGGCCGTCACCGCGCTCCCCACCTGCGCATGGAGCGCGCCGTGCCCATCCGAGAGGACCTGCGGGCTGTAAAGCGCCAGCGCGCCGATGCCGATGCCGGCCACCATCGGCCGCAGCGGCGCGGGAATGCGGCTCATGCCGAACAGCGTCTCGACCGTCGTCACGAGCCGCATGATGACGATGGCGACGGCCGCGGCCGCGAGGCCGAGGAAGAGGATGGGCAGGATGTCCACCGGCCCGAGGTTCGGGTCGAGCGGCATGTGCAGCGGCTCCACATGGGCGCCGAGCAGCCGCGCCGTCATCACTGCCGACACCGTGCCGGCGAGCACCGGCGCCGCCGCCGGAATGGAATAGGAGCCGATGACGATCTCGAAACCGTAGAAGGCGCCCATCAGCGGGGCATCGAAGGCCGCGCCGATGCCTGCCGCGGCGCCGGCGCCGACGAGGATGCGCAGGTCGTTGCGTCGGAGCTTGAAGGTCAGACCCAGCCGGGAGGCGATGCCCGAGCCGATCTGCGAATAGCCGGCCTCAAGCCCCAGAGACGCGCCAAAGCCGTTGGAGACCATGGTCTGCAGGGCGACGATGATGCTGTCGGTGAGCGACATCCGCCCGCCATGCAGCGCGTTCGCCTCGATGGGATCGACGAAAGGGTGTCGGCGCCAGCGCTTCAGCGCAACCGCGATCAGCCCCATCGCCGCGCCGCCGACGGCGGGGACGAGGATCAGCCAGGGCGAGGCGAGGGCAGGGGACGACGACAGGCGCTCGCCCGGCGCGAGCCAGAACAGCACCTCGTGCATCCACTGGGTGGTGGCACTCATGACGCTGGCCGCAATGCCGGCCAGCACACCCATGACGGCGGCGATGAGGACGAGCGCGGTTTCCCGCGCCCGGACCGCCGATTGAGCCTTGTCGATGAGACGACGGAGCGCCGCCCGCTCGGCGGGAGCCGGTGCGCGCCCGGCCTCGGGGGAGGGCGCGTCCATGCCTCAGCCGAACGTGTTGGTGCGGGGGAACCCCTTGGGCGGCAGACGGCCCGCCGAGGCGCGTTCGCCCTGCCACTCGATGAGATCGGTGACCGTCCAGGTCCGCCCGGAGGTATCCTCCCAGGTCAGGCCGGTGGCCATGGGGAACACCTTGAGGTCGGAGAGGCCGCCGTCCTTGTAGCGCTGCAGGCGCACGCCGCGGCCACGCGACATCTCCGGCACTTGATTGAGCGGGAAGACCAGCATCTTGCGGTTCTCGCCGATCACCGCCACCCAGTCGCCATCGACGAAGCGCACCGCCAGCGCGGCGTCCGGCGGATCGGTGACGAGCACCTGCTTGCCCTTGCGGGTATTGGCGAGGCAATCGTCCTCCGGCACCACAAACCCGCGGCCCTGCTTCGATGCCACCAGAAGCTTGCGCCCGGCCTGATAGGCGAAGACGGAAACGATCTCCGCCTCCTGCTCCAGGTCGATCATCAGCCGCACCGGTTCGCCATGGCCGCGCCCGCCGGGAAGCTTTGAGGCGTCCAGCGTGTAGAAGCGACCGTTGGAGGCGAACACCATCACCTTGGAAGTGGTCTCGGCGAAGAAGGCGTGGCCATGGCTGTCGTCGCCCTTGAACTGCAGGTTCGACACGTCCGCCACATGGCCCTTCAGCGCGCGGATCCAGCCCTTCGCCGAGACCACGACGGTGATGGGCTCGCGTTCCACCAGCGCCTCGGTGAAGGCGTCCTCGTGGACCGTCGGGGCCACCGCGAAAGTCGTGCGGCGCCGGCCGAGCTCGGTCTCGGGGCCGTAGGTCTTGCGGGTCTCGCGGATTTCCTTGGAGATGGCCTTCCACTGAGCCGTCTCGGAGGCGACGAGGCGGTTGAGCCCGTCCTGCTCCTTGGAGAGCGCATCGTGCTCCTTGCGGATTTCCATCTCTTCCAGGCGACGCAGGGAGCGCAGCCGCATGTTGAGAATGGCTTCCGCCTGAACGTCGGTCAGCTCGAAGGTCTGCATCAGCGAGACCTTCGGCTCGTCCTCCTCGCGGATGATGCGGATCACCTCGTCGAGGTTGAGGTAAGCGATCAGGTAACCGCCCAGCACCTCCAGCCGGTGCGCGATCTGGTCGAGCCGGTAGCGGGAGCGGCGCAGCAACACGTCGCGGCGGTGGTCCAGCCACTCGCGCAGCGCCTCCGCCAGCGACAGCACCTTGGGAATCTGGCCCTTGACCAGCACGTTCATGTTGAGCGGGATGCGCGCCTCAAGCTCGGTGAGCTTGAACAGGCTCTCCATCAAGACTTCCGCATCGACGGTGCGGGCGCGCGGCTCCAGCACCAGGCGGATGTCCTCGGCGCTCTCGTCGCGGACGTCGGCGAGCAGCGGCAGTTTCTTGTCGGTGAGCAGCTCGGCGATCTTCTCGACGAGGCGGGATTTCGCGACGCCGTAAGGGATCTCCGTCACCACCACCACATAGCTGCCGCGGCCGGTCTCCTCCTTCTCCCAGCGGGCGCGGACGCGGAACGAGCCGCGCCCCGTCGCATAGGCCTCGGCGACGCCAACCTGATCTTCCACCAGCACGCCGCCGGTGGGGAAATCCGGGCCGGGCACAAACTTCAGCAGGTCGAACGCGAGCGCGTCCGGATGGTCGATGAGGTGTAGCGCGGCATCCAGCAACTCCGCCGCATTGTGGGGCGGGATGGAGGTCGCCATGCCGACGGCGATGCCCTGCGAGCCGTTGGCGAGAAGGTTCGGGAAGGCGGCCGGCAAAACCGCCGGCTCTTCCTCCGATCCGTCATAGGTCGGGCGGAAGTCCACAGCGTCCTCGTCGATGCCGTCCAGCAGCAGCCGGGCGGTCTCGGTGAGGCGGGCCTCGGTGTATCGCATGGCAGCGGCGTTATCGCCGTCCACATTGCCGAAATTGCCCTGGCCATCGACCAAAGGATACCGTTGGGCGAAGTCCTGGGCGAGGCGCACCAGCGCGTCATAGACGGACTGGTCGCCGTGCGGGTGGAACTTGCCGATGACATCGCCTACCACGCGGGCGGACTTCTTGAACCCCTGCCCGGGATCCAGCCGCAGCTGCCGCATGGCGTGGAGGATGCGCCGGTGCACCGGCTTCAAACCGTCGCGCGCGTCGGGCAGCGCGCGGTGCATGATGGTCGAGAGGGCATACGCGAGGTAGCGCTCTTCCAGCGCCTCCTTCAGCGTGACTTTCTCGATGTTCCCGTCGCCGGGCGGAAGTGTGCGGGTGGCCATGCCTCGCAGTACCTCGCGCGCGTGCGTGCGACAAGCCCGCGCCACCAGCTCGGACGGGTGCGATCCCCTGCCTTCCGCAGCCCCTTCAGCCGCGATCTCGCCGCAAGACTGAACCGATCGTCAAGTCTGAGGCGTGCCGTAGCGGCAAAAAGCAGGAATGTACCGCACAAGGCCACATTCTGCGGCCAAGCACGCGCTTAAGATGTCATCCCCGGAACAAAATGCCGCCCCTGCGACGTTTCAGCATTGATCTGCGAGCGCTTTGCTACGTTCACGTCAAGAGGAGAAGGTCCAATGAAGGTTGCAACTCTTGCGGCGGGGGGAGTGGTTGCGTTGGCGCTTCTTGGTGCGGCGCCTTCGGCATCGGCCGGATCACTTGCAGGTAGCGCGGGAAGCTTCGCCGGTGCCGCCCATGAACAGGCGAAGGTCGAGGATGTTCGCTGGGTGCGCCGCTGCTGGCAGGTTCGCCGCTGGTGGAACGGACGTCCCCATTGGGTGACCCGCTGCCGCAACGTCTGGGTCGGACCCCGTCCCTATCGCTGGTGATCGGCGCTTCGCCGCCATGACGCCAGGAAGGCCGCGCGGGATTCCGAAAAGCCGAGCCCGCGCGGCTCAAGCGCACGCAGCAGCAGGAAGTGGCCGGTGATCGCCAAGGCAGCTTCCACATCCTCGGCGGAAGGTGGTGCCCCGGACAGGAGAAACGGCGGCAAGGGAAGCAGCCGGTCGGCATAGGGGGCCCCTGCCCCGCGGGAGACCGCCCGCCCGCTTTTCGGGGAGACATAGACGAGATCGTCGCGCTGTCCGGTCGCGGCGCAGCTCTCTAACTCCAGCCCGAACCCCAATTCTGAAAGCATGGCGAGTTCGAAGCGGGCGAGCAGCATGCCGGCGGATTCTGCTTCCCCCAGGGCATCGAGAATCGCCCCGAGGGTGAGGAACAGCTCCTCATGGGGGTCGCGTTCGGGCAGCAAGTGGAGCAGCTGCGCCATGTGCGTGAACCCGAAGGCGGCGTGGGGCGCCTCCATGAGCAGGCCGGCGCGGACCACAGACGCTTCGAGCGCGTAGTTTCCCATATGTTCGTCGAGACGGGCCCGCCATGTCGCACTCACCGAGTTGCCGGGCTGGAGAACGGGCGCCAGGCGACGGGAAGCCCCGCCGCGCACCATGCCGAGATGACGGCCGCGACGGCGCGTCAGCAACTCGACGATGGCATTGCCTTCGCCGTGCCGCCTGACCCCCAGCACGATGCCGTCGTCCGTCCACTCCACAGACCTTGCGCTCCTGCCTGCGATTCACGCCGCGCAGTTGAAACGCGGACATCCCCGAGCGCAACTCCGGGCGGGGATCTGGCGCGCCTTAACAGGGCGGAAACCAGAACTCGCGAAGATAGGCTCATGCAAAGCCGCTCGCGCCTCCAGACCATCCTTGCCACGCTCGCCCTCCATGTGGGGGCCGCGGCGCTCATCGGCTACTTCGCCTACCACGCCTACATTGGTGACCATGGCCTCCTTGCGCGACGCAACTACGAGCAGGAGATGAAGGCCCTCGAATCCGATCTCGCCGCCCTCAAGGCGCAACGGCAGGCGATGGAGAACAAGGTCTCCCTTCTGGCCCCCAGCCAGCTCGATCCGGACATGCTGGACGAGGAGGCGCGGCGGCAATTGAACTTCATAAACACCAAGGATCTTGTGCTGCTTCGCAGCAAATGAACTGAAAATGAGTTCAAGGGGCGATTGAACCATTATTTGGTTCAATCATTGCAGCGCAAGTGTTTGCAACGTGTTGCGGTGCAGCAAAGAAAAATTCCCGCTTTCAGGCCGCTCAGGGGTGCGTTAGAGAGGCGCAGTTCCAGAGCTTCCTGAGGATGTCGATGGCCGCCAAGAAGACTTCCCCCCGGACCACCGCGCCGTCCGGGCCGGTACCTTTCACCAAGGACCAGGACCTCGAAGCCTACCGCGAGATGCTGCTCATCCGCCGCTTCGAGGAAAAGGCCGGCCAGATGTACGGCATGGGCCTCATCGGCGGCTTCTGCCACCTCTACATCGGCCAGGAAGCCGTCGTGGTCGGGATGCAGCTGGCGATGAAGCCGGGCGATCAGGTCATCACCGGCTACCGCGATCATGGGCACATGCTGTCCACCGGCATGGATGCCAAGGGCGTCATGGCCGAGTTGACCGGTCGCCGCGGCGGCCTGTCGAAGGGCAAGGGCGGCTCGATGCACATGTTCAGCATCGAGAAGCAGTTCTTCGGCGGCCACGGCATCGTCGGTGCTCAGGTGTCGCTCGGCACCGGCCTCGCCTTCGCCGACCGCTACCGCGAGAACGGCAACGTCTCCGTCACCTATTTCGGCGACGGCGCAGCCAACCAGGGCCAGGTCTACGAGAGCTTCAACATGGCCGAGCTGTGGAAGCTTCCGGTCGTGTACGTGATCGAGAACAACAAGTACGCCATGGGCACCTCCGTGTCCCGCGCCTCGGCCCAGCAGGACTTCTCCAAGCGCGGCACGTCCTTCAACATCCCCGGCGAGCAGGTGGATGGCATGGATGTGCAGGCGGTGAAGGCCGCCGGCGAACGGGCGCTCGCCTTCGCCCGCGAAGGCAATGGCCCCTACATCCTCGAGATGCAGACCTACCGCTATCGCGGCCACTCCATGTCGGACCCGGCGAAATACCGGTCCAAGGAGGAGGTGCAGAAGATGCGGACCGAGCACGATCCCATCGAGCAGGTGCGCACCCGCCTCCTCGACGGCCACAAGGTCAGCGAGGACGATCTCAAGAAGATCGACGCCGACGTCCGCGAGATCGTCAATGCTGCCGCGGACTTCGCCAGCAGCGATCCGGAGCCTGACGTCGCCGAACTCTACACGGACATCCTGCGCTGAGGCCCGGCCCGTGGCCGAACTCTTCCATGTGATCGCCGGGGCGGCGCTCATCGCCGCCATCGGCGCCTGGGTCGTCGCCGTGCGCGGCGGCCGCTCCGCCCTCGCCGCCGAGCGGGCGGCTGGACGGCCCGTCGGCGCGGGCAGCTACCTTCTGCTCGCGCTCTGGCCCTTCGCCGTCGGTCGCTCCGGCATCGCCGAGGACGCCGACCGGGTGCGTACCGGCAAGGCGGCCGTCGCCTTCTTCGTTTCCCTGACCGTCGCGATCGCGGCCATCTCCGCCTACACCAACCTCACCTTCAAGCGCGACCATGCGGCCCCGGCCGGCGCCACGCCGTCCGTCCCCGCCACCGCGCCGAGCAAGAGCTGACAGCCATGGCCATCGAAGTCCTCATGCCGGCCCTGTCTCCCACCATGGAGAAGGGCAACCTCACCAAGTGGGTGAAAAAGGAAGGTGACACGGTCAAGTCCGGCGACGTGCTCGCCGAGATCGAGACCGACAAGGCCACCATGGAAGTGGAGGCCGTCGACGAGGGCATCCTCGGCAAGATCCTGGTGCCGGAAGGCGCGCAGGACGTGGCGGTGAACACGCCCATCGCCACCATCCTGGCCGACGGCGAGGATGCGAACGCCGCTCCCGCCCCCGCCGCCAAGGCCGCCGAGAGCGCGCCGTCTCCCGCCGCTGCCGCGGCGCCGGTCGCGCCTGTCAGCCCCGCTCCCTCCGCCGTCGCGTCCCCGCCGCAGGTGTCGGCCCAACCCGATCCGGAAGTGCCGCCCGGCACTGAATTCGTCACCCAGACGGTCCGCGAGGCCCTGCGCGACGCCATGGCCGAGGAGATGCGCCGCGATGGCGATGTCTTCGTCATGGGCGAGGAAGTGGCCGAGTATCAGGGTGCCTACAAGATCACCCAGGGTCTACTCCAGGAATTCGGCGCCCGCCGCGTGATCGACACGCCCATCACCGAGCACGGCTTTGCCGGTGTCGGCGTCGGCGCGGCCATGGCGGGACTGAAGCCCATCGTGGAGTTCATGACCTTCAACTTCGCCATGCAGGCGATCGACCACATCATCAACTCCGCCGCCAAGACGCTGTACATGTCCGGCGGGCAGGTCCACTGCTCCATCGTCTTCCGCGGCCCCAACGGCGCCGCCGCGCGTGTCGCCGCCCAGCACAGCCAGGATTATACCGCCTGGTATTCCAACGTCCCCGGCCTGAAGGTCATCGCGCCCTATTCGGCCGCCGACGCCAAGGGCCTGCTCAAGGCCGCCATCCGCGATCCCAACCCCGTCATCTTCCTCGAGAACGAGATCCTTTACGGCCACTCCTTCGAGGTGCCGAAGCTTGACGATTACGTGCTGCCCATCGGCAAGGCGCGGATCGCACGGTCGGGCAAGGATGTGACGCTGGTATCCTTCTCCATCGGCATGACCTACGCGCTCAAGGCGGCCGAGGAACTTGCGAAGCAGGGCATCGAGGCCGAGGTCATCGACCTGCGCACCATCCGCCCCATGGATGTCGACACCATCGTCGCATCGGTGAAGAAGACCGGCCGCTGCGTCACGGTGGAAGAGGGCTGGCCGCAGTCCGGCATCGGCGCCGAGATCGCCGCCCAGCTCATGGACAAGGCCTTTGATTTCCTTGACGCGCCGGTCCTGCGCGTCACCGGCAAGGACGTGCCGATGCCGTATGCCGCGAACCTGGAAAAGCTGGCGCTGCCGTCGGTTGCGGAGGTGATCGAGGCGGTCAAGGCGGTCACCTACAAATGACCGCCGGCGAGAAGGCCGGCACCGCGCCGACCACCTATTACGACCTCGATCACGTGGCGCGCCACGTGCAGCAGGGACAGCACCGCGAAGTCATCGGCGGCCTCTGGGAAGAGGTCGGCCGGCTGCAGCGGGATTTCCTTGTGAAGCAGGGGCTTAAGCCGCACCACCGGCTGGTGGACATCGGCTGCGGCAGCCTGCGCGGCGGGGTCAAGTTCGTCGCCTATCTCGATGCCGACCGGTACTATGGGATCGACCTCAGCGGCGATCTCCTCGAGGCCGGCTACGCCGAGGAGATCGTCCCGGCCGGGCTCGATGCCAAGCTGCCGCGCGACCATCTGAGTGTGTCTGACAGCTTCGATATCGGTGGGTTCCGGGTGCTGTTCGATATGGGAATCGCGCAGTCCGTCTTCAGTCACCTGCCGATGCCGTATCTGGTCGATTGCCTCGCCCGGATCGCCCCCCATTTCGTCCCCGGCGGTATCTTTTTCGTCACCTGCTTCCTCGTGCCCGACGGCAAGTTCGGGCGCGAGGTCAAGCAAGGCAAGGGTGGGGTGGTGACGTTCCCGGACAAGGATCCATACCACTATACCCAGGCGCAGCTTTCCACGGCGCTGGCCGGCGATCCCAATTGGGAAATGAAGGTCATCGGCGACTGGTCCCATCCCCGCCAGCAGCAGATGCTCGCCTTCGTCCGGCGTCGCTGAGGGTTTTTGCTTTTTCGAAAGGCCAAGAAGATGCCCATCGAAATCCTGATGCCGGCCCTGTCTCCCACCATGGAGAAGGGCAACCTCGCCAAGTGGCTCAAGAAGGAAGGCGACAAGGTCAAGTCCGGCGACGTGCTCGCCGAGATCGAGACCGACAAGGCCACCATGGAAGTCGAGTCCATCGACGAGGGTGTGCTCGCCAAGATCCTGGTGCCGGAAGGCTCGCAGGACGTGCCGGTGAACCAGCTCATCGCCATCCTCGCTGGCGAGGGTGAGGACGTGGCCGCCGCTGCTGCCGGCAAGGGCGCTGCCGCCCCAGCCGCTGCGCCTGCTGCCGCGCCCGCGCCTGCCGCTGCTGCTCCTGCTGCGAGCCCGGCTCCTTCAGCCGCTCCCGCTCCTGCGGCGGCTGCGCCGGCGTCGAACGGACAGGGCGGGCGTGTGTTCGCCTCGCCGCTCGCCCGCCGCATCGCCAAGGACAAGGGCATTGACCTCGGCAGCCTGTCGGGCTCCGGCCCGCACGGCCGCATCGTCGCCCGCGACCTCGAAGGCGCCCAGCCCGGCGCGAAGCCGGCGGCGGCGCCCGCCGCGGCGGCTGCGGCAGCTCCGGCTCCGGCCGCTGCGGCGCCCGCGCCCAAGGCTGCGGCGGCGCTCTCCGGTCCAACGGCGGATCAGGTGAAGGCCATGTTCGAGGCCGGCACCTACGAGGAAGTGCAACTCGACGGCATGCGCAAGACCATCGCGCGCCGTCTGGTGGAGAGTGAGCAGCTCACCCCGCACTTCTACCTGACGGTGGATTGCGACCTCGACGACCTCATGGCCCTGCGCGAGCAGGTCAATGCCAATGCGTCGAAGGACAAGGACGGCAAGCCGTCCTACCGCGTGTCGGTCAACGACTTCATCATCAAGGCGCTGGCGCTCGCGCTCCAGAAGGTGCCGGCGGCCAATGCCGTGTGGGCCGAGGACCGCATCCTGCGCATGAAGCATTCGGATGTGGGCGTGGCGGTCGCCATCGACGGCGGCCTCTATGCCCCCATCGTGAAGAAGGCGGAGCAGAAGACCCTCTCCACCATCTCCAACGAGATGCGCGACCTTGCCGCCCGCGCGCGCACCAAGAAGCTGAAGCCGGAGGAATATTCCGGCGGCTCCACCTCCGTGTCGAACCTCGGCATGATGGGGATGCGCAACTTCACCGCCATCATCAACGCGCCCCAGTCCTCCATCCTCGCGGTGGGCGCTTCGGAGCAGCGTGCCGTGGTGAAGGGCGGCGAGGTGAAGGTTGTCACCCAGATGACCGTCACCATGACCTGCGACCACCGGGTGATGGACGGCGCGCTCGGCGCCGAACTGCTTAGCGCGTTCAAGGGCTTCATCGAGAAGCCCATGGCGATGCTGGTGTGAGGTCGTAGCGCCAGCGGCTCAGGCCGGCGCGGGGCTTGCGCCTCCGCTGGCGGGCCTGACAGGGCTGCGGCAGATCAAATCCTGCCGCAGCGGAGCAGTGTAGCTGCGGGACAGCGGCGCCCCGCGCCGTTCGACCCGAGAAAGGAACAACAATGAGCCACACGCCCCACGAGCTCGCCGCCGACTTCCCGGAATATGCCGAGAAGATCCAGGCGCTGAAGCTCTCCGACGCTCATTTCGCCAAGCTCCACGAGGCTTATCACGAGGTGAACCGGCAGGTTCACCGGGCCGAGACCGACGTGGAGCCCACCGGCGACGAGGAGATCGAAGCCATGCGCCGCGAGCGCATGCGCCTGAAGGATGAGCTTTACGCCATCCTCACCAAGTGAGGCGCTGACGGGGCTGGTTCCCGCCCCGGTGCAGCCTGACCCCTCTCCCGCGCGCGGGGGAGGGATCGAACGGGGAACGGAAGGACAAGCCCACCCGATGAAGCTCTATCTCGCCGGCCCGGAGGTGTTCCTCGACGATGCGCGCGAGATCGGCCGGCGCAAGGTGGAGCTGTGCGCCCGTCACGGGTTCACCGGGCTGTTCCCCCTCGATGGCGAGATCGCCCTCGATGCGGCCGGCGGGGTTTCCGCCGCCGCGATCTTCGCCGCCAATCTCGGGCTGATGCGGACCGCCGACGCGGTGCTCGCCAACCTCACGCCCTTCCGCGGCATCAGCGCCGATCCCGGCACCGCCTTCGAGGTCGGGTTCGCCTTCGCTCTCGGCAAGCCGGTTGCCGCCTATTCCAATCATCCCGGCGAGTTGAAGCACCGCGCCCGCGCCACCATCGGCCTGGCGCCCGAGGGGCCGGACAGCCTCATGGCCGACGGCCTCCATGTGGAGGACTTCGGCCATTTCGACAATCTCATGCTGGCCGAGGCGCTTCATGCCTCCTGCCTGCCGGTGATCCAGGCCGAAGCCCCGGCCGAGGATCCCTTCCGCGACCTTTCCCTGTTCGAGGAGGCGCTTTTGCGCCTCGCCGAAGCCCACGCCGGCGGCCGCCTCGGGACGCCCCGATCCCCATCACGACCAGAGCCCGCCGCATCAGCGCGCGGCGAGGAGACCTTCCATGGCTGACACTTACGACATCATCGTCATCGGCGGCGGGCCGGGCGGCTACGTGGCCGCGATCCGCGCCGCGCAGCTCGGTTTCAAGACCGCGGTGGTGGAGAAGAGCCACCTCGGCGGCATCTGCCTGAACTGGGGCTGCATCCCCACCAAGGCGCTGCTGCGCTCCGCCGAGATCTACCACTATATGGAGCACGCCAAGGATTACGGCCTCTCTGCCGAGAAGATCGGCTTCGATGCGGCGGCCGTGGTGAAGCGCTCGCGCGGCGTCTCCTCCCAGCTCGCCACCGGCGTCGGCTTCCTGCTGAACAAGAACAAGGTGGACGTGATCTGGGGCAAGGCCACCTTCACCGCCCCCGGCAAGCTCAAGGTCGAGGCCAGCCCGAACCCGCCCAAGAACGCCAAGGGCGGCGGCGACTACACCGCCAAGCACATTATCGTCGCCACCGGCGCCCGCCCGCGCGCCCTGCCGGGCCTCGAGCCCGACAAGAAGCTGATCTGGACCTATTTCGAGGCCATGGTGCCCGAGACCATGCCCAAGAGCCTGCTGGTCATGGGGTCCGGCGCCATCGGCATCGAGTTCGCCTCCTTCTACCGCACCATGGGCGTGGACGTGACCGTGGTGGAGGTGCTGCCGCAGATCCTCCCCGTGGAGGACGAGGAAATCGCCGCCATCGCCCGCAAGCGCTTCGAGAAGCTGGGCATGAAGATCATGTCCGGCGCCAAGGTGACGGGCGTGACCAAGCACGCGGACAGCATCACCGCCCATGTGGAAGATTCCAAGGGCGCCAAGCACGACATCACCGTGGACCGGATGATCTCCGCCGTGGGCGTGGTGGGCAATGTGGAGGGCCTCGGGCTCGAGGCCATCGGCGTGAAGATCGAGCGCGGCATCATCGTTGCCGACGGCTATGGCCGCACCAGCGTGCCCGGCGTCTATGCCATCGGCGACATCGCCGGCCCGCCCATGCTGGCGCACAAGGCCGAGCACGAGGGCGTGATCTGCGTGGAGACCATCAAGGGCCTCCACACCCACCCCATGGACAAGTTGAAGATCCCGGGCTGCACCTATTGCACGCCGCAGATCGCCTCCGTGGGCCTCACCGAGAAGAAGGTCAAGGAGGCCGGACGCGAGATCAAGGTCGGCCGCTTCCCCTTCATCGGCAACGGCAAGGCCATCGCGCTCGGCGAGCCGGACGGCCTGGTGAAGACCATCTTCGATGCCAAGACCGGCGAACTGCTCGGCGCCCACATGGTGGGTGCGGAAGTGACCGAGCTGATCCAGGGCTTCGTCATCGCCATGAACCTCGAGACCACCGAGGAAGACCTCATCCACGCCGTGTTCCCGCACCCGACCCTGTCCGAGATGATGCACGAGAGCGTCATGGCGGCCTACGGGCGCGCGATCCACGTGTGAGGGAGCGTATCCCGGCCGAGCGCAACGGCACGTGAGTGCCGAGGAGCGAGAGCCGGGATCCAGCGCAAGGACTCAGCCGAAGGCGGCTCTTTCCTGCCGCCCACGCTTGTGTCCGCTGGGCGGGAGTCTTGCGCTGGCCCCCGGCTCGGCGCTCCGGCTGCGCCGTCGCTGGTCCGGGGAACCGGAGCGGGACCGCTCGCCAAGCGGAGCCGTTGGCGGCATGATCCGGACGCGCCCTCGCTTCTGCGGGCGCGTGCGAGGGGACCATCATGGACCAGCAGACCTACGCATTCCTGAGCCAGCCGGGCGTCGGCTTCTTCTCGCTCATCATCATCGGCATCATCGCCGGCTGGGTGGCGGAGCGGGTGACGGCGAGCAACCACGGCCTGCTGACGAACCTTCTCGTCGGCGTGGCGGGCGCCTTCATCGGCGACAAGCTGGCGGGCGTGCTGGAGGTGCCGGTCCACGGCTTCTTCCGCACG